>CP111109.1:0-1965000 GCA_026314275.1 Comamonadaceae bacterium AAW
CGTCGCCGTCATGGGACGAGAAGGGATGCTGCACTGGTGGAAGGCCAGTGGCAGCGCGAAGAAATACACGTTTGGACCGCTGCAGGAGGGCATGGAATTGCCTTTGGGCTCGCTCGCTGTGAGCCCAGACCAAGCGCTTTCCAACGCCGACTATCGCTTGGGCGTAGAGCACCCCGAAGGCGTGTGGCCCATCAGGCTGCCCGTGCGTGAGATGGTCGTGCTCTCAGACCGTTACGACATGTCTATTTCGCTGTTGATCCTCGACACACCTGGGGTGGAACATCCAGATGCGCCGGACGAAGACATGACGACAAACTTGCCTTCGTTCTAACGAGTAAGGATAGATCGCGCGAAGCCGCGATCTATCCTTACTCGTTAGGTGAGAGACTTTCTGCAGGAACCCGCGACCACCTCGCACGAGCCACATCCATCATCGCTAGATACTGTGTCGATATATCAGCATGCTGAAGAGCATGACGTGCGCCGATTTCTCACCGTTCACATGCCCATTGGGCGACAAATGCCTGCCCATGCGCGCTCTGAAACCGACGGGATATCAGACCATATCGAATCGGTCTTGATGAGCTTGACATCACCCCTGACGCTGGCAGCGTGAGCGCCAATATCGAGCCTGCTTTTTTATCGTCGCTCGATGGGCCGGCAACCGACAATTCTTGCAGATCAACAAGACAAGGCCATCTGCGGCGGGTGCAAATGATTCCACCCGCCCCCACGTTCAGGGCATCGTCCCTGGCACTCGCCGCAGGCCATAACGACACAACAGCCCTTGGCAGGGCAAGAAAGGAGCCGGTGATGTAGCGCTTCCGAAAGGAGACGAAAGCATGCACAAGGAGCCACCATTATCAAAGGTGTTCTATCGTCCCATCGAAGCTGCCATACGGTGGGCTGGGTTGTTGCGGTACAAGGCGTCGATCCTCGCGTCGATCGCATCACCGCGGTGCCTGCCGCAGATGTTGGACTGCCCTCGATGGAACGAGTGTCGGCTGTACTCGGAACGCATCTACGACGGCATCCTCAACTCGGAGTTGCCCTTCGGCAAGGAAGGGATCACGATAAATGACCCAGCGCTGGTGAGTTCACCCGATCTGACCGTCCGCCATGTCGATCTGAAGCGCTGGATGCGCACCCACTATCCCGAGCATCGGCCGGGATTCCTGTTCAGCCGCAGCGAGCGCATGGCCCATCCCTTCATCACCCTCGAAACAGGACAGGCGCTCCTACTGGAACGGCTGGCTCTGCAGGCCGCGCTGGACCTTAGCCGGCGTGAGGTGCGCGAACTGCAAGCGCAGCACGAAGCCTTGCTCAAGCAGTCGGCCGTCCTGCTGGCGTCCAAGCAGTGCGCTATCAGTGATCGAGCGGAAACCACGTACCTGAACATCATCGGCGGGATGCTGACGCTGATGCTGGGCCAATCCCCATCGGGTGTGCCGTACTCCAGCTTCAAAACGCAGGAGGCCATCGTTACTGCATTGCTCGCCCACTATGGCGGCACCATGGGCATCACGGAGCGAACGTTGAACGGCAAGTTCGCCAATGCCAGGAAGAACGTGCGTAGCGCAGCCGGGTGAATTCTTCCATCTTGTATGTGCAGTCGCGGAGATTGCATATGCAATGTCTTTCCGCAACCATGTCTATTGAATAGAGGTCACGCCAACAAACGCCACTGAGCGTTCAGGAGTGACCGCCATGTCGCAAGTACCTGTACTGCCACCACACGAGCGCCGCATCCTGCGGCTCGATGAAGTTGAAGCGAAGTCCGGCTTCAAACGCGCCCACATCTACAACCTGATGAAGAAGCGCCAGTTTCCACAGGCGCTGCGCCTGGGCGTGCGCGCCGTGGGCTGGGATTCGGTCGAGATCGACCAGTGGATCGCCGAGCGCGTCAACAACCGGGCCTGACCCGCTCTCCCTCGGACTGTCCATCCTCACACGGAGTGCGCCATGCAGGTCGTATCCATCATTTCAACGAAAGGTGGCGTCGGCAAGACGACGACGGCCGCCAACCTCGGCGGGCTCGCCGCGGACGCGGGGCTGCGCGTGCTGCTGCTCGATCTCGACGTGCAGCCCACCTTGTCCTCTTACTACGAGCTGGCCCACCGCGCGCCTGGCGGCATCTACGAGTTGCTGGCCTTCAACGAGCGCGCCCTCGACCAACTCGTATCCCGCACCATCATTGCGGGCCTGGACCTGGTGCTGTCCAATGACCACCGGGGTGAACTGAACACCTTGCTGTTGCACGCGCCGGACGGACGCCTGCGGCTGCGGCACCTGCTGCCGACGCTGGCGCCGCTCTATGACCTGGTGCTGATCGACACCCAGGGCGCGCGCTCGGTGCTGCTGGAGATGGCGGTGCTCGCCTCCAGCCTGGCGCTGTCGCCCGTGACCCCGGAAATCCTTGCGGCCCGCGAACTGCGGCGCGGCACCATGCAGTTGCTGGAGGACATCGCGCCGTACCGGCATCTGGGCATCG
The DNA here is from genome assembly GCA_026314275.1 of Comamonadaceae bacterium AAW. Classification (GTDB taxonomy): domain Bacteria; phylum Pseudomonadota; class Gammaproteobacteria; order Burkholderiales; family Burkholderiaceae_C; genus JAGOEY01. The sequence continues at coordinate 2,492 of CP111109.1, forward strand.
AGCCCCCGCCTCTGCACCTGCTCATCAATCGCGTCCATCCCGTATCCGCCAACGCTCGGCTGATCCAGAAGGCTCTGCGCGACCTGTTCCAGGACCATGCCGGCATTCGCGTGCTGGGCACAGACGTGCCGGCGATCGAGGCCTATCCGCGCGCCGCGACCCGCGGCCTGCCGGTGCATCGCGTCGAGCATCGCCAGCCAACCAGCAGAGTTGCGCCCGCCGCGATCGACACCATGCGCGCGCTCGCCGGCGAATTGTTCCCGCAGTGGCAAGACAGATTCGCCTGCGTGTCCGGCCGTCCTCCACGTTCTGTTGAAACCGGGAGGTCCCATGGCGAACGCACATGAACTGGCCCGTGGCCACAAGCGACTGCGCGCCCTGATCGAGTTTGCGGTGGGCGAAGGCTGGCACGTCAAGCGCACGCCGGGCGGTCACCTCAAATTCACCAAGGCAGGCTGCGCCGCGATCTACACCAGTTCGACAGCAAGCGACCATCGGGCGGCCCTCAACGCCCGTGCGCAGATCTGCCGTGCCGAGCGCAGCAAGGCTCAGTCCCAAGCGCAGGGAAACGGCAATGACTGAGATGACCTCGCAGGACATGACCGGCAAGCTGCTCGCCGCCGGGTTCGAGCGCAGCGGCCCATCGGCCGTGGCCCTGAGTGACCCGATCGCCGACACACCCATGGTCGTGACCTTGGACCAGTTACGCCCGTATGACCACGACCCGCGCAAGAAGCGCAATCCGGTCTACGAGGAAATCAAGGCGTCCATCCGCGAGCGCGGCCTCGACGCGGCGCCGGCCATCACGCGGCGGCCCGGTGAAGGCCACTACGTCATCCGCAACGGTGGCAACACGCGGCTGGCGATCCTGCGTGAACTCTGGGCGGAGACGAAGGACGAGCGCTTTTTCCGCATATCGTGCCTGTTCCGACCTTGGCCTGCACGCGGGGAGATTGTCGCGCTGACCGGGCACCTCGCCGAGAACGAACTGCGCGGCGGCCTGACGTTCATCGAGCGCGCCCTGGGGGTCGAGAAGGCACGCGAGTTCTATGAAGCTGAAAGCGGCACCACCCTGAGCCAGTCCGAGCTGGCCCGCCGCCTGGCCGCCGACGGCTTCCCAGTCCAGCAGTCGCACATCAGCCGCATGGCTGACGCGGTGCGCTACCTGCTGCCCGCGATCCCGACCGTCCTATACGGGGGCCTCGGCCGCCACCAGGTCGAGCGGCTGTCGGTCATGCGCAAAGCCAGCGAACGCACGTGGGAGCACTATGCCAAAGGCCGCTCCCTGCCGCTGGACTTCGACAGCTTCTTTCTGGAGGCGCTGTCGCAATTTGATGTCCAGCCCGACGAGTTCTCGCCGCCGCGTGTGCAGGACGAGTTGATCGGTCAGATGTCCGAGCTGCTGGGCATCGACTACGACGTGCTCGCCTTGGACCTGACCGAATCCGAGAGCCGCCACCGCGCCCTGGTCAGCGACCCAACCCCGCCATCGGCGCCGCCGGCATTGCCCGAGCCTGGGGCCATCGCACGGCCGCCGATCGAACCGGCACCGCCCCCCACTACAACTGCACCTTCTGCGGGCCACTCTGCCGACGCGCCGACAAGGCCCCGGGACGATGGGGCCCCGAGCGAGGCATCCGCAGCCAGCCCTGCGGCAGCGAATGGCGGTCTGCTTGACGAGCACATCATCTCTCCGGCACCCACGACGGAGCGGCTCCAGTCCATCCAGCGCATGGTCGCCGACCAGTTGGGCGATGCGCTGCCGCCCGACTTCTCGGCCAACGTCTTGCAGTCGATTCCCGTGCAGGCCGGTGGCCTCTATCCCATCTCGGACATCTGGTATATCGACCCTGGCCTCGACACACCCGACCGCCTGCGCATCCACATCGCGCAGTTCGCGCGCGAGATCGCGGGCGAGGCCGACCTGGACGCGTGTGTCGAGGATCGTTCTGATGGCATCGGGTTCACGTGTCGTGCCCCAGCCCAGGCTTCGTCGCCGCTCGCACGCGCCGTGCTCGCACTACTGGTTTCCCTGGCCGGTCAGCAGCCAGCCGGCGTCGGCTTGGACAGCGGGCAACTCATCACAGACCTGCCAGCGCTGTTGCACGGCCAGGGTCAACGTCGTGACGGCGGGGCCCGGCGATTGAGCGACACCGCGCTGGTCAAGCTGTTTCGTCTGCTGCGGCTGGCCCGGCGCCTGCTGGATCTGGAAGCCGGCGCTGTCGGTCCTGGGATCTGAGCGAGGGAGGCCTGCATGTCCGCACCGAACCCACTCAACCAGGCCGTCATCGCGCAGGCACTCTACGACCTACGCAACGGGCAACTGCGTCGCTGCAAGGCGATGGGGTTCGGCGAGGAAGAGCTGGATGCGCTCAAGCATCCGGCGCTGATCAGCGTGCTGGCCAATGCCAACGTCTCCTGGTGCTCTGTCTCGGTGAACCGGGAAGTGCTCCGGCGATTGCTCAAACAGGCGCAGGACGTGGAGAAGGAGATCGCCACCGTCGATCGCATGCTGCGCCTGGGTGCCAGTACCGAAATGGTGAGCCGCTTCTACGGGCTGACACATCAGGAAGTCGCACTTCGGCGCGAAGTTCTCGGCCTGCCCAAACGCAAGGGGCGCCATCCGGTTCTGGACGAGGAGCAGGACACCGAGCTGTGGCGGCGCTGGAAGGCCGTGACCAGCAGCAGGAACGTCGAGCTGGAGGATGAGACCTCGGTTCTTGATGCGGCAATGGACCTCGCCGAAGGCATGGAGCTGCCGCTGTCGGTGGTCTGGGCTGCGATCAAGAACTGGATCGATCAGGGACTGGGTTGAATCATGGCCGTGGACGACGCTGCACCACGAGCACCACGCCAAGGCCCCGTCGCCCTCGCTGATCTGTTCGACAGCGCACTGAACGACCTTGCGCCGAAACCTCGCCCGCCCGCGCCCGAGCCGGCTCCCGCATCCGCAACGTCTCCTGTGCCCGCAACTGGCGACGGTTTTCTGTTCAGTGGCAATCGGCACGAGAGCGTGCCGCGACGGCTGTTCCTCGACCGACGCCTGACGCCACTTGAACGCAATGCCTGGCAAGTCTTCCGGATGATGCTCAACGAGGATGGCGTCACTGCGTTTCCGACGTATGAGCAACTTCGCCCGTGGCTCGCGTCAACGCCCTGCGCCGGACAAGCCTCCCACGAGACCGTGGCACGGGCGCTGACGCTGTTGCGCCTGACGCGCTGGTTGAGTCTCGTGCGCCGCAGGCGCGACCCCAAGAGCGGACGCATCCTCGGCAACCTCTACGTCCTGCACGACGAGCCCCTGACCCCGTTCGAGGCGATGCAGCTCGACCCGGACTACTTGCAGCTCGTCAGCCACACCCTGGGCCATTCGGCGAGGGCCGTTCAGGTCGTGGGCTTGCACACGCTCAAGGAGATCGCCGAAGACCCGTTGCTGTCTGGCCGCATGCTGCCCTCGCGGCTGCAGGTCCTTGCCGAACGCCTCGCAAGCCAGGGCATCGGGTCGCAGGAGAGTTATCCACAGGAGGACACGGTTCACGATTCCGAAGAAGGGGCGCCGAGCCTTCTTCGGAATTCTGATCAGCCCTCTTCGGATTCCGAAGCAGGGCCGAAACCCGCGTCAGACGGCGCTCTTCGGAATCCGAAGCAGGACCGTACTGTACGTAGTAGTCGTATTAATGAAGTACGTACTACCGCGCGTGAGCGTGGGCAGGTGCGCGCAATGCCGGGAGTTCGTCTGCCTGATCGCTTCCTCAACTTGAAGGAAGAGCAGCAGGCCGGCGCCATGGTGGCATTGCAGCAGGTCGACGCCCCGCTACGTCAGGCCGTGCTGGACGAATGGGCGGAGCGCTGTCGCGGCAGCACCATCCGCAACCCGGCAGGTTACCTGTTCGGCATCATCCAACGCGCCATCCGTGGCGAGTTCAACGCATGGGCCAAGCAAGCTGGGTCAGCACCGCCACCTGTCCCTGCACGTGATGCACCGTCTGAGCCGCCGCGCAAGGTGGCTCCGCCCGAGGTGGCCCGGCAGCACATCGACCGGCTGCGCGACATTCTGCGCAAAGGCTGATCGCTATGAGCGGCAAGGTCATGAAGCAGACGCCTGTGGCCGTCCGTAGAGCTATCCCCAGGGGATAGATGTATGCCAGGTGTAGCGCCGACAGGCACCGCTCGGAGCTTTCGCCCACGGAACTGCAGTGGTGTCGATTCATGAGTGGTTCTCACCATCTGCGCGAGCAGCGCTCCATGGCGGTTGATGGAGCTATCCCCAGGGGATAGCTCGTGCCACAGGCCACCGTTGCCACGACAACCGGGTCTGGTTCATTTCGGTTTGTTGACTGACTGCCTTCCGCTGCGTGCCGATCCTGACCGCTCTTCTTCCCACAGCGAGCGGTCACCATGGCAACCAACGAACCTCTGCAACTCAATCTCGGCTCCTTGCGCAGCGCGATGTCGCTGACGCTTCACACCCACCACGCCTCGCGCATCTGGCATGGCCGCGCCGCCGCCGAAGGGCGACCCGGCATCGTCGGCCTGAATGGCTACATCGCCGTGATGAACAAGATGAAGCGCGGCTCGGAGCAGGATGACCCGTATAGCGACTGGTGGATGTTGCGCATCGAGGAAAAGCTCGACCAGACCAAATCCACGCTGCAATTGCTGCGCGAACAGGTGGACCAGGCACTGGCCGCCGTGCCTGCGGCATTGAGCCTGGGCGAGAACCTCAACGTGCAGCCGGTCAAACTCCCCTTGTTCGTGAACGCGCAGCTCGGCTTTGCCGCCGTCTATCTGCTGGCCGACTACGACGACATCGCCCGCAAGCTCATCCTCGCTCACCACACCGCGCTGATCGACCGCAGCACCTTGGAGCGCTGGCTAAACGAAGGCGCCCATGCGCTGCGCAGCCTGTTCAGCCTGGCGCAGCAGTACCGCTACTCGGGCTGCACCCGCGACGACTTCGCGGCGAAGAACGCCGCAGCACGGGCGGCGCTGGAGAAGTTTGGCGAACTGCCGCAAGAACTGTTTGAAGGCACGCGCCGCTCGAAGTTTGCGCCGCCCATCACGCGCCGTGGCCTGCAACAGCGTGGTGATAGCGCTGCCGCAGCCGCACCTGCCACCGACGAAGCCACTGCCACCGATCCGGCCGAGGCCAGCACCGGCGAGGACGAACCGGCATGAGCGACCTGAACCGCGAAGCGCGCTACTTCCGTCCTCTGGAACAGCCAGCCTTCATGCGGCTGGAACACGCGGCCTCTCTAAAAGGCCTTTTAAAGCCCTTTAAAGGTAAGGGGGACTTTGAGGCCTGGGCCAGCCAGTGCTTCGCCATGCGCGACGAGTTGATTGCCCTGGCACAGCGACAGGTGCTGCCACAGGCGTGCGGGCGTCCCTTCCACCTGCTTCCCGTCGAACTGGCCCAGCAGACCACTGGCGCAGGCACGACCTTTCTTCGCTGGCGCAAGCATGACCGCTCGGCCATGGGCGTTGCGTTGTGGCAGGAGCTGATCGCCACGACCAGCACGCCGGTCAACCTGCTGCACGACCTGCACGCGATCGAGCTGCAGCGCATCTCGCTGAACATGCAGATCAGCTTGCTGCACACCCTGGGCAGGCAAGCGCAGGAATGCGCCAGCAAGGCCGCGCAGGCGGACGACACCTACCTGCGCCGGTTCAAGTCCGTTCCCGCCGCAATGCGCGATCGGTAATTGCGCCGGGCATCCCAGCACGCGCCCGACGCCGACGAGGCACGGGTATTTCAACCACCACGGAGATTGCACTATGAGCACGCATTTTTCTGGCGAAGGCAACATCGGCTCGCCACCGGAGTACCGCGAATTCCCAAACGGCAATGACGAACCCAGTCGCCTGCTGCGCCTGAACGTCTATTTCGACAACCCCATTCCAAAGAAGGATGGCACCTTCGAGGACCGCGGCGGCTTCTGGGCACCGGTGGAACTCTGGCACCACGACGCCAATCGCTGGCAGCATCTCTACCAGAAGGGCATGCGCGTGCTGGTCGTCGGCCGCATGGAGCGCGACCCCTGGACGGACAACGAGGATCGGCCGCGCGAGACCTGGCAGGTCAACGCGCGCAGCGTCGGCATCCTGCCGTACCGCATCGAGTCCGTGGCCCTCAGCCCGAAGCCACAGGAGGCAGAGCCGAAGCCACCGGCCGCCCAGGAATCGACTGCGCCGAAAGAGACAAAGCGCAGGAAGTGACCCGACATGGAGGGTGGTTGCGGCAGTGCTTCGCCGCCCTCCATGCGCCGCGAGCTATCCCCTGGGGATAGCTCCACCAACGTCTACCGAGTTCCACGCGCTCCCGGACATCGCGGCTCCCGGCCCGCACACTTCCGGCCACGCGCCCTCCCCGCAAACGCCATTTCATCCCGTGAAAGCGGTCGCCGCCGCATGCGGCTTGTTTGCTGCTGCCCTCGACGGCGCTCGACATCCTCGATCCCAGCACTTCATGAACCACGGGAATCGGATGGACGGATATGCGGCTGTTCTTATGCGAGAAGCCCTCCCAGGGCAAAGACATTGGCCGGATTCTCGGCGCCACGCAGCGCGGTGAAGGCTGCCTCAACGGTTCCGGCGTCACGGTCACCTGGTGCATCGGCCATCTCGTAGAGGCGGCAGCACCGGAAGCCTACGACGAACAGTTGAAGCGCTGGTCCATCGAGCAGTTGCCCATCATTCCCCAGCATTGGCGGGTCGAGGTCAAACCGAAGACTGCCACGCAATTCAAGGTCGTCAAGGCGCTCCTGGCGAAGGCGACCCAACTGGTCATCGCCACCGATGCCGACCGCGAGGGTGAATTGATCGCTCGCGAAATCATCGACCTGTGCGGCTATCGCGGGCCCATCGAGCGACTCTGGCTGTCAGCCCTCAACGATGCGTCGATCCGCGCCGCCCTCGGCAAGCTGCGGCCTTCGGCCGAGACGCTGCCGATGTACTACTCGGCGCTGGCACGCTCCCGTGCGGATTGGCTCGTGGGCATGAACCTGAGCCGGCTGTTCACGGTGCTAGGGCGACAGGCGGGTTATGACGGCGTGCTGTCGGTCGGCCGCGTCCAGACCCCGACGCTCAAGCTCGTCGTGGATCGCGACCGCGAGATCGCGCGCTTCGTGTCCGTACCGTACTGGGCCATCGCCGTGTCCCTGTTCGCGGGTGGTTCGAGTTTCGCCGCGCAATGGGTTCCACCCGATGCGTGCACCGACGACGCAGGCCGCTGCCTGCAGCAGCCGGTCGCACAGCAGGCCATGCAGCAGATCCGCGCTGCGGGCAGTGCCCACGTAGTGTCGGTGGAGACTGAGCGTGTCCGCGAAGGCCCGCCGCTGCCGTTCGACCTGGGCACCTTGCAGGAGGTGTGTTCCAAGCAGCTTGGGCTGGACGTGCAGGAAACCTTGGAGATCGCCCAAGCCCTGTACGAGACGCACAAGGCCACGACGTACCCGCGCTCGGATTCCGGCTACCTGCCCGAGAGCATGTTTGCCGAAGTGCCCACCGTTCTCGACAGCGTGCTCAAGACCGATCCCTCGCTGCGCCCGATCATGGGGCAGCTCGACCGTTCGCAGCGTTCGCGCGCCTGGAACGATGGCAGGGTCACGGCTCACCACGGCATCATCCCGACGCTCGAACCGGCGAACCTCTCTGCCATGAGCGAGAAGGAACTGGCCGTGTACAGGCTCATCCGGGCGCATTACCTGGCGCAGTTCCTCCCTCACCACGAGTTCGACCGCACCATCGCCCAGCTCTCGTGCGGCGGACAGAATCTGGCGGCCACAGGCAAGCAGGTTGTCATGCCCGGCTGGCGCCAGGTGCTGGCCGAGCCGCAGTCCGAGGGCGGTGATGGCGACGGGGACACCGCGGCCCGCGCCCAGGTGCTGCCAGCGCTGCAAGAGGGCCTGGCATGCCGGGTAGCCGACGTCGATCTGAAAGCACTCAAGACGCTGCCGCCCAAACCGTACACGCAAGGCGAGCTGGTCAAGTCCATGAAAAGCGTCGCCAAGCTGGTGTCCAATCCCCGCCTGAAGCAGAAGCTCAAGGATACCGTCGGCATCGGCACCGAAGCAACGCGGGCCAACATCATCGGCGGCCTGATCACTCGCGGCTACCTCATCATGAAGGGGCGCGCCATCCGCGCCTCGGATGCGGCTTTCACCTTGATCGATGCCGTGCCTGCGGCGATTGCCGACCCCGGCACCACCGCCGTCTGGGAACAGGCGCTCGACATGATCGAAGCCGGCCAGCTCACGCTGGACGTGTTCATCGGCGAGCAGACCGCATGGATTTCGCAGTTGATCGCGCAGTACGGCAGCGCGTCCCTGTCCATCAAGGTTCCCCAAGGGCCGGCATGCCCGCAGTGCGGCGCACCCACGCGCCAGCGCAGCGGCAAGAGCGGCCCGTTCTGGTCGTGCAGCCGGTATCCGGACTGCAAAGGAACACTGCCGGTCGAATCCGGCAGCTCCAAGCGCGGCGCCTCGCGCCCACGTCGTAATACTGGTAGCGGCCGCAAAGGCTCCTGACCGCCCCCGTTTCCCGTGAGCCGTGCCCGCCTTCGGCGGCGCGGCCCGCGTCCCGCATGCCCCGCGGGACGCCCAGCGCGCAACGCCTTCTTGATCCGTGTGCGCGTCCCGCCCAGCCGTCCCCGGCCGCGGGACCTGAAGGTAGCTTCTCCGCGAGCCGCACCGCGCGCGTTCTGTTGATCCGTGTTTCTTCCGCCCTCTGCGAAGGGTCTCCCGGTGGCTTGCCAGCCAGCACGAGCCACCCGGAGACCTTTCGTGGTCAGCGGTAATCGGTGCCGGTGCCCGCCGGTGCAAAAACGGGCTCCCTTTGTGCGCGGATGTGCGCCAGACGATGCCGGCCCCAGCCACGACATGGGCCGGGTGTGATTGCTTGATGAGCAGACGGTTCTAGCGACGACCAGGCCTGCCAATCAGCCCACGGGTGGTTTTTCTTTCCTCCCGAGCCGAAGGCCGCAGGCCTTTGGCGCCTTTCTCCTGCCTATCAACGTCCCGGTCCGGCTTGACGCTGTTCCAGCCTGGGCCACACGAACAGGAGAGACGACACATGCACCCTCAACCTTGCGCACCGCTCCTGTACGGCAGTGTGTGCAGCGGCATCGAGGCCGTAAGCCTCGCGTGGCAGCCGCTCGGCCTCGAAGCCGCGTGGTTCGCCGAGATCGAGCCGTTCCCGAGCGCCGTACTCGCCCACCGTTACCCCATGTGCCCAACCTGGGCGACATGACCGCGATCGCGCGTCAGGTGCGTACCGGCACTGTGCCGGCGCCCGACCTCCTGGTCGGCGGTACGCCGTGCCAGTCGTTCAGCGTTGCCGGCGCGCGCCAGGGACTGAATGACCCGCGCGGCGCCTTGACCCTTGCCTATGTGGAGCTTGCAAATGCCATCGACCAAACCCGCCACCAAGACCGCCGCCCGCCGGCAACGCTCGTCTGGGAAAACGTCCCCGGCGTCCTCAACGACCGCAGCAACGCCTTCGGGCATTTCCTGGGAGCATTGGCCGGAGAAAGCCGTGCGCTCGAACCGCCAGGGAAAAAATGGGCGCACGCAGGTTGTGTGTCTGGACCCCGGCGCCGCATCGCCTAGCGCGTGCTCGACGCTCAATATTTCGGTGTCGCCCAACGCCGCAAGCGTGTGTTTCTTGTGGCAAGTGGTGGAGATGGCCTCGATCCCGTCGAAGTACTTTTTGAGCGCGCAGGCCTGCACGGGGATTCTTCTGCGGGCAGCGCGCCGAGGCAAGAAGCTGCCCGTGCTGCTGGGCCAGGCGCTGAAGCTGCAGGCGTGCACGCAGGACTTTCAGGACTGAAGCAGCCCTACGGGAAGACCACGACGACGTTTGGATTCAGCGGAGGCATCGGCCCTGTCGATGTGGCCGCATGCCTGATGGCCGCTGGCCCCAAACATGACATTCGCACGGAGACGTTCATGGTGCAGTCGGTCACCGGCAGCATCACCCACACCCACACCCACACCCTCGACACCGCCAACGGCGGAAAGGGCAGCAGCGAGGACGGTCCGGGCAAGGCTGTGCCGATCATCGCCTTCACTGCCCAGGGCAGCGGCGCAGATGCCACGATGGATCTGACGCCAACGCTGCGTGCTGGCGGGCATCGCAACAGCCATGCGAACGCAGGTGTCGTGCCGGCCATCGCCTTCGCGCAGAACATCCGCGGCGAAGTGCACTTCGAGTCACGGCATGGGCAGGTGGCTTGCGTTGCTTTGCGGGGCCGGCAGCAGGGTCTTTCCACCGAGCTGGGCCGCAGCGTATCGACCGCACTGCGCACCAGCGGCGGTGGCTCAGCCAAGAGTCATGTGCTGGCGCCCAACTACGAGGCGTATTTCCGGTACGACTGGAATGACCCCGGGTCGGGGGACTGGTCGCAATGGCGGGTGCGTCGGCTGATGCCAGTGGAGTGCGAGCGGCTGCAAGGCATGCCCGACAACTACACCCTGGTCCCCTATCGCGGCAAGCCCGCCGCAGACGCACCGCGCTACAAGGCGATTGGCAATTCCATGGCCGTTCCGTGCGTCGCATGGCTGGGCCAGCGGCTGGTGCAGTGCCTGCAAAAGATGGGGTCGAGCGCATCGGATTGATGCACGACGCCGCCAACCGGCCACGCCATTCTTCCTTCTGCAATGTCGACGTGTCGGCAGCAGCCAGCAGCCAGGGTGTCCAGGCTGCCGTGGGTTTCACCCGCGCCACCCGCCAGTTCGCCCAGGCATCCACCGGCGAACGCTGCCCACCGGGGCATCGATGCCTCCTTTCTCCAACCCACGGGACGAATGCCGCGTCCCGCCAAGGGCGTGTCGTCACCCGGTCGATATCAGGACTTCCCATGGAAACCATCACCCAACAAGACCGCATCACGCTGAAGAATCTCAAGGTGGCCGATTTCGCCAGCGAGGAAACGCTGTGCTTCACCGCCACCGTCGTGTTCGACGGCATTCCCATCGCCGAGGCCCGCAACGACGGGCACGGCGGCTCGACATTCGTGCGTGCGCTGCAAGGCCAGGCCGCGCTGCTGGCCCAGGCGGAGGAATTCGCCAGGAGCCTGCCGCCGGCCTCGCTCGACCTCGAACGCGAGGACGAAGAGCCGCTGGTCATCGACATCACGCTCGACTTCCTCGTCGATCAACTGGCCGATGCCATGCACGCCGAGCGCAAGCTGCGCACCGCGTTCAACCGCGACGTCGGCAACAAGGTGCTGTTCATCAAGGACGACAAACTGCTGTTCCTCAAGGGCATCAAGCTCAAAGCCATCGCAGACCGGCCAGCGTATTTCGCATCGCTGCGCGCCCGTCAGGGCCAGCCCATCGTCATCCTCGGAGAGCTGGCACCGGACGAGGCATTCCCCCTGTGGAAGCAGCATGTGCTGGGCGACAAGCCTCGCTGACCCAGCTTCGCCTCAACCTCCTGACAGCCCCGCACTTGCTGCGGGGCTTTCTTTTTTTCCACCTTCGCCAATCGGGCTGTTGCGGATACCGATTTCCGGCTGACGCGGTTCGCCTTGCGCACGAAGCTGCCCGCATGTGTCGCTGATCCGTCAGCACCATGCCAGCAGCCAGGGTTTCCAGGCTGCCGCGGATTCTCTCCGCGCCACCCGCCAGTCCGCCATCGCATCGAGTCTGCGGACGCGCGTCTCCGTGACGCCGATGCTTTTTTCTCAACCGCATGCGGGAGCTGCCATCCCGTGAGGGACAAGGCCCCCGCTTCTCCAAGGAGTCCGTCCATGTCCCAGCAAGCCTCTTTCGGCCAATCCGGTCATTTGGCCTTGATCCATTGCGGCAAGTTCTTGCCGCTCGAAGTCCTGCATAGCGCCGCCGGCCACTACATCGGCACGCGCGATACCGAAGGTCCCGTTTCGCGGGAATCCTGCCAGTACTTCCGCAGCTATGCCGCAGCGCAACGTGCCCTCGAAAGAGGCGGCTGGTCCCAGCTCGCCACACCCTGATCCAACTGGAGGAACCACGTCATGAACCAGCTTTTGCCAGAGGAAGTCGTCGATCAGATCATGCGGGAAGAGCAGCACTTCGCCGCCGCGCCCCAAGCCTTCTTCGAGGCCTGGAAGCGCGGCGTCGAGATCGCAGGCCCGCAATGGTTTGGCGACGGCACGCGCGAAGGCCTGAACCAGGCCAAGAGCAAGTGGGACCTGCGTCCCGACATGCTGCGTGCCAACGACGCTCTCGGCGTCCTGAGCAGCGGAGAACGCATGTTCCTGTCCGCCATGTTCAGCTTCTACAACGCGCGCCAGGGCGGTGCCATGCTCAAGCGCTGCCACTTCCAAGGACTGTCGGACTTCGACGGTCTCGATCTGCAACGCCGCAAGGTCATCGCCGACCTGCTGGTGAACTACAGCGGTTGGTGAGCCGGTCTCCGGCATATCACCGCCTGTTCGTTCGCTACCCATGAGGGACATGCGCCCGCCAAGCCATGTCCCTCCATTTTTCCTCCGTCAGCCAACGCCGATTGGCCTAAAACCATCGATCAGTGCCGCCTGACGCTTTTTCGACTTCAACCCACCGGGGTCCAGTTCCCGGTGGGGGGGATTGGCTCCATTATTCAATCTGGAGAAATCCCATGACCCAGAATCCCAATCTCTTTGTACGCGGCTACTGGAATCTGAAAATCGTCCGCACGTTGTCCATCAGCTACGAGGACGGAAGCCCGCATGTCTGGCGAACCATCCACGCGAGCCAACAGCACCTCTCCGACGAGGAATTGGTTTCTTCCGCCTGCATCGTCACCAGCGACTTCGCGGTGGTCAGGAATGGCACAGAATCTGTCAGCGCCGAACTGATGGCCGAATGCGATGCCACTGAAGGTGTCATCGGCGAAGGCGTAGTGGGTGCCGTGGTCTATGCCATCCATGGCGACGACCTCGACGGCCGCCCGGTCCACGTCGGTGACACCTATTCGGCCGAGGCCGCCCGGGAAGTCGTGCAGCGCTTGAGTTTCGAGACCGGCTACTACAGCCGGTGCTGGGAGATCAGCAGCGCGCACATCAGTCAGGAAACCGGCCAGTACCTCGCCAGCCTGGCAGACCTCGCCACGCCGGAAGCCTTTCTGTTCATCGCCTTCCGGGTTCCGTACAGCCCGGCGATCGGCGTCAAGCTGATCTCCACGCCCTGGACGGACAAGAACCTGGAGTATGCCGAGGGCATCAGTGCGGAGCAGCTTCGGCAGGAGCATCGGAACAAGGGTATGCCGGACGACCTGGCGAACATCCTTGAACTGGCGGGTCAGGCCGATGTGCGCATTCTCATCCTCGACGCCGACGCCCCGGCGCTGCTGGGCCTACCGCTGGCCGAGTTTTAGCAGACGCGCGACGCGCCAGCCTTCCTCTTTTTCGTTCACCCATGCCAGCCCGTCTCCCCGCCAGGAGCCGGGCTGGCCCATATCCACAGGAGCAATCCCATGTTCCCCGACCTCATTCCGCCTGCACCCGACTTCGAGCACCAGCTTGGAGCCTGCGTCAACGCCATGAGCCAGGACGACGCCATCGGCCAGATCCTGGTACTCGAGCGCATGAGCGGCACGCTGCACATGCGCCATATCGATAGCGCCGATCTGGTGGACAACGACATTGACGACTACGAAATGGTCGTGTTTGACGGTGGCAACACAAGCGGCGACACGTGGAAGCACGTGTTCTTCCCTCGTCAGCGCGAACACTACTTCGTGTACGAAGCCTGACCACTTCAGCCCCTTTCGAGGGGCTTTTTTTTTGCCCGCAGTGCAGGAAAGCGGGTGTGGTGCGGTGCCGTTTCATGCGGGCGGGTCGCCCATTCCAGGGTCACGCTTATCCCCATGTTCGTCGGCGTTGCCGACACATGCCCAGGCAGCCGAGACCTTCGAGACTGCAAGTGCGGGAAACCGTGCTGGTCGTTTCTTCCTACGGACGTACCCGTCCATCCACGCCACCCACAAGGGACCTCTCCCTTGCGGGCGGGGAATCCCTTGTTTCTTCCTCAAGGAGATTCCCATGGACCGTTCCCTCATCAAAACCCTGATGCCTTCGCTTGTCGCAGGTCATGTGCCCCGCAACGTGCGGTCGTTCAAGTACCGCGTGTTCGACGATCAGCCGCAGTCCTCGACACTGGGCTTCACTATCGATCCTCAGCCCTTCGACGGCAAGGTGGTCGCGGCCAACGATGACGCCATCGTCGTCAAGCTCAAGCCCAGCGAGTTCGCGGTGCTCGATCCCAGCCTGGTCACCGCCGTTCCCAGCGAGGGCACCAAGGTGCATGTCCAACCCTACGCACGGCGCCGTTTCGACGGCCTGCGCGCGGACACGCCGGAAGAGCGCACCGAGTACACGTTGGATGGAAGACCCTACACCATCAAGACGCACATCCTCGGTTCCGCACCGGCCAAGTTGCCCATTCCCGCGCCGCAGTGCATGGAACTGGGCCAGCTCATCCAGCAGTTGGAAGAAATGCCGGCGCCCGACGGGTTCCGGCGCATCACCCACATGCTGGTCGATGCGGGTGCCCGCGACTTCACCTGGGTCGATCCCAAGCCGTCCAAGATCATCGAAACGCCTCCGGCGATCAGCTTCACGGTCTCGACCGCGAAGTTCGATGGCCAGGTGACGATCCTCTACGACCGTGGCGGCGACACCTATGTGGTGGAACTGCACCGCGGCGGTGAGCTGGTCGATCGGCACGACGAGGTGTACTTCGACATGCTCGGTGAAGTGCTGGCGCGGCTCATCGACGACGGGCGCTGGCGCCTGATCGAAGTGAGCGTGATCGATGCCAAGGCCGCCCGGCAGCGCCAGGCGGTACTGGCGTGACTCCGGGAGCTGAGTCCTGGCGGCTCTTCGGCTGCCGACCAGGGCGACCTGTTCGATCCCACCGAGGAGTCGATCGTCTGCTTCTGCGGCGACTGATGCGTGTACGAAAAGGTCATCGACCTCGCCACGGCTGCAACTGCTGTGGCAAACGCTGCGCGCGGTGGACAAAGGGAAACATCCGGATGCCAATTGATTGCTGCTACGAGCACGAGGGCCAGCCATGCTGACTCCATGCCTGCTGACGTTGTCAGCGACATGCCAGGCAACCATCGGTCTTCGAGGTTGCGGCGCAGTTCCCACTGCGTGACCGAGCCAGCTCGCACCGCATCCATCCGCGAGCGGCCACCAGTCCTGGTGGTGATGCTTTCGCCTTATCAACCCACCGCGGGGTTACGCACCTTTCCCGCATGCGTGGGCTCGGTGTGTCTCCGCTTTTTTCCAATGGAGATTCACCATGAACACCACGTCCAACGAGAAATCGTATTTCGACCTCCACACCTCCGGCATCGGCTACATCCAGCGTGTCCGTGAAGTGCCCGTCAGGGGCGGCCGCCGTGCGCAGCCCTTCCTGGCATGCACCATCGCCGCACTGGTCGGCCCCGCCAGGGACCCCAGCTACCGCTACTTCGACGTCAAGGTCTCGGGTGCCGAGGCCAAGAAGCTCGTTCAGCGCTACATCGGCGTTGACGATCCCAAGCAGCGCCCGCTGGTGCGCTTCCGCCTCGGCGACCTTTGGGGCGATGCGTACATCCGCGACAAGGGCGAGAACCAGGGCAAGGCCGCTGCGTCCCTCAAGGCGCGCCTGCTCAAGGCCGAGCTGATCGAACGGGCCGAACTTGCTTCGATCGAGCAGCACGAGCTCATCACCCGCGGCATCGGCTACCTCAACCGTCCGAAGGACGTCATCCCCAAGGATGGCGATCCGTTCCTGTCTTGCTCCATTGCCGCACTGGCCGGACCTGTCGATGAGCCGGACTATCGGTACTTCGACACGATCGTCGCCACCCCTGAAGCCGAACATCTGGTTCGCCGATGCGTGCAGGCCATCGAAGGGGATCGCAAGGTGCTGATCGCCTTCCGTCTCAACGACATGAAGATCGATCCGTACCTCCGCACCAAGGGCGAACACGCCGGGGAACCAGCCGCGAGCCTGGAATCGACGCTGGTCCACATCGGTCTGATCAAGATCGACGGCACCCAGGTCTATCCGACGAGCCAGGCGAAAGCCGAGGCGCCGCCGGTGGAGGATGCACCCGCGCCCGAAGCCGATAACGCCATCGACACTGCCGCCGACGCCGTTTCCGACCAATCTGCCGAGCCCGCCGAGCGCGGGCCCGAAGGTGAAGTCGAGGAGCAGGAGCCGGCATTGGCTGCTTCGTTCTGATCCGGCACGGCCCCTCACGGGGCCTTGCCTTTTTCCTAAACGCCCAAGGAGAACCATCATGGCAGCCACATCGGCACCTACGAGATCAGTCTTACCCATCGTCGTCCCGGGCCAGCTCACGTTGCGGACCATCCGCGGCAAGAACGGCCCGTTCACGGTCGGTCGCCTTTCCACCCCCATCGGCGAGTTCGCGGTCAAAGACGCGGAGCTGGAGCAGTACCCCGAAGGCAAGTACGACGGGGACTTCGTCATTCGCTACATCTTCGCGAAATCCTATCCGGTCGCGGGCGGCGCGCGGTTTGAAGTCCGCGCCAACCTCGATGGCATGACGCTCAACGGCATCGACAAGCTGAGTCGTGATGAGGCCCGCAGCTTCGCCACTCAGGACGTCGATCCGCTCGATGAAGAGCTGGGGACGCAGCCTGCGGCAACGCCGGCCACGTCCACCAAAGCGTCCAGGCCCGCCAAGCCCGCACCCGTGCAGGCCTCGGCAGACCCTCTGGTTGATACCACGCCCTTCGGTGTGGATGCGCCGACGCCCGCTGCGGCTGCTGCCCCTGGCAGCACCGAAGATGGCGATGCCGCGTTGTTCGGTCTGCTTTGGCCGCTGGGCGAGTCCGTAAAGCTGGATTCGACCATCGACCGCCGCGCTCTGCGCGCGCAGATCGCCCGTCTGGGCGAGATGGGCTACGCGCTGGACTTCAAGACGCAGGAATGGAGCCGCCAAGCCGAACTGCAACCTGCGTGACCGCAGACGCCGCACCCGCGGCGTTCTTCATCCACCCGCCGGGGTTCTCCCCCTGCGGGGAGGCCTCCGGCTCAACTATTCCAGGAGGCCTCTCATGGGCTGGTACTTCTCACCCCAATCGCGGTCTGAACTGATCGCGGAACTGATCGCACCGCAAGAGACCGAGCGCGCCAGCGTCAAGGTCATCGCCCACGCGCTGCGCGGCAACGTCCTCTGGTCCGTCGCGGAAGTGACGGCCAAGGTCGAAGGCGTGCATCGTGAACTCGCACCGGGCCAATCCCTGCGCTACATCCGTTGCGATCTGCTTGAACGCAGCGAAGGCCAGTGGGGTTGCAAGCCGCTGGACGAGTCCATGCACCCGTACTACTACTCGTGCCCGCTGTCCTATCTGGACCTCGCACCGGAGCAGTCCGCCGACTGGCGTGCAGGCGTTCGCGCCTACCACGCACAGCGGCGCACACCCACGGCATCCGCCGCGGCGCCGATGGCCTGAGCTTGGAGGAACCGACATGGACCTGATCCTGGCTGCGCTCTCACCCTCGCTGCTGGCACTCGTTGAAGGAAGTTTGTCCAACGACGAAGTGTCCTCCGACGAGGAAATTCTGGAGTACTTCATCAGCAGCGGCCTCACCGAGGAACAGGCACGGCAGGCACTGACCTACCGCGACCAGTACCTCAACAACATCTACCTGGACGGCTTCACGCCGATCACCGCGGTGGACGAGGCGCTTCATTTCAATCCGCACACCCGGCAGTTCGAGCCGGACTGAGCGATTTTCTTCCACCCCCTGGGGCAGTACTTGCCCCAGCGGGCGGTGCTGTTCCCGGTTATCCGAGGACATCACCATGACCACACACCCTTCATCCACCACGCTCTACCGCATCGACGAATGCCCGGACGTGATGGCCGACGCCTGCGTCGGCGATGACCAGGGCAACCTGATCTTCCTGTCCATCTGGGCGCGCGACACCGCCGTCCAGCAGTTCCTTGCTCGTCTGACCCTCGGGCGCGACGAGCTAGGACTGGACCAGTTCCACGTCATCACCGATCAAGGCGGCAGCGTCCCGGTGTTCATCGGCAACGTCGATCGCCTGGAAAAGCGCATCACGCGCGCCTACCGGCGAACGCTGTTCGGTTCGCTGTCCAACGTGTGGCTGTTCGACCGGCGCTGCATCAAGCCCGACAAGGCGAACGCCAGCGCATTGGCATTGCTGCCACAGGGCAGCACCCACCGGCTTGACCGCCTGTGGATGCTGGTGCGAGACACGTGCCCGCTGCCGCTGCTCGACCACTGGCGCGAGACCGTGCTGGAACTGCTTCAAACCCGCGAGATGCTGGCCCGCCTTCCGTTCGCCCTCGGGCCGCTGGAAGGCCATCGGCTCGCCATCGACGTGCCGGCGCTGACCCTGGCGCTGGGCTCCCTGATCCGCAGTGACGTGCTCACCGCTTATCCCTATCCGGCCAAGATTTGGACGCCGGAAGCGGTAGCGGCTTGACCCACCTCGGAGGCACGCCTTGGCGTGCTTCCGCCATTCCTCCCCGCCAACCAGGAGACTTCCATGGCCCTCATGTTCCCGCGGCTCGCCCGAAATTTCGTGAAGAACGGGTACTTCCCCACGGACGAGCCCACGCTCGAAAGAGCCCTCAACGCACTGATGCCCAGCGATGGGCCGATGTGCATCCTCGATCCCTGCGCCGGCGAAGGCGTGGCGATCGCCGAAGCTGCCCATGCCCTCGGGCGCGAGCAGGCCAAAGCGTTCGCCGTCGAGTTCGACGCGGAGCGGGCGCGCCATGCCCGCGGGCTGGTCAATCACTGCCTGCACGCGGACCTGATGGACACGATGGTCTCAAAGCAGTCTTTCGGACTGCTCTGGCTCAACCCGCCGTATGGGGACCTGTCCAAAGACGTCAACGGCAACATCGGCTACCAGGGCCAAGGCCGTGCCCGTCTCGAAAAGCTGTTCTATCAGCGCAGCCTGTCGCTGTTGCAGTACGGCGGCGTACTGGTCTTCATCGTTCCCAGCTACGTGCTCGACGCGGAGTTGGTCGGCTGGCTGACGCGCCACTACACCGACCTGCGCATCTACCGGGCGGTGGAGACGCAGTTCAAGCAGGTGGTGATCTTCGGACGCCGGGTGCGCCAGCGCGAGCAGGTGCCCGATGGCGTCAAGGCCGTGCGCAATCTGTTGCTGCAGGTTGGGCAAGGCGAGATCGAAGCCGAGGAACTGCCAAGTGAATGGCCGTTCCTGCCGTACATCGTCCCCGCCAGTCCGGCTGAGCCGGAGCATTTCTTCCGCGTGACGATGGAGCCGGAGCAGTTCGCCGACGAGGTTGGCAGGCTGCAAGGCCTCTGGCCGTCGCTGGACACGCACCTGGGGGCCGCGCAACAGTCGCTGCGTCCACCGGCACGGGCCTTGTCCCACTGGCATCTCGCCTTGGCTTTGGCCGCGGGCGCGATCTCGGGGGTTGTGCGCTCCAAGACGGGGCGCGTGCTCGTCGTCAAAGGTGACACCCACAAGGACAAAACGCTCCAGCGGGAATTCACCGAACGCGAAGACGGCTCCATCGCCGAGACCCGCATCCTCACCGACAAGTTTGTGCCTGTCATCCGCGCGTGGGACATGACGCCTGGCTCCGCGACACGGGGCGAGGTGTTGACCATCCGCTGATCGTTTCTTCACCGCAGACGGTTCGCCGTCTCTCTTCCCACCACGGGGCATGCCATCGCCCCGATGGGGGGTGGTGCATGCCCCATTTTCTTGGAGCATCACCATGTCCCTCGATCTCGATACCACCGCCAACGATGCAACGCCCGTACAGGGCGAATTGCTCGATGCGGAATCTTCCCCTCTGACCCTGAGCCTTCAGGATTTTGTCGGTGAGTTCGGCGACGAACTGCTCGACTCGCTCAACCGCGCCAACCCGCCGGTCTATACCGGCCAGCCGCAGGCACACCGGCAGCTCATCGTCGCCAGCCTCAAGCGCAAGTTGTTCCAGGCCCAGGCCGACGTCGTCCATGCCGCTGCCGAGCTGCTGGTCGATCATGGCGAACGCGCCGCGATCGTCAATGGCGAAATGGGCTGCGGCAAGACGACCGTCGGTATTGCCACGGCCGCAGTTCTCAACGCCGAAGGCTACCGCCGAACCTTGGTTCTCTCGCCACCCCATCTGGTTTACAAGTGGCGGCGCGAGATCCAGGAGACAGTGGCAGGCGCCAAGGTCTGGGTGCTCAACGGCCCGGACACGCTGGTCAAGCTCATCAAGCTGCGCGAGCAGTTGGGTGTGCAGCCCACGGGCCAGGAGTTCTTTGTCCTGGGACGCGTCAGGATGCGGATGGGATTCCACTGGAAGCCCGTCTTCACCACGCGGCGCACCCGCCATGGCGACGTGGCAGCGTGCCCGGACTGCGGCACGGTGATCACCGACCTCGACGGCGAGCCGGTCAACCCGGTCGCGCTCGAAGCCGAGGAGTCCCGCAGGAAGTGCGGCCACTGCGCTGCGCCCCTGTGGACGTTGATCCGTCCGCGCAGCCTGTCCGGCGGCGACCGCTCATGCGCTGTTCTCAAAGCCTTGAAGCGCATCCCGACCATCGGAGAAGTCACCGCGCAGAAGCTGATGCAGAAGTTCGGCGACGGCTTCCTGGCTTCGATGCTGGGCGACAACATCCATGAGTTCATCAACCTCATGGATGGCAACGGCGAGCTGGTGTTTTCCGACCGTCAGGCCACGCGCATGGAACGTGCGATGGCCAACATGGAGTTCGGCTTTGGCGAGGGCGGCTATCAGCCGTCCGAGTTCATCAAACGCTACCTGCCGCAAGGCACGTTCGACCTGCTCATCGCCGACGAGGCGCATGAGTACAAGAACGGCGGCAGCGCCCAAGGCCAGGCCATGGGCGTGCTGGCAGCGAAGGCTCGCAAGACCTTGCTGTTGACCGGGACGTTGATGGGCGGCTACGGCGACGACCTGTTCTACCTGCTGTTCCGCGCCCTTCCCGGGCGGATGATCGAAGACGGCTATCGCCCGACCACGAGCGGCAGCATGACCTCGGCCGCGATGGCGTTCATGCGCGATCACGGTGTCTTGAAGGACATCTACTCCGAGAGCACCGGCACGGCGCACAAGACGGCCAAGGGCACCAAGGTATCGGTGCGCACGGTCAAGGCTCCCGGCTTCGGGCCGAAAGGGGTCTTGCGGTGCATCCTGCCGTTCACCATCTTCCTCAAGCTCAAGGACATCGGCGGCAACGTCCTGCCGCCGTATGACGAGGAGTTTCGCGAGGTCCAGATGGACGTGGCGCAAGCCGCGGCCTACCGCGACCTGGCGGGTAGGCTGACCGCGGAGCTGAAACAGGCTCTGGCGCGACGCGATACGACCTTGCTCGGTGTGGTGCTCAACGTGCTGCTGGCCTGGCCGGACACGTGCTTCCGGTCGGAGACCGTAGTGCATCCGCGCACGCGCAACACCCTGGCGTTCGTCCCGGCTCAGTTCAACGAGTTCGAGATCAGCCCCAAGGAGCGTGAACTGATCGACATCTGCAAAGAGGAGAAGGCACAGGGTCGCAAGGTTCTGGCCTATACGGTCTATACCGGAACGCGGGACACTACCTCGCGTTTGAAGGTGTTGTTGGAGCAGGAAGGCTTCAAGGTGGCGGTACTGCGCGCAAGCGTGGATGCCAGCCGCCGCGAGGACTGGATCGCTGAGCAGTTGGACCGTGGCATCGACGTGCTCATCACCAATCCCGAGTTGGTCAAGACGGGATTGGACCTGTTGGAATTTCCGACGATCGTGTTCATGCAGTCGGGCTACAACGTGTATTCGCTCCAGCAGGCGGCACGCCGCTCCTGGCGCATCGGGCAGAAGCTGTCCGTGCGCGTGATCTACCTCGGCTACGCGGGTTCCTCGCAGATGACCTGCCTTGAGCTGATGGCCAAGAAGATCATGGTCTCGCAGTCCACCTCGGGCGACGAGCCCGAATCCGGGCTCGATGTCCTGAACCAGGATGGTGATTCCGTCGAGGTTGCCCTCGCAAGGCAACTTGTGATGGCTTGATCCTTTCCACTTGCGGCCCTTCGGGGCCGTTCTTTTTTTGGCAGGAGCGCTGCCGGCAAATCGGACGCTGTGCGATTCGCATTGTTTGCTGTCGCGTGTAGACGCAGCGGCGATGGTGAGGGCTCGATGTTTCAGGACACCGTGTTATGTGCCCATCCCATCCCTGGTTCCACCATCCCGAACGCCGCCTGCTGTCGGGGTTTCTCGGCCTGCTCTTATCGGTCCTGGCCGGCGGCTGCGCGACGACGACCACGACGCCGATGGCGCCCGACGTCATTGCGATTGAGGAAGCCTCGCCCGCACCCCAGCCCGAAGCCGCCCAGTTCATTCCGATCGTGCGCTACGGTCGCTACACCCTCGTCGAGCTTGCGCCGATGGCTGCACAGCGCGACTTGCTGCTGCAAACCGTCGATGTATCTATGCCCGAAGACGCCCGAGCGACGGTCGGCGATGGGCTGCGGCATGTGCTCAAGCGCAGCGGCTATCAGCTTTGCGAGACGGCGCATGCCGTGATCGAGTTGTACGCGCTGCCGCTGCCAGCGGCGCACCTGCATCTGGGCCCCATGAGCCTGCGCGATGCGTTGCTCACCCTGGCCGGCCCGGCCTGGGAACTGCACGCGGATGACCGCAAGCGCCAGGTCTGCTTCGATCGGATCGGCGAACCCACTGGCGGCGCCCCGATTCTTGAGCCGCCCGCCGCCGACGCGGCGCAGGCGTTCCCGCCGGTGCCTTCAATTTCGGGAGACCAGCCATGAACACTTCGCAATCTCCCCGGCGCCCGACCGCCGCCGTGGCGGTGCAGAGCCTGCTCTGGCTTTGGTTGATCTGCCTCAGCGTCCTCGTGGTCCTGGGTTACCAGACGATGAGCGACCTGGCCGACCAGGAGCGACTCGATACCCGCCTGCAGCGCCTCCAAGCGCAGGTAGCTGGTCTGACTGAGACCACCCAAACCTTGCAGCAGCGGCCCGCATCCGCGACCGCCACAGGCCTGCAAGACGCCCGTCAGGCGCTGGAGGCGCGCATTGCCCAATTCGAGCAGGCGCTAAGCGGCCGTGCAACTGCCGACGACCTTCAGGCGCTGCGCGCGGAGGTCGCGCAGATCAACGTGCGCCAGACAGCAGCGCGTGCCACCGTGCCAGCCCAGCCGCGCGCGCCTGGCAAGCCTGCTCCCGCGAAACCCGAGCCACCGCCGCCGCTGCCCTTCCGCGTCGTCGGCGCCGAACTGCGCGCAGGCCAGCGCAGCGTGTCCGTCGCGCCGGGCGCCGGGGATTTCACGCCTGACCAGCTCCAGGTGCTGCTGCCAGGCGATGCGGTTGGCCCGTGGCGCTTGCTGGCAATCGACGGCAACGCCGCCGTATTCCAGGCCGATGGGCAAGTCCGCCGCCTGGCGATTCCTTGATGGAGGCCGACTCGCCATGAAGCCCGCGATCTTGCTCGCCATGCTCCTGCTGGTCTCACCGCAGTGGACCGCCTGGGCACAGCAGCCTGCCACGGCTCAGCCTCGCAATGCGCAAAGCCAGGAACGTCCCGTGGTCGGTCGCGCCCTGGACGACCGTGCGGCACGCGACTGGGGCCTGCAACCGCAGGAATGGACGCGCTACCAGGAACTCATGGAAGGGCCTTTGGGCATCCATTCGCCCAACCTGGACCCGCTTTCCGCGCTGGGCATCGAGGCCCGCTCCGACGAAGAGCGACGCCGCTACGCGGAGATGCAGGTGCAGGCCGAGGCGCGCCGCGTGGAGAAGCTACTCGCCTACCAGCGCGCCTACGACGAAGCCTGGCAGCGGCTGAACGCCGGCATGCAGCGCGTGAACCTCCCTGATGACACGTCGAATGCTGCCGCCATGCGCGGCAGTGGTCGCACCGCGGTTTTCATCAAGGACGGCTGCGTCGCCTGCGGTCAACTCGTGCAGCGCCTGCAGACTTCAGGGGCCGAGTTCGACCTGTACATGGTCGGCAGCCGCCAGGACGATGCGCGCATCCGCGACTGGGCCAAGCGCGCGCAGATCGACCCGGCGCGCGTGCGCAGCGGCAGCATCACGCTCAACCACGACGGCGGCCGCTGGCTGTCGCTGGGCCTGCCCGGCGACCTGCCAGCGGTCGTGCGTGAGGCGAACGGCCAATGGCAGCGCCAGCCGTAGCGGCCACCTCCGTTTCTCAGTTCTTGCGCGCACTGGTGCTCGCTGCTGCCCTGTACGTCTGCGCCACCCACGCCCAAGAGGTTCCGCCACCGGCCTACCAGCTTGCCGCCCAGCGCGCGGGCATCCCCTCGACGGTGCTTTACGCCGTGGCCTTGCAGGAGAGCGGCGTCCGGCGCAACGGGCGCCTCGTGCCGTGGCCCTGGTCCCTCAACATCGCCGGCCAGTCGCGCCGCTACGCGACCCGAGCCGACGCCTGCGCTGGTTTGCAGCGGGCAATACGAGCCACGCCGCACACACGCATCGACGCGGGCCTTGGGCAGATCAACCTCGGTTACCACAAGCACCGCTTCACCAGCCCGTGCGACCTGCTCGACCCGTACCGCAACCTCGCCATCGCCGCCGAGATCCTGCACGAACAACACACCCCCGGCGAGGACTGGTTGCTGGCGATCGGCCGCTACCACCGCCCCGCAGGTGGCGAGCCCGCCGCCCGCTATCGGCGCAGCGTGTCCCGCCACCTCGCCCGCGTGCAGGGTGCACGCCCAACCACTGCGGCGTCCGCCGCGCGCCAGGAGACCTCCCCATGACGGAATCCCATCTGGCCAATCTCACGTTCAAGAGCCTGCTCATACTGCTGACCGCCCTGCCACTGGCCTCGCTTGCCGGCGAGCCGCTGATCGTGGTCGAGGACCGTGGCGGCGCATCGGCGCTGCCGTACTACGAAGCACTCAACCTCCAGCCGCGGGGCAACGGTGCAGCGCGGTCACCCATCCCGATGCCGCAGGTTCCAGCGACACCCGCGGATGAAGCCGCGATGCTGCCGGTGCGCAGCGCCAAGCTCACACCCGGCACCGTCGCTCGACGGGTGATCGAGGCGCCTGGCCTGCGGCCATTCGTGGTCGTCGGCGACGACAAGGCTTCCCAGGACTGGTTGCAGCGCCATGCGGCCTCATTGCGCGAGCGCGGCGCGGTCGGCCTGGTGGTCAACGTCGAGACCGTACAGGGCCTAGCACGGCTGCGCGCGCTGGCGCTCGGCGTACCCCTCGCGCCCGTGTCCGGCGACGACCTGGCCGAACGCCTGGGCCTGCGGCACTACCCGGCGCTGGTTACGGCCACCGGCATCGAGCAATGAAGCCATGTCGGGGAAACAGCCGGTCGAGGTTCTGCTTCGCCCAGCGGTGGAGCTTTACACCGTCGCAGCGTGTGCAGGCGCCGCGTTTCTGTCCCTGGTGGCCCCGTGGTCGCTCGCGCTGAGCCCGGCCATGGGCATCGGCAGCGCGTTGGCGTTCAGCGCCTACGGTGCCATCCGCTACCGCGATGCCCGCGTGATCCTGCGCTACCGGCGCAACATCCGCCGCCTTCCACGTTACGTGATGACCAGCCGCGACGTGCCGGTCAGCCGGCAGCGGCTCTTCATCGGTCGGGGCTTTTTGTGGGAGCAGAAGCACACCCATAGGCTGATGCAGACGTACCGGCCGGAGTTCCGCCGCTACGTCGAGCCGACCCCGGCCTACCGGCTGGCGCGACGACTGGAAGAGCGGCTGGAGTTCGCGCCGTTTCCACTTTCACGCTTGCCACGGCTCACTGCCTGGGACGTACCCTTCAATCCTGTGCGGCCGCTGCCGCCCGTGGGGGGCCTGCCGCGGCTACACGGCATCGAGCCGGAGGAAGTGGACGTCAGCCTGCCGCTGGGTGAGCGCGTCGGGCATTCCCTGGTGCTGGGCACGACGCGTGTGGGCAAGACGCGCCTGGCCGAGTTGTTCGTCACCCAGGACATCCGCCGCAAGAGTGCTGCTGGCGAGCATGAGGTGGTCATCGTCATCGACCCCAAGGGCGATGCCGACCTCCTGAAGCGCATGTACGTCGAGGCCAAGCGCGCGGGCCGCGAGGGCGAGTTCTACATCTTCCACCTTGGATGGCCGGAGATTTCCGCGCGCTACAACGCCGTGGGGCGTTTCGGGCGCATCTCGGAAGTGGCTACCCGCATCGCTGGGCAGCTCTCCGGCGAAGGCAACAGTGCGGCATTCCGCGAGTTCGCCTGGCGCTTCGTGAACATCATCGCGCGGGCATTGGTGGAGCTGGGACAGCGCCCGGACTACATGCTGATCCAGCGCCACGTCATCAACATCGACGCACTGTTCATCGAGTACGCCCAGCACTACTTCGCCAAGACCGAGCCCAAGGCCTGGGAGGTGATCGTCCAGATCGAGGCCAAACTCAACGAAAAGAACATCCCGCGCAACATGATCGGGCGCGAGAAGCGCGTGGTGGCGCTGGAGCAGTACCTCTCCCAGGCGCGCAACTACGACCCCGTGCTCGACGGCCTGCGCTCGGCGGTCCGGTACGACAAGACCTATTTCGACAAGATCGTCGCATCGCTGCTGCCTCTCCTGGAGAAGCTCACCAGCGGCAAGATCGCGCAGCTCCTGGCCCCGAACTACTCCGACCTGGCCGACCCGCGTCCGATCTTCGACTGGATGCAGATCATCCGCAAACGGGCCATCGTCTATGTGGGCCTGGATGCGCTCTCGGACGCCGAAGTCGCCGCAGCGGTCGGCAATTCCATGTTCTCGGATCTCGTATCCATCGCGGGGCACATCTACAAGCACGGGATCGACGATGGACTGCCTGGCGCATCGGCCGGCGCGCGCGTGCCGATCAACGTCCACGCCGATGAATTCAACGAACTCATGGGTGACGAGTTCATTCCGCTCATCAACAAGGGCGGCGGCGCGGGATTGCAGGTCACCGCCTACACGCAGACGCTCTCCGATATCGAAGCCCGCATTGGCAACCGCGCCAAGGCCGGTCAGGTGATCGGCAACTTCAACAACCTGTTCATGCTGCGGGTTCGGGAGACAGCCACCGCCGAACTGCTGACCCGGCAACTGCCGAAGGTCGAGGTCTATACCACCACCATCGTCTCGGGTGCGACGGACAGTTCGGACATCCGCGGCGCGACGGACTTCACGTCCAACACCCAGGACCGCATCAGCATGTCGAGCGTGCCGATGATCGAACCCTCCCAGGTCGTCGGCCTGCCCAAGGGTCAGTGCTTCGCGCTGCTGCAGGGCGGCCAGCTCTGGAAGATCCGGATGCCGTTGCCGGCACCGGACCCAGACGAAGTGATGCCACAGGATCTGCAGCAGCTCGCGGGCTACATGCGCCAGAGCTACACCGATGCGACCCAATGGTGGGAGTTCACGAGTTCCCCGGCGTTGCAGGATGCGGCCTTGCCCGACGATCTGCTCGATGCCGCCGAGCCGGCCAAGCCGGTCGAGTCTGTCGCGCGGGCCACCGGCGCCGACGACAGTGTCGGAAACGAAACCTCGCCATGAAAGATGCCGACTCGACCGCGCAGCGGGGCCAGAACCAGCGCCAAGGTCTGATCGTCGGCACCATCACCTTGCCGTTCCGGCTGCTCGGGGTGCTGATCGGCTCGCTGCTGTTCTCCATCGTGGTGGAGTGCGTCGGCATGCACTTGTTCTGGAAGGACCAGGGCTGGCGCCATGCCCAACAGATGTTGCAGTACGAGCTGGGGCACCTGTCAAACCACTTCACGCGCAGCGTGGTCGTGCAGGAGCCGGGGCGCACTGCGCACGAGGTGGTGGATACCGGCTACGAATGGGTGTTCGTGCGCTCGGGACTGCTGGAACGCATGAGCCAGACTGCCGAGCGCGCCCGTGCGCCCAGCCAGGGGAAGGATCATGGCGGGGTGCGGAACTTCCGGTATTTCATCAGCCAGGTCTATGTCTGGACCGAGCGCTACCTGATCGCCGCCGCGTTCACGACGCTGACCTTCCTCGTTCGTCTGCTGGTTCTGTTGCTCACGCTGCCGTTGATCTTTACGGCAGCGTTCGTCGGGCTGATCGACGGCCTGGTGCGGCGCGATGTGCGCCGATTTGGCGCGGGCCGCGAATCGGGCTTCATCTACCACCGCGCAAAAGCGAGCTTGATGCCGCTGGCCGTGCTGCCTTGGATCACCTACCTGGCGCTTCCGATCTCGGTGCATCCGCTGCTGATCCTGCTGCCGAGCGCTGCCTTGCTGGGGGTGGCGGTGAGTCTGACTGCGGGTAGCTTCAAGAAGTACCTATAGTTTTCCCGTGTAAGTAGACTGAGCTACCAACTGATCGCCCGGCTCGGGCAGTGCCCCAGTCTCGTGCGGGCCGCGCCAACCTGGTTTTTGTAAAGCCCGCTCCAGCACACGGATGCCCGTCTCGTCAGGCTTGCTCCATTTGGCGAAGTAGGAATGCACCGTTGCCACTTGGGCCACTCACTGGGCAAGAATCTCCGCTGGCAGCCGGTACGCAGGCGTTCGCGAAGGGTGGCTTTCCGGTGTTCCTTGATCACGAGACGAGGTTTCGACGCAACTCGTCGAGCAACCATCGTCCCGCCACGCCTAGCGCACGATCACGTCGGTGCGCCGCGTAGATCGTCAGACCTTCCGGGGGCGTCGGATCTTCGTGAATCTCAATCGCCGTGAGTGCTCCGGCGGCGATCAATGGCGCCACGAGGTGCTCAGGCATGCGGCACCAACCGAATCCCGCCAAAAGAAAATCGAATCGACGACCGAGATCGACAAATCGCCAAAGTCTGGTGCCGGCCACGCCGTAATTTGCGCTGCCTGGATCGACCGGATCCGACAAGACCAACTGAACGTACGGCGCGAGATCGCTCTCTGTCGCCGGACGTCCTAACAAGGCAAGAGGGTGGCCGGGCGCGACGACCGCATGCATTCGAGCGCGCAGCAACGGATAGGCAGCAATGTCATCAGGAACGCCAGGCAGCAGCAGGCACAGGGCAATGGCTGCCGAACCACTGCGAAGCCGCCGCAATGAACCGCCCAGCCCTTCGGTCGAAAAATGCACCGGGAGATCGGGGAAGGTTTCACTCAGCGTGCGCAAGCTGTCAATCAGAGGTGCGGTTGGCACCAAGGGATCGATCGCAATCGTCAACTCCGGCTCTACACCCGCGCGCGTGCTGGCTGCAATGGCCTCGAAACGAGTGGCACTTGCAAGCACCGACCGAGCTTGATCGACCAGTACACGCCCCACATCAGTCAGGCGCGGTCGGCGCCCTCGGCGGTCAAACAGTTCAACGCCCTGGATTGCCTCGAGATTGCTGACGGCCTGGCTAACTGCCGACTGCGCACGCCTAAGTTCGCGACCGGCGGCTGAAAAACTACCTGCCTCCGCAATGGTCACAAGGACGCGCAACTGGTCGAGGGTAAGACTACCGATCATTATCCATCTCAAAAACAGATGGAAACTATCACATTTTCATCTCTTCCGTTGAAGCTTTATGGCAACTAGATTAATGCCACAACTCCATTCGTTGTCCTGCGCGGCAATAACTGAAGCTTTGCCGCCCATTCAACGGCAGCCCGCGTATTGCTCACCCGCTCCGAAAGAAAGAACCCTCAAATGAACAAGCTTCTCGTTGTCGAGACCAGCCCACGCGGCGACCAGTCCGTATCGCGTCAAATGACCCAACGCTTCCTTACGGCATGGCGCACTGCGAATCCGGAAGGCCACATCGTGCATCGCGATCTCGCCAATCCCGGGCTCTCGTTCGTTACAGCGCCTTGGCTCCAAGCCTACTTCACACCGCCCGCAGATCAATCGCAAGCGATGAAGGAGGAGCTTCGACTGTCAGATGAACTGGTCGCCGAACTCCTTGTGGCTGAGCACCTTGTCATCTCGACACCGGTCTACAACTACAACGTCCCGGCCTCGCTCAAGGCGTGGGTGGATCACATCGTACGCAAGGGCATGACGCTCGGCTTTGACGGGCGGGGCCTTGTCAAAGGCAAGAAGGCGACCTTGTTGATTGCTTCTGGCGGCGTGTATAGCGAGGGATCGCCGATAAAGGATCGCGACATCGCGACGCAATACCTTCGGCTCATCCTCGGGGTTATCGGCATCGATGACGTAAGTGTGGTGGCGGGCGGCGGGGCGAAAGCCGTTGACCTGCGTGAGCAGACGATGGATGGATTCCTTGACGCGCTCGGTAGTTGTCAAACGATTTGTCGCGAGATGCTTGATGGTCAAGCGGCTTGTTGAGTGACTGGCTGCTTCTGCTGTTCGGGCCTGTCTGGGTTGAGGTGGACTGACTCTTTTCGCTTCCAGTTTCGCGTCTGTCCGGACCACCTTTTCGGGTTGGCCTGGCGAGCAATTTCGTAGACGTTGGCGCGTTCGTTCAGCAGGGCTGTGTCGAGTTGCGCATGTCGTTGCGTGGGCGTCACGAAGCTGATGGCGCTGTGGCGGTGTTCGTGGTTGTACCAGTGCACCAGCTCGGTGACCCAGCGGCGTGCTTGCAGCAAGTCGCTGAACGGTTTGACAGGTAGCTGGGGCCGGTACTTCAAGGTCCTGAACAGTGCCTCGGAGTACGGGTTGTCGTTGCTGACCGCCGGCCGGCTGCGTGAGGCCGCCACGCCCAGGCGCTGCATGGTGGCCAGCATCGTTTCACCCTTCATCGGAGAGCCGTTGTCCGAGTGCACTGTGAGCTGGTTGGGGGCGATGCCCTGACGCTCGCAGATGTCTTGCAGCAGTTGACTGGCTCTCTCTGCGCTCTCACAGTCGTACACCTGCCAGCCCACGATCTTTCGGCTGAACAGGTCCACGAACAGGTAGAGGTAGAAGTGCATGCCGCGCACCTCGGTGGGCAGGTAGCTGATGTCCCAGCAGTAGATCTGGTCAGGCGCAGTCGCCACCAACGCTCGCGGCTTGCTGCGCTTTTGCGCCACCCGTTCCAGTCGGCGGTGGGCGAGCTGGCCCGCCTCGCGCAGCAGTCGGTAGAGGGTCGATTCGCTGGCCACGTAGCGGCCTTGGTCAGCCAGGCGCGGCACGATCTGGCTCGGCGGCAGGTCCTTGAACTCCTCGCTGTTGAGCAGCTCTATCGCCGCCTGGCGTTCTGCTTCGCTCAGCTTGTTGGGCACAACGCCGCTGCGACGTTTGTCGCTTTTTCTGCAGTCGCCTCCCTGCCCGTCAGGGTGCTGCCAGCGCTGCACGGTACGCGAGCTCAGACCGATCTGCGCGCATGCTTTTGCCAGTCGCGCGCCGGACTTGCACGCAGTCTTGATCAGACCCAGCAGGGTTTGACGTTGAAGGAGCGGGATCATTTCTCCTCGCCCTCCCACAGAGCCTGGTACTTTTTTTGAAGCACCAACAAGGCTGCGGCTTCCGCCAGCGCCCTCTCTTTTCGACGCAGCTCGCGCTGCAGTCCATCGTGCTTGAGCTGCAGCTCACGCAAGGCCGATTTGATTTCACGTGACTCGGGCACCGGAGGAACGCAAAAGGCTGCACGCCAGGCCTTGAGCTGGTGTTCGAACAGGCCTCGCTCGCGACACCATGCGTGCAGCTCCGGGCCAGACAGGGGATGCGTTTCTTGCAGGGCAAGCAGCCGCTGCGCAGGGCTCCAAGACTGCGCCGGAACCTCGGCTGGCAAGTCGACTTGAGGCGTGTCCGTGCTGTCCACCGGCTTTGCACTGGCAAGCCATTTCCACAAAGTGCCAAGCGACATGTTCAGCTCCCTGGCCACGTCTTCCACGGTACGGGAACCGCGCTGCCGGACCTTGCTCAGGGCCTGCTCGCGGAATTCAGTTGAGTGTCGATTTCTTTTCATTTTTAGCGCTCCGACGCGGATAATCCGCGATGATGGTGGCGCGACAAGTAGTCTGACTCAGGGGGCGCTGCAGCCGCAGATCGATCGCGCTGCAGGAGTTGCAATCACCCGAAAATCTTGAGCCTAGCCTAGTGGCAGGACTTTGCAGGCGTTCTGGGCGTCGCTGCTCTGGTGATCGCTTATGGGCAAGCGACTTGGCCGTCCATCCGATAGCCCACCTCGCGCACCTTGTAGCTTGCATCGCGTTGCAAGGTCCGAAACGACCATCGATGGCGTGCCCAAAGATCAATGCGGTAGCCATCACCGAGAACGGTGATCCTTCGAAGGCACGGATGGCTGCAACCATGAAAGGGGGATCGGGCGGGATCACGCGTTTGTGCTCGACGGCACTTAGGGCGCTCAGCGCTGCCTACGTTTCATGGTTGCACTCACATCTTGCTCGGCGCCCTGACGCCGAGAATCGCGAGACCATTGCGCAGCACATGCGCGGTAGCAGCGATAAGCGCCAAACGTGCCTTCTTGACACTCTCGTCGTCGACAAGAATTCGCTCGGCGTCGTAGTAGCTGTGGTAACTAGCGGCCAGCTCGCGTAAGTAGAACGTGACGTCATGCGGCGAGAAATCCTTCGCTGCCGCGCTCAGCATTTCGGGGTATCTGGCGAGTAGCAGCATGAGAGCCTGCGCGGCCGGGCTTTCAAGTGCCAACAGTTCAACATCGTGCAGCGATGCCACGTCGCCGCCCCAACTCGCTAACACCGAGCAGATGCGCGCATGCGCGTACTGCACGTAATACACCGGGTTGTCGTTGTTCTTCGTCACGGCAAGGTCAACGTCGAACGTGTATTCGGTGTCGGGCTTACGGCTCAGCAGAAAGAAGCGGACCGCGTCGGTACTGGTCCATTCGATCAAGTCGCGCAGCGTGACATAGCTGCCTGCGCGCTTGCTTATCTTGACCTCTTCGCCACCCTTCATGACGCGCACCATTGTGTGCAGCACATAGTCCGGGTAATCGGCCGGAATGCTTTCGTCCACGCCCTGCAGGCCGGCGCGAACGCGTGCGATGGTGCCATGGTGGTCGGTACCCTGGATGTTGACGACCGTGTGGAAGCCCCGCTCCCACTTGGCAATGTGGTACGCCACGTCGGGCACGAAGTAGGTGTACGTGCCGTCGCCCTTCTTCATGACGCGGTCCTTATCGTCGCCGTAGTCAGTTGACTTCAGCCAGAGCGCGCCGCCCTGCTCGTACGTCTTGCCGGCGGCCACCAGCTTGACCACCGTCGACTCGACACGTCCGCTGGAGTACAGGCTCGACTCAAGGTAGTAATTGTCGAAGCGCACGCGGAACGCCTGCAGATCGCTGTCTTGCTCCCGCCGCAGGTAAGCAACGGCGAACTCACGGATCGAATCGATGTCATCGACGTCGCCGCTCGCGGTGAACGCGCGGTCGTCCGATTTCACGGTCTTCTTCGCCATGAAGTCCTTGGCGATGTCGGCAATGTAGTCACCGTTGTAAGCCGCTGCCTTTTCGCCACTTGGCCAGGCGGCGTCGCCTGGCTTCAGGCCCCTGGCGCGCATCTGCACGCTGCTGGCGAGCGTCTGAATCTGCACGCCGGCGTCGTTGTAATAGAACTCACGGTACACCGCATCGCCCTGCGAGGCGCGCAGGTTGCAAATGGCATCTCCCAATGCCGCTTGGCGGCCGTGGCCCACGTGCAGCGGGCCGGTCGGGTTGGCCGAGACAAACTCCACCAGCACCTTTTCGCCGGTAGCTGGCTGCCGACCGTACGCATCGCCGGCGGCGAGCACTTCGCGCACGACCTGCTGCTTGGCGGCCGTCCTCAAGTGAATGTTCAAGAAGCCAGGGCCGGCGATCTCGACCGCCTGTACCCACTGCCCGAATGAGGGTGCGGCCAGTAGCATGGCCCTCACTTCTTCAGCGAGTTCGCGAGGCTTGCGGTCAAGCGGCTTGGCGAGTTGCATGGCGGCCGTGCTGACGAAATCGCCGTGCGCCGCCACCTTGGGCGACTCAAACGCGGCTTTGGCTCCAGCGCCGGGCGAGAAGGATTCAAGCGTGTTCGCGAGCGTCGCGAGCAGTTCTTGTTTAACCAATAACATCTGTGAATCTTACCGAGGGCAAATCTTGAACCCGCCGGGCCGGTCGTCCGCCAGAGTGGCCTTCTCACCTCCGAACCCTGCAAGGACGAGTACGCAATGAGATAGCGCTTTCTCTGATCGCGCTCGGCGCATGCGTACAGATTGTCCGACGCGCTTGGCGTGTCGTAAACGACCTAACCCAAGCACAAACTTCCTTGGAGACGAGCCTTCACGTCTAGGTCTGCACTTCAGGGAGCGCGACCTCTGAGAAGTGAAGTCTGATGAGATCAAGCTTAGGATCAATATATCGGCGGCAGAAAGGCCTACTCGGGTTGGTTCGATAGTAGTTCCGGTAACGCTCGTCCGACGCCTTAAAACTTCTAAAGGGAAGAACGACGGTATGCACCGCATCGCCAGACTCGTGGGCGAAGCCTGCTATCGCCAGCTCGGCCTCATGCCGTTGGCGATCTTCGAAAATGTAAATCGCACTGCGGTATTTGCTGCGAGGTGAACGGGCCCTGGTAGCAGAATGAGTTCTGAGATGCACCTCGGAGAGCGTGGCTAACTGAATCACCGAGGGGTCGAAGGTGACGATCACTCCTTCTGCCCACGTATCTGCCGGCGCGTCCGATTGCACAAAGCCCTGGTCGACCTTCTCGACACCACGCAACGCTTGGAATACCCCTTCTGTGCACCAATGGCATCCACCTCCAAAAGCGAGCTTCTCCACATTCACCTCCCGCGCATAAGCGCAATTTCTGACGCAGGCTTGCCCAATTGAACGCCAGGAATGAAAGGAGCGAATCGCACCGCAACTTGGTCCACGACCTCAGCATCAAGGCAACGACTCGCGCTTTCAACAAACACGGTTTCACCATTGAGCCGTATAGCCAAGCTTTGAGCCTCCTCGACAGCGTCAGGGACGTCGGTGTGCTTTATCCCCATGACGACGAGGGCCGCCACAGCGTTTCCGTGCAGGATGACCGCAGTGTCAGCTTTCGACAGCGGAGACTTCTTCAGCAGGGCACGTATGCCTTCTGGCCCTCTGAGATTATTGGAGGTTGTCGCCTTCACCTCGAAACGATCACGACATGCGGCATTCATAGCCACTTTGCCTTCTTGAAGCGCACGAACAGGAACAGGCAGATCGCAGTCATCACCCCGAGCACGACGAGGTATCCATAGGTTGTCTCCAGCCCCGGCATGTTCTTGAAGTTCATGCCGTAAATTCCAGCGATCGCCGCCGGAACTGCCAGTATTGCCGCCCAAGACGTAAACTGGCGAGTGATCACACCCGTCCTTTGCGCCTCCAGCAGGCTGCTGAATTCAAAGACCGTCCTCAGGACCTGAAGGAGACCATTGACCATGGACTGCACCCGATCTACGTGGTCAGCAACATCGTCGAAGTACGGTCTCACTTCAGCGCTGATGCAGGGATAATGTCCACGGACCAGCTTTCTGACCAGTTCGGCCATAGCGCCAAGCGTGCGTTGGAAGCGCGTGAGTTCGCCTCTCAGGCTGAATATCCGGGCGACTTCTTCTCGCCCAAGAAAGTCGCCTACCGATCTTCTCTCCATCTCCAGAACGTCATCCTCGATCATTTCAAAGATGGGCAAATACTGGTCCACGATACGGTGCAAGATCGCGTGCAGCACGTAGTCGACACCCTTTCCCAGGAGCGTTGGCGAAGCCTCAAGCTGCCCCCGCAGGTTGCCTAGCGCTCCACCGTTGCCATGCCGCGCGGTGATGAGGTGATTGTGACCGGTGAAGATCGCCGTCTTGCCATAGCTGATCTTGTCGCCGACCAGCTCAGCTGTTTGAGCGACGATGTACAGCTCATCGTTGTAGACCTCGAGCTTTGGCGGGCAAAGCGGGTGCATCGCGTTATCGACTGCCAACGGATGGAGGTTATACGCCGTCTGGAGCGTGTGAAGTTCGTCGGCGCTGGGCTCGCGAAGCGCGATCCAGCAGAAGCCCGAGCGCGCCTCATCCTGCTCGAAGCGCTCGTCGAGCGCAATTTCCCGGATTCGCTTGCCTTCCTTGTAATAGTAGGCGGCGATGACGCTCATGCCGGCCTCGCAGGGATGCGCAGGCCACGCTGTACTGCTGGCCAGCGCGTGATCGGAATGGATGAGAGGTCAGGCATGGTTCTGTGATCTTGGTGATGCGGCGGCAGCGGAGTTGAGGTCTCATCCAGGCTGAATTCGGTTTGAAAATTGCGAACCGAATTAGCTTCGAAGCCATTGCAGAAAAGCTGATTCTGCAGCTCTGGCTGCAGGTTATTTACTGTCGGCGTTCTTGCGCTTCGGAAGGATCCAGTCTGCACGTGGGAAGTGGCATGTATAGCCTCCCGGGAGCTTCTCCAGATAGTCTTGGTGCTCCGGCTCGGCCTGCCAGAAATCACCGGCCGGCTCGACCTCGGTGACCACTTTGCCTCCCCACAGTCCGGACGCATCCACATCGGCGATCGTCTCTTCGGCAACGTGCTTCTGCTCCACGCCGAGGTAGTAGATGGCAGACCGGTAGGAGAGCCCACGGTCATTGCCCTGACGGTTCTTCGTCGTCGGGTCGTGAATTTGGAAGAAGAACTCCAGAATTTTCCGGTAACTCGTCAGCTCGGGGTCAAAGATGATCTCGATCCCTTCGGCATGCGTGCCGTGATTGCGATACGTGGCGTTCGGAACATCGCCGCCGGTGTAACCCACGCGAGTCGAGATGATGCCGGGCTGCTTGCGGATGAGATCCTGCATTCCCCAGAAACAACCGCCGGCCAGGATGGCTTTTTCGTGATTCATCAAACGTTCTCCACTTGGTCGAGATAGGCGCCGTAACCCTCGGCAGCCATCTCTTCTCGAGGGATGAAGCGCAAGGACGCCGAGTTGATGCAATAGCGCAGGCCCCCTCGGTCCGCGGGGCCGTCGGGGAACACGTGGCCCAGGTGGCTGTCGCCATGCGTCGAACGCACTTCGGTGCGCACCATGCCGTGCTCGGTGTCGCGCAATTCGTTCACGTTCGCCGGAACGATCGGCTTGGTGAAGCTTGGCCAGCCAGTACGCGAATCGAACTTGTCAGCCGAGGCGAACAGCGGCTCTCCCGACACTACGTCGACATAGATGCCAGGCTCCTTGTTGTCGTTGTACTCTCCCGTGAAAGGTCTTTCGGTTCCCGACTTCTGAGTAACCCGGCGTTGCTCGGGGGTCAGGCGGTCAAGTGCTGCCTGTGTCTTTTCAAACTTCATGAAGTTCTCCTGTGCTTACTTAAAGGGCTAGCTAGGCAGCTGCGCTCAGCGAGTTCTGCTGGTCATCTGATGTGTCCTCCTCAATGGCCAAACACGGTCAGTGCTCATCTGAAAATAGGCGTAGACTGCCAAAACGGCTAGAAAACAGGGGTTGAGGGGGCCACCAAGGACTACCGCAGTAGAACTTGCCCCATCGCACTAACCACGAACTTAGGACACTCTGAACAAGTCCAGCGTTCATGCCGTCACTCGTGTTAATTGACGCAACGGAGCTTGCGGGATGAGCCAGATCAGTTTTAAGGGCGCAGAACAAAGTGTGCACTCGCAGTGTCTCCGGACCATTGTTTCTTGGGCACCCTCAAGGGTCAACAGGCCAATGTGTTCCATCGTCCGGCAAAAGAGGCCAGAAAACCTGAAGTGATCTGCCAGTGTGAGACAGGCAGGTCAGTGCGTAACAGCCCGTCGCGGGAGCGCTGACGTTTGCGTACTATCGGGATTTCGAGGCGCCGCTTCGACCTGAATTCACATGGAGACAGCACCTTGAACGACCGACCGCTACTACGCATTTCGCCAGGCGATCTCGAGGGTTTGCTTGGTACTCTCGATGTTAGTTTCGTTGCCCTTTCGGAATGCTTAGTGAGCATGGGATACAGCCTGGAACTGGGCGGCATGAACGCGCCCGGCATCCACTACAACATCGTTGGTACTGGCCGGGCCTTGATTGGCAATCGCGACCCCATACCGTTAATGCCCCACACGTTGATTGTTGTGCCGCCAAATTCGCCGTTTCGAATTGAGGTAGAGGGCAGCACAGGATTCACAGGCCTGCGTTCCGTCAAGAAGCAGCCGCAGATGATCTCGTCGAGCACCATACGCAGATTCTCGGCGGGCGATGGAGAACCTTCTTTGATACTGGTGTGTGGGTACTTTCATGCCACCTACGGCGCCTGCGCCGAACTCTTTGGTAGCTTGACCGAGCCCATCTTCGAACAGTTCGACGTCGACGATCACGTCGACACTAAGCTGCAGACAGCGCTCAGCGAGCTCGTCGCACAGGAGGTTGGCAGCGGTGCGATGAGTGCGGCTTTGCTGAAGCAAGTCATCGTGTTGCTTTTGCGCCGGTCGCTCGTCTCCATGAACGCCTGGGTAGAACGCTTTTCGGTACTCAGCGATCCGCTAGTCGCAAGAGCCTTTGCCGCAATGGCCATGCGTCCTAGCGATGATCACTCACTTCAAAGCCTCGCCCACACGGCCTGCCTCAGCCGTTCTGCTTTCGCCGCTCGATTTACCGAGGCCATAGGAAAGTCTCCGATGCAGGTGCTTCGTGAGCTCCGACTGCGGCAAGCGATGTTCCAGCTAAAAGCCAGTGGCCTCGCCGTCGAGCTCGTCGCCCGCAACGCCGGATATGCCAGCCGGAGCAGTTTCACAAAGGCATTCCGAAGGACCTACGGAATAGAGCCGTCCGCAGTCCGTCGCAGCGTTGCAGCTGAGGCCTAGCCTGACTCAGACGTAGCGTCCTGTGCCTCCGCCTGATCACAGGCCTGCTCCATGTCGCGCATGTGCTCACAAAGAGAAACAGCCTCGTCCACCAGACTCCCCGAGAAAACCAAAGTCGTCAAGACTTCCGAGCCGCGCTCAATCGTCTTGTACACAGGGCAGTTTGAGACGATTTCGAGAAGTTTCTGTTGCTGCTCGTCGCTTAAGCTCCCCTGAAGCTGTATTTCTCGGCTGAAGGTGTCCGCCGCGTCCAACCCATTTCGGAGATGCGTCACCTTCACCCGAATCCGCTCCAGTGGCCACTTCTTGCGCGACGCATACAAACGCATCGTCATCACCGAGCAGGTCCCAAGGGCCGCACTCAACAAGTCGTATGGGTTGGGACCGGACCCGTGTCGCATCCCGGACGATCATAAGGACGCTTATGAAACAGGCTTGGCTGAGAATCGTACCAGCCCTTCATAGCCTGCATTGGGGTTTTGCTTTGCAAAGCCGACTGGGGTAACTGGTGGTTGTACAGCGCCACATAGCGCAGCAAGGTCTCCTCCAGATCCAGTGCACTATTGAAGCGGTTGGTCTTTAGCACATCGCTGATTCGGCCATTGAAGCGCTCAACCATGCCGTTGGTCTTGGGCGTTCTCGGTCTGGTCAGGCGGTGCTCAATGCCCAACTCCTGGCACAGCTGGTCAAACTCGTGATTGCCACTGGGTGCACGCTCACGGCTGGCAAACAGCCGGTCTGTGAACTCCTTGCCGTTGTCCGTCAATAACTTGACGATCTTGAGCGGGCACGCCTTGTGCAACGCTTTCAAGAAACTGCCCGCACTGGCAGCTGTCTTGTCCTTCTTGATCGCCACAAACACCCAGCGCGTGGCCCGGTCAATGGCCACGAACAGGTAGCGCCGCTTGGTCTCATCCTGCATCTGGGGCAGGTATTTGACATCCATGTGCAAGTAGCCCGGCTCATAGCTCTTGAAGGCCTTGTGAGGCTCCTGGGGTGTTGCAGGCTTGAGGGCATGGAGGTTGCCCACACCATGCCTGCGCAAACACCGGTCCAGCCCTGAGCGAGAGACATCGGGGCAAAGGAACTCACGGGTCACGGCCAGCAAGTCATCAAGTGGCAGTAACAGGGTGCGTCGCAGATGTACCACGATGGTTTCTTGTGCAGAAGTCAGTGTGGTTTGCAGACGGTGTGCGGTGTGCGAGCGATCCTGCACCGATTGGCGTGACTTCCATTTGTAGATGGTGGCTTCGCTTACGCCAAAGCGGCAGGCCAAGGCTTTGGCGCTCTCAGTGCTGGCGGCAATCTCGGCGCGGATGGCAGGGGTCGTTCGGGCTCTCTTGTGCAGGGCGATCATCATGACGGTGTAGCTCCTTCGGCTTGAAGTTGCTCAATCAGCACGCGCATTACATCGCGGGCCATGAACAGGGGGTAGCGCTTGGAGTCTATACAATCGTCCGGGATGCGACACCTATCGGTTCATCCGCGATAAATGTAGCGGAGCCAGTCCTCACCTTCAGCTGAAATGGGCCATTCTTGGTCTCGTCGATGACGATGGTTTCCCCAACCGCATCGACTCGCTGATTCATAACCATATGAAATACCCCTCCAGGCGCCTGGAGCCTCCACTGGGTAACGAACCAGAGACTGCCGGGCACGGATACCAGATGGGCAGGCCTTTTCTTGCCCCCCCACGACGTGGGCGACACACCGTGTGGTGCACTCGAACCAGCAATTAGAAATATACCGCCACCAAGACGTCTCCGAGTCCGGAAGAAGCGTCCAGCGTGCAGCGCCCGGAGTCCCCTCATGTACACCGTCTGAGTCGAGTGCCTCCCTCCATGCACAGCATGACAAGAAGTGAGTGTTTAGAACAGCGGGGAGCCAGTCTTTCTACCAGCTTGAAGTCCGAAAGAAGTGGTCCCTCGTCGTGGAGTCCACGCCCTGGCTCGGATGGTCGATGCTCCTGGCCAACTTCCATGCAGAATCGACTCCCCGTTCCCGCTCAGGTAAGCGCGAAGGGAAGGCCGATGGCGTGAAGAAATCCGTATCCCGAGTTCGTTCGATGCTGCAAGAGGAACGTCAGATGAAGAAGCTTTTGTTTGTCGTCGATCCGCTGGATGAGTTCAAGGTCCACAAGGACACCACTTTCTCAATAATGCGCGAGGCTCAGCTGCGTGGTCTCCATATAGCAGCATGTCTGCCGCGTGACATTCAGTGGAAGTCAGGTAGTTTTGTCACAGCCACAGTGCAGCAAATTAGCCTGACCGGATCCTACCCAAGCTGGTACCGCGTCCACGACACAAAGCAAATGGACTTGAAAGACTTTGACGCTGTCCTCATGCGCAAGGATCCACCATTCAACGCCGAGTACATCTACGCCACTCACCTGCTGGAACAAGTTGAACGAGAGGGTGGCAACGTAGTGAACAGACCGCGGTCACTTCGCGACCATCCAGAGAAACTCGCAATCATGGAGTTCTCTCACCTCGTACCGCCGACGCTGGTTACGCGCAACGCGGCGTCCGTGCGGGACTTCCACGCGGAGCATGGCGATATCATTCTTAAGCCGCTTGATGGAATGGGTGGAAAAGGCATTTTCCGAGTCGGACAGGGCGCGCTGAATCTAGGCGTCATCATCGAGACGTTAAACAAGGGTGGTGCCGAAACCATCATGGTCCAGCGCTTTGTGCCGCAGATCGTAGACGGCGACAAGCGCATCCTCATAATCAACGGCGAGCCCGTGCCTTTTGTCCTGGCACGTATTCCGCAGGGTACCGAAGTGCGTGGAAACTTGGCGGTTGGGGGCAAAGGGGTGGCGCAGCCTTTGACGCCGCGCAACCGTGAGATAGCAGAATTTATCGGCCGAGCACTTGCACCACGCGGACTTTTACTCATTGGGCTTGATGTGATTGGTGATTCTGTTACTGAGATCAATGTCACCAGTCCTACCGGCTTTCAAGAAATCACTGACCAAACCGGCTTCAACGTTCCGGCGCTTTTTGTCGACGCGTTGGAACGGACTACACGCGCAACGTAGGACGAACCCCCGCGGCGCCCGCTGTGGTTTACGGCGCACAGCAATTGCCCTTTACCTTTGGGAGCGAAAAATGTTCGAAAAGCTGCACGTAGTTTGTCCAAACTGCCAGATCACAAACCGGATAGCGAGCGAACACCTCACGAGCGAACCAAACTGCGGTAGCTGTCATCAACCTCTATTCAACGCGAGCTCATCCAACTTGGACGAGGCCTCCTTCGACAAGCATGTGTCGCGAAACGAGATTCCGGTTCTGGTGGACTTCTGGGCGCCATGGTGCGGGCCGTGCCACCAGATGGCACCCGCATTCGAACACGCTGCGTCGCAACTTGAACCCGATTTCCGGTTGGCAAAGGTCGATACGCAAGCTGTCCCCTCGCTGGCAGAGCGCTTCAACATTCGCAGCATCCCGACACTGGCTCTATTTCAAGGAGGACGTGAGGTTGCCAGACAAACAGGTGCCATGAGTGCACCGGACATCGTCAGATGGGTCCAGGCCCAAGCCCTAGCACGGAACCTGGGATAGATGGCATAAGCACTGTTGTGTCCTGCTCTTCGAGCCAGGATTTTGCCCGACGGCCAAGGCCTTTGGGCTATCAACGTACGACTTCACTCTGGCAAGCACTCCTGCTCCACGAGTTCATTCTGAGAAATGTTCATCGTGTCTGGCAGTTGGTGAACGCATGCCCGTGGGAAAGCATAGCTATGTGTAATGCGTTTACCACTTTATCATCCAGCTACTGCCATTCCTCGTGCTGAGTTGTCTCGGTACCCTCGTCGCCACCGACTTATGAGACATCGATAAACAGATGTCGCCCCCTCGGGCGACAGCGCGAAGCGCTGCGTGGGGCGCTTCCTTCACACCCCCCAGACGATATCGACCCCGGCTTTTTCGCAGCGCTGCAGCATCTCGATCAAGGGGCTGCTGCGCACGACCAGGCTCACCGTGTCGGAGGAGGACGATGCATCGTCCGTGTCGTCCTCTTCCTTGGGCTTCTGGCGCGCCTCGTCGGCCGCCACGGCAGCGCGGATGGCCTTCACGGCCCCGCTCA
Organism: Comamonadaceae bacterium AAW; assembly: GCA_026314275.1. Taxonomy (GTDB): domain Bacteria; phylum Pseudomonadota; class Gammaproteobacteria; order Burkholderiales; family Burkholderiaceae_C; genus JAGOEY01. Next base: position 45,173 of record CP111109.1, read on the forward strand.
TCTCGGCGGGCTGGATGACGCCCGGACCCGATGGGTCCTTGCCCATGATCTCCAGCAAAAGTTGGCCGTGCTGCTTGAGCATCACGAGGTCGCCCGTTTCACGGGATTTGAATCGATACGTAGACATGAGATGCCTCCTGTGGTGAGGTGCCAGACAATTCTTGCGCCGATGCGCCTCCGAGACCAAGCGGCCTCGTGAACAAGATGGTCTGGGCGGGGCCCGTTGCCTTATGTCGGCTACGGGTTTGGTGCTTCGCGTGCATCACTTCCTTGTCAGTTTTACCGGAAATGACATGGCGCCTTCAGGCTGTCTTCGTCATGTACTGTTGGCGCCGACCGAAATCTGAGCCACTTTTGATGGGTATGCCGACCTAAAACTGAGCCAGGTGAACAACCTACTCTGCTGCTTTTTTGAGCAGCAGAGGAAGAGGATTGATCACCATGGACATGATTGGCAGGATCCGGCGTTTGCACAGCCGGAATAAGAAGTCAGAACGCGAGATCTCGCGCATCACAGGGCTGTCGCGCAACACGGTTTCCAAGTGGCTGCACGGCCAGGTAGATGGCCCGCCGAAGTACCAGCGTGGCAAACAGCCGACCAAGCTCACGGCGTTTCACGAGGCGCTGCGTCAGGCGTTGAACGCCGATGCGCGGCGTCCCAAGCACGAGCGGCGCACGGCCAGGGCGCTGTACGCGCAGATCAAGGCGGCCGGCTACGACGGCGGCTACACCCGGGTCACGGACTTCGTCCGGGCATGGCGCCAGAGCGAGAGCCAAGGGGCTGCGACCAACGCCTTCATCCCGCTGGCCTTCGCGCTCGGCGAGGCCTACCAGTTCGACTGGAGCGAAGAGGGTCTGGTGGTGGGCGGCATCTACTACCGGGCGCAGGTGGCGCACATGAAGCTGTGCGCCTCTCGGGCGTTCTGGCTGGTGGCCTACCCCAGCCAAGGCCACGAAATGCTGTTCGATGCCCACACGCGTTCGTTTGCCGCGCTCTGCGGCGTGGCCCGGCGCGGCATCTACGACAACATGAAGACTGCGGTCGACAAGGTGCGAAAGGGTAAGGGCCGCGTCGTCAACGAGCGCTTCGCCACCATGTGCGCGCATTACCTGGTCGAGCCGGACTTCTGCAACGTGGCCTCGGGCTGGGAGAAGGGTGTGGTGGAGAAGAACGTGCAGGACAGCCGCCGGCGCATCTGGATCGACGCAGCCAAGCGCAGGTTCTCCAGCTTCACCGAACTGAACGCCTGGCTGGCCGATCGATGCCGGGCCTTGTGGCAGGAGGTCCGCCATCCTGAGCATAAGCAGTTCAGCGTGGCCGAGATGTTGGAGCACGAGCGCGCGCACCTGATGCCCATGCCGGCGCCATTCGACGGCTACGTGGAGAAGCCCGCACGGGTATCGAGCACCTGCCTGGTGTCGGTAGCACGCAACCGCTACTCGGTGCCGTGCGAGTTGCACGGCCAAATGGTCAGCACGCGGCTGTATCCGAGCACTGTGGCCATCGTGGCCGATGACACTATCGTTGCGCGCCACGACCGGCTGAGCAACGCCGGTGAGACGCGCTACGACTGGCAGCACTACATCCCGTTGCTGCAAAGAAAGCCCGGTGCGCTCAGGAACGGGGCGCCGTTCGCCGACATGCCCGAGCCGCTGCAGCGGCTGCGCCGGGGGCTGCTGCGCCAGCCGGGCGGCGACCGCGTGATGGCACAAGTGCTGGCCATCGTGCCAACGGCCGGCCTGGACGCTGTGCTGGTGGCGGTGGAGTTGGCGCTGGAGACCGGCCCGCCGGGCAAGGTCAGCGTGGAGCACGTGGTCAACGTGCTGGGCCGGCTGAACGCAGCGCCAATTCCACCGACGGCAGCCACGCACTTGAAGGTCATCACGGCGCCGCTGGCCGACACCGCGCGCTATGACCGCCTGCGTGCGGTGAACGACAGTGTCGCCCAGGAGGTCCGCCATGAAGCCTGACGTGCTGGTCGAGTTGAAGGCGCTGCGCCTGCATGGCATGGCCGGTGCGTGGGCTGACCTGGTCGAGCAAGGCGGCAACGCTGGCATCGAGTCCTCGCGCTGGCTCATCGAACACCTGCTGCAGGCCGAGGGCACAGATCGCGCGATGCGCTCGGTCAGCCACCAGATGCACGCCGCCAGGTTCCCGGTGCACCGCGATCTGGCCGGCTTCGACTTCGAGGTCTCGCCGGTGGACCGCGCGCTCGTCACCACGCTGGCCAGCACTGCCTTCACAGACAACGCGCACAACGTTGTGCTGGTCGGTGGACCGGGCACCGGCAAGACCCATCTGGCCACCGCCATCGGTGTGTCGGGCATCACTCGGCACGGCAAGCGGGTGCGGTTCTACTCCACCGTCGATCTGGCCAACGCGCTGGAGCAGGAGAAGGCCCAGGGCAAGGCCGGACGCATCGCCACAAGCCTGCTGCGCATGGACTTGGTCATCCTGGACGAGCTCGGCTACCTGCCGTTCAGCCAAGCCGGCGGGGCGCTGCTGTTCCACCTGCTGAGCAAGTTGTACGAGCACACCAGCGTGGCGATCACGACCAACCTGGACTTCGCCGAATGGTCCAGCGTGTTCGGCGACGCCAAGATGACCACGGCGCTGCTGGACCGGCTCACGCACCACTGCCACATCGTGGAGACCGGCAACGAGTCCATCCGCTTTAGCCGCAGCACGGCTGACGCCAAGAAGCGCATCAAGGCGCGCGAGCAGACGCGCAAGGGTGCAAAGGCCGACGCCGCGATCGACCCGTTCTGAGCAACCGCCGCGCGAGGGAAGACGCTACGGGCTACGCCCTGCGCGTCTTCCCTCGCGCGATCAACATGGCATCGAGGAGGTCCACGAAACAGGCCGACCACTACACTTATCCACAGCCGACCATCTCAACGTCGGCTTCCACCCCTGGCTCAATATTCGGTCGGCACGGTGGGGGTGCGGCAGAAAACTTGGACGGGTTATGTGGCGAGCCCAAGGTTGCGCCGGTACTCGATGGGGCTACGGGCTCCCAGCGAGATCTTGATCCGGTCCGCGTTGTACCAAAGGATGTAGGAGTGCAGCGCCGCGATGAAGTCCTCGATGGTCGTGGACAGCCAGCTGCGGGCGTAAAACAGCTCGGTCTTCAGGCGGCCGAAGAAGCCTTCACACGCAGCGTTGTCCGGTGAGCATGCCTTGCGAGACATGGAGCGCGCAAGCCTCGCATCAGCGATCCGAGACAGCCATCCAGGCCACCGGTAGTGGGCGCCGCGATCGGAATGCACAACCGGCCGTTCGTTGCTGGCTGAGACGGTCCCGATGGCCGCGTCCAGCATCGTGTTGACGAGCTCGGCGTCCGGGCGCGTTCCGATCGTCCAGCTGACGACCATGCCATCGAAGCAGTCGATCATGGGCGACAGATACACCTTGCCCGCTGGGATCTGGAATTCCGTGATGTCGGTGAGCCACTTCTCGTTCGGTGCGGCTGCGCTGAAGTCGCGCTGCAGGAGGTTGTCCGGCGCAGGGCTGATCTCGCCCATGTAGGAGCCGTATCGTCGGCGCTTGGGCGTGGCGGCAACCAAGCATTCCTGCTTCATCAGCCGCTGCACGACCTTTTCCGAGATGTTCACGCATTGCCTGCTCAATGAGGCCTGCATCCGACGGTAGCCATAGCAGCGGTAGTTTCGCTCGAAGATGTCAGCCATCACGCGACGCACGTCGACGTACTTGTCGGCAACATCGAGCCGCGCACGATGGTAGAAGTAGGAGCTGCGGGGCAGGCCCGCCTCGCGCAGCAGTTCATCCAGTCCGTAGGTCGGTCTCAGGGCATCAACCAGCTGCGTCTTCTCCCGATTCGTCAGGAGATGCCGGTTGATGCCCAGGTCTTTTTTTAGGAGTTCGTTCGCCTTCTTCAGCAGGTCTTGCTCGAGGCGCAGGCGTCGGACTTCTTGCCGCAGTGCCGCGGCTTGTTGTTCCAGCTCTGCCAACTCAGGGCTTGGCTGAAGATCTTGCTTGCGCTTCATGGATGCAGGTGCGTCGTGGCCGAGCAGCTGATTCTTCCAGGTGTACAGCGATGGCCGAGATACGCCCAACTCCTTGGCGACCGATCGCGCGCTGCCCTCCCGCATGCACAGCTCGATCACCGCGGTCTGCTTCATTGCGGGCGTCAGCGCCGCCGACCGCCCAACAACGCGCTTGTGAGTCTGCGGATGCAGCTCCTGGACCCAGAATGGAAGCAACGTCCGCGATGGGTAGCCCAGTGCCTTGATGGTCGCCGCGAAGCAGCGCCCGTGCTCCAGATAGTGCGCGACCGCGAACTCCTTCTGGGCCTGCGAATACCTCGGCGCGCGCGTGTACCCGGTCGCCAAACCAAGGCCTTGCTCGTACTCCTGGTACCAGTGCTTGAGCGTGTTCTTGGTTGGAAAACCAAGCTGTCGAATCGTCAGTCCGACCCGTTTGCCGAGCTTGATGTAGAGCTGGACCGCTCGAAGCCGATCCTCGTATAAAAACATGAACTACCCCTTCAGGTAGTCCAAGTTTTCCGCCGCAGCCCCGGTGGCTCACTTTTGCATCGGCGCCGACAGTCATGTACCCCATCCAGGGCCAATAGGTCAACGCGAAGACGACAAGAAGCGCCATGGCTACCAATGTGATGACGAAGCCGGTGCGAACGAAATCTCGTGCGTCGAATGTGCCTGTGCCGTAGGCAATCATGTTCTGCGGCGCGTTCACCGGAAGGATGAATCCAAAGCTCACGACGAACTGCAAAAGCATCGTCATTCCGATGACGTTGATGGCCGGCGTCTGAACGGCCAGCAGAACGCTCATGATGATGGGAATCATCGTCGAGGCGAGAGCTGTAGCGCTCGCAAAGCCGAGGTGGATGACGATCAAAAACAGAGACAGCAGCATCAGGACAACGAAGGCGCTGGCGTGTTGAAGACCAAGGTTCTGCACAATCAGGTTTGCGAGCCAGCCGGCCGCATTGGTCCTCAGCAAGGCCGTTCCCACACTGATGCCGACCGCGAACAGCACGACCGTTCCCCAGGGAAAGCCGTGCTGCGACTCTTTCCAATCCATCACGCCCAGGCGAGGCAGCAGCATCAAGGCGATCGCGGCGATAGTTGTCGACGACGTGTCGAAGTCGTGCAGCACTTTCTCGGTCGCCCAAAAGCCCAGCAGTACCAACACTATCGCTAGGAGTTTCCACTCTCTCGTAGTTGTCTTCCCGATCGCGTCCAGCTGCTTTCGAATAGTCGCCCGGCCGCCCTCGATCTCCTTCATTTCCGGTTTCATCATGCGGGTCATGATGAAGTAGACCGCGACGCTCATCAGTGCTGAGAACGGCGCCCCGGCAATGAACCACTCCATCCATGTGATCGTGGCCTGGAACTGCTTTTCGATGAAGCCGATGGCCACCAAGTTCTGCGCCGCCGCGGTCTTGATGCCGATGTTCCAGACGCTGGCAGTCTGTGCCGCTGCGATCACCAGCAGGCCCGCGAATCGACTGCGCTTGTCCACCTTGAAGGCAAGAATGAAGCCCATCATGATGGGCACCAGGCAAGCCACCCTTGCCGTTGTGCTGGGCACGATGAACGACAGCAGGAAGCCCACGACCATGGCGCCAATAACGATTTGATTGGTGCGCGCATCTACTTTGGAAAGCACGAGCAGCGCGATGCGCCGATCAAGCCCCGTGGCCGTCATAGCGGCGGCGATAAAACAAGCTGCCGCGACTAATGCGACAGCACTGTTTGAAAAGCCCGACAGTGCCAGGCTCAGCGCCGCACCGGTCCCAATGTCACCGCTCTCCGGCTTTGCGACATCGGGGGTCGCAGCCAGAAGGAAGATCATCAGTGCGCCGACTACTACAGCACTCACGGCATAGTCGAGAGCCTCGGTCATCCAGACGATCACGGCGAAGGCAAGTACAGCCAGCATCACCTGGCCAGCCGGCGGCAGCCCCGGCGCAGCCGGCATCCACAGCACGGCCAACAACGCAGCAACCGCGAGGACGAGGCCCGTGGTCTTGATGAAGTGCCGATTCGATGAGGGCGGCACGGAAGGCAACTGTGTCGCGAGAGGAGTGTCCTTCAATAGCTGATTCATGAGATTCTTTCCTTGGCTGCTCTGGTGGTGAGCGATTACCCCAGAAGATCGGCGACCCTCGGCACCATGGCGACGTTCAGCGCAATTCCAATTGCCTACGCAGACGTGCCACTTCTTCAATCAAGTCCGCCGTGAGGGCCGCCAGCTGTGGATCCGCATCAAAGCAGGTCTCCAGGTGCGCAACCCGCCGTGCGCGCACCAGTGTGAAACAGTCGAAGCGCCATCCTTCAGACCCCACGTGGACATGCAGCACGCCTGCCTCAACGCGTTTCTCAAGCCAAAGCACGTCTACGCCGCAGGCCCGCGCCGCCTCCTCAACTGAGAACACCGCGCCTATCAGCACTTCTGCATCGAGTATGGGTTTCATGTTCACGTTCCTGCGACTGTCCGCGCGTCAAATCCGGGAAATGCGTGCGCCAAGGCCGAATACGCGTCGCGCTGTCCGTCGGTGGCAGCGGCCGGCAAGACGACTTCCAGCACCAGGTAAAGGTCGCCGGGTTCGGATGCGGGGATTCCACGACCCTTCAGCCGCAGCTTTTTGCCAGGCGTCCAGCCGCCAGGGACTGTTACCTCCACAGCGTCGTCCGCTGGCAGTCGCACCGTCACTGACGCTCCAAGCGCGGCTTCCCAAGGAGACAGCGATAGGCGACCGTGTACGTCCTTACCGTCGGCACGCCACTTGGTATTTGCGCGGATCACCACTTCCAGGAGTAGGTCGCCGGGTGGGCCGCCGTTGACGCCTGGACTACCCTGCCCTGCCAACCGGATGTGCTGACCCTCCCGTACTCCCTTCGGTATCCGAACTTCCAGTTGGCGTTTCTCGCGCCTGGGTTGGCCTTGATCGTCAATACGCACTGCGTCTAGCTCCAGCATGCGCACCGCGCCAAGATAGGTATCCAATAGTTCGAGCTCGATGCGTGTGTGTCTAGCCTCACCCGGAATCGGTCCTTCAGGGTGACGCGCCCCGCCCCGGCGCGTGCGGGTGGCGCGCCCGAACAACTCCTCAAAGAAGTCGCTGTGCTGCGCGTTTCCGCCAACAGATGTGAAGTCGAAGCCTTGTTGCCAGTCTGGTGGAGACCGGAACTCGCGAGCGCTTTGTGGCTGCGCTAACAGCTGATCGTATTCGGCGCGCTTTTCGGGATCTGACAGAACTCCATTGGCCTCGTTCACCTCCGCCATCCGTGCAGACGCGTCCGGTACCTTGCTGACGTCGGGGTGGAACTTGCGCGCGAGCTTACGAAACGCTTTCTTTATCTCCTCTGCCGTGGCCGTCTTCTCCACGCCGAGCGTCTTGTAGTAGTCCTTGAACTCCATGCTTGGCTACCCGGTCACCGTCGGAACTCAGCGGGAATCGGATCCCCGCTCAACTTCAAACTGGTGTCGCGCTCCACCGCCCCGACTCGCTCCGCACTGAGCGCACGCTCAATTGCCAACGTAGGTGGACGCTTGCCGAAAAAACCTTGGCTGCTACGTCTATACCGACAAAGCTTCACCATCAGAAAATGGCTTTTCAAGCGAAGTCTCATTGAATGCCTGCCCCCCGAGATGCCGGCGGCGTGCAAAGAAGGACGCGATGCAACTTGACTGCCCCGACAGGTGCCAAAATGGCCTCCGACGCTACCCGGCCCAATAACAGAATTCGCATATGGAGTCCCCATTCAACTTGCCGCCGACACGATGGCCCTCGGAGGGCGCTTAGCCTCATTGCGCTTGGCGAGCAAGAGAAGAGAGAACTCGCCGCTCCGGCAGGAAGCGTTTTCCGCACCACTCCGAAATAGGGTTCGGGAGCGAGCGCTGGGGCACTGTACGGCGCTCGGCGTGTCTGATAGTCCGGAATACATCTCCTATCGTCGCCGCGAGGGATGTGGCCCGCGCAGTTCCCCAGCGAAAAGCCTTCCAAGCGCACTAGGGATTGATCAGCACAGTGATGCGGAACCGACCGTCGCTGGGTTGCTGTGGCTGAATTGGTCCGGTACTCCGAGGCTTTCTCCAAATGACAGGCCCTCAACGACTTCAAAGGTCAAGCTCTTCAAACTTGGAGGGACCGGGGTAACGTTTCACGTAAACGCAGCATGGAAGTGGCCCCGGCGCCGCTTGATTCCATTCACGCGGACGCACCCAATTCATTCTTTGCCAAACAACTATCCAGAAGCTGACGCCAAAGGGTTGAGCACGTCTGCGCGATGGCGTGTAAGCTGGCCACCACCGGCACTGCGCTGCGCTGCGCTGCGACAGGAATCCTTTCGCAATCAGACCGTCATGCCTACTCAACGTATCTTTGCGAACGACTCTCACTTGCCTTTGATGCCGCTGCACCGGTCTGCTGCTGGTCGCCTTGACGCGCTTCTGAGTGAGATTCAGGCTTGCCGCGTCTGCGAGGCGCATCTCCCGCTGGGTCCTCGACCTATTGTGAGAATCTCGCCGTCCGCTCGCATCCTGATGGTTGGTCAAGCACCAGGCCTTAAGGTTCACGAAAGTGGGATTCCGTGGCACGATGCAAGCGGAAAACGGTTGAGGGAGTGGTTGGGGGTCGAGGAATCGGTGTTCTATGACGCGCGCCGGTTCGCGATCGTGCCGATGGGCCTGTGCTATCCCGGTCGAGGTCGCAGCGGAGACTTGCCGCCACGTCACGAGTGCGCGCCTCTTTGGCATGAACGCATCCTCTCCTCGCTGCCACACATTCGACTGACTATCCTCATCGGGCAGTACGCTCAGGCGAAGTACCTCGGTGAACGCAGGCGGGCGACCCTCACTGAGACAGTCGCCGCATGGAAGTCGTATGCGCCGCAGTTCATCACCCTGCCCCACCCGTCGCCGCGCAACCAGAACTGGCTGAAGCAGAATCCGTGGTTCGACAGGGACATTGTTCCGATGCTTCGCAACCACGTGGCAGATGCGCTGGCATAGCCCGATTCCGGCTGCTATCGGTCTTAGCGCCTGGACTTACCACCAGTTTGCGCATCGGCCCTCAGTTCCTCCGCCTGCAAGGACTGAGGCGACCCTGCCCGAGTCATTCAGCGCTATCCCTTGTGACCAGCAGGCGGAACTCGGTGCCTCACGGCGTGCCCCGCCTCTGTTTCAGCCAGGCATCAACACTCCCTGTCCCGCGCGAGGCGCAGCCCACTGAATTGCCACCTGGTCGCGGGCGGAAAGAAATTGCGATAGGTGAGGCGCGTGTGGCCGCGTGGGGTGGCCACGCTTCCACCGCGGAGAACAACTTGGCCGACCATGAACTTCCCGTTGTACTCACCGATAGCGCCAGGCCATGGCCTGAATCCTGGATACGGGTTAAAAGAAGAGCGCGTCCACTGCCAGACATGACCTGTGAGCTGTCGAATCTCCGGCAACAGTGCCGCCGATTCCCATTCAGCCTCTGTGGGCAGTCGAGCACCGCTCCATAGAGCAAAGGCAGCAGCCTCATAGAAGCTCAGCTGGCTCACTGGGGCTCCAAGATCCATCGGCTGGACTCCGGCAAGCCCGAACACCTGCCACCCCTCGGCTGGCACGCCGGAGTCTCTTGGCGCAATCCAGTACGCGGGCATTTGCCAGCCACTGGACTGAACCACCGCCCAGCCCTCGGACAGCCACAAGGCGGGAGTTTTATAGCCACCGTCAGCGATGAAGTCGACGTACTCTGAGCAAGTGACCAAGCGGTCGGCAATTTGGAATGGCGCCAGCCAGCAACGATGTCGCGGGGTTTCGTTGTCGAACGCAAAGGTTCCACCTGGATGGCCGACCTCTACCAACCCGCTCGGTCCATCCAGCCATTTAACCTGTGAAGGAGCTTGAAGGCGAAGTGGCCCTTCTCCAGAGGCTCGAAGTGCCGGGAGCATCGGATTGCACGAGAGCAGGTGTAGGGCGTCCGCGACAATGAGCTCTTGATGCTGCTGCTCATGCTGCAGACCAAGAATAATCAGCGGCCCCACAGACTCGAGGGTTTCGTTGTCGACCTCCTCTATTAGCCGAAGGACAGCGGCGTCGACGTGCTCACGATACCGATGCACTTCCCGCAGTGCTGGACGAGTGAGAAGCCCTCGCTGGGCCCTCGGATGGCGGCTACCCAGGGACTCGTAGTACGAATTGAACAGGTGCAGATAGGACGCGTTGAAGGGCTCGCATGATGTGTGAGGCATCAGGACTACGGCCTCGAAGAACCACGTCGTGTGCGCAAGGTGCCACTTCGTGGGACTCACATCTGCCATTGACTGTACGCACTGGTCCTCTACGCTCAGGGGACTCGCTGCACGCAGACTGGCTGCGCGAATCTGTGCAAAATGGTTCGCAAGGGCTGCGCGATCTGTCGCGTCAGGAATGATAAGACTCGCGGGAGACAACGCGCAAAGTAAATTCCTGGTCATGAGCCCGGGTCCTTTTTTTACGAGCATGCCCGGCGTTCAGAGCAGCCACGTGATTGACAAAACATCGACAGAGAGCCAGTCGAGCGGCGCCCTCGTCCATTGTTCTGACCGCGAATTGGGCTCAGTCGTCCTGGGCAGGCCCCTCGTGTGAGTGGCTTGCTTCGTCGTCGCTAGGAGACAGAGAGAGCGGGTTAGCCGTTGCTGATGCGCTGAACGTAGGCCGCGCACGTATCAGTCGGCGCTGTATTCTTGGTCGCTGCCGATCGGGACACGTTGCGCGGAGAGAACTGCAAAGTATCCGTCCGGGTCAGTCCAAAAGCCGGTCGTGTTCCATCCTCCCGCCCTGAGCAGCAGGCGAACATCCCGGACGGTGTACTTGTAGCTGTTCTCGGTATGAATGGTTTCGCCCTCCCGCATGGAGAAGCTGCAATCGGCTACGCGAAACTGCACGTCGTATCGCGCGCGAAGATGCATCTCTATCCGGGATAGCCCTTCATTCCACCGCACCTCGTGCTTGAAGGCAGACACCGGAATGTCGCCGACAAGTTCCCGGTTGATGCGGTGCAGTAGATTGAGGTTGAACCTGGCGGTGACGCCCTGCGGGTCGTCATATGCCGGCAGGAGGATTGCTTCGTCCTTCAGCAGGTCGACCCCCAGGAGCAGGGTGGAATCAGGACCTAGGGCGTCGCCAAACGTCCGCAGGAGGTTGACTGCGGCCGCTTCGCTCAGATTACCGAGGGTAGATCCCGGGAAAAAGCCGACGCCACCTCGCTGCAGGACCGTATGCGGCAGCTCCATCGGACGCAGAAAGTCCGCCTCCACAGGCCGCATAGGAATATGCGGGAACTGGGCCTGCAGAGACGCAATGGATTCGCGCAAGAATTCGCCGGAGATGTCGATGGCGATGTACTCCGAGAACAAGACGTGACCAAGCAGCACGGAAGTCTTGGTGGCGGAGCCCGCACCGAACTCAACGAGCACCCTGTTGTGCCCCAAGAGTAGCGCGATCTCCCGGATGTACGTCGACAGAATTGTGCGCTCGCAACGGGTTGGGTAGTACTGCGGCAACCGAGTGATGTCCTCGAACAGCTTTGAGCCTTTTTGGTCGTAGAACCAGCGCGGAGGAATGGCTTTGTGAAGGCTCCCCATCCCACTAAGCACATCACGCAGAAGCCCGGGATAGGAGTTGGCGACGGGCGCTACTATGGGCGCAGAGAAGGAGGGGTTTCTCATCAAACGGAAAGGCAAATACTGACGCACACCATCATCATCCAGTCGATACGTCTAAAGGTGCGGGAATGGCTTTATGGCCGGAGGAAGGGCGAAGGCTACAACTACTGTGTCGCCATAACTATTGTTCTCCGATGACCCCACACGGGTCAACATGCCAATGTGTCCGGACGTCCGACAAAATGAGCCAGGAAACCTGAAGTGGGTCGTTCATTGGCGGCGGGACTGATCAACCGTTGGCCTTTATCGTCCATACGTATGCGTCCACGGCCAGCGTCTGATAGTCCGGAAAACGTTCCCTATCGTCTGCGCAAGGCCTGTAGTTCGCGCAGTTCCCAACAAAAATCTATTCCAGGCACTACATTAGAACGACTCTGACGTAGAGAGGGGTCACTAATTCAGGCGGAGGAGTGGGACGCAATAGTAGTGGCGCGGGTCAAGCTGGCCCTGCTCTATCTGCGCGTCTGTCGCGAGCAGTCAAACGCGTGGCACTGATCGAACGTCACAGTGTGGGAGACTCTTGCGTCAATACTGGGTGTACACCTGGCAAGACGCGAATTGCTAGCATTGGTCTTGCTCACCCGCGCGCACGAGCTCGGAGTAAGCCTCGGAGGGAGTCCGCAAACAGATTGCGGCAAGGGTATTCAGCGCGTCCCGTCAATCTCGGAACTGAAGCCCGCGTGCATACGTTCAGTGACCACTCCAAGTAATTCGACCTGAGATGGTGCTCGAAGTTGATTTCATTGCCTTCGAAGAATAAGCCTGCGCGCGTGCGCCGCCACAGTCTGGCGCGCGGGGCCGATCTGAGCATCTACCTAAATTCACACTGGAGGCATTGACATGAAAGCCACATGGAACGGCGCGTTGATTGCGCAGAGCGACGACACGGTGGTCGTTGAGGGGAACCACTACTTTCCCGACAGTTCGCTGAACCGCGAATATGTCATCTTGAGCGACCACAAGAGCAGTTGCCCTTGGAAGGGCCTAGCCAGCTACTACTCACTCATCGTGAATGGCGAGACCAATCCGGATTCGGTCTGGTACTACCCCAACCCAAAGCCTGGGGCTGAAATGGTGAAAGATCGAGTCGCATTCTGGAAAGGCGTGAAGATCGAAGCGTAGGACAGCTGTACGAGGCCTTGTTCACTGAAGTGGGCTAGGTGCTTCAGGCGCGAGCTATGAACTTTGGCGAGGTCACGTGTTCAGTGCAGCTGAAGGGCCAGGCATCGTGTCAGTGTTGGGGACGGACGCCGTTTCCCTTTCCTGCTTTCACGTGCGGCTGCAAGCTCCGCGTTGCTCGCACAAGGTATGCCCTGTTGCGATGACTCGTTGAATGCGGGCAGTAACTCACACCCCTTTTGGTAGTCCGGCTTCACCTAGTGGCGAACTCGCACCAGCACCGCCTGCACAAACTGCGGCGCTGTCAGCTGTGGATGCAGGTCGGTAGCAACTACGAATCAAATCCTACCCCCACCGGCCAGATCACTCTGACCCTGGCTACCCTGCGCCTCGCCTGGTCGGATCACACTGCAGCACTGGCCTCGGGCAGCTTGGCAATCACCTTGATCTCGAACTGGAACCCATACAGCCAGGTCACGCCAAGAGCTGTGAGCGTGGGGTGCGGAGCATCACCCCAGTATTCCCCCACCACCTCCCAAATGGTTTCGAACTTCGACTCGGGATCGACGATGAACACGGTCACGTCGACCACGTCCTTGAACGTGCAGCCGGCGGCCGAAAGGATGGCGTCAAGGTTGTCGAACGCGAGGCGCACCTGGGCTTGCAACTCGGGTTCGGGAGAGCCATCGGGCTGGCTGCCCACTTGGCCCGAGACGAACAGAAAACCGTTAGACCGGATCGCTGGCGAGTAGCGGTTCTTTTCATAGAGCGCCTGACGGCCGGCGGGAAAAACAACATCACGTGCAGACATGAAATACCTATTTGTTGGTGAGAAATAATTGACTCTAGGCGATCACCACCTTCGGATAAACAAGCAAGTCGCACAATGACTTTTTGTGATTTCCAAACAATAGCCCTAATGTGAGGATCTCTGATGGACAGATTCGATGCAATGCAGGCCTTTGCCCGCGTGGTGGAGGCCGGCAGTTTCACCAAGGCAGCGCAGACGCTGCACATGAGCAAGACCACCGTGACGCAACTGGTGCAGCAGCTGGAGGCGCGGCTGCGCGTGAAGCTGCTGAACCGCACAACGCGCCAGGTGAAGGTGACGGCAGATGGCGCCACCTACTACGAGCGCGTGGTGCGCCTGCTGGCCGACATGGAAGACGCAGACACCAGCCTCTCCAGCGCTGTAGCCTCGCCCCGTGGGCGCTTGCGTGTGGACGTGCCCAGCCCACTGGCCCGCATGATCCTAATGCCAGCCCTACCGGAGTTTCACGCGCGCTATCCGGAGATCCAGCTGTACATCGGCGTGAGCGACCGCATGGTGGACCTCATAGGTGACAACGTGGACTGCGTGCTGCGCGGCGGCGAGATCACCGATCCGTCACTTATCGCCCGCCACGTCGGAAACCTCGCTCTAGGTGTTTATGCAGCACCGGCCTACCTGCAGCGCGCCGGCACGCCGCTGCACCCGGGTGAGCTGGAAGACTCGCACCACCACACGGTGGGCTATTTGCGCGCGCGCAGCGGCACGGTGGCGCTCATCAGCATGCAGCGCGATGCCGAGCGCATTGAGGTGCAGGGGCGCCATGTAGTGGCGTTGGATGACGGGAACGCCTACCTCGCGGCCGGTGTGGCGGGCATGGGCGTGTTGTGGCTGCCGCAGTACATGGCGAACGACCATGCGGCGCGGGGCGAACTGGTGCCGCTGTTCGACGGCTGGAGCTTCGATGCGATGCCGATGTATGTGGCGTTCCCGTCCAACCGCCATGTGAGTGCGAAACTGCGGGCCTTCATCGACTGGGTAGTGGAGCTGATGCCCGTGCACGCGCCCGTGGCTTCGAGGCCCGAAAACTCAATTCATGACAAGCACTGCGCTGATGGTACTCACCGTGACCAGCACGCGAAAATCCCACAGATTCAGTCGGTGTGATGAGCTGAACAACTTCATCCGTCGTAAGTGCATCCCAGTCGCCCGGGAACACTGCCTTGGTGACAACGAACTGGTCAGCACGCGATGCGCCCGTCTATATCGGACATTCCCGAGTCTAGTGAAGGAAGCTTAGAGCCCAGATGCCTTTCGCTACAAACCCCCGATGCGGTGAGAAGGCCGCTCAGATCTATCCGATGGGTTTCACCAGCATTGATCTCGGTGTACAGTAAGCGCACGGCGAAGTCATCTTGATTGCCTGAGAGTTGGCAGGCATCGTGTCCGCGATGAATGATGTGGACGCAATAGATGGTGTGGTTAAGCGGGCGACCCGTCGCAAGCACAGCGCGCGGTTCAAGGCTGAGGTCCTTGAGGCGTGCCGCCAGCCGGATGCTTCTGCCGCGGCGATCGCGAGGCTGTACAACCTGAATGCGAATGTGGTGCACCGGTGGCGCGCTGACGATCGCAAGGCTGCGTTGACGCAGTCGACCGACGTTCCGACCTTGCCGATACCCGACTTCATCGCGCTCGATGTGCGGCCCGAAGCCGAGATGCCGGTCCGCAACATCCGCATCGAACTGAAGCGAGGCAGCGCCAGTGCAGTGGTGCACTGGCCGGTGGAGTCGGCATCGTCGTGCGCAGCCTGGCTGCGCGAGTGGCTGCGTTGATCCGAGTCGACGCCGTGTGGCTGGCCACCGAGCCGATCGACATGCGTGCCGGCACGGAGACGGCGCTCGCGCGCGTGGTGAAGGTGTTCGGCGCCGCGCACCCGCACCATGCCTACCTGTTCGCCAACCGACGGGCCAATCGCATGAAGGTCCTCGTGCACGATGGCATCGGCATCTGGCTGTGCGCACGTCGGCTGAACCAGGGCCGATTCCTCTGGGCCAACGCGAGCCTGGGCATGCAGATGGCGATGACGCGTGAGCAGCTCGACGCGCTCGTGCTCGGATTGCCCTGGCAGCGCGTCGGGGCAGCAGGTGTCATCACCGTGGTGTGATCGCGCCCGGCCCCTGCAATTGCGGCAAACGCCGATGTCAGTCGCGCGATCGCGCGGCACCCTACGTGCTCATGGTGAATGCCGAACAACTGAAGGGCCTCAGTGCAGAGCAACTGCACCAGGTGACCCTTCGGCTCATCAATGACTTCGCCGAGCAGCAGCGCCTGCTCGAGGCCAAGGACCGATCGATCGAGACGCTCACGCGCGAGGTCACCTTCAAGTCCACCAAGGTCGACCAGCTCACCCACGAGCTCGCACAGTACAAGCGCCTGCGCTTCGGCAAGAGCAGCGAGAAGCTCGACGCGGCACAGACCAGCCTTCTGGAAGAGACGCTTGACGCCGACCTGGCTGCCATCGAAGAAGAGCTGAAGCAACTGCGCCCGCCGCCCAAGACCGGCGACAAGCAGCAGCCGCGCCGCACGCCGCTGCCGGCAAACCTGCCGCGCGTCGACGTCCACCACGAACCCGAGTCGACCACCTGCGCGTGCGGCTGCGCCCTCAAGCGCATCGGCGAGGACGTGGCCGAGAAGCTCGACTACGCTCCCGGCGTGTTCACCGTCGAGCGGCATGTTCGAGGCAAGTGGGCGTGCGCGAAGTGCCAGACGCTGATCCAGGCGCCGGTGCCCGCCCAGGTGATCGACAAGGGCATCCCCACCGCCGGCCTCCTGGCGCAGGTGATGGTGGCCAAGTACGCCGATCACCTTCCGCTGTACCGCCAGGAAACCATCTTCGAGCGCGCCGGCCTGGCCATTGCGCGCTCGACGCTCGGAGCATGGGTCGGAGCCTGCGGCGTACGCCTGCAGCCCCTGGTCGATGCACTCAAGCAAGCCATCCTCGCTCATCGCGTGCTGCATGCCGACGAGACGCCGGTCGCGATGCTCAAGCCCGGCACCGGCAAGACGCACCGCGCTTACCTGTGGGCCTACACACCAGGCGCCTTCGAAGGCATGAAGGCCGTGGTCTACGACTTCGCCGACAGCCGGGCCGGCCAGCACGCGCAGGAGTTCCTGGGCGAATGGCGCGGCGCGCTCGTGTGTGATGACTACTCGGGCTACAAGGCCCTGCTGGCTAAGGGCGTCGTCGAGGCTGGCTGCCTCGCGCATGCGCGGCGCAAGTTCGTCGAACTGCACACGGCCAACAAGAGCCAGATCGCGGAGGCTGGCATCCAGTACTTCGCCCGACTCTACGAGATCGAGCGCGAGGTGAAGAACTTGGGCGCCGATGAGCGGCGTCGCATCCGGCAAGCGCGGGGTCGGCCGATCGCCCAGGCGCTGCATGCCTGGATGATCGCCCAGCGGCTGAAGGTTCCGGACGGTTCAGCGACGGCGAAGGCATTGAACTACAGCCTGAAGCGCTGGGCAGCGCTGACGCGCTACCTGGACGACGGCAACTTGCCTGCGGACAACAACTGGGTGGAAAACCAGATCCGGCCTATTGCCGTGGGCAGAGGCAACTGGCTGTTCGCCGGGAGCTTGCGTGCTGGTCAACGCGCCGCTGCCGTCATGAGCTTGATCCAGTCAGCCAAGCTCAACGGTCACGATCCGTATGCCTATCTGAAGGATGTGTTCTTGCGCCTGCCGACGCAGCCGCACAGCCGCATCGACGAACTGCTGCCGCATCGCTGGCAGCACAGCTGACCACCTGCTCGCGCTCGCCGCCAATGCGCGGCCCTCGTCAATATGTATTCGCCGCGTGCTTACGGTGTACACGACTGTCTGCTGCCGATCAATGAGGAAGCGCGAGGGTATCCTCACCTTCGGCGAGAGGGCGATGAGCTTTGTGGACTGAGCATACTTTTCTCCAGAGACGTTGGCACGATTAAGTTTCCGCGCACCGTTCGGAATTGCGACCCCGCAGCTTCATAGCCTGCAGCTGCATTCGAGGCGCTCCGACCTGCCTAAGGTCACATACAAGACCACGTCGAAGTAGGTCACAGCGAACTCTCTTTCTGCAGGCAACTCAGGCCGTAGAGAGCCTCCAGTTCACTTTACGAGTGCTTCGCTGGTCTCGCTCGGGTCGTTGATGTGGAATACCGCATGCGGAATAACGCAGGACGAGGGTAGCGCTTGGCCTCGGTATTCCCGAGGGTCCATGCCATATGCCTTTCGAAACGCGCGGATGAATCCGCTGTTGTTTGCGTACCCGGCGGCCTGACCAATCTGCCCAATGGGAACGCCCGTGACTCGAAGTTGCTGGGCGGCCTGGCGCATGCGCAAATCTCTGAGCACACTCATTGGCGTTCGGCCAACCAACTCAAAAAAGCGCGCCATGAAGGTTGATCGGCTCAGACACGCGGTCCTCGCCAGGCTATCCACCGTATGTTCGGCCCCAGGCCTTGCCGTCATTTCGGCGAATGCCTTAGAGATTCGATGGTCCCTCAGAATCGCGAATCGCTCGACCCAGGGGTTGGGCGAGGTCAGCGAGCGGCGCAAGAGCAACACCAATGTCTGCTTCATGAGCAGCGATGTCATGGCGACGCTGCCGGGCTCCCTCCCCTTCAGCTCGACGAGCGCGTGGGTCAACTTGGCTGGTAGGTCGTGGCCCTCGGAAAAGCGTTCCACAATTGGCGTGGATAGGCCGCCAAACATGTCAACCACGTCACCAAATGCGGCGTGGAAATGGCCACACAGGACGCGCGCGCTTCCTGCCAACATGGCCCGGTTTTCTCGGGCCGGTCGACATTGAAGATGTTCCCTGCTGACAGGCGGGACGACTACAAGGGTATGTTGAGCAATCGCGATCGACAGACCATTTGAGGTTGTGAGGGACCCAGTTCCGCACATCCCGTAGTACAGGCGAGTCATACCATCGTTCGCTGGCTCGAACCGTCGCTCCCCCTTCAATGTGCACTCTTCAAGTGTGACCTGGCGGACCTCAAGCGTGCCGACGAGGGTATCCAAATCGGCCGGTGAAATGCGCAAGATTGGTCTGTCGGCCTTGGACACGGAGAAGTCAAGTTCCCCACTCTGGGTGCTCATCAGCTCAGGCTGGGTGATGTCGTTGCTTTGCGCCACAGCATCTCCTTGCACGCGGCTCGGTCCGAACTTGTTTCTCCCTGCCTTTCGCGGCCCAAAACCAAGCTTGGGATCCTGTCCGCGGCGGCGGCTTCCCACCGGAAGGATCGCATGCGGCTCTGCTTCCCGCGGGCGTCGTACGAGAGTCTTCGAACAACCAGTCGATTCCTCCCCTCGCCATGGTTGCTGTCACGTAAATAGCGCCATCCAAAATACAGGCCTCCGTATGCAATTCCCTAACGCCCTTTATAGAAGGCGCTAGCTCTCGAGGACAGGTAAGCGCCCCCCGAATTCAAGCACTGGATGTCGCTGGCGCCAGACACTTCCGGCCGCTTCATCGGATGCTCCCAGATTCCCTATGCATCGGACATCCACGACCAAGACATAAAAGCTATGCAGCGGATGTATGGGCAAGGGGGCCAACCTACCCCGCCTTCACATACCTCACGCACATCGAACGACGTGCATCCGTGGAGCGGAATGGCGTTAAGGCACTCTACGTCATCTGTCGGTCCAAGCGTCCTGTAAGTGTGTCCAGGCGTCCAAAACCTTGCACCCACGTCGCGCAGCCGTTCCGTTTTGATGGAGCTCCCTTAGCATGCGAGCCTTATGTACAGCTTGTCGGTCGACTATTGAACGATGGAAAAGTAGCGCGATATATGCACGCTAGACGACAGATACCGTGACCCACCACGCAATCGCACCAAGAGTCCTCATCAATCTGGCGCGAAGCATTCGAACAGTTCGTCAGTGCGGCAGAGTACCAACCGTCACACTAGGCTAGGAAATGAGCCAGGCAATCGATACCGTAAGGACAGCGTGTAGACGAGGCCTCGTTCTTGCACCAGTGGGGGCGTTGCTTCTGAGCGTCGCCGCGCTGCTGCTGGGCAATGGCTTACTGGGTACGCTCTTGATCGTGAGAGCCGGCCACGAAGGCTTCTCGAGCGGCGCGATTAGCGCGATGATGTCCTTCTATTTCGCGGGGTTCACTGCAGGCGCGCTCGTATTGCCGCGGATCATCGTTTCTGTAGGCCATGTCAGAACCTTCGCCGGATTTGCGGCTCTTGCCTCAATGACGACCCTTCTCCATGTGACGTTCGTAGAGCCGATAGCTTGGATGTCGCTTCGCCTGGCTACCGGCTTCGCCTATGCAGGCATGATCCTCGCAACGGAGAGCTGGCTCAATGCGCACGCTGTGCAATCCACGCGCGGGCAACTCCTGTCGATCTTCGGTGTGGTTTCAATGGGCTCATGGGCAGTGGGGCAAGCGCTCCTCAACATTGCGGCGCCCGCCAGCGTCACTTTGTTCATCGTCGTGTCGCTGTTGATATCCGCTGCGGTGGTTCCGATTACTTTGCTTCCAAGCCATCCACCTGCCGAGGTGGAGCAGGAATCGGTCGCGCTCAAGGACGTGGTTCTCGTATCACCGCTAGCTGCGGTTGGCGTTTTCTTGGCCGGCCTGGCTATCGGCGGTTTCTGGGGCATGGGCCCGAACTTCGCCCAGAGGATCGGACTCGATGTGAGCGGTATATCCGCCTTCATGGCTGCGGTTCTGGGAGGAACACTTGCATTGCAATGGCCACTCGGCTGGCTTTCGGACCGAGTGTCTCGAAACATTGCCATTGCCGGTGCGGCCCTGGCGTCTGCAGCAGCTGCAATCTGCGTAGCGTTAGCAGTGCAGGCGCCTCTGCCAATGCTCCTTGCGGCGGGTGCGCTCTTCGGCGGCTTTGGAATCCCGATCTATTCGTTGTGTCTGGCCGCCGCGAACGACAACCTTCCGGCCGGTCGGCGACTCGGCACCGCGCGAGGGCTTCTTCTGCTCAACGGGATCGGGACTGCCGCTGGACCCCTCATTGGGGGAGCTGCGATGAATATCATCGGCCCTGGCGGCCTATTCCTTTGTGCGGCTGCGTTGCTCGCTTCCCTAGCGGTGCTGGCCATCGCACGCGGGCAACCAAAGCGCCCGCTCGAGGTAAAGGCCACCCGTTGTCCGAGCACGCCGATGATCACGGGATCTTTCGATTCAATGATACGAATCCAAGAGGAGTCTCAGGGTGCTCGGCACTAGCGCGGCGACTGAGTCGAAGGCGGAGGCGCACTATACAACGCCACATACAACGGACCGAAGCAGCCCGTCAACTGCCCGCCCGCCAGTCCCCATCGATGCATCGCTTGAATGCCTCCATCTAGTCGGTCAGGCATGCCTCGCGACCAGAGTTTTTCGCGAGACTCCCTGCTCTGCTCAGTCGGCAAATTTCGGGCATAGAAGTCGGACGGCGTGCCGGGCACAGGGCCGTTCATATATAAGAGTCTCATGGCCGAATCTATCCTTCTAACCGCCGCCCGAGTTTCCACTTTTGACGGAGACAAGTTGCTGACCGGTGCCAGCGGATTTTTCTTCCTGCGCAACGAACGGCTTTTCTTCGTCACCAGCAGGCACGTCGTCATTGACGCGCCCACCAAGCATTTCCCAAACCGGGTCGAAATCGAGCTGCACACCGATGCCGTCAACCTGACCCAAGCGAGCGCCTTGTCGGTCTGGCTCTACGTTGACGGCAAGAGTATGTGGCGCCAGGGACAGGACACGGGCGGCGAGATCGACGTGGCAGCCATCGAACTGGACCGCTCGGCCCTTCCGCCGTCGGTAGCGATGCAGGCTTTCACGCCGGCTCACCTGCAGAGCATGCTGGACGAGGTCGAAGTCGGCAGTGCGCTGCTGGTTGTGGGCTATCCGCTGGGCTTTCATGATGTGATTTATCACCTGCCAGTGGTACGTCACGCGGTCATCGCATCTTCCTTTGGCGTGCGATTCCAGGGCCAGGGCTACTTTCTGACGGATGCGCGTACCCACCGTGGCACGAGCGGCGCAGCCGTGGTGATGCGGGCCCCTGGCACCGACCCGGCGCTGCCCTGGAAACTGTTGGGCGTGCACTCCTCGCGTTTGGATATGAACACACGTGACCTCGCACTGGATGAGTCGCTGGGTCTCAACTGCGCTTGGTACGCCGACATCCTGCTCACGCTCACGGCTGATGTACCGGCTCCCGCTACGGTGCAACCTCAACAACTTACCTGACAAAGTTGCTCTCCGGGGGCCTTTGTGCTGCTGCGGTGCTCACCACCCTGGCGTTGCTTGCCATCGCACGTGGCAGCAAAGGAGCCTGATCGAGGATCAAGGATCACTCGTTAACGAAGAACGCCGATGAACTTGGGATCTCTCGATCCCATGATACGAATTTCGGAGGCGCCTCCGTTAGTGTCGCGTCGACGGTGGTGGATACGTTCTATGCCACGTCTTCTACAGCGAGATCCCGACCGTTGAACCGCACGGTATCCCCTGCTTGGGCACCATCGATGGCTTGGAAGATTGGCGCCATCGTGGAAATTCCCATGAGTTCATGTCCATGACAAATGAACTTGCTAGTTGACACTGAAATCACAAAGTAGCGACCAGACAGCTTTACAACAGCGCCTTCACTGACTGCCGACTTAGGCCCGAAATCGATCGTCCCGAGCTTCTCTAGTTTTTCTTCATAGTCATGAAGTGTGTCATCAAGCGCTTCCGCTAATTCGCTCGCAATTTCGGCCTGAGCGTGCTCATCGCTCTCGACGGGTTCGGTCCGATCAGTTCGAGCAGTAGAAACGTACTCTTCATAGTTAATGCGAGCGCTGCGCAAGGCTGCGGTCTCCAGCGAAAGCATAGTTTCACGGATCTGATCTTTATTCCAATGCATAACCACCTCGTTTTGTTTCGTTAATTAGGATTTTCACTAGACCGCTCCGTGACTCTTCGAGAGAGGGACCTCCTGGGCCCCGCTTCGCTATTCGTCACCGATAACGTGTTCGCCTTGGTAGGGAGTTCGAATCAGCCGAGAATCTTGGATGATGCTTGTGACCAGCCAGACATAAGACTGCTCGGCGGTATCAAAGCCCAGAATACTGAAGGCTCCCCCGAAAGGGCATGGCGGGAAGTCCGGAAAGCCCTCCCGCAGAACATATCGCTCAGGATCGAGGTTAAATTCGCTCTTAAAAACTTTCCGGAGCCCATGCTTGTTCGGCACAACATGGTCATCTGCCGACGCTGTCTTCCGATTCGCTTTGAGCCGTTCAGAAAGGTCGGGGTGGCACATTTCGTCGAACACATCGAACGCGTCTACCAAAAGGCCCTTATGCCCGGTAGCTGGATCAGTGATCGCATAGATGTTGGAGGCATCTTCGGCATCATTCTCGGTTTCAAGACGCAATGCCGCGTCGACGCGAAGGGTGCATGGATCGAGGGTCGCTCCTAGCTCAAGGTCGACGAGGTTGCCATCCTTGACGCGGTACTCGCGGTCGTAGCCCTTTGCAATAAAGGCCTGCACTGTTTCTAGAACGTCGGTCAGCGGGGATATCATGGATGTACTTTCGCCTCGGGCGGGATTAGATTGGACACTTCCGCACATAGTGCGCTGTGACCCGTGAGATCACTTAGAAAGATACGAAGCACGGTATTCATAGCCACTTGGCCTTCTTGAAGCGCAAGAACAGGAATAGGCATAACGTCGCTATCAGCCCGAGCACGGCGAGGTGTCCATAGACCGTGTCGATTCCCGGGATGTTCTTGAGGCTCATGCCGTAAATTCCAGCGATCGCCGTCGGGACTGCCAGTATTGCCGCCCAAGACGTAAACTGGCGAGTGATCACACCCGTCCTTTGCGCCTCCAGCAGGCTGCTGAATTCAAAGACCGTCCTCAGGACCTGAAGGAGACCATTGACCATGGACTGCACACGATCTACGTGGTCAGCAACATCGTCGAAGTACGGTCTCACTTCAGCACTGATGCAGGGATAATGTCCACGGACCAGCTTTCTGACCAGTTCGGCCATAGCGCCAAGCGTGCGTTGGAAGCGCGTGAGTTCGCCTCTCAGGCTGAATATCCGGGCGACTTCTTCTCGCCCAAGAAAGTCGCCTACCGATCTTCTCTCCATCTCCAGAACGTCATCCTCGATCATTTCAAAGATGGGCAAATACTGGTCCACGATACGGTGCAAGATCGCGTGCAGCACGTAGTCGACACCCTTTCCCAGGAGCGTTGGCGAAGCCTCAAGCTGCCCCCGCAGGTTGCCTAGCGCTCCACCGCTGCCGTGCCGCGCGGTGATGAGGTGATTGTGACCGGTGAAGATCGCCGTCTTGCCATAGCTGATCTTGTCGCCGACCAGCTCAGCTGTTTGAGCGACGATGTACAGCTCATCGTTGTAGACCTCGAGCTTTGGCGGGCAAAGCGGGTGCATCGCGTTATCGACTGCCAACGGATGGAGGTGATACGCCGTCTGGAGCGTGTGAAGTTCGTCGGCGCTGGGCTCGCGAAGCGCGATCCAGCAGAAGCCCGAGCGCGCCTCATCCTGCTCGAAGCGCTCGTCGAGCGCAATTTCCCGGATTCGCTTGCCTTCCTTGTAATAGTAGGCGGCGATGACGCTCATGCAGACCTCGCAGGGATGCGCAGGCCACGCTGTACTGCTGGCCAGCGCGTGATCGGAATGGATGAGAGGTCAGGCATGGTTCTGTGATCTTGGTGATGCGGCGGCAGCGGAGTTGAGGTCTCATCCAGGCTGAATTCGGTTTGAAAATTGCGAACCGAATCAGCTTCGAAGCCATTGCAGAAAAGCTGATTCTGCAGCTCTGGCTGCAGGTTATTTACTGTCGGCGTTTTTGCGCTTTGGAAGGATCCAGTCTGCACGTGGGAAGTGGCATGTATAGCCTCCCGGGAGCTTCTCCAGATAGTCTTGGTGCTCCGGCTCGGCCTGCCAGAAATCACCGGCCGGCTCGACCTCGGTGACCACTTTGCCTCCCCACAGTCCGGACGCATCCACATCGGCGATCGTCTCTTCGGCAACGTGCTTCTGCTCCACGCCGAGGTAGTAGATGGCAGACCGGTAGGAGAGCCCACGGTCATTGCCCTGACGGTTCTTCGTCGTCGGGTCGTGAATTTGGAAGAAGAACTCCAGAATTTTCCGGTAACTCGTCAGCTCGGGGTCAAAGATGATCTCGATCCCTTCGGCATGCGTGCCGTGATTGCGATACGTGGCGTTCGGAACATCGCCGCCGGTGTAACCCACGCGAGTCGAGATGATGCCGGGCTGCTTGCGGATGAGATCCTGCATTCCCCAGAAACAACCGCCGGCCAGGATGGCTTTTTCGTGATTCATCAAACGTTCTCCACTTGGTCGAGATAGGCGCCGTAACCCTCGGCAGCCATCTCGTCTCGAGGGATGAAGCGCAAGGACGCCGAGTTGATGCAATAGCGCAGGCCCCCTCGGTCCCGCGGGGCCGTCGGGGAACACGTGGCCCAGGTGGCTGTCGCCACGCGTCTGAAGTGCATCCTAAGATAAACCGCTCAGCGTGGGCCGACTCGATTGCAACAATCGGCTGGAAAATACGTACAAACGGATTTTTCTTGTCGGATGTCGTGTGTACTGCTTGCGCGTGAGCTCGGTTCCTTTGTCGAAGACTGTCTTCACCGTCGGCACCAGCCGTGCGCAGACGCATTGCTTCACGCTTTTGTCTTCGTCTGTCCCACGGCGGAACAGCCAAGTCCCTAGGCCAAGTGCGTCTTGACCTCAATCTCGGAGGTGAGCGTGCGGTGCACAGGGCATTTGTCCGCGATCTCCAGCAAACGAGCTCGTTGCGGCGCATCGAGTGGCCCCGCGAGTTCCACCGTCCGCTCGATGCGGTCGATCTTGCCTTCCTTGGTCTCACATTCCGCGCAGTCCGCAGCGTGGATCTTGGCGTGGGTCAACGTGACCCGGACATCCTCGAGGGGCCATTTTTTATGGCGAGCATAAAGGCGCAACGTCATCGCCGTGCAAGCTCCTAGCCCACCAAGCAGAAGGTCGTATGGCCCCATGCCGAGGTCGTCACCGCCCACCTCCACTGGTTCGTCACTCACCAACGTGTGGCGCCCTGCTTCAACGTTG
The DNA here is from genome assembly GCA_026314275.1 of Comamonadaceae bacterium AAW. Classification (GTDB taxonomy): domain Bacteria; phylum Pseudomonadota; class Gammaproteobacteria; order Burkholderiales; family Burkholderiaceae_C; genus JAGOEY01. The sequence goes on from CP111109.1 coordinate 70,875, forward strand.
ACGGCAAAGTTGCCAGGCAGGTCACTGATTCGTACAGCGCCAACGGGCAGCGGCCCCGCTTCGGGTGTTGACGCAACTGGGCTCGAAGGGGCTGGAGCCGGCAAGTACCGCTTCGCCCAGGCAGCGATGAGCCCGGCGGCGTATGCGGCATCGCCCTGACTATTGAGCAGATGGTCGGCATCGTCGAGCGAGACGAAGGACTTGGGGTGCAGCGCCTGTTCGAAGATTCGGCGTGCGTTGTCTACTCCAACGATCGTGTCGCCAGGCGCGTGCAGCACAAGCAGCGGCCGACGCAACGCACGGATGCGCTCGGCCTGCGGCTGGGAGGCGACGTCGTCAAGAAACTCCCGCCGCAATGTGAACTCGCGGCCTGCAAGCGTGACACGGGCCTCGCCGTCGGTCTCGATGAGAGCCAGACCCTCGCCAAAATGGTGCACAACATGTGCCGGTTCGAAGGGCGCGCCCAGCGTCACCACTGCACGAGCATCGGCAATGCGGTGTGCAGCGGCCAGAACGGCTGCGCCGCCAAGCGAATGCCCGATGAGGAGTGCTGGCGCGCCATGCTCACTTCGCAGCCAGTCGGCCGCCGAGACCAGATCGCCGACGTTTGAACTGAAATGGGTGTTTGCGAAGTCACCGCCGCTACCACCCAACCCTGTGAAATCGAAGCGAAGCACGCCGAACCCGGCCTCGACCAACGCACGCGCAATGTAGGCGGCCGCCTTCGAGTCTTTGGAGCACGTGAAGCAGTGTGCGAAGACAGCCCACGCCCTTGGCAAAGTGTTTGGTTGATCAAGCCGTGCGGCCAGCAGATGGCCGAGGCTCCCAGGGAATTCAACTTTATGGCTGATCATGTTTCACTGAAGTTAATACGCACGTTTAACCGCTATCAGGCTGGCCGCGACTTCAAGATTCCAACACGAAATCTATCCACGCGCCAGTCTTCACAATCCTGGAAATTGGGCAACGAGTCCACTTCACAAAACTGAAACGGGCCACACACCGTGGGCGTTACTAGAATGAACAGATGACTTCTCTCGTAGACAAAGATTCCACCAAGCCAAGTAATTTTCTACGCCACGTCATCGAAAACGACCTTAAGCATGGCGTCTATGCAGCGCGCAAATGGGGAGGCAGCCCCGGCGACTCGCTACACCATGCGCAAGGCATGCAAGACCCTGCCAAGGTCCGCACGCGCTTCCCGCCCGAACCCAACGGCTACCTGCACATTGGCCACGCCAAGAGCATCTGGCTCAACTTCGAGCTCGCCAAAGAATATGGCGGCGTGTGTCACCTGCGCTTCGATGACACCAACCCTGAAAAGGAAGAGCAGGAATATGTTGATGGCATCCGCGACGCGGTGAAGTGGCTAGGTTATGAGACCTACTTGGCCGACCGCCCCGACGCGCCCGGCATCGCACAGCCGCATGAATACTTCGCCAGCGATTACTTTGACTTCATGTACCGCGCCGCCGAGTACCTGATCACCGCCGGGCTCGCCTACGTGGACGAGCAGACGCCTGACCAGATGCGTGCCACGCGCGGCGACTTCAACACGCCAGGCATTGACAGCCCGTTCCGTGCCCGTAGCCCCGCCGAGAACCTCGCGTACTTCCGGCAGATGCGCGACGGTGAGATCGAAGACGGCGCCGCCACGCTGCGCGCGAAGATCGACATGGCCAACCCCAACATCAACATGCGCGACCCGGCGCTCTACCGCATACGCCGGGCCACGCACCACAACACTGGCGATATGTGGTGCATCTATCCCATGTACACCTATGCACATCCAATCGAGGACGCGTTGGAGCAGATCACCCATTCGATTGCCACGTTGGAGTTCGAAGACCAGAGACCGTTCTACGACTGGCTGCTCTACCGCTTGGCAGAAGGGGGCTTGATCGCCAGCCCGCATCCGCGTCAATATGAATTCGCACGGCTCAATGTGACGCACGTGATCACCAGCAAGCGCAAGCTGCGCCAACTGGTCGAAGACGGGCACGTCGATGGCTGGGATGACCCGCGAATGCCCACCATCGCGGGCCTCCGCCGCCGCGGCTACACACCCGAAGCGCTCAAGCTTTTCTGCGAACGCAGCGGCGTGACCAAGTCCGGCGGCTGGATTGACTACGCGAGCCTAGAAGCGGCGCTCCGCGACACGCTCGACCCCATTGCCACGCGCGCAATGGCCGTGCTCGACCCGGTGAAGCTCGTCATCACCAACTGGGCCGAGTTGATGGGCAGCGACGCTTTGCTGGACGACTGCACCGCTCCTGTGAACCCGCGCGACCCCGAAGGCGGCCTACGACGCTTCAAGATCGGCCGCGAAGTGTGGATCGAACGTACCGACTACGAGGACGTGCAACCCAAGGGCTTCTTCCGCTTGTTCCCAGGCAACAAGGTGCGCCTGAAATACGGCCACACCATCGTATGCACGGGTGCCACGCGCGACGCCGGCGGCAAGCTGGTCGAAGTGCTGGCCACGCTGGTGCCCGATACCAAGAGCGGCACGCCCGGCGCGGATGCGGTAAAGGTGAAGGGCAACATCACCTGGGTCGCGGTTGCCGATGCGGTGCCGGTCGAGGTGCGCTTGTATGAACGGCTGTTTGCCACACCACAGCCGGGCAGCGGGGAAATGCTGGACGAGCTGAACAGGGAGAGCCTGGTGACATGCGCGGCCTTCGCAGAGCCGTCATTGGCCGTAGCGAAGTTTGGCGGTGCTGCGTTCCAGTTTGAGCGGCACGGGTACTTCGTAGTGGATGCAAAAGCAGCCGACGATGGCACGCTTGTGTTCAATCGGGCTGCGGGGATGCGAGACAGCCGGGAGAAATAAGGGCAGCGCATCTTCTGATCCGCGCACGGCAATACACCCCTCCGGGCCGATCGTCGCGCGCAAGAGCACCGGGAGCGTCGAGCAAGGGCCTCGCATTGCTCGCGGACGTAGCCCGAACTTTATGCGCCGCCGTACCGCTCAGTTTTTATATGAGCTGCTGGTATGCCGGCATCAATCAGTCCGTTAGCCACGGCTTCGACGAACCGATTGGCGCCACACACGAAAACGTGACGAGGCGCGTGACCCCAGCGGCCGAGCACGCTGGCGATGGCAGCAGCATCGAGCCGTCGGCCCAGGTCGGTCGGCCGAGGTGGTGGCTCGCGCGTGGTCACTGCGATGAAGGTGAATTCGGGCCGAGCTGCTTCGAGTGCGAGCAACTCGGCACGGAAGGGTAGGTCGGCCGGGGTGCGTGCGGAGCAGACCAACAGCACGTGCATAGACATCGGCTGCAGTTCGGCCGTGGCGCCTGCCTGCGCCATTCCCGCTGTGAGGTCCGCGGCCCACGCGCGCACCATCGCCATCAACGGCGCGATGCCGGAACCGCCCGCGATCAACAACAGCGGCCCGCCATCGGCCGGCCCCCAGACGAAGTGCCCACCGAGCGGCCCACGCACTTCGATACTTTCTCCCGCCTCAGCGATGTCATGGAAAAAAGGCGACACCTCACCATCGTCGAGCTTCTCGATGATGAGCTCGACGGTATCGGCGCCAGGCACCGATGCAATGGAATAGCTGCGTTGCGCGGCATAACCATCGGGAGCAGTCAGCCGCACATTGACGTGTTGACCCGCACGGTGAGAAGCCAATGCGGGCAGTTCGAGAAATAAGCTCTTGATGCGCGGCGTGAGTTGCTCAATGCGCTCGATTTTGACGTCGCGCCACGGGCCGTTTTGCTCACCGGTCGTCATCAACGATCGCTCGAATAACGTTGCTGCCGCCAGGGGTCGCCGTACATGTGATAGCCACGTAGCTCCCAGAACCCGGCTTCGTCGCGCGCGGTGAACTTGAGCCCTTTGATCCACTTCGCGCTCTTCCAGAAGTACAGGTGCGGTACCAGCAAGCGGGCCGGACCGCCGTGCTCAGGCGCCAACGGCTCGCCTTCATAATGCGTGGCGACCATGGCGCGGCCGCTGAGCAAATCGGCAACAGGCACGTTGGTGTCGTAATCGTCTAGAGACAGCGCCAGCAGCCAGGGTGTGGGAGCCGCTAGGCCGGCGTCTGCCAGTAGGTCGTCGATGGTCACGCCTTCCCAGCGCGTGTCGAACTTGGACCACGTCGTGACGCAGTGGATGTCGCCCTGCCACACGGTGCGCGGCAGCGCCATGAACTCGTCCCAGCTCCAGCTTTTCACGGGTCGAGGACCGTTGCTCAGAGTGAACCGCCAAGCGGCCATGTCGATACGAGGCGTCGGTCCTTTCGAGAGCACAGGAAAACCATCTGTCTTGAACTGCCCTGGCGGCAGGCGGTCGGCAGTGGCTGCAGTGGGCCGTCGCCCGATGAATTTGCGTGTGACCATGTTGAAGACTCCTGCATCATGTTGTTTAGAGCAAGGCTAACGCTCTTTGCTCAAAATTGCGCGGCAAATTGGTCCGTTGTGCCACTGAGGAGCCTGCACCTTACCCGCCGCGCTGGATACCGCCTTGTTTGACCGCGCGGGAGGTAGCGGGACATGGTGAACCAAGATCGCGCAGACTCACGAGCCGGGGAAGCCGGTATCTACACGATCATCGATGGATCCATTCGCCATGGCATGCGTTGATCATCAACTGTAGGGGTGCTGGCGCTACCGATAGTCCGACATTTAGCGCCTATCGTCCTGAGCTTCGGGGCGCTCTGCGTGGCCGAACCCGTCGCCCTGAGTCACACACCTTGCTTAGCCACTAATGGACGAGCAGCGCCCGCGTTCATAGCGGGTTGGTCGCGAAGCAGCCCTCAAGCCCGGGTTGCTCCAGCTTCAGCATGGCAACGAAGAAAAAATCAGACGCACGGAGTATTTATCAAGACGCACCGGCGTCTTGTCGCGCCGGCCTTCGGTTCAAATGAGCGAGATCCAAAGGATACTGCCTGTGCAACGCCATTGCGTCGCCTGCAGCGGCACGGGTTGGATAACCCAGTCCGGCGTGCGAATTCGATTGCATGGTCTGGGCCACAAGGAGTCGCAACATAAGCTCGACAGAAACTGCCATCCTCGCCCGAAGTTGCTTCTAAGGCCTGCAGGACGTGGTGCACAGGGTTCGAGTACACCTGTCACTTCCCGCGCCCGCAGTGAAAGCTGGTCAAGCGCGTGGCCAAAGGCGCTTGAGCGCTCGCCCCGTTCATCCAGTGCGATCAGGGACCGTACTCTCACTCAAGGAATCCATGACGAACGACCAAGTCCACCTCAACACCCCGCAGTTGCGAGTGCCGCAGTGGATCGACGCGCATGGCAACCCGAGCCGGCCACTCGAGTTGGCCGATCTCGGAGACGACTTCAAGGTGATCTTTTGCTTCCAGCACGGGTGTCCGGGTGGTCACAGCCACGGATTTCCGACCCTCAAGGCGATGGTTGAAGGACTGTCCGGTCAGGGCTTCGGCTTCGCGGCCGTGCAAACCGTGTTCACGGCTGCCGAAATAAACACTTTCGATCGTTTGCGCGAGACGCAGCGGCGCTACGGGTTGGCCATCCCGTTCGGTCACGACCCAGCCGTGGACCGCTATCCGAGCTTGATGGCGGATTTCGAGACGCGCGGCACACCATGGTTCATCGTTTTCGACCCACTGGGGGAGGTCCTTCACAGCGACTTCCGCCTCGATGACGAGCTCCTGTTGCGGAACTTCGGCCGCGCCGGCGAAGTGTCTCAGGCCGAGTGATGCCGCCTGCCAATTACACCTTGAACCTGGAGACTGAATTGCAAACCACCGCGACTGGCCCGAACGATCAGCCCTCCGACCCGGCATCGCCAGCAGCGTTGCACATGCCGTTCGACAACAGCTACGCGCGTGAACTTGAGGGCCTGTATGCGAGATCGAATCCGGCAGGCTCGCCAGCGCCTCGGCTACTGCGGCTGAACCGCGAACTGGCTGACGAGCTCGGACTGGACGCAGATGAAATGTCCTCGGCCGCCGGCCTCGCCGTGCTCGCCGGCAATGCCGTTCCCGCGCAGGCGCAACCGCTGGCACAGGCCTATGCTGGGCACCAGTTCGGCAGCTTCTCGCGGCAACTCGGTGATGGCCGCGCCCTGCTGCTGGGCGAACTCATCGACCGCTGCGGCCGACGCCGTGACATTGCCCTGAAGGGATCGGGCCGAACCCCATTCTCGCGTCGCGGTGACGGCAAGGCCGCACTCGGACCCGTGCTGCGCGAGTACCTGATGGGCGAGGCCATGCACGCCCTGGGCATCCCGACCACGCGCGCACTGGCCGCGGTGGCCACCGGCGCGACCGTACAGCGCGAGCAGCTCCTGCCTGGCGCCATCCTGACGCGCGTGGCCGCAAGCCACTTGCGTGTAGGCACTTTCGAGTACATCGCGGCCAGAGACGACCAGGCCCTGCTGCGCCGGCTGGCCGACTACGCCATTGCGCGTCACGATGCAGCTCTGGCCGGCACCCCCGACCCCTACCTGGGCCTGCTGCAGGCGGTGGCCGAGCGCCAAGCGTCTTTGGTCGCGCGCTGGATGGGCGTGGGCTTCATTCACGGCGTCATGAACACCGACAACATGACAATCTCCGGCGAGACGATCGATTATGGCCCTTGCGCTTTCATGGAGCACTTCGACCCCGAGGCCGTATTCAGCTCGATCGACACTTCGGGCCGCTATGCCTATGGGAATCAACCGGCGATTGCGCAGTGGAACTTGGCGCGCTTGGCCGAGGCACTGCTGACGCTGATCGACGCTGATGGCGAGCCTGCCGAACAACGCGCCGGCGCGGTTGTACAGGCGTTTGCCGAACACTTTGACTTTCATTGGACGACCGTCCTGCGGCTCAAGCTGGGCCTGGACGACGCCAGTGGGGGCGACCGCGCGCTGGCCGACGACTACCTGACGCTGCTGCGCCGGCACCGCATCGACTTCACGCTCGCGTTTGCCCGCCTGGCCGACGCTGCGCAAGGCAATAACACGCCGCTGAGAACGCTGTTCGGAGGGGCGGCCGCAGCGCTGGAACTTTGGCTGAAGCGCTGGCGGGAGCGCACTCTGGCGATCGGCAAGAGCCCGGACGAACTCGCGGCGGCCCTGCGGAGCGCCAACCCGATCTATATCCCGCGCAACCACCACGTCGAATCGGCGCTGGCGGCGGCCGTGGAGCGCGATGACCTGGCACCTTTCGAGCGCCTGCTGCGGGTGCTGCAACACCCCTTCGACGAGCATGCGGCAGACAGCGCGTTGGCCGAGCCCGCGCCTGCAGAGCAGACGGAAAACTACCGTACCTTCTGCGGCACCTGAACGGCGGATTCCCGAGCGCAACCACTCAACCCAACCCGGAGGAACAACCATGCAAGACGACAGCGTGCAAGCAGGCATCATGGGGGAGCCCGCGCCCGAACTGGGCGTGACGCAATGGATCGACGCCGCCGGCCAGCCGCTCGCCGACTACGGGCTGGACAAGATGCGCGGCGCCTTCAAGCTGATCTTCTGTTTCCAGGATGCCTGCCCAGGCTGCCACCTGACCGGATTCCCCTCGCTGATCCGTGTGGTCGAGGCCTTTCGCGGCTCGCCCTTCGTCAGCTTCGCGGCGGTGCAGACGGTGTTCGAGGACTTTGAGTCCAACACCTTCGATCAGGTAGCGGTCAACCAGCGCAAATACGCACTACCGATACCGTTCGGCCACGATGCCGGCGCCGGTCGCGTGGGTGACGGCTCGGTGCTGATGCAGCGCTACCGCAACGGCGGCACGCCCTGGTTCATCCTCGTCGATCCCAGTGGCTCGGTTGTTTACAACCACTTCCGCATCGACGCCGACAAACTCATTGCCGAGCTCAAACGCGCCGAGTCGGCGCCGCCTTTGCCCACGCCGGATGCAGGAACCATCACCTGGCTAGATGTCATCCAGCACGCGAAAGGCAACAATCCACCTCCGCCACGGCGGTTCGAGCTCGACGATGTCGAATGGCGCCAGCGCCTGACGCCCGAGCAGTACCGCATCACGCGGCAAAAGGGAACCGAACCTGCGCACAGCTCGACCATGTGTGCCTTGTTCGAACCCGGTCTTTACGGATGCGTGTGCTGCGGCACCGAGTTGTTCGACGCTTCGAGCAAATTCCGAAGCAAGAGTGGTTGGCCCAGCTTCAGGCAGGCGCTTGCGCCCGGGCTGATCGCGCATCACTACGATTCGAGCCATGGCATGACGCGCATCGAGACCACCTGCAATGTGTGCGACGCACACCTGGGCCATGTTTTCCCCGATGGGCCCGAACCCAGTGGCCTGCGCTACTGCATGAACGCCGCGGCGTTGGTCAAGTCATGATGAACTTCGATACCATCGTCATCGGTGCAGGGCAAGCCGGGCCGTTTCTGGCGGCCAAGCTCGTAGAGCGCGGCCGCAATGTCGCGCTGGTGGAGGCCCGCGACCTTGGCGGCACTTGCGTCAACCGAGGCTGTACACCCACCAAGACTTTGCGCAAGTCGGCGCGAGTGGCCTACCTGGCCCGTCGCGCTGCCGAGTTCGGAGTGAATGTGGGCACGGTGAACGTCGACTTCGCCGTCGCCATGCAACGCATGCAAGATAGGGTCGACCAAGCGCGATCCGGACTCGAGAGCTGGCTCGGCGGGTTGCAGGGCCTGCGCATCATTAAGGCCCACGGCCGGCTAACGGGTCGCGATGGTGGCGAGTTCCTGGTGCGGGCGGGCGAACACATTTTGCGCGCGCCTCAAATCATCCTGAACACGGGTACGCGCCCCTCCGTGCCGCCAATTCCGGGTCTGGCAGAAAACCCGTACCTTGATAGCGAGGGACTGTTGGCGTTGCGCGAGCTGCCCCGCAAGTTGGTGATCATCGGAGGCGGGTACATAAGCCTTGAGATGGCGCAGATCTTTCGCCGCCTCGGCAGCGAGGTCGCCATCATCGAGACGGGGCCGCGCTTGACTGGACGGGAAGACGCCGACGTGTCCGCTGCAGTCACCGAGATGCTGCAGGCCGAGGACATCGACGTTTACATCGGCGTGTCTATTGCGGCAGTCAAACCGGGGGAAACCGAGGGCGGCACCTGTGTTCAACTGGCCGACGGTCGCATCATTGGCGGCAGCCACCTGCTGGTGGCTACCGGCCGCGCGCCCAACACCGACGATCTGGGGCTGGATAGCGTGGGGTTGAGGGCCAACATGCGTGGCTACATCGCCACCAACGATCGGCTCGAGACCGACGTACCAGGCATCTGGGCGCTGGGGGACATCAACCAGCGCGGGGCCTTCACCCACACCAGCTACCACGATCAGGAGGTTCTGGCCGAGAACCTCGCGGGCGGGCAACGTAGCGCCGACGCGCGCAACAGCATTTATGCCATGTTCACCGATCCACCACTGGCACACGTGGGGCTGTACGAAGCCGAGGCCAAGCGCCTAGTGGAAAAAGAGGGTCGACGTATTTCGCAGGCCGTGCACGCGATGAAGGACGTGAGCCGGGCGAAGGAAGAGAGTGAAACCGTGGGCGTGATCAAGCTGCTGATCGATGAAGACAGCGGCCTGTTCCTGGGTGCCACGATGCTGGGCATCCAGGCCGACGAGATCATTCAATCCATTGGCCTAGTGATGGCCAGCCAGGGCACCTGGCGCACGGTGCGTGAGGCGCTGCCAGTGCACCCCACCGTCACTGAATTCCTGCCTACCATCATCGACCGCCGCAAGCTCTTGGTGGTGAATTAAATAGAGGGAGCGAAGATGCCGATCAATCGATCTTTTCTTGGCCGAAACCGCGGCGTCGACAACCACGGGGGTCGCTTGCCGCCGGGACAGTCTCTGACTGAAGGTTTCCCAGTCCTCACCCATGGGCCTTCACCGCGCCCGCGCAGCGATGACGAATGGGTGCTGACCATGAAAGTCGGCCCGCGACTGGTGGCCCAATGGACTCTGGCCGAATTCAAGGCTCTGCCGCAGAGCGAGCAGGTGGTCGACATTCACTGCGTGACCACCTGGTCCAAGTTCGACACGCGATGGCGTGGCGTCACAGTGGACGACCTTCTCGCCGCAGCCGGCGTGCAAGCACCCACCCCCTGGGTGCTTGCACACTCGCAGGACGGCTACAGCACCAACCTGCCGCTGGCGGACTTGACGCAAGGGCGCGCCATGGTCGCCACCCACTTCGACGACAAACCCCTGACGCACGAGCACGGCGGACCTGCACGCCTGTTGGTGCCGCACTTGTATTTCTGGAAATCAGCCAAGTGGCTGAGTAGCCTTGAGTTCACGACTGAGGAAGAAGCGGGGTTCTGGGAGCTGCACGGCTACCACATGCGCGGTGACCCGTTCAGGGAAGAGCGCTATGGCTGAGCTTGCCAGTCACGCAAGCGGGCGGTTGATCTGGTAGGACGCGCAATTGCCCTGGGCTACGCCGCGCAAAGCTTGGAACACCCCTTTTGTGCACCGATGGCATCCATCTACAGTACCGAGCATTTTAAATTCACTGCCACGCGGGTATGACAGTGATGGATTCGATGCCGCCGCTAAAGCGTTCACCTTCTCCTTGGGCTGAGGTGCGAAAAGCTCACTCTTAAGCATTGATTATCGGAGATGCAATGTGAAACCTGATGTACTGCTTTACACAACGGGTTGGTGCCCGTACTGCCGACGGGCCAAGACGCTCCTAAAGGAAAAAGGAGTGCAATGGAAGGAACTTGATATTGATGCAAACCCAGCTCACCGGCAGGCCATGACGGAAGCGTCTGGCCGAGACACCGTGCCGCAGATATTCATCAATGGTACGCATGTCGGGGGCTCCGACGACCTTGCCGAACTCGAAGCCAACGGAGAGCTTGACAAACTTCTCGCGACCAATCCTCCTTCGAGTTGAGCGGTTATGGCTCGGGCACGACGGCCCGCGCACCAAGTGCTCGTTGATCGGACGCCTTGGGTCCGGCCCTTTCGAAGAACCGCTTCATCGTTTCGACCATCAGCATCGCCTAGGGTGTTGTAGTGAAAGCAGTGCGCGGCGGGGCACAGTTAGAAGTCATCAAGCCGTACATCCAGCCCCAATACAGGCCACACTGACAGAGGGAGTTGGGGATGCTGGTGTTGCGCGAACCCTTGGGCCGGTGGCGCCTGGCTGGATGGCTTCTGCTGACGGTTGGCGTCGTACTACTCGGCGCATCCTGATGCAAGGGCGGCCTGCGGCCATGCGGGGCAACCGAGGGGTGGACGGCGCCGACCCACAGCAGGAGCGCATCCTTCCGCGCGCAGCGCGCACGAGACATGTTCCGCGATGGCTCCAAGGACCCGGTATGGAGCTGGCTGGTCATCGTGCTGTTTGCCGTGGGAACGGTCTCGGCGTTCACAGGTGCGGAGGCGGGCATCTGGCGCAGGCGTTTCTCCGGCCGCTACTGCGAAGCGCACCATGCTTCGTCACGATTCGGTTGCTTCAAGACGCAAGGCGCGTTCACCAGAATCTCCATGCAGGCGATGGTGCTTGATCGCGCATCGTCAACGGCTGCGTCTCCGGGGTGGATGCCCGCCCATTGCGGCGGGACGCGTCCTACTTCCGAGATGGAATGAAAGTGGTCAACTGGCCTTGACCAGTTTCGAATACCTTCTAGGGCAACTTCTGCGACGTCGAGACGGGGGATTCATCCGTAAATACTTATAACGTCCCCTGCCGCTGCCAGAGCGAGCACGCAAGACCATCAATCGGCCACCTGCAAGTTCCTATTGTTTGCGGTCTGAAGTCGTGCTGACCTCCACGATCGAGCCATTGCTGATCACACAGGAATGGCGCGATGGTGGTTTCAACCTGGCTGCACGCCGCGCATCGCGGCGTGCCCACTTTTCTCGTGGCGGCCCTCCTGATGGGTCAGTCCCCGATGGCCTTGGCCGAGTCCCCGGCGCAGCGCCAGGAGCTGGTCGCCGCACTGCGCCAGCTCGACGCGCTGGAGCACGCCGTCGTCCACAGCGCCGCGCATACCTCCGTCATTCCGGGCGAGCGCTACCACTTCGATTACCCGCGGCTGCTGGCTGACCTGGCGCGCGTGCGCGCTGGCATCCAGGCCCATCTCACACCGTCGCGCGCCCAGCCGCGCGAGCCCCCCGAACTGGCCGGCGACTACCGCACCGAACGGGCTACTGAGCCATTGCCGACGACTGCGGGGGGCAAGCCATGAACGGCGCCCAGGTCTCGGCATTTCAAGCCAACAGCGGCATCGCGCCTTCCACGATGGCGACCGTCCTGGTCGGCGTCGTGTTCGCGGTCCTGCTCGTCTGGGGCGTCTGGGCCATCCGAACGGCCTACGTGGGGTGGTCCGAGAGCCGCCTCAACCAGCGCCAGTTCCTCGGGGTCTGCATCCGCTTCGTCGCGATGTACCTCGTCCTGAGTTTCTTCCTTCTCTCTTGATCTTCCTGACCTGAAAGGCCTGACCATGCAAAGCCGCATCCTCACTTCCCGTCTTGCCCAGCGCGCCGCCGTGGCCCTGGGCGCCACCGCGCTGCCCGCGCTGTCGTTCGCACAAGGCCTGCCCCAGTTGGAGAACCCTACGCGCGGCGCCGGCAACGGCATCATGGAAACGATCCGCAACTACGGCTACGACATCATCATGCTCGTGGCCCTGCTCGTGGTGGCGTCCATGTTCATCGGCGTCTGCTACCACGCCTACGGGACCTACGCGGAAATCCACACCGGCCGCAAGACCTGGGGCCAGTTTGGCCTCACGGTCGCCATTGGCGCCGTCCTGCTCGTGATCGGCATCTGGCTGCTCACCGAAGCCACCGGCATCCTGTAAGCGAGGTCGGTATGTCCGAGCAGCAGCACGTCCGTGCGGACGGGACGGTCACGTTCCTTCCGCACCGGCTCAACCGCCATCCAGTGGTCGTGCGCGGCCTCACCGCCGACGAGCTGTGGATCTGCTGCGGCCTGTCCGGCGCCGCCGGCCTGCTGGTCGGCGCGCCGCTGTCCTGGGTGTTCCGCACGATCGCCATTGCGCCGACGTTCGTCGTCCTGGGCGTGGCCCTCGGCGTGTTCATCGGGGGCGGCATCCTGCGTCGGCTCAAGCGCGGCCGTCCCGACACATGGCTGTACCGGCAGCTTCAGTGGCGCATCGCGACACGCCATCCGCTCGCGGCCGGCTGGGTAGGTGGCCACGTGCTGATTTCGCGCTCGGGCTTCTGGACCACACGCAGGAGCGCTCGATGAGCCGATTCAAGAACGAGATCATCCACCTGCAGGCGCACATCAAGACGCTGAGGCTGGGCGCGGGCGCATTGGTCATCATCGCCCTGGTCATGGGTGGCGGCTGGTGGAGTGCTCCGCGCGACCTGACCATCCACGTCCCGCCTGATCTGCGCTCCGGCAGTACCCGCAAGTGGTGGGAAGTGCCGCCCGAATCGGTCTATGCGTTCACGTTCTACGTGTTTCAGACCCTCAACCGCTGGCCGACGAATGGCGAAGAGGACTACGCGCGTAATCTCCACACGCTCTCGCCGTACCTCACCCCATCCTGCCAGGCCTTCCTGCGGGCGGACTACGACTACCGCCGCTCCACGGGCGAGCTGCGGCAGCGCGTGCGCGGGATTTATGAGATCCCCGGCCGCGGCTATGGCGACGACCCCACCGCCCGCGTGCGCGTCGTCTCCGACCGCGACTGGGTGGTGACGCTGGACATCAGCGCCGACGAGTACTACGGCGCCGAGCAGGTCAAGCGCGCCCTGGTGCGCTACCCCATCAAGGTCACGCGGGTGGACGTCGATCCCTCGCGCAACCCGTTCGGCCTGGCGCTCGACTGCTACGACGGCACGCCCCAGCGCATCAACACCCCGGAGCCGACGCGCCCGGCCTCTGGCGGCCTGTCTCCGCCAGCGCCCCAAGGAGGACCCACCCCATGAAGCCCATGAAGCACCCTGTACTCACGCTGCTGGGACTGCTGGTCGTGGTCGCAGCACCCGCCCATGCGTTGGAGATCCTGCGCTGGGAACGCATGCCGCTGGCGGTGCCGTTGCGTGTCGGCCAGGAACGCATCGTGTTCATCGACCGGAACGTCCGCGTGGGCGTGCCGGCCGGCGTGGGCGAACGCCTGCGCGTGCAGAGCGCGGGCGGCGCGGTGTACCTGCGCGCCAGTGAGCCGATCGAACCCACGCGGCTGCAACTGCAAGACGCCGACACGGGCGCCTTGATCCTGCTGGACATCGCTGCCGAGCCGGCCAAGGACGGCGAAGCCGAACTGGAGCCGGTGCGCATCGTCGAGGGCCACAGCACTCCGGCGCGCTATGGCGATCAGCCGCAGGGTGCCGACGCGCCCCCGACGCTCGCCCAGGATCAGGCAGGCGCGCGGACGGCGCGGCGCGAAACCCCTGTCCCGGTCGTGCTGACGCGCTTCGCCGCGCAGAACCTCTATGCGCCGCTGCGCACGGTCGAGCCGCTGCCGGGCGTGATGCGGGTGAACCTGCGCCGCGACCTGGACCTGGGCACGCTGATGCCGTCGCTGCCGGTGCGTGCGGCCGCGCTCGCCTCCTGGCGCCTGGAGGATCAGTGGGTCACCGCCGCGCGCCTCACCAACGGCAGCAGTAGCTGGATCACCCTCGACCCGCGCGTTCTGCAAGGCGATTTCCTCACGGCCACCTTCCAGCACGAGACACTCGGCCCGCGCGGAACGCCCGAGGACACGACCGTCCTGTACCTGGTGACGCGCGGGCGCGGCCTGGCGCAGTCGCTGCTGCCGGCGATCCACCGCTTCGACCCCGCCGCAAATCTGCCGCATCCGGAAGCCGAAGCCACCGACAACAAGGAGGCTCGCCATGCGCAGTAACGGACTCCTGAAATGGCTGATGATTCCCGTGGCGCTCCTGGTGCTGTTCATCGGCATCCGGCTGTTCTCGGGCGGCGAGGCCTCGGCCCCCTCCCCGACGGAAACGGGAAGCCGGCTCACGCCCGAAGAGATGAAGGCGCTGGGCATCGAGGGCGATACCCCCCGCGATACCGTGGCCACGCTGGTGGCACAGGTGAAGCAACTGCGCACCGAGCTTCAGACCGCGCTGTCCGACAACAAGTCCCAGCGCGAGGAGAACCAGCGCCTGCGCCAGCGTGAGAACTCGATCGACCAGCGCATCAATTCCGCGCTCGAATCCGAGCGCTCCAACCTGCGCCGCGACCAGCAGCAGGCCGCGAGCGAGCGTCAGCAGACCGAGGGCCTGCTCGCGGACTTGCAGCGGCGCCTGGACAGCATCGGTGGTCGCGGCGGCGGCCACGCCGACCTGCCAGTGGGCCTGGGGCTGCGTGACGGCGATGGCGACGGCGAAGTGGCCGGGATGGAAGGCGGTGTGCGGTGGGTGGAACCGGACGACGCGAAGAAGGCCGAGGGCCGCGCCTCGTCCAGTGGTGCCATGAGCTTCCCCACGAGCTTCGGCCCGGCGCAGCGCACGCTGGAAACCACGGCGGAAACCGTCGCGAACGCGGGCGCGCGCGCCGCCGGGGTCAAGACCGCCAAGGCTGTTTATACGGTTCCGACGAACTCCACCCTCATGGGGTCGGTGGCGATGACGGCCCTGATCGGCCGTGTGCCGATCGACGGCACGGTGAACGACCCGTACCCCTTCAAGGTGTTGGTCGGACCGGACAACCTCACGGCCAACGGCATCGACATTCCCGATGTGGCGGGTGCCGTGTTCAGCGGCACCGCCTCGGGCGACTGGACACTGTCGTGCGTGCGCGGCCAGGTGCGCAGCATCACCTTTGTCTTTCATGACGGAACCATCCGCACCATTCCCGAGGATCGCGAGGGCAACCAGCAGAACAACCAGCAACGCGATGGCCTGGGCTGGATCAGCGATCCCTATGGCATTCCCTGCGTCAGTGGGGAGCGGCGCAGCAACGCCCAGCAGTACCTCGGTTCGCAGGCCCTGATCACGGCGGCTGGTGCCGGCGTGGCTTCGCTCATCGAAAGCGACAGCGGCCAGATGTCCTACGTCGGCTCGGACGGCTCCATCGGCACCGTGGGCATCAGCGGTCAGGAAGCCGTGGGCCGGATTCTCGCCGGTGGCGTCCAGGAAATGTCGAACTGGGTCAACAAGCTCTACGGCCAGGCGTTCGCGGCGGTGTACGTTCAGCCCGGCGCCAAGGTCGCTATCCACCTCGAAAAACCGCTCGCCATCGACTTCGATCCCGAAGGCCGCAAGGTCGATCACCGCGCAGGAGAAAGCCATGCTCTCGAACTTGAATAAGGGTCTGGCGCTGGCCCTCGCCGTCGCCGTACTCAGTGGCTGCGCCACCAGCAAGGAAGAACTGCTGACCCATAGCGACCGCACGATGATGGACATCTGGCAGCAGGAAACAGGTAGCGGCGGCGGTGGCACCGGTCAGGTCGCACGCAGGCAGTTTCTGGATGCGCGCCAGAGCCTGCGCCGTCCGCTGACCGAAGCGGACGTGCAGGCCGCGCCCGCCGAACAGATGCGCTACACGCGCACCGCGCGCAATGAGGTCCGTCGCCAGTTCCAGCGTCTGCCGAATCCCGATCTCGTGATGTATGTGTACCCGCACCTTACAGGCACGGACCCCGTCCCCGTGCCGGGCTACACGACGGTCTTCCCGCTGTACCAGCGCATCCAGTACGCCATGCCGGGCGAGCGGGTGGAGGACTACTGATGCGCTGGAAATTCCCCTGGCCGAAGCTGGCCGCATCCGGCGCTGGCGGTGAAGAGCAGCCGGACGGCTGGCAGCGCCATGTCGAGGCCTTGCGTCAGGCCGGCATCCCCGAACCCGGGTCGGCGGTCCAGGGCCGCCGGCCGGCGACCGTGGCGAACGAACAGGCGCTCTATGACGTCGCGCCGTCGTTCGTGGAGTTGCTGCCCTGGGTGGAGTTCCTGCCCGAGTCGAAGTCCATGCTGCTGGAGGACGGGCAATCGGTGGCGGCCTTCTACGAACTGGTGCCGCTGGGCACCGAGGGCCGGGAACCCGGCTGGCTCGCGCATGCCCGCGATGCGCTCGAAAACGCGCTGCAGGACAGCTTCGATGAACTGGACGAGCACCCCTGGGTGCTGCAGCTCTATGCGCAGGACGAACCCAGCTTCGACCAGTACATGGAGAACCTGCGCGACTACGTGCAGCCGCGCGCCCGCGGCACGGCCTTCACCGAGTTCTACCTTCGCTTCTTCGGCCACCACCTGCGCGCGGTAGCCAAGCCGGGTGGCCTGTTCGAGGACACGGTGGTCACGCGGCTGCGTTGGCGCGGCCAGACGCGGCGCGTGCGCATGGTGGTCTATCGCCGCGTGACCGGGCATGGACAGGGCCAGACAAGCCGCCGTGGCCAGACGCCGGAGCAGATGCTGGGCATCGTCTGCGACCGCCTGAGCGGTGGCTTGGCGAACGCCGGCATTCAGGCCCGGCGCATGGCCGCGGCCGACGTCCACGACTGGCTGCTGCGGTGGTTCAACCCGCGCCCCACACTGCTCGGGCCTAGGGCCGAGGACCGGGAGCGCTTCTATGCGCTGGCGCGCTATCCAGACGAGACCGAAGACGGCGAGATTGAATTGGTGAGCGGGCGAGATTTCAGCCAGCGGCTGTTCTTTGGCCAGCCGCGCTCCGACGTGGCGCATGGCACCTGGTATTTCGACGGCATGCCGCACCGCGTGCTGATCACCGATCGACTGCGCATGCCGCCCGGCACGGGGCACCTAACCGGCGAGATCCGCAAAGGGGATGCCATCAACACGCTGTTCGACCAGATGCCTGAAGACACCCTGATGTGTCTGACGATGGTCGCCACACCGCAGGATGTCCTCGAATCGGACCTCAACCACCTGGCGAGAAAGGCCGTCGGCGAGACGTTGGCGTCGGAGCAGACGCTCAAGGACGTGCACGAGGCCCGCTCCCTCATCGGCAGCGCGCACAAGCTCTACCGGGGAACGCTGGCGTTCTATTTGCGCGGACGCGACGAAGCAGAGCTGGACCGGCGCGGACTGGATCTGGCGAATGTGATGCTCAACGCCGGCCTGCAGCCCGTGCGCGAGGACGACGAGGTGGCACCGCTCAACAGCTACCTGCGCTGGCTGCCGTGTTGCTACAACCCCAGCCAGGATCGCAAGAAGTGGTACACGCAACTGATGTTCGCGCAGCACGCGGCGAACCTGTCGCCGGTGTGGGGCCGCGCCCAGGGCACGGGGCACCCCGGCATCACGATGTTCAACCGCGGCGGCGGTCCGATCACCTTCGACCCGCTCAACCGCCTGGACCGGCAGATGAACGCCCATCTGTTCCTCTTCGGCCCGACCGGCTCCGGCAAGAGCGCCACGCTCAACAATCTGCTGAACCAGGTCACGGCCATCTACCGGCCGCGTCTCTTCATCGTGGAGGCTGGCAACAGTTTCGGCTTGTTCAGTGACTTCGCCAGGCG
The DNA here is from genome assembly GCA_026314275.1 of Comamonadaceae bacterium AAW. Taxonomy (GTDB): domain Bacteria; phylum Pseudomonadota; class Gammaproteobacteria; order Burkholderiales; family Burkholderiaceae_C; genus JAGOEY01. Next base: position 89,201 of record CP111109.1, read on the forward strand.
CCTGGGTCTGACGGTCAACCGCGTGAAGCTGGCACCCGGCTCGGGCGTGACCCTGGCACCATTCGCCGATGCACGCCGGCTGATCGAAACGCCCAGCGACGTGCAGACGCTCGATGCCGATGCGCTGGACGAAGACCTGCCACCCGATGCCTCGACCATGGAGCCGGACGAGCAGCGCGATGTGCTGGGCGAGTTGGAGATCACCGCGCGGCTGATGATCACGGGTGGCGAAGACAAGGAAGAAGCCCGAATGACCCGGGCCGATCGCTCGCTGATCCGCCAGTGCATTCTGGATGCTGCCGAGCGCTGCCACGGCGAGAGTGCTGAGAAGCGCACGGTGCTCACGCGCGACGTGCGCGATGCGCTGCGCGCGCGGGGCAACGACAGCACGCTGCCCGAGATGCGGCGCGTGCGGCTGCTGGAAATGGCGGATGCGATGGACATGTTCTGCCAAGGTACGGACGGCGAGATGTTCGACCGCGACGGGACGCCTTGGCCCGAGGCCGACATCACCCTGGTGGATCTCGCGACCTATGCGCGCGAAGGCTACAACGCGCAGCTCTCCATCGCCTACATCAGTCTGATCAGCACGGTGAACAACATTGCCGAGCGCGATCAGTACCTGGGCCGCCCGATCATCAACGTCACCGATGAGGGGCACATCATCACCAAGAACCCGCTGCTCGCGCCCTACGTCGTGAAGATCACGAAGATGTGGCGCAAGCTCGGCGCGTGGTTCTGGCTCGCGACGCAGAACATCGACGACCTGCCCCGCGCCGCAGAACCCATGCTCAACATGATCGAGTGGTGGGTGTGCCTGTCGATGCCGCCGGACGAGGTGGAGAAGATCGCGCGCTTCCGCGAACTCTCGCCCGCACAGAAAGCGCTGATGCTCTCCTCCAGGAAGGAGGCCGGCAAGTTCACCGAGGGCGTCATCCTTTCCAAGAGCATGGAAGTGCTGTTCCGCGCCGTGCCGCCGAGCCTCTATCTCGCGCTCGCGCAAACCGAACCCGAAGAGAAGGCCGAGCGCTACCAGCTCATGCAGCAGTACGGCATCAGCGAACTGGAAGCAGCGTTCAAGGTGGCCGAGAAGATCGACCAGGCGCGCGGCATCGAATCGCCAGCGCTGGACCTGCCGCAGTGATCGCCGGAGCGTGCCATGAAGCAGAAACGTCCTTCCATTCCAGTCCAGGTGCAAGCCTTCCGCAGGCGCCCGCGCCGGTGGCATCGCTGGCATCGCTGGCATTGGGCCCTGATCGCCGGGCTGGTCGCGGCGCCGCTGATCTGGCTCATGTTCAGGGCGCCCGGCGAGCCCGCACCGCAGCCTTCGCCCCAGGCCAGCATCACGCAGGAGGCCGATCCTCCCTGGCGGTTGGGCAGTCCGGAGGCGCGTTTCAACATCATCTTCTACGCCGATCTGGAATGCCCGTACTGCAAGGCGTACGCACCGCAGCTTCGGCAGTGGATCAATGCACACCGGGACGTGAGCCTGCAGTGGCACCACATGCCGCTGTCCATCCATGAACCCGCCGCGAGCCAGGAGGCGCGCCTGGTCGAATGCGCCGGCCAGGCCACAGGACACGAGGCGTTCTGGACGGCGGTCCAGTGGGTCTATGCCAACACGCGCGGCAACGGCCAGGGCGTGGCGGACCTGGAGGCGTTTCCCGGCATGTCCGAGGATCTGAAGGCGTGCATGCGCAGCGAGCATTCCGCGCGGGCCGTGCAGGCACAGGCAGGGGAAGCCACTGCGTCGGGCATCACGGCGACGCCTTCGCTGCGACTGGTCGATCGCACGAGCGGCAGGAGCATGGTGCTGCCTGGCCCGGTGCCGGGCGATTCACTGCTGTCGGCGATCGACATGCTCGTCACCCGCGATCCCGGCGAAGCCAAGCCCACGGATTCCGTGGACCCACCAGCCCACGCCGACGGCGATGGCGACATGCCGCGATAGCCAACCTGTCGGAAGGCGATCCGCGGCCTTCACTCCGGAATCTGCCTGCGGGCTTCGCGCACGCCCATCTGGAGCACTTCGCGCACGCGCACGAGTTGCGCCTCGCGAGGCGTGACCCGACCGGTTTCCCATTTGTAGACGCTCAGCGACGACACGCCGAGCAGCTGCGCCATCTCTTTCTGGGTCATGTGAAACGCCTGCCGCTTGGCGACCAGCGCCTCATGGCTGAAGACGAACGCGCGGCCTCTTCGGTTCGCAGCCGCCGGCGTCCCTGCGGACGAATCCGGGGACTGCCGCCGGGGTTGTTGGCGCTCGGCCGCTGTCAGGGATTTTTGCAATGCCTTGGCCAAGCTGCGCACCTGCCCTGCCAAGTCCTTGAGGTCGCGCTTGAGCGTCGCGATCTCTGCGCGCTGGTTCGTTGCCGTCTTGCGCAGGGAGCTCATCTCCCCCTTGTTCTCTTTGCGCGCAATGCGCGCAACTTCCGATCGGAACGATTCAGAGAACGCAGTCATGGTCGATAGCACCGTCGCCGGTGGATTGGGTGGAGATCAATCGGAGTATCCATGGCGGGCTTACTTGCCAGCCTTCTCGGCCTTGCGCTTGGCGGCCTTAGGATCGACTACGGCTTTGAACTTGGCGCCCGCAACGAATTTCGGCACGGTCGCAGCCGGGATCTTCAGGGCGGCTCCGGTGGACGGGTTCTTGCCGCTGCGCGCCGCGCGCTTGGCGGACTTGAAGGTGCCAAAGCCAACGAGTTGAACGGCGTCGCCTTTCTTCACGGCCGTCTGAACGGTGTCGATCAAGGTCTCGAGAACCGCATTGGCAGCAGCCTTGGACAGGTCGTTCTTGGCAGCGAGGATTTCAACGAGTTGGACGCGATTCATATCGAAGGTATGGTTTGAAGGTTGCGGTCCTCGGTTTATATCCGATCGCAAACTGCGCCTTTCCTTCCAACAGCGCCTGCAGCAGCTCTGCGGTCAAGCCGCATGTGTTGTCACCAGGACCAATAGGGGCACGCCGCGCTGCGCATTGTTCATGGCCTGCAACAGCGCTTTGATTTGGACTACCGGGGTCATCCATCTTTTGGAACCCCGCCATGCTCCCCTTCGCGTCCACGCATCCACGTACGTCCAGACCCGCGTTGGTCTTCGCGGCGACTCTACTGTGGTCGGGCGCTTCCGTCGCCCAGGAAATCTGGGCCATCACCGAGTCCGGAGCGCCGCTGCAGGGTACGCACTCACCCACGCGCGTGATCGAGCTGGATGCAGCCCGACGCATCGAGGCGGAACTGGCGGCGGGCTTGCCCAATGATCTGCAACAGGCCGAGTCCATCCTGCGCCGTCGCCTGAAGGCAGGAGGTCCGTCCCTTCAACGCCGTCTGCAAACTGCCTATCAGGGCGTCGCCGATGCCTGGAGCCTTGGCATCACAACCCTCCCGGCGGTCGTGGTGGACCAACGCTACGTGGTCTATGGCGAGGCCAACCTGGACCAGGCGCTGGCACGCATCGCCCGATACCGCAAGGAGCACCCGTGATGCATCGTCCATTCGACCTTCCCCGCCGCTTGCGCGTCGCCGTGGCCTCGTTGCTGCTGGCCAGCGCGACGGGCAGCTACGCCTTGAACACCGCCACCATCGTCTCGTCCGTCATGTCGCCGGACTGCCTGGAGTACCGGGTGGTGGGCATCTGCTACTGGCTCTACTGCACCTGGACAGGCTGCACGGTGCGCACGTCCGTCAAGGTGCGCCATTACGTGCCCGATGCGGTCGTCTCCAGCTACAGCAACACTGGAGAGAACCCGTGGACGGAGGTGCGCTCGATGAGTCCGCCGAACGCTTCCGCCGAGGCTGGGGGCGACGGCACGACCAACGAAGATCACGAAAACAATCTCGCCAAATTCAAGAACGCGGACGTCATCGGCCATCCGGGCGGACAGGTGATCAGTGAGTTCGCTTCGTCGTCGGGTTACTTCTGCGAAGGCGCAGGCACGGCCTTCATGCCGTATCTGCTCAGCACCCTGGACACACTGGCCTGGCGCTACAACGTGCCCGAGATGGCCTACCCGGAAGCGCTGGTCCCGGGCATGCGCGAGATCGGCGCGCGCTCGACCTTGAACCTCTGGGGCAATGTCTATCCACGCGGCGGTTTCCTGCACCAGACGGACGACCACAAGGCCGGTGCCGTGGTGGCCCAGCGTGCGGGCGATGTCGTCACGCGCCGCGGGCAGTTGCACGTGTACCAGCCGCTGCTCGCGAACTCGCGGCCCGGCTACTGGCCGGCTGGCGAACTGGTCGAAGGCGACGCCTCGACGGGCAAGTGGCAGGAACTCACACCCGTCCTGTCCTCGTCCTGCACGGTCTTCCCGCGCAGCGGCACCCTGACGCAGGCCCAGCAAGGTGATTACGCCTGGGCGCTCTGGCGGCCCTATGCCTGCTGCGAACGCCGGGGCCAAGTGTTCCTCGGCAGCGTCGATTTCCAATGAGGGGACGGCGATGAAGCGTCCTGAACTGACGAACCTCTCCACCAAGGTGCGCCGCCTGCTGGCTGGTGCGCTCGCCCTGTGCTGCGGCCTGGCGTTGGCGCAGCCTGTCGGTTTCCAGGCCAGCGGCCCCGTCATCGGCGATGACGTCATGTACTCGATCGGCGGCGGCAGCGCGGTCTCCATGGGCCGTGCGGCCGGCATGCGCTCGATCGGGGTCGGCGTGGGCTGGAACAGCAACCTGATCTGCGGCGACATGAGCATTCAGACCACGCTGCGCAATCAGCTCAACGGCATCACGAATGGATTTCAGCAGATCATGGGCAACGTGATCCAGAGCGCCACGAGCGCCGTGGCATCCCTGCCTGCGCTGATCATCCAGCGCGCCGATCCGGGCCTGTACAACTTGCTGACCAATGGCGTGCTGCAGGCGCGGCTGGACTTCGACCGCTCGAAGCTGACGTGTCGCGCCATGGCCGAGAAGATGGCCGACACGGCTGGCGGCCAGTTGGGCTGGAGCCAGATGGCCGAAGGCATGGCGCTGCGTGATGCGGTTGCGAGCACGGACGCCGTGTCGGCCATCGAGCAGGCCGAAACGCGCCGCGGCAACGACGGCGTGCCCTGGGTGGGCGGCAGCAATGCCGGCGGCGCGGGCCAACCTGCCGTCCGGGTGGTCGGCGACGTTACCCGCGCGGGTTACAACCTCGTCAACGGCCGCGGCGTGACCGACACGTCGTCCATCTCAGCAGCCAGTTGCGCGAGCCTGTCGTGCCAGACCTGGACCTCGCCGCAGCAGGCGATCGAATGGGCGACGCGGGTTCTCGGGGAACAGGTGCAGCGCACGTGCGACTCCTGCACCAAGACCGAGACTGTGCCCGGCGTCGGACTGACGCCGCTGATCCAGGAGGAGTACGAGGCGAAGCTGGAAACCTTGCAGGCGCTGATCTCGGGGACGCGCAACACGACGTTCGAGAACCTGCGCACGGCCGGCAGCAGCTCGCTGCCCATCACGCGCGGCGTGATCGAAGCCCTGCGCGACGAGCCGGACCAGGATCTGCTGGCACGGCGCCTGGCATCGGAAGTGGCGCTGTCCTCGGTGCTGGAGAAGGCCCTGTTGCTCCAGCGGACCCTGCTGACCGGCAAGAAGGAGCCCAACGTGGCAGCCAACCAGTTGGCCGTCGAGGCGGTGAACCACGAGAGCAACACGCTCGATCAGGAGGTCCGCAACCTCAAGACCGAACTGGAGCTGCGCCGCGAGCTGGCCAACAACTCGCCGATGGCCATCATCCAGCGCCACGGCACCCGCGCCGCCGGCTCGCGCGGTATCTATGAGGGCGATCCGGTGCCCGACCGCCTCGACCAGTTGCAGAGGGGCAACCCGGGAGGCCGGCCGTGAGCCCGATGCGTGCGACCTGGCTGCACCCACGCTGGCTGTTCAGCCGGCGTGCGGCGAAGGCGTTGCTGTGGACGGTGGTGCTTGTCGCGGCTGCCGTGGGGGCCAACGTCGTCGGCATCTATCTCGTCGGCAGCGTTGCCGGCTGGGAGCAGTGGCTGACCGCAACCGCGGGCTACTTCCTGGTGTGGCGGCTGTGCCTGTACGGCGCGACGGCCTCCGGATGGATCTGGATGCGCCGCCGGCTGCTCGCGCGCGAGGACCAGAACGGCGCAGACAGGCAGGCGCGGCGCCGCCTGGTGCGCAGCGAGATCGCCGGTGTCGTCGCCATCATGGTGCTGGAAGCCAGTCTGCTGATGCAGGGCTGAGGGGAGATTCAGGCCATGACGCTTTTGACGACCGACTACCTGGAGTACTACCTCACCCTCGTGTCCTGGATCGTCCATAACGGGATCTGGGCCGTGCTGGTGTCCAGCGGGGTGTTTGCGCTGCCTTTCGTCGCGATCATCGTGCAGGAATGGCTCAAGGCCCGCTCCGAAGGCGCGGACGAAGGCAACAAGGGCGTGCTGTCGGCTGCGCGCATCGAGAACCGGGTGTTCGTCGCCATCGTGGTGGTGATGTTCGCCGGCATCCCTTTCATCGACGTCGATCTGAACACCATCCGGTACGACAGCTCACGCTCGGCGCAGTGCCAGGTCAGCGTGCCGCAGCCGACCGACACAGGCTGGTCGCAGTCCTTCTCGACGCTCAACAACCAAAGCGCCAAGCTGCCGGTGTGGTGGGCCTTCATGCACGCGCTCTCGCGTGCGGTCACGGGTGCTTCCGTGGCGGCGATCCCTTGCGGCACTGATTTACGGCAGATGAGGATGGAGATCGACGCCACGCGCATCGACGACCCCGTGCTGGCTCAGGAGGTCGCTGATTTCACGCACGACTGCTACGGACCGGCACGCGCCAAGCTGTTCATGCAGCGCCCGCAACTCGACGAGGCGCAGATGCATGATGTCACCTGGATCGGCTCACGCTTCTTCACGGACACAGCCGGCTTCTACGACAACTATCGGTCGAGCACGCCGCGCGATGACTGGCCTTATGACAGCAACCGTGATGCTGGGCTGGCTCAGATATCCAGCGGCGGTGGCTATCCGACCTGCAGGCAATGGTGGGCCGACGGTAGCAACGGCCTGCGCGCACGACTGCTGGGCCAAGTGGACCCGAGCCTGCTCACGCGGCTGGCGGGCTGGGCCGGGTTCCTGAGCCGCGCCGAGGTGGACGACTCCGTGATCCGCACCATCGCGTCGCCGAGGCAACAGAAGTTGAACCAGGGTAGCGTCTATACGGACTACGGGGGCCAGATCGACAAGACCTTGCCGAACGTCATCACGCGCGCGGCCGGCGACGTAGGCATGGCGATGGGATCGATGGGCTTTTTCCCGGCTATGGACGTGGTGCGTCAAGCCCTTCCAATGGCCCTATCACTGCTCAAGATGGCCTTAGTCATCTGCATTCCATTGGTGTTGGTCATCGGGACCTACGAGCTGAAGGCAGTCATCACAATCAGCGTCGTTCAGTTTTCCTTGTTCTTCGTCGATTTCTGGTTCCAACTCGCACGCTGGATCGACAGCACCATCCTCGATGCGCTTTATGGTTGGGGCTTCGGGTGGAACCGCCCGCACTCAAACTTCGACCCTGTAATGGGGTTGAACAATGCCTTTGGAGACATGCTGCTCAATTTCGTGATGGCGACGATGTTCCTGGTACTTCCTACGTTCTGGATCGGTGCGCTCACCTGGGTGGGCGTCCGTGCTGGCGCGATCGCCAATACCTTCGCCACTGCAACAAAAGATGCAGGCAGCGCGGGAGGTAAAGGAGCTGGAACCATCTCAGGCGGCAAGCTCAGGTAATCAATGCACCTTCGGTATCAGTCGTCTTGGTACATCTCGTGGGATGTATCGTTGTGTAGGTTGGGATCGTAGCCTGGTGCAGCCCGCAATTCCTCGATGGTCGGGTACTGCAACTCGTAGTCATATTCAGCGGGATGTTGCTGATCCATTGCCCACCCCGCCGCCGCCACCCCCAGCAACACGACTGCGAACCAGAAGGCGACGTAGAGCAGCAGTCCCAGCGCAGCCAGCTTGACTATCCATAGCAGCGCGGTAGCACCAGCCACCGGCATGCCCTTGGAGACCAGCCATCTCGGCACTCGGCGCTCACCGCGCGCATAGGCACGCCATCCACGGCCGAAGCTACGGCCAAGCCGTTCCGCGGTGCTGATGCGTGTTGTCGTCGTGCTCATGGTCGTCTCCTGCTACATGGGGATAGCTATTCCAGTTTGCTCCAGTTCTGCTTGCTTGCCCGCACCAGTGCGTTCCAATCGTCTGGCGGATTTCCGCGCCCGAGCATTTTCTCGAACACGGCATAGGGGTCTGACTTACTCCCGGAAGACCGCAGAGTTTGCTCATCGTTGACCCAGGCGTAGACGATGACTTTCGCCTTGGAGTCGTACCGGAAGAACAACCGGAACCGCCTCCCGATCTTGGCCCTTCGCCAGTGGCGGTGGGCAGGCCCCAGGGTGTTGCCCTGGCGGTATTCGTCGCGTGCGGGATCACCGGGCACCACATCCATCATCAACTGGCTCAAGGCCCGAAAGAGCTTGACGTTGGCGTTGGACTCGAATCCCTTCGGGTCGTTCTCCTGCGCTCGTCGTGCGGCCGCATGCAGCTTCTGCAACTGCTCGATCACGCAGTCGTGAAACAGCAGCGCCCAGCCATGCCGTTGCATCAGAGTTCCACTGCCCCGTCGATCTCCTCACCCAGGTTCACATCGTGACCTGCATGCTCCAGCATGGCGCGAGCCAGATCCTCGGGCAGGCCCTGGATGTTCCGACCCGCTTCAATGTCGCGCGCCAGCAGGCTGAGGAACGCGCCGATGGCAGGGTCCTCGTGCTCGGCATCGACACGGGTAACGACGACTTCGCTGCCCCGCAGGTCGAACGCGAGCTTGCCGCCGACATCGACACCGAGCGCCTGACGGATGGGCTTGGGCAGCGTGATCTGGCCTTTGGAGGTGAGCGTGGCGATTTCGTGGATGGCAGGCATGGCGACTCTCCTGATTACGATGTCTGAATCGTAAGGAAAATTCCTTACGTTGTCAATGTGGGGCCTCATGGCGTCCTCCCGGGTCCAAGAATCGGCCCATCGTAGGGTGGGAACAGCCCGCCTTCACGCATCAATCCGACCGCCTGCACCCCACATTGACGATGGACGATCGATGCGCCGCACCCTATACCCAAATGGTTAAAGGCCAAAGGGCCAAAGGGCCGAAAGGACAAGGGAATGGGGCGCAAGAGGAAAGGCTCTACCTCGAAAAGGCAAAAAGGCCTCCCGGTCGGCCCGCCAACAGAGGACATACATGCTCTCACTGTTCCAGCGAAAACGGGCCTCGGTCGCCGCCGCTCCACCGCCAACCCCCGTCACCAATCCCCCGAAAGGGCTGCTGCGACCAGAACCGGCCGCATCTCTGCTGGCGACGCCACGCCGACAGAAGCTGCTGGAACACATCTGGCAGCGCACGTCGCTGTCGCGCACGCAATTCACCACCTTGTACCGCGCGCCCCTGGAGCGCTACGCCGAACTGGTCCAGCAATTCCCCGCGTCGGAGAGCCACCACCATGCCTACCCGGGCGGCATGCTGGACCACGGCCTGGAGATCGTCGCCTACAGCCTAAAGCTGCGGCAGTCCCATCTGCTGCCCATCGGCGCCAGCCCCGAAGATCAAGCGGTGCAGTCCGAGGCCTGGACCGCCGCTGTCGCCTATGCCGCTCTGCTGCACGACATCGGCAAGATCGCCGTCGATCTGCACGTCAAGCTGGTCGACGGCAGCACCTGGCACCCGTGGCATGGTCCACTGCACCAGCCGTACCGATTCCGCTACCGTGACGATCGCGAGTACCGACTACACAGTGCCGCGACGGGACTGCTCTACCACCAACTGCTAGATGCCCATCTCCTGGACTGGCTCAGTGGCTATCCCGCCCTATGGGGGCCGCTGCTGTACGTACTGGCCGGCCAGTACGAACACGCCGGGATACTGGGCGAACTTGTCGTGCAGGCCGACCGCGCTTCGGTCGCCCAGGAACTGGGTGGTGATCCGGCCCGCGCCACGGCCGCGCCCAAGCATGCGCTGCAACGCAAGCTGCTTGATGGGCTGCGCTACCTACTCAAGGAAGAGTTGAAGCTGAACCAGCCCGAGGCCTCCGATGGCTGGCTCACCGAGGACGCGCTATGGCTGGTGAGCAAGACGGTCTCCGACAAGCTACGCGCGCACCTGCTATCCCAGGGCATCGATGGCATCCCTGCGAACAACACCGCCGTGTTCAACGTGCTGCAGGATCACGGCATGCTGCAGCCTACATCGGACGGCAAAGCGGTCTGGCGCGCAACCGTGACCAGCACGACCGGCTGGACCCACTCGTTCTCCCTGCTGCGTCTCACTCCCGCGCTGATCTGGGACTCTGGCGAACGGCCTGTACCCTTTGCAGGTTCGGTCGAGATCGGCGCGGCCTCCGCGGAAAGCGACGCCGGCACGCCAGCCATCCCACCTACTGCCGTGGCGAAACCGGCTCAGGAAAGTCAAGAGCCTCCGCCTTGGGCAGGCAGTAGTACCGCCACCGTTTCGTCGCCTGCGGCCCAGCCCGTGCTCAACGTCATGGAGGACATGCTGGCGATGGTGGGCTTGGGCGGCGCTTCCGGCGCCGGCCAAGATGCGGAGGAGATCCCGGGGCAGGTTTTCGACGCTCCCATGCCAGTGACCACAACAATATCTCTTCAGCCACCTGTACACATGCCTGCGTCAGCTTCGTCGGCAGCGAAGCCATCCGGGGAGCATTTCGTGGCGTGGCTGAAATACGGGATCGCCGCGCGGCAGCTCATCATCAATGATGCAAAGGCACTCGTGCATACGGTGAATGGCACTGCGTACTTGGTCAGCCCTGGTGTGTTCCAACGCTATGCGCAAGAACATCCGAAAGTGAGCTTGCTAGCTAGGCACGCGGGCCAACAGGATTGGCAGTGGGTACAAAAGCGCTTCGAGAAACTTCAGTTGCATAGGAAGCAGCCGAGCGGCTTGAACATCTGGACCTGCGAGGTTACCGGTCCGCGTAAGGTTCGGAGGCTGCACGGCTATCTTCTGGAGGATGCAGGTGGGCTCTTTCATGACGTGCCACCAAACAATCCATATCTTGTCCTGAGTGAGGTTGCCCCTGAAAACCGGAGTGCGTAGCCCGATCATCAAGCGGCAGATTTGCGCTGCGCCGCCAACCAGCGTTGTTCGAACTGCATCGGACTGAGGTAGCCCAGTGCTGAATGTAGCCGCGAGTGGTTGTAGAAGGCGATCCAGTCCATGACGGCCTGCCTTGCCTGCATGCGAGTGGCAAACCGCTGGCCGTGCACGCAGGCCGTCTTCAGCCGTCCCCACAGGCTCTCTGTGGGAGCGCTGTCGCGCCTCGACGCATCCCAGCGGAAATATCCGCTGGCGCTGACCTGCAGAACCTCGCACATCAATCTGATCGACCAGCGCCCCTTCATCGAGAAAATCCAGGCGGACCTTGCAGCACGTCCTGCGCAAAGTACGCTGCGGCTTTTTTTGCGATGTCGCGCTCCATCGTCAGCCGCGCCACCTGCGCCTTCAACCGCGCAATCTCCGCCTGCTCGGGCGTGACCGTCAGCGTTGTGGCCTTGCCCTCGAACCTCACCTCCAACTGCCCCTTCGCATCGGCCCGCACCCAGTTCGTCAGGCTCGCCTTGGGCATGCCCAGCGTCGTGGCCACGGCCGACGCAGCACGCCCGGCCTTGACCTGCCGCACTGCCTCCTGCTTGAACTCCAGCGTGTACTTCGCTCTCGTTTGCTTCTCGTTCAATTCATGCTCCCCTCCCGGCATTCTCCGGGCTGGGGCTATGCACTCCAAAGGTGCGACAGACAAAGCACCGTCACTTACTGGTACTGGTCACGACGGACACACCCACTAATCCGAACTCAAAACGGCTGTGCGACGCGGGTGCAAGGTTTTGGACGCCTGGACACACTTATAGGATGCTTGGAACGACAGATGACGCAGAGTGCCTTAAGGCCATTCCGCTCCACGGATGCACGTCGTTCGATGTGCGTGAGGTATGTGAAGGCGGGGTAGGTTAGCCCCCTTGCCCATACATCCGCTGCATAGCTTTTATGTCTTGGTCGTGGATGTTCGACGCATAGGGAATCTGGGGAGCATCCGATGAAGCGGCCGGAGGCTAACTGGTAGTCGCTCAGCCTAATCTCATTGGAGGCCATTACCCCGCCCCTACCAAAGAAGGAGGCTTTGGGTTGATGGAAATCGCCTCTTCCAGCCTGGCGAAGGCGATTACCTTACCAAGGAAAGTTGAAGTGGAATTGAGACACCTTCGCTATTTTGCCGTCTTGGCAGAGGAACTTCACTTCAGCCACGCGGCTGAGCGCCTACATATCGAACAACCGCCATTGTCCCGAGCGATCAAAGAACTGGAGGAGGATCTGGGGGTTGTTCTCTTCGATCGAGACCGCAGAGGGACGAAGCTGACTGCAGCTGGGGCCGCCTTCCTGCAAGATACCCGCCGGCTGTTCACCGTTCTCGAACAGGCGCGAGAGAATGCTAAGGCCGTCGCAGCAGGTGCGCGTGGCAGCCTGCGTATCGCGGTCTCCGATGGTGCGACCGATCCTCGGTTCTCGGAGTTCTTGGCCCGTTGCCGAGCCGAGGAACCGGAAATCGAAGTACGCCTGTCCGAAGTTCCGTTGGCGGACCAGTTGCGCGGCCTGCGCTCTGGCGACTTCATGATCGGCTTCGCGCACACAGCAGATGTCGGCGAGGGCATCATTGCCGAGCCGATTTGGCGAGATCCCCTGGTAATAGCCGTGCCGGCCCGGCACGAACTGCTCGCTCATAAGGAAGTGCCCCTCCATGAGCTCGATAGTCATCCGCTCGTCTTGTGCGACCCACGGGTCTGCGAGGGCTACTGCCGCGTATTGGCACGACTCCTTGGACCTCTGGAACACCGGCAAAACGTCGTTGAACGTGCGACCTCACTGGAGATGATGCTCACGCTGGTCGGTGCCGGTTATGGTGTCGGCTTCATGGCAGCAAGTAAAGTACCAGTCAGCCAGCGGCCCGATGTCGTAATCCGCCCCTTGGCCATGGAATCGGCGGTCATTACGACCTATTTACTCCGATCCGACAGCGGCGATGTGACAGCCTCACTGGAACGATTTATTTTTCGCCTGCGCGAAGGTTTGGGCACTTAATTCGCGGAAACCAGCCCTAAGACTCAGCAGCGGAGCTGCATGTTGTGCTCGGTCGCGGCCATCAGTTCGGTGCCGCTTATCTTGAGCGCGGCTGCAATTTTCAGGACCAAGGCCAACGCGGGTAAGTGCTCCCCCCGCCCAATCTTGCCCATATGCGAACGCTCAACTCCGGCCAGTGCGGCCAGTTCTTCCTGAGCAACACTCAGTTCCAAGCGAAAGGCGCGCACAGCGTTGCCGAACGCCAACGCTGGCTCGGCTTCATATCTTGTTGTGCCTGGGGGCGACCTCGTTGAACTGCACGCTTGTGCATTAGCAGAATGCGTTGAACAGTCACTGAAATTTAACCACGTTAAATTTAACCCATGCGTATCACATTGGCTTGTTTTGACCAACTTTCTCCTTGGGTGCTCTCATGCACGACGCCACCAATTCTTCCCCCGGCTTCAGGCTTGCGGTAGCGCCGGGCGTACCTTCATCACAACTATCAGCGCTTTTGGCGCGGCAACGCGCGGAAGAGCCAGACGTCACTCTCACTTTCTTCGAGGTTTCAAGTGACGTTTTGATTCAGGGCCTTCATGAAGGCCGCTACGACGCAGGGATGTCGCTTCAGGGGATCAGCGACCGGCCCTCAGCACGCAACCCGTGTGGGCCGAGAACATGGCCGTAGCCATGCCGCCGCGGTTTTTCTTTCTTGACCAGGAGAAACTCACCATCGCCGATCTCCAAGCGTACCCCGTCTATCGTTGGCAGGCGGAGGCTTGCCCCCTGCTGGATGAGAGGCAGGCCTCCCTCATGCCGGTGGATCAGAACAACATACAGTGGGTGACTTCGTTCGAGATGACGGCACTGTGGGTTGCCGGCGGATACGGCGTTGGGCTATCTGCGCAACCGCGCATCGCGCGTGCTCACGGGTTGGGAATCCGCATGCGACCGCTCGTTGGTGGCCCCTACCCGGTCGTGACGTACCTGCAACGAGCCTACGCGCATGCTGATCCCGTTGCTAAGCGGTTCGAGCGCAGAGCGCTGCAAATTGCCAGAATAAGGTTCGCGTAGTGGGTGACCCCCGGGCGCCTCACCCCGACCATGGGTTGAAGCGCAAGGGTTAGGCCCCTTCAAAGACCACTGTGCTATCCACCAGCCGACGGACGCTCTGCCCCACATCCTCAGGGATGGGCCGCGGAGCAACAGTCTCGGGCGCATCCGCATGGTGCCGGTAGTCGCCCATGATGACCCGGACAATCGCGGGCACGTTGGTCATCGTGACCGCATCAATGGCCGCGCGATCACCCAGGTCCGGGTGCGGCTGGGTCAGCATGCGGTACAGGTCCCACGAATCCGCGTGCGGGCGTTGGTTCATGAGCACCTGCGCCAGCTTGTGCTTGAGCGGCACCAGTTGCCAGTCGGGAACGCGCTGCCCGCGGTTGCCCAAACTGATGGATAGCAGCTTGCCGGCCTTCAACTCGCGGTTGATCTGATCCTTGGACTTCCCAGCCAGCTTGCCGAATAGCGGCACTGGCAGACAGCTCGGTGACTCGTACATAGCAAGCATTTCCTCGCGCTCGCGCTGAATTGCGGACACTTCCGGTTCCGGCGCCCGCGTGGGCGCCGGAGGCACCTGCGACAGTCGCTGGAACGTGATTCCGGCGTCGTTCGGCGTCACGACGATGGGAGCAGCCACTACAGGCGGCACAGAGCCTTCAGGGAACACAGCGGCGGCGGCAACAGGCTCGTCTTCTGCCATCGCCGGCACCCCTTCGATACGAATGGTGAGGTGAGCACTGGCGGCTTCCACCTGACCCTGCTCGAGCAGGTCGAGGCGATCAGCCCAGTCCTGCATCATCCGACGTCGCGGTTCTACGTACTTGGCGTGGTTATAGGCCGAACTCACCTTGTTCGGGTCGGAGTGCGAGAGCTGAGCGTCCACCCAAATCTTGGGATAACCGATCTCGTTGAGCGCCGTCGAGATGGTCCCGCGGATGCCGTGGCCGGTCAGTTGGTCCTCGTAGCCCATCCGCTTCAGGGCGGCATTGAGGGTGTTCTCGCTGACGCGCTTCTTGAGTTCGCTGCGGTGTGTGAGCAGATGAACCTGGGCTGGCCTCATCACCCCCAGGAGGTAGCGCACGATCTCGACGGCCTGAAGGGACAGCGGCACGATGTAGGGCGGCACGTCCTGAGGGCGCTTGCCGGCCTTGCGCATCTCGTCCTGAAGCTGTTTGACGATCTGCGGCGGGATGATCCACAGGCCGCGGTCGAGGTCGAACTGATCTGGGGTCGCCAGCCGCAGCTCACCGGTGCGCACCCCGGTCAGGAACAGCAGCCGGATGCCAAGTTGGGTCTGCCAGCCGCGCGGATTGTAGAGCCGGAGCTTCTGGAGGAATTCGGGCAATTCGGGCAGGTGCAGGTACGGGTTGTGGGTCACCGGGGGCTTGGGCTCTGCCACCACATCCAGATCGGAAGCCGGATTGGCTTCCAGTCCCTCGACGATCACGAGGGCATAGCGGAACAACTGGCTCAACCAGGTGCGGACCTTTTCTGCTGTGGTGAAGGCCTTGCGTTCCTCGATCCTTGCCAGGACGCCCAGAAGCTGGGGCCGGCGAATGTCGTAGATCGACATCTTGCCAAGGGTGGGCAGCACGTCCTTGCCGAAAATCCGCAGGATCTGCGAGAGGGTGCTTTGGCGGCCTTCCTTGAGTTCCTTTCGGCGATGCTCGACCCAGGCATCGAAGACGGCTTTGAAGGTGTAATCGGCCGCCAGCATGACCGCGTGGCGCTTCTGCTTGCGGTCGGTGTGGGGGTTGATGCCCTTGGCCAGGAGTGCCCGGGCTTCGTCGCGCAAGGTACGCGCTTCGCGCAAGCCGATCTCGGGGTAGTTGCCCAGGGAGATGCGCTTTTGCTTGCCGAGCCAGTAGTAGCGCAGGTGCCACGATTTGCCGCCGGTAGGCACGACCACCAGGCCGAGGCCATCGGTGTCGGGGAGGCTGTAGGCTTTGTCAGCGGCCTTGGCTTGCCGCACAGTCAGATCAGAGAGTGCCATCATCGAAGCTCCTAAGTCTTGGACTTAGGCCCGATGCTGCTGGTCATCCCGATCCAACCCCAGCAAGAACCCGGCACCGGAACCACCCGTATTCTTTGGCCTTGTTTTTGGCCTCAAAAACGCTGGCTGTCGGTGGATTCCAGTGGCTTTTGCTGGAATGAAAAAAGGAGCCAAAGCTCCTTTTTTCAACGACTTACAGACCCCAGTGGAAGTCTGTAGATCATAAATTGGAGCGGGAAAAGAGTCTCGAACTCTCGACCTCAACCTTGGCAAGGTTGCGCTCTACCAACTGAGCTATTCCCGCATTTTGAAACTTGACTGTGTCGCGTTTCGATAGGATCAATTGTAGCGCAGTTTTTAGCTGTTTTTGCTGC
Source organism: Comamonadaceae bacterium AAW (assembly GCA_026314275.1). Classification (GTDB taxonomy): domain Bacteria; phylum Pseudomonadota; class Gammaproteobacteria; order Burkholderiales; family Burkholderiaceae_C; genus JAGOEY01. Next base: position 105,745 of record CP111109.1, read on the forward strand.
TGTGCCGCAATTTCTTCATTTTTTTCATCAGTGCTTCACCGAACCCTTGGTTGGCGCTTCAACGGCTGCGGCAACCGGTGCGGCCGCAGCGACAACGGGCTCGTCATCGGGCAGCGGCACAGGGCTGCGCTCCAGCGCAATTTCAAGCACTTTGTCGATCCATTTCACCGGCACGATCTCCAGACCATTCTTCACGTTCGCGGGAATGTCCTGCAGGTCCTTGGCGTTCTCTTCCGGAATCAACACCGTCTTGATGCCACCACGCAAGGCCGCCAGGAGTTTCTCCTTCAGACCACCAATCGCAGTGATTTCGCCACGCAGGGTAATTTCACCGGTCATGGCCACATCCGCACGCACAGGAATACCCGTCAACGCCGACACAAATGCCGTGGCCATGGCAGCACCCGCACTGGGGCCGTCCTTCGGTGTTGCACCGTCGGGCACATGGATGTGGATGTCATTCTTCTCAAACACCTCACCACGGATACCCAGCAGGCGCGCCCGGCTGCGCACCACCGTGCGGGCAGCCTCCACCGACTCCTTCATGACGTCGCCCAGTGAACCGGTGCGGGTAATAACACCCTTGCCCGGAATCATGGCGGCCTCAATGGTCAGCAGGTCACCACCCACTTCGGTCCATGCCAAGCCCACCACCTGGCCCACCTGGTTTTGTTTCTCCGCCAGCCCATAAGAGAACTTGCGCACACCCAGAAAATCATTGAGGTTGCTACCGGTCACGGTGACCTGCGCCTGCATTTTCTTGAGCAACAGGCCTTTAACCACCTTGCGGCAGATCTTGGAGAGCTCGCGTTCCAGCGAGCGCACCCCGGCTTCGCGGGTGTAGTAACGCACGACGTCCCGCACCGCCTCTTCGGTGACCAACAGCTCTTCGTCCTTGACGCCGTTGTTCTTCAGCTGTTTGGGCAGCAGGTACTTCAGCGCGATGCTCACCTTTTCATCTTCGGTGTACCCCGACAAGCGGATCACTTCCATCCGGTCCAGCAAGGCGGGCGGAATGTTCATCGAATTGGACGTTGCCACAAACATCACGTCGCTGAGATCGAAATCGACCTCGACATAGTGGTCACCAAAGGTGTGGTTCTGCTCAGGGTCCAGCACCTCCAGCAAAGCGCTGGACGGGTCACCCCGGAAGTCGGTTCCCAGCTTGTCGATTTCGTCCAGCAGGAAGAGTGGGTTACGTGTGCCGGCTTTGCCCAGGCTCTGCAGCACCTTGCCGGGCAACGCACCGATGTACGTGCGGCGGTGCCCACGGATCTCGGCCTCGTCGCGCATACCGCCCAGCGCCATACGCACATATTTGCGGCCCGTTGCCTTGGCGATGGACTGGCCGAGCGAGGTCTTGCCCACACCCGGAGGGCCTACCAGGCACAGAATCGGAGCCTTGACCTTGTCCACACGCTGTTGCACTGCCAGGTACTCCAGGATGCGGTCCTTGACCTTGTCCAGGCCATAGTGGTCCTCGTTGAGAACGTCTTCGGCGTTGCCCAGGTCGTGTTTGATCTTGGTCTTTTTGCTCCAGGGCAGCCCTACCAGCACATCGATGTAGTTGCGCACCACGGTCGCTTCAGCGGACATGGGCGACATCAGTTTGAGCTTCTTCAGTTCACCTTCGGCCTTCTTCAGCGCTTCCTTGGGCATCTTGGCGAGTTTGATCTTTTTCTCGATCTCCTCGATGTCAGCGCCCTCCTCGCCTTCACCCAGCTCCTTCTGGATGGCCTTGACCTGTTCATTCAGGTAGAAGTCGCGCTGGTTCTTCTCCATCTGCCGCTTGACACGGCCACGGATCTTCTTGTCCACATTCAGGATGTCAACTTCACGTTCCAGCTGCTCAAACAGGTTTTCCAGGCGCAGTTTCACATCCGCCAAATCCAGAACAACCTGTTTGTTGTCCAGCTTCAATGGCAAATGCGCAGCAATGGTGTCGGCAAGTCGCCCGGCATCGTCGATGCTGGAAATGGAGGTCAGAATTTCTGGCGGAATCTTCTTGTTCAGTTTGACGTACTGGTCAAACTGCTGCATCACCGCACGGCGCAGGGCCTCTATTTCGCTGGATTTCTCCGCAACTTCGACGGCCTCCACCGGTGTCACTGTGGCGGTGAAGTGGGTTTCCACATCGGTGATGCCGCCCACTTGCGCCCGTTGCTGACCTTCGACCAACACCTTCACAGTGCCGTCGGGCAGTTTGAGCATCTGGAGGATGGTGGACACACAGCCCACCTCGAACATGTCGCCAGCGGAGGGTTCGTCCTTGGCTGCGGTTTTTTGCGCCACCAGCATGATGCGGCGTTCGGCTTCCATGGCCAACTCAAGCGCCTTGATGCTCTTGGGACGTCCGACAAACAGCGGAATCACCATGTGGGGGAAGACCACTACGTCACGCAACGGCAACAAGGGCAGCTCGATGGCGGTGGCAGGCAGAGGTGTATGACCTGGCATGTGAATCCTTTTAGTACCCGTTGAATATGACCAACAAACTGGAATTTTCAACCCCTGTGGACAGCAACGTGGCCACAGGGGTTGATGGGGTCAGAAAACGGCAGGCTCGCCGGCCTTGGTGCCCAAGGGCTCAGGCCTTCTTGGCGGCTTCCCGGTAAACCAGCAGAGGAGGCTTGTTTTCTTCGATCGTGGACTCGTCCACGACGACTTTTTCGACATTGCTGGTCGTGGGCAAGTCAAACATCGTGTCGATGAGAGACTGCTCCATGATGGAGCGCAGGCCGCGCGCACCGGTCTTGCGTGCCAAGGCTTTGCGGGCAATGGCTTTCAGCGCGTTGGGGCGAATCTCCAGCTCCACACCTTCCAGCGAAAGCAGTTTGGAGTACTGCTTGACCAGCGCGTTTTTGGGTTCGGTCAGGATCTGCACCAGCGCGTCTTCACTCAGCTCGGCCAAGGTGGCGACCACAGGCATACGGCCAACCAGCTCAGGGATCAAACCAAATTTGATGAGGTCTTCCGGCTCGATCTCATTAAAAACATCAGTCAGCGTGCGCTCTTTTTTGCTCTTCACTGCCGCGCCAAAACCGATGCCCGAGGCCTCGGTGCGGTTGCCAATCACTTTTTCGAGACCGGCAAACGCACCGCCGCAGATGAACAGGATGTTGGTCGTATCAACTTGCAAAAAGTCCTGGTTCGGATGTTTGCGTCCGCCTTGCGGCGGCACACTGGCCATGGTGCCTTCGATCAGCTTGAGCAGCGCTTGCTGCACACCCTCACCCGATACGTCGCGGGTGATGGACGGGTTGTCGGACTTGCGCGAAATTTTGTCGATTTCATCGATGTACACAATGCCCCGCTGCGCCCTCTCGACTTCGTAGTTGCAGCTTTGCAGCAGCTTCTGCACGATGTTTTCAACGTCTTCACCCACATAACCGGCTTCGGTCAGCGTCGTGGCGTCGGCCATCACAAAGGGCACGTTCAGCATACGCGCAAGGGTTTGCGCCAGCAGCGTCTTGCCCGACCCTGTGGGGCCAATCAGCAAGATGTTGCTCTTGGCCAGCTCGACTTCATCCTTCTTGGCGATGTCTTTGTGGCGCAAACGTTTGTAATGGTTGTACACAGCCACTGCAAGCGTGCGTTTGGCAACGTCCTGGCCAATGACGTAGTTGTCCAGGTTACCCTTGATTTCTGCCGGAGTGGGCAGGTCACCACGCGCATCCTTTTCGCCGCCTTCACCTGCTGGCAGCTCATCACGGATGATGTCGTTGCACAGGTCAATACATTCATCACAGATGAAAACGGAGGGCCCGGCTATGAGCTTCTTGACCTCGTGCTGGCTCTTTCCGCAGAAAGAACAGTAGAGGGTTTTTTCACTGGATGTGCCTTTTTTCTCGGCCATGGAGGAATGCCTTTTCAGTCGTTGCTGAATGATAACGAAATAAAAACGGCGCTTTCTGCAGAAGAAAACGCCGTTAGGGGCTGCAAAACAGCCAAATATCCGGTTTTAGGCGCGCTTGGAAATGACCTGGTCAACCAAGCCGTATTCTTGCGCCTCGTTGGCGGTGAGCCAGTAGTCGCGCTCCATGTCGCGTGCAATTTTCTCGACGGGCTGGCCGGTGCGCTCGGCGTAGATCTTGTTCAGCTGTTCGCGGGTTTTCAGAATCTCGCGCGCAGAAATCTCGATGTCGCTGGCCATGCCACGTGCACCACCCGATGGCTGGTGGATCATGACGCTGGCGTTGGGCAACGCAAAACGCTTGCCCTTGGCGCCAGCCGCCAGCAAGAACGAGCCCATGCTGGCCGACATACCGGTGCACAGCGTGGAGACATCGGGTTTGATGAAATTCATCGTGTCGAAAATCGCCAGGCCCGCGCTGACGGAGCCGCCAGGAGAGTTGATGTACAGCGAAATGTCTTTGTCCGGGTTTTCACTTTCCAGGAACAGCAACTGGGCGACCACCAGATTGGCCATGTAGTCTTCCACAGGCCCCACCAGAAAAATGACACGTTCCTTAAGCAGGCGCGAGTAGATATCGTACGAACGCTCACCACGTCCAGACTGCTCCACCACCATGGGCACCAAGCCCAGAGCTTCGGTTTGCAATGAATCGTAGGCGCCGAACGGCACGCTGTCAGTTTGGTTTTTGTACATGAGGTGACTCCGAAGGTTGGGTGGAGATGACTTTAATCAAAAATAAATGGGGCTGGTGCGCCGGAGTTCAATCCACACACCAACCCCATTGATTCAAAAAAGCAGCAGGCCTTAGTTCTGTGCCATCAACTCGTCAAAAGTAACGGTTTTTTCCGTGATCTTGGCCTTTGCCAGCACGAAGTCCGTGACATTGTTTTCGATCACAACAGCTTCAACTTCTGCCATGCGGCGGTTGTCGCCGAGGTACCAACGCACCACTTCAGCAGGCTTCTCGTAGCTGGCAGCCAGCTCGTCGATATGGGCCTTCAGTTGGTCGGGCTTGGCTTGCAGTTCGTTGGCACGCACCAGCTCGGCCACCACCAGGCCCAGACGCACACGGCGCTCGGCTTGTTCGCGGAAGATGTCCGCAGGAATCGGGGCCTTGTCAGCGTCCTTGATGCCGCGTTGCTTCAGGTCAGCGCGGGCACCTTCCACCATGCGGTCAATTTCAGCCTGAACGCTCGAGTTGGGCAAGTCCAGCGTGGCGTTGGCAATCAGCGCGTCCATGACGGCGTTTTTGTTGCGGGCCAACAGGCGGAACTTGACTTCACGCTCCAGGTTCTTCTTGATGTCGGCGCGCAGGCCTTCAACCGTGGCATCACCAATACCGAGGGATTTGGCCAAGGCTTCGTTGATTTCGGGCAGGCGGGCGGACTCGATTTTCTTGACCGTGACCATGAAGTCGGCTTCTTTGCCAGCCACATCCTTGCCGTGGTAGTCGGCGGGGAAAGCCAGTGGGAAAGTCTTGCTTTCGCCGGACTTCATGCCACGCACGGCTTCTTCAAATTCTTTGAGCATCTGGCCTTCGCCCACCAGGAACTGGAAGTCTTCTGCCTTGCCGCCCTGGAAGGTTTCGCCGTCGATCTTGCCTTCGAAATCGACCGTCACGCGGTCGCTGTCTTCGGCCTTGCCATCTGCGGGGCGCAGGGCGAAGGTGCGGCGTTGTTTGCGCAGGATGTCCAGCGTCTTGTCGATGGCCTCGTCCGACACGTCGGCAGAGATTTTTTCTACTTCGGCAGCAGCCAAGTCGGCGATCTGGACTTCTGGGTACACCTCGAACACGGCGTCAAACGCCAGTTCGCCTTCAGGCGAAGACTCTTTTTCGGTGATGCGGGGCTGACCGGCGACACGCAGCTTGGCTTCGTTGGCGGCAACGGCAAAAGCCTCACCGACCTTGTCGTTCATGACTTCGTACTGGATGGAGTAGCCATAACGCTGGGCCACAACGTTCATAGGCACCTTGCCGGGGCGGAAACCGTCCATCTTCGCAGTACGTGCGATCTTCTTCAGACGCGCGTCGACTTCGGACTGGATGATGCCCACAGGCAGCGTCAGCGTGATCTTGCGTTCCAGCTTCTCGAGGGTCTCAACATTTACGGTCATGGTCTGCTCCTGGTATGGCGAAGCAGCCACTGGCTGCGTTCGCGAATCTTCAAAAGTGAATTTAAATCTAAAAATGATGGTGCGCGGGGGGGGACTCGAACCCCCACACTGTTGCCAGCGTCAGGACCTAAACCTGGTGCGTCTACCAATTTCGCCACCCGCGCGGTTTCAGAGAAACCAGCAATTCACCGGGGTTTGCAGGTTGCCCTGCCCGCCCCAATTGACTGCTTGAAATCGGTCAACCCTAGATTTTACCCTGCTACGGGCTCCCGTTTGACGCGAAACCATGCGGCATACATGGCGGGCAGTGCCAACAGGGTCAAAACAGTGGCCACAACCAGCCCCCCCATGATGGCCACGGCCATCGGGCCCCAGAACACGCTGCGCGACAGCGGGATCATCGCCAGCACGGCGGCAGCCGCCGTCAGCACGATGGGCCGCAGGCGGCGCACGGCCGATTCGACAATGGCATCCCAGGTGGGCACACCCCGGGCGCGGTCCTGCTCGATCTGGTCGATCAGGATCACGGAATTGCGCTGGATCATGCCCATCAGGGCAATCACCCCCAGCAACGCAACGAACCCAAAAGGCCGCCCCAGCAACAGCAAAGCCCCCGCCACCCCGGCAATACCCAGTGGCCCGGTCAGGAACACCAGCATTGCCCGGCTGAAGCTCTGCAACTGCAGCATCAGCAGCGTAAAGGTCAGGAACAGCATGATGGGCACACCCGCCACGATGGAGGCCGAGCCCTTGCTGCTCTCCTCCACCGCACCGGCCACCTCGATGCGGTAACCGGCAAAGCCCTGGGCTGCCCAGCCTGCCTCGATCTGCCGCAGTGCAGGCAGCAGCGCATTGGTCACGGTGGCACCTTGCAGGCCTTCGGTGATGTCGCTCTGTACGGTGATGGCGTAGTCGCGGTTCTCGCGCCACATCACACCCGGCTCCCAGGTGAACACCGGTTTGGCGATCTGCGTGAGTGGAATGGTCTTGCCCGAGGCCGTGGGCAAATAGGCATTCCCGATATCGGTGATGGCACTGCGCTCGTCCAGCGGCTGGCGCAGCACGATGTCGATGAGTTTGTCCCCTTCCCGGAACTGCCCCACCGTAGAGCCCGACAACAAGACCTTGGCGGCCTGGGCAATCGACTGGCTGCTCACCCCCAACGCACGCGCTTTCGACTGATCCACCTCCAGCCGGATCGCTTTGACCGATTCGTTCCAGTTGTCATTCACACCCCGTGTATAGGGGTTCTCGCGCATGGCGGCCTTGACCTCATCGGCACGGGCGCGCAGCACCAGCGGCTCGGGCCCCACCACGCGAAACTGCACCGGGTACGGCACCGGCGGCCCGTTGGGCAGCAGTTTCACCCTGCCCCGCACCTCGGGGAATTCCTGGGCCAACAAGGCCGGCAACTTCACCCGCAGCGACTCACGCACCTTCAAATCCTTGGGCACCACAATGAACTGCGACACATTGGTTTGCGGGAAGACCTGGTCCAGCGGCAGGTAAAAACGCGGCACGCCAGAGCCCACCCAGGTGCTCACGGTGTCCACGCCAGGCTCACTCAACAAACGCGCTTCTACCCGCCGCGCCACTTCCTCGTTCGCCTTCAGCGCCGTGCCTTCCGGGAACCAGATGTCCACAATAATTTCGGGCCGGCTGGAATCGGGGAAGAACTGCTGCTGCACCCGCCCCATACCCACAATGCCCAGCGCAAAAATCAGCACCGTCAGGCCAATCGTGGTCCAGCGGTGCGCCACACACCAGTTCACGGTTCTGCGGAACACGTTGTAGAACGGGCTGTCGAACATCTCGTGCGGGCCGGTGTGGCCTGCGTCCATGGCCTCCTGCAAATGCGGGGGCACCCGCAGCAGCAAGGTGCCGAGGTAAGGCACAAAGTACACCGACACAAACCAGCTCAGCACCAGCGCAATCACCGTCACCGCGAAGATGGCAAAGGTGTATTCGCCTGTGGTGGACTTGGCCAGCCCAATCGGCAAAAAGCCCACCGCTGTTATCAGCGTGCCCGTCAGCATCGGCATGGCGGTAATTTCATACGCAAAGGTGGCGGCCCGTACCTTGTCGTAGCCCTCCTCCATCTTGCGCACCATCATCTCGACCGCAATGATCGCGTCGTCCACCAGCAGACCCAGCGCAATGATGAGGGAACCCAGCGATATCTTGTGCAGGCCAATACCCCAGTACCACATGGCCAGAAAGGTGACGGCCAGCACCAAAGGAATGGTGATACCCACCACCAGCCCCGGGCGGATATCCAGCGTGTAACGCCGCCAAATGGGATGCTGCCCCGGCCTTTTGTGCAGGCCCAGCGCAATAAAACTCACCGCCAGCACAATCACCACGGCCTCGATCAGCACCTTCACAAACTCGCTCACCGAGGCGGTCACTGACTTGGGCTGGTCCTGCACCTGCACCAGGCGCACGCCTGCCGGGAGTGCTTTTTCGATGTCGGCAAACGTGGTCTCCAGCGACTTGCCCAGCTTGATGATGTCGCCGCCCTTGGCCATCGACACACCCAGCGCAATCACCTCCTGCCCCTGGTGGCGCACCTTCACAGCCGGAGGGTCCACATACCCACGCTGGATGGTGGCGATGTCGCCCAGGCGCAGCTGGTTGCCCGAGCTGCCCCGGATCGGCATGGCTTCCAACTGCTCGATCGCGTTGAACTGGCCCGCCACCCGCACCTGCACCATGTCCAGCGGCGTCTGCACGGCACCGGCACTCTCCACGGCGTTCTGCTGGCCCAGCTGGGCCAACACGGCATTCATGTCCAGGCCCAGCTGCGCCAGGCGCTTCTGCGAGATTTCGATATAGAACTTCTCGTCCTGTACCCCAAACAATTCAACTTTGGCCACGTCTGGCACGCGCAGCAGGCGCTGACGCACATCGTCGGCAAACACCTTGGTCTCGGCGTAACTGAAGCCATCCGACTCCAGCGCGTAGATCACACCGTACACATCACCAAAGTCGTCGTTAAAAAACGGCCCCTGCACACCTGCGGGCAAGGTATAGCGCATGTCGCCAATCTTCTTGCGCACCGAATACCAGACGTTGGGCACATCCCCAGGCTTTGACGAGTCTTTGATCTGAAAAATGATTTGCGACTCACCCGGTTTGGAATAGCTGCGGATCTTGTCGGCGTAAGGCACCTCCTGCAGCGTACGCTCCAGCTTGTCGGTGACCTGCTCGGCCACCTGCTGCGCCGTGGCCCCCGGCCAGTAGGTGCGCACCACCATGGCCCGGAAGGTGAAAGGCGGGTCTTCGTCCTGCCCCAGCTGGAAGTAGGCTGCAAAACCCAGCAGCATCAGCACCACCATCAGGTAACGCGTGAGCGCCGGATGCTCCAGCGCCCAGCGCGACAGGTTGAAGTGGTCTTTGGGTTGTTCCTGCGTCATGGCCGCCTCACTTCACTGCGGCAGAAGCTGCAGCGGTGGCAGCTGTGGGTACGGCAGCCGCAGCAGGCTGGCCCGGCACCACAGGGGGCTGGCCTTTCGGCTGGTACAGCGTCACTTTTTGCCCTGGCGACAACACATGTACCCCGGCGGACACCACCTGCATACCCGGCGTCAAACCGCTGGCAATCACCGCCTCATTGCCATCAGCGGTGGCAATCTGCACCGGCTGCGAGCGCACCGTCATGCTGGTGGGCTCCAGCACCCATACCGCAGTCGCTGTGCCATCCTGGCGCAGTGCCGTGGTGGGCAGCTTGATGACCGGGGTGGCGCCATGCGCCAGCGCCTGGGGCTGCGCCGTCACAGTGGAGCCCAAGGCCGGGGCAGCCTCGGTGGCATCCAGCCCCACCTTCACCGCAAACGTACGTGTGACGGGGTCGGCACTGGCTGCCACTTCACGCACCGTGCCGCTCAAAGCCTTGTCACTGGCCCAGGCATGCACCGCCACGGGTGAGCCCAGCCGCAGTGCAGCCACCTTGTCTTCGGGCACGGAGAACACCACATCGCGTGGGCCGTCCTGTGCAATCCGCACCACGGGTGTGCCGGCCGACACCACCTGCCCCGGCTCGGCTTCAATGGCCGTGACCACACCCGACACATCCGCCACCAGCGTGGTGTACGCCGCTTGGTTGCCCTGCGCCGTCAGCTGCGCATTGGCCTGGTCGAGCTGCGCCTGCGCCGACTTGAGGGTGCTTTCGCGCCGCTCCAGTTCGGCCCCGCTGATGAAGTTCTGCGCCTTCAGCTCGCTGTAACGCTTGAAGTCGGCTGCCGCCAAATCGCGGTTGGTGGTGGCTGCAGCCAGTTGCGCACGCGACGCATCTGCGGCCAGTTTGTAGTCCTGCGGGTCCAGCTGCGCCAGCACCTGCCCCGCCTTGACGCGCTGGCCCAGCTCGGCCTGCCGTTGTGCGATCTTGCCGCCTACCCGGAACCCCAAGCGCGATTCCACACGGGCGCGCACCTCACCCGCAAACTCATACCCGGCATTTAAGGTGCCCGCCCCCACCGTCATCACCTTGACCGCACGGACCGGCTCCTCGGGCGGCGCAGGCCGGGAGCAGGCCGCCAGCACCAGCGCACACGCGGCCGCCACAGAACCCACACGCAAGAATGAAGAAGTGAAAGTCAACATGGCAGAACCACCCGCTGGAAAAAGCCGCTCCAGCCCCGGCGGGCCAAGGAAAACGGTAAATAAGGACAGCCCGCCATTTTAATGACTGACTGGTTAGTAATCTATTGTCGCGCCCGACCAGTGTCAAGCAGATTCGCCGCACTGGCGTGTCGTGGACAATCCGGGCGTGCCACTTCCGACCTCCACCACCTCCCCTGCCAGCAGCCATGCGCCTGACCCCGCCGCGCATTACGAGAACTTCCCCGTTGCCTCGTGGCTCTGCCCACCCCGGCTGCGTGCACCGATTGCCGCCATCTACTGGTTTGCACGCACCGCCGACGACCTGGCCGACGAAGGCGACGCCAATGCCCAGACCCGGCTGGACGACCTCGCCGCCTACCGTGCTGACCTGGCCCACGCAGCCAACCCGGCAGCAAACCTGGCAGAAAACGCGCCGTTTTCAACCCGCTGGCCCCACGTCTTTGCCCCGCTGCACCAGGCCATCCGCGACTTTGCCCTACCTGTCGGTTTGCTTGAAGACCTGCTCAGCGCCTTCGAGCAAGACGTGCACAAAACCCGCGACGGCAACGGCTACGCCACCCGCGCCGAGTTACTCGACTACTGTCGCCGCTCCGCCAACCCGGTGGGCCGCCTGCTGCTGCACCTGTACGGCGTGACCGACGCCCCATCGCTGGCGCAAAGCGACGACATCTGCACCGCGCTGCAACTCATCAACTTCTGGCAAGACCCGACCCGCGACATCCCGCGGCGGCGGTATTACTTCACGGCCGAAGACTGCGCCCGCTTTGGCGTGCAGCAGGCCGACCTGCTGGCGTTGCGCCAAACACCTGAAACTACAAATTTGATAGCTGACTGCGCACAGTGGGCGGGCGCCACGATGCTAAAAGGCTCAAAATTAGTGCACGCTGTGCCCGGCCGCGCTGGCTGGGAGCTGCGGCTGGTGGTGCAAGGCGGACTGCGTATCCTGGACCACATCCAGGCGCAGGGCTACACCACACTGCAGACCCGCCCGGTGGTGGGCAAGCGGGACGTGCCGGTGATGCTGTGGCGTGCGCTGCGTATGTAAACGCTCGGGGCCCCAAAATTGATAGCGGCTTGCGCACAACAGGCGGGCGCTGGCGGGCTGAAGGGCTTACATTTGCTACACCCCGTGCCCAAGCGCGATTTAGTGATCAAATTAGCCTCCAGCGCATTATCTGCATGCGCTTAAAGCTACGGTTTTAATAGCAAAACAGGACACCCATGCCCCTCAGTTGGAACGAGATCAAATCCCGCGCGCTCACCTTCAGCCGCACCTGGGACGACGCAGCCAACGAAGACTCACAAGCCAAACCCTTCTGGATTGATTTTTTCGAGATCTTCGGCATCACCGACAAACGCGTGGCCACCTTCGAGCTGAACGTCAAAAAGCTCGACAAAGCGCAGGGATATGTCGATCTGTTCTGGCCCGGCATGCTGATCGTTGAGCACAAATCGCGCGGCAAAAACCTCGACCTTGCGTTCCAGCAAGCACTGGACTACTTCCCCGGCCTGCCCGAGCGCGACCTGCCACAAATCATCATCGTCTGCGACTTTGCCCGCTTTCGGGTGCACCGCCTGGGCACGGGCGGCCAAGACGGCGAGACCGTGGAGTTCGCCCTCAAAGACCTGCACAAACACATCCGCCAGTTTGGCTTTATCGCGGGCTACAAAGTCCAGGAGATCAAGGCGCAAGACCCCGTCAACATCAAGGCCGCCGAGCGCATGGGCCGCCTGCACGACGCCCTCAAAGCCAGCCACTACGAAGGCCACCCGCTCGAAGTGCTGCTGGTGCGCCTGCTGTTTTGTCTGTTTGCCGACGACACCGGCATCTTCCAGCCCGCGCAGGCCTTTCGCGCCTTCATCGAAGAACGCACCAGCGCCGACGGCAGCGACGTCGGCCCGCGCCTGGCGCAGCTGTTCCAGGTGCTCAACACCCCCGACGCCAAACGCAGCCCGGCGCTGGACACCCAACTCGCCACCTTCCCCTACATCAACGGCAAACTCTTTGAAGAGAGCCTGCCCATGGCCGACTTCACCGCCCCCATGCGCGAGGCGCTGCTCGACGCCTGCGCGCTCGACTGGTCGGCCATCAGCCCCGCCATCTTTGGCAGCCTGTTCCAAAGCATCATGGACGCCAAAGCCCGCCGCAACCTGGGCGCGCACTACACCAGCGAAGAAAACATCCAGAAGCTGATCGGCCCGCTGTTTCTGGACGACCTGCACGCCGAATTCGACAAGGTCAAAAACAACCGCAACCGCCTGTTCGAGTTCCACAAAAAGCTGCGCACCCTCACCTTCTTCGACCCCGCCTGCGGCTGCGGCAACTTCCTGGTCATCAGCTACCGCGAGCTGCGTCTGCTGGAGCTGCAAGTGCTGCGCGCCAGCCACGAGCTCAGCGGCAACGCGGGCCAGAAAAGTGTGGACGTACACAGCCTCATCGGCATTGACGTAGACCAGTTCTACGGCATCGAGATCGAAGAGTTCCCCGCGCAGGTTGCGCAAGTAGCCCTGTGGCTGATGGACCACCAGATGAACCTGCGGGTCAGCGAAGAGTTTGGTTTGTACTTTGCGCGTATCCCCCTCAAGACCAGCCCGCACATCGTGCATGGCAATGCGCTGCGGGTGGATTGGAATGAGGTGTTGCCAGCGGAGCGGTGCAGTTTTGTGCTGGGGAACCCGCCGTTTGTGGGAGCCAAGTTCATGGACGACGCACAGCGCGAAGACACGCGCGTTGTGTTTACGGGCATTGACAACGCTGGTTTGCTGGACTTTGTGGCCGCGTGGTACGTCAAAGCAACGAAATACAGCCGCTTGGTGCCCGGAACCGGGGTCGAACCCATCCACCCGCGTACCGCATTCGTTTCCACCAATAGCATCGTCCAAGGCGAACAAGTGGGTGTGCTGTGGGGCTGGATGTTGGCGCAAGGGGTGCATATCCAGTTTGCACACCGTACTTTCAGCTGGAGCAACGAGGCTTCCGGCAATGCCGCCGTGCACTGCGTGATCGTTGGCTTTGGGCTCGAAAACCGGTCCGGTAAAGTCATCTACGAATACGAAAACATCAAGGGCGACGCGCACGCCGTACCCGCCAGCAACATCAATCCGTATCTTGTGGATGCACCCAATGTGGTACTGCCACGGCGGTCACGCCCTATCTGCGCGGTGCCCGAGATTGGCATTGGCAACAAGCCCATTGACGGTGGCAACTACCTTTTCACTACCGAAGAACGCGATGCGTTCATTGCCAAAGAGCCCGCCAGCGCAAAGTGGTTTCGCAGGTGGCTGGGGGCTGATGAGTTTTTGAACGGTTATGAACGCTGGTGCCTGTGGCTGGGCGACTGCCCACCCAGTGAATTGCGCGCCATGCCCGAGTCAATGAAGCGCGTGCAGGCGGTGAAAGCACTCCGCCTCGCCAGCAAAAGCCCACCTACCCAAAAGCTGGCCGATACGCCGACTCGGTTTCATGTGGAGAACATTCCCAATACTCCCTACCTCTTGCTTCCAGAGGTGTCATCCGAACGAAGAGCGTTCATTCCCTTTGGGTTTGAGCAGCCAGAAACGCTATGCAGCAATCTTGTCAAAATCGCTCCCGGCGCAACCCTGTTCCATTTCGGTGTACTCACCAGCACCATGCACAACGCGTGGGTACGCGCCGTATGTGGTCGACTGGAAAGCCGCTATAGATATTCCAAAGATATTGTTTACAACAACTTCCCCTGGCCCGATTTACCCCAAAAATTAGAACCAAATCAGCCCCCAGCGCCCGCCCAGAAAGCGCAAGCAGCTATCGAAACAGCAGCACAAGCCGTGCTCGACGCCCGCGCCCAGTTCCCCACCAGCAGCCTGGCCGACCTGTACGACCCCTTGACCATGCCGCCCGTGCTGCTCAAGGCACACCATAAACTCGATGCTGCGGTAGACAAGGCCTACCAGTTGTGTGGCGGCAAAAAGAGTTATGCGTCTGACGCGGAACGGGTGGCCTTCCTGTTCCAGCGTTACCAGCAGCTCACCAGCCTGCTGCCCGCCACGCCCCCCGTGCGTGCGCGCCGAAAAACAGCTTGAAACCTGAACGGGGGCTGCCAGACGGGCCCCGCGTGCATGGGACAATCCCACCCCATATGACCCCCGAGCAGTACGTCCAGGAAAAAGCCGCTTCATCCGGCAGCAGCTTTTATTACGCCTTTCTCTTTCTGCCGCGCCCCCGGCGCGCCGCCATCACCGCGTTTTATGCGTTTTGCCGCGAGGTGGACGACGTGGTGGACGACGCCACCGAGATGCACATCGCCGCCACCAAACTGGCCTGGTGGCAGGGGGAGGTGGCCAAGTCCTACGCCGGGCAACCCAGCCACCCGGTGATGAAGGCGCTGATGCCGCTGGTGGCCGACTACGGCATTGAAGCCCAGCACCTGCGGGCCATCATCGGCGGCTGCGAGATGGACCTGGAGCAGACGCGTTACCTCGACTTCCCCGGGCTTGAAAAATACTGCCACCTGGTGGCCGGTGTGGTGGGTGAGGTGTCGGCCCGTATCTTTGGCCAGACCCAACCCGACACCACGGCCTATGCGCACAAGCTGGGGCTGGCGTTCCAGCTGACCAACATCATCCGCGACGTGGGGGAAGACGCGTTGCGTGGCCGCATCTACCTGCCGGTGAACGAGCTGCAGCAGTTCGACGTGAAGGCACACGAGGTGCTGAAGCGCACTTACTCCGACCGCTTTACCGCGCTGATGCGCTTCCAGGCCGAGCGCGCCCACCGCTACTACGACGAAGCGCTGGCCCTGCTGCCCGCAGAAGACCGCCGCGCACAAAAGCCCGGCCTGATGATGGCCAGCATCTACCGCACCCTGCTGCGCGAGATTGAACGCGACAACTTCCAGGTGCTGCACCAGCGTGTCAGCCTGACGCCGCTGCGCAAGCTGTGGCTCGCGTGGCGTGTGCAGGCTCTCGGGAAAATGTGACCCGATGAAAATCGCGGTGATTGGCGCGGGCTGGGCCGGGCTGGCGGCGGCCATCAAGGCCACCCAGGACGGCCACCAGGTGGCGCTTTTTGAGAGTGCCCGCACACCCGGTGGCCGCGCCCGCAGCGTAGGTGTTACCGGGCCGGACGGCACACCGTTGCTGCTCGACAACGGCCAGCACATCCTGATTGGGGCCTACACGGACACCCTGAGCCTGATGCGCACGGTGGGCGTGGACCCGGACGCCGCGCTGCTGCGCCTGCCGCTCACATTACGCTTCCCCGACGGCACCGGCATCCGCTGCCCCCACGCACCCGCGCCATTTGACGCGCTGGCCGGCATCCTCGGAGCCAAGGGCTGGCAGTGGCGCGACAAGTGGTCGCTGCTCAAGGCATCCCTCGGCTGGCAACGGGCAGGTTTTGTGTGCCCGCCGCATGTTTCGGTGGCCGACCTTTGCAGCGGCCTGACCGCGCGGGTGCGCAGCGAGATGATCGACCCACTGTGTGTGTCGGCGCTGAACACCCCCGCCGCCCAGGCCAGCGGCCAGGTGTTTCTGCGGGTGCTGCAAGACGCCCTGTTTGGTGTCAGCGGTGGCTCCCACCTGCTGCTGCCCCGGGTGGACCTGGGGGCACTGTTCCCCGACGCGGCACTGCGCTGGCTCGCTGCCCACGGCGCACACACCGTGCTGGGCAAACGGGTGCCGTCCATCCAGCCACAGCCCGACCAAACCTGGCGCGTGGACGGCGAAGTGTTTGACCAGGTGGTGCTGGCCTGTTCACCGCAAGAGGCGTCGCGCCTGGTGGCAGGCAGTGGCGTGGGCACGGCGGCCGCTGCGCAGTGGGTGGCGCAGGCTGACGCGCTGCGGTTTGAAGCCATCACCACGGTGTATGCCACATCCGCCACCGTGGCGCAGACCCCGCTGGCGCAGCCCATGCTGGCGCTGCGCAACACCGCCGCCCTGCCCGCCCAGTTTGTGTTTGACAGGGGCCAGCTGGGCAGCCCGCGCGGAATGCTGGCATTTGTCATCAGCGCGTGTGAGGGCGACCGCGCCTGGCTGGAGCGCCAGGTGTGCGCCCAGGCAGCGGAACAGCTGGGTCTGCAGGATGTGCAGCCGCTGCAAACCGTGGTGGAAAAACGCGCTACGTTTGCCTGCACACCGGGCCTGGTGCGCCCGCCTATGGACGTTGCGCCGGGCTTGCGTGTGTGTGGTGACTACATCGAAGGGCCCTACCCCGCCACGCTGGAAGGCGCTGTGCGCAGCGGCCAGGCGGCAGCCACGTGAGTCCGAGACCGGAACGCCCATAAAAAACGCCAGCAACTTGCTGGCGTTTTTACTTCTTTTTTGATAGCTTCCAGCGCCCTATGGACGGGCGCTAGAGGCCAATTTAACCCTCAACCACCAGTCAACCGCGCATGTTTGCGTTGCGACATACGTTTGGCCACGCGGGGCAGGATCAGCACGGCCAGCACGATGAAGATCAGGGTGAGCGACATGGGGCGCTGTAGGAAGATCATGGCGCTGCCTTCACCGATGGAGATGGCGTTGCGCAGTTGCGCTTCGGCCAGCGGGCCCAGGATCATGCCGATCACCACCGGGGCGGTGGGGAAGTCAAAGCGCCGCATCACCACACCCAGCACACCAATGGCGTACAGCAGGAACAGGTCAAACGCGCTCTGGCGCATGCCGTAGGCACCGACGGTGGCGAAGATCAAAATACCGGCGTACAGCTGGGGTTTTGGAATCTTCAGCAGCTTGACCCACAGGCCCACCATGGGAAGGTTCAGCACCAGCAGCATGACGTTGCCGATGTAGAGCGACGCGATCAGCGCCCACACCAGGCTCGACGAGGTGGTGAACAGCTGCGGGCCGGGCTGGATGCCGTAGTTCTGGAACGCACCCAGCAGAATAGCCGTGGTGTTGCTGGTGGGAATGCCCAGCGTCAGCAGCGGGATAAGCGCAGCGGTCACCGTGGCGTTGTTGGCGGCCTCAGGGCCAGCCACACCTTCGATGGCACCGGTGGTGCCGAACTCGGCTTCGTCTTGGGGGTTCTTGACCAGCTTTTTCTCAGCGGCGTAGCTCAGGAAGGTCGGGATCTCGGTGCCGCCTGCGGGAATAGTGCCAAACGGGAACCCAATCGCCGTGCCACGCAGCCAGGCCGGGATGGAGCGCTTCCAGTCGCGGCGGGTCATGGTCACGCGGCTCAGCTTGTTTTGTGTGTCTTTGACCTTGCCCTCAAACAGCGCAGCGTGCAGGCATTCGGCCACGGCAAACAGGCCCACGGCCACCAGCACAATTTCCACACCGTCCAGCAACTCAGGCACACCACCGGTGTACCGGGCCTGGCCCGAAATCTGGTCCATCCCCACCAGGCCTGCGGCCAGGCCGATGAAGAGAGACGTCATCCCGCGCAGCGTGCTTTTGCCCAGCACCGCACTGACCGTGGTGAAGGCCAGCACCATCAGCATGAAGTATTCAGGAGGGCCCAGCCGCACGGCGTATTCGGCCATGATGGGTGCGAACAGGGTAACCAGCACGGTGGCAATGGTGCCTGCGACGAAGGAGCCAATGGCCGCTGTGGCCAGCGCCGCACCGGCGCGCCCACTCTTGGCCATCTTGTTGCCCTCCATCGCGGTCACCATACTGGCCGTTTCCCCGGGCGTGTTCAGCAGGATGGAGGTGGTGGAGCCGCCGTACATGGCACCGTAATAAATGCCGGCAAAGAAGATCATTGAAGCCGTGGCTTCGACCTTGGCCGTGATAGGCAGCAGCATCGCCACCGCCACCGCCGGGCCAATACCAGGCAGCACACCAATAGCCGTGCCGAGTGCACAGCCGACAAAAGCCCACATCAGGTTGACCGGCGTGCCGGCGGTGATGAAGCCTTGGAGAAGGTTGTTCCAGAGATCCATGATTTACAACCACCCTGTGTTGGTGAGTCCGGGCAGGTTGATTGCCAGGAATTGGGTGAACATCCAGAACACGGGCGCTGCAATCAACAGGCCGGTGATCAGGTCTTTGGCCAGGATGCCAGGCTGCATCGCGTCTTGCCCTGCCGCACGACGCAGGCCCTGCACGGCGAGCATGAAACACAGCGTGCAGCTCAGGATGAAGCCGATGGTGGTGATGAGCGCCGCATTGGCCAGCAGGCCTGCAGACACCCAGATAAAACCAGGCCAGTACGGCGGCTCAGAGCCGCCCACCTCGGGCGCATCCAGCTCGCGGAACCCACCCGTCATGGCCTCGCGCACGATCAACACACCGCACACCACCAAAACAAGGGCCACCAGCCACGGCAAAAAGTTGGGCCCCACACCGCCATACCCGGAGTCCCCCGGAATGGTCAGCGCCCCAAACGCAAGCCCCGCCCCCACCAAAAGTACGCCCGCCCCGACAAGGGTCTGCAGCGTAAAAGGAGATCTTTGTTGTGTCATTTTTTGAATTCCTCGAAAAACCGCTCACGGAACGCGCAGCACTAAGCTGTTCACGGGGTGCCAACTGTGCACCAAGGCAAGCGCAGCGAAGCCCCTTCCAGCAGACACCGTGGAACTGGCTTTGCCAGGCCACTGGTGTCGCCCCCTGCAAGGGGGTTGGCGTTTACACGAAGTGAAAAAGCCTGGGGGTGTGCCCAATCAGATCATCCCGGACTTGACCATCGTCGCGCGCAGGCTGGCGAACTCGTCGTCCACAAACTTCTCGAACTCTGCACCGGTCAACAGGGCAGGCGTCCAGTCGTTCTTCTTCAGGGCTTCCTGCCAGGTGGCCGACTTGGTGGCCTTGACGATCATGTCGATCAGGTCCTTGCGCTGCGCGGGCGTGATGCCGGGTGCGCCGTACACACCGCGCCAGTTGCCGATCACCACGTTGTAGCCCTGCTCCTTCATGGTCGGGATGTCATTGCCCTTGAGGCGAGTTTCGGACGTGACGGCGATGCCCTTCATCTTGCCGGTCTTGATGTACTCCGAGAACTCGCTCATGCCGCTGCCGCCGACCGTAACGTTGCCGCCCAGGATGGCTGCCGTGGCCTCGCCGCCGCCCCGGAACGCGACGTAGTTGATCTTGGAGGGGTCCACACCTGCTTCACGCGCCAGCATGGCTGCAGCCACGTGTTCGGTGGAGCCGCGCGAACCGCCGCCCCATTTCACGCTGCCGGGGTCTTTCTTCAGCTGGGCGACCACGTCGGCCATGTTCTTGAAGGGCGAATTGGCGGGCAGCACAAACACGTTGTATTCGCTGGTCAGGCGCGCCAGCGGTGTGGCCTGCGACAGGTTCACGGGGGGTTTACCCGTGATGATGCCGCCCAGCATCACCGCACCCATCACCATCATGGCGTTCGGGTCACCCTTGCTGCCATTGACGAACTGCGCCAGGCCAATGGCACCGGCGGCGCCACCCTTGTTGTCAAAAGTGACGGTCGAGGCAGCACCAGAGTCTGTCAGGGCCTTGCCGAGCGCGCGGCCCGTGGTGTCCCAGCCACCGCCGGGATTGGCGGGCAGCATCATCTTGATGTTGGGGGCTGCAGCGTAGGCGCTCAGCGGCAAAGTGCCGGTCGCGGCCAACGCGGCCAGGGATTTCAAAAAGATATCGCGACGCATATGTGTCTCCTTGGGTTGCGGAAATTGCTCTCGAATGATGCACCCGCTGCCTGTCAATCTGCTGTCCCACACCTCAGTGAAAACCCGCAGGATGGATCACCCCCAGGCTTCGCTGCGCTCTCGCCAACCCCCTTGCCGGGGGCTCCACCAGCGGCCTGGCAAAGCCAGGTCCGCGGTGTCTGCTTGAAAAGACGAGCGCGCATCGGGCAATGGTATGTTCTCGCCATGAGACTCTTGCTTGTTGAAGACGACCCCACCATGCGCACCACGCTGGAGCGTGCGCTGACGCGGCGCGGCATGCTGGTGACGGCGGTGGGGGACGGGCGCGAGGCGCTGGCGCAGTGGATTGCCCACCCGCCACACGCCATGGTGCTGGACCTGAGCCTGCCCGGCATGGATGGCCTGCAGGTGCTGCAGGCGGGCCGCCAGCGCGGGCTGCGCACGCCGGTGCTGATCCTCACCGCACGTGGCACCGTGGGGGACCGGGTGGTGGGCCTGAACAGCGGGGCCGACGACTATCTGCCCAAACCGTTTGACCTGGACGAGCTGGAGGCCCGCCTGCGCGCCTTGCAGCGCCGCAACCCCGAAAATGAAGAAGAATTGGCCTCCAGCGCCCATTCAGTGGGCACACTTCGCTACGATAAATATAGCGGAGCCATTTACCACGGCGATGCGGTACTCGAGCTGACCCCACGCGAGCTGGCCTTGCTGCAGGCGCTGATGGTCAAACCCGGTCACGCCGTGTCGAAGGAACATTTGTTCGGCCTGGTGTTCCCCGGCGAAAAAGACGTGCAGTACGAAGCCATTGAAGTGGTGGTGTACCGCCTGCGCAAAAAACTCGCGGGCACCGGCACCACCTTGATGACGTTACGTGGGCTGGGTTACCTGCTCAAAAGCGACACATGAAGGCCCCTCCACAGCGCAGCACGCGCACCCTGTCGCTGCGCCGCTACCTGCTGATCGGCATCCTGCTGCCCATCGGAGTGCTGGTGGTATTTAACACCTTCAGCCTCTACCACCAGGCGCTCAACGCGGTCAACACCGCCTACGACCGCACCCTGCTGGCCTCGGCCAAGTCGATCAGCGAGCAGCTCGACGTCACCGGGTACGACGACGTCTCTGAGCTGCGTGCGCTGGTGCCCTACTCGGCGCTGGAGGCTTTTGAAGCCGACAACCAGAGCCGCATGTACTACCGCGTCTCCAGCCTCAGCGGCGAGATGGTGTCGGGCTACGCCGAGCTGCCGTTCTGGCGCGGCAAAATTCCCGACCGGCCACCCTATGCCGCCCTGGTGGACTTTTACGACGCCCGGTTTCGCGATGCCGACGTGCGTGTGGCCGTGCTGCTGCAGCCCGTCACCAGCGCACAAGGGCGGGGCGTGGCCGTAATCCAGGTGGCCGAAACGCTGGAGCTGCGCCACACCCTGGCACAACAAATCCTGTGGACCACCCTGCAGCGCCAGGCCGTGCTGGTGGCGGTGATTGCGCTGGTCGTGGTGGTGGTGGTGCAGCGCGCCACGCGCCCCGTGCGCCGCCTGAGTGAAGAGCTGCAGGCCCGTCCCGAAGCGCAGCTGACCCCCATCAGCGCACCCGACGCCCCGCGTGAACTGCTGCCTCTGGTGGACGCCACCAACCACGTCATGCTACGCCTGCAAAACCTGCTGGACCACCAAAAACGTTTTGTGCGCGACACCGCCCACCAGCTGCGCACACCGCTGGCGGTGCTGAAGGTGCAGGTGCAGTCTGCCTTGCGCGGCGACCTGGACGCACAGCAGGCCTTGCGTGAAATCAGCGGCACCGTGGACCGCGCCACCCTGCTGGCCAACCAAATGCTGTCACTGGCCAAAGTGGAGCAGTTGCGCCAGCAAGCCGGTGCGGGCGCCATCGACCTGGCAGAAATTGTGCGTGCCGTGGCGCTGGACCTGTCGCCGCTGGTGGCAGAAAACGACCTCGACTTCAGCCTCGAAACCCACAAAGCGCCTGTGTATGCGCACGACTGGATGCTGCGCGAACTGGCGCGCAACCTGCTGCACAACGCCATCAAACACTGCCCACCGGGCTCGGCGCTGGCCGTGCGGATTGCTGTGGACACCCACCATGCGGTGCTGACCGTATCCGACAGCGGCCCCGGCATCAGCAGCGAACTGCGGGAGCGCCTGTTCCAGCCCTTTTCTGCGGGCGACGTGCGCAACGGCTCAGGCCTGGGCCTGGCCATCTGCCACGAAATTGTGGCCGCGCTGGAAGGCAGCATCAGCCTGGACAACCGCACCGTACATTCACACGTCCAGGGGCTGGATGCGGTGGTCAGGCTCAAATTGGCGAGAACATCACACCATGGCTGAAACCAGCACACTGCGGCTCGACAAATGGTTGTGGAGTGCGCGCTTTTACAAAACCCGCAGCCTGGCGGCAGACGCCATTGGCAAGGGGCGTGTGCAGGTGAACGGTGCCACGGCCAAGGCGTCACGCGAACTGCGCCCCGGTGACAGCGTGGTGCTGCAGATGGACAACACCCCGCGCACCATCACGGTGCTGGCACTCAGCGCCCAACGCGGCCCCGCCAGTGTGGCGCAGCAGCTGTACCAGGAAACGGCAGAGAGTGTCGCAGCCCGCCTGCAAGCCGCAGAGCAGCGCCGCCTGGCCCCCGAGCCCGCCCACACCTTGACCGATGGCCGCCCTACCAAACGCGACCGGCGCGACCTGTCCGAAGCCCGCACTTGGAACGACCGCTGGAGCGACGGCTGAATACCCCCAGGCTTCGCTTCGCTCTCGCCAACCCCCTTGCAGGGGGCAACACCAGCGGCCTGGCAGAGCCAGTTCCGCGGTGTTAGCTGGACGGGCCGCATACACTTCACACGCGGCGAATGGTCAAGGGACCCGTAGTAACGTTTTCAGACGGCAGAAGCCGCCCGAGCGTCCAGCACAGCCTGCAGCTCCTGGCACGAAGGGCTGCACGCCAGATAAAGCCTGCCGGCCACACGCTTGGTCATCAGCAAAGACCGGGGACGGTGGGTGCCACATTTGATGCAGGACATCGTGGCACAGGTCGCGTTGGGGCCAAAAGCAGACCCCGAGGCCTTGGACTTGTAACGCAACCCGTCACTGGCGACAACTGTTTCAACACTGGAATTCAGATCGGACACAAGCAACCCCTTGAATGGGCCAGGCCGCACAGTCCCTGCGGCCCGACGGGCATAAACTTCACAACTCTCCGAGCTGTCCCTCTACAACTTTGAACCATTCTCTCACCGCATGGGCGGTAAGGAATGGGCGGACAAACCCCAGCTTGCAGCAAGCGCTTATTTCTCGGGAATGGCATCTTCGCTCTGCATCACTCCCGTTGACTTTTTGGTGGTGATCCGGCGGCTTGCGATCTGCACCTGGGGGTATGCAGGGTGCTGGGTATTGATCAGCACCACATGCTGCTGGGGAGCCTGGTAAGACAGCGCCCACACACTCAGCAGTTTGTAGAGGTGGATGTAGCTGGTCATTTGTGCCACCAGATAGTCGTCGTCGCCCAGCAGCCAGGGTTTGTCGACCACCATCGTGTCGTGCAGTCCAAAACCTTCGGGCAGAGAAATGGTTTCGCGCACCACCACCGTCTTGCGTTTGTCATTCGCCAGCCATTCCGGGCAGCAATAGGCCGCGAGTTCAGGCGTCTCATACGCCCGAATCAACGGCGACACCGGAAGACTCACACGAGGCTCTGGCGTGCCAGCACCCACTTTGAAAATCTTGCTGCGCATCATGTTGTCTTCGGCAGCCAATCGGTACGCTTTGAGAAACATGGAAACCTCTTAAAAGCACGCTTATGAATATCCAACCCACACCCATCCCAGAAAGCACTACACCCCAATGACCATGGGGTGTTGAGAGCCGCCTGATACAAGAACCTGTTCAGTCCTCGCCAATCGCCCGGTACATACCGGCACCCAGCACGCCCCCCACAATGGGAGCGAGCCAGAACAACCACAGCTGCTGCATGGCCAGACCACCGGCAAAGACCGCCACACCCGTGCTGCGTGCGGGGTTCACCGACGTACCCGTGACGGGGATGCTGACCAAGTGGATCAGCGTCAAACCCAGGCCAATGGCGATAGGTGCAAAGCCCTGGGGCGCACGTTTGTCGGTGGCACCCATGATGATCACTAGGAACATGGCCGTCATCACGACTTCCGTGACCAGGGCGGCCACCATCGAGTAACCCGCTGGCGAGTGCGCACCATAGCCGTTGGAGCCAAAACCTGCGGTCACGTCAAAACCAGGGCGGCCGCTGGCAATGACATACAACACACCACCGGCTACCACCGCACCCACCAACTGCGAGAGGATGTAGGGCACCAACTCCTTCGCCGAAAACCGGCCCCCAGCCCACAGACCAATCGACACCGCCGGGTTCAAATGGCAGCCTGAAATATGGCCAATGGCAAACGCCATGGTCAGCACCGTCAAACCAAACGCCAGGGCAATACCGTGAAAGCCGATGCCCAGCCCCGGAAACGCCCCCGCCAGCACCGCACTGCCGCAGCCCCCAGCACCAGCCAGAAAGTGCCCACCGACTCTGCCAAATACTTCTTCATACATCCCTCATTTATTGTTGAAAAACCAATTTCTTGAAACAAGCCACCCCAACCCAACACCCGCCACATGCGCAATGCTGGCCGCGTTGCGCAACACCATCTCAAGCTCACTCCAGCTAGGGGCTTGCTTCTGCGTATTGCCGAAGTTCAACTTGTCGAATGCAAGCAAGGTACCTGCCGAAAACTGGACACGCTTGACAGGTGATGGGGGCACCGCCAGCACACTCCATCACTGTGCAGCCGCAAGCTTCAACCAGTCAGCGCATGCAGCAGGCTGCCAATGGAAGGTCTGCGCCACAGCATCCTTGTCAAAAATCACCTTGAACTGGCAGGTCGTGAACGCATTGCCCTGACCGGTGCGGAAGTTGAAGGTGTAGTCCCACTCACGCACGCCGTACATACCCTCCGCGAAATGGGGGTATGTTGAGCGCCACCTCAGCACACTCTGCCTGAACAGAATTGCAGGACGGGCGGCACGAATGCAGCCAAGGTGCTGGCACGCGCCCTCAGCTGCGCCGAGTATTCACTTACCTTCGCACCGCAAAATTCATCATTTTTTATAGCGCCTTGCGTAGTCTGGATGGGCGCTGGATGCCATTTTGATTAAAAAATTGCACACTACGGCGATCTGGGTTCTACCTCGAAAACAAAAAGCCCCACAGCCAGGGCTGCGGGGCTTTTAAAGGGCGCTATTGCGGGTGGGTCAGCTTACGCAGCGACACTGTCCTTCACCGTATCGGCCAGGTCGGTGTAGTCCTTGACCTGGTCAAAGTTCAGGTACTGGTAAATCTTGTCGCTGTCTTTGGTCAGCACACCCATGTCGGCCAGGTATTCGGCCTTGGTGGGGATACGGCCCAGCTTGGAGCAGATAGCGGCCAGTTCTGCCGACCCCAGGTACACGTTGCTGTTCTTGCCCAAACGGTTGGGGAAGTTGCGGGTGGACGTGGAGAACACGGTGGCGCCCTCTTTCACCTGGGCCTGGTTGCCCATACACAGGCTGCAGCCTGGCATTTCCATACGTGCACCGGCCGAGCCGAGCACGCCGTAATGGCCTTCTTCCGACAGCTGTTTGGCATCCATCTTGGTGGGCGGAGCCATCCAGAGTTTGACGGGGATGTCGCGCTTGTTCTCGAGCAGCTTGGACGCAGCGCGGAAGTGGCCGATGTTGGTCATACACGAACCGATGAACACTTCGTCGATCACCGCACCGGACACTTCGGACAGGGTCTTCACGTCATCCGGGTCGTTCGGGCAGGCCACGATAGGCTCATGGATATCGGCCAGATCGATCTCGATAACAGCAGCGTATTCGGCATCGTCGTCGCCCTTGAGCAACTGGGGATCTGCCAGCCAAGCTTCCATCGCCTTGATGCGGCGGTTGATGGTGCGCACGTCGGAGTAACCCGTGGCAATCATCCACTTCAGCATGGTGATGTTGCTGTTGATGTACTCGATGATCGGCTCTTTGTTCAGGTGCACCGTGCAACCACCGGCAGAACGTTCTGCGGATGCGTCGCTCAGCTCGAAAGCCTGTTCCACCTTCAAGTCTGGCAAACCTTCGATTTCCAGGATGCGGCCCGAGAAAATGTTCTTCTTGCCTTGTTTGGCCACCGTCAGCAGACCGGCCTTGATGGCGTACAGCGGGATAGCGTTCACGAGGTCACGCAGGGTAATGCCCGGCTGCATTTCGCCCTTAAACCGCACCAGCACGCTCTCAGGCATGTCCAGCGGCATCACGCCCGTAGCAGCACCAAAAGCGACCAAGCCAGAACCGGCGGGGAAACTGATGCCGATGGGGAACCGGGTGTGGCTGTCGCCACCGGTGCCGACGGTGTCGGGCAGCAGCATGCGGTTCAGCCAGCTGTGGATGATGCCGTCGCCGGGGCGCAGCGGGATACCACCACGGGTGCTCATGAAGTCGGGCAGCTCGTGGTGCATCTTCACGTCCACGGGCTTGGGGTAAGCAGCGGTGTGGCAGAACGATTGCATCACCAGGTCAGCACTGAAGCCCAGGCAGGCCAGGTCCTTCAGTTCATCACGGGTCATGGGGCCGGTGGTGTCTTGGGACCCCACCGACGTCATCTTGGGTTCGCAGTAGGTACCGGGGCGCACGCCCTGGCCTTCTGGCAGGCCCACAGCACGGCCCACCATCTTTTGCGCGAGTGTGAAACCACGGCCGTTGTCGGCCGGGCTTTGCGGCAGGCGGAACAGGGTGGATGCCGGCAGGCCCAGCGCAAAACGCGCCTTGGCGGTCAGCCCCCGGCCAATGATCAGGGGAATACGGCCACCGGCGCGCACTTCGTCGAACAACACGTCACTCTTCAGCGTGAACTCGGCAATCACCTTGCCGTCCTTCAGCGCCTTGCCTTCGTAAGGACGCAGTTCAACCACGTCACCCATGGCCATCTGGCTCACGTCCAGCTCGATCGGCAATGCGCCCGAGTCTTCCATGGTGTTGTAGAAGATCGGGGCGATCTTGCTGCCCAGACACACACCACCAAAACGCTTGTTGGGCACAAACGGAATGTCTTCGCCAGTGAACCACAACACCGAGTTGGTGGCCGACTTGCGGCTGGAGCCGGTGCCGACCACGTCGCCCACATAGGCCACCAGGTTGCCCTTGGCACGCAGGTCTTCGAGGAACTTGACCGGGCCACGTTTGCCGTCTTCTTCGGGCACGATGCCAGGACGCGCATTCTTGTGCATGGCCAGCGCGTGCAGCGGGATGTCAGGGCGGCTCCACGCGTCGGGTGCGGGCGACAGGTCGTCGGTGTTGATTTCACCGGCCACTTTGAAGATGCTGACGGTGATGCTCTCAGGCACTTCGGGGCGGCTGGTAAACCACTCACCTTCGGCCCAGCTTTGCAGCACGGCCTTGGCGTATTTGTTGCCCTTTTCGGCCTTTTCCTGCACGTCGTGGAACTGGTCGAACATCAGCAGTGTGTTCTTCAGGCCCGCAGCGGCGACTTCGGCCACACTCGCGCTGGCGTCGTCCAGCAGGTCAATCAGGGGGCTGATGTTGTAGCCACCCAGCATGGTGCCAAGCAGCTCGGTGGCTTTTTCGCGCGACAGCAGCGGGCACTTTTCGGTGCCGTGGGCCACAGCGGCCAGGTAGCTGGCCTTGACCTTGGCCGCATCGTCCACACCGGCGGGCACGCGGTGGGTGATGAGGTTCAGCAGGTTGGCTTCTTCACCGGCGGGCGGTGCCTTCAGCAGTTCGACCAGTTCACCAGTCTGCTTGGCAGACAAAGGCAACGGGGGGATACCGAGCACCGCGCGTTCGGCAACATGGGCGGCATAGGCTTGCAACATGGTTTTCTCCTGGGGTTCAATAATCGTGGGGGCAAAAGACGCAGCGTTGTGGTTCGGCTTATTTGGCGTCTGTGGGCAGAGCAGGTTCAAGCACGCTTCGTGCCGGATTCTTCTTCAGTGTTTCGTTAATGGCCTGTTGTTCAACACCCATACATTCGTCGGCCAGGCGCTGGCCCAGCTTGTGGTTCATGAGCATGGATTTGTTCAGAATCTGCAGCCACACCGCTCCGGCCTTCTGGTCTTCCAGGCGGATCGCACCCGTGGTGGTGGCTACCGGGCTCATGCGGTACTTGAGGTCACGCACCTGCACGTCAAAATAGCCCGGGGAAGCTGGGTCACGGGTCACACGCACAAACGCGCCCAGCTCACAGGGCAGGTTGCCCACATACACACGCTCTGCAATAGCGAGTTCGGCTGGCGTCAGTGCAGCCTCTGCCGCGGCAATACCTGCGGCCACGTTGACGGCAGCAGTCTTCAGCTGGGTACGGCTGGAGGTGGGGCTGGCCTTCTTGGGGGCTGCCTTGGTTTTGGCCGCGGTTGCAGCCGGTTTGCTGGTGGCGGGCTTGGCTGATTTGGCCGGGGCTGCGGTCGTCTGGGCCTGCGCCACAGTGGACACGGCGAGGCACAAAACAGCGGCACACAGGGTCTGGATGGAACGTGAGGTCATGGTGGTTGTGTGAAAAAAGGAGCCGAACAAATCAGAAAAATCAGCCAGTCACAGAAAAATAGGCCTGCGCCTGGACCGGCATGGAACGCCCGGTTTGGTGGGCCCGTTCCAGCACCTGCCAGTAGTAACGGAAACTTGCACGGTCGTGCAAAACACCATCAAAACTAATGGGGGCCCACGCTGCTTCTTGGGCGGATGCTATTATTTTTGAAGCATTTTCAATCTCCCCTTCCGTGGGCGCAAACGCCTCCAGAATAGGACGAATCTGGCTCGGGTGGATGCTCCACATACGGGTGTAGCCAAATTCGGCCGCTGCCTTCAACGCAGCAGCGGACATGGCCAACGGGTCGCTGAATTCGGTCACCACGCAGTGCGAGGGCACTTTGCCATGGGCATGGCAGGCCGAGGCAATCTCGAGCTTGGCGCGCACCACCAGCGGATGGGTGAACTGGCCCACCACACCCATACCTGCGGACGGAATGGCTCCACCATGGGCGGACACAAAATCCATCAAGCCGAAACTCAGCGACTGCACACGCGGGTGGGAAGCGATCTCGAATGCCCGGTGCACTGCAGCGGGCGATTCAATCAAAACATGGAGCGGCAAATGACCAGCCGACGCGCGCAAAAGGGCTTTTTCGGCCTGAATGACGTCGCGCACCGACTCGACCTTGGGCACCATGATGTGGGTCAGCCGGTCGCCTGCTTTGCCGGCGATCAGGGCCATGTCGTGGAAAAAGGAAGGGTGCTCGACCGGATGCACCCGCACGGCAACCCGTGCGTTGTCAGGAGCCTCCAGCGCCAGCGCCACCACCATGGCAGCGTGTTCTGCTTCCCCCCCACGGGTGCACCGTCTTCGCAGTCCAGTGTCACGTCGAAGACGCAGGCACCAAACTCTTCGGTCATTTCTGCCTGCAGCTGCAGGCTTTTGCGCATCCGCGCCTCGACGCCGCTGTAATGGTCACAGACCGGTAAAAAACCGGCCCCGGCCTGGGCTCCGAGTAAAACTTGACGCGGATGCTGCATGGCGGCCTTACAGGAGGTGGGCCACACCAGCTTGTTCGTCGGTCAGCTCTTTCAGCGTTTTGTCGATACGTTCCTGGCTGAATGCATCGATTTCCAGGCCTTCGACGATTTTGTATTCGCCGTTTTCAGTGGTGACGGGGAAACCGAACATCACGTCCTTCGGAATGCCGTACTGGCCGTCCGATGGGATACCCATGGTGACCCACTTGCCGTTGGTGCCCAGAGCCCAGTCACGCATGTGGTCGATGGCAGCATTGGCGGCCGAAGCAGCCGACGACAAACCACGTGCCTCGATGATGGCCGCACCACGCTTGCCCACGGTGGGCAGGAAGGTGTTGGCGTTCCATTCCTGGTCGTTGATCATCTTGGCGACGCTTTCGCCATTGATGGTGGCGAAGCGGTAGTCGGCATACATCGTGGGCGAGTGGTTGCCCCAGACGGTGAGTTTTTCGATGTCGGCCACGGCCTTGCCGGTTTTGGCTGCGAGCTGGCTGGCAGCACGGTTGTGGTCCAGGCGCAGCATGGCGGTGAAGTTCTTGCGTGGCAGGTCAGGCGCACTCTTCATGGCGATGTAGGCATTGGTGTTGGCGGGGTTGCCCACCACCAGCACCTTGACATTGCGGCTGGCCACAGCGTTGAGCGCCTTGCCCTGTGCGGTGAAGATAGCACCGTTGACGGCCAGCAGCTCGGCACGTTCCATGCCGGGGCCACGGGGGCGCGAACCCACCAGCAGTGCGTAGTCGGCGTCCTTGAAGGCGGTCATGGGGTCACCGTGGGCGGTCATTTCAACCAGCAGCGGGAAAGCGCAGTCGTCCAGTTCCATCATCACTCCCTTGAGCGCCTTCTGGGGGCCTTCAACTGGCACTTCGAGCAGTTGCAGGATGACAGGCTGGTCCTTGCCCAGCATTTCGCCGGAGGCGATGCGGAACAACAGGGCGTAACCGATTTGACCTGCGGCACCGGTAACGGCAACGCGGACGGGCTTCTTGCTCATGGGAAAACTCCAGGAAGTGTGGTGAAAGTTTGCGAAAAACGCTGGTGAAAACCAAAAAAGCGTTTGCTACAGGGCCCGTTCACAGAAAAGCCCTTGCAGGACAGCGTCATAGTTTACCCTCGAAAACAGGCAATCGTCAATTTGTCTTATGTCTTATATAAGATATGATTCCGCCTGTGAAATTTGTGCACTTTTGCGCACTTCATGCCTTTCAGCCAGCTGACAACAAAGCCTCCAGCACGCCCCGCTCCGCACACCTCAGCCCCACCTTCATGGCCCATACAACTACCAGCAACGCCCCCAGTGCAAGTGAAGCCGGAGCAGAGAGCCCGGCCGCCACCACACCCGCGTTCAGCCCGCTGTACCAGCAGATCAAGGCCTTGATCCTGCAAAGCCTGCAAGCGGGTGAGTGGAAGCCTGCGGAAGCCATTCCGAGCGAAATGGAGC
The DNA here is from genome assembly GCA_026314275.1 of Comamonadaceae bacterium AAW. GTDB lineage: Bacteria > Pseudomonadota > Gammaproteobacteria > Burkholderiales > Burkholderiaceae_C > JAGOEY01. The sequence continues at coordinate 136,973 of CP111109.1, forward strand.
TGGCCGCACGGTTCCGTGTCAGCCAGGGCACCGTGCGCAAAGCCATCGACGAGTTGGCCGCCGACAACCTGCTGGTGCGCCGCCAGGGCAAAGGCACTTTTGTGGCCACCCATGCCGAAAGGCATGTGCAGTACCGTTTTCTCAAACTCGTGCCCGACAGCGGCGACGTGAACACCGAAGGGCCCGCAGAGCGCACCATCATCGAATGCAAACGGGTGCGCTCCAGCGCCGAAGTGGCCCGTATGCTGGCCTTGCGCCCCGGGGACGCGGTGCTGCAGGTGCGGCGCATTCTGTCGTTTGGTGGTGTGCCCACCATCCTGGAAGACCTGTGGCTACCGGGCCAACCCTTCAAGGGTTTGAGCGCCGAACAAATGGGCGACTACCGGGGCCCTACCTACGCCATGTTCGAGTTGGACTTTGGTATCCGGATGGTGCGCGCCGAAGAAAAGATCCGCGCCGTATGCCCCGACAAAGAACAAGCCGCGCTTCTGCAAGTGGCCCAGAACGTGCCGCTTCTGAGCGTGGAACGTATCGCCTACACCTACAACGACACCCCCATGGAGCTGCGCCGCGGGTTGTACCGCACGGACACGCACCATTACCGCAATGCACTCAATTGAGCACTTGAACGGCGGTATTCCGCCCCTTTTTTGTGCCCGACCCAGGAAAACCCTCAAACAATTTGACGCCTGTAAGTCTTGCGTTGCTGCATTGCAATAGAATTTTGGGTTGTTTGCATTCACCAATTACAAAGCGGTTACACCACGAAGGCCATGACATGACTGATCTTGCGACATCCTCCCGATCGAAGAAGCGGCCTGAATTCCGCAACGTCAACAAACTGACGGACCTGCCCACCTACCGCATGACACCCGCCGCCTGGGTGTCCATCCTGCACCGGGCCAGCGGAGCCTTCCTGTTCTTGCTGATGCCTTTCATCATCTGGATGTTTGACACGTCCGTGTCTTCCGAAATTTCGTTTGCAAAATTCAGGGCTGTTTTTAATGTCGGCGTGGGTTTTGTACCTGGCTGGTTTTTCAAACTCATCGCGCTGGCCATCATCTGGGCCTACCTGCACCACTTCATCGCGGGCCTGCGCCACCTCTGGATGGACGTCAGCCACTCCGCAGTGACCAAAGAATTCGGCAAGTCGTCTGCCCTGTTCACCCTTGCCATCAGCATCGGCCTGACCCTGGTGCTCGGCGCCAAGTTGTTCGGCCTCTACTAAACACCAGGAGCACAAACCATGTCAGTGAATTACGGCTCCAAACGCGTCGTTGTCGGCGCCCATTACGGCCTGCGCGATTGGCTTGCACAGCGCATCACCGCTTGCATCATGGCCATCTTTACCGTGCTGCTGTTGGCACAGGTCATTTTTACCTCTGGCCCCATCGGCTACGACACATGGGCTGGTATTTTCTCCAGCCAGTGGATGAAAGTGCTGACCTTTGCGGTGATCGTCGCCCTGCTCTACCACGCCTGGGTGGGTATGCGCGACATCACGATGGACTACATCACATCACCCGTCTGGCTGCGCCTGCTGGTGCAGGTTTTCACCATGGTCTGGCTGGTCGGTTGCGCTGGCTGGGCTATCCAGGTGCTCTGGCGTCTTTGATGCCCGTATTTGATCCCCACGAGGCATACCATAATGAGTTACACAAAAGCCAATATTACGCAGCGCAAGTTTGACGTGGTCATCGTCGGAGCCGGTGGCTCGGGCATGCGCGCTGCACTCGAACTGTCCAAGGCCGGCCTGAACGTGGCCTCGCTGTCCAAAGTGTTCCCCACCCGCAGCCACACCGTGGCAGCACAAGGTGGCGTGAGTGCGTCGCTGGGCAACATGTCGGAAGACAACTGGCACTACCACTTCTACGACACCATCAAGGGCTCCGACTGGCTCGGCGACCAGGATGCGATTGAATTCATGTGCCGCGAAGCACCCAAGGTGGTGTACGAGCTGGAACACTTCGGTATGCCGTTCGACCGCAACCCCGACGGCACGATTTACCAGCGCCCGTTCGGCGGCCACACCGCCAACTACGGCGAGAAACCCGTGCAACGCGCCTGCGCTGCGGCCGACCGTACCGGCCACGCCATGCTGCACACGCTGTACCAGCAAAACGTCAAGGCCAAGACCAACTTCTTCGTTGAGTGGATGGCCCTTGACCTGATCCGCGACGAATCCGGCGATGTCGTGGGTGTCACCGCGCTCGAGATGGAAACCGGCGAGCTGCACATCCTGCGCGCCAAGACCGTGCTGCTGGCCACTGGCGGCGCGGGCCGCATTTTCGGTGCATCCACCAATGCCTTCATCAACACCGGTGACGGCCTGGGTATGGCCGCACGCTCCGGCATTGCACTGCAAGACATGGAGTTCTGGCAGTTCCACCCCACGGGTGTGGCTGGCGCAGGTGTGCTCTTGACCGAAGGCTGCCGCGGCGAAGGCGCCATCTTGCTGAACAGCAATGGTGAACGTTTCATGGAGCGTTATGCGCCCACCCTGAAGGATCTGGCCCCCCGCGACTTCGTGTCCCGTTGTATGGACCAGGAAATCAAGGAAGGCCGTGGCTGTGGCCCCAAGAAGGACCACATCCTGCTCAAGCTGGACCACCTGGGTGCAGAAACCATCCACAAGCGCCTGCCGTCGGTGTTTGAAATTGGCGTCAACTTCGCCAACGTGGACATCACAAAGGAACCGATCCCTGTGGTACCCACCATCCACTACCAGATGGGTGGTATCCCCACCAACATCCATGGCCAGGTGGTCGCACAGAAGAACGGCGTCAACAACGACGTGATCAACGGTTTGTATGCCGTGGGTGAATGTGCGTGTGTGAGCGTGCACGGCGCCAACCGCCTGGGCACCAACTCGCTGCTGGATCTGCTGGTGTTCGGCAAGGCCGCGGGCCGCCACATTGTGGAGTTCAACAACCGCAACAAGGAACACAAGCCGCTGCCCGCCAATGCCGGCGAACAGACCCTGGCGCGCCTGAACCAGCTGGAAGCATCGACGGAAGGCACCTACTCGCAAGACGTGGCCGCTGAAATCCGCGACGCCATGCAACTCCACGCGGGCGTGTTCCGCACGCAGGAAAGCATGGACGAAGGTGTGCAGAAAATTGCAGCCATCCGCGGCAAGGTTGCAGGTATCACGCTCAAGGACAAGTCCAAGGTGTTCAACACCGCACGCATCGAAGCGCTGGAAGTGGACAACCTGATCGAAGTGGCCCAGGCCACGATGGTGTCGGCGGCCGCCCGCCGCGAATGCCGTGGTGCACACACCGTGTACGACTACGAACACCCGGCCGACCATGCCGAGTTCCCGCTGGGCCGCAACGACAAGGAGTGGATGAAACACACCCTGTGGTACAGCGAAGGCAGCCGCCTCGACTACAAACCCGTCAACCTCAAACCCCTGACGGTTGACAGTGTTCCGCCAAAGGTCAGAACCTTCTGATCCCAGTAGCTACAAGAGAGAAGAACCATGCAAAAACGCACATTCCAAATCTACCGCTACGACCCGGACCGCGACGCCAAGCCGTACATGCAGACCATCGAGATCGAACTCGACGGCCATGAACGTATGCTGCTGGATGCCCTGGTCAAGCTGAAGGAACAAGACCCCACGCTGTCGTTCCGCCGCTCCTGCCGCGAAGGTGTGTGTGGCTCTGACGCCATGAACATCAACGGCAAGAACGGTCTGGCCTGCCTGACCAACATGCTGACGCTCCAGGGCACCATCGTGCTGAAGCCCCTGCCAGGCCTGCCTGTGATCCGCGACCTGATCGTGGACATGACGCAGTTCTTCAAGCAGTACAACTCGATCAAGCCCTACCTGATCAACAACGAAATCCTGCCGGAAAAAGAACGTCTGCAAAGCCCTGAAGAGCGTGACGAGCTCAACGGCTTGTACGAATGTATTCTGTGCGCCAGCTGCTCCACCAGCTGCCCCAGCTTCTGGTGGAACCCCGACAAATTTGTGGGCCCCGCAGGTCTGCTGCAGGCCTACCGCTTCATTGCCGACAGCCGCGACGAAGCCACTGCCGAACGCCTGGACAACCTGGAAGACCCGTACCGCCTGTTCCGTTGCAAAACCATCATGAACTGCGTGGACGTGTGCCCCAAGGGACTGAACCCAACGATTGCCATTGGCAAAATCAAAGAACTGATGGTTCGCCGGACGGTGTAAACAAGACCGCATGACCATGCAGCACTCCACACCCTGGCAGCATGCCGAAGGCACGGGCAACTTTGCTGAGAAGCTGGATGAGCGTGCCCTGAGCAAACTCAAATGGCGCTGCCGCCGGGGCCTGCTGGAAAACGACCTGTTTATTGCGGAATTTTTCGCCCGGCATGAATCTGGCTTGACGGTTGGCCATGCCCAGGGGCTGAATATTTTGATGGATTTGGCAGACAACGACCTTCTGGACCTTTTGCTTCGGCGCAAGGAACCGCAGGCCGGGATGGATACACAAGAAGTACGCGAAGTGCTGGCCATGCTGAGGCCCCAAGTGGTTCACACCGCTTGAGACCCAGTTCACCAGCCTTGTTTCACCGGATCATGGGCAATTTGCAAAAGGAAAGTACCAATGAAGCTAGCTGACAACAAAGCCACCCTGTCGTTCAGTAACGGCAGCCCGAATGTCGACCTCCCTGTGTACCAGGGCTCGATTGGCCCGGATGTCATCGACATCCGCAAGCTGTACGCCCAGACCGGCATGTTCACCTACGACCCGGGCTTTTTGTCCACCGCGTCGTGCCAGTCCGCCATCACCTACATCGACGGTGACAAGGGTGAGCTGCTGTACCGCGGTTACCCCATCGAGCAGCTGGCCACCAACTGCGACTTCATGGAAACCTGCCACCTGCTGCTGCACGGGGAACTGCCCAACGCGACCCAAAAGACCGACTTCACCCAACTCGTGACCAACCACACCATGGTCAACGAGCAGATGCAGTTCTTCCTGCGTGGCTTCCGCCGCGACGCACACCCCATGGCCATCATGACCGGCCTGGTGGGTGCACTGTCGGCCTTCTACCATGACAGCACCGACATCAACAACCCAGAGCACCGCAACATCTCGGCCATCCGCCTGATTGCCAAGATGCCTACACTGGTCGCCATGGCCTACAAGTACACCGTGGGCCAGCCCTACATGTACCCGAAGAACAACCTGAGCTACGCAGGCAACTTCCTGCACATGATGTTCGCCACGCCGTGTGAAGAGTACAAGGTCAGCCCCGTGCTGGAACGTGCACTCGACCGCATCTTCATCCTGCACGCCGACCACGAACAAAACGCGTCCACATCCACCGTGCGCCTGTGCGGCTCGTCGGGCACCAACCCGTTCGCCGCCATTGCTGCCGGTGTGGCATGCCTGTGGGGCCCCGCACACGGTGGTGCCAACGAAGCCTGCCTGAACATGCTGGGCGACATCCAGAAGGCCGGTGGCGTCGAGAAAATCGGCGAGTTCATCAAACAGGTCAAGGACAAGAACTCTGGCGTCAAGCTCATGGGTTTTGGCCACCGCGTGTACAAGAACTACGACCCCCGCGCCAAACTCATGCAAGAGACCTGCAAGGAAGTGCTGGCCGAGCTGGGCCTGGAAAACGACCCGCTGTTCAAGCTGGCCATGGCCCTGGAAAAGATTGCCCTGGAAGACGACTACTTCGTATCGCGCAAGCTCTACCCCAACGTGGACTTCTACTCCGGCATCGTGCAGCGCGCCATTGGTATCCCCACACCGCTGTTCACCGCCGTGTTTGCACTGGCCCGCACCGTGGGCTGGATCGCCCAGCTGAACGAAATGATTGGTGACCCCGAGTACAAGATCGGCCGCCCACGCCAGCTGTTCACCGGTGCCGTGCGCCGCGACGTGCAGCCCATCGCTGCGCGTTAAACCACGCGACAACAGCGGAGCCTCTCGCGCAGGGGCTCTGGCTGCCAATAGGCCCGCAAGCAACTTTGCCTGCGGGCTTTTTTCATGGCGGTTCGATCTACAACGGACAGATCCAGCCAACTGCACGGCGGCGTGTGCCCTGGCCCAGCATGCACAGGCGATCACACACCGGAGCATGTTTTCCTGGATACTGCCCCGTAGTAGCCATACATTTAATGGCTACAGCGCTTTGCTCATAAGCCTCCTTGTTTTATACTGCATCCCAGTACAACCAAGACGGTAGACAAAAGCGTTCCACCGGTATCTGTCGCGCCCCCTGACCATGCCCCATTCCGCTGAAGACAAACAACGCGCCATCACCCGCCTGCGCCGTATCAAGGGGCAGGCCGAGGCACTGGAACGCGCCGTGGAAGCGGGCAGCGAGTGTGCGCCCATCCTGCAGCAGTTAGCGGCCATGCGCGGCGCGGTGCATGGGCTCATGGCAGACCTGCTCGACGGCCATGTGCGCGAGGTCCTGGCGGAAAAACCGGCACCTTCGCAGAAGTCGGTAGAACAAACGCTGGCGCTGCTGCGCTCGTATCTGAAATGACCCGAGAATAAAACCCACACCGTGAGTCGCGTACGGAGGCGGTGCCCAAGGTGGGACGCCGCCAGCACGCGGGTTGATGTTTTTCGCGGCAACATCTGCCACGGATCGCACCAGTGTCATGCGCCACGTACCCAACGGATCAAACAACGCGTTAACGACTTTCCATCCCCATCCCACATTTTTCAAAGAGGACTGCCCCATGAAATCCAAAGCCGCCGTCGCCTTCAAAGCCGGAGAACCCCTGCAAATCGTCGAGATCGACGTTGCGCCACCGCAAAAGGGCGAAGTGCTGGTGCAAATCACCCACACGGGTGTTTGCCACACCGATGCCTTCACGCTGAGTGGTGACGACCCAGAGGGCCTGTTCCCCGCCGTGCTAGGCCATGAAGGCGCGGGCATCGTGGTGGAAGTGGGTGAAGGTGTCACCAGCGTCAAGCCGGGCGACCATGTGATTCCGCTGTACACCGCCGAATGTGGCGAATGCCTGTTCTGCAAGAGTGGCAAAACCAACCTGTGTACTGCCGTGCGCGCCACCCAGGGCAAGGGTGTGATGCCCGACGGCACCACCCGCTTCAGCTACAACGGCGAGCCGATTTACCACTACATGGGCTGCTCCACCTTCAGCGAATACACCGTGGTGGCTGCCGTGTCGCTGGCCAAGATCCACCCCGAGGCCAACCCCGAGCAGGTCTGCCTGCTGGGCTGCGGCGTGACCACCGGCCTGGGCGCGGTGAAGAACACCGCCAAGGTACAGGAGGGCGATACGGTCGCCGTGTTCGGCCTGGGGGGGATTGGTCTGGCCGTGATCCAGGGCGCCAAACTGGCCAAGGCGGGCCGCATCATCGCCATCGACACCAACCCGGGCAAGTTTGCGCTGGCCACCACCTTTGGTGCCACCGACTGTGTCAACCCCAAGGACTTCGACAAACCGATCCAGCAGGTGATTGTGGAGATGACGGGTTGGGGCGTGGACCACAGCTTTGAATGCATCGGCAACGTGAACGTGATGCGTGCCGCGCTGGAATGTGCACACCGCGGCTGGGGCCAGTCGGTCATCATTGGTGTGGCCGGTGCGGGCCAGGAAATCTCGACCCGCCCGTTCCAGCTGGTGACAGGCCGCAAGTGGCTGGGCTCGGCATTCGGCGGCGTCAAGGGCCGCAGCGAACTGCCCGGCATGGTGGAAGACGCCATGGCCGGCAAGATCCAGCTGGAGCCTTTTGTGACCCACACCATGCCCCTGGCGGAGATCAACGAAGCGTTTGACCTGATGCACGAAGGCAAATCCATCCGCTCGGTCATCGTGTACTGACCCCGAGTCCACGGTACAGACACACCTGTTTTCCATATAAAAATGGCTGCCAGCCCAGGTATTACCTGCGCTGGCAGCTCTTCTTTTAGGAGTGACCATGTCACAAGCCCCTCAAGTGCCCTCGGCTGCGCCGGAATTGCTCAGCGCACACGCCTGTTTTGGCGGCGAGCAACGCTTCTACCGCCACCAGGCAAGTGCTATCGGCCTGCCCATGCAGTTTTCGGTGTTCCTGCCGCCCCAAGCATTGGCGGGTGAAAAAGTCCCTGCCCTGCTGTACCTGGCCGGGCTTACCTGCACCGAAGAAACCTTCATGGTCAAGGCCGGTGCCCAGCGCCTGGCGGCAGAACTGGGCCTTGCACTCATCAGCCCCGACACCAGCCCCCGCGGCGCCAACGTGCCCGGCGAGGCAGATACATGGGACTTTGGCGTGGGCGCCGGTTTTTACCTCGACGCCACCCAGGCCCCCTGGGCCAGCCATTGGCGTATGGAAAGTTACCTGCTGAACGAGCTGCTGCCCACCGCCACAGCCACCCTGCCCATCGACGGCGAACGGCTGGGCATCTTCGGCCACTCCATGGGCGGCCACGGTGCGCTGACCCTGGCGCTGCGCCACCCGGGCGTGTTCAAGTCACTGTCGGCCTTTGCCCCCATCTGCGCCCCCACACAGTGCCCCTGGGGCCACAAAGCATTCAGCGGCTACCTGGGTGCCGACCAGAGCAGCTGGATCGAACACGACGCCACCGCGCTGATGCAGCACCAACCCATCGCGCCCTACCCGGCAGGCATCCTGATCGACCAGGGCCTGGCCGACAAATTCCTGGCCGAGCAGCTGCACCCCCACCTGTTCGAGGCCGCGTGTGTGGCCATTGGCCAGCCCCTGACCTTGCGCCGGCATGCAGGCTACGACCACGGCTACTACTTCATCCAGAGCTTCATGGCCGACCACCTGGCGCACCACGCGGCGGTGCTGAACCCGTGAACACACCCGTTAACCTGCCCCGTTTGCCCAGCCGCGAAGACATCGCAATGCTGGACGTGTTTCCGGGCCTGGGCCTGCGCGACATCGACGTCGTGTCCACCCCGCAGCAGGCCGCCCAAGCCCTCGCCACATTGGGCGCGTTGCAGGTGGTGGGGTTTGACACCGAGTCCAAACCCACCTTTCTGAAGAACGAAACCTCTACCGGCCCCCACACACTGCAGCTGGCGACGCTGGACCACGCCTGGGTGTTCCAGCTACACGACTCTGCATGCCGCGCAGCAGCAGCCCAGTTGCTGGCCTCCACCACGCTCGTGAAAGTGGGCTTTGGCCTATCCGGTGACCGCACCCAGATCCGCCGCACGCTGGGCATCGAGCCCGCAGCCGTGGTGGATCTGGACACCGTGTTCCGCCAGCGCGGCTACCGGCGTGAGGTGGGCGTTAAAACGGCGGTGGCGCTGGTCTTTGGGCAGCGCTTCATCAAGTCCCGTAAACAGACCACATCGAACTGGGCCGCCCGGCAACTGACCGAAGCCCAGGTGCGTTACGCCGCGAACGATGCGTATGCGGCCATGTGTGTGGCGCATGCGCTGGGTGTGGATTCGGCAGCGTAAGAATGCTAATTTGATAGCAGCAAGCGCACATTGAATGGGCGCCAGAGCCACTTTTGACGCCTATTTTTAACCACAGCAGCGGCCCACTGCTGTCCTTAATCTTGCGTTAAGTTCCCCCCAAAACAATGGCGGCCATGCTGCTGCCATCTGTCCTTTTCCCAGCGCCGTCCCACGCGCGCCAGTCCACCCCCCCACACACCGAAGCCGTCGCGCCCTTGGCACGGCCGGCCTGGGTGCTGGCGGCTTATGTCAGCCTGTGGCTGGCCACCGTGTGTAACTACCCGCTCTGGCGGGCGCTGGCGCAGCTGCCGGGCTCGCAGGGTTTGCGGCCTTTTGCGTTTGCGGTGGCGTTTGCCGTGGCCATTGCGGCAACACTGGTGGCATTGACCAGCGTCTTCGCCTGGCGGCACACGCTCAAACCCATGCTCAGCCTGCTGCTGCTGGCGGCTGCGGCGGGGGCCTACTTCATGCTGTCGTACGGCATCGTGATCGACAGCACGATGCTGGTGAACGCCTTGCAGACCGATGTGCACGAAACGCAGGACCTGCTCAACTGGCGGCTGCCCGCCACCGTGCTGGCGCTGGCCGGGCCGCCGCTGGTGTGGCTGTGGCGGCAGCCCGTGCTATACCGGCAGGTAGGCCGCCAACTGCTGCACAACACCATCACACTAGCCATGTCGCTGCTGGTGGCGGCGGGGGCGCTGCTGCTGTTCTTCCAGGACTTCTCCAGCACCATGCGCAACCACACGGAAATGCGTTACCTCATCAACCCGCTCAACAGCATCTACGCGCTGGGCAACATTGCCGCCATGCCGCTGCGCCGCGACACCTCGAAGATCCTGCCCATGGGTGAAGACGTGAAGCTGGGTGCCAGCTATGCCCAGCAGCAGCGCCCACCGCTGCTGGTGCTGGTGGTGGGAGAAACCGGGCGCAGTGGCAACTTTGGCATCAACGGCTACAGCCGCAACACCACCCCCGAGCTGGGTGCGCGCAAAGACATCAGCACTGCGCTGAACGCGTGGTCGTGCGGCACCAACACGGCGGCGTCGGTGCCGTGTATGTTTTCGCACCTGGACAAGGCGGCATTCGAGTCGCGCAAGGCGGAGTATGAAAACCTGCCCGACATGCTGCAGCGCGCCGGGCTGGCCGTATTGTGGGTAGACAACCAGGCGGGCTGCAAAGGGGTGTGTGCCCGCGTGCCCAGCTTCAACTTCACCACCGCCGAGGCGGTCAAGGCCGCAGGGTGTGTGGACGAGTGCCTGGACACCGCCATGTTGCAAGGCCTGGACGACCGTATCGCCGCCCTGCCCGCAGCGCAGCGCGCCCGCGGCGTGGTGGTGGTGTTGCACCAGATGGGAAGCCACGGCCCGGCCTATGCCAAACGCTCAGCCCCGGCACAGAAACACTTCATGCCCGAGTGCACCAGCAATGTGTTGCAGGAATGCAGCCGCGACCAGCTCGTCAACGCCTACGACAACAGCATTGTGGAGACCGACCACTTCCTGAATTCGGTGATCCAATGGCTTGAAGCTAAGGAGGGACATGCGGATACAGCTATGGTTTACGTAGCAGACCATGGCGAATCACTGGGCGAGAACGGCATCTACCTGCATGGCATGCCGTACAGCATTGCGCCCGACGTGCAGAAACACGTGCCCTGGGTCACCTGGCTGTCGCCGTCGATGCAAACACGCACGGGCATCAGCACCGGCTGCCTGCAGCAAAACATGCGCGACAAACGTATCAGCCACGACAGTTACTTCCATTCGGTGCTGGGTTTGCTGGACGTCCAGACCGGGCTGCACCAACTTGCCCTGGATGTGTACGCAGATTGCGCGGCAGCCACGTTGGCCCCTGCGTCAAAAAAGATGCCCCTGCCCGGCTGACGATGGTTGCCGGAACTGCGCCAGATCCAGCGTGATACGTGTGCGGTTGTAGCCGAGTCGCTGCGTGGCGTGGTGGAAGCGCTGGCGGATCAGGTCAGCCCACAGGCCGCTGCCTTTCATACGCGTGGCAAAGTCGGCGTCGTAATCCTTGCCACCGCGCATCTCGCGGATACGCGCCATCACGCGGTCGGCGCGTTGCGGGTAGTGCAGCTGCAGCCATTCCTTGAACAGCGGCGCCACTTCCCACGGCAGGCGCACCACGGTGTAGAACGCGCTGGTGGCACCCGCGTCGCGGGCGGCGGCTAGCACCTGCTCCATATCGTCGTTGATGAACGGAATCTGCGGCCCCACACTCACACCCACCGGCACACCGGCGTCCACCAGCGTGCGGATGGTGCGAAGCCGCCGGTGCGGCGCGGCGGCGCGGGGCTCCAGCGTGCGGGCCAGCGCGGCGTCGAGGGTAGTGACGGTGACGTACACCGCGGCCAGGCCCTGCGCGGCCATGGGGGCGATCAGGTCCAGGTCGGCCTCGACGGCGCTGGACTTGGTGACCAGGCCAAACGGATGCCGCGCCTCTTGCAGCACCGCAATCACCGCACGCGTCAGCCGCAGCTCACGCTCGATGGGCTGGTAACAGTCGGTCGCTGTGCCCAGCGCGATCTGGCCGGGCACATAGGCACGGCGGCCTAACTCGGCGCGTAACACTTCGGCGATGTTGCGTTTGGCGATGAGGCGGGTTTCAAAGTCCAGCCCCGGCGACAGGTTGAGGTAGCTGTGGGTGGGCCGGGCAAAGCAGTAGATACAGCCGTGTTCACAACCCCGGTACGGGTTGAGTGAGGTGTCGAACGGGATGTCAGGCGAGTCGTTGTGGCTGAGTGCCGACTTGGCATTTTCAAATGTCACTTGGGTGGTGACGGCGGGGCGCTCGGCCTCACCCTCTTCCAGCGTGCCCCAGCCGTCGTCATACGCGTCGCGGGTGTCGCGCTCAAACCGGTGCGCCAGCCGGGTGGCCGCGCCACGGCCTTTGATGGCGTTGACAGGGATGGTGGTGTCGGACATTTCTTAAGCCAAATGGGCCTCTGGCACACGGTGGACAAGCGCAAGCAGCTATCAAAACAGAAGCGCATTAAAACTGTGTATTCATACAGTATTTCACTTCCATTTTGAAAAAGCAAGCACCCGAGAGTGCGCCACAGCCAAGTCGGGTAATCTTGCGGCTGGATTGACCCACCACCCGCGCACCCCACTCTTATGCAAGCCCTTTTTATCCACGGCATGGGCCGCACGCCGCTGTCGGCCCTGCCCCTGCTTTCGCGCCTGAAATCTGGCGGGCTGGTGACCAGCACTTTTGGTTACGCCACGGCCTTCCACGACTTTTCGGCCATCAGCCAGCGCCTTGCAGGCCGCATTGCAGAGCTGGCTCGGCAAGGTGACTATGTACTCATCGGGCATTCACTCGGGGGGGTGTTGCTGCGCTCGGCTCTGACCTTGCTGCCCGCCGACACACCCCAGCCGTCGCATGTGTTCCTGCTCGGCTCCCCCGTGCTGCCGTCCCGGCTGGCGCAGAAGATGCGCCGCAACATCGTCTTCCGCGCCGTCACGCAGGACTGCGGCCAGCTGCTGGGCTCGGACGACCGTATGGCGGGTATTGCCACGGTGGCGCGCACCACCAGCATCATTGGCACCAAGGGCATCACCGGCAAACTGAGCCCGTTTGGTGACGAGCCCAACGACGGTGTGGTGTCCGTGTCCGAAACCCGCGCCGCGTGGATCACCGACGAAGTGCAGGTGCCTATCGTGCATACGCTGCTGCCCGCCAGCCCCACGGTGGCCGACATCATTCTGCAAAAGCTGCGGGAAGACGCGGAGCAGGTTGCAGCGGGTGTTGTTTAGCTCCTTTTTCAGGAGCGATCTGGGCAGGCAGGACGGGCGCGAGAGCCCTATTTAGCGTAAATCCAGGCAATACCCCTTGATTTACGTCATGAATTTTCAGTAATTACTGAAAATTCAAAATACCACTGCGACAATCGCGGCCATGCCCAACCGCGAAAACCTTCCGCCCCTGAACCGGCAGTTTGTCTCCCACTTTGGTGAGATGGGCAGCCGTTGGGGCATCAACCGCACCGTGGGGCAAATTTATGCCCTGATCTTCATCTCGCCCCACGCGCTGAATGCCGACGACATTGCCGAGGCGTTGGAGTTTTCGCGCTCCAACGTCAGCATGGGCTTGAAGGAGCTGCAGTCCTGGCGGCTGGTAAAGCTGCGCCACCAACCTGGTGACCGGCGTGAATACTTTGAAGCGCCTGCCGATGTGTGGGAGATCTTCCGCGTGTTGGCCGAAGAACGCCGCCGCCGTGAGATCGAGCCCACGCTGTCGATGCTGCGTATGGCATTACTCGAAGCACCCACCAGCGACGCCGAGCGCCACGCGCAGGAGCGCATGAAAGAAATGCACGAACTGATTGACCGGCTGATGACCTGGTTTGATGATGTACAAAAACTCGCTCCCGAAACCGCCATGCAGCTGATGGGTATGGGTGCCACTGTCACCAAAGTGCTCGAATTCAAAGACAGAATGACGGGCAAGTCACCCGCCAAACTCGCCGCAACCACGAAGGACAACTGACCATGGACGTACTTCTTTTATCGCGCATCCAGTTTGCGGCGAACATCAGCTTCCACATCCTGTTCCCCACCATCACCATTGCGCTGTGCTGGCTGTTGTTGTTCTTCCGGCTGCGTGTTAACGCCACCAAGGGCACCCCAGATGCAGCGGGATGGGAGGCTGCCTATTACTTCTGGACCAAGATTTTTGCGCTGACCTTTGCGCTGGGTGTGGTGTCAGGCATCACCATGAGTTTCCAGTTCGGCACCAACTGGCCGGGTTACATGGAAAAGACCGGCAACATCGCCGGGCCACTGCTGGGCTTTGAGGTGCTGACCGCCTTCTTCCTGGAGGCCACCTTCCTCGGGGTGATGCTGTTTGGCCGGGGCCGGGTGTCGGAGCGGGTGCACCTGGCCGCCACCTGTATGGTGGCGCTGGGCACCACCATGTCGGCGTTCTGGATTCTGAGCCTGAACTCGTGGATGCAGACCCCTGCAGGGTACGAAATCATCGACGGGGTGTTCCACGTCACCAGCTGGTTCGATGTGGTGTTTAACCCGTCGTTCCCCTACCGCCTGGGCCACAAGCTGTTGGCGTCGGCGTTGACGGCTTCCTTCCTGATGGCGGGTGTGAGTGCCTGGCAAATCCTGAAGGGCACCACCAACGCAGGCACCCACAAGGCACTGCGTACAGCGGTGATTTTTGCCTCCGTCGCCATCCCGCTGCAGATCTTCATGGGTGACTTACACGGCCTGAACACACTCAAACACCAGCCCGCCAAGATCGCTGCCATTGAAGGCATCTGGCACACCGAAAAGTCGGCCCCCCTGACGCTGTTTGGCCTGCCCAACGAGAAAGAAGGCCGCACTGATTACGCGGTCAAGATCCCCAAACTCGCCAGCCTGATCCTCGCGCATGACATCGATGCCGAACTCCAAGGCCTGAACGAATTTCCCAACGCACACCCACCTGTGGCGCCCGTGTTCTGGAGCTTCCGCGTGATGGTGGGGGTCGGCATGCTGATGCTGGTGGTGGCCTGGGGCATGGCGCTGCTGCTGTGGCGGCGGCGCAGGACACAGGCCGCGCTGCCGCGTTTTGCGCTGTACATCCTGGCCGGCATGACCTTCTCGGGCTGGGTTGCCACACTGGCCGGCTGGTGGGTGACCGAGATTGGCCGCCAGCCCTTCATCGTCTACGGCCTGCTACGCACCGCCGACACGGTGGCCGAGCACCCGGTGCCACTGGTCATGGGCACGCTGATTGCCTGGCTGGCGCTGTATGTGGTGCTGCTGGTGTCGTACATCGGAGTCATCCGCTACATGGCGGAACACCCCAAACAGCCTGCGCCAGAAGCACCCCTGCCTATTGCCACCACCGGAGCCTGAGATGACTGACATTACCTGGGCCACCGCGCTCCCGCTCGCATTCATGGCCATCATGGGCCTGTCGCTCATGACCTATGTGATTCTGGACGGCTACGACCTCGGCGTGGGCATTCTGCTGCCCTTTGCCACCGATGCCGAAAAAGACGTGATGGTCTCCAGCATCGGTCCGTTCTGGGACGCCAACGAGACCTGGCTGGTGCTGGGTATCGGGGTGCTGCTGATTGCCTTTCCGAAGGCACACGGCATGGTGCTGACAGCGCTGTACCTGCCTGCCACCATCATGTTGATGGGGCTGATCCTGCGCGGCGTGTCGTTCGACTTTCGTGTCAAGGCGCGGGACGAACACAAGGCGCTGTGGAACCGCACCTTTGCCGCGGGCTCTCTGATCGCATCGATGGCGCAGGGCTGGATGCTCGGCAGTTACCTCACCGGCTTCAGCTACAGCGGCTGGTCGCTGGCGTTCAGCGCGGGCATCATGCTGGTCTTCCCCACCGCCTACGTCATGCTGGGCGCGGGCTGGCTGATGATGAAAACCTGGGGCGATCTGCAGCTGAGGGCCGTGGGCTGGGCGCGTGCCATGTTGTGGCCGATGGGCCTGACACTGGTGGCGATTTCGCTGGCCACACCACTGGTCAGCCAGACCGTGTTTGACAAATGGTTCACCCTGCCCGAGTTCTTTGCGCTGTTGCCGATTCCGCTGGCCTGCGGTGCCGCATTTTGTGCAGCGTATATGGCTTTAAACCGCCCACGGATTGTGGAAGCAGGTTACGGCTGGATCGTGTTTGCGTCCACGGTGCTGATTTTTCTGATGGCGTTTTTGGGGCTGGCCTACAGCATCTACCCGTATGTGGTGCTGGACAAACTCACCATCTGGGACGCCGCCAGTTCCACCGAAGCCCTGGCCGTGATCATGATTGGTGTGGCCATCACCCTGCCGGTGATCATCATCTACACCATCTTTATGTACCGCGTGTTCTGGGGCAAGGCGACCACTTTGACCTACGCCGCCCCACCGAAGGCCTGAGGGTTATCAGGCGACCAAGCCAACAACCACCAGCCCGGCCTGGATGCCCAGCAGTTTGGGCACCGACACCGGCCGGGCCTCTACACACCGGTACAACACGGCCCCGGCCAGCAGCGACAGGCCAAATGCCACCAGCATGCCGAGCAGGTTGACCAGCGGCTGCGTGGGCCACAGATGGCTGACCACTGCGTTGACCAGCAGGCACACCGGAAAGTGGATCAGAAACACCGAATACGACATCTGGCCCACTGCCTGCAAACCCGCATGGCGTGGCCACTGCTGCAGCCGGGGCCAGGCCTGCGCCACCCCCAGCCACAAGGCCACCACCAGCGCCACCGCAATACGCCCGCGAAACTGCAGCACCAGCGCCAGCACACCCAGCAGCGCCAGCAGCACCAGCCAGTAACGCGCGTGCGGTGAGCGCCCCGCCCAGAACGCCAGCATGCCCAGGCCATAGGCACCAAAGAAATACAGCGCCGTGTCGTCCAGCGCCGCATGCAGGTTGAAGTACAGCAGCGAGGCCAGGGCCATACAGCCCACCAGCAGCATGCCCCAAGGCGCACGCTGCGCTGTACGGCTCTGCAGACGGCGCGCCAGGGTCAGGCCCAACACCGTCAGCGCAAAAAGCTGGAAATCAATCGCCACATACCAGACCCCGGCGGACAGTGAATCCTGCCCCAGCAGGCCTTGCAGCAGCAGCACATGGGCCAGCAGTTGCAGCAGGTCGGGCTCGTCGGGCACCGACACATGCCCAAACCAGGGCCGCACCAGCGCTGCCACCGCCACACTGAGCGTCAGCGCCAGCAGGTAGGGCATGGCCAGCCGGGCATAACGGCGCAGGATCTGCTGCAGGGGTTTGTCGAAAACAGCGTCACCACCCGGTGCCAGGCTGCTGGCCGCGAGGAAACCGCTGACCACCAGAAACACCTGCACCGCCATGCGGCCATAGTCGTACAGCCAGCCGATCAGCAGCGGGGCCAGCGGCAAGGCAACATCCGACATCGGCCCGTAAAAAGCCAGGTGGTGCAGGACGATCAGCATGCAGGACACACCCTTGAGCACATCCACCATCGGCATACGGCCAGCGCGCACGCCCACCTTGCCCGACGCGGCGGGCGTTGGGCGCTCAGGTGGTTGGTGCGCAGATGGCAAGGATGGTGGCAAGGGCGGCATGCGGGTTGTTAACAGAACCATGGAACCCCACCAGGCGATGGGCAACACTTTGGACAAAGCCCGTGAGTTTGGCCCGACCAGTCAACTGGCTACAGACACGTCTGCGTCATGTGGCTGCAGAGGCTGTTTTCTGCATCAAATTGGCCTGCAGCGCACGTTCTGCGTCCACAGATAGCTATTAAAACAATAGCAAATCGTGGAAGTGCGTCGTTTACCCCTACCAGCGCTCCATATACGGGCGCAGATCCAGCTCAAACGTCCAGGCGTCACGTGGCTGGGTATGCAGGTACCAGTAGTTTTCCGCAATGTGGTCGGGGTTCAGAATGCCGTCCTGGTCCTTCAGCGCGTACCGCTCGGGAAAGGTGTCACGGATAAATGCGGTGTCGATGGCACCGTCCACCACGACGTGAGCCACATGGATGTTCAGCGGGCCCAGCTCGCGCGCCATGCTTTGGGCCAATGCACGCAAGGCGTGTTTGGCACCGGCAAAGGCCGCAAAATTGGCCGAGCCGCGCAACGCCGCCGTGGCACCGGTGAACAGAATCGTGCCCCGGCCCCGCGCCACCATCCGACGGGCGGCGGCCTGGCCGTTGAGGAAACCGCTGAAACACGCCATCTCCCAGACCTTGAAATACTTGCGTGCCGTTTCTTCGAGGATGCTGCTGGGCACATTGGCACCGATGTTGAACACCATCACCTCCACCGGGCCGTGTTCGGCCTCGATCTGCGCGAACAGCGCCGCCACGTCTTCTTCCTTGCGCGCATCACTGCCGTATCCGTAGGCCTGGCCACCCTCGGCGCGGATGCTGTCGATGAGCGGCTGCAGCTTGTCGGCCGAGCGGCGTGTGACACAAGCGATGTAGCCCTCGCGTGCAAACCGCCGGGCAATGGCCCCGCCAGTGGCGTCGCCTGCGCCAATCACCAACGCCACTTTGGGCTGTGAAGTGTCTGTTGCCATATGTCTCCTTTTAATAAACGATCGTTCAACCAATGGACGTTATAAAACCAACATTCAATGCCCGGCTACGGTAAGACGGCGCGTGGAAAATAGCCCTCGGGCTGCAAAGCAGATCAGTCTTTTTTGCTGGCTTCGCGCACCTGGGCCTTGTCGATAAACCGCCGACTTGCAGCCAAGATTTCCTTGCGGGTTTTGTCGCTCTCCACCGCGCGGGCCAGCATCACAGCGCCCACACACTGGGCAATCAGTGCCCAGGCCGCATCCGGGTCGTCCACCCGCTCGCTCCAGCTTTTGTGTGTGCGTTTGAGGCCGCGCTCCACGGTTGTGCGCACCTCCGGGCCCGCACGCGCAATCTCGGCACCGAGCGCAGGCAGAACACAGCCCACGTCGGGGTTCATGGCATGGAAGGTGCTAAGGTAGTCACGCAGGCACTTCGCCACATGGTTGTCGGGCGAATCTTCGTTGCCCGCCAGCATGTCGGTGCTGTTGCTGATTTCTGCATCAATGATGGCTTCAAACAGCGCTTGTTTGGACGGGAAATGGCTGTAAAACGCACCACCCGACAGCCCGATCGAGCCCATCAGCGCATCCACACCGGTCGATGTAAAACCGCCCCGCTTGGCAATAGCCCGGCTGCTGGCCAGGAGCTTGTTGCGGGTGTCTTCCTTGTGGGTATTGGCGTAGCGCATGGGGGCCTTGGGTGTTTACCTTGTTGACAGCAGATGGTGGGCAAATTACCGTTCTTTTGCTGAACGATCGTTTTACCATGGAGCCTCCAATGCAGCAAGTTGTCGATTTTTATTTTGACGTGGGCAGCCCTGCGTCGTACCTGGCGTGGACGCAGCTGCCGGCCCTGTGCCGCCAGGCCGGTGCACAGTTGGTCTACAAACCCATGCTGCTGGGCGGCGTGTTCCAGGCCACCGGAAATACATCCCCCGCGTCCATTCCCCCCAAGGGCCGCTACATGAACCGTGACCTGGCCCGCTTTGCGCGGCGTTATGGCGTGCCGCTGGGAACCAACCCGTATTTCCCCATCAACACGCTGCAGCTGATGCGCGCCATTTCAGGCACACAAGTGCGCGACCCGGCCCGTTTTGAAGCCTTGTTGACCACCGTGTTCCACGCGATGTGGGTGGACGTGCGCAACATGAACGACCCGGCGGTGGTGGCCGAGGCACTGGCTGCGGGCGGCTTTGCGCCAGCCGACATCTTTGCCCTCGTGAACGACCCTGAGGTCAAGGCCCGGCTCAAAACCACCACCGAAGAAGCGGTACAACGCGGCGTGTTTGGGGCGCCCACGGTGTTTGTGGGCGACGAGATGTTTTTTGGGCAAGACCGGCTGGACTTTGTGCGCGAGGCACTGGCATGACATGAAACTCCCCCGATGCGCCTGCGGCGCTTCCCCCCAAGGGGCGGCACCAGCGGCCGGGCAAAGCCCGTTCCGCGGTGCCCTGGAAGCGCAGCGCCCCACGCTCTATGCTCTGAGGGCGGCAAGGTCTCGCACCATGGGCACCTGAAATGAAAAAACTCCCTCGCAGCCAGCGCCGCGAGGGAGTCCGTGTTCACGGTCTTCAGTGGTTTTTCAGGCGAGTTGCAAGCGCGCCCGCGCAGCGGCGTATTCCGTCTTAAGCTTGGCCACAAAGTCAGCCGTGCTGCGCACCTGGTCGATCGCACCAATACCCTGGCCGCAGCCCCAGATGTCTTTCCAGGCCTTGGACTTGTCGCCCGCAAAGTTCATCTTGCTGGGATCACTCTCGGGCAGGTTTTCAGGGTCCATACCCGCGTTGCGGATGCTGGGCGCAAGGTAGTTGCCGTGCACACCGGTGAACAGGTTGCTGTAAACGATGTCGTCCGAGTTGCTGTCCACGATGGACTGTTTATACGCATCCGCAGCGCGTGCTTCGGTGGTGGCGATGAACGCGGAGCCGATGTAGGCGAAGTCAGCGCCCATGGCCTGCGCGGCCAGCACGGCGTCGCCACTTGCAATGGAGCCACTCAGCGCGATGGGGCCGTCAAACCACTGGCGGATTTCCTGGATCAGGGCAAACGGGCTCTTTACACCTGCGTGGCCACCGGCACCGGCGGCCACAGCGATCAGGCCGTCAGCGCCCTTTTCGATCGCCTTGCGTGCATGTTTGTTGTTGATGATGTCGTGTAACACCACACCACCGTAGCTGTGGGCAGCGGCGTTGATGTCTTCACGCGCGCCCAGCGATGTGATGATGATCGGCACCTTGTACTTCACACACAGCGCCATGTCGTGTTCCAGCCGCTCGTTGCTCTTGTGCACGATCTGGTTGATAGCAAAGGGTGCGGCGGGTTTGTCGGGGTTGGCCTTGTTGTACGCGGCCAGTGTCTCGGTAATTTCAATCAGCCACTCTTCCAGCTGTTCGGCCGGGCGGGCGTTCAGCGCGGGCATGGCACCCACCACACCGGCCTTGCACTGGGCAATCACCAGCGCGGGTGTGCTGATGATGAAGAGCGGTGAGCCAATGATGGGCAGGGGCAGGTTCTGGAGTACGGCGGGCAGTTTTGACATGGGTTCTCCTTGCGGCGTTTGTCTCTGGATTTATGGATAAAAAGTGCTCCTGGCGCCCACCAATCGGGCGCAAGAAGCTACTTATTTGATAGCAAACAGTTTAAAACGACTCCAGCGCCAGGGCAGTCACACTGGCGGCACCATCGACGATGCTGTCGCGTATGCCGGGGGCTTTGTTCAGCAGGTGTTCGGCGTAGAAATGGGCGGTGGCGATCTTGGCCTGCATAAAGGCGGTGTCCACACCCGCCGCCAGCTGCTCTTCTGCAACCCGCAGCGAACGCGCCAGTTGCCAGCCCGCCACCAGGTTGCCTGCCAGCATCAGGTACGGCACGCTGCCCGCAAACACGGCGTTGGGCTCAGCCTTGGTTTTGCCGGCCACAAAGTCCACCACGTCGAGGAAAGCTTCACGCGCTGCCTTCAGGCGTTTGGCAACGGCCAGCGCCTGGGCGCTGCCGCTGGCCACCAAAGCGGCTTCGGTTTCAGCGACCTGCGCGGCAATTCCCTTGGCCGTCTGCCCACCGTCGCGGGCGGTCTTGCGGCCGACCAGGTCGTTGGCCTGGATGGCGGTGGTGCCTTCGTAGATGGTCAAAATCTTGGCGTCGCGGTAGTACTGCGCGGCACCGGTTTCCTCGATGAAACCCATACCGCCGTGCACCTGCACACCCAGCGATGTGACCTCCAGGCTCATCTCGGTGCTGTAGCCCTTGACCAGTGGCACCAGGAATTCGTAGAACGCAGCGTTTTGTTTGCGCGCATCGGCATCGGGGTGGTGGTGTGCGGCGTCGTAGGCAGCAGCCGCCACCGCCGCCATGGCGCGGCAGCCCTCGGTGTAGGCGCGCATGGTCATCAGCATCCGTTTCACATCCGGGTGGTGGATGATGGCCGCGCTGGCGTTGATGGAGCCATCGACCGGACGGCTTTGCACGCGGTCCTTGGCAAAGGCCACGGCCTTTTGGTAGGCCCGTTCGGCCACCGCAATACCTTGCACACCCACGGCGTAACGGGCGGCGTTCATCATGATGAACATGTATTCGAGCCCCCGGTTTTCCTGGCCCACCAGATACCCGACGGCACCACCGTGGTCACCAAACTGCAGCACCGCGGTGGGACTGGCCTTGATGCCCATCTTGTGTTCGATGCTCACACAGTGGGCATCGTTGCGGGCACCCAGCGTGCCGTCAGCATTGACCATAAATTTGGGCACCACAAACAGGCTGATGCCCTTCACACCTTCAGGTGCGCCCACCACACGGGCCAACACGAGGTGGACGATGTTCTCGGCCATATCGTGTTCACCGTAGGTGATAAAAATCTTGGTGCCAAACACTTTGTAGCTGCCGTCAGGCTGGGGCTCGGCGCGGGTGCGCACCAGGGCCAGGTCGCTGCCGGCCTGGGGCTCGGTCAGGTTCATGGTGCCGGTCCATTCGCCCGTCACCAGTTTTTCGAGGTAGGTGGCCTTGAGTTCATCCGAGCCTGCGGTCAGCAGCGCCTCGATGGCGCCGTCGGTGAGCAGCGGGCACAGCGCAAAACTCATGTTGGCGCTGTTGGTCATCTCGATGCAGGCCGCACCGATGGTTTTGGGCAGTCCCTGGCCGCCAAAGTCGGTGGGGTGCTGCAGGCCCTGCCAGCCGCCTTCGCCGTACTGGCGGAATGCGTCCTTGAAACCCGGCGTGGTGGTGACCACCCCGTCCTTCCAGCTGGACGGGTTCTTGTCCCCTTCGAAATTGAGCGGAGCCAGCACCCCCTCGTTGAGTTTGGCGCACTCTTCGAGCACCGCCTGCGCGGTGTCCAACCCGGCGTCTTCAAAACCAGGGATCTCCGCGATCTGGTCAATACGTGCCAAGTGTTCGATGTTGAACAACATGTCTTTCAACGGGGCGGTGTAGCTCATTCTTTGTCTCCAAATTTCAGTGGTTCAGGCAGAAAAAAAGCACCGCGAACGATGCCTTTTTCTCTTCAACTTTTCAGTCGGTTTGTCTGCAGCAACTTACAGCGCAGCCACCAGCTCAGGCACTGCCGTGAACAGGTCAGCCACCAGCCCGTAGTCGGCCACCGAGAAGATCGGCGCTTCTTCGTCCTTGTTGATCGCAACAATCACCTTGGAGTCCTTCATGCCGGCCAGATGCTGGATGGCGCCCGAGATGCCTGCGGCGATGTACAGCTGGGGTGCGACGATCTTGCCGGTCTGGCCCACTTGCCAGTCGTTGGGCGCGTAACCCGCGTCCACCGCGGCACGGCTGGCACCCAGGCCTGCGCCGAGTTTGTCGGCCAGCGGGGTCATGACTTCGTCGAACTTTTCCTTGCTGCCCAGCGCCCGGCCACCGGAGACGATGATCTTGGCGGCTGTCAGTTCGGGGCGGTCGTTCTTGGCGATTTCGCGGCCCACAAAGCTGCTCTTGCCCGAGTCGGCCACAGCGGCTGCACTTTCCACAGCGGCGCTGCCGCCGCTGGTCGCCGCTGCATCAAAACCGGTGGTACGCACGGTGATGACCTTGGTGGCGTCACCACTTTGCACGGTGGCAATGGCGTTACCGGCGTAGATGGGGCGCTCGAAGGTGTCAGCGGAGATCACCTTGGTGATGTCGCTGATCTGGGCCACGTCCAGCTTGGCGGCCACGCGGGGGGCCGCGTTTTTGCCGCTGGCAGTCGCGGGGAACAGGATGTGGCTGTAGGCGGATGCAATGGCCAGCACCTGGGC
Organism: Comamonadaceae bacterium AAW; assembly: GCA_026314275.1. Lineage (GTDB taxonomy): Bacteria > Pseudomonadota > Gammaproteobacteria > Burkholderiales > Burkholderiaceae_C > JAGOEY01. Next base: position 160,629 of record CP111109.1, read on the forward strand.
CGCCACGTTTTCCGCCAGGTTGTCGGCAAGTGATGCGCCGTCGGCCACGATGACTTTGGAAACACCAGCGATCTGGGCGGCTGCTGCGCCAGCGGCGGCAGCGTTGGCACCAGCGACCAGCACGTGCACATCACCACCACAGGCCAGGGCCGCGGTGACGGTGTTCAAGGTCGATGGTTTGATGCTGGCGTTGTCGTGTTCAGCGATTACGAGTGCGGTCATGTTCAGATCACCTTGGCTTCGTTCTTGAGTTTGTCGACCAACGCAGCAACGTCGGCCACCTTGATACCAGCGCCGCGCTTGGGTGGCTCGCTGACCTTCAGGGTCTTCAGGCGGGGCGTAACGTCCACACCGAGGTCTTCGGGCTTGAAGGTGTCGAGCTGCTTCTTCTTGGCCTTCATGATGTTGGGCAGCGTGACATAACGCGGCTCGTTCAGGCGCAGGTCGGTGGTGATGACGGCGGGCAGGCCCAGTGCCAAAGTTTCCAGGCCACCGTCGATTTCACGGGTCACGCTGACCTTGTCGGCGGCAAGTTCCACCTTGGAGGCAAAGGTGGCCTGTGGCAGGTCGGCCAGGGCCGCCAGCATCTGGCCGGTCTGGTTGGCATCGTCGTCGATGGCCTGTTTGCCCAGGATGATGAGCTGGGGCTGTTCTTTGTCCACCAGCGCCTTGAGCAGCTTGGCCACGGCCAGGGGCTGCAGTTCGACGTCGGTCTCGACCAGGATGGCGCGGTCGGCACCAATGGCCATGGCGGTGCGCAGGGTTTCCTGGCACTTGGCGTCTCCGCAGGACACGGCGATGACTTCGGTCACCAGGCCTTTTTCCTTCAGGCGGACGGCCTCTTCGACGGCGATCTCGTCAAAGGGGTTCATGCTCATCTTCACGTTGGCGATGTCCACCCCGCTTCCATCCGTCTTCACACGGACTTTGACGTTGTAGTCCACCACACGTTTGACTGGTACCAGGACCTTCATTGCTGCGGCTCCAAGAGAGTTGTTAATTGACGTTCACGTAAACCTGCCCATTCTATGCGGCGCAACACCGTCGTCTGGCAGCCATTTTTAGAAAAAAGTACGATCGTGCTTTTTAGAAATTGTACGCCAGCCAACCGCCTTGTGGCACGCGTGGTGTCAAGCCTGCGACTCTGGGGCCACCGCAGGGCCGGGCTCTGCCCCCCGCTGCGGAAACGGGATGGCAATGGCGGCGGCGCGCAGGCCTTCGAGCATGGCGATGTTGACGGCGGACTTCAGCCCGCCTTGGCCGGCCTCTGGGTCATTGATCCAGAAATTGAGGCTGAATTCGATGCCGTCAGGCGCAAAGTTGACCAAAAAGGCCACGGGTGCCGGGTCGGCCAGCACCCGGGGCTGCGCCGTGGCGGCTGCCACCAGGATGGCCTGCACCTGGGCGACGTTGCTGTCGTAGCCCACCACGATGTTGCTGGTCACGTTGAATTTTTGGTCCTGGATCGACAGGTTTTCCACCCGCTGGGTGATGAAGGTTTCGTTGGGCACGATCGCCTCCCGCCCGTTGTTGGCCCGGATCAGGGTGTAGCGTGTGGTGATGTCGGCAATACGCCCCTCGAAGCCATCGACCCGCACGTTGTCGCCAATGCGCAGCGAGCGTTCCAGCAGCATGACAAACCCGCTGACATAGTTGGAGGCCAATTTCTGCAGGCCAAAACCCAGGCCGACACCAATCGCGCCGCCCATGACGGAGAGCGCCGTCAGGTCCACCCCCACCGCTGACAGCGCAAACAGCAAGCCGACAAACAGCAGCACCGCCCGCATGACGTTGACGGTGAGTTTGCGCACCGACAAATCCTGCACCGACTCGCGCAGCACGCGGTGCTCCACGGCAGAAGATATCCACAGTGCCGCCACCAGCACCAGCAGCGAGGAGATGGCCCCCTCGATCACGGTGAGCAGGCTGACATGGGTGCGGCCAAACGTCAGGTTGATCGCGTCCAGCTCTTTCATCACCAGCGGCAGCAGGTCCAGAATCCACAACACCGCAGCAATCCAAGCGAACCAGGACACCACCTGCTCCAGGATACGGATCGCCCCCGAGTTGGGGAACGCCAGCGTCAACACCCGGGCAAACATACGGATCACGGCCAGCGACAAAAAGATCGGCACGGCAATGTTCAGCACAAACACCGGGTAGTACCGCGCCATCACCACCCGCGCCACAAACACCAGCACCAGCGCCAGCACCGGGAACAAAACCCCGTCCACCGTGTTGCGGCCAAACCAGACCGAGTTGGGCGCATGGCCACGCCCGACCCGGAAACACACCAGGTAGGCCAGGCCCAGGCAGGCAGCGAGTACACCCAGCTCAGCCCAGGCATTGGAGCTGTTGAAATCGGCAATCAGTTGGTTCAGGACATCCATCTTTTTAAAAAATCTTCAATTTTGCAGTTCACGGATATGTGCTTCCACACTGCGGGCCAGCGCGCCCAGGTGGTAGCCACCTTCGAGGCAGGAGACGATGCGGCCCTTGGCATGGCGGCGCGCCACGTCCTTGATACGTGAGGTGATCCAGCCAAAATCGTTTTCGGTCATCTCCAACTGCCCCAGGTCGTCCAGCCGGTGGGCGTCAAACCCTGCACTGACAAAGACCATTTCGGGCTTAAAAGCCTCCAGGCGGGGTATCCACAGCATCTCGACCAGCTCACGGATGTCCATGCCACGTGTATGGGCGGGTACCGGCACGTTGAGCATGTTGTCGACGGGCTGGTCGGCCCCCGAATACGGGTAAAACGGGTGCTGGAACAGCCCCACCATCAGCACCCGGGGGTCGCCACCGAGGATGTCTTCCGTGCCGTTGCCGTGGTGCACGTCAAAGTCCACCACCGCCACCCGTTTGAGGCGGTAACGCTCCAGCGCATACCGTGCGGCAATGGCTACGTTGTTCAGAAAACAAAAGCCCATGGCCTTGTCGCGGCAAGCATGGTGGCCGGGCGGGCGCACGGCGCAAAACGCGTTGTCCATCTCCCCAGCCATGACGGCATCGGTGCCCGCAATGGCCGCGCCCGCCGCCCGCAGCGATGCATTCCAGGTGTGGGGGTTGATGCTGGTGTCGGGGTCCACCGCTGCATGGGCGGGGCCACCGGCGGCGATGTCGTTGGTGAGGCGCTCGGTCAGCGTGCGCAGGGTCTGGGTGTGGTGGTGGCTGTGCGCTAGCTCGACATCGGCCAAGTCGGCCAACGGGGCCTGGCGCTGCAGCAGTTGGTCGGCCAGCCCGGTGGCGCGCAAATGGGTGTCAATGGCTTCCAGGCGTTCAGGGCATTCGGGGTGGCCGTCACCCATTTCGTGTTTCAAGCAATCGGAGTGGGTGAAATAACCAGTTCTATTCACGGTGCCCAGCCTGTGGTTTTCAAATTAGGATAACGTTGCAATATGCAACACGCACAACAAAAGCTCAAATCCCTGCTGAACCAGCTTAACACGGTGATTGTCGGTAAATCGGCCCAGGTACAGGACTGTGTGGCCTGCCTGCTGGCCGGTGGCCACCTGCTGATCGAAGACGTGCCGGGCGTCGGCAAAACCACCCTGGCCCATGCACTGGCCCACACCTTCGGGCTGCAGTTTTCACGGGTGCAGTTCACCTCCGACCTGATGCCCAGCGACCTGCTGGGGGTGTCGGTCTACGAACGCGGCAAGGACGCTTTTATCTTCCACCCCGGCCCGGTGTTTGCGCAAGTGTTGCTGGCCGACGAGATCAACCGCGCCAGCCCCAAAACGCAGAGTGCGCTGCTGGAGGCCATGGAAGAAAAGCAGGTCAGCGTTGAAGGCGAAACCCGCGCCCTGCCCCACCCGTTTTTTGTGATTGCCACCCAGAACCCGTACGACCAACTGGGCACCTTTGCGCTGCCCGAGTCGCAACTGGACCGATTCCTGATGCGGATCTCGCTCGGTTACCCCGACCGCGCCGCCGAACGTGCCTTGTTGGCCGGGGCCGACCGGCGCGACATGGTGGCGGGCATGCTGCCGATGCTCTCGCCCGGTGAGCTGGAGGAGCTGCAGCAACTGGTGCAAACTATCCACGCCGCCGAGCCGCTGCTGAACTACCTGCAGGACGTGATTGCCGCCACCCGCTCGGGCCGCTGGTTTGTGCAGGGCCTGTCGCCCCGCGCCGGGATTGCCGTGTTACGTGCTGCCCGCGCCCAGGCGCTGCTGAGCGGGCGCGACTATGTGGCCCCCGACGACATCCAGGCCATCCTGCCGCAAACCGTGGCGCACCGCTTGGTGCCCGTGGGTGACGCGGGCCGGGGTGCGGTCGAACAGGTCCGCGCCATGCTGGACGCCGTCCCGTTACCGTGAAACACCCCCAGTCTTCGCGGACTTCGTTCCGCTACGCCAACCCCCTTGCAGGGGGCAACACCAGCGGCCTGGCAAAGCCAGTTCCGCGGTGTTCCTGGCCTATGGCGCGCCAGTTGCGTGCGTCATCGCTTACATGAAACGCGTCGAAAAATTGACATGAAGTTCAATCCGATCACCGCCGCCCGGGCCCGGTTCCAGCGCTGGTGGCAGGCCCGCCAGCCGCCGACCGACACCCTCACCCTGACCCAGCGCAACGTCTACATCCTGCCCACCCGCGTGGGCTGGATGCTGGCGGTGACGCTGCTGGTGCTGCTGGTGGCGTCCATCAACTTCCAGCTCAACCTGGGTTATGTGCTGACCTTCATGCTGGCGGGCAGCGCGGCGGTGGGCATGGTGATCGGCCACAACAACCTGCGGGGTATTACTCTGCATTTGATAGCACCTCCCGCACAGTACATGGGCGCTAGCGTGCATTTTGATGTGCAAATGGCAAGCGAACGGCGCAGCGTGCGGCATGGCATCGGTCTGCAGGTGCAGGGCTCGCAGCACTGGGGCTGGGCCGACGTGCCCGCACAGGGCAGCAGCACGCTGCGCTCGGCTTTCCAGCCACCCCGCCGTGGCTTGCACCCGCTGCCGGTGTTGACGGTGGAGACCCGGTTTCCGCTAGGCAACTTCCGTGTGTGGAGCCACTGGCGGCCTGCGGCCCAGGTGCTGGTGTTCCCAGCGCCCGAGGCCCATCCGCCACCCCTGCCCGCCGGTGAACCCAGCGGTGGTGGCACGGCCAGCGCGCGCGCAGCGGGCACCGGTGAATTTGACGGCGTACGCGCCTACCAGCGTGGTGACCCACTGAAGCTGGTGGTCTGGAAAAAAGTGGCTCGCGCCATGGCCCGTGGCACCGACGATCTGGTCAGCCGCGACAGCCAGCAGGCCCAGCGCAACACCCTGTGGCTGGACTACAGCGACGCCGGAGGCCACGGTGCCGCCAGCCCCGAAGCCCGCCTGTCGCGCCTGTGCGCCTGGGTGCTGCAGGCCGAAGCGCTGGGGGTGGACTACGGCCTGCGCCTGCCCCGCACCAGCCCGATCAACCCGTCCAGCGGTGCGGCGCACCAACACCGCTGCCTGGAGGCATTGGCGCTATGGTGAACGCCACCTCCACAACATCCGCATCCGCCCCCACCGGCGCCCTGCCAGGGCTGCGGCAGAAGCTTGGCGCGTTGCCGCGCGACAGCCGCGACACCCTTTTCCTGCTGGCGGTTGTCGGCTGGATCTTGCTGCCGCAGGTGAATGCCCTGCCCGTGTGGGCCAGTGTGCTGGCCTACGGCGTGCTGCTGTGGCGCGGCTGGCTGGCCTGGCACGCCCGGCCACTGCCCGGGCGCTGGTGGCTGCTGGCCGCACTGGCCGTGGCCGTGGCGGGCACGCTGTTCACCCACAAAACCATCCTGGGGCACGACGCCGGGCTGACCCTTGTCACCATGCTGCTGGCGCTGAAGACGCTGGAGCTGCGCGCACGGCGCGACGCGTTTGTCGTGTTCTTCCTCGGCTTTTTTGCGATGCTGGGCAACTTCTTTTTCTCGCAGTCGCTGCTGACTGCCGGGGCCATGGTCATAGGCCTGCTGGGCCTGCTGACAGCACTGGTCAACGCCCACATGCCGGTGGGCAAACCGCCGCTGTCAGAGTCCGCTCGCATGGCAGGCAAGATGGTGCTGCTGGGGGCCCCGATCATGGCGGCGCTGTTTGTGTTGTTTCCGCGTATGGGCCCGCTGTGGGGCGCACCAAACGACACCAGCACCGGGCGCAGTGGCCTGTCGCCCACCATGCAGATCGGCAACATCGCCAAGCTGGCACTGGACGACAGCATTGCGCTGCGGGTGCGCTTTGACCTGCCGGGCGGGGGGCTCCACCCTCGTGGCAGCTGTACTTCCGCGGGCCGGTGCTGGGCAGTTTTGACGGCCGCGAATGGCGCTCCCTCTCGGCCCCGCCAGACGGCATGCAGCGTGTGCAACCGCCAGCCGACCTGGTGGTCAGCGGCCCGGGCATCCGCTACGAAGTCACCATGGAGCCCAACCAGTACCCCTGGGTGCTGGCCATGGACGCGGCCCAGGAGGCACCCGACTTGCCCAGTCGGCGCGTGCGTATGGCCCCCGACCTGCAGTGGTTCACCAACCGCCCCATCAGTGAGCTGGTGCGTTACCAGGCCACCAGTTACGCCGACTTCCGCCACGGGCCGCTGCAGATGACGCCGCAGTTGCGCGTGTTTACCGAGCTGCCTGCGGGCTACAACCCGCGCACCCTGCAGCTCGCCGCCGACATGCGGCGTGACCCGGCGCTGGCACAGGCCGACACGGCCACACTGGTCGACGCGGCGATGGAGAAACTGCGCACCGGCGGCTTCAGCTACACACTGGAGCCCGGTGTGTATGGGCAGCACGCGGCAGACGAATTCTGGTTTGACAGGAAGGAAGGCTTTTGTGAACACATCGCCTCGTCCTTCGTGGTGCTGATGCGGGCGCTGGACATTCCGTCGCGCATCGTCACCGGCTACCAGGGCGGTGACCTCAACAGTGTGGACGGCTTCTGGACCCTGCGCCAAAGCGACGCCCATGCCTGGGCCGAGGTCTGGCAGGCAGGCAAAGGCTGGGTGCGGGTGGACCCGACCGCTGCCGTGGCACCGGGCCGTATCGGCGTCGCGGGCCGCCTGCAGGCCCCGCGTGGTGTCGTGGGCAACGCGTTCGCCACCATGGTCAGCCCCACCGTGCTGGCAAGCATCCGGGCGGGCTGGGAGGCCCTGAACAACGGCTGGAACCAGTGGGTGCTGAACTACGCCCAGACCAGCCAGATCAACCTGCTCAAAAAAATCGGCTTCACCGCCCCCAGCTGGGAGGATTTGCTGCGCGTGCTGGCCGGGCTGGTGGCCGGGGTGGCCCTGGTGGCGGTGGTGTGGGCCCGCTGGGAGCGCAGCCGGCGCGACCCGTGGCTGCAGCTGCTCGACCAGGCGCGCCAGCGGTTGCAGGCGGCGGGTTTGCCGCTGGGGCCTGCCGTGCCTGCACGCAGCATGGCGCAGCAGGCGCGGCAGCATTTTGGAGACGCTGCAGCCCCCGCCAGCCACTGGCTTTTGCAACTGGAAATGCTGCGGTACGCGCCGGGCGGTGAAAATAGCGCCCACACATCCCGCACGCTGGCCACCCTGCGGCGGGAGTTTCACCAACTCTCCTGGCCCCCTGCCATCTGACGATGCCCCATACCCACCCTGCGCCTTCCCGGATCGCCCTGCGAATTGCTACTATTTTGATAGCTGGATGCGCACTATCTGCCTGCGCAAATGCCCAAAACACTTCTAAAAAACAGCCTGCCAGCAAAACCCAGCGCGCCACCCCCGAGTCGCAGGCCGTGGCCCGATACGCCAGCCGCCCAGAGGCCATGGCCTTCGCCGACGACATGGCAGCGCGCCGGGGCATGGACCCGGAATGGACACGCACCACCATCGGCCAGGCGCGCCAGCTGCCCACCGTCACCCGGCTCATGACACCCGCCGGCCCGGGTGCACCCAAAAACTGGGCCGTGTACCGCAGCCGTTTTATCGACCCGGTGCGTATCCGCGCCGGTGTGCGCTTCTGGCAGGACAACCGCGCCGCGCTGGAACGGGCCGAAAAAGAGTTTGGTGTGCCAGCGGAAATCATCGTCGGCATCATTGGTGTGGAGACCATCTACGGCCAGCAAATGGGCAACTTCCGCGTGGCTGACGCCCTGGCCACACTCGCGTTTGACTTCCCCGCCAGCCACCCGCGCGCCGCCGAGCGCAGCGCCTACTTCCGGGGCGAGCTGGAGCAATTCCTCGCGTTACACGAACGTGCGGGCACCGATCCGTTTGCCGCGCGCGGCAGTTACGCCGGGGCCATGGGCCTGCCGCAGTTCATGCCGTCCAGCTGGCAGCGGTATGCCGTGGACTTTGACGGCGACGGCCGGGTGGACCTGTTCACCAGTGCCACCGACGCCATTGGTTCGGTCGCCAATTACTTCAAGGGGTATGGCTGGACACCGGGCATGCCGTCGTATTACCCGGTCAGCTTCGACGCGCAAAAGCTCGACATGGACGCACTGATGGCACCCGACATCCTGCCCACGTTCAGTGTCGCCAGCTTTACCGCCAAGGGGGCCGTGCTGGAAGGCGACGCCCTGCAGCACAAAGGCCCGCTGGCTCTGGTGGAGCTGCAAAACGGCGGCAACACGCCCAGCTACGTGGCAGGCACCGAAAACTTCTACACCATCACCCGCTACAACTGGTCGAGTTACTACGCCATGGCCGTGCTGGAGCTGGGGCGCGAAGTGGCGGCAGCGATGGTTAAATAAGGCAAACAAACCCGGTCGTCAACTGCTTTCAGCTGAAATTCACCGGCTGGCCTTGCCGGTCGAACGGGATGTAGGCACCGTAGGCGCCGCCCTTGATGGCCTCCACCATGCGCTGCAGCGGGGCGTCGGCGTCGCTGCTGGTGGGCACACGGTCCAGCGTGCCCGACAGCGCGGCGGCAAACACCAGCCCCCAGTCCTGATCGGGCAGAACAAACTGGGCCGCCTCCTGCACCAGTGCCTCGAACGAGACCAGCTCGTCGGGCAGTTTGTCCACACACATCAGCGGTGTCAGCGTGCCGCCCTGCCCTGCGGCAAAACGGGTGCGCTGGGCCGGTGTGGCGTCGTCGGGTAGCGCCACGTTGGCAAACACAAACAGCAGGCGCTGCGGCTCCTTCTGGGCCCGTGCGGCCTGCAGCAGATCGTCAAAACTGGTGATGTCCATCAAGTGCTTTCTTTCGGTGGGGTTGTTGATTCAAAACCGGGCACCACACGGCCTGGAGCCTGCAGAGTGCCCACATAGTCACCCGGCACGGGGCGGGGCCGGCCGGGTTTGCGCGACACCACGTTGCCGATGCTGGCAAAACACAAGGCGTGTTCCCCCTCTTCCAGGCCAAACAGCGCACGAAGGCCCTGTGCCTTGAGCGCCTTGCCACTCGTCAGCGCCGAACCGTACCCGAACGCGGTGGCCATCAGCAGCATGTTCTGCACGGCGCAGCCGGTGGAGACCAGGCGTTCGTACAGGTCAACCTCCGGGTCACCACGCCGTGTGTCCACCACGACCAGCAGCAGCACCGGGGCGCGGAACGCCTTGTCACGCGCCTGGGCCAGTTGCTCGGCACTGGCCTGTGTATCACGCGCCTGCAGCGCCTGCCCAAACACATCGGCCAACCAGGGCCGCGCAGCGTCCGGCACCTGCACAAACCGCCAGGGCAGCAACTGCCCATGGTCGGGTGCGCTGGCCGCGGCCTCCAGAATCTGGCGCAGGTGTGTGGCACTGGGGCCGGGGCCGCCCAGGCGTTTGGGCAGCACCGTGCGCCGCGCCTCCATCAGCGCGGCAGCCGCCGCAGCCGGGCTGTCACCTGGCAAGGGAAGGTTTGCCATGGGGGTATCAATCGAGCGCGATGATTTGGCCATCGTGCTCCACGTAGGGGTGGTAGGGGCCGGTTCCGCTGTGCAGGGAACACGAGGCGGCCACGAAGCCGCCGTGTTTGACGTCGAACACATGCACCTCGCCGTCTTCGATCACGTAGTGCCAACCGTGCAGGCTGATCTTCCCGTCCTGCACGCGGCTGCGCACCATGGGGTAGTCCATGAGTCGCTCGAGTTGCAGCACCACCGCACGTTGCTCGGTGCGGCGCAGCGCCTCGGGGGATGCCTGGACGGGCAACACGGCCTCACGCCCCAGGTCGAGCCAGCGCTGCAGGTTGTGGGCCTCGGGGGAAACTTCACCGTACATCGCCTTGATGGCCCCGCAGTGGCTGTGGCCACACACGATGATGCAGCTGACCTGCAGGTTGAGCACGGCAAATTCGATGGCCGCCGCAGTGCCATGGTGGCCCTGTGAGCCGTCGTACGGTGGCACAAACGCGCCCACATTCCGCACCAGAAACAGCTCACCCGGCCCGGTACCCGTGAGCAGGTGGGGGACGATACGCGAGTCCGAACAGCCGATGAACAAAGTGGTCGGGTGCTGCCCGTCGTCCACCAGGCTCTGAAACTGCAGGCGGTACTGCGGGAAAGCGTCGTCGTGGAAGCGGCGCAGGCGCTTCAGCAGTTCATCGGACATACAGGTGTAAAAGGCTTATTGCACCAGGGGGCTGGTGGCGCTGTCCATGTCGACACCTTCCAGCACTGCCGCACCGGCCAACAGCTGCAGGTACTGGCGCAGGGCGTTCACCCAGGCCTGCTGGCGCAGCGTCTGCTCCACCGCCGGGCGCACCGCCTCAAAGGCCAGTTGCTGCCCCCCGTCACGCGCCAACACTTCGACCACATGCAGTCCAAAACGGCTGTGCACCAGGCGTGCCAGCACGCCGATTTCGGCGGCACCAAACACTTCGCGGGCAAATTCCGGCGCGCAGTCGCCACGCTCCAGCCAGCCCAGCGCACCCCCTTGTTCACCACTGGGGCAGTTGGACCATTCACGCGCAGCAGCAGCAAAACTGGCACCACCGTCGTCGGCACACCGCAGCTGCACCAGCATGGCCTCGGCGCGCTGCCGCAGCAGTTTCACATCGACGCCAGGCGTCACTGCAAACAACACGTGGCGCAGCTGCACCCGCTCACCCTGCCGGTGCAGGGTGGTATGGGCGTCGTAATGGCGCTGGCAGGCTTCTTCAGAAGGGTTGGGCACACGTAGCGCGCCCTCCAGCAGTTGCTCGATGGCCTGCGAGGCCGGTTCACTGGTGGCGCCGTCTGTTCCCGGCACGTCATCGGCTGCCAGCAGGTCGGCCTGCTGGGCGGCCTGGCGCAACAGCTCGGTGCAGGCCCGCTGGCGCAGTACCTCGGCGTCGATGGCCTCGCCCGCTGCATGCAGCGCCACACCGTTGACACGGGCGACGGGCTGCACCAGTGCGGCCAGGGTTTCGTAGCCCGCTTCCTGCGCAGCAGTCAGCGTGGCGCCCGATGTGCCTGCACAGCCGCAAGCACCACTTCCACATCCTTGGTCCATGGTTTTCTCCTTGGTCTTAATGGCCGGCACTGCGTGGTGAACGCGGGTCGCTGGGTGGGTTGCCCTGGGGGACGTTCAGGCGGCGCGAACGCACCACCTGGTAGGGGCGCAGCACATAGGCCAGCGTCCCAAAACCACTCCACACATGCACCAGGCGGGTGAACGGGAAGACCAGGAAGATGGTCATGCCCAGGAACATGTGTGCTTTGAACACCCAGCCGACTTCGGCCAAGAGTTCAACCCCACCCGCACGGAACGTGAAGATGTGCTGTGCCCAGCTGGCCAGCAGCACCATCATCGAGCCGTCCAAATGCTGGGCCGACAGGGGAATGGTGGCCAGGCCCAGCGCCAGTTGCAGCCACAGCAGCAGCAGGATAACGATGTCGCTGGTTTTCGAGGTGGCACGGATGCGCGGGTCCGACAGGCGGCGGTGCAGCAGGATCGACAGGCCGACAAAACCCATCACACCGGCAATACCCCCGGTCACCATGGCCATCAATTGTTTGGCTCCCGTGGTGATAAAAATCTCGTACATGAAATGCGGCGTGAGCATGCCCACGGTGTGCCCAAACAACAGGAACAACACCCCCACGTGGAACAGGTTGCTACCCCAGCGCAGGCTGCCGGTGCGCAGCAGTTGGGACGAGTCACTTTTCCAGGTGTACTGGTCACGGTCGAAGCGTGCCCAGCTGCCGATAAAAAACACGGCCAGGCAGATGTAGGGGTAGATGCCAAACAAAAAAGTATCCAGCCAGGCGGTCATGACAGGGCTCCTTCCTGCGCACGGGGGGTGCGCACAAAATGCAGGGGTTGGGGTTGGCCGGGTTTGGCTTGGCCTTGCGTGCTGCAGCCGTCAAAGGCCACCGGTTCGCTCCAGCTCTCGTCCAGATCGGGCTCGGCTTCAGGCTCGGGCGGGATACTGACGGCTTGCACCTTCTGCCCCGAGACTTCGAGCACCGCAGCCACCACGCTGGCATAGGGGCTGTGGCGCACCGCGAGGGTGTTGAACAAGGCGTTCAGGATGTGCGCCATCTCGCCCAGAAATTCACGCGCCACCGCCGGTGGCTGGGTGGATGCGAACTCCAGCACCACCGGCAGGTGGTCGGGCAACTCGTCGGCCTTGAACTGCAGGCCTGCTTTTTCGTAGGTCTGCAGCAGATCGATCAGCGCCGGGCCGCGCTCACGTGAGTCGCCGTGTACATGCTCAAACAAATGCAGCGATGTTTTGTGGCCCCGGTCAAAGGTTTCCACATAACGCGCCTCGGCCTCAAACGGTGGCAGGTCGGTCAGGTGGCGGCACAGGGCGTCCATTTCGGCCAGGCGGTGGGTGCTGAGCACCCGCTCCACCTGCAGGGCATCGAGCAACTGCGGCAGCACAGCGCGCAGTTGCGCGTCGGGGTAACTCAGCAGGCACGCCAGCGCACGCAGCGTCAGGCGCAGGGAGTCAGGAGATTTGGCAAACATGGTGAACTCCTTCAAACCAGGGCCTGGATGGGAATGGTGCGGGGCTTCTTGCCACCGAACATGCTGACTTCGCTGGTGCCGTCGGAGCAGCCGTTGCCGAACGAGAAGCCACAACCGCCGCGCATGTCGAAGGTGTTTTCGGCGTACTCGCGGTGGCTGGACGGGATGACAAAACGGTCTTCGTAGTTGGCAATGGCCATCACGTGGTACATGTCCTCCACCTCGTGCACCGTCAAGCCAACCTGCTTGAGCACGTCCAGGTTCTGGTGCTGCTCCACATGGATGCCACGCTGGTAGGTGCGCATGGCCAGCATACGTTCGAGCGCACGCACCACGGGGGCGGTGTCACCGGCTGTGAGCAGGTTGGCCAGGTACTGCACAGGAATGCGCAGTTGCGACACGTCGGGAATGTCGCCATTCACACTCACCTGCCCCGCGTTGGCGGCAGCGGTGATGGGTGAAAGTGGTGGCACGTACCAGACCATCGGCAGCGTGCGGTACTCGGGGTGCAGTGGCAGGGCCACCTTCCAGTCCACGGCCATTTTGTACACGGGGCTGTTGCGGGCAGCGTCCATCCAGGCATCGGGGATGCCGTCGATACGCGCCTGCTTGATCACCTCGGGGTCGTGCGGGTCCAGGAAGATGTCGAGCTGCGCCTGGTACAGGTCGCGGTCACGCTCCACACTCGCGGCTTCCTGGATGCGGTCTGCGTCGTACAGCAGCACACCCAGGTAACGGATGCGGCCCACGCAGGTTTCCGAACACACGGTGGGCTGGCCCGCCTCGATACGTGGGTAGCAGAAAATGCACTTCTCGGCTTTGCCCGACTGCCAGTTGTAGTAGATCTTCTTGTAGGGGCAGCCGCTCACACACATGCGCCAGCCACGGCACTTGTCCTGGTCGATCAGCACGATGCCGTCTTCCTCGCGTTTGTAGATCGAGCCCGAGGGGCACGATGCCACACACGCCGGGTTCAGACAGTGTTCACACAGGCGCGGCAGGTACATCATGAAGGTGTTTTCGAACTGGCCGTAGATGTCCTTTTGCACATCCTCGAAGTTCTGGTCCTTGCTGCGCTTGCCAAACTCACCCCCCAGAAGCTCTTCCCAGTTCGGCCCCCACTCAATCTTCTCCATACGTTTGCCGGTGATCAGGCTGCGTGGGCGGGCGGTGGGCGGTGCCTTCGACTCGGGCGCCGACTGCAGGTGCTCGTAGTCGAACGTGAAGGGTTCGTAGTAATCGTCGATCTGCGGCAGGTTCGGGTTGGCGAAGATGCGCATGAGCAGCTTCCACTTGCCACCCTGGCGCGGGGCGATGCTGCCGTCGGCATGGCGCGTCCAGCCGCCGTTCCACTTGTCCTGGTTTTCCCATTCCTTGGGGTAACCAATGCCGGGTTTGGTCTCGACGTTATTGAACCAGGCGTATTCAACACCGGGGCGGCTGGTCCAGACGTTCTTGCAGGTGACGGAACAGGTGTGACAGCCAATGCACTTGTCCAGGTTAAGCACCATGCCGATCTGTGCGCGTATTTTCATCGTGTTTCTCCTTGTCGTCGGCTTCAGGCGTGGGCCACTTCGGTGGCGGGCTCGTCGTCGAGCCAGTCCACCCGGTTCATCTTGCGCACCAGCACAAACTCGTCGCGGTTGGTGCCAATGGTTCCGTAGTAGTTGAAGCCGTAGCTGTACTGCGCGTAGCCACCAATCATGTGGGTGGGCTTGAGCACGATGCGGGTCACCGAGTTGTGGATACCGCCGCGTGTGCCGGTGATTTCCGAGCCGGGTGTGTTGATGATTTTTTCCTGGGCGTGGTACATCATCACCATGCCGGGGTTGACCCGCTGGCTCACCACCGCACGTGCTGCAATAGCGCCGTTGGCGTTGAACAGTTCCACCCAGTCGTTGTCCACAATGCCGCCGCGTGCGGCGTCGTCTTCACTCAGCCAGATCACCGGGCCGCCCCGGTTCAGCGTGAGCATCATCAGGTTGTCGGTGTAGGTCGAATGGATGCCCCATTTCTGGTGCGGCGTGATGAAATTCAGTGCAATCTCTTTGTGGCCATTGGGCTTGCGGCCCTCGACCGCACCCAGCGTCTTGAGGTTGACGGGTGGGCGGTAGCTGACCAGGCCTTCGCCGAAGTCACGCATCCAGGGGTGGTCCTGGTAGAACTGCTGGCGGCCCGTGAGGGTGCGCCATGGGATCAGCTCATGCACGTTGGTATAACCCGCGTTGTAGCTGACCGTTTCACTCTCGATGCCGCTCCAGGTGGGGCTGCTGATAATTTTGCGCGGCTGTGCCTGGATGTCGCGGAAGCGGATTTTTTCGTCCTCGCGGTGTACGGCCAGGTGCACGTGGTCACGTCCGGTCTGTTTGCCCAACGCTTCCCAGGCCTTGCAGGCCACATGGCCATTGGTTTCGGGCGCAAGCATCATCACGGTCTCGGCGGCATCAATGTCGGTCAAGATGCGGGGCATACCCTTGGTCACGCCTTCTTCGCGCACGCGGCCGTTCAGCTCACCCAGTTGGCCCACCTCGGTCCCGGTGTTCCAGCCGATGCCCTTGCCGCCGTTGCCGACCTTCTCCATCAGCGGCCCCAGGGCCGTGAAACGTTTGTACAGATTGGGGTAGTCGCGCTCGACCACCGCGATGTTGGGTGCGGTCTGGCCGGGCAGCAGGTCACACTCGCCCTTCTTCCAGTCGAGCACGTGGTAGGGCTGGGCCATCTCACCCGCTGTGTCGTGCATGATGGGCGAGAGCACCACTTCCTTTTCCACCCCCAGGTGGCCAACGCTCATCTCGCTCAGGGTTTTGGCAAAACCCTTGTAGATCTCCCAGTCGCTCCGGGCCTGCCAGGCAGGGTCCACCGCTGTAGACAGCGGGTGGATGAAGGGGTGCATGTCGCTGGTGTTGAGGTCGTTCTTCTCATACCAGGTGGCGGTGGGCAGCACGATGTCGGAGTACAGGCAGGTGGTGCTCATGCGGAAGTCGAGCGTGACCAGCAGGTCCAGCTTGCCTTCCGGTGCCTTGTCGTGCCAACGCACTTCCTCGGGCTTGGCATCGTCCGAGCCCAGGTCCTTGCCCTGCACGCCGTTGGTGGTGCCCAACAGGTGTTTGAGAAAATATTCATGCCCCTTGCCCGACGAGCCCAGGATGTTGGAGCGCCACACGAACATGTTGCGCGGCCAGTTGGCGGGGTTGTCGGGGTCTTCGCAGCTCATCTCCAGCGAGCCGTTTTTGAGCGACTGCACCACATAGTCCTTGGGTGCCAGGCCAGCGGCCTCGGCATCACGCACCACCTGCAGCGGGTTGGTCTTGAGCTGGGGCGCTGACGGCAGCCAGCCCATACGTTCGGCGCGCACGTTGTAGTCGATCTGGGAACCGTGGTAGGCCTTGGCGTCGGCCAGCGGCGAGAGGATTTCCTCCATGCCCAGCTTCTCGTAGCGCCACTGGTCGGTGTGGGCGTAGAAGTAACTCGTGCTGTTCATCTGGCGCGGAGGACGCAGCCAGTCGAGCGCGAAGGCCAGCGCCGTCCAGCCGGTCTGTGGGCGCAGTTTTTCCTGGCCCACATAGTGCGCCCAGCCGCCGCCACTTTGGCCGATACAGCCACACATCATCAGCATGTTGATGATGCCGCGGTAGTTCATGTCGCAGTGGTACCAGTGGTTCATGGCCGCGCCGATGATGACCATGGACTTGCCTTTGGTCTTGTCGGCGTTGTCGGCGAACTGGCGCGCGATCGTGATGATCTGGTCGCGCGGCACGCCGGTGATGCTCTCTTGCCAGGCCGGTGTGTAGGCGCGGTTGGCGTTGTAGCCTTCGGTGTCTTCTGGCTCACCCGGCAGGCCGCGCAGAATGCCGTAGTTGGCCGCCTGCAGGTCGAACACGGTGGCCACGTAGGTGCCTTGTGTGGTGCCCTCGCCCGCCATGTCTAGGCGGGTGACCGGCACGCGGCAGACCATCACGTCACCACTTTGGGCATTGGCCGTGAAGGTGGGGGCCTGTACGCCGCCGAAGTACGGGAAGGCCACATCGGCCACCTCGTGTGGCTGGACGCCTTCGCCTACCACCGAGAGTTTGAGCTTCACATCGTTGCCGGTGCGTGCGTCCTTGTTCTCGAGGTTCCACAGGCCCTGGTCGGGGCGGCCTTCAGACCCCCAGCGGAAGCCGATGGAGCCGTTGGGCAGCGTGACCTGGCCGTTCTCGTCGTAGCCCACGGTCTTCCAGTCGGGGTTGCTCGACTGGTCGAGCTGGCCCGGGAAGTCGCTGGCGCGCACGTAGCGGTCGGGCACCAGGGCCTTGCGGCCGTCGGGCAGGGTTTTCTCCTTGAGCACCACCAGCAGGGGCAGGTCGGTGTAGCGGCGCGCGTAGTCGTCGAAATACGCCGAGCGCTTGTCGAAGTAGAACTCCTTCATGATCACGTGGCCCATGGCCATAGCCACGGCTGCGTCGGTGCCCTGCTTGGGGTGCATCCACAGGTCGCCGAGTTTGGCTACTTCGGAGTAGTCGGGGGTGACCGACACCACCTTGGCCCCCTTGTAGCGGACTTCGGTGAAGAAGTGCGCATCGGGCGTGCGCGTCTGCGGCACGTTGGAGCCCCAGGCGATGATGAACGTGCTGTTGTACCAGTCGGCCGACTCGGGCACGTCGGTCTGCTCGCCCCACACCTGCGGGCTGGCGGGCGGCAGGTCGCAATACCAGTCGTAGAAGCTCATACACACACCACCCAGCAGGCTCAGGTAACGGCTGCCAGCGGCGTAGCTGATCATGCTCATCGCCGGGATGGGCGAGAAGCCGATGATGCGGTCCGGCCCGTGTTTCTTGATGGTGTAAATGTTGGCCGCGGCAATCATCTGGTTGACCTCTTCCCAGGTGCTGCGCACGAAGCCGCCCAGGCCGCGCTGCTGCTGCCATTCACGGCGTGCCTCGTCGTTCTGCACGATGGCCGACCAGGCCTCGACCGGGCCCTTGGCCACCGCCAGCGCGGCACGCCAGTGTTTGAGCAGGCGCGCACGCACCATGGGGTACTTCACGCGGTTGGCGCTGTACAGATACCAGCTGTAGCTGGCCCCGCGTGCGCAACCCCGTGGTTCGTGGTTGGGCAGGTCGGGTCGGGTGCGCGGGTAGTCGGTCTGCTGGGTTTCCCAAGTGACGATGCCGCCCTTGACGTAGATCTTCCACGAGCACGAGCCTGTGCAGTTCACGCCGTGGGTGCTGCGCACGATCTTGTCGTGCGCCCAGCGGTCGCGGTAGGCGTCTTCCCAGGTACGGTCTTCGCCATTGGTCTGGCCGTGGCCATCGGAGAACGTTTCCCGCGGCTGCGAGAAGTAGCTAAGTCGGTCAAGAAAATGACTCATCGGGGGACTCCTTTTTTTGTATTTTCAGAAAGGGGGTTCAGCACGGCATCTCGGCGTTTTTGCGGGCGTAGTACCACCAGGTGACCACGATGCACACCGCATAAAAGAGGGCAAACACCCACAGGGCGAGCTCAGGCCCACCGGTTGCCGCGATGGAACTGCCGTAACTCTTGGGGATAAAAAACCCGCCATAGGCCCCCAGTGCACCGGCAAAACCCACAGCGGCAGCACCTTCGGTGTTGCCCTCCTTGATGGCTTGTGCACGTGCAGCGTCGTCATTGCAGCGCAGCTCACGCGTTTTCTGGGTCAGGAAGATCACCGGAATCATCCGGAACGTGGATCCGTTGCCGATGCCGGTGGTGAGAAACAGCACCATGAACATCAGGAAGAAACCGGTAAAGCTGCCGTCCACCGGCCCGAACGGCATGGCAAAACTGCCTGCACCTTTGGGCAGGAAATACAGCACACCCATCACACCCAGCGCCATGGCCATGAAGTTCCAGAAGGTGACCACACCCCCGCCCACCTTGTCCGACAGCCACCCACCGAAGGGACGGATCACCGCGCCCACCAGCGGCCCCAGCCATGCATACGCGAGTGGATTGACATCCGGGAACTGGCTCTTGATCAGCAAGGGGAAGCCCGCCGCAAAACCGATAAAGGAGCCGAATGTGCCGAGGTACAGCACACACATGATCCAGTTGTGTTTGCGCCGGAAGATGGCAGCCTGCGCGGCAAACGAAGCCTTGGCGTCAGCGATATCGTTCATGCCAAACCAGGCGGCCAACGAGGCAATGGCGATCCATGGCACCCAGATAAAAGCGGCGTTCTGCGCCCACACCAGCGTGGTCTGACCGGCTTTCACCATGGTCTGAGGCTCACCCCCCAGCGCACCGAATATGCCGGCCGTGATCACCAGCGGGCTCAGGAACTGCACCACCGACACACCCAGGTTGCCGAGCCCGGCATTCACCCCCAGTGCCGAACCCTTGCGCTCCTTGGGGAAGAAGAAACTGATGTTGGCCATGCTGGAGCTGAAGTTGCCGCCGCCCAGACCACACAGCAAGGCCAACACCAGCATCGTGGGGTAACCGGTGGTGTTGTCCTGCACCGCATACCCAATACCAATCGCCGGGATCAGCAAGGACGCCGTGGAAATGGCAGTCCAGCGCCGCCCGCCAAACATGGGCACCATGAACGAATAAAAAATGCGCAGCGTGGCACCACTCAAAGCCGGTGCTGCCGCCAGCCAGAACAACTGGTTGGTCGAGTACTTAAAGCCCAGGCTGGGCAGGCTCACGGCAACCACACTCCAGACCTGCCAGATGGCAAAGGCCAGGAACAGTGCGGGCACAGAGATCCAGAGGTTGAGTTTGGCAATCGCCTCCCCTTCGCGCGCCCAGAATTCTTTGTCTTCAGGTGTCCAAAGAGTGAGGGTTCGCTGTGGGCGGCCGCTGTGCGGGGTGGCAGACATGGTGGATCCTTGCGTGAAAATTCAGCGGGCTAATGGGGCTGATGGGGCCAAGGGGGTGTCTGGGCCAGCCATCACATCGGTGCGGCGCACCTCGGTGAAATACATCCAGATCAGGGACACCCAGACCACGCCGTACATCAACATAAAAGCGCTGGAGCGGATGCCGGTGATATCCATGAGTGCGCCGAACATGATGGGCAGCACGAAGCCACCCAGGCCTCCGGCCAGGCCCACGATGCCGCTGATGGCACCGATGTTGGCGGGGTAGTCGTTGCTGATGTACTTAAAGACGCTGGCTTTGCCAAAGGCAAAGGCAATACCCAGGATGAACATCAGTGCGGTAAAGGTGTAGACGTTCAAGCCGAGGTGAAAGCTGCGGGGCCCATCCACCGTCAGCACGGTGAAATCTGTCTGCGGGTAACTCAGCAGGAACAGGCAGATCCAGCTCACCCACAACACCCACCAGGTGACACTGTGGGCACCGTATTTGTCGCTGAGCACACCACCAATGGCGCGCAACACACCACCGGGCAGCGAGAAGCAGGCCGCCAGCAGCGCGGCGACACGGATGTCAAGACCGTACTCACCGACGTAGTACTGCACCATCCACAGCGACAGCGCCACGTAGCCACCAAACACAATGCTGTAGTACTGGCAGTACTTGAGCACCTTGGGATCCTTGAGTGCCTTGAGCTGGTCGGTGAACTTGACATGGCTGGGTACCAGGTGTGCGGGGTCGCTGTAGCTGAAAAGCCAGAACAACACCACGGTGCCCAGCATGATGGCCGCATACACCTTGGGCACCATGGCCCAGCCAAACGCCACCAGAATGACGGGGGCCACAAACTTGTTCACAGCGGCACCCGAGTTGCCCGCACCGTAGACACCCATGGCCGTGCCCTGGCGATTCTTGGGAAACCAGCGTGCCACGTAGGGTGTGCCCACCGAGAACGAACCACCTGCCAAACCCACAAACAGGCCAATCGTCAGAAAGTGCCAGTATTCGGTGGCGTAACCCATCATCCAGATGGCGGGCACGGTGACCAGCATGAGGATGGTCATCACAATACGTCCACCAAACCGGTCGGTCCAGATGCCTAGTGGCACCCGCACCAGAGACCCTGTGAGCACCGGCATCGCCATGAGCAGGCCGAACTGGGTCGAACTCAGGTCGAGCATTTTCTTGATCGGGATGCCGATCACGCCAAACATCATCCAGACCATAAAACACACGGTGAAAGCCAGTGTGCTGACGATGAGAACCGACCAAGCCTTCCGGGTGTGTTGCGGGCTGCTGTTTGCGGGGGGTGGTGTGTGTGCCATGGGGACTACTTCTCTGCTGAAAGCATGGCGTCTATCGTCCCGCGATAGGCAAACGCTGCCAATCCTTCTCAGGGATGGTTTGCAGCGGCAGAAGGAGGAGGAAGGACTACACGCCCTCGTCCGAAAGAACTATGTGCGGCGGGGAAAACTACTCGGCGCGCAGACGGTCCGAGGCATACACCGCAGCCTGCACCCGTGAACTCAGGCCGAGCTTGCGCAGGATGTGCTGCACATGGATCTTCACGGTGGTCTCGGCAATGTCGAGCCGGCGGGCAATTTCCTTGTTGCTCGCACCCCGCGTGATTTCACGCAGTACATCTTCTTCACGTGGTGACAGCTGCACCGAGGTGTCGCCCACGGCCAGCACCGGGGCGGCGGGCGCGGGGGTGTCTTGCGCCTGCAGGGCCGCCACCAGCTTGCTCATCAGCTCGGGGCTGACCACCGGCTCCCCCCGTGCGGCGCGGCGGATGGACTCCACCAACAGGTCACCATCAATGGTCTTGAGCAGGTAGCCCTGGGCACCGTTACGCAAGGCGGTAGCCAGGTCCTGGGCATCCTCACTCACAGTCAGCATCAGAACCCGCGCCTTGGGTGCGGCCTCACGCAAACCTTTGACCGCTTCCACCCCGGTCACACCCGGCAGATGGTTGTCCAGCAAAATCACGTGGGGGTTCAAGACCGGCGCCAAACGCAGGGCTTCAGCCGCATCACCCGCTTCGCCCACCACCTGCAAACCGGGGCTCAGCCCCAACAGGGCCACCAGGCCACGGCGGAACAACTTGTGGTCATCAACGACCAGCAACGTGACAGGGGTTTCAGGTGCCATGGCTTGGGTTCAATCGGTGAGTTCGGCAAATCTGGCCAAGGGTTCAGGCACAGCTGCCGGTGCAGAGGCATGGGCTGGCGACAAGGGCAATGGCAACTCGATTGCCACACACACCCCCGCGCCAGGTGCGGACTCCACCGAGATCGTGGCGTCAATACCGAGAGCGCGCTCCCGCATGATGCCCAGGCCCACATGGACTGAATTGGGCGGAACACCGGCGACATCAAAACCCACACCGTTGTCCTGCACCTCGAAGCGCCAGCGTGGATGCCGGTGCACCCGCACCTCCACCCGGCTGGCACCAGAATGTTTACGCACGTTCGACAAGGCTTCCTGCACCATGTGCAGCACCTGGATCTGTACGTCGGCCGCCAGTGGCAGGCCATGCCCGGACATGGTCAACGTGGTACCCATACCCGTTTGGTGCTCAAATTTCGACAGCGTGGCCTGCAGCGCCGACTCGATGTCTTCTTCGCTGGTACGGGTGCGAAAGTGCACCAGCAGTTCGCGCACATCGGCATAACACTCACGCACCCCTACATCGAGTTCCCCCATGCTGCGGTCGCGCGCCAGGGTGTCGTCACGCGCCACAGCGTCGCGCAGCAACTGGGTCTGAATCTTGAGAAAAGCCAAGGACTGCGCGATGGAGTCGTGTAGTTCTCGTGCAATCAGGCTGCGTTCTTCCGACACAGCAGCCTCACGCTCCAGCGCCGTGGCGCGCAGGCTTTCCATGGAGCTGGCAAGGTGGCGGGCCATGGTGTCCAGCAAATTCTGCATCCCCTTCGTCAACTCCACCGGGGTACGAAAGAACAGGTTGACTTCCCCCAGCATGCGCTGGTGCATCTGGACAGGAATGGTCACCATGGTTTCAAAACCTGCGTCCCGGCAGTGTGGCAAGCTGGGCGCAGAAACGGGAGTGATCGGAATCACACGCATCTGCGCCTGCTCCTGGGGCTGGCCACACAGGCACGACCCGGTGGGCAGGCAATGCTCATCCGCGGCCATCGCAGCGGGCAAACCATCTGCAGCCAGCATCACATAACGCTCGTTGCCTTCATTCGACCAGCGCACCACGGCGGCATCGGCCTTGGCGATACGGCGGATTTGCTGCGCGAAACCCTGGGCCAAGGTGTCGAGGCTGCCCGCGTTGGAGGCCTGGGCACTCACTTCGTACAAGGCCGCGAGGCGCTGGTTTTTGACAGCGATGCTGGCGGTTTTTTCACGCACCTTGTGTTCCAGGTCAATGTGGGAGGCCTGCAAGGCATGCGCCATCAGATTGAAGCCTGCCGACAGCTGGCCAAACTCGTCATCGGAATCCACCGGCAGCCGTGTGCCAAGATCCCCCTGGCGCAGGCGGGCCTGGGCTTGCTGCAGACGTGATACCGGGTTGAGCACCAGCAGGTAACTGACCGCCATAAACGTCACAGCCGCCGCAATCGCCAGTGCCATCATGCCCAGCTGAAACAGGTGTAATGCCGCCGTCCAGCGTGCAATCTGGACCTCAATGGCCTCCACAAAACCGTCCACCAACTGAACAAACCCATCGGCACGGCCTACAGCCGCCGCGCCTGCAGGCACAGCGTCACGGCCCCAGTCCTGGCGCAGTTCTCCCCACGCCAAACGAATAGCGTCAAACCGTGCCTGTGTATCGGCGCTCCAGGGGACATACAGGGGACGTGCAGGGTCGCCGGTGCGCAGCAACTCCAGGCTGGCGTCAAAGTTGTTCGCCAGCACACGCAGGTTTTCAGGGGACTCGGTTTGCTGGGCCACCACCATACGCAGCATGTGCATACGCAAACGGCCGGCCTCGTTCACAGCGGCGGCACCACCCTCCAGCTTCCAGGTGACCCACAGGGTGAGGCCAATGGACAGCAACGCCACCAGCAAAAAACCCACACCCAGCCCCAACAGTTTGGTGGAGAGGGAGGACTTCATGCGCATACGCGCAGTGTAGAAACCCCTGAAAAACGCCCCTTGACCCAGATCAAACCGGGAGGCGTTTGGCGGTGCTTACGGGCTGCACCGCAGCAAAACGGATATTTTCAGGTTGTGGCAGGAATCAGGAAGTCCCGGCTGATACGTCCGCCCAGCTCATTCACGCGGTCAAGGAACTGCGTCAGAAACGCGTGCAGACCGGTTGCAAGGATTTCGTCGATGCGTGCGTACTGCAGGTCGGCCAGCAGTTTGCCAGCACGGCGCTGGGTTTCCTTCGACTGGTCGTTGGACACCATCACCAGGTTGTTGACCACTTCGACCAGGCTCGCGTGCAGCGAACGCGGCATGTCGGCCCGCAGGATCAGCAGGTCGGCCACACGTTCAGGCTTGATCACGTCGCGGTAGACCTTGCGGTAGATCTCGAAGGCCGAGACGCTGCGCAGGATGGAGCTCCAGTGGTAGAAGTCGTATTCTTGGTCGCGCTCATCGGCAGTGCCGAAGAAGTCGCTTTCCACTGCGTGGAACTTCACATCCACCAGCCGCGCCGTGTTGTCGGCACGCTCCAGGAAGGTGCCCAGGCGCAGGAAATAAAAGGCCTCGTCCTGCAGCATCGTGCCCAGCACCACGCCACGCGACAGGTGCGAGCGGAACTTGACCCAGTCAAAAAACTGCGACGGGTCGCGTTCAAACTCACCGTCCCGCAGCATCCGTTTGGCTTCAAGCCAGGTCTGGTTTTGTGTCTCCCACGCTTCGGTGGTGAGGGAGCCCCGCACGGCACGCGCGTTTTCACGTGCGGCGCGCAGACAGGAGATGATGGACGACGGGTTTTCCTCGTCCTTCACCATAAATTCCATCACATCATTTTGGGCAATGTCGCCGTGTTTTTCGTTGTACGCGGGCAGCAGTTCGCTGATGGACAACAAACCCTGCCAGCCCACCCGGGCCACGCCGGCGGATTGGGGCAGCAGAGATGTTTGGTAGTTCACATCCAGCATACGGGCCGTGTTTTCGGCACGCTCGGTGTAACGGGACATCCAGAAGAGATGGTCGGCGGTGCGTGACAACATGTTTTTACTCCTTCACGCCAGCAGTTTGAGATTGGGATTGGGCTGGGGCAGCGGCCTTCGGGGTCGATGCGCTTTCCAGAATCCAGGTGTCTTTGGTTCCACCACCCTGGCTGCTGTTGACGACCAGTGAGCCGTCCTTGAGCGCCACGCGGGTGAGGCCGCCGGGCACCATCTGCACCTCCTTGCCCGACAGCACAAAGGGTCGCAGGTCGATGTGGCGCGGCGCAATGCCGGACTCCACAAAGGTGGGGCAGCTCGACAGGCTCAGTGTGGGCTGTGCAATGTAGCCGTCGGGTTTGGCCAGCACCACTTTCTTGAACTCTTCAATTTCCACATTGGTGGCTGCGGGGCCAATGATCATGCCGTAGCCGCCTGCGCCATGCACTTCCTTGACCACCAGATCCTTCATGTTGGCAATGACGTAGCTCAGCTCGTCCTTGTTGCGGCACATGTAGGTGGGCACGTTCTTCAGGATGGGCTTTTCGCCGAGGTAGAACTCGATCATCTTGGGCACGTAGGGGTAGATCGACTTGTCGTCGGCCACACCCGTGCCCACCGCATTGCAGATGGCCACGTTACCTGCGCGGTACGCACGCATGAGGCCCGAGCAGCCCAGTGTGGACGTGGGGCGGAAGACTTCAGGGTCGAGGAAGTCGTCGTCCACCCGGCGGTAGATCACATCCACCTTGCGCAGGCCGCGCGTGGTGCGCATCCACACAAAGTCGTCCTTGACCAGCAAGTCCTGACCTTCAACCAGCTCCACACCCATCTGCTGGGCCAGGAAGGCATGCTCAAAGTAGGCGCTGTTGTACATGCCGGGGGTCAGCACCACCACGGTGGGCTCTGCGGTGGCTGGCGGCGCGGAGGCACGCAGGGTTTCGAGCAGCAGGTCGGGGTAATGGGCGACGGGCGCGACGCGGTTCTGGCTGAACAGGTCGGGGAACAGACGCATCATCATCTTGCGGTTTTCCAGCATGTAGCTCACACCGCTGGGCACCCGCAGGTTGTCTTCGAGCACGTAGTACTCACCGTTGCCCTGGGCGTCGGGCGCACGCACGATGTCAATGCCTGCGATCTGGGAGTAAATCTGGTTGGGCACGTCCACACCCATCATCTCGGGTCGGAACTGGGCGTTGTTCAGGATCTGCTCGGCCGGGACGATACCGGCCTTGATGATGTCCTGGTCGTGGTAGACGTCATGGATGAAGCGGTTCAGGGCGGTCACACGCTGGACCAGGCCCTTTTCCATGCTGCTCCACTCGTGCGCAGGGATGATGCGCGGGATCAGGTCGAACGGGATGAGCCGCTCCGTACCCGAGCCGTCTTCGTCCTTGGCGCCATACACCGCGAAGGTGATGCCGACCCGTCGGAAGATCATCTCTGCTTCTTCGCGCCTTGACCGCATCGTAGTGCTTGGCTGGCGGCTGAGCCACTGGGCGTAGCTCTTGTAATGGTCCCTGACATCACTGCCCTCGAAGGGCAGCTGCGTGTACATCTCGTCAAATTTCAGCATGAAGCATCTCCTGTTACCAGCATAGCAAGTTCTGGGCCGAATCCTGGTGACACAAGTCACAAAAGCACGTTGACCTTACCCCTGATTACCCCAACAAGCACCGCCACCACTGCTGCATCAGGGTGGCACATGCTGCCAGTAACGCGGCGCGTGTTCGCGCTCACACTGCACCTTGGTGGGCTCGGCACTGGACCAGGTGGCCGCACCACAGTGCACCGAATCACGCACCGCGATACCGTGGGATAGATACCGGGTCATCACCACCGGTGCAGGGTGGCCAAACCGGTTGCGGTACCCCGCCTGCACGAGGGCAAAACGGGGCGACACAGCGTCCAGAAATGGCTCGCTGGACGAGGTCTTGCTGCCGTGGTGCGGCACCAGCAACACGCCGGCCTGCAAGGCCGCCGTGTCCGCCCCAACCAGCCGCAGTTCTTGTGCGGCTTCAATGTCCCCCGCGAGCAAAGCGCTCCGATTTGGTGCACTGATACGCAGCACGCAACTTTTGGCATTGGGCTTTTTCTGCAAACCGTAGTCACTGGCCTGCGGGTGTAGCACTTCAAACACCACACCGTCCCACTGCCAACGCTGGCCTGCGGTGCAGCGAGTGGACACGCGTGATGCCAGCAACGGGTGCCCGTCTTCAAGCGAGCTGACCAAAGCCGCCTGGGGCTGCATGGCCAGTACGGCGGCGGCACCACCGGTGTGGTCGAGGTCGCTGTGGCTCAACATGAGTATGTCCACCCGCTCGCCGAGTGCCCGCAGCAACGGCACCAGCACCCGGTGGCCTGCGTCGCTTTCCAGCGAATAACGCGGACCCGCGTCGTACAGCAGCGTGTGCTCCGCCGTGCGCACCAGCACGGCGCTGCCCTGCCCCACATCGGCCGCAAGCAACTCGAATTCGCCCGCTGCGGGGCGCGGGGCCTGCCACAACAGCACAGGCAGCACCAGCGGCAAGCCCAACAGCCGAACCCACCACGGCAGCCGCGCCACCAAAAAAATACCACCCAATATGCCCATGGTGCCCACCCACAGGGCGGGAGTAGCTACTGAAACAATAGCAAATGGCCACTGTGCCAGCCCCTGCAGCAGCACCATCAAAGCCGCCAGCGCCCAGGCTGCCACGTCCCACGCAGGCGCGACCAGCACCCCCAGCATGGCCAAGGGTGTGACCAGCAGCGTGACCCAGGGAATGGCCACCATGTTGGCCAGCAGCCCCACCACCGACACCTGGCCAAAAAACAGCAGTGCCAAGGGTGCCAGCGCCACCGTGACCACCCACTGCTCGCGCACCATGGCACGCAGCCGTGCGCCCAAGGCCAGACGCGCCCCCACCGCACGGGTGTTGGCGTGATTGCCTGCATCCGTCGCAAACAGCACCCCGACCGCCACAAAACTCAGCCAGAAGCCCGCCTGCAGCAGCGCCCACGGGTCCACCGCCACCACCAGCGCACAGGCCAGCAGCCAGACAATGGGCCACGGCCAGCGCCGCCCGGACAAACGCAGCAGCGTCACGACTGCCAGCATCAGCACCGTGCGCTGAGACGGCACACCCCAGCCACTGAACAAGGCGTAGGCCGCCGCCAGCACCAGCCCACCGACCAGCGCCGCACTGGGCGCAGGTACCCGCAGACACAACCAGCCAGACCGCCGCCAGGCCCAGCCCACCAGCAGCGCCGCCAGCCAGGCAAACATGGTGATGTGCAGACCCGAAATACTCATCAGATGCGCCACACCGGTGGCGCGGAAGACATCCCAGTCGGCCCGGTCAATGGCGCGCTGGTCGCCCACCACCAAAGCCGCCACCAGCCCGGCCACTTTGGCCTCGGGTGTGCCCGGCTCCGCCGCCAGTCGCTTAAAAACCGCGTCGCGCACCGTCTGGCGCGCCTGCTCCACGGGGTGACGCCAGGTGACGGCCAAGCGCTGGGGTACCGGGTCGCGCGGGCCATTACGCACATAACCAGTGGCCTGCACACCCTGCTCCCACAGCCAGAGCTCATAGTCAAACCCATGCGGATTGCGCAAACCGTGGGGCGCCTTGAGCCGCACCAGCATGCGCCAGCGCTCACCGGCGCGCAGCGTGCCTGGAGGTTCGGCCACGCGCCTGCCCACAGCCGATGTGTCCGCGTCTGGCGCATCCTCCAGCACCCCGCCATACCAGCCCAGGTCCAGCAACGGGGGCAACACCACAGGGGCACCGTCCAGTTCGGCCCCCTCTACCGCCAGGCGCAAACGCAGGCCAGCCTCGTTGCGCTGGGGCATGGCGCTGACCACGCCGCTGACCAGTACGTCGCGGCCTTCCAGCGCAGGGGGCAAAGCGTTGGCCACAAACACGGTGGCCCGCCAGCCACACAGGCCAAACGCGGACACCGCCACAGCACATCCCGCCAGCCACATGCCCCAACGCCCTCTCACTTGAAGACGCGGCCACCACTGCAGCCCCCACCAGACAGGGGCGACCAGCACCAACAGCAGGTAAATGTGTGCCTGAAACAACACTGGCTGCTGCAACTGCAGCGCAGTGCCCAACAGCAACCCCGGCATGGCGGCAAAAAACAGGCCATACCCCCGCGGACTGGCGGGGGGCGTTGGCACATGCGCGGTGGAGGGCATGGCCAGCATGCTATCCGCGTCAGAACGTGGTTTTTGTGGACTGGCGGGTCGTTTGCGTCCGCTCCACTGGCTCAGCTCTTGCTAGTATCCGTATGTTGCGGGATATCCCCGCAGTTCCCAGCAGCATCCAGCAGCCCCCCGGAAAGACAAGCGCATGTCCATTCACGCCGCCCTGAACCACGTTACCCATTACAAGTACGACCGCCCTGTCAACCTCGGTCCCCAGGTCATCCGGCTGCGCCCTGCACCCCATTGCCGCAGCAATGTGATCTCGTATTCGCTCAAGATCGAGCCCGCCAACCATTTCGTGAACTGGCAGCAAGACCCGTTTGCCAACTACCAGGCACGCTTGGTGTTCCCCGAGAAAACCACCGAATTCAAGGTCACCGTGGACCTGGTGGTGGAAATGGCGGTCTACAACCCGTTCGACTACTTCCTCGAACCCGAAGCCCAGAAGTTCCCGTTCAGCTACGACGCCATGCTGAAAGAGGAGCTGTCGCCCTACCTGGCCACCGAGCCCATGACACCACTGGTGCAGGCCTACCTCGACAAAATCGACCGTACGGAACGCCCCACCAACGACTTCCTGGTCTACATCAACCAGCAGGTGCAAAAAGACATCCAGTACCTGATCCGTATGGAGCCTGGCGTACAAACGCCAGAAGAAACCCTGACCAAGGCCAGCGGCTCCTGCCGCGACTCCGGCTGGCTGCTGGTGCAACTGCTGCGCCACCTGGGCCTGGCGGCGCGTTTTGTGTCGGGTTACCTGATCCAGCTGACCCCCGACGTGAAGGCACTCGACGGCCCCAGCGGCACCACGGTGGACTTCACCGACTTACACGCCTGGTGTGAAGTGTTTTTGCCCGGCGCAGGCTGGATCGGTCTGGACGCCACATCGGGCCTGTTTGCCGGTGAAGGCCACATCCCCCTGGCCTGTACCCCGCAGCCATCGGGTGCCGCACCCATCGAAGGCGGCGTGGACAAAGCCGAGGTCGAGTTCGCCCACCACATGCAGGTCACCCGCCTGTACGAATCGCCCCGCGTTACCAAGCCCTACACCGACGAACAATGGGCCGACGTGCTGGCCCTGGGTGAAAAGGTGGACCAGGACCTGATCGACAACGACGTGCGCCTGACCATGGGCGGCGAGCCGACCTTTGTTGCCGTCAACGACCGCGACGCCGCCGAGTGGAACACCGACGCCCTCGGCCCCACGAAGCGTGGGTTCGCCACCGAACTCACCCACAAGCTGCGTGACCAGTACGGGCAAGGCGGCTTCCTGCATTTTGGTCAGGGCAAGTGGTACCCCGGTGAACAGCTGCCACGCTGGGCGCTCAACATTTTCTGGCGCACCGACAAACAGCCCGTGTGGCGCAACCCAGCACTGTTCGCCGACGAACGCCAGCCATCGCACTACAGCAGCGAGGATGCACGCCGTTTCACCGAACGCCTGGCCGAAAACCTGGGCCTGACCACCGACTACATCGTGCCCGGCCATGAAGACGTCTGGTACTACCTGTGGCGTGAACGCCGCCTGCCCGTCAACGTCGATCCGTTCAAATCCAAACTCGGCGACGAGATGGAGCGCGCGCGCCTGCGCCGTGTGTTTGACCAGGGGCTGGACGCCGTGGTCGGCTACGTGCTGCCGGTGAAGCCGAAAGACGGCCCGCGCCTGGCTGGCCCGGAATGGACCACCGGCCCCTGGTTCTTCCGCGACGAGCGTATGTACCTGATGCCCGGCGACTCGCCCATGGGCCTGCGCCTGCCACTGGATTCACTGCCCTGGGTGAGTGAAGCTGACTACCCCTATCTGGTCGAACAAGACCCATCGATCCCGCGTGCGCCCCTGCCTACCGCATCCACCTTGTTTGCGCGGTATGCCAATCGCCCAGCCCAAAGTACAACCAGCGCAACCAGCACAGGCGGAGTTGATCCCGGCTGGGCCGCGGCTTTTGCTGCCGGCCGTCTGGGTGACCGCGCCCGTATGCCTTACCAGGCCGGTGTGCCCGGCACACCCGAAGCCGCACGCCTGCGCCAGGATGGCCCGGCCCGCGCCGCCAGCCTGGGGGCCAGCACGGCCAATGCCCGCACGGCAGCACAAACCGAGCCTTCCGATTTCGCCCGTATGCCGGAGCGTGGTGAGTCGGCCCACTGGGTCACCCGTACCGCCCTGTGTGTGGAAGTGCGCGACCCGCGCCGCGCCAGCGGCCCCAAGGCCGAAGCCACGGGCACCAAATCCGGCGTGATCTATGTGTTCATGCCACCACTCGAGCTGCTGGAAGACTATCTGGAGCTGCTGGCCGCCATCGAAAGCACCGCAGAACAGCTGGGTGTGAAGCTGGTGCTCGAAGGTTACCCCCCCACGCGACCCGCGTCTGAAACTGCTGGCCGTGACACCCGACCCAGGTGTGATCGAGGTCAACATCCACCCCGTCACCACCTGGGGTGAGCTGGTGGACAACACCGAGTTCCTGTACAACGCCGCGTTTGAATCGCGCCTGTCGGCCGAAAAGTTCATGACCGACGGCCGCCACACCGGCACGGGCGGCGGCAACCACTTTGTGATGGGTGGCTCCACCCCCACCGACAGCCCGTTCCTGCGCAAGCCCGAGTTGCTGACCAGCATGCTGCTGTACTGGCACAACCACCCCAGCCTGAGCTACCTGTTCAGCGGCATGTTTGTGGGCCCCACCAGCCAATCACCGCGTGTGGACGAAGCCCGCAACGACCAACTGTACGAACTCGAAATTGCCATCGAGCAGGTAACCAAGAACCGCGAAAAATTCGGCCAGGACATGCCGCCGTGGATCGTGGACCGCACCCTGCGCAACATCCTGATCGATGCCACCGGCAACACGCACCGCAGCGAGTTCTCCATCGACAAGATGTACTCGCCCGACAGCAGCACCGGCCGCCTGGGCTTGCTGGAGCTGCGCGCGTTCGAGATGCCGCCCCATGCACGCATGAGTGTTGCCCAGCAACTACTGCTGCGCGCCTTTGTGGCCCGTTTCTGGAAGACGCCTTACCGTGCGCCCGCCACGCGCTGGGGCACCGAACTGCATGACCGCTTCATGCTGCCCGCCTTCATTGAAATGGACTTCAACGACGTTATCGCCGAGATGAACATGGCCGGTTACGCGTTCGACAAGAGCTGGTTTGCGCCGCACCTCGAATTCCGTTTCCCGCTGGTGGGATCGGTGCAGTCGCATGGCATCGAACTCACGCTGCGCAACGCGCTGGAACCTTGGCATGTGCTGGGCGAGGAAAGTTCCTCCACCGGCACGGCGCGGTATGTGGATTCCTCGCTGGAACGTATCGAGGTCAAGGTCACCGGTCTGAACCAGAGCCGCTACGTGGTCACCTGCAACGGACAGGCCCTGCCCCTGCAGTCCACCGGCACCATCGGCGAATTTGTGGCGGGTGTGCGTTACCGCGCCTGGAACCCGCCGTCGGCACTGCACCCCACCATCGGCATCCACGCACCGCTGACCTTCGACATCGTGGACACCTGGATGAAACACTCGGTGGGAGGCTGCCAGTACTTCGTGACCCACCCCGGCGGCGTGAACTACGAAAACTTCCCGGTCAACGCCTATACGGCTGAGAGCCGCCGCCTGTCGCGTTTTGCGCGTATGGGCCACACACCGGGCGTGATGCACGTGCCACCGGCCACCATCAACGTGCCCGGCAGCAAGGAATTCCCGTTCACACTCGACCTGCGCCGTTAACACAGCGGGCTTGTGTAGGCGGGCCCGTTGTAACCATGCGTCTTTTGCATGACGCTGTCACCAAACTGCCAACTTCTCCGCAGGGGTTGGCAGTTTTTCGCGGTTTAATCATCAGCTTGTAAATTGCCAGGGTCTTATGCCTGAACCTGCCGGCCCTGACACCTCCGTGAACCCAACAACAAGCCCCCTCTTTGACGCCGACGCCGGTGAAACACCGGCAGCATTTGCCGGTGCCTTGGCCATGCCTGTGGAACCTGGGCATTTCGATGAAATGCACGGGGTGCTCACACCCGCAATGGCAGGGCCTGCGCAGCCACCTGCCGGTTACCCTCCTTTTGCGCCGCTGTGGCCCTTCACACAGACTGCAGGCCAAAGCCAGTCATCGTCCAGCAGCACACCACCCCGGTCTGAAGCACCCACACCGCCCCTTGCGCCTGAATGGGAGCAGTTCTTCAACCACCTGGGCACCGACGGCTTCAGCGACCTGAACCGCCGCACGGCGGCGCTGCAGCGCCAGATCCGCGACAACGGTGTCACCTACAACGTTTATGCCGACAGCACCGGGCCGCAACGCCCGTGGTCACTTGACCTGTTCCCGCTAATCATCTCGGCGCAGAGCTGGAAACAAATCGAAGCCGGTGTGCAGCAGCGTGTGCGGGTGCTCGAACACGTCATGGCCGATGTGTATGGCCCGCAGCAGTTGCTGGCACAAGGCCTGCTGCCGCCCGCACTGGTGCATGGCCACCCTGGTTACCTGCGCGCCATGCACGGTGCCAAACCGATGGGCAACACCCATCTGCACATCACGGCGTTCGACCTCGCCCGTGGGCCCGACGGCCTGTGGTGGGTGGTGTCGCAGCGCACACAGGCCCCGTCCGGCCTGGGTTACCTGCTGGAAAACCGGCTGTCCATTTCGCGCCAGTTTCCGCAAGCGTTTGAGTCGATGCATGTGCAGCGGCTGGCGGGCACCTACCGCGCGCTGATCGACGGGCTCAAACAAATGAGCCGCGCCGGGGCCAACGCCCACATTGCGCTGCTGACCCCCGGTCCGTACAACGAAACGTATTTTGAACACGCGTACCTGGCCCGTTACCTCGGCCTGACGCTGGTGCAGGGCAACGACCTCACAGTGCGGGACCAGCGCCTGTACCTCAAGACCCTGCAGGGCCTGCAGCCCGTGCATGGCCTGCTGAAACGGCTGGACGACGAATTCCTGGACCCACTGGAGCTGAGGTCCGACTCCACCCTCGGTGTACCCGGCTTGCTGCAGGCGGTACGTGCGGGGAATGTACTGATCGCCAATGCGCCCGGCTCGGCCTTCCTGGAGTCCCCCGCCATGCTGGGGTTCATGCCCGCACTGGCGCGCCACTTCCTGGGTGAAGAACTGCAGTTGCCCGCGCTGCCGTCCTGGTGGTGTGGTGAACGTGCATCGCTCGAAGACGTGTTGCCCAAGCTGGACGAATGTGTGATCAAGCCCACCTACCCCGGCTCGCCCAGCCACCACTCGTTCGAGACAGTGCCGGGGCGCTCCCTGTCACGGCGCGAACTGGATGAATGGGCGGGCCGTATCGTGCGGCAAAGTGACGAACACACGGCGCAGGCCTATCTTCCGCTGTCACAGATGCCCACCTGGCGCAATGTGGACGGTGACGAACGCATCGCCCAGCGCTCGGTCATCCTGCGGGTTTTTGCCGTGTCCGACGGTGCCCAGTCCTGGCGCGTATTGCCTGGAGGCCTGGCGCGTATCGCCACAGCCCAGGGCGACATTGCGTCGATGCAGCGCGGCGGCAGCAGCGCCGACGTCTGGGTGGTGACCCCCCCGAACGAAGTGGTGGACACCACCACCCTGCTGCAGCCCCACCATTCGCCGGCCACACTGGCCCAGCTCAAACGGATCGTGACCAGCCGGGCCGCCGAAAGCCTGTTCTGGCTGGGCCGTTACACCGAACGCACCGAAAACGCGCTGCGCCTCACCCGCCTGACCCTCGAAAGCCTGAACGGCGACAGCCAGCCTTCAGCCACTCTGCTGAACTGGCTGGGCCAGATGGCCGAAAACAACGTGCTGCTGCCTCCCGGTGTGCCGGTGCCAGCCCAACGCCGGCGTGTATTCGAGCGTTCGCTGGTGGCCAGCCTCGGCAAGGCCGATGTGTCCGGCAGTGTGGGCAGCAACCTCACCAACGTACGGCATGCCGCTTTTGCCGTGCGCGAACGCCTGTCCGAAGAACACTGGAAGGTGATCGTGCATGCGGAAGAGGAATTCCTGCGCCGCTGCGCCGAATACCGCAGCGAAAACAAATACCAGACGCTGGACGCGTTGCGCTTGCTCGAATCCACCAGTGGTTACCTGGCCGCCATCACCGGTGCCCAAACCGACCGCATGACCCGCGACGACGGCTGGCGCCTGCTCAGCATTGGCCGCCACATCGAACGCCTGGGTTTTCTGGCCGCATCCCTCGAACTGGGTTTCGAAACCGGCTCCGTGCACGATGCCAGCGGCTTTGAGGCCATGGTGGCGCTGTTTGACAGCACCATCACCTTCCACGCCCGTTACCAGCAAAGCCACGACATTGCCGCCCTGCTCGACCTGCTGGTGATGGACCCGGACAACCCGCGTTCACTCTGCTGGGTCGCCCAAACCCTGCGCGGCCGACTGGCAAGGCTGGCGGGCAGTGCCCCCGGTGAACTCAGCACGCTGTCCCTGAGTGTGCCCAACCCCGACGTCTGGGACCTCGAAGAGTTCTGCCGCACCGAAACGGAGCAGCACCAACACCTTCACCTGGTGGACTTGCTGCAAACATGCACCAAATCGGCGTACACGGTGTCGGACGAGATCAGTGTGGTGTATTTCACGCACTCCGGTGAGTCCAAACAAAGCCTGGGGGTGTGAGCCACATGAAACTCCGCGTCACCCACCAGACCTGCTACGACTATTCACCGGTCGTCGAGACAGCGCAGCACATCACCCACCTGCGCCCCATTACCACCAGCACGCAGCAGCTCGTCAGCCACAGCCTCGATGTGCAGCCGCCACCCGCGCAGCAAACCGAGACGCTGGACGTGTACGGCAACACACGCACCTTCTTCGCGCTGGACTACTCCCACAACAAACTGCTGGTCACCGCGCTGAGTGAAGTGGAAACCTCGGCCCCCGTGCCCCCGCCGTTGACGGCCGACGGCAGCCCGCCGTGGGAGCAAGTGCGTGAACGTTTTCGTTTCCGTGCGGGCGGTATCCATGACGCGGCGGCCGAGTTCACGTTTCCGTCCGACTACGTGCCACGCCACGAAGACTTTGTGGCTTATGCCCGGCCCAGTTTTGCCGCTGGCACCCCGCTGCTGGTGGCGGCCAACGACCTGATGCAGCGGATCTTCCGCGACTTCACCTACGAGTCGCTGAGCACCGACGTCAGCACCCCCGCCGTGGAAGCACTCGCCCAGCGCAAAGGGGTGTGCCAGGACTTTGCCCACATCATGATTGCGTGTTTCCGCGCCATGGGCCTGCCAGCGCGCTACGTCAGCGGCTACATGCTGACCATGCCCCCCGAAGGCCAGCCGCGTCTGATCGGCAGCGATGCATCCCACGCCTGGACATCGGTGTACGTGCCGGGCTGCAACGACCCGGCCCAGGACTGCCACGAACCCGGCGCAGGGGACGCGGGAGATGCCGCCTGCTGGTTCGACTTCGACCCCACCAACAACCGCTCGCCGGGTGAGGACTATGTCACACTCGCCGTCGGCCGCGACTACGGCGACGTGTCACCCATGCGGGGTGTCATCCACGGTGGTGCGCGGCACACGCTGCATGTCGGGGTGACGGTAGAGCCCGTGGACAACCCGGCTGTGCGGGCCCCAGCGTAAGCTATTGATTTCATAGCTTTTAGCGCCCAACCACTGTGCGCCAGAGTCACTTTTTATCCAAATCTTGAGGTTATTTATGAGTGTTTACGACAACCTGGCCCAGCTCAACATCACCCTGCCCCCGGTGGCCACCCCCGCCGCCGCGTATGTGCCTTTTGTGCGCACCGGCAATCTGGTGTTTCTGAGCGGCCACATCGCCCGCAAGGATGGCGCACCCTGGGTCGGCCAGCTCGGTAAGAACATCGACACCGCCACCGGCAAACTGGCCGCACGTGCGATTGCTGTGGACCTGATCGGCACGTTACACGCTGCGGTGGGTGACCTGAACAAGGTCAAACGGATCGTCAAGGTGATGAGCCTGGTTAATTCCACCTCTGACTTCACCGAGCAGCATCTGGTGACCAACGGTGCCAGCGAGTTGTTCGCCCAGGTGTTTGGCGCTGAAAAGGGTGCCCATGCGCGCAGCGCGTTTGGTGTGGCGCAGATTCCGATGGGGGCTTGTGTGGAGATTGAGTTGATTGCTGAGGTGGAGTGATTGCTGGTTTTTTGATCTGTGATTTTTGGAACGGCGCCTTTTGGGCGCCGTTTTTGTTTTTGGGGTGTTTTGCTGCGCTGAAGGCGGAGGCCGGGTCTCGGCCCGGCGGCCGACTCACTTTCTCTTGCTTCGCCAAGAGAAAGTAAGCAAAGAGAAGGCGACCCGACGTCTGGGTCCCCTGCGCTGCGCTACGGGGCAACCTGCGGTGCTCGGTGCCGGCAGGCGGCTGCGGAACTCGCTTCGCTCAGACAGTCCTCGCCGACCGCGCGATGCGCGGCAACCTGCCGCCCCCTGCGCTCCTCGGCCCAGCCTCAACGGGTTTTGAAGTCCAACGGGCCTTTGCTGCGCTCGGCCCGTGGTGGCTGGCGCTGCGCGCCTAGCCTTGTTTTTTGAATGAAATTGGCGCTTGGTGCACGTCCTGCTTGCGCAAGCAGCTATCAAATTTGCAGTAACCCCTCTTCTTCCCAACGCAGCGCGCAAAGCGCGTTGCCGTTGGTGGCCGAGCGAAGCAAAGGCCCGTTGGACTTCAAAACCCGTTGAGGCTGGGCCGAGGAGCACAGGGGGCAGCGGACAAGGGCTGGCGCATGTCTGAGCGCAGCGAGTTGTGCCAGACCCCGCTGACACCGAGCACCGCAGGTTGCCCCGTAGCGCAGCGCAGGGGACCCAGACTTCGGGTCGCCTTTCTTTTGGGTACTTTTCTTTGGCGAAGCAAAGAAGAAGTGCCTCGCCAGCCGGGGCGAGTCCCGGCTCCCGCCCTCAGCAACGCACAGAAGTACCCAAATCACTCCACCCGCAAAATCCGATTCGGCTTGAACCCCAAATCAGCCGCCTTCCCCTTCCGAGCCCGCGCCCCCCGCGCATTGTTCAGACTCCGAATCTCCAGCGTCTCTTCCCGCTCCTTGCCGCCTCGGCCAATGCCTTCGATCTTCACACTGCGCGTATAAGCCGCAGCACCCGCCAGCGTGTCCTTGGCCTCCAGATCAATCAGCGTCAGACCCCGCCCACCATTGGGCATGGCCTTGAGTTCGCTGATCTCGAATGTCAGGATGCGCCCGCCCGTGGAGGCACAGGCCACATGCGTCGCAGCAGGCAGCGGCTGCGTGGCCGCAGCGCCAGTGGCCCCAGGCACCGACAACGTCGTGCCGCCAACAACGGACGGTTTACACACCGTCTCGCCCTCGCCCACACTGATGAAAGTTTTGCCGCCCTTCTGGCGCGACACCATGTTCTCCACGTTGGCCAGGAAGCCATAACCACCCGACGCCGACAGCAGCAGCGTGGCAGACGCCGGGCCTGCAAAGTAGTGCGCAAGTTGGGTGCCGGACTCCAGCTCGATCAGCGTCGTCACCGGTTGGCCGTCACCGCGCGCGCCAGGTAATGCCGACACGGGCACGGAGTACACGCGCCCGTTGGAGCCGAACACCAGCAAGGTGTCCACCGTGCGGCATTCGAAGGTGCCATACAGCGCGTCCCCCGACTTGAACGCAAAGCTGGCCGGGTCGTGCCCCTGTCCGCTGCGTGCACGCACCCAGCCTTTTTCGGACACCACCACCGTCACCGGCTCGTCCACCACCTTGATCTCGACCACGGCGCGTTTTTCGGCCTGGATGAGCGTGCGGCGCGGGTCGGCAAAGGTTTTGGCGTCGGCTTCGATTTCTTTCACCATCAGGCGGCGCAAGGCGGCCGGGCTGCCCAGCACTTCTTCGAGACGGCCTTGTTCTTCGCGCAGGGTTTTTAACTCCTGCTCGATCTTGATGGCCTCCAGCCGCGCGAGTTGGCGCAGGCGGATTTCGAGGATGTCCTCGGCCTGCCGGTCGCTCAGGTTGAAGCGCGCAATCAGCGCAGCCTTGGGCTCGTCCGACGCACGGATGATGGCGATCACTTCGTCGATGTTGAGCAGCACAATCTGCCGCCCTTCCAGGATGTGGATGCGGTCCAGCACCTTGTCGAGCCGGTGCTGCGAGCGGCGCTGCACCGTCGTCTGGCGGAAGCTGATCCACTCGTTCAGCATCTGGCGCAGCGACTTCTGCGCGGGGCGGCCGTCGTGGCCCACCATCGTCAGGTTGATCGGCGACGAGGTTTCCAGGCTGGTGTGGGCCAGCAGGCAGGTGATGAGTTCGCTTTGTTCGATACGGCTGGTCTTGGGCTCGAACACCAGGCGCACGGCTGCGTCCTTGTTCGACTCGTCGCGCACCACGTCCAGCACCGACAGCACCGTCGCCTTGAGCTGGGTCTGGTCCTGGCTCAGTGCTTTTTTGCCGGACTTGATCTTGGGGTTGGTCAGCTCTTCAATTTCTTC
Organism: Comamonadaceae bacterium AAW; assembly: GCA_026314275.1. GTDB lineage: Bacteria > Pseudomonadota > Gammaproteobacteria > Burkholderiales > Burkholderiaceae_C > JAGOEY01. Next base: position 199,945 of record CP111109.1, read on the forward strand.
CAGCACACGCTGGGTGCTGACGCCGGGCGGCAGCTCGGTGACCACCAGTTGCCACTGGCCGCGCGCCATGTCTTCAATCTTCCAGCGCGCACGCACCTTGAGGCTGCCGCGCCCGGTGCGGTACGCGTCGCAGATGTCGCCCACCGGGCTGATGATCTGCCCGCCACCGGGGAAGTCTGGCCCTGGCACCAGCGTGAACAACTCTTCGTCGCTGAGTTGCGGGTTCTTCACCAGCGCCACACAGGCGTCGGCAATTTCGCGCAGGTTGTGGCTCGGAATTTCGGTGGCCAGGCCCACGGCGATACCACTGGCGCCGTTGAGCAGCGCAAACGGCAGCCGCGCGGGCAACTGGCGTGGCTCCTGCGTGCTGCCGTCGTAATTGGGCATGAAGTCGACCGTGCCTTCGTCGATCTCGTCGAGCAGCAGGCTGGTGATACGCGACAGCCGGGCTTCGGTGTACCGCATGGCCGCAGCGCCGTCGCCGTCGCGGCTGCCGAAGTTGCCCTGGCCGTCGATCAGCGGGTAACGCTGTGAAAAGTCCTGCGCCATACGCACCAGGGCGTCGTACGCGGACTGGTCGCCGTGCGGGTGGAAGCGGCCCAGCACGTCCCCCACCACACGGGCGCTTTTGACGGGTTTGGCACCGTTGGTGCCGTTCGCGCCACCAAAGCCCAGACCCATGCGCGACATGGAATACAAAATGCGGCGCTGCACCGGCTTCTGGCCGTCACACACATCGGGCAAGGCGCGGCCCTTAACCACCGACAAGGCGTATTCAAGGTAGGCGCGCTGGGCATAACCGGCAAGGGTGGGGGCATCGTCAGACGCCCCGGGAATGAAGTCGAGGGTGGGCTGGTCGCTCATCGGGAGTCAGTTGGGTTCAGGCTTCAGGTTGGCTGCAGGCGCAGCCGTCAGCAAGGTGGTGGGCATGTTGCCACGGCCCACGGCACCACCAGTAGGCACGGCGGCAGGGCTACCGGGCAGCTCCATACGTACGCGCGAAGGCGATTTTTGGGCGGCAGTGGCAGGCGCAATTGGCTGCAGCACGGCGTAGAGCTGCATCACGGTTTTGACGTAGTTCTGCGTTTCTTTGTAGTTCGGGATCTTGTTGCCCGCGCGCTGCACCGCGCCTTCACCCGCGTTGTACGCGGCGAGTGCCAGCTCCAACTGGCCGGGGAACAGGTCCAGCAGGTAACTCAGGTACTTTGTGCCGGCCTTGATGTTGGTGCGCGGGTCGGTGAGTTTTTTCTCGACCGGGTTTTTGCTGTCGCCCGCCACACCGTACCGGCGGGCGGTGTCGGGCATCAGCTGCATCAGCCCCACCGCACCTTTGGGCGACACTGCCACCGGGTCAAAGCCCGATTCCGTGGCAATCAGCGCCTGCAGCAGTGCGTAATCCACGCCGTGGGTGCGGGATGCTTCCTGCAAATGGATGCCCAGTTTTTTGTAAGTGGGTGACACGTCGAACAGCGACAGCAGACGCGCCGCCGCTCCGGCCTGCGCGGCGGACGGCGCTGCAGACGCAGCGGGCACATCACGGCGCGAATCAAACTCCCCTTCGCCCCGGAAGAACAGGCTGTAGCGCTTGTCCACCTGCTCGGCGGCGAAGTGGGCCATGCCGCGTTCGTCCACATAGCCCCAGATGTCGGCATGGGCGAAGTTATTCAAAAACAATAGCATTAAGCCCACGACCAGCGTGCGCAAGATGCCAAAAACGTTTGAGAAATTCACCATATCTGCCGATTTACTGCGGCTGGGTCAGATATCGATCTCGACGGCGTCGCCGTGGAGTTCCATCAGCTCACGGCGCGCCGCGGCTTCACCCTTGCCCATGAGTTTGGTGATCAGAGTTTCGGTCTGGCCAAAATCCGTCTCGCCCAGCTGCACAGGCATCAGGCGGCGGGTGTCGGGGTTGAGGGTGGTTTCCCATAGCTGTTCAGCGTTCATCTCGCCCAGGCCTTTGAAGCGGCTGATGGCCCATGCGTTTTCACGCACGCCGTCCTTGCGCAGCTTGTCGAGGATGGCGACCAGCTCGCCTTCGTCCAGCGCATAGACCTTGGACGCGGGCTTTTTCCCCGTGCGGGGGCATCCACCCGGAACAGCGGCGGGCGCGCCACATACACGTGGCCCGCCTCGATGAGTTTGGGGAAGTGGCGGAAGAACAGCGTGAGCAGCAGCACCTGGATGTGGGAGCCGTCCACGTCGGCGTCGCTCAAGATACACACCTTGCCGTAACGCAGGCCAGTCATGTCGGGGCTGTCGTTCGGGCCGTGCGGATCGACCCCGATCGCGACCGAAATGTCGTGGATTTCGGTGTTGGCAAACAGGCGGTCGCGCTCGACCTCCCAGGTGTTGAGCACCTTGCCACGCAGCGGCAGGATGGCCTGGCTTTCCTTGTCGCGGCCCATCTTGGCGCTGCCACCGGCCGAGTCCCCTTCGACCAAGAACACTTCGTTGTTGCGAATGTCCTTGCTTTCGCAGTCTGTCAATTTGCCCGGCAACACGGCCACACCCGAGCCCTTGCGTTTCTCGACTTTCTGGCCCGCCTTTTGGCGGCTTTGCGCGGCCTTGATGGCGAGTTCGGCCAGCTTCTTGCCGTAGTCCACATGCTGGTTCAGCCACAGCTCCAGCGCGGGGCGCACAAAGCTCGACACCAGGCGCACTGCGTCACGTGAGTTGAGCCGCTCCTTGATCTGGCCCTGGAACTGTGGGTCCAGCACCTTGGCGCTCAGCACGTAGCTGGCCCGCGCAAACACGTCTTCGGGCAGCAGCTTCACGCCCTTGGGGGCGAGGGAATGCAGCTCGATAAAACTCTTCACGGCGTTGAACAGGCCGTCGCGCAGGCCACTTTCATGTGTGCCGCCCGCACTGGTGGGAATCAGGTTCACATAACTCTCACGCACCGGCTGGCCGTCTTCGGTGAAGGCCACACACCACTGCGCGCCCTCACCTTCGGCAAAACTCTCGTGGCCGCCGTCGGCAAAACCTTCACCTTCAAACAGCGGGATGACGGGGTCACCGTTCAGCGTCTGCTGCAGGTAGTCGCGCAGGCCACCCTTGTAAAGCCAGGTTTGCACTTCCTTGGTTTTCTCGACCGTGAGCGTGACCGTCACACCCGGCATCAGCACGGCTTTGCTGCGCAGCAGGTGGGTCAGCTCGCCCATGGGCAGCACAGCAGACTCAAAGTATTTGGGGTCAGGCCAGACACGGACACTGGTGCCGGTTTTGCGGTCCCCCTCACCACTGCCATTGTTCGGGCGCACCACCAGCGGCTCGACCACGTCGCCGCCTTCAAACACCAGCCGTGCCACCGAACCTTCACGGTAGCTGGTGGCTTCGAGGCGCTTGCCCAGCGCATTGGTCACACTGACACCCACACCGTGCAGGCCGCCCGAGAAGCTGTAGGCGCCGCCCTTGCCCTTGTCGAACTTGCCGCCCGCGTGCAGGCGGGTGAACACCAGTTCGATCACGGGCGCTTTTTCTTCCGGGTGCAGGCCAAACGGGATACCCCGGCCATCGTCTTCGATGCCCACCGAGCCGTCTGCAAACAGCGTGACCTTGATCTTTTTGCCGTGCCCGGCCAGCGCTTCGTCGGCGGCGTTGTCCAGCACTTCCTGGATCACGTGCAACGGGTTGTCGGTGCGGGTGTACATACCCGGGCGCTGCTTGACGGGCTCCAGTCCTTTGAGGACGCGGATCGAAGATTCGGAGTAAGCCGGTGACGTTTGAACAGGAGGGGTGCTTGCCATGGGGGCGAATTGTAGTGCTGTATTTTTTGGGCTTACGCTGAGAGTTTCTACACCATACGTCACGGTTATGCTACGACAACCTCCCGATCTCAAGGTTCTACCTACACTAGAGCTTATGTAAAATATAAAGACACTCTAATTAATAAAAAATCAAAAAGAAGCTTTACGCTGTGCTTATATAGGATTTAGCCACCCAAGAAATAAACACTTTTTAGTGCAGGAAATTAATGTACGAATTAAATAACCTTAACAAATTAACTAAATGGTGGTGGGGGCAACTCCACCCTTATGATGCAGGAGCATACCCGCCCGACTCACCAACAAAAATGGGCTTGGGTCGGCTTCTAAAGCAACGGTCAGACCTGCTGACTTCTTATAACATGACATACAGCAGGCATAAGAAGGACCTACTGACGTGGAGTAAGCAAGATGAGATAGTACGCTATATAGTTGAAGTCCAACCCATAGCCAATCTAGACCTCAAAGGTGGTGGAACCTTGGGTGAGTTATCTTGTATTCTCCCTGAGTTGGAGTTCTTTAGGGAGGTTAAGAAGATGAACTTTAGTCCAAAGGTACTGGGCGTCATCATGGGGGTCAACTCATGAGGTACGGTTCATTTAGTAAGATGAATAAGGTGGAGAAGTTCACGGATAAGCTTCCGTGGACTCTTAGCCCTCTGCAGATTGATGACATGGTTTTTACCTCTTGGGAACCTCGGACAGGGAACTTCTCCGAGGTTGGGGCTGGCAAGACTGTAGTATCGACTGGTGCAAGTCTTATGGCAGGCTCAGAGACGACACTCGTACTTGTACCTCCGATCTTGGTTACGCAGTGGTGCAAGTGGCTTAGAAAGTTTACAGGTTCAGTGGTTGATTACCGAGGCACTCCAGGCCAGCGCAAGGCTCTGAAGCTGAAGGGGCAGCGTTGGGTTGTAATGACTCATGGTGTCTTCCGAAAGGACTTTAATAGGATTGAAGAGGACTTTATAATTACTGAGCTTGAGATTATTGTAGATGAAGCTCAAGCGTTGAAGAATGTATCGAGCGTACTATATAAGTATGTAGCAAGGTTGTCAAAAGATCGAAGACTACAGTTGTTGACGGGGACGCCGACAAGCCAGCCTACAGATGCTTATGCGTACATTAAGCTTAAAACTCCAAGCATCTACCGCACGCTCGGACATTTCGAGTCATTACACATAGCTGAGAAAGATTACTTTGGCGGAGTTACCGAGTGGCGAAACCTTGACCAAGTTCGTAGGAATCTTGCACTTAGTACGGTGAAGCGGACTAAGGAAGAGTTGTTTGGTTATGACCTGAAGCCAATTTTCCCAGATGGAGAGTACGAACTTTCACCTCAACATATGAAGTTGTATAACCAGCTCGTAGAGGAGCAGTTGTTACTCCTGCCGGACGACCAGAAGATTGATGCCACGACGAGTACACGGCTATACCACGCTATGCAGCAGATCGTTGTAAACTGGGATTACTTTAGTGGCGACGATAATAACCGATCTACAGCCTTTGACATTATTGACCAAGTAGTTGAAGAGACTAACTGCATGGAAGTTGGAAGTTCAAAACTAATAATTTGGACTTGGTATACTCGAACGACACAAAAGGTACTAAACTACTTGAACGGTGGTCGATTAGTAGCTGTGGGTGCATACTCAGGAGCCAATAGCAACAAGAGTTTCGAGGCATTCCAAGATGACCCCAGTATCCGGGTGCTAGTGGCGAGTCCTGCGAGTGCAGGCGCTGGACTTAATCCGCAGGCCGTTTGTTCAGAGATGTTGTGGCTAGAGACTCCAACTACACCCATCCTCGTCACCCAAGGTAATGGTAGAGTTGACCGCCAAGGGCAAACTAAGACACCTCGGATTGTCTTCGCTACTGCCAAGGGTACGATTCAGGAATACCTGAAAAATAGACTGATAAGTAACGACGATCTTGTCTCTAAGATCGAAAACAAGAAATTTTTGAGGCTGACCTTATTAGGTGGTTGACCCAAGGGTTTGCTGCTGTTGTGTTGCGCAGTCCGGGGCGACCTGCAAGCCGCCCCGACCTAGCAGACTGCTGAAAAAGTGAATGGCATCCACAGGACAGCATCCAGCCAAGAACAGCGACTCAATGCGCACTTCAAACTCAGGCAGGTGTTTCTGAGGACGATGCCTACGAGATTGCGGTGAAAAATCTGGCAGCGCCTGGAAGGTAGCAAAGATTCAGTTCGACATGGCATCATTGCTTGATGAAAATGAAATAATGAGGCTTTTATGGCAATAAAAATATTTGACGAAGTCGATTTCAATGAAATCGTGCTTCGAACAATAAAACAAGCATCTACTGGGCGATTCGATAATGATTTTATTAAATTATTATCAGCTGTCGGAATTAAAAAGATACCGTCAACTAAACGCAAAATAGATTTACTACGTTGGCTTAACGAATCACCTGCACCATCAGGTCGTAATGACATTGAGCGTATTGGCGGCCCCTTAGTGGTTGCCGCTTGCATTGGATTGCTCAAAGGAGATCCGCTGCTCGCTTCACGGCTCTCGGAAAATTTAGAATTAGCATTGGCAAAATGCAAGGTCAACCGAAAAGAGAGGCGAGCTCAAGTATTGGACGACTCAGATGCACGGGCGAGCTCTCCACAAGGCCGACCATCAGTGTTTTCCAGTTCTATGTCATCGCTGCCTGAGCAAATTAACGATGCTATTTCACTGTTAGAAGGTGCGGCAGCATCTAACAATCTTTTGCTTCGGCATTACCAGCGTATTTCCAGGTTAAGTGAGCACGTGAGGATTCGAGGAAAGCATCAAAATACATCCGTGGGCGCTTCCGCATCTGGCTTTTCGTCGGTGAACCCCTCTGCGAAATTCACCGCAGGAAATGGTATTGATGGCAGCGTCGACGCTACGAAAAATTGGGCTGGCGCATTTCGGGATCGCGGCCAGTTTGGCTCACATCCTTCGTACGACGAGATGGATGATGAATCGGGACCTTAGCAGGCTGCTGAAATACTCCCCCCTTGTCGCTCCCCAGCTGACGCTCTGCCACGACGATCGATTAAATCCCCACAGACCAGACAGACGAGCCAAGCAAGAAAACGGGTTCGAGGAGGCGAAAAACGCCCATTTGAAACGCTGAATTTAAGAATGCGGAAGGCCACAGCGAGAAATTCGTGAAAGGCCGAGGAAGAGGCTCGCGAACGGGGGAATATTTCAGCAGCCTGCTAACGCCCCGGGCTGAACAGCTCCGCGCTGGCCAGGTCACCGCGAGGCCCCAACCCCCCCAGTCACAAGCACCCGCCCATTCGCCTGCGGGGTGGCTGCGTGGTTTTGGCGCAGCGTCGCCAAGCGGCCTGCAGCCCGCGCCAAACGTCAGAAACCCGCGTGGAATGCGTCATCTCGATTCCATTTTTCATTCCGTTACAAGTCCCACACGATACCCGCGCCTCGCCCAATGCGGTGCACCGCCTTTAGAAAATAGGTACATTGCTGCGATGTCACGTCCTAGCCCCACTCTTTCCATGACCCAGGTACTACTCTGCGGTGCCGCCGTCGTCACCCTGTCCATGGGTATCCGCCACGGTTTTGGCCTGTGGCTGCAGCCCATCACACAAGACCAGGGCTGGACGCGCCAGACCTTTGCGCTGGCGATTGCGATCCAGAACCTGTCCTGGGGCATTTTTGGCATTTTTGCGGGCATGGTGGCCGACCGTTTCGGCGCATTCCGCGTGCTGATTGGCGGGGCCATCCTGTATGCGCTTGGCCTGGCGGGTATGGCGCTGGCATCCAGCGCGCTGGTGTTTGCACTCACCGCAGGCATATTGATTGGCGCGGCACAGGCAGGCACCACCTATGCCGTGATCTACGGCATTCTGGGGCGGCAGATTGCGCCCGAGCGGCGCTCGTGGGCCATGGGTGTGGCAGCGGCGGCGGGATCGTTTGGCCAGTTCCTGATGGTGCCGGTGGAAGGCTGGCTGATTCTGAATTTTGGCTGGCAGCAGGCCTTGCTGGTGCTGAGCCTGATGGTGCTGATGATCATCCCGCTGGCATTTGGCTTGCGGGAGCCCGGCTTTGGCAGCGGTGCCACCCCGCGCGGCGCGAGCAGAGTATTGGCCAGGCGCTGGGCGAAGCCTTCAAGTACCCGAGCTTCCAGATGCTGATGGCGGGGTATTTTGTGTGTGGCTTTCAGGTCGTGTTTATCGGTGTCCACATGCCTAGTTACCTGAAGGACAACGGCCTGTCGCCCCAGGTGGCGAGTTATGCACTGGCGCTGATCGGGCTGTTCAACGTGTTTGGCACTTACATCGCCGGGTCACTCGGCCAGCGCATGCAGAAGAAGAACATCCTCGTTTTTATCTATCTGGCGCGTGCGGTGGTGATTTCCATCTTCCTGCTGGTGCCCTTGTCGCCGATGAGTGTGTATGTGTTTGCCGCCACCATGGGCGTGTTGTGGCTGTCCACCGTGCCACCCACCAATGCGGCGCTGGCGCAGATTTTTGGCATCCAGCATCTGTCGATGCTGAGCGGATTCGTCTTCTTCAGCCACCAGATCGGCTCGTTCCTGGGTGTCTGGCTGGGTGGTTATGTGTACGACAGCACCGGCAGTTACGACCTGGTCTGGTATATCGCCATCGGGCTGGGCGTGTTCGCGGGACTCATCAACATGCCGGTAAAAGAAGCCCCGATCCGCCGCCTTCCCGCCAACGTCGCACAGGGGGCTTGAACCATGGTCACGCACAATGGACGCTGGTTGCTGGTCTGGGCCGCCATTGTGCTGGTGCTGCTGGCCGTGTTCAGCCTGTACCTGCAGCCGGATTTCCTCATGACCCTTGGGAATCAAATCTGGGCCTGTTTCTAAAATAATTTAAGAAAAATCGGCTTGCAGCGCATATGCAGCAAGCACATCCCGCTATGAAAACAATAGTAATTACCGGCGCCTCCGACGGCATCGGTGCTGAAATGGCACGCCAATTGGCGGCCCAACACAAAGACCAGGTGGCCCTGGTGCTGGCCGCGCGCAACGAAACCCTGCTGCACGCCGTGGCGGACGAATGCACGGCGCTGGGTGCCCAGGCACTGGTGGTGCTGACCGATGTGTCGATCGAGGCCCAGTGCCACCGGCTCATCGCCATGGCGGTAGACCGGTTTGGCGGCATCGACGCCCTGATAAACAACGCCGGAGTGTCGGCACAGGCCCTGTTTGCCGACGTGACACGTGAAGACCTGCACTGGTACGAAGACCTGATGCGCGTCAACCTGTGGGGCAGCGTGTGGTGCACCCACGCCGCCCTGCCCCACCTGCAGGCCAGCTGCGGCAGCATCGTCGCCGTGTCGTCGCTGGCCGGGTTGATCGGTGTGCCGGGGCGCACGGCCTACAGCGCCACCAAGTTCGCCATGACCGGCTTTTTTGAAGCACTGCGCGCCGAACTGCGCGGCGCGGGTGTGAGTGTCACCACGGCCTACCCCGGCGTGGTGGACACACAGATTCGTTACCGCGGGCTCAATGCCCAAGGCGTGCCTGCAGGCCGCAGCGGGCTCAAGGAAGACGGCGCGATGACGGTGCAGGTCTGCGCGCAGCTGATCCTGCAAGGTATGGCGCAGCGCAAGCGCGAGGTGGTCATGACGGGCAAGGGCAGGTTTGGCCGCTTCCTGAAGCTGATTGCCCCGGGCAAGGTCGAGAAGATGGCGCTGGCAGCGCTCCAAGACGACGTCAAACCCCGCTGAAGCGCGCCCGGCATGCACGGCACAGAAGCTCCGTCCCCCTGGATCACCCGCTGGGCCCACCTGGTGCCGCCCGGTGGCACGGTGCTGGACGTGGCCTGCGGTTACGGCAGGCATACACGCTATTTTTATGCATCAAAAAATGCTGTAGCGTCCGTGGATTCTTCGCAAGCAGCTATCGATTCCATAGTAAATATGGGCGAAGCCGTCTGCGCCGACATCGAAGCCGGGCCGTGGCCCTTTGCCGGGCGGGCGTTTGCAGGCGTGGTCGTCACCAACTACCTGTGGCGGCCGCTGCTGCCCACCCTGGTCCAGAGTGTGGCGCCCGGCGGTGTGCTGTTGTACGAGACCTTTGCCGCCGGCAATGAATCCGTCGGTAAACCGTCGCGCCCCGACTTCCTGCTGCAGCCGGGTGAACTGCTGCGCGCCTGTGGTGAGCTGCGTGTGGTGGCGTTTGAAGACGGTTTTATCGACAACCCGCCGCGCTTCGTTCAGCGTATTGCGGCTGTGCGCGAAGCAGTGGGCGGCGCGCCACCACGCCACCTTCTGGTCAGCGCCCCCACGGCGTCGCCGTCACGCCTTTGACAACCGTTTGCACGGCAGATACATACGGCCTGCGGACGGTCGTTAGAATGCTCAATTTCCGACTCCAACTGCGGACATGACATCCTCAACCGGTCCCATTACAGGCAGCATCGTGGCGCTCGTCACCCCGATGCTTGAAGACGGCAGCGTGGACTACCCCACCCTGCGCAAACTCATCGACTGGCACATCGCCGAAGGCACCGACTGCATTGGCGTCGTCGGCACCACGGGCGAATCGCCCACGGTGAATGTCGAAGAACACTGCGAGATCATCCGCGTGTCGGTCGAACAGGCCGCCAAACGTGTGCCCATCATGGCCGGTTGCGGCGCCAATTCGACCAAAGAAGCGATCGAACTGGCCCAATACGCCCGTGGTGTGGGCGCCGACTGCCAGCTGCAGGTCGTGCCCTACTACAACAAGCCCACACAAGAAGGCCAGTACCAGCACTTCAAGGCGATTGCCGAAGCCGTGGGTGACCTGCCCACCGTGCTCTACAACGTGCCCGGCCGCACCGTGGCCGATATGGCGCACGACACCGTTTTGCGCCTGGCGCAGGTGCCCGGCATCATCGGCATCAAGGAAGCCACCGGCAACATCGAACGTGCCCAGTGGCTGATCCGCGAAGTGCCCAAGGGTTTTGCGGTTTATTCCGGCGACGACCCGACCGCTGTGGCGCTCATGTTGTGTGGCGGCCAAGGCAATGTCAGCGTGACCGCCAACATCGCCCCGCGCCTGATGCACGAGTTGTGTGTGGCGGCCATGGCGGGTGATGTGAAACGCGCGATGGACATCCAGTTCAAGCTGATGCCTGTCCACAAGAACCTGTTCGTCGAAGCCAACCCGATTCCCCTGAAATGGGCCATGGAGCGTATGGGCCTGTGCGCGGGAACCATGCGCCTGCCCATGACTCCCATGTCCAGCCACAACGAACCCGTGGTCGAAGCCGCTTTGCGCGCCAGTGGCCTGCTCTGACCGGTCAACCGGTCCCCAGCGCTGAAGATTTTGAAGGATTCCCTGTGAACCATTTTGCAAAACTGGGCCTGATCGGCCTGTCCCTGGCTGCGTCTGCCTGCACCACCACCTTGCTGGACAGCGACAAGCTGGACTACAAAAGTGCCGTCAAAGGGGCCTCGCTGGACGTGCCACCGGACCTGACCCAGCTGTCCAAAGACTCGCGTTATGTCGTCACGGGCGGCGTCACCTCCGCCAGCAGCTACCAGGGCGCTGCGGCCACTTCGGCGGTGTCCACCACGGCCCCTGCAGTGGTGGGCGACGTGCGCATCGAACGTTCAGGTGATCAGCGCTGGTTGGTCATCAACCGCCCAGCCGACAAGCTGTGGGACCCGGTGCGTGAGTTCTGGCAAGAAAGCGGCTTCAACCTGACGACCGACCAGGCCGCCATCGGCATCATGGAAACCGACTGGGCCGAAAACCGCGCCAAGATCCCGCAGGACTTCATCCGCAGCACCATCGGCAAAGTGTTCGACGGCATTTATTCGACCGGCGAACGCGACAAGTTCCGCACCCGCGTCGAACGCAACGCCAACGGCGGCACCGAGATCTACATCACCCACCGTGGCATGCAAGAGGTCTATTCCAACCAGTCCAAGGACAGCACGGTCTGGCAAGCCCGCCCGACCGACCCGGAACTGGAAGCCGAATTCCTGCGCCGCCTGATGGTCAAGCTGGGTGTGGCCCAGGAACAATCGAAGGCACTGGTGGCTGCATCTGCCGCAGGCACAGCACCCCAAGCACCCGCCCGTGTCACCACCGTGAACAACGTGCCAGTGCTGCAACTGAACGACGGATTCGACCGCGCCTGGCGCCGTGTTGGCCTGACACTCGACCGTACCGGCTTCACCGTGGAAGACCGTGACCGCAGCCAGGGCCTGTACTTTGTGCGTTACATCGCCCCCACAGGCGACAAAAAAGAGCCCGGCTTCTTCGCCAAATACCTCAGCTTCGGCAGCTCCAACACCGCCATCGCACCACTCAAGTACCGCGTTGCCGTGCGCAGCGAAGGCAACGCCACCACCGTGTCGGTGCTGAATGCAGCGGGCGCGCCCGAGACGTCGGCCGATGCACAGCGCATCCTGCAGGTCATTGCGGACGATTTGAAATAAGTACACCCCCAGGCTGCGCGGACTTCGTTCCGCTTTCGCCTACCCCCTTGCAGGGGGCAACACCAGTGGACTGGCAGAGCCAGATCCACGGTGTTTGCTGGAACAGCGCTTGTGCTTCGCACTTTGCGCCGTAATACCTGTCAGCATTCAATCGCAGTACCTTATATGCCCATTTTCTTGAAAACGAACTGACAGGCATGTTGCGATTTCGGAGTCTGGGGAGTGGCAGTACGGGTAACGCCACGCTGGTGGAGGGGTTTGACGGCACACAGACCCGGCGTTTGTTGGTGGACTGCGGGCTGGGGATTCGCCAGCTGGGCGTACGGCTGGGGCAGGCGGGGCTGGCACCGTCTGACATTGACGCCATTTTCATCACCCACGAACACGCCGACCACATTGGTTGCGCGCGCAGTTTTGCGCTGCGCCAGCGTATCCCCGTCTGGATGAGCCACGGCACCTACACCGCTATGGGTGCGCCCGACTTTGACGGGCTGCTGCGCACCGCCCACGACTCCTGCGCCATCGATCTGGGCACCTTCCAGGCCCTGCCCTTCACGGTACCCCACGACGCACGCGAGCCATTACAACTGACCTGTTTTGACGGTGCGTCCCGCCTGGGTGTATTAACCGACCTGGGGCATGCCACGGCCCATGTGCTGCAGCAACTCGCGGGCTGCAACACCCTGCTGCTGGAGTCCAACCACGACCCTGAGATGCTCCGTGCATCGGCTTACCCGGCCTTCCTGCAAAAACGGGTGAGTGGCCCGTATGGCCACCTGACCAACGCCGCAGCCGCGGCCATTGCCCAGCAGGTGCAACACGCAGGCTTGCGGCAGGTGGTGGCCGCCCACCTGAGCCAGCAAAACAACCGCCCGGCCCTGGCCCAGGCAGCACTGGCCGACGCCCTGGGCTGGGAAGCTGCGCAGATTGGTGTGGCCGACCCTTTGCTCGGCACCGACTGGCTGACAGTGTGACGGGCTCCGCGCCCCACACATGCCACCCCTGCACACAGTACAGACGTAAAAAAGCCACCTTGCGGTGGCCTTCTTGGTGCAGCGAAGAATTACTTCTTGGCAGCAGCGGCGGCAGCGGCAGCGGCGTCAGCAGCAGCCTTGGCAGCATCACCAGCGGTGTCAGCAGCAGCCTTGGCAGCGTCGCCAGCAGCACCAGCAGCGGAGGCAGCACCAGCAGCGGCGTCAGCAGCAGCACCGGCAACGGTACCAGCAGCGGTGCCAACAGCAGCGCCAGCAGCGGAGGCAGCGTCCACCACGGGGGCAGCAGCAGGTGCTTCAACAGCAGGTGCGGGTGCTGGTGCAGGAGCGGGTTCTTCCTTCTTGCCACAAGCAGCCAGGGCAGCGGCAGCGATCACAGCGGCCAGTACGAGCGATTTATTCATTTCAAATTTCCTTGATGGACGGACAAAACATTGCCGGGAATGCCACAACGCCCAATTCCTCAGTGCTGTGGTAGAGCTCCGCAGTTGCGCTATTAAGCTCAGCCTCGGATTATATGGACTCTTGGTCAATCCCTACAAACACTGAGTCCGTCAGAAAAACAATAAAAGCACCAAAATGTGGCAATTTTGCACAAGGGTGCAATACCCGCGGCATGGCACGGGACTCTGAACACATTCTTACAGCCCCAGTGTGGTAGCGGGGAAACCGGACGAACTCTGGCGCAAACACGCCTCCAGGTCTTCCCGAAGCAGCACCCGCCGCTCGGGCTCGCGGCCACTGATCCCGGTGCTGTGCTCCGGATCCAGGCGGCGCATCACCCAGGCAGGTGACCAGATCGCACTCGGAAAACCTGCTGCATCCACCGCCGTGCACCGGCGGCATTCAATGATGTGGGACCACTGGATGCGCCAGTTGACAAAGCGGGCATGGTAACGGGTCACTTCGTCGTAGCGGAAGGCCAGCATGGTCAGCTGCCGACCCGACTTGGCCCAGGTTTGCAGAGACTGCGCCACGGCGGACTCCCCCAACGGCCAGTCCTCAAACGTCGCATCACTCAGGATGATCTGCGGCCAGCCGTCACGCGCGGCGCAGGCCAGCGCATCACGCACCCGCTGCCTGAACTCTTCGCGGCCCGCGAACCGGCCCACGGCAGGAAAAGCGTCCGCGGCATCCGCCGCAATGTGTGTTGTCATGGCACCTCGTCCACATGGTTGGCAATCAGCCAGCCATCTTCACACCAGGATGTCAGCAGATCAAGCGCGCCCGCACTGGCACGGGCCAGGTCGGCACGGCCCAGTTCCCGCTGGTCCGCCAGGCGGCGCATCAGCGTGGCGTCGCGTCCGGCGGCACGGAAGGCCTCGCCATTGATAAAAATATGCTGTTCGTCGTAGACCATCCGTGTGCTGCGGGCCAGCGCCACGTGCTGCAGGCTGTCAGGGGTGTCGCCCCCGTCAAACCACACATTCGCTTTGGGTTCGGTCAGGTAGGCACCCAGCACCCGCGCCAGCGCCAGCGGGTCTTTCAAGGCCTGCTCCACAGCCTTGAGCGCAAACGCCTGCAGGGCTGCCGGAATGGCCCCCGGCGTATCAACGGCGGGCTGTTGGGGGTCGCGGTACAGACTGGGGGCCACCCCGTCCACCACGTCATCGGCCAGGCGCAGCAACAACTCACGCGCCAGCTCCACCTGCTGCGGCGCGCGAAACCCGATGGAGTAGGTCATACACTCACCCTGCGCCACACCGTCGTGGGCATACCGCGGGGGCAGGTACAACATGTCGCCGGGCTCGAGCACAAACTCCTGCTCCGCCTCAAAGTGGGCCAGGATTTTGAGCGGCACCCCTTCCTGCAGCGAAAAGTCCTTCTGCTTGCCGATGCGCCAGCGCCGCTGGCCATGGGCCTGCAACAGAAACACGTCGTAGCTGTCAAAGTGGGGCCCCACACCCCCACCGTCAGTGGCGTAACTGACCATCAGATCGTCCAGCCGCGCCTCGGGCACAAAACGGAACTGCTGCAGCAGGCTGTGCACCGCCGCATCGTGCCCGTCCACACCTTGCACCAGCAACGTCCATTCACGCTGGCGTAACGCGGGTAATGCCTTGCGGTCAAACGGGCCGTTTTTCATCTGCCAGCCACCGGGCGACTTCGGGCTTTGCTGCACCAGGCGGGACTCCACCTCTTCGCGACCGGCCAGCTCAAAAAGCGCCGCGCGGCTCAGGGGTGCGGTGAACCCCGGGATGGCCTGGCGCACCAGCAGCGGCTTCTTTTGCCAGTGGCGCTTCATGAATTGCTGCGGGCTCAGGCCGCCCAGCAGCGGCAGGGGTTGGGTGGTGTCCATGGAGATTTTCGGGATAAGGGTCAGGCCGGGTGGCCCGAGCTGCGACAATTCTCCTATGGAAATCACTCAACAATGCGTAGTCGCGCTGACCTGGACCCTCACAGACACCCTGGGGGAAGAACTGGACGTGCTGGACGAGCCTGTGGAATTTCTGGTGGGCGGCGACGATCTGCTGCCCGCCATCGAAGAAGCCTTACAAGGCCGCTCCGCAGGCAACACCCTGGACATACAACTGGAGCCAGAGCAGGCCTTCGGCGATTTTGACGACACCCTGCTGTTCCTGGAGCCACGTGCGCTGTTCCCCGCAGAAACCGAAGAGGGCATGACCTTCGAAGGTTCAGCCCTGCCCGCAGGCACCAACCCCGATGCGCCCCGCGACGCCCTGTACACCGTGACCGACATTTACCCCGAACATGTGGTGCTGGACGGCAACCACCCGCTTGCAGGTATTGCGATCCGGCTGCACCTCAAGGTGGCGTCGGTGCGCGAAGCAACGGAAGAAGAAGTCGGCAAGGGCTCGGCGGGCACCGGTTTTTTCAAAATCGCCCCCCAAGCCCCCGGCAGCGACCTGATTCACTGAATGCAACACACTGCCCCCGACCCCGAAGTCCGCAAAGTCAGCCTGATGGAGCCGCTGCAGTGGCTGGGTTTGGCATGGCGCGACATGGAACGTGCACCCTGGCCCGGCCTGCTGCACGGGCTGGTGGCGGCGCTGGCTGCAGTGGCGGCTTTTGTGTTTGCCCACCAGCGGTTCTGGCTGCTGGCGGGTGCTTTTTCGGGGTTTCTGCTGGTCGCACCGCTGGTGGCGACCGGCCTGTACGCCATCAGCCGTGCGCTGGAGCAAGGCCACAAACCCGGTCTGGCCACCGTGGTGTCCGTCTGGCGTTCCGGCGACAGCCGACTGGTGCGTTTTGGCCTGCTGCTGGCGCTGGCCGGTACGGGCTGGGTGGTGACATCGGCAGCGGTTATTACCGCGTTTTCGCCCACCCCCATCACCACCCCGCTCGACTTTGCACGCCACGTCATGCTGGCGCGCGACCACTGGCTGTTTGAAGCGTGGCTGATGCTGGGTGCACTGATGGCAGCACCAGTGTTTGCCTCCAGTGTGGTGGCCATTCCGCTGCTGCTGGACCGCCCGGTGACGGTACGCCAGGCGGTGCTGACCAGCTGGCGTTGTGTGCTGGCCAACCCCGTACCGCTGGCGCTGTGGGCCAGCCTCATCATGGGCTTCACGCTCCTGGGGCTGGGCTCTCTCGCGCTGGGATTGATCGCCGTGGTGCCGATGCTGGGCCACGCCAGCTGGCATGCCTACCGGGATCTGGTCGTGTCGGAAGATGCGGCTGATTTGGCGGGAGCGCCCCGGCCATGATGTTCGGTTTTACCGAGGCTGAAATTGCCCGCTTCGGGATGACTTTTGGCATTGGTGCCTTCATCCTCTACATGCTGTTTGTCATCGCCAACCTGGCGATCCAGTCCAAGGCGGGCAAGTTTGGCACCTTCATCATGTTTCTGGTGCTGGCCTTTGGCATCCTGGGTTTTGTGGCCAAGAATGTGATCGCCTGGGTGCTGGGCCTCTAAAAGCTGAAATTTAAGCAAAAAAGGCCTCTTGCGCTTACCCAGCATGCGCAAGCAGCTCTCAAATCAGTAGCAATCCTGGCAAACTGATCAGGCTTTCCCGGTGGACCCGTAGCCGCCCTCGCCACGCTCCGAGGCAGTCGGGAACTCCTGCACGATGTTGAACTGCGCCTGCACCACCGGCACGATCACCAGCTGGGCAATACGCTCCATCGGCTCGATGGTGAAAGCCACACTGCTGCGGTTCCAGGCGCTGACCATCAGCTGGCCCTGGTAATCACTGTCGATCAGCCCTACCAAGTTGCCCAGCACGATGCCGTGTTTGTGGCCCAGGCCCGAGCGCGGCAGGATCATGGCCGCATAACCCGGGTCGGCCAAGTGGATGGCCATTCCTGTGGGCACGAGCTGCGAGGCGTTGGGTGCCAGCGTAAGTGGTGCGTCCAGGCAGGCGCGCAGGTCCAGCCCGGCGCTGCCCGGTGTGGCATAGGCGGGCAATTGGGCGGCAATACGTGGGTCGAGAATTTTGACGTCGATTTTCATGGTGCAGTAGGGTTCAGGCGGGAGTCAGTCGTTTGGCGATCTCATCGATCAGCTGGCGCGCCAGGGTGAGTTTGGAGGCATGGGGCAATTCCACCGCCTGGTGGGCATCGACCAGCAGCAGCGCGTTGTCGTCCTTGCCAAAGGTGGCCGGGCCGATGTTGCCCACCAGCAGCGGCACGCCTTTGCGGGCGCGTTTGGCCTGGGCATTGGCCAGCAGGTTCTGGCTCTCGGCGGCAAAACCGACGCAGAACAAAGCACCACTTTGGGCTCGCGCAGACTGGGCAATGGTGGCCAGGATGTCGGTGTTTTCCACAAACTGCAGCTCGGGCGTTTTGCCCGAACCGTCTTTTTTGATCTTGTGGTCTGCCGCCTGCGCAGGTCGCCAGTCGGCCACAGCGGCCGTTGCTATAAAAATAGTAGCTGACTGCGCGCATTGGACGGACGCTGAGAGCATATTTGATGCTGATTTCACGTCCACCCGGGCCACCCCACGCGGCGTGGACAGGTGAACCGGCCCGGCGATCAAAGTCACCTCGGCACCGGCCTCACGGGCCGCGCGGGCGATGGCAAAACCCATCTTGCCGCTGGACAGGTTGGTGATGCCGCGCACCGGGTCAATCGCCTCGTAGGTCGGCCCGGCGGTCACCAGCACATGCTGGCCAGCCAAGCGTTTGGGCTGGAAGAACGCCACCACGTCCTCCAGCAGCTCGGCGGGCTCCAGCATACGGCCGTCACCGGTTTCGCCACAGGCCTGGTCGCCGTTGCCCACGCCCAGCAAAGTGGCGCCATCGGCCTGCAGTTGTGCCATGTTGCGTTGGGTGGCAGGGTGCGCCCACATTTCGCGGTTCATGGCGGGGGCAATCAACAGCGGCACACTGCCGATGGGGCGGGCCAGGCACATCAGGCTCAGCAGCTCGTCCGCCCGGCCCTGCACCAGCCGCGCGATGAAGTCGGCGCTGCACGGCGCGATCAGGATCGCATCGGCCTCGCGGCTCAGGTTGATGTGCGGCATGTTGTTGGGCTCGCGGCTGTCCCACTGCGAGCCATATACGCTGCGGCCCGACAGCGCCTGCATCGTCACCGGGGTGATGAACTGTTCGGCGGCTTCGGTCATCACCACCTGCACGGTGGCACCCTGCTTGATCAGCCCACGGCACAACTCAGCGGCCTTGTAGCAGGCCACACCGCCGCTCAGGCCCAGTACGATGTGTTTTCCAGTCAGGTCCATGGCAATTCTCCAGTGGGCGCCAATGTAGCAGAGCAAAATCGGCAGGACGTATGCCCGCCATGTCGATCGGAGCCCCTGGCGCTGCTTCTATAATCCTGCTTTACCACCTTACGGGACGCTGGTACGACCACCAGCGCCCGGCTCGACATGACCAAATTTGTCTTCGTCACCGGCGGTGTGGTGTCTTCCCTGGGCAAGGGAATCGCCTCCGCCTCCCTCGCCGCGATCCTTGAATCGCGCGGACTCAAAGTCACCCTCATCAAGCTGGACCCGTACATCAACGTGGACCCGGGCACGATGTCGCCGTTCCAGCACGGCGAGGTTTTCGTGACCGATGACGGTGCCGAAACCGACCTGGACCTCGGCCACTATGAGCGTTTCATCGAAACGCGCATGAAGAAAACCAACAACTTCACCACCGGCCGCATCTACCAGAGCGTGCTGGAAAAAGAACGCCGGGGTGACTACCTGGGCAAGACGGTGCAGGTCATTCCGCACGTCACCAACGAAATCCAGGAATACATCAAACGCGGCGCCGGTATGGGCACCCCCGATGCCGTGGACGTGGCCATTGTGGAAGTCGGCGGCACGGTGGGTGACATCGAGTCGCTGCCCTTTCTTGAAGCGGTGCGCCAGCTGAGCCTGAAACTCGGCCCCAACAACGCCGCGTTTGTGCACCTGACCTACCTGCCGTGGATCGCCGCCGCAGGCGAGCTGAAAACCAAACCCACCCAGCACACCGTGCAGGAGCTGCGCAAAATTGGTATCCAGCCCGACGCACTGCTGTGCCGTGCGCTCCACCCGGTGCCCACCGAAGAGCGCGAAAAAATCTCGCTGTTCACCAACGTGCCCGAATGGGGCGTGATCAGCATGTGGGACGTGGACACCATCTACAAAGTGCCCCGCATGCTGCACGAACAAGGCCTGGACGGCCTGATCTGCGACAAGCTGCGCCTGAACACCCCCCCACCACGCTGAAACGCTGGGACGAGCTGGTGTTCGAGACCGAACACCCCCGGGGCGAAGTCACCATCGCCATGGTGGGCAAGTATGTGGAGTTGTCCGACAGCTACAAGTCGGTCAACGAAGCCCTGCGCCACGCCGGTATGCGCAACCATGTGCGTGTGAAGATCGACCACATCGACTCCGAAACCCTCGAAAACATTAGCAGCGCCGACGCGGCCAAAAAACTGGCCCAGTACGACGGCATCCTGGTGCCCGGTGGTTTTGGTGTGCGTGGTGTGGAAGGCAAGATCAGCACCGCCCGTTTTGCCCGCGAACAACAAGTGCCTTACCTGGGCATTTGCCTGGGCATGCAGGTGGCCACCATCGAATACGCACGCCATGTGGCGGGCCTGTCCAACGCCAACAGCACCGAGTTTGACGCTGCCACGCCCCACCCCGTGATTGCACTGATCACCGAGTGGAAAGACGCCGACGGCACCATCAAGAAGCGTGATGAGAAGTCGGACCTGGGCGGCACCATGCGCCTGGGCGCACAAAGCTCCGATGTGGCCCCCGGCACGCTGGCGCACCAGATCTACGGCGATGTGGTGACCGAGCGCCACCGCCACCGCTACGAAGCCAACGTGAACTACCTGGACCAGCTGCGCAAGGCGGGCCTGGTGATTTCGGCCCTGACGCAGCGCGAGCAGCTGACCGAAATTGTCGAGCTGCCACAGAACGTTCACCCCTGGTTTGTGGGTGTGCAGTTCCACCCTGAATTCAAGTCCACACCGTGGGCCGGGCACCCGCTGTTCAACGCGTTCATCAAGGCGGCCCTGGCCCACCAGGCCCTGCCTGCCGCGAAAAAATAAGCCGAGACCCAGACCATGCCCAGCGCCTACGTAATTGTCGACATGCAGATCTCCGACACGGAGCAGTACAAAAAGTACATGGCCGACGCACCTGCAGCCGTTGCGGCATTTGGCGGTGAATACCTGGTGCGGGGCGGCACATTGGAGGTGCTGGAAGGTGACTGGCAGCCCGCCCGTATCGCCATGCTGCGCTTCCCGAGTTTTGCTGCGGCCAAGTCTTTTTACGACTCCGAGATGTACCGCGCGGCGCGGGCCAAACGTGCCGGTGCCACTGCGTTTTTTAACCTGGTGCTGGTCGAGGGTGTCGCCGCCCCGGTGGTCTGAATTCCATTTTTTAGCTTGAAAGAAACCCATGAGTGCAATTGTTGACATCGTAGGCCGTGAGATCCTGGACTCGCGCGGCAACCC
The DNA here is from genome assembly GCA_026314275.1 of Comamonadaceae bacterium AAW. Lineage (GTDB taxonomy): Bacteria > Pseudomonadota > Gammaproteobacteria > Burkholderiales > Burkholderiaceae_C > JAGOEY01. The sequence continues at coordinate 220,993 of CP111109.1, forward strand.
CACCGTCGAATGTGACGTGTTGCTCGAATCGGGCGTGATGGGCCGTGCTGCCGTGCCCTCGGGTGCATCCACCGGCTCGCGTGAAGCGGTGGAACTGCGCGACGGCGACAAGAGCCGTTATTTGGGCAAGGGTGTGCTCAAGGCCGTAGAACACATCAACACCGAAATCGCCGAAGCCGTGCTCGGCCTCGACGCATCGGAACAGGCCTTCCTGGACCGCACGCTGATCGACCTCGACGGCACCGACAACAAGTCGCGCCTGGGTGCCAACGCACTGCTGGCGGTGTCGATGGCCGTGGCGCGCGCCGCAGCCGAAGAATCCGGCCTGCCGCTGTACCGCTACTTCGGTGGTATGGGGGGCATGCAGTTGCCCGTGCCGATGATGAACGTCATCAACGGTGGTGCCCACGCCAACAACAGCCTGGACATCCAGGAATTCATGATCATCCCCGTGGGTGCCCCTACCTTCCGCGAAGCCGTGCGTTACGGCGCAGAAGTGTTCCACGCGCTGAAGAAAATCCTGCACGACCGTGGCATCAGCACGGCCGTGGGCGACGAAGGTGGTTTTGCCCCCAGCGTGGACAGCCATGAAGCCGCCATCCAGCTGATCCTGGAAGCCATCGACAAGGCCGGTTTTGTGGCCGGTGAACAAATCGCCCTGGGCCTGGACTGCGCGGCCAGCGAGTTCTACAAGGACGGCAAATACGTCATCGCCGGTGAAGGCCTGACCCTCTCCGCCGAAGAATGGACCAGCATGCTGGCCAACTGGGTCGAAAAATACCCCATCATCAGCATCGAAGACGGCATGGCCGAAGGCGACTGGGACGGCTGGAAACACCTCACCGAGCGCCTGGGCAAGAACGTGCAGCTGGTGGGTGACGACCTCTACGTCACCAACACCAAGATCTTCAAGGAAGGCATCGACAAGGGCATCGCCAACTCGATCCTGATCAAGATCAACCAGATCGGCACCTTAACCGAAACCTTCGCCGCCATCGAGATGGCGAAACGTGCGGGTTACACCGCCGTCATCAGCCACCGCTCGGGTGAGACCGAAGACAGCACCATTGCCGACATCGCCGTGGGCACCAATGCCGGCCAGATCAAGACCGGTTCACTGAGCCGCTCTGACCGCACCGCCAAGTACAACCAGCTGCTGCGCATTGAAGAAGACCTGGGCGAAGTCGCCAGCTACCCTGGCCGTGCGGCGTTTTACAACCTGCGCTGAACTGACGGGCCGTCCCACACACCATGTCTGCGCGCCTTGTCTCGCTGCTGCTGATTGCCCTGCTGGTCATCCTGCATGGCCAGCTGTGGCTGGGCCGGGGCAGTATTCCGCATGTGGCGGAGCTGCAGCACAAGATCAACGTGCAGAAGACCGACAACACCCAGGCGCAGATGGTGAACGACCGGCTGAACTCCGAAGTGCGTGACCTGAAAGAGGGTATGGAGATGGTCGAGGAAAAGGCCCGCAGCGAACTGGGCATGGTGCGGCCGAACGAAATCTTCGTGCAAATCATCAAGTAACCCCCAGGCTTCGCGGACTTCGTTCCGCTACTCCTACCCCCTTGCAGGGGGCGACACCTGCAGACTGGCAAAGCCAGATCTGCGGTGTCTGCTGGAAGGGATGTGTGCGCTGCATGCACTGGGGCATTACCGCAGTTTCTGTTTCCCTTGAACGGGCCACGCATCCACGGCTTACAGTCTTATGGAATTTCTGTTCGCTCCGGCCTTCACCCTGTGGGGTGCCCCCGCTACCTGGTTGGAATTGCTGGCGTTTGTTTTGGCGCTGGCCATGGTGGGCTGCAACATCCGTGAAATCCATTGGGGCTGGCCGCTGGCCATCCTCAGTTCGCTGCTGTACTTCGGTGTGTTCTGGCGCAGCAAGCTGTATGGCGACGCGGTGCTGCAGATTTTTTTTGCGGTGGTGGCGCTGTGGGGCTGGGTGCAGTGGCTGCGTGGACAACGCGGCGACGGCAGCCCGTTGCGGGTCGCTCGGCTGACACAAGCGGCGCTGGCGGCAGCTGTGGCGGCCTGTCTGGTGCTGTGGCCCGCGATTGGCCTGTTTCTGCGGCACTACACCGACACCGACGTACCGTGGTGGGACGCTTTTCCCACCGCTGCCAGTCTGGTCGGGCAGTTCTTGCTGGGCCGCAAATTTATTGAAAACTGGGCTGTGTGGCTAGTCGTCAACACGGTCAGTGTGGGCCTGTTTGCGTACAAGGGGCTGTGGCTGACGGTGGTGTTGTACGTGCTGTTTGCGGCACTCAGCATCGTGGGGTGGCAGGCCTGGCGCAAACAGCTCACGGTGGTGCCATGAGTGCACAAGCCATGGGTGCACAGAAAATGGGTATACGTATTGCGCTGTTGGGTGCCGAAAGCACCGGCAAAACCGCATTGGCAGACGGCATCGCAGCCCACTTCAAGGCCCAAGGACAGGACGTGGTGCTGGTGCCCGAGGTGTTACGCGCATGGTGTGACGCCGCGGGCCGCACACCACGCCCCGAGGAACAGATGGGTATTGCGCTGGAACAGGCCCGCCGCACCACCGAAGCCCCCGCCACCGCCCTGCTGGTCGCAGACACCACGCCGCTGATGGTGGCGGTGTACAGCGACTTTTTGTTTGGCGACACGTCGCTCTACCCGATGGCCTTGCAACACCAGCGCCTGTACGACCTGACGCTGCTGACCGGGCTGGACCTGCCCTGGGTTGCGGACGGCCTGCAGCGTGACGGTGAGCATGTGCGTGTGCCGGTAGACCAGCGGGTGCGGGCCGCGCTGGACGGCGCAGGCATTCCGTACCGCATCGTTTACGGCACCGGGCCCAGCCGCCTGGAGAATGCGCTGTACGCTATTAATTCAATAGCTTTTGGCGCATATGGAATGGGCGCTGGAGGCCAATTTCGATCAAATAATGTGACGACACGCCCCTGGACCTGCGGCAAGTGCAGTGACCCGGACTGTGAGCACCAGTTGTTCAGCGCCCTGCTGCAGCAAGACGCGAAAAAAACCTAGTGCAATTTGGGCGCAGCGGGGACGGGCGGCATGGCGGGTTGGCCTTCCTGCACCACAAAAATCTGCGCCACATCCACCGCATCAAAGCGGTACTGCGTGCCGCAGAACTCACAACCCACCTCGATGGTGGTGCGCTCCTGCAGGATGTCTGCCGCTTCGTCAGCGCCCAGGCCACGGATCATCTTGGCCACCCGCTCGCGGCTGCAGTTGCAGGCGAAGCGGGGCCCATGTTCGCCTTGTTCGGGCGTAAAACGCAGCAGTTTTTCTTCCCAGAACAGGCGGCGCAGGATGGTGTCCACGTCCAGCGTCAGCAGCTCGTCGCGGGTCAGGCTCGACGCCAGGATGGAGATGCGGTTGTAGTCTTCGTTGACGCCAATCTCGTCTTCGTTGGCCTGCTCGGCCTTGCCCGCGGCCAAGTTAGCTTCGCCCTTGCGCGGCATCCGCTGGATCAGCAGGCCCGCCGCCACCTTGTCGTTGGCGGCCAGCACCAGGGTGGTGTCGAGCTGCTCACTTTGCAGCATGTAGTTCTCGAGCACGGCGCTGAATTTTTCGAGCTTTTCGTTGTGGTCACCATGCAGTGGCACGACGCCCTGGTACGGCTGCTGGCCGGGAAATTTGGTGCGCGGCTCGAGTGTGATGGCGCAGCGGCCTTTGTTGTCCACGTTCACCATCTGGCTCAGCGTGGCCTGGGCGGGCACGTCACCGGCCAGGGTGGCGGTGCTGCGCAGGCTCAGGTCGGATTGCACTTCGGCCACGGCCAGCTTGACCGGGCCGTCGCCCAAAATCTGCAGCACCAGCGCACCGTCGAACTTGATGTTGGACTGCATCAGCACCCCGGCGGCGGTCATCTCGCCCAGCAACTCCTGCACCGCTGCGGGGTACGGGCCCGTGGTGGTGTTGGACGCACGGCGCCGCAGAATTTCAACCCACGCATCCGTCAAGCGCACAACCATGCCGCGAACAGGCAAACCGTCAAAAAGAAACTTGTGGAGTTCGGACACGCAGAGCTTTCTAGGAAATGAATAAAGTCAGGGATAAATGGCATACATGGTGGCACCCCGCCTGTTAAACACACCGCATGCGGTAGGAATGTCTTTACCAGGGCACCCGTGGAACTGGCTTCGCCAGGCCACTGGGTGCGCCCCCTTGAGGGGGAAGCGCCCTAGGCGCTTCGGGGGTGTTTCACATGTTCAGGCCAGCTTGTGAAGACTGGTTTTAAAACGGCGGGCGTTTTCTATGTAGTGCTGCGCGCTCAATTTAAAACCCTGGATTTGCTCGGGGCTCAACTGGCGCACGGCCTTGGCGGGGCTGCCGATGATCATGCAGCCGTCGGGAAATTCTTTGCCTTCGGTCACCAGGGCACCCGCGCCCACCAGGCAATTTTTGCCGATGACTGCGCCGTTCAGCACCACGGCCCCAATGCCGATCAGCGACTCGTCGCCGATGGTGCAGCCATGCAGCATGACCTGGTGGCCGACGGTGACGTTTTCGCCCACCACCAGCGGTTTGCCAACATCTGCATGTAACACGCTGCCGTCCTGGATGTTGGAGCCTTGCCCAATGGTGATGGTTTCGGTGTCGCCCCGGATGATGGTGCCAAACCACACACTCACGTCGTCACCCAGCACCACGTTGCCCATGACCTGCGCACTGTCCGCCACCCACGCCGACGCGGCCACACGGGGGCTGCGTCCATCGAATTCGTAAACCGCCATGCTGTCTCCTGTGTGTTGTAAAACCTGTGGCCCGAATTGTAGGCAGTGCCCACACGGATGACAGGATGGAGGTCACTTGGGCGTCTTTGCACCGGCCAAGCGTGAACATTTGCACGCAAACCCCATCCAAAACAGGGTGTCGAAGCCGCAACAACCCGTGATCCGACAAGCTACTGCTTAGAATCATTCCCAATCATTCCCAATCATTGCCATCACCCAGATTGGACCAAGCGCGCATGCTGCCCCCCTCCCAACAAGCGCTCAAAGCGACCCCGCAAGCCCCCACCAGCCCAGGCCAACACGCCGTGATCGCCCGCCAGGCGATTGTTGACGGGTCACGCGCCATTTTTGGCTACGAGTTGTTCAACCGCGCCATTGCAGGCAATGCCCATACCGCAGCCAGTGACGCGGCCTTCCTGTTTAACGCCTTGTCCCATGCGGGCAGCGAAACAGTGGTCAGCTCCAAAGCCCTGTTCATCAACTGCACCCACGAGAGCCTGACCGGCAGCCACCTGGAGCTGGTTAACCCCGACCTGGTGGTGCTGGAAGTGCCCACCCTGGTGGACAGCACACCAGAGCAGATCCAGGCCCAGGCCCAGCGTTTGGGCCAGTTGCGCGCGCGCGGGTTTCGGCTGGCATTCGACCAGTCGGTGCTGCGCAAGATCTACACGGCATGGCTGCCGCTGGCATCGTTCATCAAGCTGGACATGACGGCCTTCGGCCCGGACGTGGCCGAACAACTGGTGCGCGCCGTACGCGGCCACACCAAGGCGCAGATCGTTGCGGAGAAGATCGAAACCGAAGCGCAGTACCAATGTATGGCGGCGCTGGGTGTCACGCTGTTCCAGGGCTTCTGGCTGGAGCGCCCGGCCCTGGTGAAAACCACTGCCTTGCAGCCGTCCCAGACAGCCACACTGCAGCTGATCAACCTGGTGCACACACAGGCCCCCGTGGCCGAGATCGAAGAGCTGCTGAAGAAGGACCCCAGCCTGTCCTTGAACCTGCTGCGTTTCATCAACACCTCCGGCACCGGCCCGGAAAATGAGGTCACCTCGTTCCGCGACGCGGTCACCACGCTGGGCATGGACAAACTGTTCCGCTGGGCCGCGTTGCTGATGACCACCTCCAACACCGGTGGGGTCTCGCCCATGGTGGGCAACACCGCAGCCGTTCGAGGCCGGTTGATGGAGTTGCTCGCCACCGACCTCAAAATGCCCGAAGCCGCCGACCACGCATTTGTCACCGGCGTGTTTTCGCTGCTGGACACCATGCTGGGCATGCCACGCGACAAGGCACTCACATCCGTCTCCCTGCCCCCCCAGCGTGCGTGAAGCCCTGCTGGACAACACCGGCCCGTTCGCCCCCCTGCTGACCCTGGCCAAAGCCTGCGAAGCCGGCGACGACACCACCTTCGCCACCACCGCCACCGCCCTCAAACTCACCAGCCACCAGGTGAACTGGGCCCACCTGCAAGCCCTGGCCTGGGCCGAGGCCGTGGAAGAGTAAGCACACCCCGGAGGATAGGTACACCCCCAGGCTTCGCGGACTTCGTTCCGCTACTCCTTCCCCCTTGCAGGGGGCAACACCAGCGGCCTGGCAAAGCCAGTTCCGCGGTGTTTGCTGGAGGTGCTGTCTTGCTTCGCTCGACAGCGTTGTGTGAATGAGCGGTATTTATTTGATAGCACGCTGCGCACACCCACTGTGCGCTAGAGGCCAATTTCATTCAAAAATGCGAAGAGCCCTCACCCCAACCCTCTCCCAGAGGGAGAGGGAGTAATACACGGGCCGAGCGAAGCAATGGCCCGCCGGGGCGAGTCCCGGCCTCCATCCTCAGCAACGAACAACCAGCAATCACCCCCGCGGATGGTGCTGCCCATGTAAAGCCTTCAACCGCTCCCGCGCCACATGCGTATAAATCGTCGTTGTTGAAATATCCGCATGCCCCAGCAGCATCTGCACCGCCCGCAGATCCGCGCCATGGTTCAGCAAATGCGTCGCAAATGCATGGCGCAGCGTGTGTGGTGACAGCGGCGCGGTGATACCCGCAGCCACGGCCTGTTTCTTGACGATGATCCAGAACATCACCCGCGTCATGCGGCTGCCCCGCGCGGTGACAAACAGGTCGCTGGTCTGCTGCCCGTCCAGAATGACGCCACGGCCTTCTTCCAAGTAGCGCTCCAGCCAGGCACGCGCCACCTCGCCAAAAGGCACCAGGCGCTCCTTAGCCCCCTTGCCCAGCACCCGCAACACACCGTCGTTCAGGCTCACGTCCAGCACACCCAGGCTGACCAGCTCGGTCACCCGCAGGCCGCTGGCGTACATCAGCTCCAGCATGGTGCGGTCGCGCAGGCCCAGCGGGGTGTCCACGTCGGGCGCATGCAGCAGCGCCTCGACCTGCGCTTGCGACAGCGTCTTGGGCACCCGCAAGGCCTGCTTGGCCGACTGAAGCTTCAGGGTCGGGTCGGCGTGGATAGAACCCTCACGCAGAGCCCAGTGGAAATAACGCTTGAACACACTCAGCCGCCGGTTGGCCGACGTGGCCCGGGTGGTCGCGTGTTGCGCGGCAAAGTAGCTGTTGAGCAAGGTTTCGGTGCTGTCATTCAACGCCAGGCCTTGCGCATCCAGCCACTGGGCATACAGCGTCAGGTCACGCCGGTACGCGGCCAGTGTGTTGGGCGACAAGCCGTCTTCCAGCCACAGGGCGTCTACAAAACTGTCGATGCTGGACTGGCTGGAGGGATGCATAAAAAATTGCGCACAGAAACAAAAAGGCCACCCGTGAAGACGGATGGCCTGGCATGGTAACCAAGAAAACCAGGTCTTATTCGAGCGCCAGCTTCTGCTTCTGCACCACACCCTTGTAGACCTCGAACTCGGCCTTGATCTGCTCGGCAAACTGCTCGGGCGTGTTGGCAATGATGATCGAGCCGGTGTCTTCAATACGCTTTTTGGTGGCGGGGTCTTCCAGCGCTTTCTTGGTGCCAGCGCTGAGTTTGTCCACGATGTCCTTGGGCAGGCCCTTGGGGCCATAGATGCCGTAGTAGGCCATGCGGTTCACGGGCTCCAGGCCGACTTCCTTGAAGGTGGGCACGTCGGGCAAATCTTTCAAACGCTGCGGCGCAGCCACCACGATGGGCACCAGGCGTTTGTCCTTGATGAAGGGCAAGGCAGACGGCAGGTTGTCAAAAATCATGGGCACGTTGCCCGCCACCGTGTCCACCAGGGCCGGGCCTGCACCACGGTAGGGAATGTGGGTGACGAAGGTGTTGGTCAGGTTCTTGTACAGCTCCATCTGCAGGTGGCCAATGCCGCCGGTGCCGGAGGATGCAAACGAGTATTTGCCGGGGTTACGCTTGATCTCGGCGATGAACTCCTTGTAGTTCTTGGCCGGGAAACTGGGGTGCACTGCAATGATGTTGGGGGTGGCCGCCACGTTGATGATGGGGGTGAAGTCGGTCAGCGGGTTGTAGGGCGTCTTCGGGTTGATGGCCGGGTTGGCCGCCGTGGTGGACACGGTGGCCACCCCCAGCTTGTAGCCGTCTGGCGCTGCCTTGGCCGTCTCGTTGGCACCCACCACACCACCGCCACCAGCCTTGTTGATCACGATGACCGACTGGCCCAGCGCCTTGCCCAGCGGATCGGAAATGGCGCGTGCCACGATGTCTGTCGTGCCGCCTGGGGCGAAGGGAACTTGCAGCTCCACAGGTTTGTTGGGGTAAGCCTGGGCCAGTGCTGCGGTGGAGCCAAGGCAGGTCACGGCGGCGGCGGCAAGCGCCAGGGGGAAGCGGTACGACATGGCAGCATCCTTCTTATGAAAGGTGGGACAAAAGAACGTGTGTACGGTCTTTGCGGAGCGTGCATGGTAATCGCAGACCTCGCCCGTTGACCCGCTTTAAGGGCAAACACCGAGGGAATGCCCCGGGCCGCCGCACTGTTATTCTTGACCGGTGAATTACGCGCAACTGCTTCTCCCCGACTTCTCCCTCATCCTGTGCGGCTACCTGGTGTGCCGCTACACCGCCCTCAACCAGAAGGTATGGCAACAGGTCGAACTGCTGGTCTATTACTTCCTGTTCCCGGTGCTGCTGTTCCAGTCGATTGTGCGCAGCCCACTCGACCTGGCTGCCGCGTCGAGCCTGATTGCGGCAGGTGTGCTCACCGGCCTGGTGGCGATTGGGCTGTCGTACTCGATCCCTTACTGGCCCTGGGTCGGGCGGCATGTTGACCGGCGTGACCATGCCGCCAGCGCACAGGTGGCGTTCCGCTTCAACTCCTTTATTGCACTGGCACTGGCCGAGCGGCTGGCCGGCCCCAAAGGGCTGTTGCTGATTGCGGTGTTGATTGGTGTGTGTGTGCCCATTTTCAACATTGCGGCGGTGTGGCCCATGGCGCGCCACGCCAAACGCGGCTTTGCCCGCGAGATTGTGCGCAACCCGCTGATCATCGCCACCAGCTGTGGCCTGGTGGCCAACCTGCTGGGTTTGGTGATCCCGGTGTGGCTGGAGCCTGCGGTGACCCGTATCGGTGCCGCATCGCTGGCCTTGGGCCTGATGGCTGCGGGCGCGGGTATGCAGCTGGGCAACCTGTCCAGCGGCAAAGTGCTGGCGGTGGCGGTGTTGTCGATCCGGCACTTTGTGCTGCCCTTGGTGGCACTGGGCCTGGCCTTGTTGTTCAAACTGGACTCGGTGCAGACCACGGTGCTGCTGGCATTTGCAGCCCTGCCCACAGCGTCCACCTGCTACGTGCTCGCCGCACGGATGGGCTACAACGGCGCTTACGTGGCGGCCTTGGTCACGCTGTCTACCCTGCTGGGGATTGTGAGTTTGCCGTTTGGGCTGGGTGTGCTGCGCTAGGTGCTTGCACCAGCGCCCACGCCACATGCTCACGCACGAGCGCACTGGCGTCCCCTGCGCGGGCTTGCAACGCAGCGCGAATAATGTGGCTGTTGGTCGCGCGCAGCGCGTTGCCCAGGGCCACCGCCACGTTGCGCAGCCAGCGCTCGTGGCCAATACGGCGGATGGGGCCACCTTCGGTGTAGCGCAAAAAGTCCTGCTCCGTCCAGCCAAACAAAAAGACCAGTTGTGTGCCCGCCAGCCCCGGGCGCGCGTCAAAGTCGGGCAAGGCGTTGCGCTGGGCAAATTTGTTCCAGGGACAGATGAGCTGGCAGTCGTCGCAGCCGTAGATGCGGTTGCCCATCAGGGGGCGCAGCTCCAGCGGAATGGGGCCCGCGTGTTCAATGGTCAGGTACGAGATACAGCGCCGTGCGTCGATGCGGTGGGGTGCCACGATGGCCTGCGTCGGGCACACGTCGATACAGGCCTGGCAGCTGCCGCAATGGGCCGCTACGGGTTCGCTGTGCGGCAGGGCCAGGTCCACATAAATTTCACCCAGAAAAAACATCGACCCCGCTTCGCGGTTCAGCACCAGTGTGTGTTTGCCACGCCAGCCCTGGCCGCTGCGCGACGACAGCTCGGCCTCCAGCACCGGGGCCGAATCGGTGAACACGCGGTAACCAAACGGGCCAATGTGCTGGCCAATGCGGTCGCTGAGTTTTTGCAGGCGTGCGCGCAGCACCTTGTGGTAGTCCCGCCCCCGCGCATACAGCGACACAATGCCCTCGCCGGGCCGCTGCAGGCGTTCGAATTCGATGGCCTGCCAGCCGTCCGGGGTGGCGGCGGGCAGGTAATTCATACGTACGGTGATCACACTCACGGTGCCGGGCACCAGCTCGGCCGGGCGCGCACGTTTGAGGCCGTGGGCGGCCATATAAGCCATGTCACCATGGAACCCTTGGGCCAGCCACGACACCAACCCAGGCTCGGCCGAGGACAAATCGACACCCGTCACGCCAATTTGGGAGAATCCGAGCTCACGTGCCCACTCCTGAACCTGAGGAAAGAGTTGACTGCTGCTGAACATACCCCCGGGATTGTAGAAACAAGACCCGCCTTTTCTGCGCCACCCGTGGCTGCGGCAAGCTGCATCCAGACCTGGCACAGCGAGGACGACACCCAGGCCTTCGCTGCCCGGCTTGCCGCCCAGCCCGCATTACGCAACAGCTTCATCGAACTCCATGGCGACCTGGGCGCGGGCAAAACCACGCTGGTGCGCCACCTGCTGCGCGCTTTAGGTGTGCAGGGCCGCATCAAAAGCCCCACCTATGCCGTGGTGGAGCCGCACGAAACACCCGACGGCTTGCAGGCCTGGCACTTTGATTTCTACCGTTTCAGCGACCCGCGTGAGTGGGAAGACGCGGGCTTCCGCGACGTGTTCGCCAGCCCCGGCCTGAAGCTGGCCGAATGGCCTGAGAAGGCCGGTGCGCTGCTGCCACGCGCAGACCTGGTGATCCACATCGACGCCCAGGCGGACGGCACCCGCCGTGTCAGCCTGCAGGCCCCCACCGCCACCGGCCGTGGGCTGCTGCACGGGGAGCTGCCCGCATGAGCCGCCCCACCCCACCGATCCACCGCCGCCAATTGCTGCAGGCGGGCAGCCTGGTGCTGCTGCTGGGCACACAGCACCTGGCACGGGGCGCGTCCATCGTTGCAGTGCGGGTGTGGCCCGCCCCCGACTACACCCGCGTCACCATCGAGTCCGACACCACCCTGACCGCCCGCCAGCAAATGGTGGGCAGCCCGCCGCGCCTGGCGGTGGACATTGAAGGCATCGACCTCAACCCGGCGCTGCGCGAACTGGTGGCCAAGGTCAAGTCGGACGACCCGTTTATCAACGGCATCCGTATCGGGCAGAACGCCCCCGGTGTGGTGCGTATGGTGATCGACCTGAAACAGGACGCCCTGCCCCAGGTGTTTGCGCTGGCCCCCGTGGCCGCCTACCAGCACCGGCTGGTGCTGGACCTGCACCCCGCACGCGAGATCGACCCGCTCGAAGCCCTGATTGCCGACCGGCTCAAGGACGACGCCCAATCACGCGGTGCCACAGCCGCTGCCCAGAGTGCCGTGGCGAATGCGCCGCAGCCTGCCATCCCGCCCCCCCAGCCCACGACGCGCTGGGCGAGCTGATTGCGCGCCAGGCCCAGAAGCCGCCAGTCGCTACAGAATCCATAGCGCAAGCCGCACGCCCACCGGCCGCAAAGCCGCAAAACAACCTTGCACCCGTGGCCAGCCGCACCGACCGGCTGATCATCGTGGCCCTCGACCCTGGGCATGGCGGGGAAGACCCCGGTGCCATCGGCCCCGGCGGCACGCGCGAGAAAGACATCGTGCTGCGCGTTGCTCACCTGCTGCGCGACCGTATCAACGCGGCCAGCGTCAACGGCAGCCCCATGCGTGCATTTTTGACCCGCGACGCCGACTTCTTCGTGCCGCTGCATGTGCGCGTGCAAAAGGCCCGCAGCGTGCAGGCCGACCTGTTCGTGAGCATCCACGCCGACGCCTTCACCGTGCCCACCGCACGCGGTGCGAGTGTGTTTGCACTCAGCGACAAGGGCGCGTCCAGCAGCGCAGCGCGTTGGCTGGCCAACAAGGAAAACAGCGCCGACCTGATTGGTGGCGTCAACGTCCAAACCCGCGACCGCCATGTGCAGCGTGTGCTGCTGGACATGAGCACCACCGCGCAGATCAACGACAGCCTGAAACTCGGCAGCGCCCTGCTGGGCGAAATTGGCAACGTTGGCCGCCTGCACAAACCCCGGGTGGAACAGGCCGGTTTTGCGGTGCTGAAGGCCCCCGACATCCCCAGCGTGCTGGTGGAAACCGCGTTCATCAGCAACCCCGAAGAAGAAGCCAAACTCCGCAGCAGCGCCTACCAGGAGCAGCTGGCCGATGCGCTGATGCGGGGCATCCAGCGCTACTTTGCGCGCAACCCACCGCTGGCGCGCAGCCGGAGTGTGTGATGTGGGCGGTCAAGCTGTTGCGCATCTCAAAGACTTTTTACGAACTCGATCACATCCTTGACGGCTTGGTCTTTGGCACCACTATGTGAGGCAACCGTGAACCCTCGGCCATTACACGAGGCGAACGCCTTGTTCCATTCAGCCCATCCATTGATCGCAGTTCCAGATTTGTAGTCTCGTGCCTCCCCAAGACCTCCACCCTTTACGTCGGTCAGGAACACCTCGATTGAACAATTCTTTGCAGTTACGCCCTGCGGCAGATACGTGCGCGAAGTGCTGCCATCAAAACCGTGGAATGCATCGGGAAACACCTTCCACTTGATGTTTGCGCCAGCCCGGTTCAACTCGGTGTAATAGGCCACGCATGCATCGGCAGGTGTGCCGTCATCTGCGCCACCCATCAATGCCAGCATCGGAGCCCGGTTGCTATTGCCTCGGTCAAAACGGAATCGTGTGTTGCAATTGCCCTGGTACAGCGGAATGTGCCCAGCGAATTTCAGATCGCCGGAGATGACCGCCTTGCGCACCATGTCCCAATAGGTTTCAAAAACCGCTGTTCCACCACGTGAGCCGCCCATGTGGAAGATGCGTTTCGCATCTATTTGCGGGTGAGTCGCCAACAGCTTCAAGCCATAGAGCGCATCAGCCACATTGGCGCTGACATCCACTTGGCCTTGGTTGTTGGTAGTGTTGTCAACGCCGCGAGGCTTGAAGCTGTCAATGATGAACACGGCAATGCCAGCATTGTTCAACTCTTTGGCCCACACATCGTAGAGCTTGGCCGTGACGCCACCGCTGTCATGCGAGATCAGTACGGCGGGTACTTTTCCGTTGGTGTTGCGAGGCATTAACAGGTCACCATAGACCTTGGCTGGCTTGGTGTTCTCCATCACCTTTCGGACAAACTGCCAGCGGTCCGGGGGCGTGATGGAATCGAATTCGACACGGCCACTTTGCCCGGCGCTCAAGTCATCAAAAGAAGCTGCTTGTACGGCAATTGCGCACGCAGCAAGGCAGAGTCCAAAAAGTATGCGTTTCATAGCATTCTGCAAAAAAGTCGTTCGAATCAATACCCAACCAAACCCTAAACAGAAGACAACGTATCGCCGCAGCTGTGCCGAATCCCTTTTATGCAGTGGGACTTGACCGGCTGCCCTTCCAGGCCCCCCAAATAGCGATCAGGCCAGGCACCAAAATCATCGCCCAGATGATTTTTTCAAGGTTCTCGCGCACCCAGGGGATATTGCCGAAAAAGAACCCGGCGGTCACGATGCCCAGCACCCAGATCAGTGCACCCGCCACGTTGAACAAGGTGAACTTGCCCCGGTCCATCGCCGCCACACCGGCCACAAACGGCGCGAACGTGCGGATGAAGGGCATAAAGCGCGCAAGGATCACGGTGATGCCGCCGTAACGCTCATAAAACCCGTGCGCCTGGTCAAACGCCTTCTTGTTGAAGAACTTTGAGTTCTCCCACTGGAACACCTTCGGCCCGAAGTAACGCCCGATCGCATAGTTGCACTGGTCACCCAGAATGGCCGCCACGATCAGCACGGCGCAGGCTATGGGGAAACTCAGCAGCCCCACACCCGCCAGCGCACCCACGATAAACAGCAGCGAATCACCGGGCAGGAAGGGCATGACCACCACACCCGTCTCCACAAACACGATCAGGAACAGCAGCACATAAATCCAGGCACCGTACGCCACCACAAAGGCTTCGAGGTGTTTGTCGATGTGCAGGATGAAGTCGATAAGAAAGTGGACGATTTCCAAAACGTGCAGGCCTCTGTGAATGGGTGGAACCGGGGGAGAAATGTTCCAAGACCCCGGGCGGGCGCTACTTTAACCGCACTATCTAGAATCCACGGCCATGACCCTAGACACTGCCCGCCGCCCGATCCGTGACCTGCCCGACGAACTTATCAGCCAGATCGCAGCGGGTGAAGTGGTGGAGCGCCCGGCCTCGGTGGTGCGGGAGCTGGTGGACAACGCACTCGACGCGGGTGCCACGCAGGTCACCGTGCGGCTGCTGGCCGGCGGCGTGCGCCTGATTGCGGTGGAAGACGACGGCGACGGCATTCCGCAGGACGAGTTGCCCGTGGCCCTGCGCCGCCACGCCACCAGCAAGATCAGCAACCTGACCGACCTGGAAACCGTGGCCACCATGGGTTTTCGGGGCGAGGCACTGGCTGCCATCAGCTCCGTTTCTGACATGGCACTGCTGTCGCGCACGGCCAGCCAGGCCACCGCGTTTTTACTCGACGCGCGCAGCGGCGAGCTGCGCCCCGTGGCGCGCAGCACCGGCACCACGGTGGAGGTGAAAGAGCTGTTTTTCTCGACCCCCGCGCGCCGCAAATTCCTGAAAACCGACGCCACCGAACTCGCCCACTGCGTGGAAGCCGTGCGCCGCCACGCGCTGGCCCGGCCCGACGTGGGTTTTGCCATCTGGCACGAAGGCAAACTCGTTGAGCAATGGCGTGCCAGTTTTGTGCCCGGCCAAGGCGAAATACAAGATGCTCTGGCCCGTCGTTTGGCGGATGTGCTGGGTGAAGACTTCGTCGAGCAGTCGGTCGCCGTGTCGCACCGCGAAGGTGCCGTCACCGTCACCGGCCGCGCTGGTCTGCCCGACGCCGCCCGCTCGCGGGCCGACCACCAGTATTCGTACGTCAACGGCCGTTTTGTGCGCGACAAGGTGCTGACTCACGCCGCCCGCAGCGCCTACGAAGACGTGTTGCATGGCCACCGCCAGCCCGTGTATGCGCTGTATGTCGAGATCGACCCGGCGCGGGTGGACGTGAACGTACACCCCACCAAGATCGAGGTGCGCTTTCGCGACAGCCGCGAGGTGCACCAGGCTGTGCGCCACGCGGTTGAAAACGCGCTGGCTGCGCCCCGGGCGGCGGCTTTGGCTGCGGCGCAGGCGACACAAGTGGAGTTGCCCGGTGCAACTCCCGCAGCAGTTGAAGGTTTCAGCAGCCCGTTTTATGAACAAAATAGTGCTCCAGCGCCCGCTTGGCGGGCGCAAGCAGCTATACATTTTGAAGCACCCGAGGTGGGCCACCGTGTCAACGACCTGCAGGCCTTGTGGGGCACACCGGCCCCCGCCGCTGACCGTCCCGCGTCCACGCCGGCACCCGACACCATCTGGCCCCTGGGCCGTGCCGTCGCCCAGTTACACGGCGTGTACATCCTGGCCGAAAACAGCCACGGCATGGTCATTGTGGACATGCACGCGGCCCACGAACGCATCGTCTACGAACGCCTGAAAGCGCAGGTTGATGGCGACGCGCGTATTGCCAGCCAGCCGCTGCTGATCCCCGCCACCTTTGCCGCCACACCGCATGAAGTGGCCACCGCCGAGGCGTCCACCGACGTGCTGGCCATGCTGGGCCTGGAAGTGGTGCCGTTTTCGCCCAAAACCCTGGCCGTGCGCGCCGTGCCCACCACCCTGGCGCAGGGCGACCCGGTGGAGCTGGCCCGCAGCGTGCTGGCCGAGCTGGCCCAGCACGACGCCAGCACCGTGGTGCAACGCGCGCGCAACGAAATCCTGGGCACCATGGCCTGCCACGGCGCGGTGCGGGCGAACCGCAAACTCACCCTCGACGAGATGAATGCCCTGCTGCGCCAGATGGAGGTGACCGACCGCTCCGACCAGTGCAACCACGGCCGCCCCACCTGGCGGCAGCTCAGCATGCGGGAGCTGGACGCTTTGTTCTTGCGCGGGCGTTGAAGGCTTGAACAACGCCTTTTGGGCGAATCCACCAAGTCTTTCGCAGTGCACCAGCATGTGCTGCTGGCCGCCCCAATAACGCACCAAAACACTGCGAATTTTTCTCGCAACGGCCAAACACGCACCAAACACGGGCGATTGCGCACCAATTTCGGTATGACGGCATAACTTTTTGACATAATTCTATGTTGCGACGCCGCACCATTTGTCATTAAAGAAAGTCCCTTACAGCCATGAAGTACGAGTCCGTAGAGCATTTCCTTGAACAAGTTGCCCTCCGCAACCCCGGTCAGCCCGAATTCATCCAGGCGGTGACGGAAGTCATGGAAAGTCTGTGGCCCTTCATCCAGAAGAACCCGCGTTACGCCGAACACGGCCTGCTCGACCGGCTGGTGGAGCCCGAACGCATCGTCATGTTCCGCGTCACCTGGACCGACGACCACGGCGCCGTTCACGTCAACCGTGGCTACCGCGTGCAGCAAAGCATGGCCATCGGCCCGTACAAGGGCGGCCTGCGTTTTCACCCGTCGGTCAACCTGTCGGTGCTCAAGTTCCTGGCGTTTGAACAAACCTTCAAGAACGCACTGACCACGCTGCCCATGGGCGGCGGCAAGGGCGGCTCCGACTTCGACCCCAAGGGCAAAAGCTCGGCCGAAGTCATGCGTTTTTGCCAGGCATTCATCTCCGAACTGTTCCGCCATGTGGGCCCCGACACCGACGTGCCAGCGGGCGACATCGGCGTGGGCGGGCGTGAAGTCGGCTTCATGGCGGGCATGTACAAAAAGCTGTCCAACAGCGCGGCCTGTGTGTTTACGGGCAAGGGCCTGTCGTTCGGCGGCTCCCTGATCCGCCCCGAAGCCACCGGCTACGGCACCGTGTACTTTGCGCAGGAAATGCTGAAGACACGCGGCCAGTCGTTTGAAGGCAAAACCGTGTCCGTGTCCGGCTCGGGCAACGTGGCGCAGTACGCGGTCGAAAAAGCCATGGCGCTGGGCGCCAAGGTGGTCACCGTGTCGGACTCCAGCGGCACGGTGTACGACAAGGACGGCTTCACTACGGAAAAGCTGGCCACGCTGATGGACATCAAGAACCACAAATACGGCCGCGTGAACGACTACGCCGCACTGGTGGGCGCCGAGTTCATGCCCGGCAAAACGCCTTGGCACATTGCCGTGGACATCGCCCTGCCCTGCGCCACCCAGAACGAACTGAGCGCTGCCGACGCCGCCATGCTGATCAAAAACGGCGTGGTGTGTGTGGCCGAAGGCGCCAACATGCCAGCCACCATCGAAGCCGCCAAAGCCTTTGAGGCCGCAGGTGTGTTGTACGCGCCCGGCAAGGCGTCGAACGCAGGTGGCGTGGCCACCTCGGGTCTGGAAATGAGCCAGAACGCGGCCCGCTTGTCGTGGCCCGTGGAAGAGGTGGACGCGCGCCTGCTGCAAATCATGCAAGGCATCCACGCCGCCTGCCTGAAGTACGGCCAGCGTGCCGACGGCAGCGTGAGTTACATCGACGGTGCCAACGTGGCCGGGTTTGTGAAGATTGCGGACGCCATGCTGGCGCAAGGCATAACCTGATCTGGTGATCTGAGTACACCCCCAGGCTGCGCGGACTTCGTTCCGCTGCGCCAACCCCCTTGCAGGGGGCAACACCAGTGGACTGGCAAAGCCAGATCCACGGTGTTTGCTGGAAGGGCGCTCGCGTTGCACGCTTGCGCTGACAGCGGGGATGGCTGGGGTTACTGGGGGTTAGCAGGCACTGAACGTGCTTGCGAGGGGTGAGGCAAATCCTGTTCAAAACGTAAGCATTCTTGTCAAAAATGCTGCTCTGCGAACTTATTCAACCCGCCCTACTCCATTAAAGGCATGAAACGCTGGCCCTTTATTACTTCCATTACGCTTGCGCTGGGCATCACAGCGGGTTGTGCTTCGCTGGACGACAAGCAGCGCGAGTGGATTTTTCAGCCGAGTGACCGCGCGTGGGGCAACAGCGCGGCAGAAGCCGAAGGCATGCAGGACGTGTGGATCGACTTCCCATCGCGCATCACGGGCGAGAAAGCGCGTCTGCACGCCCTGTGGCTCACCGCCGACCAGCCCGCAGCGCAGGACGGCCCGGCCGCACTCATGTCCGCCGTGGGCCAGCAGTCCACCGCAATCCTTCCGAACCTGCCCAATCTGGTCAAACCGGCCAACGTGGCCAACTTGGCACTCCCACCGGCATCGGCACAAACACCCATCCTGCTGTACCTGCACGGCGCGCGCTTCAACGTTGCGGGCTCCGCCGGGCGTATCCGGCGCATGGAACAAATGGGGTTCTCGGTGCTGGCTATTGACTACCGAGGTTTTGGCAAAAGCAGCGCAGGCCTGCCATCCGAACAAACCGCCGCCGAAGACGCCCGCGCCGCCTGGGACTGGCTGGCCCGTGAATACCCCGGCCGCCCGCGTTACATCTTTGGCCACTCGCTCGGCGGTGCCATTGCCATCGACCTGGCGGCCAAGGTCAAGGACGAAAAAGGCGTGATGGTTGAAGGCACCTTCACCAGCATTCCCGACGTGGTCAGCAGCTACAAATGGGGCTGGTTGCCGGTGTCCATGCTGATCACCCAGCGTTTCGAGTCGGTCAACAAGGTAAACCAGATCGGCTCGCCCCTGCTGGTGGTGCACGGCTCGGACGACACCACCATCCCCGCCGACCTGGGCCGCAAACTCTTCGACAAAGCGACGGGGCGCAAGCAGTTTGTTTTGGTGGAAGGTGGGTCCCACTTCAACACCAACGCGGTGGGCAAAAGCCAATACCAGCGGGCTTTGCAGGAGCTTTTTGGGCTGCAGGCCAGGCTGTAGGCGGGGGTTGGTTTAGAGTGCGCTGCAATCTCTGTGGCGAGGCATTCGTTGGTGCTGGTTCGTTTTCAGAATAACCGCCACTTCATTGTGAGTTGCGGCTTAGGCGGTGAGCTAGTTCGACGCTCATGGCCGGAGATCAATACCATCAGCTTGGTGTGCTGATGTATTGGCGACAACTCAAAGAGTGTTTTACGAAGTTGAGCTCAATGACAGATTTGCAGCGGTTGCGGTCCTTAGCGGCACAAGGCCGAACCCACGCTCCATGGCATAAAGCGGTCGCAGGCCATTGCGACGGCGTAGCGCACAGTTTTCCGAAACTGGAGGTCTGGTGGGCCGCAGTGCCCCAATGGCAGAAACCGACCGGGTATTGTTACGACTGAGCTACTCTCAACTGATAAGGTCATCGGGCAGCTTAGAAGATTCAACGTAGCCCCCAAGGGACTCTCAGTCATGCAGATGTTCGGCCACAAACTGGCGAAAAATTCCCATGGCAGGCGCTTCAGTGCGGTCGGCCAGGGTAACGAACGCAAAGCGTGCGCCCTCATTCAACGCCGGAGTGATGGGCAACTCCACCAAGCTACCGTTAGCGATGGCTTCACGCGCGGGGCTGACGAGGCCGAGGAACACCGCGTCACTGCCGTGTACCGCGTGTAGCAAACTGCTGACATCGTTGCAGCGCAGGGTCACCGCGACCTGGGGATCCGCTGCGGGTCCATAGCGGGTGATCAGAAGACGTGCCAACTCCGGATTGAGTGAAGTCGACGCTAACGGATAGCGTTGGAGGTGTGCAAATGTAATGGGGGTGTTGAGTTTGGCAAGGGGGTGACCCACGCGACAGATGAAACCACCGCGCATTTGGCCCAAATCTTCGATCAACAGGTCATCAGCTGGCGTGACGCTGCGTAGATCCACGACCAGTGCGTCGAATCCACGTTCGCGCAAGCGCCTGGTCTGCAACTCGGGGGGACCGGATTCGAGGCTGACCTGCACTCTTGGATGCATGCAGGCCATGTAACGCAGAAAGGGCTGCATCAGCAGTGCAGTAGGCCCCGAGCCGAGCCCAATGCGAATGACCCCCAAGTAGCCCTCTTGCAATAGCTGTGCGGGGAGTGTCAGGATTTCTGTGTGTGAGGCGGTTTCAGAAATTGGCTGTTGGGTAAATTCTATTTTGATTCAGGCCCCTGCCAGGCCGCCGGAGGCCCCCCGGTTGAGCCCTGTATCCAGGGTTCCACCCCTGTCATTTCACACCCCCATAGGTGGGCTGTGTGAATCGGTCTTCGTACAGTATTGCAAACTGGTTCATCGCTGATTTCCAGTGGTTGGCCGCCCGTCCCCAGTCCTCGGTGATGTTGCGCAGCGCCAGCCAGATCAGCTTGGTGGCAGCGTCATCACTGGGGAAGTGTCCACGCGTCTTGATGATCTTGCGCAGCCTCGCATTCACGCTCTCAATCGCGTTGGTCGTGTAGATCACGCGCCTCACCTCGGGCGGGAAGGCGAAGAACGGGATGACCCTGTCCCAGGCCCTGCGCCACGCCCCCGCGACGGTGGGGAACTTCTGACCCCAGGGCCCAGCCTCAAACGCGTTCAGCTCGCTCTCAGCGGCTTCGGCATTTACTGCCGTGTAGATCGGCTTGATGGCCGCCGCCAGCGCTTTGCGATCCTTCCAACTGGCAAAGTCCAGGCTGTTCCTGATCAGGTGCACGATGCAGGTCTGCAGCGTCGTGGCCGGGAACACCGTGCCCAGCGCTTCTGGCATGCCTTTGAGTCCGTCGGTGACGGCGATCAGGATGTCATGAACCCCGCGGGTCTTCAGGTCGTTGAACACTTTCATCCAGAACTTTGCACCCTCTGTGTTCTCGATCCAGATGCCAAGAATGTCGCGGCTGCCGTCGGGAAGTACGCCCAGGGCCAGATACACGGCCTTGGAGCGCACCACGCCGTCCTCACGGATCTTGACCCGCAGCGCGTCGAAGAAGACGACCGGGTACATGGACTCCAGTGGGCGGCTTTGCCAGGCCGTTACCTCGCTCATCACGGCGTCGGTGACACTGCTGATCAGATCGGGGGAGACGTCCACCGCGTACATCTCGGCCAGAAAGCCTTGGATCTCGCGCACGGTCATGCCGCGTGCGTACATGGCGATGATCTTGTCGTCAAAGCCGGTAAAACGGCGTTCGTGCTTGCCGATGAGCTGGGGCTCGAACGTGCCCTCGCGGTCACGCGGGACGTCGATGCGCAGGGCACCGGTATCGGTCAGCACCGTCTTGGCGCTCTTGCCGTTGCGGTGGTTTGCAGGCGCTCCTTCGGGTTTGGCTTGGCCGCTTGCGTAGCCCAGGTGGTGGCTCATCTCGGCACCCAGGGCTCGCTCAAGAACGGACTTCTTGAATTGCTGGAAGATGCCTTCCAGCTCGGCTGGCGTCACTGGCCCGGGAATGAGTTGTTCAAGTAACTCGACTGAGAAGTGTGGCGTTGCCGCCGTGCCCGCCGCAGCGGTGGTCTTTGTCTTGCTTGGCATTCATGCTCCTTGTTGACATGCTATGCCTCACACACAAACTTTCTGACAGGCTCGCTGTGCGCTGCGTTTTAGCTCAACGGCATCCAGCACCATGCGGCGCGCCCGGCTTGCAACGGTCTGGCCGAACGGCGTCAACTCGTTGCGCTTGCCCATTCGGTCGATCAGACGTGCTCCGAGGTCGTCTTCGAGGGTCTGAATGCTGCGACTCAGGGCGGACTGGGTGATGTGGCACCGCTCCGCGGCGCGGCTGAACGAACCGGTGTCCGCCACAGCCAGCAGGTACTCCAGATGGCGCAGGTTCATTTCCTCTGTCGCATGAGTTTTTTGAATGCATTCCGAATAAATTATGCATTAGACGTATTTGATCACGATTCATATGATTTCGCACGCTGTCGTCCAGGGCAGCAGCAATCATCCGGAGACAAATTCATGGGCGTTCAAAATTCCAGTATGGGCGACGTTGCGTTGCCGCCCACATCCCAGCGCGTATCGAACAATTCAACTGCCGCGAAGAGCAAGGTGCATCCCCGCGTCGTGGCTGCAACAGTGGCGGGCAACGCGCTGGAGTTCTTTGATTTCACCACCTACGCGTTCTTCGCGGTGTATATTGGCCAGACCTTCTTTCCTGCTGACGAGCCGCTGGTCACGGTGATGCTGTCGGTAGCAGTGTTTGGCGTTGGCTTCATCACGCGTCCTTTGGGCGGGCTGCTGATCGGCTCTTTTGCTGATCGTGTCGGACGCAAGCCGGCCATGCTGTTGACCATTGCGCTCATCACGATCGGCACGATCGGCATGGCGCTCACCCCCTCATACGCAAGCATCGGATTGGCGGCACCCATCATCGTCATTGTTTGTCGGCTGGTGCAGGGGTTGGCCCTGGGCGGCGAGGTCGGGCCGTCTACGACGTATCTGATCGAGATCGCACCCCAGGGGCGGCGCGGCCTCTATGGCAGCTGGCAGCTTGCCAGCCAAGGCATAGCCTCGCTGGCGGCTGGCGTCGTCGGCATTGTGCTCACGCTGGCGCTAAGCAAGGAGCAGATGCTGGCGTGGGGTTGGCGTATCCCTTTTTTGCTCGGTCTGGCATTGATCCCCATTGCTTTCTTTTTGCGCCGCCACATGCCTGAGAGCCTCGAGCATCCCACGCATAGCGGACCCATCAAGAGCCCGCTGGTCGATATCCGGCACCATCTGCGACCGATCATGCTGGCGCTCATGGTCATCCTGGGTGTGACGATCTCGACCTATGCGGCGATCTACATGACCACTTATGCCGTGACCACGCTCAAGCTCTCCGCGACGATCGCCATGTCGGCGACCATCGTATTCGGCGTGGCGACCTGGGCGGGTGCGCTGCTGGGGGGCTGGCTGTCAGATATGTATGGGCGCAAGCCTGTGATGCTCTGGGCTCGCGTGGCATTGTTCGTGCTGGTCTATCCGGCTTACATGCTGCTCATCGAGCACACCAGCTTTGCCACTCTGGCACTGGCGACTGCGCTGCTGGCGTTGCTCACGGGCATTGGTGGCGCGCCAATGCTGGTGGCCATCCCGGAGCTGTTCCCTGGTCATGTACGCGCGCTCGGGCTGTCGATTTCCTATGCCTTCGGTGTGGCGCTGTTTGGCGGCACCGCGCAGCTGGTGATCACCTGGCTCATCAAGGTGACCAACAACCCGGCGGCGCCAGCGCTCTACGTCCTTATCACCAGCTTGATCGCCATCGTCGGCATTCTGCTCATGCGCGAAACCGGCGGTGACAAGGAACTACAGAAATGATCACCAGGCGAATTTTTCCGGACTGTGAGTTCATAGCATGACTGTTCAAGACACCTTGCAGGCGGTACGCGCACACGAAGACGAATTCATCGCTTTGCGCCGTGATATCCATCAGCACCCCGAGCTGCCATTCGAAGAGCTACGCACCAGTGATTTGGTGGCTGCGCGACTGCGGGACTGGGGTTACCACGTTGAGCGCGGCCTGGGCGGAACCGGTGTGGTCGGGCAACTCAAGCGTGGCGACGGCAAGCGCACGCTGGGTCTGCGCGCGGACATGGATGCACTGCCGATCCAGGAAACCACGGGGCTGCAGTACGCAAGTCGCAACCAGGGCGTCATGCACGCCTGCGGCCACGACGGACATACGGCCATGCTGCTGGCGGCAGCCAAGGTGCTGGCAGAGCAGGGTGACTTCTCAGGGACACTCAACCTGATCTTCCAGCCCGCAGAGGAATACGGCACCAGCGACTGTGGCGCCGTACGCATGATCAACGACGGCCTGTTCGACAAATACCCATGTGACGCTATCTTCAGCATGCACAACATGCCCGGCTGGCCGCAGGGGCACTTGATCTTTCGCGAAGGCCCAATGATGGCCTCCTCTGACAAGGTCTACATTACGCTGGTAGGTCATGGTGGTCACGGTGCTGTGCCGCACAAGACAGCCGATCCGGTGGTGGCGGCTGCCAGCCTGGTGATGGCGTTGCAGACCGTGGTCTCGCGCAACGTCGATCCACTTCAAACAGCGGTGGTTACCGTAGGGGTGCTGCAATCCGGGCGCGCCAATAACGTCATCCCCGACAGCGCATATCTCGAGCTGAGCGTGCGCGCGCTCGATTCTGAGGTGCGCAGCCTGCTGCAGCAGCGCATTACCGAAATCGCCCACGCACAGGCGCAGAGCTTTGGCGTCAAGGCTGAAATCGACTATCGGCGCGGCTACGCGGCACTGGTCAACAGCAAGGACGAAACCGACTTCGCCCGCCAGATTGGCAGCGAATTGGTTGGTGCCGAGCGCGTTGTGCTGCAGGCCCCGCCTCTCACCGGCAGCGAAGATTTCGCTTTCATGCTGGAGAAGTGCCCCGGCAGCTACCTGTTGATCGGAAACGGGGATGGCGACAAGCTGGGCGCCTGCATGGTGCACAACCCGGGTTACGACTTCAACGACGCCAACCTGGCCATTGGCGCTGCGTACTGGACGCTGCTGGCGCGGCGTTATCTGGTTTGAACGATGGATCGCGCCGCTTTGGAAACGCTCCAGGGCTTTCTGGTAGCGCTCGACGCGCGCATGAAGCGCGCACACAAACGCGGCCAGGTGGCGCACTACATTCCGCAACTGGCTAGCGTTGATGTGCATCAGTTCGGGATCAGTGTGTGCCTGGCCAGTGGTGAGCAGCTGAGCGCGGGCGACGCTGCGACGCCGTTTTCGATCCAGAGCATCTCAAAGGTCTTCTCGCTGGCGATCGCATTGGGCCGTCACGGCGACCGGCTCTGGAAGCGGGTGGGCAAGGAACCATCTAACTACACCTTCAACTCGGTCATTGAGCTTGAGCAGGAAGGCGGCAAACCGCGCAATCCTTTCGTCAATGCGGGTGCACTGGTCACCACCGACGCCATGCTTGATGCGCCCGACGCGGGCGGCGGACTCGACGAACTGATGGATTTCGTTCGCACGGCGGCTGGAGATGACCGGATCTCGATTGATGAACAGGTTGCCGCCTCGGAATACCGCACGGCCTACCGCAACTTCTCCCTGGCGTACTTTCTACGCTCGTGCGGCAATCTGCACACGGAATGCGAACGGCTGCTGCAGATTTACTGTCGCCAATGCGCGATCGCGATGAACTGCCAGCAATTGGCCAGCGTCGGCCGGTTCCTGGCCGGCTTCGACTCCGCAGCCCACCTGCTGAACCCAGCTCAGGCACGCAGCATCAACGCCTTGATGCTGGTCGCGGGGCACTATGATGGTTCAGGCGACTTCGCCTATTCGGTCGGCTTCCCCGGCAAGAGTGGCGTCGGAGGCGGCATTCTTGCCGTCGTTCCGGGACATGCATCGATCGCGGTCTGGTCTCCTGGCCTGAATGCGTTTGGCAATTCACTGCTCGGCACGCGCGCGCTGCAAGAGTTGTCAGAGTTCACCGGCTGGTCGGTGTTCTGATGTGCAGACTTTATCGTTTGCCTCGACATGAATAGCCCCGGATTATGAGCAGACTGGCTGGTTTGAATGAAGGTCGGTAAGACTGCCTCGCCGGCCGATTGCCGCCAGACTGCTTGGAGTGCTTGCATGGTCGGCCTGCCTGAGCAAGGCAATCCCAGCGGCTCTGCGAGGCTACGCACGCCGTCGAGAACAGCCCAGTCCTCGCTCCAGTCGAACTGGAAGGCCTCGCCCGGACCGAAGGCCAGGGGAACGAAAGTGCCGCGGCCGGTGGTCTGCTGGGCCACAAGGCGCTGCTCGTGCCAGAGGCGCGCAAAGGCCGCCACACGGTTGTAGGAGCCGCCATAACCGAGCGCCTGCAGATCCACGTACATCTGCTTGATGGTGCGCCGCTGCTTGCGGGATCGGCCAGCTTCCGTCTTGAGCCAGCTGGCGAGCTTCAAGGCAAAGGGGTCGAGCTTGGAAGGGCTGGCCCGCTTGGCATAGTGCGGCTCGGCCTCGCCTGCGCGCAGGTACTTGCGGATGGTGTTGCGCGAGAGGCCCGTGCGGCGGGCGATCTCTCGGATGGACAGCTGCTCTCGCAGGGCCCAGCGCCTGATGACACTCAGTGTTGCCACGTCTATCACTCCTGGTCTCCTGCTGCTCAATAAAGCAGCAGGTTAGGGTTAGTACGTGGGTCAGATTTAGATGGAAATCCTGGGGGTTAGTGGGTCACTTCTGCGTGGAAATCAACAATGTGTCCTGTTCGCTGGGCCGACCACGGCCTCTGCGCTCACTTTTGCTGCGGGTGAAGGTTCATGCCGGGTCACATTGCGCATTTGGCGAGCGTCCGCTTTGAGGCGCACTGCCGCCGCATGAACCATCCTCATCGAGCGCCGGCAATCAGCCTCAAGCGGCCATCTGCGATGGTGAGCCTGAGGGTCGCCGCTGATCGAAGCGCAAACCCCAAGTTAAACGGATATCTTGGTGGCCGTTCACCTCCCTCACATACAACGCAGCCAAAGCACATAAGGCTCGGCACCTTCACACCCCTCCCCCGGTGTAGCATCCCCGCATGTCCGTTCCCTCATCCACGGCGCCCACAGCGGGGAGCGCCAGCGCCATGCAGCCCGCCACCATCGTTCTTTTGCTGGCCTTGCTGCTGGGCATTCAGCCCATCACCACCGACCTGTACCTGCCCGCACTCCCCGCGCTGAGCCAGGCGCTGGGCGCGTCGATGGCGCAGTCGCAGCTCACGCTCAGTGCTTTGCTGCTGGCGTTTGGCTGCGCTCAGCTGGTGCTGGGGCCGTTGTCTGACCGGTTTGGCCGCAAACCGATCCTGCTGTGGGGGCTGGCCGCTTATGTGCTGGCGGCGGTGGCGGGGGTGATGGCCCCCAGCATCGAGCTGCTGATCGTTGCGCGCACGGTGCAGGGGGCGGCCATGGGCGCGGCGGTGATGTGTGCGCGTGCGGTGGTGCGTGACCTGTACGCACCTGCGGCCGGTGCGCGGGTGATGTCGCGTGCGCTCAGTGGGCTGGGCGTTATTGCCTGCCTCAGCGCGCCGGTGGGTGGCTTGGCGTCCGACCTGTTTGGCTGGCGGGCGGCGCTGCTGTTGCCAGCGGTTTTTGGCGCCGTGACGTTGGCGCTGGTGGTGTGGCGTTTTGTCGAATCCGTGCCCCTTAAGAACCCGCGCGCCCTGCACCCCGGCACGCTGCTGCGCACCTGGGGCGTCATTCTGCGCAACCCGACTTTTGTGGCCTTTTGTGCGCTGACCTGTGCGTCGTACGGCCTGCTGTTCACCTTTCTGGCGGCATCGTCTTTTGTGTTTACCCAGGTGCTGGGCCTAGGCAAAACGCAGTACGGCCTGGTGATGTTCTGGAACAGCCTGTGGTATGTGGCGGGCACCTTTTTGTGCCGCTACTGGCTGCAGCGCCATGGCGTGCGCGGCACGGTGGCGCGCGCGGGTGTGCTGGCGCTGGCAGGTGCCACCACCATGGGTGTGCTGGCGCTGGCAGGGGTGGTGTCGGTGTGGGCGATTGCGCTGCCGCTGGTGCCCATCATGCTGGCCCACGGCATCAACCAGCCCTGTGGGCAAAGCGGCTCGGTGGGGCCGTTCCCGCAGGCGGCGGGGGCTGCATCGGCGCTGAACGGGTTTTTTATGATGGTAGTGGCCTTCGCGGTCGGCGGCTGGCTGGGTAGGTCGATGAACGGCACGGTGCTGCCCCTGGCTTATGGCATGTGGTTCTTTGGCACCTGCGCGGCCGTGGCTGCATGGACGCTGGTGCAGCGCCACGGGGAGCCGCAGCATGGCTGAGCCGCAACACCGCGCACTAACCCTCGTGGCCCTGGCCGGCCCCACGGCGTCGGGCAAAACCGCTGCAGCATTTGCCATTGCCAAGCACCTTGCCCCGCGCATGCCGGTCGAGATCATCAGCGTCGATTCGGCGCTGGTGTACCGGGGCATGGACATTGGCACCGCCAAACCCACAGCGGCTGAGCTGGCCCAGGTGCCCCACCACCTGGTCAACATCCGCGACCCGCTGCAGGCCTACAGCGCCGCCGAATTTGTGGCGGATGCCGAGCGGCTCATAGCCGACATCACCGCCCGGGGCGCGCTGCCGCTGCTGGTGGGCGGCACCATGCTGTACTTCAAGGCGCTGTTCGACGGCATCGATCCGATGCCCCCCGCCGACCCGCTGGTGCGCGCCGCCATCGAGGCCGAAGCCGCAGCACACGGCTGGCATGTGATGCACGCGCAACTCGCACAGGTTGACCCGGCCACCGCCGCACGCCTGCCGCCCAACGACACCCAGCGCATCCAGCGTGCGCTGGAGGTGTACCGCGTGTCCGGCCAGCCACTGTCGTCCTTCCATACTCCTAAAAATATAGCTGCTAACGCAGGTGGGACGGGCGCTAGAGCCCTTATTTCCTTGGAACCAGCCAACCGCGCCTGGTTACACACCCGTATCGCCCAGCGTTTCGACGCCATGCTGGCCGACGGCTTTTTGGTCGAGATGCAGGCCCTGCGCAGCCGGGGTGACCTGCATGCCGACCTGCCCAGCATGCGCTGCGTGGGGTACCGCCAGGCATGGGACGTTCTGGACGGCCAGATGCCCGCCGCCGAGCTGCGCGACCGGGGCATCTTTGCCACGCGCCAGCTGGCCAAACGCCAGCTCACCTGGCTGCGCAGCATGCCCACACGCCAGGTGGTGGCGGCCGATGCGCCCGATGCCCTGGCGCAGGTGCTGGCGCTGGTGGACCGCCAGCTTGGGTTACTGTGAAACACCCCCGAAGCGCCTTCGGCGCCTCCCCCTCAAGGGGGCGCACCTGGTGGCCTGGCGGAGCCAGTTCCACGGGTGCCCTGGTCAAGGCATGTCCACCTCACGCGGCGTGTTGCATTGCCCGGGGCGTCACCATTCATGAAAGTTCACAGCATGAGTCTGCACATCCAGAGCTTGGGCAAAAACTACGGCGACACGGTGGTGTTTGCCAACGCCACGCTGCAGGTCGCGCCGGGCGAGTTTGTGGCCATCGTCGGTGAGTCGGGCGTGGGCAAATCCACCCTGCTGAACTGTATGGCCGGGCTGGACCACTGGGACAGCGGCAGCATCACCCACCACGGTGTGGCGCTGGACACCCTCAACGACGAAGCCCGCGCCCTGTGGCGGCGCAAACATGTGGGGTTTATCTTCCAGGCCTTCCACGTGCTGCCGCACCTGGACGTGACCCAAAACGTGGCCCTGCCGCTGATGCTGCTGGGCCAGCACGATGCCCCGCGCGTTGAACACCTGCTGGAAGCCGTGGGCCTGGGCGGCCTGGGCGCGCGCCTGCCGCAACAGCTCAGCGGCGGCCAGCTGCAGCGCGTAGCCATTGCCCGCGCGGTGGTGCACCGCCCCACCTTGCTGCTGGCCGACGAGCCCACCGGCAACCTCGACCCCACCACCGCTGCCCGCACCATGGATCTGCTGGTCACGCAAACCCGTGAACACGGCGCGTCGATGGTGCTGGTGACACATTCCGAGGCGGCGGCGGCGCGGGCCGACCGGGTGGTGCGGCTGGGTACGGGCGGTATTGTGGATGGCCCTGGCTACTGAAACCAGTCGGGAAAGCGGGCAGATCCACCCCGTCCACACAACGCCATCAAGGCAGATTGCGGGACGCCTCAAAGGAGAACGGGGTGAGCGGGGCGTTGGGCCCTGCAATTTCAAAGTCCCCTGCCGCCAACAATTGAAGACTGGGGTCTGGCGAAATCACCTCCACACGGTAACGCCCAGGCGCCCAGTCATGGGCTGAATACATCCACAGGGGGACAGGTTCATGTATGCCGGGCTGGACTGTTTGCGCCGACAGCTCCATCACGGTGTTGTCACTGGCATTACGCCACCGCACCAGCACCGCGCCCGACTGGGCTGCATGCGCAAGTGTTATCTCGGCTTGTACGTAGCGCTCTTGTGCAGAAAGTACAGGTACATCTTTCGCCCCGGAGCCGGATGCCTTTCCCTGCGGCCCAAACGCAACGTGGGTGGTGCCCGGCGCAGAAAGCTGTGTATGCCCATCCATCAGGCCGTGTAAACGTTTCAGCCCCTCGCTCCCTGCTGAAAAACCATGGGTTTGCAGCCAGTGCGTGCTCAGGCGAGACCCCTGCGCGACCTCTTGCAACAGGTCGGGCGACGATGGCCGCTCACGCTGGGCATCCAAGTCCGTGGCCTGGGTTTGCGTTGGCAGGCGCGCGCCGGACATTGCTGCCGCCTGCGCGCCCATCAACACCTGAGCCTGTGGTGGAGGCGCGGGCTCGGGACTCGCCCCCATCAATCCAGCCCACACACACAAGCCCAGTCCCGCCGCCAAAAACACATGCCACCCTTGCAGCCAGCTGCGAAACCAGGCCAGCATCACGTTGTGCCCCAGCCTTACTTCAACCAGTTGTTACGGGCCGTGGTGCAAGCGCTGCTGGAGGAGTATTGGTTGATGTAGGTGAAGGATGAATCACCACAACCGCCTTCATTCTGGAACACGGGACCATAGCAACTGCCCGTTTTTTGGCTTCCACTGGTTTTGCCACATTGGTTGTAAAAAGTCTGGCTTGAAGGATTGGAAGGGTTGGGAAGGTTAACGCCCGAATTACCACTGCCACACGACAAGGCTGAGCTGGTGGCGCGTGCGCTTTGAACCAGCTTGGTATAGGGGCCCGAATAATCGGTGTCTGCAGCCGACTTTTGGCCACTCTGGCACGCCTGGATAATTTGCTGGAGGCGCGCATCGGCGGCACCGTAACCTGCGGACACCTGGATACCACAGGAGTTGGCTAGTTCTCTTTCACCAGGTGTGACCTTGTCATCGTATTTACAGTTCGCCGCGCTCGATGACGAACTGCCTCCGCTGGAGGACGTGCTGCTGGAACCTTCGCTGCCGCTACCGCCACAACCGGCCAGAATGCCCACCATAAACAGCGTGGCAAGCAAACGTGAGGAACAAGTAGATTTCATATACATCTTTCTGTAAAAATTCTTACGAAATCTAACAACTACATCCGCTTGCGGCATCCCCCATTTGGGGGATATTCATCCAAAAAACATCACTTCCATCAGGGTTTGAAAGTGGCCGCCCCGTCACAATCGACAGGCATGTTTTCCCTCCTCCGCACCTTCTCCTGGCAGGAACTGCGCCACCACCCGTGGCGCAATGCGGCTGCGGTGGTGGCGGTGATGCTGGGGGTGGCGCTGGCGTTTTCGGTGCACCTGATCAATGCGTCGGCGCTGGACGAGTTTTCCACCGCCGTGCGTTCCGTGAATGGCCAGCCCGACCTGGAGTTGCGCGCGGCCACCGGTAGTTTTGACGAGGCGGTTTTCGCCCAGGTGGCGCAGCACCCGCAGGTGCTGCTGGCCAGCCCGGTGGTGGAGCTGGCCACCATGGCTGCCGCAGACGCGGCCAGCCCGCGAACGCCCTTGCGGGTGGTGGGGGTGGATGCCCTGGTGGTGGCACAGATTGCGCCGGCGCTGATGCCACGGCCCGCTGCGGGGGCGGACCGCTTGGCCTTGTTTACACCCGGCACGGTCTTCCTGAATGCGGCTGCGCAGGCTGCGCTGGGCTCCGGCACCACGCTGCAATTACAAAATGGCCTGCGCATGCAAGCCGTGCAGGTGGCGGGCACGGTGGCGGCGGGTGGCGCGCCGCTGGCGGTGATGGACATTGGCGCGGCGCAGGACTTCTTTGGCCGCAGTGGGCAGGTGTCGCGCATCGACCTGCGGCTGCGCCCGGGCACCGACCATGCCAACTTCACCACCTCACTCACACAACTGCCCGGCTGGCCCGCAAACATCGAGGTGGCCGAGCCGGGGGACGCTGCGCAGCGGGTGAGTAACCTGTCGCGCGCCTACCGGGTGAACCTGGCGGTGCTGGCGCTGGTGGCTTTGTTCACCGGGGCGTTTTTGGTGTTCTCGGTGCTGGCGCTGAGTGTGGCCAAACGCGCGCAGCAATTTGCGCTGCTCGGTGTGCTGGGGCTGACGCCGCGTGAACGCCTGCGCCTGGTGCTGGCCGAGTCGCTGGTGCTGGGTGCCTTGGGCAGCGCATCGGGTATTGCGCTGGGCACGGGCTTGGCGGCGCTGGCGCTGCGGGTGCTGGGTGGCGACCTGGGCGGTGGGTATTTTGCGGGCGTGGCCCCTGCCCTGCAGTGGAGCGGCCAGGCCGCCGCGGTGTACGGCGCGCTGGGGGTGGCGGCGGCCATGGTGGGCGGCTGGTGGCCCGCCCGTGCAGCACGCAACCTGCCCGTGGCGCAAACCCTGAAGGGCCTGGGTGCGTCCCTGGCGGGCACGGGCCGTGGCCGCACCAGCGTGGCGCTGATGGTGGCAGGTGTGGCACTGGCCGCTGCGCCGCCGCTGATGGGTGTGCCCGTCGCTGCCTATCTGGCCATTGCGCTGCTGTTGGTGGGCGGCATCAGCGCCCTGCCCTGGCTCACCGCGCAGGTGTACGACACACTCGCGCCGCTGGTGGCGCAGCGTTTGTTGCCTTTGCTGGCGGTGGAGCGCGCGCGGCGTATGCGCGGCAGTGCGGCCGTGGCCATCAGCGGGGTGGTGGCGTCGCTGAGCCTGGCGGTGGCGCTGACGGTGATGGTGGCGAGTTTTCGCGGCTCGGTGACCCAATGGCTTGACCAGGTGCTGCCCGCCGACCTGTACCTGCGCACTTCCGGTGGCAGTAGCGGCAGTGCCGCCAACGACGCAGCCTACTTCACCCCCGACTTTGTGCAGGCCGTGGCGCAACTGCCCGGTGTGGCACGCACCAGCACGCAGCGCACCAGCAGCCTGGTGCTCGACCCGGCGCGCCCCGCCGTGGCGCTGATCGCCCGGGCACTGGGCGACGCGCCTGCGGGCAGCCTACCGCTGGTGGGTGAGGCGCTGCCGGTGCCGGCCGGGCACATCGGCATCTATGTGAGTGAGGCCATGGTGGACTTGTTTGGTGCGCAGCCAGGCCGTGTTTTTGCCCCTATTTCAAAGGTTTTTAGGCCTCTAGCGCAGGCGGAACAAGCGCAGACAGCTCCCTTTTTTGTAGCAGGCGTGTGGCGCGACTATGCCCGCCAGTCCGGGGCCATCACGATGGATATCCGCGACTTCGAGCGGCTCACCCACGACCGGCGCATCAACGACATGGCGCTGACGCTGGCCCCCGGCGCAGACACGGCCCAGGTGCAGCAGGCCGTGCGGGCGGTGGCGGCGCAGCAGGCGGGAAGTCTGGAAAATGAAGGCCGTGCGGATGTGGTCGAGATCGCGTCCGCCGCCGACATCCGTGGCCGGTCGCTGCGGATTTTTGACCGCAGTTTTGCCGTGACCTACTGGCTGCAGGCGGTGGCAATTGCGATTGGCCTGTTTGGTGTGGCCGCCAGCTTCAGCGCGCAGGTGCTGGCGCGGCGCAAGGAGTTTGGGCTGCTGGCCCACCTGGGTTTCACGCGCCGCCAGGTGCTGGCCGTGGTGGCCGGTGAAGGCGCTGCATGGACGGTAATGGGCTGTGTGGCCGGTGTGCTGCTGGGGCTGGCGGTGTCGGTGGTGCTGGTGCACGTGGTGAACCCGCAAAGTTTCCACTGGACTATGGACATGCAGGTGCCCTGGCTGCGCCTGCTGGCCGTGTGTGCCGCCGTGGTGTTGGCGGGCACACTGACGGCATGGCTGGCCGGGCGTGCCGCTGCGGGGCGCGATGCCGTCCTGGCCGTCAAGGAGGATTGGTGATGTTGCAGCGCAGGCCTTTTTGCAGATGGCGGGTGTTTTGCTGCTGCCGCTGGGCAGCGCCACAAGCCATGCACTGACCCCGCGCACCCTGCAGTTCCCACGCGACTTCGGCAGCCACCCGGAGCTGCGCACCGAGTGGTGGTACCTCACCGGCCATGCGCGTGCGGGTGAACGGGTGTTTGGCTTCCAGGTCACGTTTTTCCGCTCGCGGGTGGATGCGACACAGGGCATGCAGTCTGCGTTTGCCGCCAAACAACTCATCTTTGCCCACGCGGCTGTGACCGACCTGGAGGGCCGCACCCTCTGGCACGACCAGCGTATTGCCCGCGCGGGTATGGGTATTGCGCAGGCCAGTGAAGCGACCACCGACGTGCGCCTGCGCGACTGGTCGATGGTGCGTGGCGCGGACGGTTACCGCGTGCGTGCGCCTGCCGACGGCTTCACACTTGACCTGCTGTGTACCCCGCGCCAGCCGGTGCTGCTGCAGGGCCAGAACGGCCTGTCGCGCAAAGGGCCGGAGCCCGCACAGGCGAGTTACTACTACAGCGAACCCCAACTCGCCACCCAGGGCCGCCTCAAGGTGCAAGGCCGCAGCTTTGACGTCACCGGCACCGCCTGGCTGGACCACGAGTGGAGCGAAGCGCTGATGCACCCGCAGGCCGTGGGCTGGGACTGGATCGGCATGAACCTGATGGATGGCAGCGCGCTCACCGCCTTCCGCCTGCGCGACAAACAGGGCGCAGCGTTGTGGAGCGGCGGCTCGTTGCGCAATGCCGATGGGGCATTACAGGTGTTTGGCTACAACGCCGTGGTGTTCACACCCGAACGCCACTGGCACAGCCCGAGCAGCCAGGCCACCTACCCCGTTGCGTGGCGTGTGCAAACCCCGGCAGGCAGCTTCCGTGTGCAAGCCCTGCTCGACAACCAGGAGCTGGACAGCCGCGCTTCCACCGGTGCGATCTACTGGGAAGGGCTCAGCGAATTGCTGGATGAAAAAAACCACGCCGTGGGGCGTGGTTATCTGGAGATGACGGGCTACGCCGCTGCGCTGCGGCTGTAGTACTTCGCATCGCTGCATTACGTGGCGCGCTTGTCCTTCCAGCAGACACCACGGAACTGGCTTTGCCAGGCCGTAGGTGTCGCCCCCTGCAAGGGGGGTGGCGAGAGCGCAAGCGAAGCCTGGGGGTGAGTCGTTACACCCGTTCAAACACCGCCATGCTTTCGACGTGCGCGGTGTGCGGGAACATGTTGACCATCCCCGCCGCCACACAGCGGTAACCGGCGCGGTGCACCAGCAGGCCCGCGTCGCGCGCCAGGGTGCCGGGGTTACAGCTGACGTAGACGATGCGCTGCGGGGGCGTCCAGCCTAGGCTGGAGGGTTTGGGTTCCAGCACGGCGGGTGGGGTGTCCGTACCGTCCTCGGCACCGGGCGGCGGCAGGCCCAGCTCGCGTTCGTTTAATTCGGCCAAGGCCTTGAACAGCGCAAACGCGCCGTCGCGCGGGGGGTCCACCAGCCATTTGTCGGCGCTGCCGTCCAACATCAGCATCTCGGGGGTCATCTCGAACAGGTCGCGCGCTACAAATTGTGTAGCTGCAAGCGCACGTCCATGGGGCGCTGAGAGCCTATTTTTCTCATAATTCTCGCGCGAACGGGCCACCAGTGTCTCGCTGCCTTCGATGCCCAGCACTTCACGCGCCTGGGTTGCCAGCGGTAGCGTGAAGTTGCCCAGGCCACAGAACCAGTCGATCACCCGCTCGTGCGGCTTCGCGTCCAGCAAACGCAGTGCACGCGACACCAGCACGCGGTTGATGTGGGGGTTGACCTGGGTGAAGTCGGTGGGTTTAAACGGCATGGTGATGCCGAAGTCGGGCAGCGCGTACGACAGCGTGGGGCCACCCTCGTCCAGCAGGTGCACGGTTTCAGGCCCTTTGGGCTGCAGCCACCATTGCAGGGTATGGGCGGGCTCCTGGGCCGTCTGCGCGGCGGCAAACACGCGCAGCCGCTCCAGGTCGGCAGCGCTCAGCGGCTCCATGTGGCGCAGCACCAGCGCGGTGACGTTATCGCCACAGGCCAGCTCGATCTGGGGCAGGGTTTCGCGGGCGTCCATCGACGCAATCAGTGCACGCAGCGGCAGCAGCATGGCGCTCACATGCGGCGGCAGCACGGGGCAGACGGACATGTCGGCCACATAGCGGCTTTTGCGCTCGTGAAAGCCCACCAGCACCGCGCCCTTTTTGACCACATACCGCACCGACAGGCGGGCGCGGTAGCGGTAGCCCCAGGACGGGCCTTCGATCGGGCGCATCACCGTCTCGGCGCGCACTTTGCCCAGGTGCCAGAGGTTGTCTTCCAGCACGCGCTGTTTGGACGCCACCTGCGCGCCGGTGTGCAGGTGCTGCATCTTGCAGCCGCCGCACGAGCCGCCATGCAGGCCGAAATGCGGGCAGCCGGGGCGCACGCGCTGGGCCGACTCATGGTGGATGGCCGTGACGGTGGCCATCTCCCAGTTGTTCTTCTTGCGGTAGGTCTTGGCGCTGACCAGCTCGAAGGGCAAGGCACCTTCGACAAAAACGACTTTGCCATCGGCCTTGTGGGCGATGCCTTGTGCTTCGAGGTCCAGGGATTCAATGGCAAGCCACTCGGGTGGCTGCTCGGGGGTGTTCTGCGTGGGGTCTGTCATCCCCCGATTGTCTCAGGCCGCAGGCGGGGCGGGCCGGGAACTGAACCGTTACCAGAACGTGTCGCGCGAGATGCCGCTGCGGTCGAGCTGGCGGCGCAGTTTGTGCAGCGCCTCGTTCTGGATCTGGCGCACACGTTCACGCGTCAGGGCCAGGTCCTGGCTCAGCACCTCCAAGGTTTGTGGTTCCCCGCCGTGCAGGCCAAAACGGCCTTCGAGCACCTGTTTTTCCCGCTTGGTCAAAGCGCCCACCCAGCCGTCGAGCAGCCGCTCCACTTCGTGCGACTGCGCGGTATCGGGAGGGTCGGCGGCGGCTTCGTCCACCACGGTGTCCTGCAACGTGTTGCCGTCGCCCGACTTGTCGAGCCCGGCGTCGAGGGAACGGGGTGTTTCGGCCAGCGCCAGCAGGTCGGCCACGTCCTGCACGTCACGCCCCAGCAAGGCGGCGATGTCTTCCACCCGCACGCCGTCGGGGCGCTGTTCGGCCAGGCGGGTGTCGGCCTCCAGCGTGCGGCGCGCCCGCAGCACCTGCTGCAGTTCACGCACCACGTGTACGGGCAGGCGGATGGTGCGGCCCTGCGTCACCACGGCCCGGTCCACCGCCTGGCGGATCCACCAGGTGGCGTAGGTGGAGAACCGGAAACCCCGCTCGGGCTCGAATTTCTCGATGGCGTGCATCAGGCCCAGGTTGCCTTCCTCGATCAGGTCCGACAAGGGCACGCCCCGGCCCAGGCTGCCCTTGGCGATGCTGACCACCAGCCGCAGGTTGTGTTCGATCATGGACTGGCGCGCAGCAAAGTCGCCCGCACGTGCCAACACGGCGGTGGCATATTCTTCGTCGGGGGTGAACAGGCTGGTGCGGCGCACCTCGCGCAGGTAACGGGTCAGGGTGTCAGCCGAGCCGTCCGGGTCGGCCGCCAGCTCCAGGGGTTCGGGCAGCGCGGCGTCAACGTCGGCCGGCTCATCAGCTCCTAAATCCATAACATCTCGCGCAGTCTGAACGGGCGCAGGAGGCTTTTTTTTCTCAGAAAAAAGCACCTGGGGCGCTGGTTGCACGGCGGACAAGGGGTGAGAGCGGTGCTGGGGCATGGCGTACCTCGTTGAGGGAACCAGTATGCGGGAAGCCCCTGTATGCAGGTGTAACCGACCCCGGTTTGCCTCGAAACAACTGCCGCCCCTTGGCTGCCACAGAACCTTTTTTGGAAGAAAACCGGCAGCGCAGTGGTGGTGTTTCAGGCCGGCACCAGCGGTGGCCGTACACCCCTGTCTGCCAGCAACTGCGCCGCATCGGGCACGGGTGTTGGCATGGGGCCCTGCCCGACCTGCACCTGGTGGATGGTGCCGCGTTCATCATGGTGCACCGTCATCACCCGTGCGGCATGCATGCCATGCAGCACTTCCGGACTGAGGCCAAAACTGGCCCCCAGTTCCTGGTTGCTGAGATTTCCAACCAGCTTGCGACGCTCCTCCCGGCCCCGGTAGGCGTTGTATTTCGCCCATGCCACCACAACCGCCCCATTCAACAGCGCGATCAGTGCATAGAGAAGCAAGCTGCCCGTTAAGGCGGAGAGCATGCCGCTCTCCCCTACCGCAGTCAGCACCAACGGTTGTTTCAGGACCCCAAGCACATCGCGCAGGAACAGGTACATGAAGAAGACCCACATGACCAAGGTGAGCAGAAACTCAAAGGCATAAGCCAGCCTGGAGCGGGGCGTAAAAATAAGAGGATTTTTCATGAGGGTAACCTTCCGATACCGCGGTCGGGACTGACCCAGCGCGCGCGTTTGCGACGTGTGAGCATGACTTTGGGAAAACTCACCAAGGTCGTGAACAGGCTGAGCATCCAGTACACCACCGGGTACCAAATCATCCAGTACAAGGAAGACAACAGGTTTTTCTCGTAGCGCCGGTCAATCATCAAACTGGTCAGAAACTGCAGCACACAGACACTGGCCAAGACCAGCCCGGTGAAAGCGGGTGGAGCCAGTGTCTCCACCCGCAGCGATTCGGGCAACGGCGCCAGCAGATTCAGCAGATACAACAACACTGTCCAGGCAAAGGTGAAGGCCCATGCCGTGGAGAAGCAGTACTCCAGGCCCAGCAGCCACATCCGGCGGTGGCGCCAATCCCACAGGCCACTGCTGTTCTTGATGAACACCTCGGCCCCTCCCTGGGCCCAACGCAGGCGCTGCTTCCACAGCCCACGCAAGGTTTCGGGCATCAGGATCCAGCACAGGCCACGGGGTTCGAAAAAGACCGCCCAATGGCGCTTCTGCAGCTTCCAGCTGATGTCGATGTCTTCGGTAATCATGTCCGGGCTCCAGTAACCCACATCATCCAGCGCCTTGCGACGGAATGCGGCCACCACACCCGAAACCGTAAACACCTGGCCATACACACGCTGGGATCGCTTGATCAAGCCGATGATGGAAGAGAACTCCCCCACCTGCAGGCGTCCCACCAGAGTGGAGCGCGTGCGCACACGCGGATTCCCCGTCACTGCACCCACACGTGGAAACTTCGCCAGAGGTGCCACCAGGTACGCAACCGCATCCCGATCGAGCAAGGCATCACCATCGATACACACCAGGTATTCACTGCGGGCCGCCGCAGCACCCGCCTGCAAGGCAATGGCCTTGCCCTGGTTGCGCGCCAGGTGGACCACCCGCAGGCGTTTGTCGGTGGCAACCAGTTGGTCCAGGATCTGGCCTGTGTCGTCCGAGGAGCCATCGTTCACCGCGATCACTTCAATGTGGGTGTAACGCTGCCTGAGCGCAGCCTCAATGGTTTCGTGGACGTTGCTGCCTTCGTTGAAGCACGGAATGACCACCGACACCAGGGGGTTGCCTGGAATGTCCGGCGCAGGCACCTGGTCGCCCCAGGGCCAGTGGCGTTCAAGGTTGAACCAGAAGTAAGCCCCGCCCACGATCCAGATCCCGGACATGAACAAGGGGTAAAAAAATACAAACCCCATGATCACCGGCGTGGCAAACGTCAGGAAAAGAACCAGGGGGATACACAAGGCCAATGCCAGTGCCAGCAGGGGAAATGCGCGCTTCATCATGGCTGTATGAACCAATAGTTGGACAGGTTGGAGCGCAACACGTGCAGATCGGGATGGTTCTTCACGAAGTTGTCCGGGTAGTAGCCGTAGTTGAGTGCCCCGCGTTGTTGCAAACGCTGCATCCAGCCCACGAGCTGTTCGTTCGGTACAGGCTGGGCCTGGGGTTGGGCCCGCCAATCCAGGGCCTGCAACTCAAACACGGTGCGGCCCAAGGCACCGGGGCGTCGCGCGACGGCATCCACCAACCGGTCCAGCCAGGGGTTGATTTCGTTGGTGGGGACGTTCTCCATCAAGGGCATGGCCATGGGGGCGGTCCAGTCGTAGGCCTGCAGAAAATCGTCCAGATTTTGTGCAAACCACGTCTCGCTCTCGGGCTGCAGGATGGGCTGGGCAAAGATGTTGCGCGCGGTCAGGACCTGCTCACCCCGGATGGCGCGCACACGCTGGCGCAGCTCCAAGGTGAAATCAACCAGGTATTTGCTTTTGAAACGTGTCCAGCGTTGCAGCGTGTCGGGGTCGGCACGCAAGGCCTGCGGCGAAGCCGGTAGCCCGGCCGCAGCATAGGCAGCCAGCGCCTGGGGGCCGACGTCCTCAAAGTCAGACAGGATGGCATCGTCATGGAAAAGCACCCCTGCAAAAGCACTGTGTTTGGCCAGGTCCTCGTACACATCACCGATCTTGCGGCGCACGGTGGGGTCAAAGGGTGACAGGCGCTGGTATTGCCCGGCCGCCACCGTGGTGGCGCCGGTGTGCTGGTTCCAGCTCTGCACATGCGGCAGCAAGGGGTCGCCAAAGTCATAGGAGAGCACGGGCATCCAGGCATACACACTGACGCCGGCACGGGTTTGCAGCTGCCACGCTGCCCGGCCAAACAGGTCGGCACGCATGGGCATCCAGCGGTTGGGGAAATACAGCTCACGGACCGTACCGTCCCCCTTGGGGTCGGCAAACGCCTGCAG
Source organism: Comamonadaceae bacterium AAW (assembly GCA_026314275.1). Lineage (GTDB taxonomy): Bacteria > Pseudomonadota > Gammaproteobacteria > Burkholderiales > Burkholderiaceae_C > JAGOEY01. The sequence goes on from CP111109.1 coordinate 261,484, forward strand.
GTAGACGGTGGATATCCGCATATCCTTGACCCGCTGCACCAGCAGGCCCAGGTTTTTCTCGGTCTCCACAGGATCGCTGGAATAGACATAGTCCAGATCCACATGGGCAACCCGCGCAACCTGGGGGTTTTGCACATTGCTGACCATTCGCGCAAACTCACTCAGCGAAGGGGCATCGGCAACCAGGATGCGCGGAATGGTGTCCAGTTTCTGGATGTCCCCCAAGCCATTGCCCAAGATCATGAAAAGCTGGTAACCCTGCTGCTTGGCTTCGGCGATCACCTCGGCGCTGGGGGCTCCGTAAGGCCAGACCCATACACGGGGCGACTGGCCTGTAACCTGCCGAATTTTCTGGGTGATGGTGGTGATGTCTTTGCGTGTGCGCTCCCGGAATGCCCCATCACTTTCGTAGGTACCCGTTTTCGCATCAAAAATACGGGTCACCGCCACCGGCTGCATGCTGCCCTGCGGGTTGGCCTGCACCCCGTAGTGCATGTTCTGTGTATGGGCCCCAATTTCCACCAGCCCGGAGTCGGCAATCGCCTTGATTTGCGCCCAGGTGGCGATCTGCTCCCGGGGTGTGGGCAAACCACCAAAGTCAACCTCCTGGCCCTGCGGGGTGTCCACCCAGGTGCCCACCGGAGCCAGGACTGCGGGCCATTGAAACGTCCTCAACACCGGCAAAACGCGGTGAAAAAAGCTGCTGAAACCATCGTCAAACGTCAACAACGTGGCTTTGGGCGGCAGCGCTGGCCCCCCCTTGGCGCGCGGCCAGAATCTGCGCAATGGAAACAGGCTGGTAGCCGTTCTCGCGCAGCCAGTTGAATTGCTCGATCAGGTTGTCTGTGCGCACAGCCACATACCGCTGGTCTGCCACGGTGTCATTCACATCGTGGTACGACAGGGTGACAAACTGGTTGTGTGGCCAGGCGGCCTCAGCGGGCCCTGCCAGACGGTCCTTGGGGGCGACGAATACGGGAATGTCCCGCGCCCATGTCGCAGGTGCGAAAAACACCGACGCCAGCAGCACCGCCAACACGCTGGAAAGTCGCAGAAAAGAAAACAAAAAAGACATGGCAAAAAATCTTAGAAACGGTAGTTGAGGTCAAAGGCCAAGCGCTGGTGGCGCTCTTGTTTGCCGTCATAAGGACGTCGGGTGATGGAGTACGTCAGACCGACTTCCAGCACATCGTTCCAGCGGAACCGCTGGCCATACCCCAGTGTGGCGACACCCCCCGTGCCATACCCCTTCTGGGCGTACGCACCGAAGCCCAGCAGCACGTTCTGCGTCCAGGAGGTTTCATAACGCCGGTACATGACATGGTTCAGCGACAGCACCGGGCTGAACATCAGGTCCGACTCCGGCGCGAAGTAAGGCCCTCCCGGCTGGCTGTTGTGGTTGCTTTCCAGGCCCAGCAGCAGGTCGGCATTCCAGTGGGGCCGTGTGTACAGACGCTCGCGCCCATTGAGGCTCACGGCCGTGCTGCGGTTGCCATCCGAAAAATCGAGGCCAGATACACCCAGCGACCACTCTCTGCGTTCGTTGGCACGCCAACGCAGGCTGGCACCCGCGCTGTTGGCCGTGATGTTGCTGTGTAAAGCCCGCAGCGGTGTGCTGCGCGCGAGTCGCTCCAGGTCCAGCCCGACCGCCCAGTGGTCACTGATGTCGTGGTTCACGGCCAGGCGTGCGCCGGTGCGTGCACCGTGGCCGAACTGGTGGCTGGACACCTCCACCTCTGCAGTGTTGTCACGCACACGCCACTCCAGGCCCGCGCGCCCCAGGCGATGGCGCCCTCTGCCCTCGGCGAAATCACCCACGCCATAACCCATGCCCGCAAAAAGCCGCCAGTCATGCGCCAAGGGAGCGGTGTACACGGCCGTATCGACGCCATAGTCGCGGCTGCCCAGCGCGGGATTCTCGGACGATCTTCCGCGGTACCCGGACACCTGCAGCTCGGCCATGTGGTGCACATCACGCAGGCGGTCCAGACGCCGCGCCTGGGCATTTTCAGGAAACCGCGCAATGCTGTCGTCAGCCAGGACACCCATCTGGCGCCACTCCTGCAAGGCCAGTGCGGTGTGGCCTTGTTGCACCTGCAGCCCCAGGTTGCGGGGCTCCAGGGCTTCCGCCATCTTGAGGCTGATCTCGGACCGGCGAGGCTGGCTGCGTGCGCGGTACAAACCGGCAAGGGTGCTACGTAGTCCCTGGTTGCCGGGTGCCATTTCCAGCATGGACTCCATCCGTTGCTGGGCTTGCGGCATGTCTTCGGCAAAACTATGGACCAGTGCTGCCTGCACCTTTGCATCCATCAGCAGGTCATTTTCAACCGGGGCTGCACCTTCCAAATAACGGGTGGGGCCTTGGTTTTGGGCGGCTTGGTCTGCCAGTGCCACGGCCTCATCGAGCTGCTCGGTCTCCACCAGCGCATAGATGAGGGACACCGCATCTTGCACGCGCAGCTCCTCACTGCGGTCTGGGAGCGTGTCAAGTTCGCGGTAAAGCACCAGCGCTTGTTCAGGCTGGCGCAGGTACATGTACGCCGAAGCCGCCCACCGCTTGGCATACGCGGGAACAGGCACACCTTCGCGCAGCAGTGCTTCGTACTCTGTAATCAGCGCCTGCATATGGAAGCGTGTGTGTAACGCCCCCAGGCGATCGATCCGGATACGGACCAGATCCGCCCCCGCCTCGGAATCACTGTGCCAAGCCGTCAGCAGCGGCGCGTAGTAGGCCAGCGCACGGTCGGAAACATCAAAACGCGTTGGTTCATTGCGGCTCTCAATCTCCGCCAGACCCACCAATTCCGCACCACGCGCGGCCTGCAAGGAGCGCAGCTGCGCCCGCGTCACCAGCTCTGGGTGCGCCAAGGCCATGTTCAGTGCGGCGTACGACATGTTCAACTGCGGCAACAGTGCCATGTTCTGCTGCAACACTTCGGCGTTTCGAGGTGCCAGCTCACGCGCCAGGCTGAGCTGCTCTTTGGCATCAAAAAGACGTCCCGCGCGCATGTGCACATAGGCCAGCGCAAGCAGTTTTTGCGGGTTCTTGGGGTCTTGCACAAGTAATTGCTTCGCGAGCGGCAGAGCCTTCTGGTCCTGTCCTGCATCCGCCAGGGTCATCACCAACGCAAGCGGCAACTCTGCGTTGGCAGGCTCGCGTGCCACCACGGTCTCCAGCAGGCTCACCGCCGCACCCCATTGCTGCACATTTCGGTAAGCCCGTGCCGCGGCCGCCATGGCGCGTGTGGGCATGGGCACGGAGTTGGCATAACGCGTATAAACCTCGACCGCCTCACGGTCCTGCCCAGCCCATTGGGCGATTTCCACCCAATCGGAGATGTAGCGGGCGCTGTCGGGGGTGTTCATGGGCTGGGAGCGCAAAAACTCCAGTGCCGCATGGGGTTTGCCTGCCCGCGCCTGTGCAATCAGGTTGTCATAAGCCGGTGCCGCAGCCCATGCCCCTTGAACAAAACAAAGCAGCAAAAAAACAGCGCTGCGCTGGCGCGTGCGCAAGACGGATCGCTTGTCCCCCCGAAGGATTTCGGTACTGAACGGATGGTAAAAATCGAGAAAACGCATGGGAATTATGAACAATCCACGGGACGAAAAACGCCCCCAAGATCCAGGGAAAAGTTGGCAAAACAAACTACAAAAGTTCATTCTCAGAAGCCATTTTTGGAGGACTTTTTTCAAAAAACCACAAAAAAATCATGGCCAACCGTGATATTTGCGGATAAAGGAACTAGTTCACACTTCGCCTAACAGAAATAGCCATTGAATGCAACACATCGTAATAATTAACGCCATTGCGCTGCCCTGCGATGCACGCACTGGTCATTGCAATCCATCTGCAAAACAGGAATAGGCGCTCAAGGTTCGAGCCCAGCAGGCTGCTACCGCGCGTTGTTTAGGAACAGCTGCATCACACGTGTGGAGAATCGCGAGCAGTGTTCATGCAAGCTTGGGTAAACCACTTGTGTCCGACCGTGTTCAAAGGGACAAGGCCCCACAGGCCCGGGTTAAACCAGTCGCCAATCCCGCGCCCTGCCCCACGTGGGTGTCCCAGCCGCCCACATCGACAAAGCCCAGGTCAAACCGGTACCGCATCAGCCGTGCCATACGCCGGGCCACCAGCTCGAAGCAGCGTTGTTGCGGCTGGCGGCGTCCATTTCGGCCTGGACGGTGCTCTGCACCTGGTCGTGCACGGCAAAACCTGCGTTCACGGCCTGTGACAGCGCGGTGTTGCGGTACATGGCCTTCGATCACCTTGCTCTGGCGCGCATCAATGCCCTGGCGCCCATGTTGGCCACGCTGGTGTCGCCACGCAAGGCAATCGACAACGGGTCGGTGAAGGTTATGGGGAAAGCCGGAACGCAGTCCGCGAAGCCTGGGGGGGTGTGCTTTATCTAGCAGGCAGGTATTTGGCCGGGTCGACCGGTTTACCCTGGCGGCGCACTTCGAAGTGCAGTTTGACGCGGTCGCTGTCGCTGCTGCCCATCTCGGCAATCTTCTGGCCCTTGCGCACGGACTGGTCTTCCTTCACCAGCAGCACATGGTTGTGTGCGTACGCGGTCAGGTAGGTGTTGTTGTGTTTGAGGATGACGAGGTTGCCGTAGCCGCGCAGGCCGGCACCGGCGTACACCACTTTGCCGTCAGCGGCAGCCACAACCGGGTCGCCCACCTTGCCGTTGAGGTCGAGGCCCTTGTTCTTGTTGTCGTCAAACCCGCTGATCAAAGCGCCCGGTACAGGCCACACAAAGGCCAATTCGTCTTCACCGCTCGCAGCGGGTGCCGCGGGGGTCGGTGCGGGGGCCACCACCGGTGCAGCCGCTACAGCAGCGGACGCAGCGGGTTTGGCGGCACTCGCGGCGGCCGTCACCGGCGCCGGGGTGGGCAGGGGAGCCAGGGTGGACGAGGCCACGGGACGGGTCACCACACCTGTGGGTTCCTCCACTGGTGCGGCCCCTGGGGTGCCGGCCACCAAGGGCTGCACAGGCATGGGCACGTTGCCGGACACCCGCAGCACCTGGCCCACTTCCACCAGGTTGGGATTCTGGATGTTGTTCCAGCGCACGATGTCGCGCCAGTTCTGGCCTGTGTCCAAACCGATACGGATCAATGTATCGCCTGGTTTGATCGTGTAATAACCTGCACGGTCGGCATAGTTGTTGACGGTGGCAACGGATGCAGCTGGGAATGCAGGTACGGCGGCAGACTGGCTGGTGACGGCGGTGCCCCGGTCTTCGACACTGGCCTGGCGCGACAGGTTGCCGGACGAGCACCCCACCAGCGACACGACTGCCACCAGCAGCACCCCACCCCAACGACCTGTTCCGCGCAAATCCATCATAGTGTTATCCCTTTAAGCGATGCCCGATTTTAGAGGGACAAAGTGCACCGCCTCCAGAACGTTTTGTTTCAAGCCGTGCGGGGTTCGGTCTATGACAATCAGCGACTGCTGGCCCGCGCCGGTGACCAGCGGCGCCACCAGCCGCCCCCCCACGGCGAGCTGGTCGCACCAGGCCTGCGGCACCGCCTCGCCCCCGGCGGCGGCGATGATGCCTGCATAGGGCGCACCCTTGGCGTAACCGACCATGCCGTCGCCAAACAGCAGGTGCACATTGGCCAGGCGGAATGGGCGCAGGTTGTCACGCGCCTTGTCGTGCAGGCCACGCAGACGTTCGATGCTGTAAACCTCGCGCACCAGCAGGCTCAGCACGGCGGCCTGGTAACCGCAGCCGGTGCCGATCTCCAGCACCCGCCCCAACCGCGCACCCGGTGCCGCGCCTTCGACCGGCTGCAAAGCCTGCGCGGCCAACAACAGCTCGGCCATACGGGCCACCACGTTGGGTTTGGAGATGGTTTGCGCCAGCCCAATCGGCAGGCTGGTGTCTTCATAGGCCTGGCCGGCCAGGCCGCTGTCGACAAAACGGTGGCGCTCCACCGTACCCATGGCGGTCAGCACCTGCGGGGAGCGGATGCCTTGCACGGCGAGCCGCTGCACCATCCGCGCCCGCAAGGCGGTGGATTCGGGTGTCAGGGCACGTGGTGTTGCTATTTGTGCATGTTTTTGGCCTCCAGCGTCCGTCCTGCCTGCGCTGAAAGCTATCTTTTTAGCAGCATCTGGACGTCCGGAAGAGGTGTCCAGCTGCGCGGGGAATCGGGGACGTTGTGCCACTAGACAACTCCGCCGTGCACAGGTGCGGGTTCTGCCGCAGCACCCGCCAGCAAGGCCCCGGTCTGGGCCCAGTAGGGGAGGCTGTCGAAATCGGTCAGGTCTGTCTTGAGCGGGGTGATCGTCACATGGCCCTGTAATGCGGCGTGGAAGTCTGTGCCATCGGCGTCGTCCTTGGCCACACCCGCACCACCGATCCAGTACATGGTGTCGCCCCGGGGGCTGGACTGGGTGATGACCCGTTCGGCCACATGGCGGCGCCCCAGCCGGCAGATTCTGGCGGGTTTGAGCGCATGCAGCGGCAGGTTGGGAATATTGACGTTCAGCAGCCACGGGGCCGCGCCCACCTTCTGGTGCTGCAGCAACTGCGCGACGATGTTGCGGGCGGTTTGCGCGGCCGCTTCCAGCTCACCCCAGCCTTTTTCGACCTGCGAAAAAGCGATGGCCGGAACGCCAAACAAATACCCCTCCATGGCAGCGCCCACCGTGCCGGAGTAGATGGTGTCGTCCCCCATGTTGGCACCGTTGTTGATACCCGAGACGATCAGGTCGGGCCGGTAGTCGAGCAGGCCGGTCAGCGCAATGTGCATACAGTCGGCCGGTGTGCCGTTGACATAGCGGAAACCGTTGGCAGCCTGGTGGACGTACAGCGGCGAATGCAGGGTCAACGCGTTGGACTTGGCGCTGTTGTTGTGCTCGGGTGCCACCACTTCAATGTTCACATCCGGCAAGGTTTTGAGCGCGTCCGCCAGCGCAACAATGCCCGGGGCCTGGAAACCGTCGTCGTTCGAGATGAGTATCTTCATGGGTATGTCGGGAGTGCAACGGATTGTAGGATGGCATTTCCCTGCGCGCGCCCGGCGCAGATCCGGTGCATGCCGTCACACCTGAGACAAGTGTCTCCCTGAGCCGCGCCCTATCATCCTCGCCACACTGAATATGGAGACTGACGATGCATGCATGGCTTTGCGAGAACCCGACCGGCGTTGACGCCCTCACCTGGCAGGAGCTGCCCACACCCCAGCCCAAAGCGGGCGAGGTGCTGATCGAGATCAAGGCGGCGAGCCTGAATTTCCCCGACCTGCTGATCGTGCAGAACAAGTACCAGATGAAACCCGCCCTACCCTTTGTTCCGGGCTCGGAATATGCCGGTACCGTGCAGGCCGTGGGCGAAGGAGTGACCCACCTGAAGGTAGGCCAAAACGTGGCCTGCCTGTCGGGCACGGGCGGCTTTGGCACCCACACCATCGCCCCGGCGGCACTGTGTATGCCGCTGCCAGAAGGCTTCTCGCATGTGGACGCGGCCGCCTTCATCATGATTTATGCCACCTCGTGGCACGCGCTGATGGACCGCGCACAGCTCAAGGCCGGTGAGACCGTGCTGGTGCTTGGCGCTGCAGGGGGCGTGGGCACGGCAGCCATCCAGATCGCCAAGGCTGCGGGTGCGCGGGTGATTGCAGCGGCATCCACCGACGAAAAATGTGCGCTGTGCACCCGCCTGGGGGCCGATGCCACCATCAACTACAGCACGGGCAACCTGCGCGACAGCATCAAGGCGCTGACCGACGGCAAAGGACCAGATGTCATTTACGACCCGGTCGGTGGTGACTTCGCCGAGCCCGCGTTCCGCTCCATCGCATGGCGCGGGCGCTACCTGGTGGTGGGTTTTGCGTCGGGCCCGATCCCGTCCCTGCCCCTGAACCTGACCCTGCTCAAGGGTGCATCGATCGTGGGTGTGTTCTGGGGTGACTTTGCCCGCCGCGAACCCAAGGCCAACGCCGCCATGATGGCCGAGCTGGCCCAGTGGTATGCCCAAGGCAAGGTCAAACCCGTGATCGACCGCGCCATGCCCATGGCAGAGCTCAAAGCCGCCTACGCCCACATGGGCTCACGCGGCGTGATGGGCAAACTGGTGATGGTGAACTGAACCTGGCACCCCTCGGGGTGCCCTGCATGCACCACGCACCAAGTGGGCGTGCAGGATCGGGATGGGCTGTGAGGCGCAGCGCACAGCCACAGCAGGGCTATGCGTTGACGCGTTCCAGAAAAAGCTCCGGTCGCAAGGGCCGGGAGAAGTAATAACCCTGCACATAGGTGCAGCGCAGGTGCTTCAGCCGCTGCGCCACGGCCACGTTTTCAACCCCCTCCGCCAGCACATCCAGCCCCAGGCTTTGGGCCAGCGAAATGATGCCGCGCACGATGGCGGCATTGTCCGGGTCATCAATCAGGTCGTGGACAAACGACTGGTCGATCTTGATCTTGTCAAACTTGAAGCGGCGCAGGTAGGCGAAGCTGGAATAACCGGTTCCGAAGTCGTCAATCGACAGCTTGACCCCCAGGGCCTTCAACTGGCGCAATGCACCCGTCACCAGTTCGCCGTCGTGCATCAGCACACTCTCCGTCAGCTCCAACTCGAGTTTGGAGGGAGGGATGCCGGACTCCCCCAACGCAGTCTCCACCTGCTTCAGCACCACACCACGCTGGAACTGGCGGGCAGACAGGTTGACGGCCACCATCAGGTCGGGGTGGCCCGCATCGTGCCAGGCACGCAGTTGCTGCGTTGCAGTCTTGAGCACCCAGCCGCCCAGGCTTTCGATCAGGCCACTTTCTTCGGCCAGCGGAATAAAAATAGCCGGCGGTATGGAGCCCAGCTCGGGGTCGTCCCAGCGGCACAGGGCCTCCCCGCCAAGTATCCGGCCACTGGACAGCTCCACGAGTGGCTGGTACTCCAGTCGCATCACATTCGATTCGATCGCGCGGCGCAAGGCGGACTCCATATGCAACCGGTCCAGCGCAGCTTCGTTCATGGCGGCGTTTGCGAACTGGTACGCGGCACGCCCGCTGCGTTTGGCCGCGTACAAAGCGGTGTCGGCCAGCGCAAACAGCACATCAAATGTGTCACCGTCGGCCGGGAACATGGCCACGCCAACGGACAGGGAGATGCTGATTGGCAAGCCACCGATCACCGTGCGCTCGCCCACGACTTCCATCAGATGGCGCGCCCTGTGGGCGGCCTCCGCCGTGCCGTGCACATCCGGCACCAGCACCATGAATTCATCACCGCTGAGACGCCCCACCACGGCATGCGAGCCGGCAGCCCGCCCCAGGCGCAACCCCACCTCGCGCAGCATCTGGTCACCTGCGGCATGGCCCAGCGAGTCATTCAAGGTCTTGAAGTTGTCAATGTCCACCACCATCAGCGCAGCCTGCTGCCCGGCCAATTGGCCGTGGCCCAGCGCCATCGACGCCCGCAGGGCAGCTTGGGTGCGGTTGGGTAGCCCGGTCACCACGTCCTGGGTGGACAGGTAGGCAATCTTCTCTTCGGCGGCCTTGCTGGAGCTCAGGTCGGTGAGTGCCCCAACATAGTGGGTGACCTCACCACTGGTGCGATGGCGCAGCACTGTCAGGTTCAGCCACTGGGGATACACCTCGCCATTTTTGCGGCGGCTCCAGACCTCACCGGTCCAGCGGCCATGGACTGCCAAGGTTTGCAGCATCTCGGCAGAAAAAACATTGTCGTCCGCCCCCAGCGACAGGATACGGGTGTCCTGGCCCAAAACGTCTTCCGCGGTGTACCCCGTGATGTCGGTGAAGGCGGCATTCACCAGCATGATCTGGTTATCGGCATTGGCAATCAACATGCCATCGGTGCTCTGGTCCAGCACCCGGCCTGCCAACTCCAGCTTGGTCGCCGCCGTGCGCTGGTCGGTCACATCACGGCGCAACACCAGCATGTGTAAGCGCTGGCCCTGGCGCCCAAACGACGGCACCCGCACCACGTCAAACACCCGCGTGCCACCGCGGCCATCACTCACGACCTCTTCACCGTGCGACACGCGGCCTGACTGCCATGTTGCTTCTTCATTGAGGGCACTGTGCCGCAGGCCTTCACGCGACGGGTGCCCTTGGTCTGCCAACTCGAGATTTGTGAATCCACTCGCCTCACGCTCACTCAAACCCAAGGTTGCACGGGCTGCAGGGTTAGTGAGAAGCCATCGACCATCACCGTCTTTGAGATGAACCATGTCCGGCAAATAACGGAACACGGATCGCAGCATCTTGTCCCGGGCTCGCACCAATTTGTCCGCATCGGCGCGTGCAGTGACATCCACACCGACAAACCAGCGCTCCCTTTGGTTCGCACCAGCATTCAACCCACCCATCGAAGACCAGGATATGCGGCGCTTTTCACCCGATTTGGTGGTTAATGTCCATTCAAAATCCCGAAAGTCAGGCCCCAAGGAATGTTGCTCTGCATTCTTGCGGTCAAGGTAGGCTGCATCGGGATACAACAATTGCCAACATGCGGCGTTCCCGACCATCTCTTGGGAACTGTAGCCCGTGACCAACTCTGCTTCACGGCTCCAGAAGGTGAAAACGCCATCCTGGACCCCTACTGCATTGACCAGCACAGGTAAATGGTCAAAAACAGTCAACAGGAGTTGAGGCACAACCCCATCCGCCAACAAAGGCGCTGCCACGTCTTCTGTGTCTTGCGGAAACTCCATGAAAAAACTTTCATCGTCAGACCCACCATCTGACTGGAAAAGCTTATTGAGATTACCGGACAAGTTGCTCACGACTGAAGGACTTTCCTGATCTTGTGAAATGTGCCCTGCCTGGCGCGACAGCGTTACTGCAGCGTACGGGCATGGCACGGGCTGCCAGGGTGCAGCTTACATGGAATAAACAAAAATTTACAAACATGCGTCAAAGAAGCAAGGACTACGGGCCTCAAGTCTGGGAGCCGAGAACCGACAGACAGGATGTTTTATACGAATCACGCAGCCAGTCAACGACGCGCGTGCCAACCATCTCCGGCACTGCTGACACCAGCCCCCAATATGTTGGGGCAACAAAAAAGCGCCCGAAGGCGCTTTTTGATTTTTTGGGGTGGCTGATGGGGGGGTTCTCCACCTCAAAAACAACCCTTTGAATCCGTTGCAGTTCTCCTGCCAAAACCCTGTGGATCAGGCTGTTTTGGTGGGAACCCAAAGTGGGAACCCACTCTGGCGCTAGAGCGATCCTATCATGGCTTGTGGCGGCTGGTCGGGTCGGTGGATGCGGTGGCGGTCTGGGCTTGTGCTGCCCGTCCCCACTTGGAAGACGGGCGAAAGTCAAAAGGGGGGGGGTGCCCCCATGCGCGGCCAGTCGCTGCCGTTCGGCTTCCATCATTTGGGCGTGGGCTTCCTGCGCCCTGCGCTGGGCTTCCCGTGCCATGTCCTGTAGCCAGCGGGTAATGGCTTGCTCCAGCTCCTCCAAGATTTGTTGGATCGTTTTGGGGCTGCCGTCCTTGTTGGGCTTGCTGATGTGAACCCGCATTTGTTGCTTGATCCTGGCCTGCGTCTTGGGCTGGGCTTTTTCATACCTTGGTTTGAAGTGGTCAAAGGCAAAACTGGTTTTGTAATCGACCAGTTCCTTATCGAATTTGACTAGTTCTGTTTCTGTCCTTCGGATGCCGTGAACGGTTTTTTCCCGTTTGGCGCGTTGGGCTTCGTAGCTTTGCCCTGCGTTTTTGAGCTTCGGGCCGATCTTCGGCTCGCCCTTCGGGGTGGGCACAAAGTCGGGCGCGACTTTTTGAACGTGGGTCAAGTAAAGCGCCTTGGCATTTTTCAACCAGTCCTCATGGCTGACTAAACGATCTTTGGGGTTTTTGCGGCTGAAAAAATCCTTGGCCGTCTGGCCTTCTTTCAAGCCCCGTTCTGAAAACATCAAGTGCGCGTGGGGGTTGCCGTCGCCCTTGTCATGAATGGCAAGGCGGTAGGCGTGGCGGTCTTTCAAAAGATCGTCCGTGAAGGTCTGCGCCCATGCGGTTTTGTCGGTGGCTTCGCGGGGGATCGCCACAATCAGGCTGCGATAACTGCGCCCGTTGGCTCGCTCCAACTCGTCGGCTTTTTGGAAAAACTCCAAACCATCCTTGGCAACGCTGGCAGGGATATTTTTGTCAATGACGGCTTGAACTTCGAATTTGTCGGCGTGGCGATCCAGCCCGCTGATGTAGATGGCGTGCTTGCCGCCTGCACCTGTGCCTGCTTTGCCTGTTCGGGTGGATACGTAATTGGTCGCCATGATGCTAGCGTTTGGGTTTTGGTGTTTTGGGTGGGGTGGACTCGGTGCGTTTTTTCTGCCTCTGGGATTCTTGGAAGGTGGATCGGTTTAAGGCAATGCTGATCAAGGTCCACCGTTGTCGCTTCTCAAACGTTATCCGCAGATGAAGCAGCAGACCCTGGCAATGGCCGCAGATCAAAACAACGGATTCGAGCAGTCGCGCAAGCCCACCCGACGTGAAGAGTTCTTGCGGACCATGGAGACAATAGTGCCTTGGGCCGCCCTGTGCCAGGTGATAGAGCCGCACTACCCCAAGGCCGGCAACGGCCGTCCGCCCATTGGGTTGGAGCGCATGCTGCGCATCCATTTTCTTCAGCACTGGTTCAACCTGGCCGATCTGGCGTGCGAGGAGGCTCTGTATGACAGTGCCAGTCTGCGCCGCTTTGTGGGGATTGACCTGGGCCGCGAACGCGTGCCCGACGCCACCACGCTGCTGAAGTTTCGCAAACTGCTCAATGAGCAAAAACTGGGTGAAGCCCTGTTTGCCAAGGTAGGCCAGCAATTGCAGGAGCGCGGCTTCAAGGTCAACACCGGCACCATCGTGGATGCCACGATCATCGCAGCGCCCAGCTCCACCAAGAACGCCGACAAGGCGCGCGACCCCGACATGCACCAGACCCGCAAAGGCCAGCAATGGTATTTCGGCATGAAGCTGCACATTGGCGTGGACAGCCAAAGCGGGCTGGTGCATAGCGCCGTGGTGACGGCGGCCAACGTGCATGACAAACACCCGCTGCCCGATTTACTGCACGGCAGCGAACAGCGCGTCTATGGCGACTCGGCCTATGCCAGCCAGAAAGCACTGATAGCGAGCAAGGCCCCCAAGGCCAAGGACTTCACCAACCAGCGCACCCGCCGTGCAGGCGAGGTGGACGAAGTTCAGCGGGCCAAGAACCGCAACAAATCGCGGGTGCGTGCCCGGGTCGAGCATGTCTTTGCGGTGGTCAAGCGCCTGTGGGGATTCACCAAGGTGCGCTACCGCGGGCTTCAGAAGAACGCCACGCGTGCGTTCACGGCCTTGGCGCTGGCCAACATTTACCTGTGCCGCAGTCATCTGTTGGGACAGGTGCGCCCGTAAGGGCGGAAATCGGGCCTCAGCGCCCCGCGAACTGCCCAAATGGGCCGCGCGAGAGGCATAAAAGTCCAAAAAACTGCGTCATCCAGGTTTGCGCGGAAATTTTCGACGGCTTGTTCAGCGTAGCCTTAATTCAAAGTCGAACACCGTGCCGCCTTTTTCCTTGTGCGCCTCATACCGATTTGCGAGTGCTGCGAAAAAATCCCGCTCATTGACTTGACCCATGATCTAAAACTCCATTGCCAATAACCAGAGTAAGGGATCAAACCCCTGTTTGGCAACACCTCCACTTGGGGGCTTCGCGCCCCCAAACCCCCGCGAACGCCTGCGGCGTTCCTTTGGGTTTTCAATCCAAAACGGAAGGGGCGCAAAGCGCCCTTCAAGCCTGCGGAGCAGGCGTTTGCCGAAAGCCCCTTTAGGGGCGTCCCGTAGGGTTCGGAAGGGGTGGTTTTGGGGTCCAGGGGCGAAGCCCTTGGCGCAACGTTTGCTCCCGAAGGGAGAAACGTGTATTGCGCTTGGGGTGAAATCCCCAAGACCCCCGCGCCCGTCAATCACGACTTCTAGGAGGGATGCGGGCTGACTTTCCGAACCGCTCGCATTCGCTCGCTGGGAGGGATCACGCTCGCTGGCGCTCGCTCATTGAAGGAAAGACAAAAGCGCGATCTTGACAATGCGCCCGCGATCCCTTTAAGTGAATTTGAAGGAGATCGACAACATGGCGACATTGGCACAAATTGAAGAACTGGAAAAAAGACGGGCGGTAATGGTTCAGCGAATTTCAGAGGCCAAAAAAAAATTGGTAAAGGCTGAACGCAAGGCCGACACGCACATAAAGGCCGCAATTGGCGGGGCCATGATCGCGTTTTTTGATCATGAAAATTGCCCTGCGACGATCCGCCACTACATTTTGACGAAAGCGGATCAAGGGGTCGAGAAACAAGGCTTGGGGCGTGAAAAGTTTGAAGCCTTGAAAGCGCGATTCACAAAAACCACTGTTTAACTGGAGAAAAAATGGAAACCAATTCAGAAAATTTAGTCAATTGCAGATACTGCGATGAAAAAGTAAGTGCGAACGCCAAAAAGTGTAAGCACTGTGGCGAAATTTTAGATCCGCAAATGCGTGAACTTGAATTTTTGAAAAAGCAACGAAATCAGCAGGTCTTTATGAACGGGGGCGGGAGTTCATCGTCTAGTTCAGCATCCAGCGCTTCATTGGTCGCAAGTCTGAGAGAGGCGCAAAAAGTAGACTACCCGTGGGGCTGGCATTTGATCTTGTCCGTCTTCACATGGGGTCTATGGATTCCAATCTGGATATTGCTTTACCTTTTCAGAGATCGAACAAAGTACCATTAAAAAAAGCCCGCATCTGCGGGCTTTTTTGTTCTATGGCTTGAGTAATTACTGAACCGCCGCCGCCCGTGCCGCTTTCATGTCCGCGTCATCCCAGCCCATTGTTTTGCTGTGCCCGCCACAGGACATATTGAACTGGTTGCCCGTTTGGTAGGTCAACACAATGGGGGTGCAGGCCGTGGTGCTGAATGCGATGCTGGCACTGCCCGCACTCGGGAAGTTATCGCCCACGATCTGCACGGTTTGGCTCAGGGTCACGTCATACGTGGCCCCGCCCGTCTTCGCCACCCGCATCGCTGGGCTGCTGGCGTTGACGTAAGCGACGTTCTGCGTGGTTCCGTTGTTCGTGATTTGGTTGTTCAAGGCGCTGAGGGTGTAGGCACTGCTGGCCCCCGCATTAAATACCACTGATCCGCCTGTGAGTTGGGTCAGGTCTGCGCTGCCGCTGGTGGACACTTTGCCCGTGAAGCTGCCACTGGTGGCCGTGTATTGAAGTTGGGCCGTGTTGCTGGGGCTGTACACCTTCACGGCGTTGATGGCCGAAACACTCACGCCCGAAGCGTCCCCCGTGCCTGTGTAGGTGCCCGTGTACGCGCCGTTTTTGGGGTAGGTGCGTTGGCACAGGGTCAGGGTCTGGGTCGGTGCGGCGTAGCTAAGGGTGCCGCCTCCCGCACAGTTGCCCGAATTGCCCGCAAACATCACCAAGTCATGGACGGACGATAAAAACGCCGTGGCGGCGTTCACTTCGGCCACCGCCTTCAGGGAGGCCGTGTAGGTGGTTGAAGTGGTGTCCGCGATGCTGTCTTTGTTTGCGTCTGCGCCGTTGCTGCTACTGCTGCCACCGCCTCCGCAAGCGGTCAAAACTGCGGCCAGTCCCAAGGCCAAAAATGGGCTTTTCATGTCGATCCTTTCGTGGTGATGCGGTTGGCTCCCTGCCACTCGCTGCGTCGGATCGTATCAAAATGATTCCTATAGTCCGTGCGTCGTATGACCGCGCTTTTTTATACCGTGGCACGGTTTGCCTTTTGTTTGGAGACTAAAGGCATGGCAACCACAGACAAAAAGCCGCCTTTGCTGGTGGACTTCGGCGAATGCGTGCGCAGGCATCGGATCGAGCGCGGCCACTCGCAAGAAGCGTTTGCCGACTTGTGCGAGATTGACCGTTCCTACATGGGCGGCGTGGAGCTGGGCGAGCGCAATTTGTCGCTGGCCAACATTGCCCGCATCATTCAGGCGTTGGAGTTGGAGCCGTCGGCGTTCTTTCGTGGGCTGGATTCGGATTCTCGGGCGGCCATGCGGGCGCGTCGAGAATCCGAAAACGAGCGGCGGCAGTTGCTGGCAAAGGTCAAAGCCTTGCCCTCGCCAAAAGTTAAAAAGCCGATTCACGCACTTTGACTGTCCACGGTTGAACCTGTGGGGAACCCCGCTGCTGCCCTTTGGCAAGCATGGGCGGGGTTATCCATAGGCGGGCGAAGCCCGAGCGGTGGGCAGTGGGTTAGTTGTCGCATCCCGGACGATCATAAGGACGCTTATGAAACAGGCTTGGCTGAGAATCGTACCAGCCCTTCATAGCCTGCATTGGGGTTTTGCTTTGCAAAGCCGACTGGGGTAACTGGTGGTTGTACAGCGCCACATAGCGCAGCAAGGTCTCCTCCAGATCCAGTGCACTATTGAAGCGGTTGGTCTTTAGCACATCGCTGATTCGGCCATTGAAGCGCTCAACCATGCCGTTGGTCTTGGGCGTTCTCGGTCTGGTCAGGCGGTGCTCAATGCCCAACTCCTGGCACAGCTGGTCAAACTCGTGATTGCCACTGGGTGCACGCTCACGGCTGGCAAACAGCCGGTCTGTGAACTCCTTGCCGTTGTCCGTCAATAACTTGACGATCTTGAGCGGGCACGCCTTGTGCAACGCTTTCAAGAAACTGCCCGCACTGGCAGCTGTCTTGTCCTTCTTGATCGCCACAAACACCCAGCGCGTGGCCCGGTCAATGGCCACGAACAGGTAGCGCCGCTTGGTCTCATCCTGCATCTGGGGCAGGTATTTGACATCCATGTGCAAGTAGCCCGGCTCATAGCTCTTGAAGGCCTTGTGAGGCTCCTGGGGTGTTGCAGGCTTGAGGGCATGGAGGTTGCCCACACCATGCCTGCGCAAACACCGGTCCAGCCCTGAGCGAGAGACATCGGGGCAAAGGAACTCACGGGTCACGGCCAGCAAGTCATCCAGTGGCAGTAACAGGGTGCGTCGCAGATGTACCACGATGGTTTCTTGTGCAGAAGTCAGTGTGGTTTGCAGACGGTGTGCGGTGTGCGAGCGATCCTGCACCGATTGGCGTGACTTCCATTTGTAGATGGTGGCTTCGCTTACGCCAAAGCGGCAGGCCAAGGCTTTGGCGCTCTCAGTGCTGGCGGCAATCTCGGCGCGGATGGCAGGGGTCGTTCGGGCTCTCTTGTGCAGGGCGATCATCATGACGGTGTAGCTCCTTCGGCTTGAAGTTGCTCAATCAGCACGCGCATTACATCGCGGGCCATGAACAGGGGGTAGCGCTTGGAGTCTATACAATCGTCCGGGATGCGACAGTTAGTCAGCAAGTCTTGCGCTTGGCTTCTTGCCTGCGAGTTCTGCGGCCTTGGCGCGCTCTTCAACGATGGCCCAATCGGCATCTGTGAAATCCGCCTGCTTCTTGCCCGTCTCTGTCTTGTATTGTTTGAATGCAAGGCGGTGATGATGATTTTCCGTCTTGGTCATTCCCCCGTCTGTTTTTCGGCGGTATTCTTTGATGAATCGCGCCCTGTCCCCATTGAAAAACAAAGACGGGTTGATAAAGTACCAATTTGGGTTGATGTTTTTTGCAATAAATTGCTTTTCAACCAATTCATTGATCCCACGATAAAAAACCGCTGTGGACAACTTAAACGCGGCCAATTGACTGCTTTCCTTGTAATCAATAAACACCTTGTCGCGGTTGATGGCCTCGGTTTGTGTGATTTTTAGAATCAGGCCAAACGTTTTGATGGCAGCGGCGGACAGGTCAAAAAACAATTCAATGTCTTTGGTAAACATCTTCACAAATTGCCCGTCGTCCACCTCCACCACTTGCGCGATTTCTGTGATGCCTTCAACATTCCCCGTTTCGTTGTCGATCAAGGTGCCACCCTTCGCCACGGTCAGACGTTTTTTTCGGGTGCTGACCTTGATCACGTCTTTGGCTAAAAACGGGTTTTCCTTGTATTTGACTACCTCGCCCGTGGTTTGCGTTGGCTCCAGAATTTCCATTTCAAACACTCCTTGAATTAAGAACAGATAATTCAAGATAGCGGGCAAATTCTCAAAATGTCAATTGATTTTGAGAAATATTTTCCTGCAAACTGAGAAAATTTTTATGCAAACCTGAGAATGGTGATCCAGTGTTCATGCGGGTTTGCGGGCGATCTCTTCTTATTTCTTATTAATGGGTGTTTTTGTGGGTCGCTGTGTACGAGCCATTTCCGCTCGCTTTTCCCGTTCGTCCATCAATTTCCACCGATTCAAAAACGCCTTAAACGCTGGATCGCTGGCTTTGAGGGCTTCCATGTCCAGCACGTAATGGACACGGTTCAGTGTGTCGCGCAACTGTGCCAAACCGATTCCCTGCGTGTAGGTCTGGAAGTGGATGTTTTGAACCTGAACACCGTCATGCCCTGTGATCTGCATGGCGTGGGCGGGGTTTGCGTCTGCGGTGTGTAGGCGGGTGATGAGCGTGGATCGCGTGCTGTGAAACACCTTGTACGGGTCGGTAATGCCCAATTTGTCCAGCCAATTGGCAAACTGGCGGGCGGCGTTCTTTCCGTGGCCGTTGTTGCCGTCCACCGTGTGCGGGAATAGCCGCTCTGCGCCGACGGTTCGGACGTGCTCCACGTAATCCCAAAAGCCCAGTTCAATCAAGGTTTGATGGACGGGCACCACGCGCCCGACTTTGCTGGTCTTGGTGTCGGTGATTTCCATGGCGTGAACGCCGTCAATGAGGCGCACGTTCTGGATGGGCAAACCTGCGATTTCGTTCAGCCGTGCGCCTGAGTACAGGGCCACGATGGGAATCCAGTAGTGGTCGGGCTTGGGGCAGGCCTCCAGGTAGCCCTTGCCGTAAATCGCTTTGAGGTCGGTGTCCTCGAACGATTTCCAATGCTCTTGCTTCTTTTTCAGTTTGCCCTTGGTGCTAATCAGCAAGCCCTCCACGGGGCTTTGTTGGTGCTGGCTGTGCCCGTTGCCAATACACCAGTTAAAAAAGTCGTTCAGGTAGCCAAGGCGTTTATTGATTCGGCTCGCCCCTGCCCCCTTGTTCATCTCGTGGTTTTTCCACTGCACCAGCGTGGGCTTGTCGTAGAGGTTGACTTCCAAGTCCCCCAGCAAACCCTTGAACTCCTCGAACAAAAGCCCTTTTTCGTAAATCGTGCGCTTGGCGTTGTCGTGCTCCTTTTCGCGGATATACCCCGCCCATGCCTCGCTAAGGGGGCTAGAACGGGCCAGGAGGCGCTTTGGGGCTTCGGTGAGGGGTTGGGCCACCCTGCCCGCGTTCATCGCCTGTTGTAGCGGCGGAAACACGCCGTGAACCGATTTGTAAGCCTCGATGGCTTTCATCATCAATTCATGGTCGGCGGGGTCGCTGGCCTCCATGATGCCGCGCCCAATGTCCAATTTGTACTTTTGGACGATCTCGTCAAGGTTGGGGAAAGTGGGCTTTTCGGTCATGGCGCGTTTTCGTTCAAGGGCTTCGTTGAACTGTAGCGCCAATAAACGGGCAACCGTGGGGCTGCGTGTGCCTAGGCTGTGGAGCGTCTCGCGCCGTTTGCCTGCGGGGTCTTGCCAGATGACACGGAGAGAAAAAACGCCGTGTCGGTTTTGCTTCAACCTCGGAACTCGGATCATGTGGGAACCCTAAGTGGGAACCTGTCGCGAGTTTTTTGGCTGGAAAACCTTGCAAATTCAAGACCTTAGAAAAGGTTGGGGTGGCTGATGGGGCTCGAACCCACGACAACAGGAATCACAATCCTGACAAAATAAGATTTCGCAGTGTTGATTCACGTTGCTATAATCCATACAAATCAACAACTTACGACAATATTCTGCGAACTCAAGCTGCCAATGCGTTGATTGAAATTCACCAAAATATGGCAAAAATGGCTACATGGTGGCTACATGGACTGACCAACTGGTCATTAATAGAAAAAATGGCACGTCCCAGCAAAACACAAGCCCTCGATTTAACCCAGGCAATTGACCTGACTGCTGGTGCAATCGAGCGCCTGATCTGCCCAGCAGACAAGGCCCAGGCCTTCCTCCGTGACGCCAAAGCACCTGGTCTCCGTGTTCGCGTCACCCCTGCCGGGGCCAAGTCCTTTGTTTTCGAGGCCAAGCTGAACCGACAGACCATCCGCCGCACCATCGGGGACGTTCGCGCTTGGAGCATTGAAGCTGCCCGGAATGAAGCAAATCGCCTGCGAGTGACGCTGGACGCGGGAACAGATCCCCGCGAAGTGGATCGCGCTCGACAAGTGGCTGCCGTTGAACAGAAAGCCGCAGCCGCAGCCAAAGTGGAAGCCGACAAGGTGGCTGCCGTCACCGTGGGCGAGGTGTGGGCCGTGTATCTGGCAGAGCGCAAACCGCACTGGGGCGAACTACACTACCGTGACCATATCGACAAGGCAAAGGCAGGGGGCTTGCCGTCTGGCCGCCGTGGTGGTGGCAAACAGTTGACCAAGCCGGGGCCGCTGGCCGCCCTGATGCCCTTGGGGCTCAAAGACCTCGACCAACCCACCATCGAGGCATGGGCCGCCAGTGAAGGCAAAACCCGAGCATCATCCGCTCGACTGGCCTGGCGACTTCTGACGGTGTTCTTGACGTGGTGTGCCGAGCAGCCCCCCTATGCACCCTTGTTGCCCACGAAAAACCCCGCCAAGACCAAGAAGGCGCGTGAAGCGCTGGGCAAGTCCAAGGCAAAAACGGATGTGCTCCAGCGTGAGCAACTGGCCCCTTGGTTCGTTGCCGTGCAGCAACTGCAAAACCCAGTTATTGCGGCCTGCCTGCAATTCCTGCTGTTGTCCGGGGCGCGGCTGAATGAAGTGCTGGCGCTGCGCTGGGAAGACGTGAACACCCAGTGGAAGGGCATCTACCTGCATGACAAGGTGGAAGGCAACCGCGAGATACCGGCCACGCCCTACATGCTGCACCTGCTGGCCGCCCTGCCCCGTCGCAATGAATGGGTGTTCTCCAGCCCCACCAGCGAATCGGGCCACCTGAGCGAGCCCAACAACCCGCACACCCGTGCTTGCAAAGTTGCCGGGCTGGAGGGGCTGACCTTGCACGGCCTGCGCCGCTCGTTCAGAAGCCTCACCGAATGGCTGGAGGTGCCCGTGGGGGTGGTCGCACAGATTCAAGGTCACAAACCCAGCGCGACGGCAGAGAAGCATTACACCGTGCGCCCGCTGGAGCTGCTGCGTGTGCACCATGAACGCATCGAGGCATGGATGCTAGAGCAGGCCGGGATTGTGTTTGACGCCAAGGCCGCGCCCGGTGCGCTTCGCGTGGTGGCCGGATAAGCAAACCCATTTCAACAACACCCCATTTGCACGAATGAATGTAAATGTGTACCATACACACCAATGACCAGCGCCGACTTGATACGTGAAATGCAGCGGGCCGGATGGCGACTCGACCGGGTAAACGGTTCACATCACATCTACAAACACCCGGAGCGCCCCGGCCATGTTGTCGTGCCACACCCCAAAAAGGATTTGGGGCTGGGGCTGGTCAAGGCCATCCGGCGGCAAGCCGGTATCTGAAAGGACTCCACCATGCGCTACCCCATCACCATCGAACCCGGAAACGAAACCACTGCATGGGGCGTAGTGGTTCCAGATTTGCCCGGATGCTTTTCTGCTGGCGACACGATGGAAGAGGCCATGATTCAGGCCGAAGAGGCCATCACCGGATGGATCGAAGTGGCAATTGATGCCGGACAGGCCATCCCTGTGCCTTCCAGCATCGAAGCACTACGCACTGCACACCCAGAGTTTGACGGCTGGACGTGGGCCCTGGTGAAGGTAGATCCGGCCATGCTGGATGACACCTTGGAGCGGGTCAATATC
This sequence comes from Comamonadaceae bacterium AAW, assembly GCA_026314275.1. Classification (GTDB taxonomy): domain Bacteria; phylum Pseudomonadota; class Gammaproteobacteria; order Burkholderiales; family Burkholderiaceae_C; genus JAGOEY01. Next base: position 283,314 of record CP111109.1, read on the forward strand.
AGCCTGCCGCGCCGCGTGCTGCATCGCTTGGATGCACTGGCCCGCAGCTCTGGGGAAACACGCTCAGGCTTCATTGGCCGCATGGCAATCGAGGGCCGGGAACACGCCGCCCACGCCTGACCGTTTCGCCCCAGCTAGACCCGCCTCGAAACCGGGCTGAAAAGTCGGACACCTTCACCGACCTGCTGGGGCACCCTTATGAAGCGCCGCCCAGAAGGAGCAGCATGACAAACGACCTAAACCTAACAACGCGCAGCCTCACCGCCGACGAACAGAGCCGCTCCAGCATCAGCCTGATGCGTCGCTTTGCCCCAGAAATGGCGGCCGGTATGGCGGCCGACCACAACGCCTGGGAGATGGCACAGAGCCCCGACTTCCTGATGCAGGACTGGGCGGGCCTAACGCGAATCAGCACAATGACTTTGCGCGAAGCTGTCGCGCTCGCTTGCGGCATCAAAAAAAGTTACGCCCAGGCAATCGGACACCAGGTTGGCGAGGGAGCTGCACGAAGTGCTTTGAATGACGCGCGCGACGTGCTGGAATTTATCCGCACTGAGCATGGCAAAAAACCAGACGAGAAGGTGTCGCTGGCCTGGGTGAGCAAGGTGATGCGAAACGAGGCTATGACATTGCCGACGGGCTTCCCCGGTGGGGCTGAGGCGTCTCCCGAGCCAATCCCGGCCGCTGTGCAGCCCACGCTGGCAGGTGCAGCTGCACCCGTGGCGACCGAGACGAGGGTGCAGCGACAAGACCGCCGCCTACAGGCGTGCATCGATTACGGTCTACCGATGGACACAAAAGAAGCCCTGTTGCGCCTGCCCTATGGGGTGGGCGAAGTCGCCGACCAAGAGGGGGTGACGCGGCAGGCATTTTCGACGGATGTCAAAGCCGCCTTGAATCGCAGGGGGATTGCCAAAAAGGAGGGGGCAATAATCCATCGAGCCTAATGCAAGCGCCTGCAACTTCCTGCATTTGACATGGCCGTTTCATTGGGGAAGTGAAGATGCAGGCACCTGCATGGGTGACTGCATGGCTATGCATGCTAAGTAATCCATACCGCTGCACATTTGCAGTGCCACCGGATTACCGCCATGCAGACAGCAACCCAACACAGCGCAGCAAACGAGCCCGCATTCCTGGCGCTTGAGCAGATCCACAAACCCAACGTAGATACAGCGCACGCAGCCTATCTGTTGAGCCGCCGCCCCCAGACATTGCGAGCCTGGGCTTGCCGGGAGGATGGCCCGCTGCGCCCCCTCCGCATCAATGGCCGCCTGGCCTGGCCCGTGTCGGAACTGCGCCGCGTCCTGGGGGTGGCGTAATGGACGGCCCCAAATTTTCCGGCTCAACCACAACAGAAGTTCAACTGGCAAAGCTCCTTGAGCTGCTGCGCATGCGCCCGCACCACACGCATGAACTCCGCGCGTGCGGCATCAGCCATCCTGCGGGCCGTGTCCGCGACCTCATCGAGCGTGGCTACGTTATCGAGTCCAGCCGCGTGACTACCGTTGACTCCGACGCGTTCACCAATCACGGGGTGACGATGTACAGCCTGGTCGCAGACCCGCCCCAGTGCGGCCTTGACTTCGGCCGCGAGGCTGCGAATGACGATTCTGGGGGCACGCAAAAATGAGCGTTCGGGTCATGGCACAGGTGTGGGAGAACTCTCGGCATGGGGGCACCCAGCTGTTGATGCTTCTGTCAATCGCGGACTTCGCAGACGACGCCGGTCGGGCATACCCAAGCGTTGCGACGCTGGCCGCGAAGTGCCGCGTGAAGCAGCGTGCGGCAAATTACGTGCTGCGCGAATTGCAGGCGTCCGGTGAACTGGCGGTTCAGGCCGGGCGAGGGCCTCGGGGCACAAACGTCTACCGCATCGCTGTCGAGCGTTTCGGGGTGCAGCCAGGTGCAGGGGTGCAAGGCGTTGCAGAGGTGCAGTCTGTTGCAGGGGTGCAAGGCGCTGCACCCCTGCAAAAAGATGCGGGTACCCCTGCAAAGGCTTGCGCGTTACCCCTGCACCCGGTTGCAGACAAACCATCAATGAACCACCATGAATCACCAAAATACAAGACGCGTGCGCGCAAAGCGCCCGCTGTTGATGTTGACCTGGCAGATCTGCGCTCAGGTGTTGCAGAGCAGGTTTGGCAAGACTGGGTGGCACTTCGTGCAAAAAGAAAGCGCCGATCACGCGGACAGCCTTGGCTGCCATCGCTGCCGAAGCCGTGAAGGCCGGGCTCTCGCTCGAAGAGGTGCTGACCATGAGCTGCACGCGGGGATGGGCAGGTTTTGAAGCCGCATGGGTTCGCCGCGATGACCGCACCACCACCAAACCCGCCAGCAAGCACACCGGCTTCAAAAATTTCAATTATCAGGAGGGAGTGCACGATGATGGCTCGTTCGTTTGAAGACTCAGGGCGCGGCGATATGACGCGTTCGATCAGCGCCGCAATGGCGACCACCACAACGCTCCGGGAGCCCCTGGGCGAGCGCCCCAAGGAGTGTCCCGATCACGGCGCGTACACCAGCAGCGGCATGCGCTACCTCGGCACCCGCGAGGTTTGGACACCGTGCCCCGACTGCGAGGAGATCCGCATCGCCACCGAGCGGCAGGCCGAGGCGCAAAAGCAGGCGGAGCGTGCGCAAGCGCGCCTGGAGGCCATGCTCGGAGAGGCGGCAATTCCGAAGCGATTCATGGGGCGCAGCTTGGACAACTTCCATGCGACCACGCCAGAGCAGGCGAAGGCACTCAAAATGGTGCGTGACTACGTCGATGGCTTTTCGACACGCGCCGAGCGCGGCGATGGCCTCGTGTTCGCGGGTCTGCCAGGCACCGGCAAGAGCCACCTCGCTACTGCGATCATGCAAAGCCTCATGCCGCAGGTCGGCAGCTTGTACGTCACCTGCTCCGGACTGATCCGCGCGGTGCGCGACACGTGGAGCCGAAACTCCCTGCGCAGCGAGAGCGAGGTTCTGCAGGCGTTCAGCACAGTCCCGCTGCTTGTCGTTGATGAGGTCGGCGCAACGGCTGGCAGCGATAACGAACAAAGCCTGATTTTCGAAGTTCTCGACCGTCGATACCGCGAAGTGCTGCCGACGATCCTGCTGACCAACCTGGACAAAGGCGGCTTCAAGAATTTTGTCGGTGACCGAGTCTTTGACCGCCTTACCGAGACCTCCCAATGGATCGGCTTTGGCTGGGCCAGCTATCGCCCGACGGCGCGCAAAGGCCCGCCCAGCAACGACTCCCAATTCAACCGCACAGACGGACAGGCACGACCATGACCAAAATCAGCATCACCGCCAGCCGCGAAACTTTCGTAGTCGAACCCGACGAAGCCTTCGCACCCGCCCCGGCCGGAAACCCATTCGAAGGGCTTGTGCGCCCTGCCCAACAGCGTGCCGCCAACGATTCAGCACCTGGCCGCGCGCCAGCAGATTCACCCCCCAATGGGGGACGGGCCAGCGATGCCCCGGCAGAGCCCGAAAGCCCGGCGCTCAGCATCTCGCGTGATCGGCGACTGGCGGCCGCTGTGATCGGGCCACGCCTGAGAACTGCCCGTGAACTTTCAGGTTTCACCCAGGTGGAGCTGTCCGAAAAGCTTGGGTACAGGAACACCAGTCAACTGAATCTCTGGGAATCAGGTCAACGCGTCATTACTACGCACGCGCTGGTTCAATCGTCAACCGTTTTGGGTGTGAGCCTTGACTACCTTTGCGGACTTTGCAGTGAACCCGAGCGCGACCCTGGAGCAGCGCGGCGGCGCGCGTACCTTGGTGCCGTGCGGGCGCAGATCGAGCGGCTTTCAGAAGAAATTGTGGGCTCGTTCGAGGTAGCAGATCGGCTGTGCGGCCCTGATGCAGAGAACTTTCGCGTGCTGGTGCGGGCGGCTGATACCCTGGCCGAGGCGGTTCAGACGTTGCAGCGTCTGAACGCTGGGCAGTTTGACCGCTTGCCTGGGGGTGCCAGCGTCGTGCGGGCCGTGGAGGGGGCGCAGCAGGCCGTGCTGGCGGGCCGGGCGGCACTGCGCGTGCATGACGAGGCCCACCTCGCGCTGATGCGACGCCTGGCCGTGATTGGTCGCGGGGACGCCGTAGACGAGGCGTGACCTTGCCGGGAAGGGGGCGGTGACTTGCCGTGCCCCTGGCCCGGGAGAGGCCGCGCCGCGTACCTGCGGCCAGAAGCCCCCCCGGCGGGTGAGCCTCACGGTTTTCGGAAAAGCCCACGGCGCGTACCTGCTACCAGCGATGACCATTGCAGTCATGAACAAACACACGCCACCAAATGCCGACGCGGGCACAAGCGCAACCAACAGCGATGACGACCTGCTTGACGCCGATCAGGTCGCCCAGCAAGAGTTCCACGGCCTCATCCGGCCGGGCACGATCCGCGCGTGGCGCACCGCGAGACGTGCCCAGCCGCTGGCCTATGTTGTCGCGGGCCGGAAGCGGCTCTACCGGCGCGGCGATGTACGCAAGTTCATCGCGGAGCAAACCCACCAGGGAGCCCCCAAGTGATTGCAAGCCTTCTCGGCCTGGCCCGCGCAAAGGCCGCACCTGTCCTGCCCATCATCCAAACCAGCAACATCACCCGGAAGCCATTCATGCCCAACGCCGCCACCACCAACCCCACACGCCCCACCACCGCGCAAATCGACGCCGTACTCAGCAACTGCGCCGTACAGGTGGCCGCTGAACGCCTTACCGCGAAGCAGCAACTGCTGGCCGAGATCACTGGCAGCCGGGCCGTCATCGCTGCTGCAATCGAAGCCACTGGCACGGCCGACCCCGCTGCCATCGTCGACGCACTGGGACACCTGGCCGCCGATACCGACGCCGAAATTGCAGTCGCACGCGAAGCCAAGCAGCAGCACGACGCCCAGCGCCGGGAACGACTCTTGACCCGGCAGCCCCTGCGCGCAGCGGTCAGCGCCCGGATCACCACGCTGTGCGTTGAACGGGAATCGCTCGTGGGCCGGATCGCCGCCGCAGCAGCATCGGGCGCACCACGGGCAACCAGTTCCGCCGGGCAGCTGCGCTACGAAAACCTTCGCGCCAGCGGCCTGACCGACGCGCAGATCGTGGGCCTTGGTGTGGGCCTGCAGAGCCCCGCTGACATGACCAACGAGCACCAGGCACGCATTGCAGAGATTGACGCCTTGCTCGTGCCGCTATGGGGCTTTGCGAATGACCCCATGGGTGACGTGGCCCCGCTGGACGGCCTGGGCTTCGATGGCCTGATCCAGGCTCGCCTGGATGCCGAGGTGGCAGCATGAGCGCGGTGGTTGCCAAGAAGGGGCTACGCACCAAACGCGTAACCCCGCCAGCCGAGCAGCAGCCAGATCCCGGGCTCAATTCGAGTGTGCTGGGCGGAATGCTGCTCGATCCGGCCCTGGCATGTGGGCATGTGGCGGCAACCTTTGCCGGGCCGGGACTTGCGCATTGGCAGACGATCACTGCGGCAAATGCTGCCGATGCGCTGGAGCAGACAATCGAGGCCGTACGCAGCGGGGATCTGGCCGCCCTGGAGGGCATGTTGGTGGCGCAGGCATTTGCTTTGCAGGCCGTGTTCGTTGATTGCGCCACCCGGGCCAGGGCACAGACATCCCGAGAGGCGTCGGGCACCCTGATGCAGGCCGCCATGAAGGCACAGGCGCAGTGCCGTGCCACCGTGCAGACGATTGGTGAGTTGAAGAACCCTCGCCAGGTCGCGTTCATCCGCCAGCAGACAAATGTCGCCACAGCCGGGGGGCAGCAGCAAGTCAACAACGCCACCGCCACCCCGTCAGCCCTCGCGCATACGCCCGCCCGCGAGAAAGATTTGGGCGCGCCGAACGAACTATTACTGGAGTCAGAAAATGCCAGTCCGATCTTGGAGCCCCGAGCAACGCGCCGCGCAAGCCGCAGCGATTCACCAATGGCAACCGTGGGCGTCGTCAACCGGGCCAAAAACGCGCAAGGGAAAAGCCGTGGCATCGCGTAACAGTGACCGGGGCGGCCAACGCCAGGCACTGAGAGCCGAGGCCAAGCAGATCAATGCACTGCTGCGTGCTCATCGTGACATGCTGGTTGAAGTGGGCAGAGCCTGAGTCCACTGGGGTTTACTACGTTGCGTCCGCCCCCACTGGGGAGCGCAGACGCCGATGCCGGAAAGTCGGTATCGCTTGCGTGCACCACGCAGACACGCTTCGTGCTTGGGAAACCGATAAATGCTGTCGGTTTGCGGGTGAACATGGGTTGGCAGGGGACAGCGCCAAATTTATCCCGGGCTGCTAACCCGCGCGAACATTAGCCACTATTTCGCCGTTCGCATCAAGGCCACGCTCGCTTTTGGTGAGCACTAGGTAGGCCGAATGCAGGCGCTGCAGTTCCAGTAGCAAGCCCAAGCCGGGATCATCTGGTGCGATGCCTCGGCGAAAGACATGGGCTAAAGCGAGATAGCCTAAGGCAGGCCCTTTTCAAGCTGGCTCTAGCTCAAGCTCCCTATTCAAAAATGCTTCCGCACTTTGAGCGCAGGAGAGCATGAAAGACTTCCCATTTTTGTCGAACATGCGCATGATTTGATGTGCACCGGGGTCATCGACCACGTCAATCAGAAAATAATCGTCGTCACGTTGAACATAGACCAATACCCGGTCGCTGGTTTTTCTCGAATGCCAACGTAAATTCTTCACCCACTTGGCCAAGGCTTCCGCGTCATGCAACGGAATCAAATGGCAATGTCGGAGCAGGTGCTTTTTGCCATTCACACTGGGTTTAGCTGTTCCCGAGTCCTTACCGAAAAAAGGGCTTTTAAACTCACGATCTGGACTGGTTTTCCACCACTTGAATGCCTGAATCAGGTCAGCTCGAACCTGATCGGATGCATAGGCATGGAATGCCGCACTTACGAAGACCTGCATCCAGCACCCGTCACTTTAAGTTGTGACGCTGCTTGAATGCTTCCTGAGTGAAGCCGTTCGAGGTCGCTAGTTCTTTAAAACTCGCGAGCATTGACTCGGCGTTGCCTCCATGAATCTTTCGCACTTCATCTTCTAGATAGCCAACCGGTGAGGGATCAATTGCCTCAAGCAAATCAACCATCATGTCCCTCAGTCCCAAGGAAGATTCGTTAATTCGGCCAATCAATGCCATTTTCCGTTGCTTGGCACGACGAACCTCGCGAGAAGCCGCACGATAAAGAATGTCCACTTCATCGAATTTCGCTAGCATTTCAGTCGTCATGCCAACCCACTCGACCAGAGATGTGGCAACCGATTTGCGCACATCAGGGTTATCGGTGGCCAGTACTTGTTGTGCCAAATTCTGGATTTGAGCGTGGACTTTTTTGCTCTGTGCCAAGAGCTCTGGCCCTCGTCCAAGCTCTGATGAATCAGTACTGATACGAGCAATCAGTGAGTCTGTTAGCTCTTTCACTGACTCACTTACAGCACCCATAGCAACATCAAGCCCATGGTTTGGGCTGTCATGGTGAACGAGATTTGCTACGGTCATAAGGTTTTGGAGGAAGCCACATAGAGTAGCACAGCTGAAAAACCCGTGTCCATCACTCCCCATTCGCAAACCGCTCCGCCTCCATTGCATCCCTTCGGATTTTTGGCAGATAAACCCTGTCCTGAACTTCCTCGATACGCTAGGTTCTAGCTTTCAAAATCTGAGCCAACTGCATCGGCTTGATGCATCCGGCCGGGGTTCTTTACATCGCACGTCACCAGCTCGAGGCAAGTCTATACCGTCTCAATGAGGGCTCCTAGGACGTGCCGAATGCCCGCCCCGTGCGGGTTTTCTTTCGCCTGCGTCACCATCTCGACTGCTAAATCCCGCTAAGGTCACCCGCCGGGGGGAGCTTCTGAGCTGGCCGTGGCTGGCGAAAACCTGAGCCGGGGAACCCCCGGGTGTGGCGTCGCGCGGGGTTTGCTACATCCGCGTAGGTTGGGCGGTGACCAGGCCGCACCAGTCCCATCCTAAATTGGCCTAAATTTTCAGGCCAGCACGGCGGGGCACGTCTCCGAGCTGGGGGCAGGATTTCAAATCTGACCCCTGAGCTTTGGTGGCGAGGGCTCTGCAATCTGCGCCAGCTCAACATCACACCATCGGTTTTTGCTGCTTTGTGTTGGAGGTTGTACGGTACAAAAAGCCGTACTGATGGCTACATGGTGGCTACACGGCGCTGAAAGTAAAAAAGCCCGCTACCATTTTGATAGCGGGCTTTCCTTGTAAACACTGGGGTGGCTGATGGGGCTCGAACCCACGACAACAGGAATCACAATCCTGGACTCTACCAACTGAGCTACAGCCACCGTAAGCTTAAGATTATAGCGTGTCCTTGCGCCCTATCGACGACAGGCCGCAAGTTTTCCACACTTGCCAGTCAACCTGGCGTCTTCAACGCCGTCTCGGGTTTGGGAACCAGGAACTGAACCTTGAGGCGGTCTTTCAACAGGTCGTAATAGGCAGCCGCTTCTGCCGCACTCCAGGCTTGGGCATAACCGCCTCGGTCACGGGCCGCGTCAGCAGATGTGGCAGGCACGTACGGCACGACTTTGTTGACCTTGACCACAGCATATCCATCAGCACCCAAGTCAGCCCCCACAAAAGTCGGCAATTTGGCCGTGCTGGCATGCAGCGCAGCGTCCACGATCTGGGATGGCTTGCCCTGTGTCTGGACACGAGAAACCAGTACAGGTGCTTGCAAGCTGGCACTGGTCGGATTGGCCGCCCAGGCCGCCAGCTTCATTGCGCCCTCTTTCTTGGCAAGCTCTGCAGCTTTCTGCTGAACCACCTGCTGCCGCACTTGGTCCTTGATCTCTGCCAAGGCCTGTGTGTGGGCGGGCATGTGCTGCACAACGCGTCCTGCAGCGAGTTGGTTCGTGCCAATCTCAACGGCTTCTGTGTTGCGTTTTTTCTCAACCGAATCGGCACTGAAAATTGATTCAAGGAACCGTTTGCTGGCCAATGCGCCTTTGGCACCGGCTTGCGGCTCAGCTCCCACGGTAGCAGTTTGAATCGGCAAGCCCAGGCGCTGCGCCACGGGCTTCAGGCTGTCAGCCTGCTCAAACACACCGTTGGTAAATGCCTCGGCCGATTCCGCAAATTTGCGTTGTGCAGTCTGTTGGCGGAACTCGGCCTCCAGCGTGGGGCGCATTTCCTCAAAACTGCGCGCTGGTGGGGTCTTGATGTCTGTAACCTGGATGATGTGAAAGCCAAAATCAGACTCCACGATATCGCTGATCTCATTTTTCTTGAGTGCAAATGCTGCATCTTCAAATGGTTTCACCATTGCGCCGCGCGTGAAGAACCCCAGATCACCACCACTGGCCGCAGAACCAGTGTCCTGCGAATTCTTGGCAGCTACATCGGCAAAACTGGCGGGATTCTTGCGAACATCGGCCAGCAATTGGTCGGCCTTGGCACGTGCCTCTTTACGCTCAGCATCGGGGGCACTCTTGGGCGCATTGACCAGAATATGGCGCGCTTTGCGCTCTTCCTTGCCCGCAAAACGTTCCAGGTTTTGCTGGTAGTAGTCCTTGAGTTCGGTCTCATTCACCGTGATGGACTTTTTGACACTGTCGAGGTCCAGCACCACGTATTCGATGGATGCCCGCTCTGGCACATGGAATTGCGCCTGGTTGCTTTTGTAGTACGCCTCGATCTCGGCATCCGTCACCGTGACTTTCGAGACAAAGTCGGCCGCCTTGAACAAAGCGGTCTGTATTTCACGCTGTTCAAAATAAGCAGCCAAGGTCACATCGGCCTGAGCGGATGGAACAATGCTGCCTGCCGCAATACCTTGCAGCACCTGGCGCGACGAGAGATCGCCACGCACCCGGTTTTCAAACATTTCTGGGGTCATGCCCTGGCGCCCCACCAACGCGCGGTAACGGTCCATGTCCAACGTGCCATCGGCACGGCGCAAAGACGTGATGGCGGGGTCTTCTTGCAACGCGCGCGCCAACCGTGTATCACTGGTGGTGAGCCTGGACTTGGCCGCAGCCGCCAGCAGTACCCGGTCACTGACCAAACGCTCAAGCGATATGTACCGCGCCTGCGGGGAATCGAGTTGTTTCGAATCCAGCATCGGATTGGTCGCACGCAGCTCTTCAGCAACCCGGGCATGGGCTGCGTCCCACTCGGCCCGTGTGATGTCCTGGCCATCCACCCGGGCCACCGCTTCCGTTTGGGTCGCATTGCGGGTATAGCCATCCACACCCAACAAAATAAACGAAGGGACGATCAGCAGGAACATCAAGCCCATGAAGATCTTGGAGTGCTTGCGGACAAACTCAAACATGCGGAACTCTTTCAAGACAAAAAGAAAAGGCGAACGTGTCGTTCGCCTTTGCATCGGTGGTGGTGGGTGCTGACGGGCTCGAACCGCCGACCTACGCCGTGTAAGGGCGCTGCTCTACCAACTGAGCTAAGCACCCCACCTAAACCTGATCTTCAGTTCAAAGCATCTTTTAATGCTTTGCCTGGACGAAACTTCGGTACTTTAGCAGCCTTGATCTTGATCGCTGCGCCAGTACGGGGATTACGGCCTGTGCGGGCAGCTCTTTTGCCAACGGCAAAGGTGCCAAAACCAACGAGGGACACAGTGCCACCCTTCTTCAAAGTCTTCTTCACTGCTTCGATCGTGGACTCCAGCGCACGTGCTGCTGCAGCCTTGGAAATGTCAGCATTGGTGGCAATGTGCTCAATCAGTTCAGTTTTATTCACAAAGGGCCCCTCATACAGAAAAAAGTTGGTCAGTCGGGATGTCTCTTGAAATCTGGCCTTACCGGGTTTGCAGTCAAACGGCAATGACGTGCGGGTAAGTGTACAAGGCGGCGAACCGCCTTTTCAGATTAAAACCATGGACATTCACGGTGTCAATAAGAAGCACCGTTTTGCAACGGCGCGGAGGCGGATTCTATGCTGATTTTTCCTGCCGCCATCGCGCAATCCCCGCATTTTTCAGGGCGTTGACCATCTTTGACAATTCATCCGCAGCTCTACAGGCTTTGCACCACCTCGGCAATGGCACGCCCCACATCAGACGTGCCAGCCGTCCCGCCGAGATCAGGCGTGCGGGGGGCACCACTGCCCGGCTGCAAAACTGCTTCGATGGCAGCCAGAACCGCGTCATGTGCCTGTTTGTGCCCCAGAAAATCCAGCATCATCGCGCCGCACCAGATCTGGCCAATCGGGTTCGCAAGATTACGCCCGGCAATGTCGGGCGCTGAGCCGTGCACCGGCTCAAACAGCGAAGGGAATTTACGGTCCGGGTTCAGGTTGGCGCTGGGTGCAATCCCGATGGTGCCGGTACATGCGGGGCCGAGGTCACTCAGGATGTCGCCGAACAAATTACTCGCCACCACCACGTCAAAAAAATCTGGCCGCTGCACAAAATGCGCCGTCAGGATGTCGATGTGGAACTTATCGAGTGTGATGCCCGGGTACTGCTGGGCCATCTCGGCTACACGCTCGTCCCAGTACGGCATGGTGATGGCGATGCCATTCGACTTGGTGGCGCTGGTCAGGTGTTTCTTGGGGCGCGATTGGGCCAGCTCAAATGCAAACTTCAGCACGCGGTCCACCCCGATGCGGGACATCACCGTTTCCTGCATCACGATCTCACGCTCAGTGCCCGGGTACATACGTCCGCCGATGCTGGAATATTCGCCTTCGGTGTTTTCACGCACGATGTACATGTCGATTTCACCCGGCTGCCGCGGGCTGCCATCACGGCGCACCACGGGCGCGATGATGCCCGGCATGAGCCGCGCGGGGCGCAGGTTCACATACTGGTCAAACTCGCGGCGAAACAACAGTAGTGAACCCCACAGCGAAACATGGTCCGGGATTTTTTCAGGCCAGCCCACGGCACCGAAATAAATCGCGTCGTGGCCGCCGATCTGGTCCTTCCAGTCATCGGGCAGCATCTTGCCGTGTTTCTCGCAGTAGTCCCAGCTTGAGAAATCGAAGTGATCAAACTGCAGGTCGATGCCAAACTTGTCGGCGACCGCCTCCATCACACGCAAACCTTCAGGCATGACCTCCTTGCCAATGCCATCACCTGCAATGACCGCAATCCGTTGTTTTGCCATGGGTTTTCCTGGGGTGGTTTGTGAAAGAAATGCCGTGCTTTTTATCTGCGCACCTGCAGATTTTGACCGTATTAACCTCTCAGATAAAGCAATAATCAAACAATCAATTACTTCCAAAAAAGAAATTAATGCACCGCGCCGACCTTGAACTTGTGCTGGCCATCCGCGCCCACGGCACCCTCAGTGCCGCGGCCTTGCACCTGGACATCACCGCACCTGCAGTCACCAAACGCCTGGCCGCGATTGAGCGCCAACTGGGGCAGCGGCTGTTCCTGCGCACCACCCGCCGCGTGAGCGCCACAGCCGAAGGTGATGTGGTGTGTGAGCATGCACAAACCCTGCTGCAGGGGTTTCAGGACATGGAACTGGACCTGCAAACCCGGCAGGCCGAGCCTTCCGGACAAATCCGGCTCGCAGCCACCTTCGGTTTTGGACGCCTGTGGCTGGGGCCCGCCGTGGCGCGGTTCCAGCAGCGCCACCCGCGCATCACCGTGCAGTTGCAGCTCACCGAACAATTGCCCGACCTCGCGGCCGAAGGGTATGACGGCGCGGTCTGGCTCTGGGCCGTACAGGGCAGACAGGCGTCGCAGTGGACCTCGCGCCAACTTGCCGCCAACCAGCGGGTGCTGGTTGCAGCCCCCGCTTACCTGGCGCGCCACGGCACACCGGCCCGTGTGGAAGACCTGGCACGCCACGCTTGCCTGATTGCGCGTGAAAACGGCAACAGCACCGGCCCGCGTTTTGATGTGTGGCAGTTGCAGCACGTCCAATCTGGCACACCTGCCAAGGTGCGTATCCAGGGCCCGCTGGCCAGCAACTCCGGCGAGCTGGTGCGCGACTGGTGTGTGGGCGGCAACGGCATCATGCTGCGCAGCCTGTGGGACATTGCGCCACTGCTGACCAACGGACAGCTGGTGCGGGTGTTGCCCGACTGGGCCATGCCCGACGCCAACATCCACTGGCTGGCCCCCTGGCGGGCCCAGACACCGAAGCGGGTGCGCCTGCTGACCGACTATCTTGTTGAACAGTTCCAGGACGCACCCTGGCGCATCAACCCGTAGCTGGCTTCACAGACGGGGGGCGCACCACCAGGCTCACACCCAGCGCGGTCAACGCCGTTCCGGCCACTGTGATGGCCGTTATGGGTTCATTGAACAGCAGCCAGGCCATAAAAGCTGTAGTGGGTGGCACCAGGTACAGCAAACTGGTGACCGATGTGGCGGCACCACGCTGGATCAACAGGTACAGCAGCGAGCTGCCCCCCAACGTCAGCGCCAGCACCGACCAGGCCAGCGCGCCCAGCAAGGCCGGGTTGAAATGCACCACTTCGGTCTCCAGCAACAGAGCCAGCGGTGCCATCAGCGCAAAAGCAGCGAGGTTTTGCACAAAGTTGGCAGTGGGCACGGCACAGGGTTGCAGGTAACGCTTCTGGTACAGCGTGCCCATCGTCATGCTCAGCAATGCGCCCAGGGCCAGCGAGAAACTGGCGGCATGTACCTCACCCATGCCAAGTTTTTGCCACACCACCAGCGCCAGCCCCGCAAACCCAAGGGCCAGCCCCAGCCACTGGGCCCGCGCCACCTTGCCGCCCTGGCCCGATACCCAGATGGCCGTCAGCACTGGCTGCAGCCCCATCAGCAGTGCGACCAGACCAGCCCCCATGCCCAGCTTTACGGCAGCCCAGACACCGCCCAGGTAACCGGCATGCATAAACAGGCCGGTCACCGCCAAATGCACCCACTGACGACGATCCACAGGCCATGCTGCACGTGACAACACCGCCCACACACCAAAACAGGCGACGGACAGGATAAAACGCAGGGCCAGAAACTTGAAGGGCGGCGCATACGGCATGGCGTAACGCGCCACGATGAAGCCGGTGCTCCAGATCAGCACAAACACCACCGGCATCGCCTTGACCCAGGCGCTGTCGGCAGCGGACTGGCTCACTTCACCCGGGCCCGGATTTCGGGCAGGGCTTTTTGCAGGTAATACACCATGGACCACACCGTGAGCACGGCAGAAATCCAGATCAGCCAGGTGCCCCAGACATGGGTGTCGACAACCCCGAACAAGAGCCCGTCATACAGCAGAAACGGAATCGCCACCATCTGCACACTGGTCTTGATCTTGCCGATCATGTGCACCGCCACACTTTTGGATGCGCCAATCTGCGCCATCCACTCGCGTAACGCCGAAATGGCGATTTCGCGGCCGATGATGATCAGTGCCACAAACACATCGGCCCGCTGCAGGTGCACCAGCACCAGCAAGGCCGCACAGACCAGGAACTTGTCGGCCACCGGGTCGAGAAAGGCGCCAAAAGATGACGTCTGGTTCAGCTTGCGGGCCAGATAGCCGTCAAGCCAGTCGGTCGCGGCAAAAACGATGAACATCACCGAGGCCAGCAAATTCTGCATTGCCGCGCTGATCGGGAGGTAAAACACCCCCACGATCAACGGAATCGAGGCAATCCGCGTCCAGGTCATGATGGTTGGGATAGTCCAGAACATGGGCGCGATTGTGTCATGAAGACCGCCCCCTCTTATGCATTAGGGCAACGCTGATCAAGTATCGGCATTGGAGTAATTTCGGGCAGCCCCGCCCAGTTTGGACGCAGCGCAGGCTGGGGTTGGCGGCCCAGAGGGCCTTGTACAGGCCCTTGAGCCCGTTTTTGGCCCCTACGGGCGCACCTGTGCCATCAGCCTTTGGCGGCCGAGGAAGATGTTGGCCAGTGCCAGGGCAGTGAACGCCCGCGTGGCATTCTTGTGCAGCCCCACATAGCGCACCTTGCCAAAGCCCCACAGCCGCTTGATCACACCAAAGACATGCTCGACGCGGGCACGAATCCTGGATTTGTTGCGGTTCTTTGCACGAGCCACCTCATCAACGAGACCACCAGCGCGGCGCGTGCGCTGATTGGTGAAGTCTTTGGCGTTTGGAGCTTTACCCGCAATCAACGCCTTCTGACTGGCATAGGCTGAGTCGCCATACACGCGCCGCTCGTTGCCATGCAGCAGTTGTGGCAGCGGGTGCTTGTCATGCACGTTGGCGGCTGTGACGACGGCGCTGTGCGCCAAGCCGCTTTGGCTGTCCACGCCAATGTGCAGCTTCATGCCAAAGTACCACTGCTGGCCCTTCTTGGTCTGGTGCATCTCGGGGTCGCGTGCCTTGCCTGCATTCTTGGTTGAACTGGGCGCGCCGATGATGGTGGCATCCACGATGGTGCCGGTATGGACCTTGAAGCCTCGCTGCTGCAACTCCTGCCCCACCTTGGCAAACAGTGCTTCGCCCAGTTTGTGCGCATTGAGGAGCTTGCGAAACTTCAAGATAGTGGTGGCGTCGGGTACGGGCTCACGGCCCAGGTCGATGCCTGCAAAGCGGCGCAGGTTGGCACTGTCGTACAGGGCTTCTTCACAAGCCAGATCGGCCAGGTTGAACCAATGCTGAATGAAGTGGATACGCAGCATGCGTTCCAGACCTATGGGTGGGCGGCCGTTGCCTGCCTTGGGGTAGTGTGGCTCGATGACCTCGCACAGGCTGGACCAGGGCACGATGGCCTCCATGGTTCTCAAGAACTCGTCGCGCCTGGTGGGCTTGCGGTAGTTCTCAAAGCTTTGGTCTGCGGCCATGGCGAGGGTTTGCTGCTTCATCGACCTGTAACGCAGCACCACGCAGGTGCGTGTACCTTAATCAGCGTTGCCTTAGCGTTCAGCGCAAGGCTCGGTAGATTTCATCTGCCAAATCCCGCGATATGCCCTCCACCGTGGCCAAGTCCTCCGCACTCGCCGCCGCCACACCCCGCACCCCACCAAACCGCTGCAGCAGGCGTGCCCGTTTTTTCGGCCCCACGCCCGGGATGTCCTCAATGCTGCTGCCACCCACCCGCACCTTGGCGCGCTGGGCGCGCATGCCGGTGATGGCGAAGCGGTGCGCCTCGTCGCGGATCTGCGCCACCAGCATCAGGGCGGCCGAGTCGTAGCCCAAATAAACCTTCTCGCGGCCATCGGCAAACACCAGCTCTTCCAGGCCGACCTTGCGGCCCTCACCCTTCTCCACACCCACAATCAGCGACAGATTCAGCCCCAGCGCCTCAAACACCTCACGCGCCATCGCCACCTGGCCTTTGCCGCCATCGACCAGCACCAGGTCGGGCATGTGCGGGCGGCCCCGGGCCACCTCGCCGGGCAACGCGGCCTCACCGCTGGCGCGGGTGGCCTCCGCAATCTTGCTGTAGCGGCGCGTCAGCACCTGGCGCATGGCGGCATAGTCGTCGCCGCCGGTGATGCCTTCGATGTTGTAGCGGCGGTACTCGCTGTTTTGCATCTTGTGGTGCTGGAACACCACACACGAGGCCTGGGTGGCCTCACCCGCTGTGTGGGAGATGTCAAAACACTCGATGCGCAGCGTATCCAGATCGTCCGACGCCATGTCCAGCGCTTCGGCCAATGCGCGTGTGCGGGCTTGTTGTGAGCCTTCTTCGGCCAGCAGCCGCGCCAGTTGCAAGGCCGCATTGGTCTGCGCCATCTCCAACCACACCCGCCGCTGTTCACGCGGGTTGTGCACCGCCGTCACCCGGATGCCACTTTGCTCGGACAAGGCTTCGGTCAGTCCCTTGTCCACCGGGGCGCTGGTGATGAGTGCGGGCGGCACAGGGATGTCGATGTAGTGCTGCGCCATAAAAGCCTCCAGCACCTGCACTTCTACGTGCTGCGGCTGCTTGGCTGCCTCACCTTCCACCCCCGCCATCACGGCCGCGTCTTCCACATGCACCGGAAAGTACGCCCTGTCGCCCAAATGCCGCCCACCACGCACCATGGCCAGGTTCACACACGCGCGCCCGCCTTGCACTTTGACGGCCAGGATGTCCACGTCCTTGTCGGACAGTGTGTCCACCGACTGTTTGTGCAGCACGCTGGACAGCGCCGACATCTGGTTGCGCAGCTCGGTGGCTTGTTCAAATTCGAGCTTCTCGGCATGCGCCACCATACGTGCGCCCAATGCGTCCAGCACCTCTTGTGTCTCGCCGCGCAAAAACTGCTGCGCACTGGCCACGTCCTGCCCATACGCCTCGGCGCTGATCAGGTCCACGCAGGGGCCGGTGCAGCGCTTGATCTGGTACAGCAGGCAGGGCCGCGTGCGATTGTTGAACACCGTGTCCTCACAGGTGCGCAGGCGGAACACCTTTTGCAGCAGCAAGATGGTTTCCTTCACCCCCCAGGCATTGGGAAACGGCCCGAAGTAGTGGTGGCGCTTTTCCGCCGCGCCCCGGTAGTACGCCATACGCGGAAACACCTGCGCGCCCGGCACCCCCGGGCCGGGTGTGCGGCTGCCGGTGATCTTGAGGTAGGGGTAACTCTTGTCATCCCGGAACAGGATGTTGTACTTCGGGTGCTGCGTCTTGATGAGGTTGTTTTCCAGCAGCAGCGCCTCGGCCTCGGAGCGCACCACCGTGGTCTCCATCCGCACGATCTTGCTGACCATGTGGCCAATACGCGTGCCGCCATGGGTCTTCTGGAAGTAGTTCGCCACCCGCTTCTTGAGGTTGCGCGCCTTGCCCACATACAGCAACTGGCCGTCCGCATCAAAGTAGCGGTACACCCCCGGCAACGAGGGTAAGGCCGCCACTTCACTCAATAACTGTTCGGAATGCACATCTGACATGGGCTGTATTGTGGCGTGCTGCCTGCCCAGCGGGCCGCAGCACGTAAAACTACACTTTTGATAGCACCCTGCGCACGCCCTGTGTGCGCTAGAGGCCTAAAACACCACTAAACCTCGATACATGTCAGCGCAAAGTGCGAAGCACAAGCGCCCTTCAGCAGACACCGTGGAACGGGCTTTGCCCGGCCACTGGTGTCGCCCCCTGCAAGGGGGTTGGCGTGGTGACACGAAGTGCACGCAGCCTGGGGGTGTTCAACAATCAGTCCGCCTCGATCTTCGACGCCTTGACCACATCGGCCCAGCTGGCCAAGTCCGCCTTCACACGGTCCGCCATTTGCTGCGGCCCGAGGTAGTCCGCCGTGGCGCCCTGCTCCTGGGCCTTTTGTTTGAAGGCGGCGCTTTGCACCACGGTGCGCGTGTCTGCGGCCAGCTTGTCGATCACGGCCTTGGGTGTGGCGGCGGGTGCGAACAGGCCAAACCAGGACGTGGCATTGACGCCAGGGTAACCCGCCTCGGCGGTGGTGGGCACGTCGGGCAGGCTGGGCAGGCGCTCCTTGCCGGTCACAGCCAGCACACGCAGCTTGCCGGACTGGATGTGCGGCATAAACGGTGGCGCTGTCCCAAAGGTCAGATCCACCTGGCCACCCAGCAAATCCTGCAGCGCGGGGCCGGTGCCCTTGTAGGGCACATGCACCATCTTCACACCGCCCTGCTGCTCCAGCATGGCACCCGTCACGTGCTGCAGCGAGCCGTTGCCGGACGATGCGTAGTTCAGTTTGCCGGGGTTGGCCTTGGCATAGGTGATCAGCTCGGCCAGGGTCTTCACCGGCAGGCCGTCGCGCACCACGATGATCTGCGGAGCGGAGATCACATTCGCCACGGGCTGAAAGTCGCTCTGACTCCACTGCGCCACCTTGGTCAGGTGGGGAGAAATGACGTGGTAACCGGAGTACTGCAGGAACAGCGTGTAGCCGTCCGCTTCGGCACGTTTAACGATGCTGGCGGCAATGTTGCCGTTGCCGCCGCCCTTGTTGTCCACCACCACCGACTGGCCGATGACTGGCGTGAGGCCCTGGGCCAGCATGCGGGCCGACAAATCTGTCGTGCCACCGGCAGCGGTGGGTACCACCAGCGTGATATGTTTGGTGGGGTAAGCGCCTTGCGCCAGGACGGCGAGCGGTGCGCAGGCCACAAGGGCCAGCGCGGTGAGTTTTCTACGGGTCATGGAAGGCATGGGAAAGGTCTCCTTTGGTTATGTAGTGGAACGCGAAACTCAAAAATCCGGGGGCTACCGTGCCAGTGCGCGTGTACGCACCGCCTCAAAATCTGCGGGCACCGGGTGCAGGTGCAAGCGCTGGCCCGCCTTGACGATCTGGCTCGGAATGTCATGGCCGATCAGCCCGGGCAGGCGCTCGGCGGCGGCGATGAGTGCGGGCAAATCCACCCCCGTGTCAAACCCCATCAGCTGCAGCGCGTGCACGATTTCTTCGCTGCACACGTTGCCGCTGGCCCCCGGCGCGTACGGGCAGCCGCCCAGGCCACCGAGCGATGCATCGAAACGGTCGGCCCCAGCATCGATGGCGGCCAGCACATTGGCCAGGCCCATACCCCGCGTGTTGTGGAAATGCAGGGTGAAGTCCATGCCAGGCCAACGGGCGCGCGCGGCGGCAGTGGTGTGTGCCACCTGCGACGGGTAGGCCATCCCCGTGGTGTCACACAGCGTGATGCCGCCCACACCCAGATCAGCAAATCGCTGCACAAGGCCAAACACCTCGGCCTCGGCCACGTCACCCTCCATCGGGCAGCCAAACACACAGGACAGCGACACGTTGACTTCCACGTTCGCCGCCTGCGCCATGCCCACCACCTGCGCGAGTGAAGCGAACGACTGCGCGCGTGTCATCCGCAGGTTGGCCAGGTTGTGGGTTTCGCTGGCGGACATGACCAGGTTCAGCTCGTCCGTCTTGGACTCGATGGCGCGCTCTGCCCCGCGCATGTTGGGCACCAGGGCCGTGTAGACCACACCGGGGCGGCGCTCAATCTCGCGCATCACAATTTCGGCATCGCGCAGCGCCGGGATGGCCGTGGGCGATGTGAACGAGGTGACCTCGATCTTGGCCAAACCCGCTGCCGACAGCGCATTCACCAGCGCAATCTTGTCTTCCGTGGGCACAAAAGCCTGCTCCATCTGCAGGCCGTCGCGGGTGCCGACTTCCTGCATGTAGATACGGCGGCCTGCGCCGTTCCAGGTGGTGGTTTTCATTGGATCACCCCTTTGCTGCGCAGCAGCGCAATCTGTTCTGGCGTCAGGCCCGCTTCTGCCAGTACCGCGTCGGTGTCGTCGCCCAGATGTGGCGCACTGCTGCGCACCCGGCCAGGCGTGGCGGACAGTTTGGGCACGATGCCGGGCACTTCCACCTCGTAGCCGTCGCGTGTGGTCTGCTTCAGCAGCATGTCGCGGGCGCGGTAATGCGGGTCTTCGCTGATGTCTTGGGCGGTGTACACCTTGCCCGCAGGCACACGCGCCGCACCCAGGCCATCCAGCACCGCCTGCACCGTGCGGTTGGCCGTCCAGGCACCGATGGCAGCGTCGATCTCCCCCACACGCGCCACACGGCCTGCGTTGTCGGCCAGGTCAGGCGCGGTGCCCAGGTCGGGGCGGTTAATGGTGTCCATCAGCCGTTTGAAGATGCTGTCGCCATTGCCTGCCACCAGTACCCAGCCGTCGGTGCAGGGGTAGGCGTTGCTGGGTGCGATGCCCGGCAGCGCACTGCCCGCTGCGTCACGCACGGCACCAAAGGCGCTGTATTCCGGCACCAGGCTTTCCATCACGTTGAACACCGCTTCGTGCAGGGCCACGTCAATCACTTGGCCTTGCCCGCCGTTGACCTTGCGGTGGTACAGCGCCGTGAGTACACCAATGGCACCGTGTAACGCGGCCAGCGTGTCACCAATCGACACCCCCACCCGCACCGGCACCCGGCCCGGCTCACCGGTCAGGTGGCGCAGGCCGCCCATGGCTTCACCGATCACCCCAAACCCGGGCAGGTCGCGGTACGGGCCGGTCTGGCCGTAGCCCGAAATACGCAGGATCACCAGGCCCGGGTTGAGCACATGGAGTTCGTCGGGCGACATACCCCAACCCTCCAGCGTGCCGGGGCGGAAGTTCTCGATCAGCACGTCGGCCTCGGCAATCAGGCGGCGCGCAATGTCCTGCCCCTCGGGCTGGCGCAAATCCAGCGCCACCGAGCGTTTGTTGCGCGACTGCACCTGCCACCAGACCGACGTGCCTTCCTTGATCATCCGCCAGTTGCGCAGTGGGTCGCCCGCGCCCGGCGCTTCGATCTTGACCACGTCCGCGCCAAATTCACCCAGCGTCTTGCCGCAGAACGGCCCGGCGATCAACTGGCCCATCTCGATCACCCGCACGCCTTGCAAGGCTGCGGGGCTTGTCTGTACATCCATGTCTATGTCTCCTGACTGGGTGGCGATCATCCCAGCACCATTCCCGGTTGCAAAACGCTGATGTGCGAAGCTGCCATCGCAATCCAGCATGGCAAGATACGGCCCATGAAACTCGACCCTGTGTCCCTGCGGCTGTTTGTGGCGGTGATGGAAGAAAACACCATCGCCGGTGCGGCGGCACGTGAACACATTGCACCCTCGGCCGCCAGCCGGCGTTTGTCCGAGCTGGAAGCCGCATTACGCGTGGAGCTGTTCACCCGCAGCAACAAGGGTGTCGAGCCCAGCGCGGCCGCGTTTGCGCTGCTGCACCTCGCGCGGGGGGTGTTGAACGACATGGACGGCATTGCCACCCAGATGCGCGACTACACCACCGGCGCACGCGGCCATGTGCGGGTGGTGGCCAACATCTCGGCCATCACCCAGTTCCTGCCCGGTGAGCTGCAGAGTTTCCTGGCGCAGCACCCGCAGGTGGACGTGCGGCTGCAGGAGCAGATCAGCACCGCCATTGCCCATTCGGTGGCCGAAAACGCGGCCGACATTGGCATCCTGAACGACGGCGTTTATGGTGAAAAAGTCACCTTGCTTCCCTACCGCAACGACGAACTGGTGCTGGTGGTGCCCACCGGCCATACGCTGGCCCGCCGCAAGACTGTGCGGCTGACCGACGCGCTGGCCTTTGACTTTGTGGGCATGCACCCGGGCAGCGCCATCAACAACCAACTCACCCGCGCCGCTGCGGAGGCCCAACTGCCGCTGAAGCTGCGTATCCAGGTGACCGGCTACGACGCGTTGTGCCTGATGGTCGCCGCAGGACTGGGCGTGGGGGTGATGCCACGTGGCAGTGCGGCGCTTTACAGCGGATCGCTGGCGGTGCGCACGGTCACGCTGGCCGAGCCCTGGGCGCAACGGCGGCTGGTGCTGTGTGTGCGCTCGTACGAATCGCTGTCCAGCGTCTCGCGCCTGCTGGTGGATCACCTGCGCACCTCAGCTGGAGCATCGCAATGACTACAGGACGCTGGGACATCTTCTGCCAGGTCATCGACAACTTCGGTGACATCGGTGTGTGCTGGCGGCTGGCGGCCAACCTGGCCGCGCAGGGCCAGCAGGTAAGGCTGTGGGTGGACGACGCGTCCGCGCTGCAATGGATGGCACCTGAGGGCTGCGACGGAGTGGAAGTCCACCCATGGACGCAGCCGCTGGCGCTGGAGGGCCTGGCACCGTGTGACGTGTTGGTGGAGGCGTTTGGCTGCACAGTTGCTCCTGAATTTATAGCGCACTGCGCACAGCAGATAAGCGCGGGGGGCCTAAAACATCCACAACCTGTCTGGATCAACCTCGAATACCTCAGCGCCGAGTCCTACGTGGAGCGCTGCCACGCCATGCCCTCCCCCGTGATGCAGGGGCCCGCGACGGGCTGGACCAAATGGTTTTTTTACCCGGGCTTCACACCCGGCACCGGTGGGCTGCTGCGCGAGCCGGATCTGCTCCAGCGGCAGGCCACATTCCAGCGAGGAGACTGGCTGCAGAGCCAGGGTATTGCCGACACGGGCGCGCGGGCCGTGTCGCTGTTTTGTTACGAGCCCGTGGCGCTGGGTGACCTGCTGGCGCAGCTGGACGGCGGCGCAGCGGGCACCCAACTGCTCGTCACACCCGGCCGCGCTGCAGCGGCGGTTCAAGCCGAAATAGCAAGCCCAAATTGGCTCCAGCGCCCAGTGGACGAGCGCAAGCAGCTATCAATTTCACACCTTCAGCCCACCCCCCAACACGGCTTTGACCACCTGCTGTGGGCCAGCGACCTGAACTTTGTGCGCGGTGAGGATTCACTGGTGCGTGCGCTGTGGGCGGGCAAACCGCTGGTCTGGCAGATCTACCCCCAGGACGACCACGCCCACCACGACAAACTCGAAGCCTTCCTCGACTGGCTGCAAGCACCGCCGTCGCTGCGCCACTTCCACCGTGTCTGGAACGGCATGCAGCCCGGGCCGCTGCCGCCCATCGACCTGCCCGCATGGCAAGTCTGTTGCAGTGCCGCACGGGTGCGTTTGCTGCAGCAAGACGACCTTGCCACACAACTTGTCCGGTTCTGCACAGAAAAAAGTTAAAATCTCAGGCTTTGCGCAAACCGGCGC
Organism: Comamonadaceae bacterium AAW; assembly: GCA_026314275.1. Taxonomy (GTDB): domain Bacteria; phylum Pseudomonadota; class Gammaproteobacteria; order Burkholderiales; family Burkholderiaceae_C; genus JAGOEY01. The sequence continues at coordinate 306,655 of CP111109.1, forward strand.
CGCGATTTCCCCATGCGGCACGGACAGAGGTGAAATCCCCTCATCAGCGCAACCCGCCGCGAAACATGCGTCAAACCTTGAGGCGTCGAGCGGCTTAACCTTAGCAAACCCTATGAAAATCGCTCAAGAAATCCGCGCCGGCAACGTCATCATGCACGGCAAGGACCCAATGGTTGTCCTGAAGACCGAATACAGCCGCGGCGGCCGCAACTCTGCCACCGTACGCATGAAGCTCAAGAGCCTGATCGCCAACTTCAACACCGAAGTGGTCTTCAAGGCCGACGACAAGCTCGACCAGATCATTCTGGACAAGAAGGATTGCACCTACTCCTACTTCGCTGAACCCATGTACATCTGCATGGACACCGAATTCAACCAGTACGAAGTCGAAGCCGAAAACATGGGCGACGCACTGAACTACCTGGAAGACGGCATGGAACTGGAAGTCGTGTTCTACGACGGCAAGGCCATCTCGGTCGAACTGCCCACCAGCGTCGTGCGCGAAATCACCTGGACCGAACCCGCCGTCAAGGGCGACACGTCCGGCAAGGTGCTGAAGCCCGCCAAGATCGCCACCGGTTTCGAAATCGGCGTGCCAATCTTCGTGGCCCAGGGCGACAAGGTCGAAATCGACACCCGCACCGCGGAATACCGCAAACGCGTGTAATGGCGCTGATGCACATAAAAAAGGCTCCTTCGGGAGCCTTTTTTATGCCTGCTTGAATCCTCCCGGCTAGAAGTGCGCGCCACACTTTCCAGCAAACACCGCGGAACTGGCTCTGCCAGGCCGCTGGTGTTGCCCCCTGCAAGGGGGAAGGAGTAGCGGAACGAAGTCCGCGAAGCCTGGGGGTGTGCCTCACTTCTTCATCAGCACCTTCAGCACGTTCTGCATACGGCGCGCGTTACCCGCATCAAAACCGCTGGCCCAGACCTTGGCGGCGTCCTGCGCCCAGGTTTGCACGGGTGGCGGGTCGTTGCGCTTGGTCAGCAGCTGCAGTTGCAGCATACGGCGGGCGCTCATGTGCTCTGCTGGGGTCGGAATCTCGGCGGCCATTTCCAGGCGCAGCAGGGCTTCGGCGACGGTTTTGTCGTCGGTCTTGGGTGCGGCAGCGATGTTTTGCGCCCAGGTGCTGCGGGTCGGGCCGGTCACGCCGTGGCCCAGGGCCTGGGCGGCGGGCAGTTGCTCCACATCACGCTTTTCCCATGCGCCGAGCAGGTCGGTCAGCACTTCGCCGTGGGCCTGAGCAGCCAGTTTCTTGAGTGCGTTTTGGGCGTTGTCCAGTGCCTCGCGCTGGGCGCGGAAGGCGGCGTCGCCCAGGCGCGGGCCGCGGTCTTCAAAAGCCGGACGGTCGCCAAAACGGCCACCGGAACGGGGGCCACGGTCGTCACGGTCATTGCGCATGGGCTCGAACTTGTTGTCGCCGGGGCGCGATGCACTCCGTGGGCCATCCTTGCGGTCGCCGAATTTGCCTCCGCGGCCAGCGGCTGCGGGCTCGGCTTTTTTCATGCCGGGGCGGTCGTCGCCACGCATCGCCACCACGGGTTTGCGCACGGGTTTGGGCGGCTCGACAGGTGCTGCTGGAGCGGCTGCAGCTTCGGCCTCGCCGGAGGCTTCCGTTGCTTCACTTTCAGGAGCATCTTGCGCAGCATCTGCCTGCGCTGGAGCCTCATTTGGCTCTGAAACTTCGGCCACCGGTGCGGCGGCGTTGGATTCAGCCTGGGCAGCAGACTGCGCCTCGGCCGCGACCTTGTCGGCGGCCACTTCGGCCTGTGCTTGTGCCTGGCCGCGCAGGGCGGCTTCCAGGCCGCTGATGGCGGCGCGGATCTTCTGTGCATCGCCGGTGGCGTTGGCAGCGTCCAGCGCCTTGGCGGCGTCCAGCACCACGCGGTCGCGGGCGCTGAGTTCACCGGCGGCTTTTTCGCGCTCTGCGGTCTTGCGGTTAAAGGCGTCGTCGATCGGCTTGCGGAACGCGTCCCACAGCTTTTGTTCGAACTTGCGGTCCAGCGGCACACTTTGCGCCTCGGCCTGCCAGCGCTGCTGTAGCGCCTTGACGGCGTCGATGCGCAGCACGGGGGTGTCGCCCAGCACACGGGCTTCGTCGATCATCGCGTGGCGGCGGTCCAGGCTTTGTTTTTGCGCAGCTTCAAAGGGCGCAGCAGCTTCACCAATGGCCTGCTTCCACAGCGGTTGCAGCTCGGCAAAGGCTTTTTCGCCCAGGTGGCCGGCGTCACGCCAGCGGTCGCCAAACTGGTACAGGCTGCGGTGGATGTTTTTCCAGTCGGTGCTGGTGGCCTGGGCAGCACCCCAGGCCTTGAGCTCTTCGATCAGTGCCAGGCGTTGGGCTTTGTGTTCGGCGGCGTCGGCCTTGATCTTGTCGAGCCAGGCTTCGACGACTTTGTGGGCTTCGTTGCAGGCTTCGTCAAAACGCTTCCACAGCGCGTGGTTGGGCGCACCGCCCTGGTCGGCTTGTTTCCACAGCTCGCGCAGTTGGCGCAGGCTGTCCTGCATCTTGCGGCCACCCAGGGCCTGGCCGTCCGGGCGCTTGAGCAGGGCTTCGGCCTTGGCCACCAGGTCTTCACGCACCTGGTCGGCGCTCCAGCGCTGCCAGCCTTCGAGTTCACCGGCGGCCACCAGGGCTGCGTGCACCTTGTGCTCCAGGCCGGTGTCGATGAATTTGCCGTGTTCCTTCAGCACGCCGCGCAATGCAGCAGCCGCACCGGCGCTGGCTTTGCCGTGGCCTTGGGCGGTTTCCTGCTCCAGCTTGGCCAGTGCTTCACGCACGGTGGCCATGGCTTTTTCGCGGACTTCGGGGTCCACCTTGGGTTTTTCCGCACGGGCGGGGCGGTTGGCTTGTGCAGCCTGGGCACCTTCGGGCGGCAGGCCACGGGCAGCACGCAGCGCATCGGCCCACACGGGCACGGGGGGCAGCGGTGCAGCAGGGTCGGCGGCAGCGGCCACGGCCAGGGCCAGCGCGGCCTGGAACGCGTCCCACACCACGAGCAACTGGGCGCGCGAGCCGTCGAGCAGCGGCGGGAACTTGGCGTCCACGCTGGCCCAGTTGGTGTCGGTGGACAGTTCGGTGGCCTGGTCTTGCCAGTGCTGCACGTCGGCGCGCAGGGTTTCCTGGGCGGTCTGGGCGTCTTGCCAGGGTTTGGTGGACAAGATTTCGGTGCGCTGGGCCAGCAGCACAGCGGCCTCACGCTGCACCTGCACGCGGTGCTGCAGGTCTTCGATGACCTTGATGCGGTCGGCCAATTGCACCTTCAGCACCGACAGCGGCTCACGCGACAGCGGCGCACCCGCACGGGCGGCGTCACGCTGCCAGGCCAGGGCGTCGGCGATGTTGAGCTTGGGCAGCGCCAGCAGCGCCTGGGCCTTGGCGGCCCATTCGGCACCAATCACTTCCTGGCCCTTGGCGCGTTTGATTTCGTCGAGCTTTTCGCGCAGCGGTTTGGCCGCGCCCTTGTCACGCACGCTGAGTTCCTTGAAGACTTCCTGCACCTGCTCGGGTGTGGGGTTGCCCGCCAGCCATTCGCGCACACGCGACGCACGTTCACCCGAGGTGGCGGCAGAAAAGGCACCACCGGTCAGCGCATCCAGCGGATGGACTTCCTGGACCTTGGGCGGTGTTGCGGGGACTTCAGGGGTGTCGGACATTTTGTTGCGCGAAGGAAAAGGAAACATGAAAACCCATAAATATGTTGAGTGGCGCCGGCCCAAATCGTTGGTAGCGGAGCCCCTGAAAAGGGGCCGTTCGGCACCGGACAGCACACCACGTGCATGCCAGCATTGCCGCTATTTTCGCCGGGTTTTGGCCTCGCCCCGGAAATTACCCGTGGGTTCTACTGTGTGGACAGGTTCAGCTCGGCCGAAGGGGTGAATTTTTCACCGTCTTTGGCGAGTTTGGTTGCCCCCAGAAACAGGCGGTCGAGGGGCAGTTTCTGCTGGGTGAGGTAGTCACGCACCGCAACACCCCGTTCGGTGGCGAGGGTTTGCACCGCATCGTCGGCCACGCTGATATTGGCCAGCAGCAAGTCTTCCATTTCGGTCACGGGCAGGGTTTTGGCCAGGCCCACCATGTTGCGGGGTTTGGCCATGTCGGCGCGTTTGTACACGGCGGTCAGCAGCGCGGGGTATTCGGCGTCGCTGATGGCCAGCGGTGCCGCCGGGGTGTCCGCCGCTGCCGACGCCGCGGCTGCCGGGGCTGAAGTGGCCTGAATCGCGGAGCGGCGTTTTTCGGCGCGCAGCATACGCATCAGGCGTTGGCGCTTCAGGGCGTCGCGTTCGGCGTCCTCGCTGGCATGGCCCACCACCGTCATCTTGAGTGTGGGGCGTGTCTCCAGCGCCTTGGCGATTTTGTCGAGGCCGGTGCGGGCCTCTTCGGTCAACACGGCGCTACCGGGCTCGAAGCGTACGGTGCTGAGTTCTGAGGCATCCCCGCCGCCCAGCGCGCTGGACAGCAGGCTGAACGGTGAGGTCACGGCTTTGACGATGAGGTTGATCAGCGCCTTGAAGATCACCGGGCCCACGCTGAACTGCGGGTCGTTGACCGAGCCCGTGACCGGCAGGTCGATGTCGATCACGCCTTTGCTGTCGGACAGCAGGGCCGTGGCCAAGCGCACGGGCAAGCTGGCGGGTGCGCCCTCCACCGCGTCACCAAACACCAGCTGGCTCAGCACGATCTTGTTGGTGGCCGTGAGTTGCCCGTTGGGCAGGATCTGGTAGGCCACGTCCACGCTGAGTTTGCCGCGCTCAATGCCGTGGCCCGCGTATTTGACAGAGTACGGCGACATGGGGGCCAGCTCCAGGTCGCGCACCTTGGCCTGGATGTCCAGCGCCAGGGGTTTGGCCAGCGGGTTGAGTTTGCCCAGCACTTCAAGCGACGCCGTGCCTTCGGCGCGCCCGCGCAGCTCGAGGTCGGCCATTTGCGGCGTATCTTGCGGCGCGACGCTGGAAAACGCGCTGAGTTTGCCCGTCAGCTCACTCAGGTTGGCCGAGTAGTTGGGCCGCACAAAGCGGTCCGAGAACGCCACCCGCCCGTTGACCAGGGCCACGGGGCCGAAGGTGATGACGGGGGCCAGAGCCGCATTTTTAGCATCATTTTGGCCTGTAGCGCCCGCTGCCACTGCGGAAGACGCTCCTGAAACAGGAGCAGACGCAGCAGATACTGGGGCAACCACCGCTGTCGTGGTGGTAGTCGTGGCGGTCTGGGTGGTGACCTTGGTGTCAGGCACCACCGCCACCGGGTCGGAGGACTTCACCAGGTCCTGCAGGTTGATGCGGCCGTCTTCAAACACGATGATGCGCGCGAAGAAGTCGCTGAGTGTGGTCTCCTTCACGTTCACCGCCGTGGCTTTGCCCGGGGCCAGCGCCACATCGAGGCCACGCAGGCTCAGCGCCTTCCAGTTCAGCAGCGGCTCGCCACGCGGGGCACTGTTGCCCCCGGCGGCGGCCACCGTGGCAGGTGCGGGGGGCAGGGCCAGCATGCTGTTGACACGCAGCTCTTCAAGTGCCGCGTCACCCTGCACCTGCACCGAAGCCCCTTCGGGCCGTGATGCAAAACGCACCCCGCCCTTGTAGCTGGCCTCGGCGCGGCGCACCTCGACGTTCAGCGCGTCGGCAAAGTACGGCACAAACGCATGCACCGGCAGCCGGGTGAGCTGGGCCTGCCCCTGCGCGGCCAGCGGGGCCAGGCCAAAGTCACCCTTGAAGTCAAACCGGCCGGGCTCGGTGCGCCCAGCGCCAATACGGCCGGACACGCTGAGTGGTGAGGGTTTCACGTTGGGTGTACCGGCTGCGGCCAACGGCGCAAAGTCCTTGACCTGCAGCGTGAGGCCGCTTACGTCAAACGCCACCGGCTCCGCCGTGCTGGCGTCGCGGAAGGCAATGGCGCCACCGTTCACCTTGGCATCGACGAGGGTGACAGACCAGGGGTTGGCGCCGGTGGTGCCAGCGGCGGGGGCTGAGGGAGCTGGTGCATCTGTGGCAGTGACCCCAGCAGCGGGCTGGCGCAGCCAACGTGTGTACATCCACTGCCCAGCCTTGTCGCGCTCCACGCTGGTTTTGGGGTCGGTGAGGGCCAGGGAGCCAACACGTACGGTGCGGCGGTCCAGGTCCACCTGGGTGTCGCCCAGCTGCAACTTGCCCAGGCTGAGCAGCGCATTTTTGTCCTGCGTCAGCGCCAGTTTGTCGAGGGTCAGTGCCTGCACATGCACCACCAGCGCGGGCGCACGCCAGCCCAGGCCCAGGCGGGTAGACAAGGTGCCGCTGAGTTCGGGCTCCAGCAACCCGGCCAGGTACGGGCCTGCCGCCGCCAGCGGCACAGCGTCCAACGCCACCGACAGCTGTGCAGCCTGCGCCGTGGCCGAGCCGCTGAACTGCAGCGTGCCCGCATCACCGCCCTTGGCCCCGGCCTTCAGGCTGGTGCTGCCGCTGAAAGGCACGGCCTGTTTGAGCGGCCAGGCAACGCCCTGGGCCTGCAAGGACAGGTCCCGCAGATCCAGCTGCGCGGCAGGGGTGGTGGTGGCGTCACGCCAGGCCACACTGGCACCGTTGACGGCAAGCTGCGCCACTGCCACATCCCAGGCGGGTGCAGGCGCGGCATTTTTAAGGTCTTTTGTGCCTGCAGCGCTTGCTCCGCCTGCGGGTGAAGCTATCTTTTCAGGAGTCTTAACCGGTGTGCCCGACGCCCCACTGGCCACCAGGTTGAGTCGACCTTGGGCATCACGCTGCACGTTCAGCTGCGGTGCGGTGAGCTCCACCGAGGACAGACGCACCACCTGCTCCAGCGGGCGCACATCGTCCAGGCCGAGCTTCAGGCTGTCGAACGCCAGCAAAGGTTTGCCCTGTGCGTCGGCCGCCTTGAGGCCCGACACCTGCAAATCCCCCGTCAGCTTGACCGAGTTGGCCTGTGCTGCGGGTGTAGTGGACGGCACCTGTGCAAACGCCACACGGATGTTGGCGTCCACCGTGGCGGCCTGTAGCTTCACAGGCAGGTTGGCCGGGAGGTAGCCCAGGTACGGTGCCAGGTCAAAACCGGTGAGTCGGATGGTGCCGTCGGTTTTGCGGCCCTCTGCGAACGGGGTGCCCTCGGCCGCAGAATCAAACGCGCTGCCATTCAACGCAAAGGCCAGGCGCGGCAGCACCTTCACTTCACGCTGGGAATCGAGGTTGCTCAGAAAAGGCACACTCACCTGCAGGTCGCGCACTTCGTGGGTGCGGCCCACGGTGCTGTCCACAAAGTCCACACTGCCACCGTTCAGCGCCAGGTTGTACAGCGCAAACCGTGCGGGTTGGCTGGTCGGGTCGGCGGGGGTGGCGGCCAGCCGGTCGATGATGTCCTGGATGTCGTAACGGCCACCACCTTCGTGGGTCAGGCTCACACGCGGGTTGTCTACCTGGATCGCGTCCACCACCGGGGCCAGCCGCAACAGGGACTGCAACTCGCCATCTATATAGACACGCTCAATGTGCAACTGGTCAGCAAAACCATCGACCTTGGCAATCGCCAAGTCACGCAGCGTGAGCTCCAGCGTCCAGGGCTTGAAGTCCACACCGCCGACGGTGACCTTTCGGCCCAGCTTGTCGGACGCGATTTTTTCCGCCTGGTGCTTGAGCAAAGGCGGCACGGCCAACCAGCCCACGCCCCACACAACAGCCACACCACCCAGTGTCCAGGCGAGCCGCCGGCCCCATCGGCGGCGAGCGGAGGGCAAACCCGTGGTCTGTGGGGGCGAGGTGGGGGGCGATGTATCCATGTGCCTATTTCACCAGAAAGCGAACAGCCCACCCAAACTGGCAAGGTAACGCATGGAAACGCCCGCAGGGCACGGCGCATGGGCCCCAAACAGAAAACCCGGTGGGCTGGCCTGAAGCCTGCCCACCGGGTCCGATGGCGACCTGAAAGGCCATGTGCCATCACTTGCTGAATGGCAGGAGATTCAAGTCCTGCAAGACAGCGGAAGCAAAGGATTGCCTCCAAAAGAAGCCGGGGCTGCTTCGTCATCGCCACCAGATGGTGTGGACTGGCTCCTACCGACAATGCACTGATTGCTCAGGCCTGTTTACTTTAGCCACCCACCCTCGCCAATACAAATTGCATTTTTTATGGGCAGCGGGGGTTTGATTGATTTGCAGCCCCTCAAACGGTTTATTCGACCTGTACTACACCCCTAAAAATGAAGCGGCATATACGCTCTGAACAAGGCTGCAACCCGTAAAAAACGGACTTATTTCGGGGTTTTCCCTCTTTTTCTTATACATTTTTAGACTGCAAATACCATTCATTATTCTTGACTTGGTATTTGCACTCCCCCTAGAATCCGCCGTGCCCGCAAAACCGCGGGACAACCCGACCGCTGCCGACCCCGGCTAAGTCAGTCCGAAGCCCCCGCACCATGATGCGGCGTACCGGACTTGATGGCGTACCAATCCAAACGAGGCCCCTGTGGAGTCCTGCTGCCCGCCAGCACAACACCACAGAGTCCGCGTGTAGAAAGGAAAAGCTATGACAGGACTACGTCAAATAGCAATCGGCCTGCGAACTGTCGCCTCAGACATTGCCGATGGATTTTTTGAGATAACGCACAACGGTTTTGCCCTCCTGGGCCTGGCTGTTGTTTTTGGTGCCATCACCCTCACCGCCCGCCCCGATCTGCGCCAAAGTGGCGAAACACAACTGATCGGCTGGCTGCAAGAACGCCAGGTCGCCCTGTTGGGCACACCTGAGCCGGTAGAGCTGGACGCGATTGACCGCGCCACCGCTGCCAACCCGAAAGACCTGCCAAAGCAGCAAGCCGCTGTCGCCTACTGGCTCAGCAAAAAGTACCGCGTGGCACCTGAGCCACTGAGTGCGCTGGTGACCGAAGCCTATGAAATCGGCGCCCGCACCAAGCTCGACCCGACCCTGATCCTGGCCATCATGGCCATCGAGTCCGGCTTTAACCCGTTCGCCCAAAGTGCGGTGGGCGCGCAGGGCCTGATGCAGGTCATGACGCGTGTGCACACCGACAAATACGACAACTTTGGTGGCCACTTCGCCGCATTCGACCCGCTCACCAACCTGCGTGTGGGTGTGAAGGTGCTGCAGGAATGTATCGCCCGTGCGGGTTCACTCGAAGGCGGCCTGCGTTACTACGTGGGTGCAGCCAACCTGCCCAGCGACGGTGGTTATGCCAGCAAGGTGCTGGCCGAACACGCCCGCCTGCGCCAGGTCGCCGCGGGTGGCTCGGTGCCATCCCAAAACGCCCCCGCCCCCCGCCCAGCACCCCAACTGCAGGCCACCACACCCGCCCAGACCATCCCGGTCAAGGCACCTGCACCGTCTCTGCCCGACACATCGGCCGGCGAAAAAGTCGCGTCCCTCAGCGCGCCTGCCTACTGAGCTGCGAATGGGCCGGCCCCACGCGGCCATGGCCCTCGGGTTACACTAGCCCGGTACGCAACTGGCGATAGGCGTGGTGGGCCCGGCAAGGGCCACCACCGCTGACGTGGACATGCCGGGGGTGCCCCCGCTACAACCACTGGGAAGCGTACCGCCCGTGTTGATTCGTTCCAGAATTGGCCGGTGTGTTCAGCCGTTCGCCTGGGCAGCCCTTGTCTCCAAGGGACTTCTCTCATCTGAAGGACTGCCATGTACGACCGCTCCATTCTTGTGGAACAAGCCGACCCCGAAATTTTTGCTGCCATCCAGGCTGAACATGCACGCCAAGAACAGCACATCGAGCTGATCGCCAGCGAAAACTACGCCTCCCCCGCCGTCATGGCCGCGCAGGGCTCGCAGCTCACCAACAAATACGCCGAAGGTTACCCAGGCCGCCGCTACTACGGTGGCTGCGAGTTTGTGGACATCGCCGAACAGCTGGCGATTGACCGCGTCAAACAAATCTTTGGTGCCGACGCAGCCAACGTGCAGCCGCATTGCGGCGCGTCGGCCAACGAAGCCGTGATGCTCGCCTTCCTGAAGCCCGGCGACACCATCATGGGTATGAGCCTGGCCGAAGGCGGCCACCTGACCCACGGCATGCCGCTGAACATGAGCGGCAAGTGGTTCAACGTGGTGTCGTATGGCCTGGACGCCAATGAAGCCATCGACTACGACGCGATGGAACGCAAGGCGCATGAATCCAAGCCCAAGCTGATCATCGCGGGCGCGTCGGCCTACAGCCTGCGCATCGACTTCGAACGTTTCGCCAAGGTTGCCAAGGACGTGGGCGCGATATTTATGGTCGACATTGCCCATTACGCTGGGTTGGTGGCGGCCGGTGTGTACCCCAACCCCGTGCCCTACGCAGACGTCGTCACCTCCACCACGCACAAGAGCCTGCGCGGCCCGCGCGGCGGCATCATCCTGATGAAGGCCGAGCACGAAAAAGCCATCAACAGCGCCATCTTCCCCGGCCTGCAAGGTGGCCCGCTGATGCACGTGATTGCGGCCAAGGCCGTGGCCTTCAAGGAAGCGCTGTCGCCCGAATTCAAGGCGTACCAACAACAGGTCGTGAAGAACGCCCAGATCGTTGCCGACACGCTGACCGCACGTGGCCTGCGCATCGTGAGCGGCCGCACCGAATCCCACGTGATGCTGGTGGACCTGCGTTCCAAGGGCATCACCGGCAAGGAAGCCGAAGCGGTGCTGGGCAGCGCCCACATGACGATCAACAAGAACGCCATCCCGAACGACCCTGAAAAGCCCATGGTCACCAGCGGCGTGCGTGTGGGCACCCCCGCAATGACCACCCGCGGCTTCAAGGACGAAGAAGCCCGCGCCACGGCCCACCTGATCGCCGACGTGCTGGACAACCCACGCGACGAGGCCAACCTGGCCGCCGTGCGCGCCAAGGTGCACGCGCTGACCAGCCGCTTCCCGGTGTACCGCTAAACCATGCTGGCGGGCGCAATTGCTATTAATTCAATAGCTATGTGCGCCCGTCCAACGTGCGCCAGAGGTCTATTCGGTTCTTAAAAGGGCCTCAAAACCATGAAATGCCCCTTCTGCGGCAACCTTGAAACCCAGGTCGTTGAGACCCGGATTTCCGAAGAGGCGGACTTCATCCGCCGCCGCCGCCAGTGTGGTGCCTGCGACAAACGCTTCACCACCTACGAGCGGCCGGATGTGAGCTTTCCTGCGCTGGTCAAAAAAGACGGCCGCCGCGTGGAATACAAACGCAGCAAACTGCTGGACTCGATGCGCCTGGCGCTGCGCAAACGCCCGCTCAGCACCGAGCAGGTGGACAGTGCCATCGAGCGTATTGAAGAAAAGCTGCTGAACCTCGGGCTGCGCGAAGTCCCGTCGAACCGCATTGGCGAGTTGGTCATGCGCGAGTTAAAGAAGCTCGACAAGATTGCCTACATCCGTTTTGCCAGCGTCTACCGCAGCTTTGAAGACATTGACGAATTCAAAACCTTGGTAGACGAAGTCAGGAAGTAGCTAGACCGACGCCTTGATCGGCGGCACATCCAGCACCACATCCGCACACTGCGCCCGGTGGCGCAGCGCGTGGTCCATCACGACCAGTGCCAGCAGGGCCTCGGCAATCGGCGTGGCGCGGATACCCACACACGGGTCGTGGCGGCCTTTGGTGACGACTTCGGCGGGGTTGCCGTGGATGTCGATGGACTCGCGCGGGCTGATGATGGAGCTGGTGGGTTTGATGGCGATGGCCACCTCCAGGTCCTGCCCGGTGCTGATGCCGCCCAGCACACCACCGGCGTGGTTGGTGCGGAAGCCTTCGGGAGACATCGAGTCGCCGTGCATGGTGCCGCGGTGCGCCACGCTGGCAAAACCGGCGCCAATCTCCACACCTTTAACGGCGTTCAGGCCCATCATGGCAAACGCAATGTCGGCGTCGAGCTTGTCGTACAGCGGCTCACCCAGGCCCACGGGCACGCCGCTGGCCACCACGCGCACTTTGGCGCCGCAGGAGTCGCCAGCCTTGCGCAGGGCGTCCATGTAACTTTCCAGCGCCGACACGTCGGCCACCGGGGCGTAAAACGGGTTGTTGCCCACATGGCTCCAGTCGTCGAACGGGATGACCTGGTCACCAATCTGCGTCATACAACCCCGGAACACGGTGCCGTAACGCTCGAACAGCCATTTGCGCGCAATGGCCCCGGCAGCCACGGTGGGCGCGGTCAGGCGAGCGGATGATCGGCCACCGCCCCGCGGGTCGCGGATGCCGAATTTGTGCCAATAGGTGTAGTCAGCGTGGCCGGGACGGAAGCTTTCTGAGATGGCGCTGTAGTCCTTGCTGCGCTGGTCGGTGTTGCGGATCAGCAGCGCGATGGGGGTGCCGGTGGTTTTACCTTGGTACACACCGCTCAGGATCTCGACTGCATCGGCCTCGTTGCGCTGGGTGACGTGGCGGCTGGTGCCGGGGCGGCGGCGGTCCAGTTCGAACTGGATATCGGCCTCGCTGAGTGCCATGCCGGGGGGACAACCGTCCACCACACAACCAATGGCCGGGCCATGGGATTCACCAAAATTGGTGACCGCGAAGAGTTTTCCGAAGGTATTGCCGCTCATGCGGGCGATTATCCCAGAGCCAGAAAGCCCCGGGTTTGCACCAGCCTGGGCGGGAACGGTTCATGCTTCGTGCTGCAGTGCAACATCGCCAACCCACAGGAGAGCACCATGCTGGATCGCACCACGACACAGTTTTCCCATCTCAAAACCGAAGACGTCGAATGGAAAAGCGGCGGACTGCGCGACTTTTTCCTCTACCGCGACCTGGGCATCGCCGACGCCACCCACGGCAAAGTCATCGCGCACCTTGTTAAAGCTAATATGGCACCAGAAACAGGCACGGGTTGGCACCGCCATGAGGCGGACTTCCAGATCGTGATCATGACCAAAGGCTGGGCCCGCTTCATGTACGAAGACAAGGAAACCCTGGTACAGGCCGGCGACGTGGTGCACCAGCGCCCCGGCATCCGCCACTACCTGTTCGACTACTCGCCCGACATGGAGTACCTGGAGATCGTGTCCCCGGCAGATTTCAAGAGCGTGGATGTAGACCCCGTTTGCGATATTCCGGCCCCCACGCCCTGGAAGTAAGGAACACCCCCAGGCTTCGCGGACTGCGTTCCGCTTCTCCGCCCCCCTTGCGGGGGGCCATACCAGCGGCCTGGCAAAGCCAGTTCCGCGGTATGTGCTGGAAAGGTTCATCGCCGCTCCGCGGGATGAACTGTTTATCGCTACTAAATTAATAGCTTCTTGCGCACACAGAATGGGCGCTAGAGGCGTATTTCATTAAAAACTTCTGCGCCGACACAGAACCGCGCAAAGTGCGAAGCACAAGCGCCCTTCCAGCAGACGCCGTGGAACCGGCTTTGCCGGGCCGCCAGCGTCGCCCCCTGCAAGGGGGGAGGCGCAGCGGAACGCAGTCCGCGCAGCCTGGGGGTGTTTCTAGAACTCTGCGTCGAGTTCGTCGATTTCGGCGGGTTCAAGGCGCGCAGCAGCCACCCACTCCTGCATCGGCGGCAGCGCCATCATGCGTTTGCAGTAGGCGATACACACCTCGTCCAGCGGCACGTCGTAGGTCAGAAAACGTGTCACCACCGGGGCGTACATGGCGTCGGCCATGCCGGGCTGGGCACCAAACAGGAAGGGGCCGCCGTAACTGACCAGGCATTCCTTCCAGATGGCGACCACACGGTCGATGTCGGACTGGGCACGCGACCAGACCTTGAAGTTCGGGTAGTGCGCCTGGATATTCATGGGCAGCGAGCCACGCAGCGCGCTGAAGCCTGAATGCATCTCGCCGCACACCGCCCGGCAGTGGGCGCGGGCCTTGGTGTCGGCGGGCAGCAGGCCGGCCTTGGGCTTGATCTCGTTCAGGTATTCACCAATGGCCAGTGTGTCCCAGACCTTGATGCCGTTGTGCAGCAGCGAAGGCACCAGCATGCTGGACGACAGCAGCAGGATCTCGGCCTTCATGGCGGCGTCGTCGGGGGAAATGATGTCTTCGGTGAACTCAAGCCCGGACAGCTTGGCCATCAGCCAGCCCCGGAGTGCCCACGCACCGTAGTTTTTGCTGCTGATCGTGAGAACTGCCTTGGGCATACATGCGCTCCTGCTGTGGCAACTACACACCCCCAGGCTTCGCTATCGCTCTCGCCACCCCCTTGCAGGGGGCGACACCAGCGGCCTGGCAGAGCCAGTTCCGCGGTGTCTGCTTGAAGGATTGCACGTGCCTCTAACTGCGGGATGCAGTGGACTGGGTAGTTACTTGGTATGAATAAACACGTTGAGCAAGCGCTGTGCCAGTCCCGTTCTGCACCGCCATAAATAGATAAGTCACATGGCGTACAGGCTGGCCCATAACTTGCCTCCTTCCTGTGTACCTGGGCCCCAGAGCCCGCCCTTCCCTCAGGAACCCCATGCTGTATCAGGCCTACCAAAACCAATCCGACCTGATGTCCCCGCTGCGCCTGCTGGCCCAGATGACCGGCTCCCAGATGGCCACCCAGCACGCGGGGGCCGGGCTGATGGCGCAGTTGATCGGACTGAGCCCGTTCCTGCCGCCCGCAAGCACGCCCTCCTCCCAGCGCAAACTGGCGGCGGCGATGGAGGTGTTTTCGCGCATGCGGCTGACCCATTCGCGCCCGGCATTTGGCATCACCTCGGTGGTGTCGGGCGGCGAAGAGGTTGCGGTGACCGAAGTGGCGGTGCGCAAGGCAGCCTTTGGCACCCTGCTGCACTTCAAAAAGGACATGCCGTCGCACGCCCCGGCACAGCCGCCCGTGCTGCTGGTGGCACCGCTGTCGGGCCACTTTGCCACCCTGCTGCGCGAAACCTTGCGCACGCTGCTGCAGGACCACGACGTCTACATCACCGACTGGCACAACGCCCGTGATGTGGGCCTGCAACACGGCGCGTTCGGGTTAGGGCGTGTTAACACTAATGGCGACGGCGACGATTGCGCCAGAAAATCTCCGACATGGAGATCACGCCCGAACAATTCGCTACCATTGAACACTGCCTGCCCAGGCAGCGTGGCAACGTCAGCCTGAGCAATCTGCAGGTGGTCAATGCGATCCTTTATGTGGCCGAACATGGTTGCAAGTGGCGCGGACTGCCCAAACGCTTCGGCAACTGGCACACGATTTACACGCGCATGAATCGCTGGACCAAAGCTGGCGTCCTGGATCGCATGTTCGAGGAGTTGCAGCGTGCGCAAGTCGTGCGTATCAGGATCGAAGCCGTCTCGCTGGACTCCACAAGCATCAAGGTCCATCCCGACGGCACAGGGGCACTAAAAAAAACGGTCCGCAGTCCATCGGAAAGTCCCGAGGTGGATGGAACACCAAGATTCATATGGTTGCCGCGGATGCTCGAACGGCCGTGACGTTTTGCCTCTCGCCCGGGCAGGCACACGACGCACCCGAAGGCCGGCGCCTGCTCAGCAGTCTTGGGCCCGCCAGCAGGCCGGTGCATTTGTTGATGGACCGCGCCTACGAAGGCAACGAGACACGGCAGCTGGCACTGGATCTGGGTTTCATTCCGGTGGTGCCACCAATGAAGACGCGGATCGAACCGTGGGACTACGACCGCGAGATGTACAAGCGCCGCAATGAGGTGGAGCGGTTGTTCCGTCGACTCAAAGGCTATCGCCGTATCTTCACGCGGTTCGAGAAACTCGACCTCATGTTCCTGGGCTTCATCAGCTTCGTGCTCGTCGCTGATGGACTGAGAATGTGTTAACAGGCCCTAGATCACTACATCGAACACATGATCCAGTTCCTGCAGGCCATCGGCCCCGGTGCCCATGTGGTAGCGGTGTGCCAGCCCTGTGTGGCCGCACTGGCGGCCACCGCCGTGATGGCCGAGGACGACGACCCGGCGCAGCCGCGCAGCCTGACACTGATGGCCGGCCCGGTGGACTGCCGCGTGAACCCCAGCGGTGTGAACACGCTGGCCACCAGCAAACCGATCGAATGGTTTGCCAAAAACCTCATCAGCCATGTGCCGCTGCCACACGCCGGTTTCATGCGGCGGGTGTACCCCGGGTTTTTGCAGGTCACCGCCTTCATCAGCATGAACGCCGAACGGCACAAGAAGTCATTCCAGGACATGTACCAGCACCTGGCCGAAGGCGACCTGGAAAAAGCCCGCACCATCAGCACTTTCTACGACGAGTACCTGGCCGTGAACGACCTGCCCGCCGAGTTCTACCTGGAAACGGTCGAAAAGGTGTTCCAGACCTACGACCTGCCCCTGGGCAAACTCACCTACAAGGGCCGCACCGTCAAACCGTCAGCCATCCGCCGCACCGCGTTGCTGACGGTCGAGGGAGAGCGCGACGACATCTGCTCCGTCGGCCAGACCGTTGCCGCGCAGGACATGTGCACCAGCATCCGCCCCTACATGAAAACCCACCACGTGCAGGTGGGTGTGGGGCACTACGGCGTGTTCAGCGGCAGCAAGTGGAACAAACAGATTTACCCGCGTGTGCGGGAGGTCATCCACGCAAGCCAGAGCTAAGGAATAAGCACACCCCCAGGCTGCGCGGACTTCGTTCCGCTTCGCCAACCCCCTTGCAGGGGGCGACGCCAGTGGCCCGGCGGAGCCGGTTCCACGGCGTCTGCTTGAGGAATCCGCACGCATCATGCGGCAGGAAAAACGCACACCACAAAGCTAGTTATACACACAGCCTTGTGGTAATTACCTTGATCAGCTTGCTTCGTTTTGCTCGGCGGGCCAGTCGCGGATGTAGGCTTTGAGCATCTGGTTCTCGAAATTCTGGCTGTCCACCACGGCCTTGGCCACGTCGTACAGGCTGATCACACCCATCAGCATGCGTTTGTCCATCACGGGCATGTAACGCGCGTGGCGCTCCAGCATCATGCGGCGCACTTCATCGAGTTCGGTTTCCGACGTGCAGGTCAGCGGGTGGTCGTCCATCGCGGTGCGCACCAGCAGGGAGCCGACGGCACCACCGTTCTTGACCACGGCCTGGATCACCTCGCGGAAGGTCAACATACCCGTCAGGTCGCCGTGGTCCATGACCACCAGCGAACCAATGTCGCGCTCGGCCATGATGTCCACGGCTTTGGCCAGCGGCTCGGTGGAGGTGACGGTGTACAAGGTGTTGCCCTTGACGCGCAGGATGTCGCTGACTTTCATGGTGGCCTCCGTGGGGTTTGGCTGTGCAGGTGCCGCAGAGCGGGTTAAGAACGTGTTCACGATCTATCCGGGCCGCGCAAGTGCCTTTTCGGGATGGGATGCAAGGCGCAGTGTGCCGTCCATAGCCCGGCTATGGACAAGCGCTGCAACGCCGCAGACCGCCCGAAAAGGCACTTGCCCAAAGGGTTGGAGCGAAATCGGGCGATTTCTGCGTCCCGTCGCTTGCATGGGCAGGAGCCCATGCAGCACGCCGAAACTTCGAACTCATCCCGATTGCGCTCCAACGCGGCTCCGGATAGATCGTGAACACGTTCTGAGGTGAATATTAGCCCACAATGGCGCGAAATATTGCCCTTTTTCCCCCATGGAGACACCTACATGCCCGGTTATTCCGACCCCGGTTTTGACACCCTGGCCTTACACGCAGGCGCTGCCCCCGACCCAACCACCGGTGCACGGGCGGTGCCGATCCACCTGACGACCTCTTTTGTCTTCGAGTCCAGCGACCACGCAGCCGCGCTTTTTAACCTGGAGCGTTCAGGCCACGTTTACTCACGCATCAGCAACCCCACCAACGCGGTGCTGGAGCAGCGGGTGTCGGCGTTGGAGGGCGGCATTGGCGCCATCACCACCGCCAGCGGGCAGGCCGCGCTGCACCTGAGCATTGCAACGCTGATGGGCGCGGGCTCGCACATCGTCGCGAGCACGGCGCTGTATGGCGGGTCACAAAACCTGCTGCACTACACCATGCGCCGCTTCGGCATCGACACCACGTTTGTCAAACCCGGTGACATCGACGGCTGGCGCGCCGCCGTGCGGCCCAACACCAAACTCTTCTTCGGCGAGACCGTGGGCAACCCCGGGCTGGATGTGCTGGACACCCCCACCGTGTCGGCCATTGCGCACGAAGCCGGTGTGCCGCTGCTGGTGGACTCCACCCTCACCTCCCCCTACCTCGTCAAACCGTTCGACCAGGGTGCGGACCTGGTCTACCACTCGGCCACCAAGTTCCTGAGCGGGCACGGCACGGTGGTGGGCGGCATCGTGGTGGACGGCGGCAGCTTCGACTGGGACGGCCCGCGTGCCGCAGGCAAGTTTGCCGAGTTGTCGCAGGCCTATGACGGCTTCCACAACATGGTGTTCAGCGAAGAGTCCACCGTGGGCGCCTTTCTGCTGCGCGCGCGGCGCGAGGGCCTGCGCGACTTTGGCGCGTGTATGAGCCCACACACGGCCTGGCTGATTCTGCAGGGCATCGAAACCCTGCCGTTGCGGATGGACCGCCACATGTCCAACACCACCAAGGTGGTGGAATTCCTGGCCAGCCAGCCTTTTGTGTCGCGGGTCGGCCACCCCATGCTCGAATCCCATTCCAGCCACGCGCTTGCGCAAAAGCTGCTGCCCAAGGGCGCGGGCTCGGTGTTCAGTTTTGACATCAAGGGCAACCGCGAACAGGGCAAGAAGTTCATCGAGACCTTGAAGGTTTTCAGCCACCTCGCCAACGTGGGTGACTGCCGCAGCCTGGTGATCCACCCCGCAAGCACCACCCACTTCCGTATGGCCGACGAGGCGCTGGCCGGGGCAGGCATTTCGCAAGGCACCATCCGCCTGTCGATTGGCCTGGAAGACCCGGCCGACCTGATTGACGACTTGAAACGAGCGTTAAAAGCCGCAGAAAAGGCAGGAGCCTGAGCATGTTCATCACCGTCCAAGGCCACAAGACCTACTGCTACACCGGCGGCAAACCATTTGACGCCACCCAACCCACCGCCGTGTTTATCCACGGCGTGCTCAACGACCACAGCGTGTGGATTTTGCAAACCCGCTGGTTCGCCAACCACGGCTGGAACGTGCTGGCCGTGGACCTGCCCGGCCACTGCCGCAGCGAGGGCCCGCCGCCTGCGTCGGTGGAGGACGCGGCCCAGTTCATCGTGGCCCTGCTTGACGCGGCGGGTGTGCAGCGCGCAGCGCTGATTGGCCACAGCTTTGGCTCGCTGATTGCGCTGGAAACAGCAGCCCGCGCGCCCGATCGGGTCACCCACCTCGCGCTGGTGGGCACGGCGTACCCGATGGCCGTGTCGGACGCGTTGCTGAACGGTGCACTGAACGACCCGATGCGCGCCATCGACATGGTCAACACCTTTTCACATTCCATGCTGGCACCGCCGCCCTCGTCGCTGGGCCCCGGCACCTGGCTGTATGGCGGCTCCCGCGCGCTGATGCGCCGTGTGCTGGCCAGCAACACCCAAGCCAATGTGTTCCACACCGGCTTCAAGGCCTGCAACGACTATGCGAACGGCGAAGCCGCCATGGCCCAGGTGCAGTGCCCCGTGTTGTTCCTGCTGGGTGCCGCCGACCAGATGACACCACCCCGTGCCACCAAGGCACTCACATCGAAGGCAACCAACGCCCGTGTGGTGACGGTGCAGGCCGGGCACGCGCTGATGTCGGAAGCGCCGGATGCAACACTTTTCGCGCTGCGGGACTTTTTGCTGCCCGCACGCTGAATTGCTACTGTTTCAATAGCGCATCCCGTACGCTGAGCGTGCGGAACTGGGCTTTTTCCCATAAATTGCTGACGCTGCGGCTGTGCGGCAGCAGCAGGTTTTGCAGCAAGGGGGCCAGCGGGGTGTGGTCCGGGTCGGCCAGCAGCACGTAGCGCTGGGGGGTGTTGTCGTCGGACTCCTGCAACTGGCCCACCCAGTCCAGCGCCACCAAGGTGTCGAGCGCGGGCTCCAGCTGCAGGGTGTCGATACGCAGGGCCTGGGTCAGCTCCGGGCCGGTCAGCCCGTGGGGGCCTGCTTTGCGCGCCGCGTCGAGGTGCTGCAGCACTTCCAGCGCCATTTTGAAATGCCAGCCGTGGTCACCCGTGCGCCGCGCCACACCGGCCAGCAGGCTGGGCAGGTAGGCCGTGACCACCGCACCCAGCAGCAGGATGACCCACGCGACATAGATCCAGATCAACAAGATCGGCACGGTGGCAAACGCGCCATAGATCGCCGAATAGCTGGGCACCTGCGCCAGGTAGTACGACAGCACCTTCTTGGCCAGCTCGATGCCCACCGCCACAAAAATCCCGCCCACCCAGGCGTGGCCCCACTTCACCCGGGTGTTGGGGATGTAGTGGTAGGCCGCAGCCATACCCCCGGCCAGCAGCAAAAATTCCAGCGCATCAAACAGCAGCTGCACCCCGTCCGGCAAACCACTGACCAAACCACGGGACGACGAAATCACATACGACGTGGTGGCCAGGCTGGCCCCCAGCACCAGCGGCCCCAGCGTGAGCCCGGCCCAGTACACCAGCACACGCTGGCCCAGCGGGCGGGGCTTGCGCACGCGCCAGATGCTGTTCAGCGTGCGGTCAATCGTCAGGAACAACATCAGCGCGGTGACCAGCAGCACCGTCAAACCCACAATGCCCAGGCGGCTGGCCTTGCTGGAGAACTGCGTGAGGTAACCCAGCACCTGGCGCGAGATGCTGTCGGGGATCAGGCTGTCCACCAGCCAGCGTTGCAAGGTGCCCTGCAGCGTGCCAAACATCGGGAACGCGCTGAACACGGCCAGCGCCACGGTAAAAAACGGCACCAGCGCCAGCATGGTGGTGAAGGTCAGGCTGCTGGCCGTCAAACCCAGATGGTCCTCCCGAAAGCGCTCGCGCAAGGTCAGCGCGGTAATGCGCCATGGGAAGTGTTTCAGGTCGTTCCACAGGGCTTCGAGCTGGACGGTCAGGCGTTGCAACGGCCTTGGCCGGTCGGGGGCATCGGCGGGTGTGGAGAGCGGAAGAGGCATGGTCGTTATGATGCCACCGCAATGCATACCGACGTAAAAACCGTGGGCTGGACCCGCACACTGGCTGTTGGCAGCCTGCTGGGGCTGATCGCCCTGAGCCTGGCCTGGGAACTCTGGCTCGCGCCGCTGCGCCCGGGCGGCTCATGGCTGGTGCTGAAGGCCTTGCCGCTGTGTATCCCGCTGGCCGGGCTGCTCAAAAACCGCATGTACACCTACCGCTGGGTCAGCCTGATGGTGTGGCTGTATTTCACCGAAGGTGTGGTGCGCGCCTGGGCCGACAAACCACCCGGCAACTACCTCGCGCTGCTGCAGGTGCTGCTGTGTGTGGCCCTGTTCACCGCCTGTGCCATGCACGTGCGCCTGCGCCTGCGCAACGCCAAAATTGCCGCTGCAGCCAAACCCTCGGCCACCACCACACCATGAGCCCATCTACCCTCACCTTGCTTGACTCCCTGCGCCGCATCGTCGGCGACACCAACGTCCTTACCCACGACGACCCCGCTGCGGACCTGAGCGCGTGGGAGCAGGACTGGCGCAAACGTGTGCGCGGCACGGCGCTGGCCGTGGTGCGCCCCGGCAGCACGCAGCAGGTGGCCGACGTGGTCAAGGCCTGCGCTGCGGCGGGCACCAGCATCGTGCCGCAGGGTGGCAACACCGGCCTCGTGGTCGGCTCCACCCCCGACAACAGCGGCACCCAGGTCGTGCTGAGCCTGCAGCGCATGAGCGCGGTGCGCGCCGTCGACCCGGGCAATTCGACCATCACCGTGGAAGCCGGTTGTGTGCTGCAAAACCTGCAGACGGCGGCGGAGCAGGCAGGCTTTTTGTTCCCGCTGAGCCTGGGTGCCGAGGGCAGCTGCACCATCGGCGGCAACCTGGCCACCAATGCCGGCGGCACGCAGGTGGTGCGTTATGGCAACGCGCGCGAACTGTGCCTGGGTGTGGAAGTGGTCACCGCGCAGGGCGAGATCTGGGACGGCCTGAGCGGTCTGCGCAAGGACAACACCGGATACGACCTGCGTGACCTTTTCATCGGCAGCGAAGGCACGCTGGGCATCATCACCGCTGCGACGATGAAGCTGTACCCACAGCCCGCTGCGCAGCTCACCGCCTGGGCCGCCGTGGCGTCGCTGGAAGACGCCGTGGCCCTGCTGGTGCTGGCGCAAAAACGCCTGAGCGCGGGCCTGACCGGTTTTGAGGTGATGGGCCAGTTTGCGCTGAGCCTGGTGGACAAACACTACCCGCACCTGCGCGTGCCGCTGTGGCAAGACGCACCCTGGTGCGTTTTGCTGGAAAACTCCGACAGCGAATCCGAAGACCACGCCCGCACCCAGTTTGAAAGCCTGCTGGAGGCGGCGCTGGAACAAGGCCTGGTCAGTGACGCCGTGGTGGCCGAAAACATCACCCAGGCCCACAACCTGTGGCACATCCGCGAAAGTATTTCCCTGGCCCAGGCCGAGGAAGGCCTGAACATCAAACACGACATCTCGATCCCCGTGTCGCGGATTCCCGAGTTTGTGCGCCAGGCCGATGCGGCGCTGGCAGCGGCCATTCCCGGCGTGCGTTTTGTCAACTTCGGGCACCTGGGCGACGGCAACCTGCACTACAACATCCAGGCCCCCGCCGAGGGGGACGCCAAGGTGTTCCTCAGTGAGCAGGAAGAAAACGTCAACACCATCGTGTACGACACGGTGCAGGCTTTTGACGGCTCCATCTCCGCCGAACACGGCGTGGGCGAACTCAAGCGCCACAAGCTGGTGAAACACAAGTCGCCCGTGGCGCTGGGCATGATGCGTGCGATCAAGGGCGCACTGGACCCGCAGGGGTTGATGAACCCGGGGCGGGTGCTGTAGGTTTACTATTATTTTTATAGCTGCTTACGCACGCTGCACCTGCGCCAGAGGCACATTTGGTTAATAAATAGTGCCCCGGAGGTACCACCGGGGCCGCGCCGCGTACCGCTTGTTTTTCCAGACTTTGGGGAGAAGCCGAATGCAGAAGTGTCTTGCCGCTTTGGCGCTCGTGACCTGTATCCCTGCGCAGGCAGCGCCACCCATCTGGCGCAACAGCATCGGTATGCCCTTTGTGCGCGTCCCCGCAGGCACCTTCTGGATGGGCAGTGCCGCCACCCACGACACCCCCGCCGCACTGGCCCAACGTTTCCCCTTGCTGGAGCCCGAACGTTTTACCCTGTTGGCAGACGAAAGCCCGGTGCACCAGGTGCAGATCAGCCGGGCTTTTTACATGGGTCAGCACGAGGTGACGGTGGGGCAGTTCCGCCGCTTCATCGCCGCATCGGGTTACCAGCCCGAGTCGGAGGCCGACGGCACCGGTGGCTACGGCTACAACCCGCAATACGACCCCGCCAGCACCCGCCGCGGTGACGCGTTCGAGGGCCGCGACCCGCGGTATTCCTGGCGCAACCCGGGCTTTGCGCAAGGCGATGACCACCCCGTGGTCAACGTCACCTGGAACGACGCCCAGGCGCTGGCCGCCTGGCTGAGCCGCACCGAAGGCCACACCTACCGCTTGCCCACCGAGGCCGAGTGGGAATATGCCTGCCGCGCCGGAACCCGCACGCTCTACCCACATGGCGACGACCCGCAAGGCCTGCTGCGCAGCGCCAACACTTTCGACCAGGACAGCGCAAAAAACTGGCCGAAGTGGCAGCAGCACGCGCTGAAAGGCCGCGATGGCTACGCCTTCACCGCGCCGGTCGGCAGCTTTGCGCCCAACGCCTTCGGACTGCACGACATGCTGGGCAACGCCTGGGAATGGGTGGCCGACTGGCATGGCGACGACACATACGCCCAAGGCCCGGTGCGCGACCCGCAAGGCCCCGACGACGGCAATGTGCGCGTGCGCCGGGGCGGCTCGTGGCACACCTGGGCGTTTTATGCCCGGTGCGGTTACCGCAACTGGAATAGCCCGGAGACACGTTACACGCTGGTGGGGATGCGACTGGTGCGCGAGGTGGCACCGTAAGCTGTGGTGCAGCCTGCGATTTGAGGCATCGAACATGCCTCTAGCGCCCGTACCACCTACGCAAGCAGCTCCTGAAAAAGGAGCAAAACCCCAGCCTCAGGCCTCAGCGACCAGCCAGCCTTCAACCTGCTGCCCCACCGCCGCGCTGTGCAACAAAGCCATGTGGTGGGTGCGGTAGGCGATCCACTGCGCGGTTTTGGCAAAGGCCAGCGTACGCGTGGCATCGTCGTGCTGGCCCAGCGCACTGCGCAGCGGAACCAGGCCGTCGCCCACCAGCCTGTCGGCCAGCAGACTGCGTTTAGATGCCGTGGTGGCCGCCACGGTGTAGCAGGCCACAGCCTCGGGCAGCGGCAGCAGCGCGCGGCTGTCAGGCTCGCGCCGAAAGCGGTCGCGCCCCTGCCAGTCGGCGGCCAGCACATGGCCGTAGCGCAGGTCGGTGATGCCCGCACTGCGCAGCTGCGCCAGCCGGGCAAACGGTGCGCTGAAACGGCTGCTGCCCAGCAGCACATCGACCCAGTTGCCCGCCCGCTCCAGCGGCGCGCCGTGGTGAGGGGTGCCGAGGAACACGATGTTTTTGAGGTGTGTGGGCCACAGCTGGCCCTGCTGATGCGCCTGGTGAACGGCGCTGCGGGTGACGAGGCCACCCATGCTGTGCGCCAGCACGGTGATCTCCTGCAACGGCACGGGCCAGTGCTGGGCCAGTTGCTCCAGTTGCCGGGCCAGCTCCAGGCCGTTGTCGGAGATGTGCTGGCCAGTGTTGTAGCGCAGGTGCACCGGCGTGTAGCCCAAGCTGGCCGCCAGCGCCGCGCCCAAGTCCACCTGCTCCGTGCCGGGTGCGACCTGCCACTGCAGGTCGTTCATACACAGGCCGTGGATGAGCAACAGCACTTTGCCCGTGACCTGCATGTCCGCTGTGTCCTGTGGTGGGGCCTGCCAGTCCAGCGCCGTGCCCTGCCAGCGCAAGGTCATGGGTGTTGCCAAGGGGTTGCCACTGGCGGCCAGGCGGTCACCCATCACACCGTTGAGCGCGGCCAGCACGGCCTCACGCTGCGGGCTGCCGGGCTTCTGTGCATCGGCCGTGGCCAGCAGCGGCTCCAGCCGGGTCAGCACCCCCTGCGCGCCTTTGCCCAGCAGCTGCGCGCTGCCTTCCACGGCCCGGTACACCAGCCCGGTGAGCCCGCGCGCCTGCCCCGGCGTTGCGCCGCCCGGCGCCCCGAGCGTGCGCCAGACCGACTGGTGCACACCCTCGACGATGCGGCTCACGCCCACCGTGGCCTGGCTTGCCAGCTGGGCTGCTGCGCGCAGGTCAGACGCGCGCAGGTGCTGCAAGGGGTTTTTGGAAGTGGGTGGGGTCATAGCGCGGGATTATTCCGGCGCACCCCCGCACGGCGTGAGGGTGACCTGCCTAAAATGGCAACCCGTCCCTCCGCCGCATCTGAGCCTGCCATGACCACCCGCCCCATCCGTTCCCAGTACGAAGACTTCATGCGCCACGTCTACACCACCGGTGTGGCCAAGGCCGACCGCACCGGAACGGGCACCCGGAGTGTGTTTGGCCACCAGATGCGGTTTGACCTGAACGAAGGCTTTCCGCTGGTCACCACCAAGAAGGTGCACCTGCGCTCCATCATCCAGGAGCTGCTGTGGTTCCTGACTGGCTCCAGCAACAACCACTGGCTGAAGGAACGCGGCGTCAGCATCTGGGACGAGTGGGCGCGCGAAGACGGCGACCTGGGCCCCGTGTACGGCGTACAGTGGCGCAGCTGGCCGACGCCGGATGGTGGCCACATCGACCAGATTGCCGACGTCATCAAGACCCTGAAAAGCAACCCCGATTCACGCCGCATCATCGTCAGCGCCTGGAACGTGGCCGAGCTGGACAAGATGGCGCTGATGCCCTGCCATGCGTTCTTCCAGTTCTACGTCGCCCCCGCCACCGAGCCTGGCGGCAAGGGCAAACTGAGCTGCCAGCTGTACCAGCGCAGTGCCGACATCTTTCTGGGTGTGCCCTTCAACATTGCCAGCTACGCGTTGCTGACGCACATGGTGGCGCAGCAGTGTGACCTGGACGTGGGGGATTTCATCTGGACGGGGGGGACTGCCACATTTACAGCAACCACCATGAACAAGTGGAGCTGCAGCTGAGCCGAGCGCCCTACCCTTACCCCACGCTGCACATCCAACGCAAACCGGAGTCGATTTTCGACTACCAGTTTGAAGATTTTGAAGTGCGGGACTACCAGTGCCACGCGGCGATCAAGGCCCCGGTGGCCGTTTAGACCGCCGCATGTGCTGCGTTCACGTTTGCGTATTTCGGGACTTCGTGAGCATCTCGTCCGGTGCTTCATGTGCATCGTGAATTGCCTTGGTGCGCAGGTGCTGGTTCCGGTGTCTCGAGCGCGCAGTACAGCGGTACGGTCACCATGGGTTCAGAGATTTCCATGGTTATTCAATGATTCAACGAATGTTGTATTATTCGGCGCATGCACTCAGCGCCACCACCCATCACGATCTTCCACAACCCCGCCTGTGGCACTTCACGCAACACGCTCGCCCTGATTCGTAACAGCGGTACCGAGCCCGAGGTCATTGAGTACCTGAAGACACCTCCCGGCAAAGCCCGGCTGCAGGCATTGGTCCATGCCATGGGCATTCCGGTACGCGCCCTGCTACGCCAGAAGGGCACACCGTTTGATGAGTTGGGCTTGGGCTCTCCATCGTGGTCAAATGAGCAGCTGCTCGATTTCATGGTGGAACACCCGATCCTGATGAATCGCCCTGTCGTGGCCACGCCACTGGGCACCCGCCTGTGTCGCCCTTCCGAGCTGGTGCTGGATATCCTGCCGACACCACAAATGGGGCCTTTTGCCAAAGAGGATGGCGAAGCGGTGATTGATGCGGAGGGTCGCCGTGTCACAGCCTGAACTGCCTGATCTCCCGAATGTGCATGCCAAGCTGTTCGACCAACCCTCACAGGAACGCCTGGTCAGCACATCCCCAGCGCAACATGCACCCCGGTTCCTGTTGCTTTATGGGTCGCTGCGTGAACGCTCCTACAGCCGCCTGTTGACCGAAGAGGCTGCTCGTCTGCTGGAAGCCATGGGTGGAGAGGTGCGGATCTTTAATCCATCAGGATTGCCTTTACCGGATAGCGTGCCCGATGACCACCCCAAGGTGCAGGAGCTGCGTACGCTGGCGCAATGGGCCGAAGGCATGGTCTGGTGCTCACCGGAGCGCCATGGCGCCATGACCAGCATCATGAAGGCGCAGATTGACTGGATTCCGCTGAATGTGGGCGCTGTACGGCCGACCCAAGGCAAGGCGCTTGCGGTGATGCAGGTATCGGGGGGGTCGCAGTCATTCAACGCGGTGAACCAGTTGCGGGTGCTGGGCCGCTGGATGCGTATGGTGACCATCCCCAACCAGTCCTCCGTCGCAAAGGCCTACCAAGAGTTTGATGAGGCTGGCCGCATGAAGCCATCGGCCTACTACGACCGGGTTGTCGATGTGATGGAGGAGCTGGTCAAGTTCACGTTGCTCACCCGCGATGTGGCCCCCTATCTGGTGGACCGCTACAGCGAGCGCGTGGAGTCAGCCGCTGCACTGTCAAAGCGCATGAGCCAGTCTGCCATTTAAGTGCAAAGAAGCCACCCAGCTCTGGAGAACAGCATGGAAGAACAAGCCGTTATTCGATCCCTCGCCGCCTTGGCCCAATCGGTGCGTCTGCAGGTGTTCCGCGCCCTGGTAGTTGCAGGCCCTGAGGGGTTGACGCCTGGGGCTTTGGTGGACACCTTGGGTGTGTCAGCCACCAGCTTGTCTTTTCATCTCAAGGAGTTGACGAACTCGGGCCTCGTCACGCAGGAACGCAATGGTCGCAACCTGGTGTACCGCGCGGCTTTTGACCAGATGAATGCCTTGCTGGGCTACCTCACCGAGAACTGCTGCGCCGGTGAAGCATGTGCGGTGGAAACGGGTAATCAATCCTGTGCCTGCTGAAAGAAATCCCTCAACTCTCTTGAATGACTCTCCATCATGAGCGATACCAAACCCTTGAACGTTCTGTTTCTCTGCACCCACAACTCAGCCCGCAGCATCATGGCCGAAGGGCTGGTGAACACCATGGGTGAAGGCCGTTTCAAGGCCTACAGCGCTGGCAGCTATCCCGGTGACAAGGTGAACCCCTTTGCGATTGAGAAGGTGCGTTCGCTGAACTACCCCGTCGATCAACTGCGCAGCAAGAGCTGGGACGAGTTTGCCGCGCCTGGCGCACCGCAAATGGACTTCATCATCACCGTCTGCGACAACGCAGCGGGTGAGGTCTGCCCGGTGTGGCCAGGACGTCCGATTTCCGCGCATTGGGGGTTTGAAGATCCTGCTGCTGTCCAGGGCACCGACGAACAAAAGCAAAAGGCTTTCGATGCGGCCTTCCGCGAGATCATGAACCGGGTACGCATTTTTGTGAATCTGCCCATGAAGGTGCTGGACCAGAACGCGATCAAACACGAGCTGGACCGTATTGGCCAGACGAAGGTTTCGGCATGAGCACAGCAACGTCGACTGCCGAACCGGCTGCCGCAGCGGCCATGGGCCGTTTTGAGCGCTACCTCACCGTCTGGGTGGCGCTGTGTATCCTGGCCGGTATCGCCCTGGGCCAGCTGTTCCCCACCGCCTTCCAGGCCATCGGCGCTCTTGAAGTGGCCAAGGTCAACATCCCAGTCGGGCTGCTGATCTGGGTGATGATCATCCCAATGCTGCTGAAGATTGACTTCAGCGCCCTCGGGCAGGTGAAGCAGCACTGGCGCGGCGTGGGCGTCACGCTCTTCATCAATTGGGGGGTCAAACCCTTCTCGATGGCCTTGCTGGGCTGGTTCTTCATCCGGCACCTGTTCGCGCCGCTGCTGCCTGCGGACCAGATCGACAGCTACATCGCCGGGCTCATCCTGCTGGCTGCGGCACCTTGCACGGCGATGGTGTTCGTGTGGAGTCAGCTCTGCAAGGGTGACCCGTACTTCACGCTGTCTCAGGTGGCGCTGAACGACGCGATCATGATCGTGGCCTTCGCTCCCCTGGTCGCCGTGCTGCTGGGTCTGTCATCGGTGACCGTGCCATGGGACACGCTGCTGACATCCGTGGGCCTGTACATCGTGGTGCCGGTGGTTTTGGCTCAGTTGTGGAGAAAGCAGTTGCTCAGCAAGGGGATCGCTCATTTGCAGAGCATGACCACACGACTGGGGCCGTGGTCTATTACTGCACTGCTTCTGACACTCGTGCTGCTGTTTGCTTTTCAGGGTGAAGCCATTCTTGAGCAGCCGCTGGTGATCGCCATTTTGGCAGTGCCCATCTTGATCCAGGTGTTTCTGAACTCTGGACTGGCCTACCTGTTGAGCCGCCGTTTTGGTGTGGCGCATTGTGTAGCGGGTCCATCAGCCCTGATCGGTGCCAGTAACTTCTTTGAGCTGGCTGTGGCTACGGCTATCAGCTTGTTCGGGTTCAAGTCGGGTGCCGCGCTGGCCACCGTGGTGGGCGTTCTGATCGAAGTACCGGTGATGTTGCTGGTGGTGGCTGTGGTGAACCGGTCGCGCCATTGGTACGAACGCGGTCTGGTCAAGGCCTGAGTCTGCTGTATCGCTGTGCAGGGGCTGTCCTTCAATGGACGGCCACCCGCAGCAGCAATGCTCCCCTCAAAAGATGGCGGAGGCATCCAGTTCGACCTTGGCGATGCGCGTACGAGCTAGGGCAACGCTGATCAAGTATCGGCATTGGAGTAATTTCGGGCAGCCCCGCCCAGTTTGGACGCAGCGCAGGCTGGGGTTGGCGGCCCAGAGGGCCTTGTACAGGCCCTTGAGCCCGTTTTTGGCCCCTACGGGCGCACCTGTGCCATCAGCCTTTGGCGGCCGAGGAAGATGTTGGCCAGTGCCAGGGCAGTGAACGCCCGCGTGGCATTCTTGTGCAGCCCCACATAGCGCACCTTGCCAAAGCCCCACAGCCGCTTGATCACACCAAAGACATGCTCGACGCGGGCACGAATCCTGGATTTGTTGCGGTTCTTTGCACGAGCCACCTCATCAACGAGACCACCAGCGCGGCGCGTGCGCTGATTGGTGAAGTCTTTGGCGTTTGGAGCTTTACCCGCAATCAACGCCTTCTGACTGGCATAGGCTGAGTCGCCATACACGCGCCGCTCGTTGCCATGCAGCAGTTGTGGCAGCGGGTGCTTGTCATGCACGTTGGCGGCTGTGACGACGGCGCTGTGCGCCAAGCCGCTTTGGCTGTCCACGCCAATGTGCAGCTTCATGCCAAAGTACCACTGCTGGCCCTTCTTGGTCTGGTGCATCTCGGGGTCGCGTGCCTTGCCTGCATTCTTGGTTGAACTGGGCGCGCCGATGATGGTGGCATCCACGATGGTGCCGGTATGGACCTTGAAGCCTCGCTGCTGCAACTCCTGCCCCACCTTGGCAAACAGTGCTTCGCCCAGTTTGTGCGCATTGAGGAGCTTGCGAAACTTCAAGATAGTGGTGGCGTCGGGTACGGGCTCACGGCCCAGGTCGATGCCTGCAAAGCGGCGCAGGTTGGCACTGTCGTACAGGGCTTCTTCACAAGCCAGATCGGCCAGGTTGAACCAATGCTGAATGAAGTGGATACGCAGCATGCGTTCCAGACCTATGGGTGGGCGGCCGTTGCCTGCCTTGGGGTAGTGTGGCTCGATGACCTCGCACAGGCTGGACCAGGGCACGATGGCCTCCATGGTTCTCAAGAACTCGTCGCGCCTGGTGGGCTTGCGGTAGTTCTCAAAGCTTTGGTCTGCGGCCATGGCGAGGGTTTGCTGCTTCATCGACCTGTAACGCAGCACCACGCAGGTGCGTGTACCTTAATCAGCGTTGCCCTAGGGCACTCGTGTACTACGGTTTCACTTGCCCAAAACGACGCTGTAGTCCGTCATGGTGTCCCGATACGTGGGCGTTTTGCGCGGAGTTGCCTCGCGTACACCATGCCCCAGCCCAGGCCCAGCAACGCTGCCACCAGTGAACCCAAGAGCACGCCTAGCTTTGCAGCACCGAGCAGGTTCTCATCGGCAAAAGCCAGCATGGCAATAAAAATCGACATGGTGAAACCAACGCCGGCCAGCAACCCAGTCAAGCAGATTCCACCCCAAGATACGCCTGGTGGAAGACTGCACCAGCCCAGTCGAACCATGAGCCAGCTCAGGCCGATCACACCCAGCGGCTTGCCTGCAACAAGGGCGAGCGCTACACCGATCATCACCCACTGCGGTCCTTCGGCCGATAGATCAATACCGCCCACACTCACACCGGCATTGGCCAGCGCAAACAAAGGCATGATGCCAAAGGCAACCCACGGATGCAGTGTCATCTGGACCCTGATCACCGGAGGCAGGATCTCACGCTGCGCCAGGCGCAGCTCACGCAGAGGGGGGGACAACCCGGTTACATCTTTGGCGTTATGGGAATTCCGCTAACGCAAATCGTTGACGACCCGTGAAGCGACATGCAGAGGGTTTTCGCGCGTACGGGTGGACAGCACGGGCGTCATCAGGCCAAGAACCACACCAGCGAGAGTGGGGTGGGCACCGGTCATGAGCAGCCCGGTCCAGACGATGGCACCCGGCACCACATAGGCATACGCAGACCCAATGCCCATCTGCTGGAAGCCCAACACCATCAGCACCCCCAGGGACGCCATAACGAAGCCGCTGTAATCAAGCCCGCCGGAATAGAAGATCGCGATGATCAGCACCGCAACGATGTCATCAATGATGGCCAGGGCCAACAGAAAAACGCGCACGTTGCCGGGGATGGACCGCCCCAGGAGCGCCAGAATTCCCACGGCGAACGCGATGTCGGTGGCGGTGGGCACGGCCCAGCCATCCTGCCGGATCGGTTGTGCGTTCAAGGCCAGGTAGATCAACGCAGGAACGATGACACCGCCCATTGCGGCTGCCATGGGCAATGCCGCCTGGCGCAGGCTACGCAATGCACCCTCGTGGATTTCTCTGCGGATCTCCATCCCGACGACCAGAAAGAAGATCGTCATCAAGGCATCGTTGATCCAGAAATGCAGCGTCTGTGAAAAAACGAAGCTCCCCACGCCAAAAGACACTGGCGCGTGCCAGAGTGCGTGGTAACTGGGGGCCAATGGGGAGTTCGCCCATACCAGGGCGATTGCAGCGGCTATCAGCAATACAACGCCGCTGAGGGCTTCGATGTGAAGAAAACGCTCCAGGGTGGCGAAGGCACGTTCGGCCAAAAGCTGGGCACGCGGCAGGTCCTGCCGTGTTCGGGATGGGTGCATGGTCGCAGTAACTCCGCGTGGCGGCCCGACCAACGCATAAACCTGTTTCGCCACGGCATGCGGCTAACACCCAGCACGCATTTTACCAAACGATGAAAAAGATGCGCCCTCAACAAGCATTGCCGCCGTTTTGCATGGACTCTCCCTTCAACTGAACACGGTAGCCCAGCTATGGACAAGCGCGGCCTGCCGTCCCCGTGCTGCCTTGCACCTTTTGCCGTCGATGGTGATGTTGCTGCCACGCGCAGGGCGGGCACTGGGCACCAGGCGAATGTCCAGATGCACTGGTTTGCCAGACAATACGAGGCCTGACCGAGCCCAAGCACCAGCCCCATGCGCATCAACCTCATCCTCGCCCGCGCCTCCAATGGCGTCATCGGCCTCAACAACCAACTGCCCTGGCACCTGCCCGAAGACATGGCGCACTTCAAGCAGCAGACGGCGGGGGCACCCGTCATCATGGGGCGCAAGACCTGGGACTCGCTGCCACCCCGCTTTCGCCCGCTGCCCGGTCGGCAGAACGTGGTGGTCACGCGGCAGGAAGATTGGAACGAAACGGGCGCTCTGCGCTCATCCAGCGTGCAGGATGCGCTATCTTTTTGTGAGCAATCACCCGAGGTGTGGATCATCGGTGGTGCACAGATCTACGCCGCCGCCTTGCCCCTGGCCCACCGAGCCGTCATCACCGAAATTGGGCAGGATTTTGCAGGCGACGCCTACGCCCCGGTGTTCGACGCGTCGTGGCACGAGACGGCCCGCAGCTCCCACATTTCGGCCAACGGCCTGCCCTACAGCTTCGTCACGCTGGAACGCCGCTGAACGCCACGGCGGCGCAACCCTCCCATGAAACGCTACGAAGCCCTGGCCGCCGACATGGCGGAGTCCATCCGCACCGGCCTGCTGCGCCCGGGTGACCGCCTGCCTTCTGTGCGCCACACCAGCACCAGCCGGGGCGTGAGCCCGTCCACCGTGTTCCAGGCGTATTACCTGCTTGAAGCGCAGGGCCTGGTGCGGGCGCGGGAACGCTCGGGCTACTACGTGGCGGGCGGCGCGCTGCAGGTGCCGCCGGAGCCGGAGTTCACCTCGCAGCCGCAGGACGAATCCCTGGCCGTGGACGTGAGTGAACGCGTGTTCGACATCCTCGGCACCAGCTCTGCGCGCGACGTGGTGCCGTTTGGCTCGGCCTTTCCCAGCCCCTTGCTGTTTCCGCTGGCGCGGCTGGGCAAGGCGCTGGCCAGCAGTGCGCAGTCGCTGGACCCGTGGAGCACGGTGGACGACCTCACACCCGGCAACGCTGCCCTGCGCCGCCAGATTGCGCTGCGGTACCTGGCCGACGGCATCAACCTGCACACCGACGACATAGTCATCACCAACGGCGCCCTCGAAGCGCTGAACCTGTGCCTGGCGGCGGTGACCCGCCCGGGCGACTCGGTCGTGGTGGAATCGCCCACCTTCTACGCCGCGCTGCAGGCGCTGGAGCGCCTTGGGCTGGAGGTGATCGAAGTGCCCACCCACCCGCGCGAGGGCATTGACCTGACAGCACTCGAGCACGCCATCGTGCGCCACCGGCCCAAGGCCTGCTGGCTCATGACCACCTTCCAGAACCCGCTGGGCAGCCTGATGCCCGAGGCCAAGAAGAAAGACCTGGTGGCGCTGCTGGCGCGCCACAACCTGCCGCTGATCGAAGACGATGTGTACGCCGAGTTGTACTTCGGCACCAAACGCCCGGCCCCGGCCAAGGCGTTTGACACGCAGGGGCTGGTGATGCACTGCTCGTCGTTTTCGAAATGCCTAGCCCCCGGTTACCGCATTGGCTGGGCCGCGCCCGGGCGGTTCACCAAAGCCGTGGCGCGGCAGAAGCTGACCACCACGCTGGGCGCATCGGCCCCGGTGCAGGCGGCACTGGCGCACTACCTGGAGCGCGGTGGCTTCGACAAACACCTGCGCAGCCTGCGCCAGACACTGGCCGCCCAACAGGCCACATTTGCGCAGGCCGTAGGCCACCATTTCCCGCCCGGCACACGGGCCACACGGCCGGCCGGTGGCTACTTTTTGTGGGTCGAATTGCCCGGCACGGTGGATGCACTGGAGATCCACCGGCA
This sequence comes from Comamonadaceae bacterium AAW, assembly GCA_026314275.1. GTDB lineage: Bacteria > Pseudomonadota > Gammaproteobacteria > Burkholderiales > Burkholderiaceae_C > JAGOEY01. The sequence goes on from CP111109.1 coordinate 340,958, forward strand.
GGCCTTGGCGCTGGGCATCAGCGTGGCACCGGGGCCCATTTTTTCAGCCAACCGCGCCTTCACCCACTGCCTGCGCCTCAACTACGGCCATGTGTGGGACGCGCGCGCAGAGGCGGCCATGGCGACCCTGGGGCGGTTAGTCACCTCGCATTGTTCGGGCGGCTGACTTCGGCCCCATCACGTCCAAGACAAGGAGGAGAGCTCCATTGACGTCGATCCCTTGCAGTTTCACGCGCAGTCCGCTCACCGTATTCTTGTGCACACAGGCACATCCGCAGGGTATAGCAGGATGAGGTTGATAGATGACGGCACGAAAAAAGACGTGCACACTTCTCTCCATGCGCCTGCAGTTTTCCTTCAACCTATCCTGGTGTGTGGCAGTACTGTGTACGGCGGCCTGGGTTTCGGTGCGGGCACAGGACATTCCCTCTGACAGCTCCGCAGCGACCTCTCTGCGCCAGGAGGCCTTGGCCTATGAACACGGTGAAGGTGTGGCACGGGACCCGGTCCTGGCAGCTGCCCTGTACTGCAAAAGTGCTCGCCTGGGTGATGCACAGGCCCAATACAACCTGGGATGGATGTACGCCAACGGACGGGGGATTGAGCGAAGCGATGTGACGGCCGCCTTCTTCTTCAACGCCGCTGCTGAACAGGGGCTTGAAGTGGCAGGTCGCATGTTGCAGGTGGTAGGGGGTGTGACCCCCGAGGTACCCGACTGCATGCGCCCACCGCCTACCGTCGCGTCGACCCTGGGCACAGGACAACCCAGCGTTGATTACCGGCGCGTCGCACCCCGGAAGATTTTTGAGCTGGTCACGAAAATGGCCCCCCAGTACCAGGTGGAGCCGCAGCTGGCACTTGCGATCATCGCGGCTGAATCGAACTTCAACGCCCAGGCCCTGTCCCCCAAAAATGCCCAGGGCCTCATGCAACTGATCCCGGAGACCAGCGAACGGTTCAACGTCAAGAACCCCTACGACCCGGCCCAAAATATCCGAGGGGGCTTGACCTACCTGCGCTGGCTGCTGGCTTATTTCGAGGGGGATATTGCCCTGGTGGCCGCAGCGTACAACGCCGGTGAAGGCAAGGTGGAGCGCTACCGGGGGGTCCCGCCTTATCTGGAAACACAGGCCTATGTCCAGCGTATCCTCCGGGCCGTCGGTGTGACAGCCCACCCCTTTGACCAAACCGTGACACGGCCGTCACCCGCGCTGGCCCGGATCCGCACGACGGTGCAGGCGAAGTCCGCACCGTAATGAGCCCCGGCATCGAATCGACCCCAAGTGCCCCTGCATTTTTGGCCTGTATTATCACAAGCCGCATGCGCAGAACACCAGCGGAGTCAGCCTGGGCCTGGGCCCCACGCGTGCAATTGCGCACAAACACCAGAGGACGTTCTTCTGTTGGAAAGTACTCCGGAAGGCTGCGCGTTCAGGCTGCAACTGCCACTGGCACCGCCACACAACGGCAATATTGCTTTACAAGGATGATTTAGTTTGATGCGACTCGCCACCTGGAACGTGAACTCCCTGTCGGTCCGCCTGCCACAGGTGCTGGACTGGCTGGCAACCAACCCTGTTGATGTGCTGGTGCTGCAAGAGACCAAGATGACCGACGACAAGTTTCCGCATGCAGCCTTTGCGGCAGCCGGTTACCAGTCGCAGTGGTTTGGCCAGAAGACCTACAACGGCGTGGCCCTGCTCAGCACAACCGAAGCCATCGACGTGGTGAAAAACATCCCCGGCTTCAGCGACGAGCTGGCGCGGGTGATCACCGGCACGGTGAACGGCGTGCGGGTGATTGGCGCGTATTTCCCCAACGGCCAAGCTCCGGGCACCGAGAAGTTTGAATACAAGATGTACTGGCTCAAGGCCCTGCGCGACTGGGTCAAGGCCGAGCTGCTGGTGCACCCCCAGCTGGTGCTGATGGGTGACTACAACATCACCTTTGACGACGCCGACGTGTGGGATCCGGTGGGCCTGCAAGACACGATCCACTGCACGGAGGAAGAGCGTTACCAACTGCGTGCGCTGGTGGCACTGGGCCTGACCGACAGCCACCGCCTGTTTGCGCAGCCCGAGAAGTGTTATTCGTGGTGGGACTACCGCGACGCCGGCTTTCGCCGCAACCGCGGGCTGCGTATCGACCACATCCTGGTCAGCGAAGCCCTGAAACCCCGGGTCACCAGCTGCGTGATCGACAAACTGCCACGCAAGAATGAACGGCCCAGCGACCACGCGCCAGTGGTGGTGACGCTCGATTAGCTATTATTTTAGGAGCTACCAGCGCATACCCTGCGTGCGCTAGAGGCCAATAAGGCTCACATCACCCTTCCAGCAGACACCGCGGGACTGGCTTTGCCAGACCGCTGGTGTCGCCCCCTGCAAGGGGGTTGGCGAGAGCGAAGCGGAGCCTGGGGGTGAGCCTATTCCAATCCGAGCTCTTGGATCTTACGGGTGATGGTGTTGCGTCCAATACCCAGTTTTTGGGCCGCCTCAATGCGGCGGCCTTTGGTATTGGACAGCGCGGTCAGGATCAGCCGCGACTCGAAGCGGCGCGACAACTCGTCCCACACATCGTGGCGGCCCGTGGCCAGCAGGCTCAGCGCCTCGGCTTCCAGGCCCTGCTCCCAGGCGCTGCTGTCAGAGGCGGGCAGCGCGGTTAACACAACCGCCTGGCCGTCCGCGGGGTCAGATGCCTCTGCCACTCCCAGGCCCACCGCTGAAACCGTACCAAAACTGGGGCGCAGCGGGGTGTCCACCGGCGCATCCATCGGCACTTTCACCCGCACGGGCTCTGCGGCCACCAGCACGGCGGGGCCCGCCTCAGGGGCCACAAACGGCTGGCTGGCCAGCACTTCCGGCGGCAGGTCCTTGGGCTCGACCACCTGGGCCGGGGCCATGACGGTCAGCCAGTGGCAGATGTTTTCCAGCTGACGAACATTGCCCGGGAACGCAAAATGCCCCAGCCGCACCAGCGCTGCGTCGGCAATCCGTTTGGGCTCCACACCCAGCTGTTTGGCGCTTTGCTGCAGGAAGTGGCGCGTGAGCATCGGAATGTCTTCCAGCCGCTCGCGCAGCGCGGGCAGGCGCAGGCGGATCACGTTCAGGCGGTGGAACAAGTCCTCCCGGAAGCCGCCCTCTTTAACGCGCTGCTCCAGGTCCTGGTGGGTGGCTGCGATCACACGCACGTTGGCCTTGACGGCGTTGTGCCCACCCACACGGTAGAAGTGGCCGTCGCTCAGCACCCGCAGCAAACGGGTCTGCAGGTCGAACGGCATATCGCCGATTTCGTCGAGGAACAGTGTGCCGCCCTCGGCCTGCTCGAAACGCCCCCGGCGCATGGTTTGTGCGCCGGTAAAAGCGCCGCGTTCATGGCCGAACAGTTCACTCTCCAGCAGGTCCTTCGGGATTGCTGCGGTATTGATAGCAACAAATGGCCCATTGGCGCGCGGGGAGTGCTTGTGGAGTGCACGGGCTACCAGCTCTTTGCCGGAGCCGGACTCACCGGTGATCATCACCGTGACGTTGCTCTGGCTCAAACGCCCGATGGCGCGGAACACGTCCTGCATGGCGGGCGCCTGGCCCAGCATTTCGGGGGTGTCGGCCATACGTTCTTCGGCCACTTCCTCGCGCTGGCTTTCCTCCACGGCACGGCGGATCAGCTCCACCGCCTTGGGCAGGTCAAACGGTTTGGGCAGGTACTCAAACGCCCCGCCCTGGAAGGCCGACACGGCGCTGTCCAGGTCGGAAAACGCCGTCATGATGATGACGGGCAAACCGGGGTGTTTGGCTTTGACCTTCTCGAGCAGGTCGAGGCCGGAGCCCCCCGGCATACGGATGTCGCTGACCAGCACCTGCGGGCCCTGGCTGTCGTCGTCGCTGCATTCGTCCAGCGCCGCCAGAACTTCACGCGGGTTGGTAAAGCTGCGGGTGGGCAGGTTCTCCCGCAGGAGCGCCTTTTCCAGCACAAAGCGGATGGATTGGTCGTCGTCTACTATCCAGATCGGCTTCATGAAATTGTGTGGCCTCAGGTCAGGTTCTTCGGGTGAAGCGTGTGGGATGCCCTTCATAACTCCTCGCGGCGGGTGACAGTACGGACTCGGGCGGTCTGCGGCGTTGCTTTTCTTGCCAATAGCCGTGCTATTGGCTGCAAAACGCGCCTTGCATCCCATCCCGATCCGTACTGCACCCACTCGCGTAGAGTTATGCAGAGCATCCCTAGGGCAACGGGATCAGTATCTTGAAATCCGTTCTTCCTGGCACGCTGTCGCATTCAATCAGGCCATGGTGCTGCTGCACAAAGGTTTGCGCCAATGTCAGTCCCAACCCCGAACCGCCGTCTCGCCCCGACACCAGCGGGTAGAAAATGCGGTCCTTGATCGAGTCCGCCACACCGGGCCCGTTGTCAATGACATGCAATTCCAATGCCAGTCGGTAGCGTTGTTTGCCAAAAGTCACCTGCCGCGCAATCCGCGTGCTGAAAATGATCTCTGCGTCCCCCAGCGCGACCCGTTCGGACAGCGCCTGGGCCGCGTTGTGGGCGATGTTGAGCACGGCCTGGATCAGCTGTTCGCGGTCGCCCCGGAACTCGGGGATGGACGTGTCGTAGTCGCGTTCGATACGCAACCCGCGCGGGAATTCCGCCAGGATCACCGAGCGCACCCGCTCACACACCTCGTGGATGTTCACGTCCCCCACCAGATGCGGCCTGCGGTGCGGTGCGAGCAGGCGGTCCACCAGCGTCTGCAGGCGGTCGGCCTCGTGGATGATGACCTGGGTGTACTCGATCAGGTCCTTGGACTCGATCTCCATCTGCAGCAACTGCGCCGCGCCACGGATGCCACCGAGCGGGTTCTTGATCTCATGCGCCAGGTTGCGGATCAGCTCCTTGTTGGCCTGCGCCTGGTCGATCAGGCGTTCTTCGCGGTCCTGTTTGACCTGCTGCTCCAGCGGCAGCAGTTCCACAATAATCTCGCCCGGGTGTTCGGTCTGCGCCACGATCACGTGCACGGGCACCGCCTCGTGGTTCAGGCGTTTGAGCCAGGCGTCGTAACGCAGGGCCGCAAACTCGTTGCTGCCCGCCCCTTCCAGCGCCGTACGCAGGAGCTGGGGCTCGGTAAAACACTCGGGGAAGGGGGAACCTTCAATGGTGCGGCGCGAGGTGCCAATGGCATCCTCCAGGGCAGAGTTGGCAAACAGCACGGAGCCATCACTCTGCACCACCGCAATCAGTGTGGCGAGCAGGTCGAAGGACTGGAAACGTGCGGCGTTGAAAACCTGCTTTTTCTTGGGCGACTTAGCGGGGCGCAGGAACACGGCCCAACTCCCGTTTGATGCCGGCAATATCGCTCTCGTTGCGCAGAATGCTGGCCTTCAGTTCGGCCACGCGGTCCAGGTACTTCTGGTGGTTGCGCGTCTCAGGCCCCAGTTTGTCGGGCTCGCCGTTGTTGTATTCCTTCTGCAGCTCGGCCTGGCGAGCCTCTGCCTTGCGCAGCTCGGTCTCGAGAATCGCGCGCGAATCGGAATCGCGGGCACGCTGGTCGGTGGCGGCCACACGAGGGGCGTTGGCGGGGGCTGCAGCAGCTGGTGCACCCGGTGCCGCAGCGGCCGGGCGGGCGCCTTCGATCACGGTGACATTGCCGCCCTCCACCCGCTTGCAGCCCCGTTTTTCAGCGTCTTTGGCATTGGTGTATTCGTTGCCACACCGAAATATGGCACCACTTTGCGCCCAGGCTGCACCCGTTGCCGAGAAGGCCAGGACCAACACAAGGGAGATTTTCAGGCTATTTTTCATAGGAATGGCGTACAAAAAGGTACACACAGGTAGTGAGGCAAGTATCCCGCAATCGTTCCACACAGGCAAAAAAAGAGCCCTCGGTCGGAATGGGGCATGGCACCCAAAAAAAAAGCGGCTTGCGCCGCTTTTTTTATAGACCGTTCGCAGCTTACAGCGAATAGTACATGTCGAATTCGACAGGGTGTGCAGCCATACGCATACGGGTGACTTCCTGCATCTTCAGGTCGATGTAGGCGTCGATGTACGAGTCAGTGAACACGCCACCCTTGGTCAGGAACGCACGGTCTGCGTCCAGGCATTCCAGCGCCTGGTCGAGGCTGTGGCAGACGGTGGGGATCAGTGCGTCTTCTTCGGGCGGCAGATGGTACAGGTCCTTCGTGGCGGCTTCGCCTGGATGGATCTTGTTTTCCACGCCGTCCAGACCGGCCATCAGCAGGGCTGCAAAACCGAGGTAGGGGTTCATCAGTGGATCGGGGAAACGTGCTTCCACGCGGCGGCCCTTGGGGTTTGCCACGAAAGGAATACGGATCGATGCCGAGCGGTTCTTGGCCGAGTAAGCCAGCTTCACCGGTGCTTCGAAGCCTGGCACCAGACGCTTGTAGCTGTTGGTACCGGGGTTGGTGATGGCGTTCAGGGCACGGGCGTGCTTGATGATGCCGCCGATGTAGTACAGAGCGAAGTCGGACAGGCCTGCGTAGCCGTCGCCAGCGAACAGGTTCTTGCCGTCTTTCCAGACAGACTGGTGCACGTGCATACCGGAGCCGTTGTCACCCACGATGGGCTTGGGCATGAAGGTGGCGGTCTTGCCGTAGGCGTGGGCCACGTTGTGGATCACGTACTTTTGCAGCTGGACCCAGTCAGCGCGCTCGATCAGCGTGCTGAACTTGGTGCCCAGTTCCATTTGGCCGGCGTTGGCCACTTCATGGTGGTGCACTTCAACCGGGATGCCCAGGCTTTCCAGGATCAGGCACATTTCCGAGCGCATGTCCTGGAAGCTGTCGACTGGTGGCACGGGGAAGTAACCACCCTTGACTGCGGGACGGTGGCCGTGGTTGCCGTGTTCGAATTCCTTGCCGGTGTTCCATGCGGCTTCTTCAGATTCGATCTTGACGAAGCAGCCGGACATGTCGTTGGCCCAACGGATGCCGTCGAACACGAAGAATTCTGGTTCTGGTCCGAAGAATGCCGTGTCGCCGAGGCCCGAGGCCTTCATGTAGGCTTCAGCGCGCTTGGCCAGCGAACGGGGATCGCGCTCGTACGGCTTGCCGTCGGCTGGATCGACCACGTCGCAGGTCAGGATCATCGTCGTTTCTTCAAAAAACGGGTCGATGTTGGCGGTGTTGGGGTCGGGCATGAGTTGCATGTCCGAGGCTTCAATGCCCTTCCAGCCGGCGATGGACGAGCCGTCGAACGCGTGGCCCGAGCTGAACTTGTCTTCGTCAAAGTGCGAAACGGGCACGGTGACGTGCTGCTCCTTGCCACGGGTGTCGGTGAAACGGAAGTCAACAAACTTGACTTCGTTTTCTTTCACCAGCTTCATCACGTCTGCGACGGTCTTGGCCATCAAATTCTCCTGGTTGGCACTTGTTGAAAAGAATAGGGTTCAGCAAAGGGAATGCAGTTTTTGTGCCACGTTGCACCCACAGCATGTGGGCCAGCACTTCCCGAAAGCCCGCCTATTTTGCCTTGGGTCTCTGCCCTAAATGGTGATGTGCAGCATGATTTTGTGCAAATCAGTACACAGACTGACGGGTTGCGCACCATTTAAGAGCATTTCTGCAAATGCACCAAAACAATGCACATCAGCTTCGCACCAACTCGGGGCCCAGCTTCACGTCAAATGTGTGCAGCCCGGCCAGCAACGCAGGGTAGGCACGGCCGACGGCTTCAGGCGTCCCTTTGACACCCAGTTCAATGTGGCGGCCGTACTCGGGGTGGTCCACACTCGGCAGGCTAAAAACCTTGATGCCTTCGTGCGATTTTTCCAGCGCCACCATCAGCGGCGTGAGGGCCGCCTCCATTCCGCCAAACACGATGATGGACTTCTCCAGCCAGGCGGCCTGTTCAAAAAGGTGGCTGTACTGCGTGTCCAGCACCCACTCCACCATGGGCCAGGCCATCACCGGGAAACCGGGCACAAAATGCACCGCCCCACCACCCGCACCCTTGCACGAAAAACCGGGAATCTTGTTGTACGGGTTGGGGATGATGCGTGCGCCCTCTGGGAACACACCCATGTTCAGGCGGTGGATGTTGTCGGGGTGGTCGGGCTGGTACACCGTACCCTGCTCGCGTGCGGTGTCCTGCATCCGTTCACGGATCAGCGCTTCGGCCTGCGGGTGCAGCGCCAGCGGAAGACCCAGCGCCTGCGCGGCACACTGGCGGGTGTGGTCGTCTGGCGTGGCCCCGATACCGCCGGTGGAGAACACCACGTCGCCTGCTGCAAACGCGCGCTTGAGCGTGGCGGTGATGCGCTCGGGCGAATCGCCCACATAGTCGGCCCAGGCCAGCTGCAAACCACGCGCGCCAAGCAGGGAGATCACTTTGGGCAGGTGTTTGTCGACCCGTTTACCCGAGAGAATTTCGTCCCCAATGATGATGAGGCCGAACGCAGGTTTCTGCAGCTCTTCAGGGTGGGCTGGCGGGTGCGGGAGGGAGGGTGTGGGGCTGGTCATGCGGCAATGCTAGCGGCAACACGGCATCAGCGGGCGGCAAGGTGGTGATGTCCGCGACAGGCTCCATGGCAGTGGCCTGCTGCTCCCGGTCGGCCTTGTCACGCTGTAGCTGCAGTGCGGCCAGGCAGTAATGCGAAAACCAGAGTGACGAGAACGCAAAAATCAGCGCATAAATCCAGATGGCGATGGGCACCAGAATGACAAACGCTGCCGCAAACAAGGCGCCCGACGCCCACACGATGCTGGGCGCAGCCCCCAGGTAACCACACAACACACCCATACCAACGAGGTAGGCACGGTGCTCACGGACCAGCAGGTGGCGCTCCTCCACACTGGCGTGTTCGGCCAGGGCGTCAAAACTCATCACGCGGTAGGTCAACCAGCCCCAGATCAGCGGCGGCAAGACCAGAATCAGTGGCGGCACCAGCCACAGCGGCAGCGATACCACCAGCGCCACCCCGGCCAGGAGTGTGGAGCTGAGCGACCACACCACACTCTTCATGAAGGAGCCGCCCTTCTTGCGCTCCAGCAGCGGAAAACGGCGCTCGGCTACCATGGACAACAGCGACGGCGTCATCAGCACGGCCACCATCAGCAGCGAGCCCACCACGATAAACGGGGTGATGGCGAAGATCACGATCAACGGTGCCAACACAGTTTTCAGGCCGCCCATACCCATACCCTGGAGCCAGTCCCAGAACAGGTTCAGTGTGTTGGATGCCTCCAGGCCAGAACGCACTGCGTCCAGCGCGGCGTCCCAGAAAAAGTAGCCCAACCCAAGGGCCAGCGCCACCATGATCAGCAGTGGCAAAAACGACAGCGCAATCACACGCGGGCGCACGCAGTAAGCTGCGGCGCGCCAGAAAGAGTCCAGAAGAAGTCCCATGGGGGCCAAGCATAGCGCCGCAGCGCACCCCTGCGTTTCAGCCGCGCCCCAACAAGCGCTGCACACCCAGCCACTGCTGCCGCCAAAACCCCCGCCCGTAGTCACGCACCCGGCCCTTGCCATCGGGTTCGACCTGGTCGCGGATGCCGGTGGGGTCGTAACGCAGCTCGAAATTGGCGGTGCCAAACAACATGTCCCACCAGGGCAAGAGCACACCAAAGTTGTGTCCGCCGAGGGTGTTTTTCCCCTCTGATTCGTGGCCGATGCCGATGCTGTGGTGCAGCCGGTGAAACCGCGGGCTGATCCACAACCGTTCACCCACCCGGCCAAACCAGATGCGCAGGTTGGCGTGCTGGAAACTCTCGCTGAGCTGGGTGAACGCCACGACGGCCACAAACTGCCCTGGCGCGATGCCGATAAGCTGCGCCACCACCACGATGATGCAGTCGCGTAACACGTCGTCGAGCAGGTGGTTGCGGTTGTCGCTCCACATCGTCATCTGCCGCTGCGAGTGGTGCAGCGCGTGCAGGCTCCACCACCAGTTAAAGCCGTGCTGCCCGCGGTGGATCCAGTAGTCCACAAAGTCGAACACCACCAGGTACATCAGAAAACTGGCCAGCGGCAGGTCGGTCACACCGGGCCACAGGCTGCCCAGCATGTCGTCCAGGTGGAAGGTGCTGAGCCCCATCACACGCAACCAGCCAAAGCCGTCGTCAAAAAACGGCTCCAGCGCAAAAAACAGCAGCACCCGGAACAGGCCCAGCCGGTGCACCAGGGTGTAGAGGATGTCGGTGCGGATCTCGGCGCGGTCGGTGATCGGCTCGACCGGCCGCCAGCGTTGCAGCGGGCCGATCACGGCCACCAGCACGGCAATCTGCAGCAAACCCACCAGCAACCAGCCCGTGGCCGTAAACGCGTCTTCCACCAGGTTGCCCATGCCCAAGGCAAAAATGATGGGTTGCACCATGGCTTCAAACAGCCACTGCTGCGCGCTTGCAAATACGTCGCTCAACCAACCCAGCATGGTGCTTTCTCAGTCTTTGTGTGCAGCAATCCAGGCCGCATAGTCGGGGTGGCTGCGCAGGGTTTCAAAACAAAACCCCTTGTCCTTCAGGCCGACGATCAAGGGCTCCAGCACGGCCGGAGCCCACGGGTCTTTGCGCGACCAGATGCCCAGGTGCGCCAGCAGGATGTCACCTGCGCGGATGTCGCGCAGCGCCTTCTGCAGCAGCACCGTATTGGGGAAGGTTTCACTCGGCAACTCGTCGCCCAGGAACCCGGCAGGGGCCCAACCCACATGGGCAAACCCACAGCTGCGGGCGGCGGCCAGCAAGGCGGGGGATGTCTTGCCACCCGGCGCGCGGAACAGCGGCAAGGTTTTTTGGCCAGTGATGTCCTGCAGGCGCTGGCTGGCGGCGCGGATGTGGGTGCAGTACCCGGCGGCGTCCACCACCGACTCGCGCCCCTCCTGCGGCCCCGCGGACGGGCGGATGCGGAATTGTGTGGCAACACCTTTGGGCTCTTTCACATCACCGCGCCAGTACGCATGGTCGATGGTGTGGGAGGCGAAGGCGTGGCCCTCGGCAGCGCGGGCCTTCCACCAGGGGGCCCAGTGGTTGCCCAGGCTGCCGTCACCTTCCTTGGTGCGCTCGTTGGCCCCGAAGAATGTGGCACGCACCTGCTGCCGTTTGAGCACTTCGGCCACCAGCGGAGCCACTTCCATGTGGCCGGTGTCAAAGGTCAAATACAGTGGTTTTTTGCAATCATTTTGGCCTGCAGCGCCCGCTGCATGGGCGCAAGCAGCTATCAATACAGTAGCAATCAGGCTGCGCAAGCGCATGGCAGTTACCCTCAGCGTGACGCGTGGTCCAGCGTCCAGACGCCGTGGGGTGACTTGCCCACGGGCACCTGGCGCACCACTTTGCCGGTCTGGGTGTCCACCACCGAGAGTTTTTTGGCCCAGCGCGAGGTGACGTAAATCAGACGTCCGTCGGCCGACACGTCCATACAGTCCGGTCCGCCGGGCACGGGGTAGTTGGCCACCACCTGCATGGTTTGCAGGTCGATCTTGCTGATGCTGTTGGCGACCCGGTTGCTCACGTACACATGGCGCTTGTCGCCTGCCGCACGGAACGCGTGGGCACCCTTGCCAGTGGGAATTTTTTTGACCAGTTTGGGCTCTTTACCGGTCACGTCGTACACCTCGACACCGTCGCTGCCGGTCAGGCCCAGCAGCAGCGTCTTGTCGTCGGCCGTGAGATACACGTCGGCAGGCATAGGGCCAGTCTTGGCGCGCCATTTGATAGCCTGGGTGTTCAGGTCAAACGCCACCAGTTCGTCGCTGTCCTGCATCGACGCATAAACCGTGGTGCTTTTGCTGTCGATCCACAGGTGGCTGGGTGTTTTACTGGACGGCACCCGTTTGACCAGGGTGAAGTCCTTGCCGTCCCAGCGGTAAAAGTCCACATGGTTCAGGCGGTTGGCCACCGTCACGAACCACTTCATGTCGGGTGAAAAGCGCAGCTGGTACGGGTCCACAATGCCCTTTACCGTGCGCTGCACTTCGGCCGTGCGGGGGTCGAGAAAGGTCAGCGTGTCCGACGTGGCATTGGCCACCAGCAGCGACTTCTCGTCCGGCGTCAGGTAAATGTGGTGCGGCTCCTTGCCGGTGGGAATCCGCTGGGTCTCGGTCCACGTCACCGGGTCGATCACGCTGACGTTGGCGTCCTGCGAGTTCAGCACAAACAGCGGCGGTGCCGCGTACACCGCGGGTGCGGCCAACAACCACACCAGGCAAGCAGAAACAAGGGAGGCGCGGCGGCAGAGGAATTTCACGGCAAGACTCTTTCAGGATAGGCCGCGAGTGTAGCGCCGGGCAGCCGCCAAAACCTGCCCGATTGTGGCGTTTATGCCTTCGCCGCTGACAGGGGTTTCAGCAGTTCCAGATCCGCCTCGCGCAGCCAGCACCACTCCCCCGGTGCCAGGCCGCGCAGATCAAGCCCACCAATCCGCGAGCGGTGTAAACCTTCCACCCGGTTGCCCACCGCCGCCAGCATACGTTTGACCTGGTGGTACTTGCCCTCGGTCAGTGTCAGGTGCAGCAGATGGTCGCCCGCCACCTCACAGGCGGCAGCACGCACGGGTTTCGGGTCGTCGTCCAGCACCACACCGTCCAGCAGCTTTTGCACTTGCACCGCGTCAATCGGGTGTTTGGTGGTCACGTCGTAGACCTTGGGCACGTGTTTCTTGGGGGCACTCATGCGGTGAATGAACTGCCCGTCGTCACTGAGCAGCAGCAAACCCGTCGTGTCCTGGTCCAGCCGCCCGACGGCCTGGATACCCTGCACCGCACTTTTGCTGGGCCGCAGCCGCAAGGGGGACGGCAGCAACGTGTAGATGCTGGGGTAGGTGGACGGTTTTTGTGAGCATTCCGTGCCGGCCGGTTTGTGTAACGCGACATAGGCCTTCTCGAAATACGCCCATTCCACACCATTCACGCGGAAACGCAGGCCCTCGGGCTCCAGTTCAACCGCCGAGTCCGTGACCAGCTCGGGCTCCGTCGCTTCGGCAGACGGGTACACCTGGACAAAACCCTGCTGCACCAGCCCCGCACACACCCGGCGCGTGCCAAAACCCTGGGAAAAAAGAATATTCTGCAATTGCATACGGGGAGTATCGCAAAGACACACAGCACCCGCGGCAACCCGTGGGTGATTGTGGGCCAATACGCGCGTCAAACACCCCACGCAACCAACGAATACAGCGGTACGGAAGTGCTACCTTGGGCACCAAGGCGGTTGCAAACCCCATGGCAAAACGCCCTCGCAACCGCTCTCACACCATCCATTGAAGGAGTTGAATCATGATCATGCGCCGACGCCCCGCCGCACCCGCAGCCCCCCGCACCAGCCTGCTGGGCACCATGGCACGCACCGCCGTCGTGGTGGGCACCGCCAACGCGGTCACCAACAAGATGAACAAACCCGCCGCTGCTGCGCAACCCCAGGTCGCCCCTGTGGCCCCCGCACCAGTGGCCGTCGCAGCGGCACCTGCGGCTGGAGGCATCACGCCTGAAAAACTGGAAATGCTGAAAAACCTGGGTGAACTCAAGGCGCAGGGCATCCTGTCCGAAGAAGAATTTGCCGCTGAAAAAACCAAACTGCTGGCCAGCTGATACCCATGGGGGCATCAATGCCCTCAACTCAACCCAACGCAGCCAGCTTTTCCTTTAATGCAGCGTTCTCGGACTGCAGCTGCGAAATAGTCTGTTTGAGCCGGGCAATCACACCTTCAGGTGTTTCTGACTCCGTACGCTCCACCGCCTTGGCTTCACGCACCTGGCGGGCGGCCTGCTGCAACTCCTTCTTGCCCCCCGCCACTGCCGCCACCTGCGCTTCAACCGGCAGTGAAGCCACCGTGGCCGCTGCGTTGATGGAGACCGCCCCGGCTTTGATCGCCGCGATCAGTTCGGGGGCCGCTGTTTTTTGAATCTTCTCAATCTGGCTGATGGTGTTGTTGGCGCTGATACGCGCCTCTTTCGCCACGGCCTCGCGCGACACTTTCGGCTCCGGGGCGGGGACGGGAGCCGCATCGGTTGGCGGCTTGTTGTGCGCGGCCAAAATGCCTTTCTTTCGCAGGGCCAGCACCCCTCGCTGAAAATCAGACAGACTGCGCCGGCCCAAATGCTGCTCAATCATCCACAGGTGCACATCGTCCATGGATTGGAACAACTGGCTCTGCACTGTATTAAAAGGTATACCGTGTTTGCTGCAAATGGCGTAGCGGTTGTGCCCGTCCACAAGCACATCACCCCACAGCACCAGCGCATCCCGGCACCCCTCCGCCAGGATACTGCTCTCCAGCGCAGATTTTTCATCCTCGGTCAGGGGGTCGATGTAGGCAAGGAGTTCTTCGTTGACCGTGATGTTCATAACAAAGCAGAGCGATTTTTGATGGAAAAAGCATGGGGCAACCAAGAATAGGGTTGCCGTGCAAAGGGCCAGGCTTGTAACTACAGCAGAGCTGGTCCCACAAAGAAAAAGGCCGTTCACTGGATGCCAGTAAACGGCCTTGGTCATGAGGATGGTGGTGGGGTGGAATCCCGCACCAAACGACTATTGAAAGTACGCAATCGAAGCGCTGCGGGCTGCCGCGAACCAGTGCGAACTCCATCGAAAAGCCTGCCGGATTGTAGACCTGCAAGCGGGTTTTCTAGCTGGGCTGGTCGCCGGGAGCGGGCATCAAACCCGTCTGCGTTCCAGTGCCAGTTCAAATCCCAAACCCCGCTCCACTGCATCGTTCCAGGGAATTCTGAGGAAGTCCAAGAGGCATCGTAAGTCGTTGATTCTGGTTGAGTTTTCGACACCTCGATGTTCCAGTGGGCTCCACGGAAATCCACCTGAAGCCACGACGTTTATGTCCATTTTTGTGTCCATTTTTGCGGGCACGACGGCTTCCGGATTGTTGCTAGGGCGCTGAGGTCGATGGGTTAAGCATCTGGTTCCTGACTCATGTTCAGGAGCTAGAGCATGGCACTCTCAGACTTGGTGGTCCGCCAAGCCAAAGCCACCGGCAAGGCCTACACACTTCCAGACATCGATGGTCTCTCCCTGGCCGTGACGGCCACGGGCAGCAAGAGCTGGCACTTCCGTTACTACTGGATGAAGGAGCCCAAGCGCATGTCGCTGGGCACCTATCCCGAGGTGTCCCTTCGTGAGGCACGCGCCCTGCGTGACGAGGCGCGCGCCTTGGTGGCCAAGGACATCAACCCGCGCCTTCACCGCAAGCAAAAGCGCGCCGCGGTCAAACTCGCCGGTGAAAACACCTTCGAGGCGATCTACAAGAAGTGGCTTGCCCACCGCGAACGCGGCCTCAAGAAGGGCCGGCAGACCACCCTCTCGATCCTCCCTCGCGTCTTCGCCAAGGATGTGCTGCCCTTGCTGGGCAAGCGCTCGATCTACGACATCAAACGCCCTGACCTGCTGGAAGTGATCGCCAGGATCGAGCGGCGCAAGGCGCTCTCCGTCGCCGAGAAAGTCAGGACGTGGTTCAACCAGATGTTCCGCTACGCGCTGGTGGTCGTGCCGGGCCTGGAGCAGAACCCGGCTTCCGACCTCGACGTGGTGGCGCTGCCGCTGCCCCCGGTGAACCACAACCCGTTCCTGCGCATGGCCGAGTTGCCGAAGCTGTTGCAGCGCCTGCGCAAGTATCGTGGCCGGCTGCAGACCCAGCTCGGTCTGCGGCTGCTGCTATTCACCGGCGTGCGCACGGGCGAGCTGCGCCTGGCGACGCCGGATCAGTTCGACCTCGATCGGGGCCTCTGGATCATCCCGCCCGAGGTCGTGAAGCAGCTCCAGGTGGACATGCGCAGGAAGCGCCAGTTGCCCAAGGACATTCCACCCTACATCGTGCCGCTGTCGGTGCAGGCCATCGAGATCGTCCGGCACCTGCTCGAACAGCTCAAACCGGCCCAGCACTATCTGTTCCGCCACGACAGCGAGTTGAAGAAGCGCATGAGCGAGAACACGCTCAACGGCGCGCTCAAGCGCATGGGCTATCGCGACCTGCTGACCGGGCACGGCATCCGGGGCACGATGTCCACCGCGCTCAACGAGATCGGCTACCCGAAGGTGTGGGTGGACGCGCAACTCTCGCACGTCGATCCCAACAAGGTCAGTGCCACCTACAACCACGCCGAGTACGTCGAGCAGCGGCGGCGGATGATGCAGGATTGGGCCGACCGGCTCGATCTCTTCGAGCAGAACATGGTCGAGGCAGCGAGCATGCCGCTCACCATTCATTTGGAGGGCGTGCCCGTCCTCTCGGATGAGGAAGCCGCGAGTGCGCCACCCAAACCAGCGGCCGCGTCGGCGCCGCTCCTGATCGTGACCAGGCCGGGAGACGCGATGCCACTGGTGTCAGCCGAGACGCATCGGCTGCCCGCAGTGCCGTTGCCGCGTTCCGTCATGGAGGAACCGCTGTCCGACATACAGCGCCAGCGGATGGAACTGGTCGATGTCTTCGAGGCACCACACAACCTGCCAGTCGCCGAGTACGCGAAGATGGCGGGCAAGTCCCGCCGGTGGATCAGCTACGAGATCAAGGCCGGCAACCTGCTGGCGCTGAACCTGGGCAACCGTGGTCAGCGCGTGCCGGATTGGCATCTCGATCCGGTCAAGCACGCGCTGATCCAGGCGGTCCTCAAGCTGACCAGGGGCGCCGACCCTTGGCAGATCTACAACGCGCTCCTGCAGCCGCGCGCGAAGCTGCGCGGCGGCTCGGCTCTGGAAAGCGTCAGTGCCACAAATCTCGACAAGATCATCATGGCGGTGAGCACGACGGTGAAGGAAAGCGAGTGGTCCCCGCAGCAGGTGGCGTTTGCGTAGCGCGCCAGCGCCCAGCAGTGCGCGCCCCTGTCTCAGGACACGGAGCGCGCGCGGCGGGCGAATCTTTCCTGGGGCTCGGTCAAGGACGAGGACGGGCGAAGCAGGTAGGCCATCACGATGATGGGTGCGCCAGCCAATGGCCGCGCGGCGATGCCGCGACGCAGGTAGCAGGTCAGTCTCGCGGCGGGTGCGACGGCAATGCCGTAGCCCGCGGAGACGAGCGTCATCGCCATGTCGAAGGTGCTGACGGTCTGCTCATGGCCCTGCGGTGCATCCTCGACCAGGCCATGCGCCACCGCGCGCCACGGCTCGTCGGCCGTTGACTGCGCGCAGATCAACGGCTGCTTGAGCAGCTCTTGGCGAGGCACTTCACGGTAGGACAGCAGGTGCGAGCGCTTGGCGACGGCGACTGCCAGCGTGTCATGCCACAACGGCTCGCACACCCAGCCTGGCCACTCCCAGGCGGCTGTGGACAGGGCCAAGTCAAAGTTATCGTGCGGCAGTTCCTGCGCCTGCGCTGTGGCACTGCATCCGATCAAGGCGGTGGCGGTCTCTGGCTCTTCGGCGCGCTGCAACGCCAGCAAGTCGGCAAGCGGTGAAGGCACCCACTCGCCGAGCACAGCCACCCGGATTTCAGTGGAGGCATCGCTCGCATCCAGCAAGGGCTCATGCGTTCTGCGTCACTGCTGTGACCTCGACAGCTTGAAGGTGCCTTGCTTGATGCCGGGTGGATAGGCCCGATTCGCCATCCATGCCCGTGACGCAAAAGGTCGGCCGCCGATGCAATGCGGGTCAAGGTCCAGACCGAAAGGGAATCGTACCGTCCAAAATCCCCGCGTCACATCGGGCGTTGATCGGTGCCTTGCGGGCGTCCGACACGCTCCACGCGGTCGATGAACTGCCGCAGCGGCTCCATGATTTCGCCTTCGGGTCGCAGTAGATAGGTCGTCAGCGAAGCGGTCTCGTCGGCCAGCGGCCGCACGACGACATCGGCCTGATGGCAACCCGCCAGATGCGCCGCGCTCGAAAAGCCCACGCCGTAGCCGGCGGCCACGAGGGCCAGCATCAGGGAATGGGTCTTGACGTACTCGGCTACCGTCGGCTGCGCATCCACCGTGCGGAGCAGCCGTTCGCGCTGCCGGCTGCAACCTTCGCAGACCTGGGGATCGCACAGCACCAGCGGATAGCTCGCCACTTCCTCCAGCGGCACTTCCTTGAAAGCCAGCAGCGGATGCCTGGCGGGCAAAGCCACCACCAGCGGGTCTCGCCACACCGGCATGGCGACGATGCCGGCGTCCATTTCACCAGCCAATGCAAAACCTGCGTCATACAAGTCGTTGCGCAGTCCAGTCACCAACTGCGCCAGTGGCGTTTCAAATATCCGAATGCCGACCTGTGGTGCCTCCTCGCGGCAAAGCGCAAGCAACGCCGACAAGCGGGCCTGCCCCATGTCACCAGATAGTGCGATGCGCAGCGTGTTCCGCTGGTTCGCTGCGGCGCGTGCCTTGGTCTGCGCTTGCTCGAAGGCCAGCAGTACGCGCCGGGCTTCTTCGAGGAAGACCTGTCCCGCCGGTGTGAGACGAACACTGCGTGGCAAGCGGTTGAGCAGCGGCACCCCTAAATCCGCCTCCATCTGGCGGATCGTGCGCGACAGTGGAGACTGTTCGATGTGCAGCCGTCGAGCAGCCCGGCCGAAGTGCAGTTCCTCGGCTACGGCGATGAAGCAGCGAAGATGGCGTAAGTTCATGCTTTCTCCCTACCGATGTGATCAGTCCATATCATCGTAGGGAGCCGAATAGTGCGGAGGATTCACCTCTGTATCGAGATGAGAGCCATCCTGGGGGGTGATGCTCGGATGCTTTTCGCCCATGTCAGCGCCTACGGCGAAGCTCTCGTTCGAGATCGCCCAGCTGCGACGCCTGAAGTTCGGCAAGAAGAGCGAGCAGCTCGATGCCGAACAACGCGCGCTGTTCGACGAGGCTCTGGACGCCGACCTTGCCGCGGCTGAGGCGCAGCTCTAGGAACTGCTGGGCAAGAAGAAGCCGCCGGCTACGCCTGGCGCGATGCCTAAGCGCACCGCCTTGCCGGCGGACCTGCCGCGCGTGGACTGCCACCACGAGCCCGAGAACACCCGCTGCGCGTGCGGCTGTGCGCTCAAGCGCATCAGCGAGAAGCTGGACTACACGCCGGGCGTGTTCACGGTCGAGTGCCACATCCGCGGCAAGTGGACCTGCGCATAGGTGCCGAACGCTGACCCAGGCGCCGGTCCCGGCGGAGATCATCGCCAAGGGCATCCCCACCTCCGGGCTGCTCGCGTAGGTGCTGGTCGCAAAGGACTCCGACCATCTGCCGCTTACATGGTCGTCCCTAGGCAAGCAGGAATAAGCTGCGTGAGTGAATCGGGAGGTTTGCGTAGCTGATGGCTGGCCAGCAGCGTCTGCGCCGGCGGCTTCACCGGCACGAAGCGCATGTGCGGGCGGGTTGCCGCCTCGCAGATCGCTGCGGCATCGGCCGCACCGTTCTTGCGTCCCTTGCCGGCCATGCGGTAGGGCGTGACGAAGTGGCCTGCAATCAGCCGCGCATCCAGCCCATAGCCGCGCAGCTTGCGTGCCCAGTGATGCGCACCGCCGCAGGCCTCCAGGGCCACCAGGCAGCCGGGAGGCAGCTCCGCGCACCAGGCCGCAAACTTGTCAGCGGCCAGCGCCTTGGCAACCACCACGCGCGCATCCACCGCATGCACCTAGATAACCCGCTTGGCCAGATCCACCCCGACTCGGGCAATCTCGTTCATGGACTTCCCCTTTCACATGGCTGCAGATTGATGACTTGGGGAGCACCATCGCGGCGGCAGCCAACATTTGTTTCCTGGCTGCTTACGATTGATTCACATCAATCGGCCAGCAGATCGCTGGATGTTGGCTCTTGACGTTGCTGCATGTTAGGTGCAACATTCAGCAAAGTCTTGCAAGAACTTCCTCGAGCGAGGCCGCGTGACGACGGAACTAGTGGGGGTGGTATGACAGCGCGCCAGCAGGCGATCTTCACACTCGACGAGTTGGCTGCCTACTTAAAGGTCGGCAAGCGGACGCTTTACCGGCTCGCCTCGCACGGGGAGATTCCGGCCTTCAAGGTCGGCGGGACGTGGCGGTTTCGTCAAAGTGAAATCGATCAATGGATCAATGATCAGATCCAAGCAGGCAGAAAGAAGGAGGTGATACGCACAGATGAGCAGCCGAAGTCAGCGGAACACTCCGTGTCGTCTGGGCGCGCTGTCCGTCGCCGCAGGCAAACGGAGTGAGCGAGAGTCTTCAATTTTTCTTCTGGAGGTGTGACATGGACATTGATTTCAAGAAATTGGCTCCCTGGAACTGGTTCAAAAAGGAGCAGGAAGAACAACAGAGCACTGCCTCGCTGCCGGTGCAGCGCAATGACCTGCCGGTGGCGGGTGGGCCCGTCAGTCCCATCCTGCAATTGCATCGCGAGATCGACCGCCTGTTCGACGACGCGTTTCGAGGCTTCGGCTTCCCGACGCTGGCCATGCCACGCTGGCCGTCGGACTGGCCGGGCATGCTGAAGCCGGCGCTGGACATCCAGGAGACCGACAAGCAGTACAAGATCGCCCTGGAAGTACCCGGCATCGAGGAAAAAGACATCCAGATCACGCTCGACAACGACGTACTGCTGGTGCGCGGTGAAAAGCGTCAGGAGCAGGAAACGAAAGACGGCGGTTTCCACCGGGTGGAGCGCTCCTACGGCAGCTTTCAGCGCGCTCTGAACCTGCCGGCCGATGCCAACCAGGACACGATCAAGGCCGCTTTCAAGAACGGCGTGCTCACGATCACGATGGAAAAGCGCGAGGCCAGTACGCCCAAGCAGGGGCGCTCGATCCCGATCAACGGCTGACGCGGGGCAGCGCGTTTTTCTCAAAAACCACAAAGAGATGAGGCACCGTGATCGGCGGTGCCTCGTCAGATCAATCCAATCTTTACAGGAGCATCAGTATGGCCAGAAAACAATGCGAAGTCTGCGGCCAGCCCGCCACGGTGCGGGTGGAAGCCAATCTCAATGGTCGCCACAGCACCATGCTGTTGTGTGACGATCACTATCGCCAACTGGTGCGCCAGCAAAAGCGCACCGTCTCACCGCTGGAAGCCTTGTTCGGCTCGCGCAGCGGGCTGTTCGAAGACTTCCTTGGCAGCGACTTCTTCCGCATCGGTGACGACGCACCGTCCATGGCGGCCGATACCGACGAGGTCGTCGATGCCTCGTTCGGCGAACCCGCCCCGGCCGGTACGGGCACCGCGCGCCGTCGCGGCAGTGGGCTCGCCAGCCGTATCAGCGAACAGTCCGAGGCCCTATTGCAGGAGGCCGCCCGACACGCTGCAGAGTTCGGGCGCGCCGAAGTCGATACCGAACACCTGCTGCTGGCGCTATCCGACAGCGACGTGGTCAAGACCATCCTGGGGCAGTTCAAGATCAAGGTCGATGACCTCAAGCGCCAGATCGAATCCGAAGCCAAGCGCGGCGATAAGCCGTTCGAGGGCGAGATCGGCGTGTCGCCCCGGGTCAAGGACGCGCTCAGCCGTGCTTTCGTGGCCTCCAACGAACTCGGCCACTCTTATGTCGGGCCGGAGCATTTCCTGATCGGGCTCGCCGAAGAAGGCGAAGGCTTGGCAGCCAACCTGCTGCGCCGCTACGGGCTCACGCCGCAGGCGCTGCGCCAGCAGGTGAGCAAGGTGGTCGGCAAAGGGGCCGAGGACGGCCGTGCCGAGACGCCGACCAATACGCCGGAACTCGAAAAGTATTCGCGCGACCTCACCAAGATGGCGCGCGAGGGCAAGCTCGATCCGGTCATCGGCCGCGCGCAGGAGATCGAGACGACCATCGA
The DNA here is from genome assembly GCA_026314275.1 of Comamonadaceae bacterium AAW. Classification (GTDB taxonomy): domain Bacteria; phylum Pseudomonadota; class Gammaproteobacteria; order Burkholderiales; family Burkholderiaceae_C; genus JAGOEY01. The sequence continues at coordinate 362,591 of CP111109.1, forward strand.
AGTGCTGGCCCGGCGCAAGAAGAACAACCCGGTGCTGATCGGCGAGCCCGGCGTCGGCAAGACCGCCATCGTCGAAGGGCTGGCGCAGCGCATGGTCGCCGGCGAAGTGCCCGAGACGCTGCGCGACAAGCGCCTGGTGGAACTCAACATCAATGCCATGGTGGCCGGCGCCAAGTACCGCGGCGAGTTCGAGGAGCGCGTGCAGAAGGTGCTCAAGGAAGTGACCGAGCACCAGGGTGAGCTGATTCTCTTCATCGACGAGGTGCACACCATCGTCGGTGCCGGCCAGGGTGGCGGCGAAGGCGGGCTGGACGTGGCCAACGTGTTCAAGCCGATGATGGCGCGCGGCGAACTGAACCTGATCGGCGCCACCACGCTCAACGAGTATCAGAAGTACATCGAGAAGGACGCCGCGCTGGAGCGTCGCTTCCAGCCGGTGATGGTGCCCGAGCCGACGGTGGCGCAGACCATGATGATCCTGCGCGGCCTGCGCGACACGTTCGAGGCGCACCACAAGGTCAGCATCACCGAGGATGCGATCATCGCCGCCGCCGAGTTGTCGGACCGCTACATCACCGCGCGCTTTTTGCCGGACAAGGCCATCGACCTGCTCGACCAGGCTGCCGCACGCGTGAAGCTGTCGGCCACGGCCCGCCCGGTGGCGGTGCAGGAGCTGGAGTCCGAACTGCACCAGTTGCGGCGTGAGCAGGACTACATGGCCTCGCGCAAGCAATACGACAAGGCCGCCGAGCTGGGCAAGCACATCGAGGCCAAAGAGGCCGAACTCAAGAAGCTTGTCGAGGAATGGGAACGCGAGCGCGCCTCGGGCAGCGCCGAAGTCAAGGCCGAGCATGTCGCGCAGATCGTCTCGCGCCTGACCGGCATTCCGGTCAACGAGCTGACGGTGGAAGAACGCGAGAAGCTGCTGCATCTGGAGCAGCGGCTGCACGAGCGCCTGGTGGGCCAGGACGAAGCTGTGCGCGCGGTGGCCGATGCCGTGCGGTTGTCGCGCGCGGGCCTGCGCGAAGGCGGCAAGCCAGTGGCCACCTTCCTGTTCCTCGGGCCGACGGGTGTGGGCAAGACCGAACTCGCCAAGGCGCTGGCCGAGTCCATCTATGGCGATGAAGGTGCGCTGCTGCGCATCGACATGTCCGAGTACGGTGAACGCCATACCGTGGCACGCCTGGTGGGCGCGCCTCCGGGTTATGTCGGCTATGACGAGGGCGGCCAGCTGACCGAGAAGGTGCGTCGCAAGCCCTACAGCGTGTTGCTGCTGGACGAGATCGAGAAGGCTCACCCCGACGTCTACAATATCCTGCTGCAGGTGTTCGACGACGGGCGGCTCACCGATGGCAAGGGCCGGGTGGTGGATTTCACCAATACCATCATCATCGCCACCTCGAACTTGGGCTCGGACATCATCCAGCGTCGGCTGAAGGCCCGTGGCGCCGCCGGCGAGGAATACGAGAAGACCAAGGGCGAGGTGATGGACGTGCTGCGCGGACACTTCCGCCCCGAGTTCCTCAACCGCATCGACGAGATCATCGTCTTCCATGCGCTGGGCAAGGAGGAGATCCGCCATATCGTCGGCCTGCAGCTCGATCGTGTGGCCCGCAACGCCGCCAGCCAGGGCGTGACGCTGACCTTCGATCAGACCTTGATCGACCACTTCGCGGAGGAAGGCTACAAACCCGAGTTCGGCGCGCGCGAGCTCAAGCGGCTGATCCGCAGCGAGCTGGAAACTGCTCTGGCGCGCGAGATGCTGGGTGGCGGTATCGGCAAGGCCGATCACGCCAGCGCCCGCTGGGACGACAAGGCCGAACGGGTGGTCTTCGAGCGCCAGGAGCCACCCGCGAAGCCGGCCGAGCCTGAGAAGCCCGATGCCGCGAACGCGGCCGAGACGCCGCCTAGCGACGAGAGCAAGCCTGCGCGCAAGAAGAAGTCAGCGGGCGGCGAATCTTGAGCGATGGGAGGCTGTCGTGTCCGACCCCAACGGGCTGACATGGGCAGCCACCCTCGTGTCGCTGGCGGTCGCTATCCCCACAGCGGGGCACGCGGTCATCTACAAGCGTGACCCTCGATCGGCCACGCTGTGGGTGCTGCTGATCGCGCTGTTGCCGCTGGGCGGTTCGCTGCTGTATGGGCTGTTCGGCATCAACCGTTACGAGCGGCGGGCGCGGCGGCTGTTTCCGGGGGCAGATCCTGCTGTTCGGCAGGACCTCTCGCCCACGATGCCCGGGGCTGTATCGCCGCCACTTGCCGGTCTGGCCCACCTGGTGGGACGCGCCACCGGCCAGTCGCTGACCGGCGGCAACCGCATCGAGCCGCTTGTCGATGGCGAGCAGGCCTACCCGGCCATGCTCGATACCATCGAATCGGCGCGGAACAGCGTTGCCTTGGCCTCGTACATCTTCGACAGCCAAGGCATTGGGGCGCAGTTCGTCGATGCGCTGCGCCGGGCTCATGAGCGCGGCGTGCAAGTGCGGGTGCTGATCGACGACGTCTATGCCCGCTGGTCGCCCCGCAGCGCCTACCGCGCCTTGCAACGCGCCGGCGTTCCGGCAGCTACGTTCAACCCGACGTTGATTCCCGCGCGCCTGCATGCCGCGCATCTGCGCAATCACCGCAAGCTGCTGGTGATCGATGGCGAGACAGGTTTCACTGGTGGCATGAACATCTGCAGCCCGTATTGGCGGCCCGATGCGCCGGGCCAGGCCTGTCACGATCTGCACTTTCGTCTGCGCGGGCCAGTGGTTGCGCATCTGATGCGGTGCTTCACCGATGATTGGTGCGATACCACGGGCGAGCGGCTCAGCGAGGGTTTCTGGGGCGAATCGCCCGCAACGGCTGATGAACAAGGAAACTCTTGGGCGCGCGGCATCGAGGCCGGTCCCGATGAGGCCCTGGACAGGATGCGCTGGACCTTCATGGGCGCTTTGAGCGCGGCGAAGCATTCGGTGCGCATCTGGACACCTTACTTCGTGCCCGATCAGCCGATGATCGCGGCGCTGAGCACGGCCGCGTTGCGCGGCGTGCGCGTCGAGGTGCTGACGCCCGCAAACGGCGACCATCCCACGGTGCAATGGGCCGCGCGCGCCCACTACTGGCAGGTGCTGGAGCACGGTGTACGCATCTTCGAACGGCCTGGCCCGTTCGACCACAGCAAGCTGATGCTGATAGACGGCCAGTGGTGCTGCCTGGGTTCGGCCAATTGGGATGCGCGCAGCCTGCGCCTCAACTTCGAGTTCAATGTGGAGGTGTACGACACCGCGCTGTCTACGCGGCTGGAATCCCTTTTTGATGCCGCTCGTGATGCGTCGGGCGAGATATCGGCGAAGGCGTTGCGCGCCCGCCCGCTGGCCATCCGCTTGCGCGACGGGGTGGCCCGTCTGTTCACCCCCATTCTCTAGCGGCACGACTTGCGAGGAACATTGCCCATGGAAAAGAAAGATCAATGGAACATTGGCTACTGGATCGTCGCCGGCCTGTTGCTGCTGACGCTGCAGAACTACTGGCAGGCGGCCAAGACCGTCGAGCCCGTGCCCTACAGCGAATTCGAGAAGGCGCTGGCCGAGGGGCGCGTCGCCGAAGTGCTGGTGTCGGACCGCACGGTCACCGGGCGCCTGAAATCGCCGGACAGCCGGGGCAAGACCACCATCGTGGCCACTCGCGTCGAACCCGACCTGGCCGAGCGGCTGTCCAAGTACGACGTGCCTTACGCGCGGGTGGTGGAAAGCACCTGGCTACGTGATGTGCTCTCCTGGATTCTGCCGGCGGTGGCCTTCTTCGGCGTCTGGTTCTTCCTGTTCCGCCGCTTCGCCGAGAAGCAGGGCATGGGCGGCTTCCTGAGCATCGGCAAGAGCCGCGCCAAGGTGTTCATGGAGAAGAACACCGGCGTCACCTTTGCCGATGTCGCGGGTGTCGATGAGGCCAAGGCCGAGCTGGTCGAAATCGTCGACTTCCTGAAGAACCCGCAGGATTACGGCCGCCTCGGCGCGCGCATCCCGAAAGGTGTGTTGCTGGTTGGCCCACCCGGCACGGGCAAGACCCTGCTGGCCAAGGCCGTGGCGGGCGAGGCCGGGGTACCGTTCTTCTCTATCTCCGGCTCGGAGTTCGTCGAGATGTTTGTCGGCGTGGGCGCGGCGCGGGTGCGCGACCTGTTCGAGCAGGCGCGCGGGCAGGCGCCGGCCATCATCTTCATCGATGAACTCGACGCGCTGGGCCGTGCACGCGGCGTCGGCGGGCCCATCGGCGGCCACGACGAGCGTGAGCAGACGCTCAACCAGCTGCTCACCGAGATGGACGGCTTCGACAGCTCGGTGGGGCTGATCATCCTCGCCGCCACCAACCGCCCCGAAATCCTCGACCAGGCGCTGCTGCGCGCCGGCCGCTTCGACCGCCAGGTGCTGGTGGACCGGCCCGACAAGAAGGGACGGCTGGACATCCTGAAAGTCCATGTCAAGAAGGTGACGCTGGCTCAGGATATCGATCTCGAACAGGTGGCTGCGCTGACCACGGGCTTTTCGGGTGCAGACCTCGCGAACCTGGTCAACGAGGCCGCGCTGGCCGCGACCCGGCGCAAAGCGTCCGCCGTGGAGTTGCAGGATTTCACCGCCGCCATCGAGCGCATCGTGGCGGGCCTGGAGAAGAAGAACCGCGTACTCAATCCCAAGGAGCGGGAAACCGTGGCCTATCACGAGATGGGCCATGCGCTGGTGGCGCTGGCGCTGCCCGGCACCGACCCCGTGCACAAGATCTCAATCATCCCGCGCGGCATCGGCGCGCTGGGCTACACGCTGCAACGCCCCACCGAAGACCGCTTCCTGATGACGCGCGCCGATCTGGAACACAAGATCGCCGTGCTGCTGGGCGGTCGTGCGGCCGAGAAGCTCGTGTTCGGCGAGCTGTCCACCGGGGCTGCCGATGACCTCGCACGGGCCACCGACATTGCCCGCGACATGATCACCCGCTTTGGCATGGACGAAGGACTGGGCTACATCGCCTTCGAGGCGCAGCGGCCACGCTTTCTCGATACACCGGAACTGGCCCAAGGCGGCTGCCGGGTGGCCGAATCGACCCAGGCGCGCATCGATCAGGCCATCCGCGACATCGTGATGGGCGTGTTCGAGCGCGCCTACCGGATCCTCGACACCAACCGCGCGGTGCTGGAGCGTTGTGCGCGCGAACTGCTGGCGCGGGAAACGCTCGACGAAAGCGATATCCGTCAATTGACTCAAGGACTTGTTCGGAACTGAAAACAGTAGTAGGTGCCATTCAGAGTAAGCCGGCGGCTCTGTTCGGTGCGTCATCCAAGTCGCCGGCATTGTTCAAGGAGAACCGATATGTCTGCATTGACTCCGTGGGACCCCTTCCGGGAACTGGATGAATTGCAAAACCGCCTGGCGACGATGTTCGAACGAATACCCCAGCGACAGGGCGCCCGTACCGGCAACGAAGCCATGACCACGGCGGACTGGGCACCAATGGCGGACATCAGCGAGGATGAGAACGCATTCCTCCTCAAGCTGGATCTGCCGGAGGTCCCCAAGGATGCCGTGCGCGTCAGCGCGGAAAACGGTGTGCTCACCATCAGCGGCGAGCGCAAACTGGAAAAAGAGGAGCAGGGCAAGAAGTTCCACCGCATCGAACGTGCGTATGGCCGCTTTGTGCGCAGCTTTGTCTTGCCTGACAACGTTGATCCGACCAAGGTGACGGCTTCCATGAAAGACGGCGTGCTGGAAGTGCGGCTTGTCAAGGCCGAGCAAGCCAAACCGAAACAGATTGAAATCTCAGTCAACTAACTTTAATTAGGAGCCCAAGATCATGAATATCAAACAGCCACAATACACCTTCTCCGCACTTGCCCTGGCGGTCGTCGTCGGACTGAGCGGACCGGCTCAGGCCCAATCGGCGGCAGGTTCTAGCCCAGGTGCTGCAGCACCCTCTGCCGCATCCAAGGCGGCGCAGCCACAGGTAGATGACAAGGCCGCCCGGGAAGCCGAAAAAAAGCGTGCTGAGCTCACTCAGGACGCCATCACGGCGCTCACCAAGACCCAGGAGGCTTTGACACTCCTTGATGCAAAGAAGACCAAGGAGGCGCTCGCTGCGCTGGAACTGGCCAGCGGAAAGCTGGAACTGGTATTGGCACGCGACGCCAAACTTGCTTTGGCGCCGGTCGGTGTACGCGTCATCACCCACGATATCCACGCCAACGTGGAATCGGTGAAGAAGGCGGTCAAGTTGTCTCGGGAGTTGTTGGGTGATGGCGAGGTGCAAAAGGCCCGGCCCATCGTCGCCAATCTGGCCAGCGAAATCGTGATCGAAACCGGCAACCTGCCGATGGCAACGTACCCGGCAGCGATGAAGTCGGCCGCACGGCTCATCGACAGCGGCAAGATCGACGACGCCAAGGCGGAACTCGCCCGAGCACTGAACACGCTGGTGGTGACCTCGGTCGCCTTTCCTCTGCCCGTGCTACGGGCTGAAGCCGCGATGGCAAAAGCTGAAAAGCTGGCCGAGACCGACAAGCGCGATGCCAAGCAGAACGAGGAGCTCAGCACCTTGCTGTCGTCCGTGCGCACGGAGATCGAGATGGCGCAGATCCTGGGTTATGGCAAGAAGGCGGATTTCAAACCCATCTTCGATCATGTGAAGTCCATTGAGCAAAAGTCGGCTGGTGGCAAAAGCGGCAAGGGATGGTTCGACGAGTTGAAGACGCGCCTCCAAAAGCTGTTTTGAGGTGATGAAGGGGCCGACTGTTCGGTCGGTCAGTCTCGCGATGTTCGCAGTCAGCCCCAATAGATTCGCCTATTTTCACTAACTCACACGAGGTATATCACCATGAATGAGCAAACATCGAATCCCAATGCGACGAACAAAGAAATAAACGAACAGGCCGCGGTAAGCAGCCTTCCTGTCAGTCCAGAGGCCAAGGCTGAAGTCGTCACGGAGGTACAGCCTGAGGTTCATAAGGAAACGGACTCGCAGGCGGCAGACAAACGTAAACAAGTCCTCGATGAGGCCTTCTCGGCCTTGGCGCTGACCAAATCAGCGCTGGCCGCACTTGACGGCAAGGACGCTGCACGCGCATTGGCAACGCTGGCCGAAGTGACGGGAAAGCTGGAGCTGATCGTTGCGCGCGAACCCACGCTCGCCCTGGCCCCCGTTGATGTGCGCACCATCGTGCACGACTTGTTCGCCAACACGGAAACCATTGAGGCGATGACCGACGAGGCGCTGGATGCCCTCAAACATGGCGAGGTGCAACAGGCACGTCACGTGCTGGCTTTGCTGGCCAGTGAAATCGTGATCGCGGTCACCAACATCCCTCTGGCGTCCTATCCCGCAGCCGTGAAGGCAGTCGTGCCGCTGATCGATCAGGGCAAGATCGAAGAAGCCAAAGCCGCGCTGCAGTCAGCGCTCAGCACGCTGGTCGAGGAGCGCAGCGTGCTTCCGCTGCCCGTCCTGCGTGCGAAGCTGCTCCTGAAGCGCGCCGAGACCTTGGTAGAAGATGGTCAGCGGAGCGAAGCGTCCAATGAGCGCCTGGAGACATTATTGAACGAAGCGCGGCAGCAGTTGGAAATGGCAGAACTGCTGGGCTATGGAAAGAAGAAGGACTTTGAGCCCCTGTATGCTGAACTCAAGAAAGTCAAGCAAAAGACGGCTGGGGGAGGCGGCGGAAAAGGCTGGCTCGATGAAATCAAGGCAAAACTGTCCAAGTTGTTCTGAAACCGCTGGATAGGGCCTAAGAGGGGCGCGTCGCGCCCCTCTCTTGTCCCATGAGTGTTTGATTTTTTATTTTGTATAGATCTTTAGGAGATATTGCATGAACACAGACACCATCGCTAATTCCAATGCGGATGACCCCACCAAAGCACTGTGTTCGCTGAGCCAAAATTGGTGGCTTTTTGTGCTGCGCGGTGTCTTGGCATTGATTTTTGCAGCCCTTGCGTTCTGGATGCCACAATCGGCTCTGTTGGCCATGACCATCATGTTCGGCGCATTTTCCTTGGTCAATGGCGCTTTCAACTTGGTTGCAGCGGTGCGCCATATCCAGAAAAAAGAGCGCTGGGGCTGGCTGCTGTTCAGCGGCATTGTCGGCATACTTACGGGCGTCGTCGTCCTGGTTGCTCCTTGGGTCGCCACGATAGTCTTGGCTTCTTTTTTATGGGCTAGCGTGGGGTTCTGGGCGATTTTCACCGGTGTGCTGGAGATATCCGCCGCCGTTCGGCTGCGTCAAGAAATCAAGGGTGAAATTTGGCTTGCCTTCAGTGGACTGCTCTCGATTGTCCTTGGCGCTATCGTCTTGTGGATATTTTTTTCCCGTCCGGTCGAGTCATTCCTGGCCGCAGGCTGGCTGTTGGGCTTCTATGCGGCAGTCTATGGTGTCACGCTTTTGTTCTTGAGTTGGCGTCTTCGCAAAACGCGCCAGGTATAAGAGCAGGTCAAACTAAATTCTATGGACATGAGCATTTTCGGTTCGTGCCTCCATAGGAATGACATCAAAGGAGTCATGCATGCAGATTCAATATAGCTATCGAGCTGTCGACAAAGAGTTTCATGAACCTTGGCAGAGAGCTTTGGGAAATGCGGTCGAGCACGCCCTCAAGCCATTGCTCGACAAACACACTAAAGATTCAGTTCGACTTCAAATCGTCCTTGATCGCGACAAGACCAAGCGGCAATTTCTGGCCAGTGGCTATATGCACCTGCCCGGCAAAAAGACTGTCAGCGTTACTGCATCACATGACGAGCTGACGCCCCTCGCGCAGATGCTCGCACAGTCGTTGTTCCGTCAGGCCAAGAAGCATTTTGACCGGCTGCATGCTCAGGATCAAATCAAGCGCAAAGCACGACGCGAGCGCTTGCGCGAGCTCAAGGTGCGGATTGCCGCAAAACCCGCGTCAGCCGCCCATGAGGCCAAAGAGACCCGAATGCCTCTACTGTCGAAACTTGAGGCTGTCGCAAGGCGTGAGCTGGCTTATCTGCGTGCCGTCGGCGATTTACCGCGCGATTATCCGACGCTGCGCGACGTGGTGGATGAAGCGATTGTCCAAGCTGAGGTGGAATGGCAATCCGTGCCGGAAGAAAAAGCGGCTTACATCGGTCTTCTGAAGCATCTGTTCGCCGTCCTGGATAACGAAGTGGCAAACAGCCGGCAATTTGGCGAATTCGTTTCTCTGGACGCGCCGGTCGAAGCGGATGCCCAGGACGTCGCCGAGGCCATGGTGGAAGAGGAAGTCTTCGAATTTTATCAGCCCGATGACACACTCAGGCTGGCCGATATCATCGCTGACAGTCAGCATCCCGATGCCGCAACGATCGCGGAACAGGAGGAGCTAGTTGATCGGTCGAGCGAGTTCGCTTTTGCATTCGACCTGCTGAAGGACATGCCGCGTTTGTGGCGGCGCATTTTTCTGCTTATCCGTGTGGACGGGCTGGATGCCAGCAGCGTCTCTGAAATCCTGCTGATTCCTAGTAAGGAAGATACTGTCCAAAGGTGGCTCATGCAGGCCGAAGCGTTCATCGCTGCTCATTTGGAAGAGGCCGGAGTAAGCAAAGACGGGAACGATTGGCTCCAAGGCGTTGATTGGTCGGCATTGTCTGTGACCCGAAGCGCGGCAGCCTCACCGTGGTCCAAGGAGGCGAACCATGAAGAATGATCTTCACCTCGTCTGTCCGCATTGCCAGTCCATCAACCGCGTACCGACTGCGAAGCTATCGGAACATCCCAACTGCGGCCGCTGCCAGCAGCCCTTGTTCACGGGCGAACCCATCGAGTTGACCACGGCGACGTTCTCGCGCCACGTGGAGCGCAGCGACCTGCCACTGTTGGTCGATTTCTGGGCACCTTGGTGCGGGCCGTGCAAGATGATGGCGCCACAGTTCCAGCAAGCGGCGCGCCAGCTCGAACCCAGGGTCAGGCTGGCCAAGGTCAATACCGAGGCAGAACCCCACCTGGCCGCGCAGTTCGGCATCCGCAGCATTCCGACACTCGCCCTGTTCCAGGGTGGGCGGGAGATCGCCCGTCAGGCCGGCGCCATGGGCGCGCAGGACATCGTGCGCTGGGTATCGGCACAGCTTGGGCGCTGACCGATGCAGGGCCTGCTGGGCGTTACGCTGAGTCTGCTGGCGGCGTGCAGTCTGGCGGCCGTGGTGACGGCTGCGCTCAGAGTGCCCGCCTTGCTGGGTTACCTCGCCGCCGGCGCCTTACTGGGCCCCTCAGTCACCGGCGTGATCGCGCCGGGAGAAGCGCTTGATTTTCTGTCCGAGTTGGGCGTGGCGCTGCTGCTGTTCATGGTCGCACTGGAATTCTCCCTCGGGCACTTTTGGCTCACTCGCAAGACCGTACTGGTGGCTGGCAGTTTGCAGATGGTCGTTGTGGCCGCACCTCTGACCCTGATGCTGATGGGGTTGGGGCAGCCAGCTCAGAGCGCCGCGCTGCTCGGCGCTGCGGCGGCCATGTCTTCCACGGCGCTGGTCAGCCGGCAGTTGGCCGACCAGGGTGAACTCACCACACGCCATGGCCGCAGCGCCATCGGCGTGCTGGTCTTTCAGGATCTGGCCAGCGTGCCCCTGCTGGCCCTGCTGGCGATCTGGGCGCGCGGCGAGTCGCCGAAGATCGAGAGCGTGCTGCTCGAAGTGTTGGGCGTGCTGGTGTTGTTCGCAGCAGCGGCGGTTGCTTCGCGCCGTCTGTTGCATGGCCTGCTGGGCTGGGTGGCTCGCCAAGGTCATGAGGAAGCGTTCATGCTCGCCTCCTTGTGTGTGGTCGTGGCCGCGGCCGCCGCTGCGCACGCCGTCGGCGTATCCGCCGCCCTGGGCGCGTTTCTGGCCGGGATGGTGCTGGGCGAGAGCGACGTCCGGCACCACATGGAAAACCACCTCAAACCGTTTCGCGATGTGTTGTCGGGGGTGTTCTTCGTGACTGTCGGCCTGCAGCTGGACGGAGCACAGATTCTTTCGGCACCGCTGACGGTGTTGGCGTGGCTGGCAGTGCTGGTGCCGGTCAAGATCGTGTTCAACACCCTGGCCTTGCGGGCGGCGCGCCTGTCCGCCCTCGATGCCTGGCGCACGGGCATAGCGTTGGGGCATGGCGGCGAGTTCGCCCTGCTGTTGTTGGGCATGGTCTTGCAGCAGCATCTGATTCCCGCGACCGTCGTACAACCCATGCTGGTCGCGCTGGTGCTCAGCATGGCCTTGGCACCGCTGCTGATCCGCCATCACGATGTACTTGCCCGGTTCTTGAGCCGCACCGGCGGCGTCATTCAGCCACCCCAGGCTGAAGAAGTCGAGATCGCCGCGCAGACGGCGCGATATCGAGACCATGTCATCGTTTGCGGCGCGGGCGAGCTTGGCCTGACAGTCAGCGAGATTCTTCGCCACGCCGGCGTGGCGCATCTGCTGCTGGAGGCGGACGCGCAGAAGGTCGAGGCCGCGCGTGCCGCCGGCGCGCCGGTGTTCCATGGCGATGCCAGTCGGCCCGATACCTTGCTGGCTGCCGGGTTGGCGCAAGCGCGTCTGGTGGTGCTCACGTTCGACCATGCCCAGCAAGTGCTGCGCATCGCCCAGGCGATTGCCGAGCGCCGTCCGGCGCTGACCTTGTGGGTGTCATGCAGAAGTACGACCGCGGCCGATGCATTTCGCGCCATGCCCAACGTGCGTGTGTACCAGCAATCCTTTGCCGCAGGCCTTGGGCTGGCGGAACAAGTGATGTCGTCGCTTGGCATGTCGGCCGAGCTCGTCGAACGAAACATCAGTGCGATGCGCCGCTGTCTCGACAGCGGCAATGTCGCAGGGAGTCCATCTGCATGAAGTCAACAGGCCGCAATCCATTTCAGGTCTTCCGTGACCAATGGGCCATCATGAGTTTATACGAGCGCTTCGAGCAGGTCGTCGCGCTCGTGCTGTCGGCGGTAATTGCCGTCATCATCGTGGTGTCGCTGTTCCAGCTCATCTCCATCGTCTTCACGCTGCTGGTTCTCGATGCCTTCAATCCCCTGGATCACAAGGTATTCCAGAGTGTGTTCGGCATGATCATGACGCTCTTGATCGCGATGGAGCTCAAGCATTCCATCGTGCGCGTGGCGCTGCGTCGGGACAGCATCATCCAGGTCAAGACCGTGATCCTCATCGGCCTGATCGCGCTGGCGCGCAAGTTCGTGATCCTTGACCCCGAGGCGAGCCCCGCAAAGATAGCCGCGCTGGCAGGCGCTACGCTGGCGCTTGGTGCGACCTACTGGCTGCTGCGCAAGCGCGGCGACCGCGCCGCCGAGACATCTGAGCATGACCCGTCATCATTCCAGTGATCCGCGCACGGCGCTGTTGCAACACCGCTGGCTCAACCGCCTGCAGACCGGGCTGTTGGTCCTGACCCTGGTCGGGATCGCAGCCGCAGCAGGGAGACTGCCGTTTGGGGAAAGCGACCTGTGGCTCGCGCTGTTTGCCGTTGCAGGCACGCTGCTGCTGGAACCGGCAGCCGCATCCGCCTTGACCTTGCGCCTATACCGCGCCCGGGCGCTGCACCCACACGAAGCCCCGGAAATTTGGGCCCTGTTGCACGAGCTGTCCGTCCGTGCCGGTTTGCCCGCAACGCCGGTGCCGCACTACGTGCCCAGTGCCGTCGTCAACGCCTTCGCCACCGGATCGAAGCAGGAGGCATCGATCGCCCTCACCGATGGCCTGCTGCGCCGCCTGAGCCCACGCGAGCTGGCGGGTGTGCTCGCGCACGAGATCGCGCACATCGCCAGTGAGGATCTGCGCGTCATGGGGCTGGCGGATTCCGTCAGTCGCTTCACGAGCCTACTGGCCCTTATGGGACAGATCGCGATCCTGCTGAGCCTGCCCGCGCTGCTGGTTGGCGCGGCGGAGGTCTATTGGCCTGGTTTATTGTTATTGGCCGCATCGCCCCAGCTGGCCCTGCTCGCACAGCTCGGCTTGTCTCGCGTGCGTGAGTTCGACGCTGACCGCCTCGCTGCGGAACTGACTGGCGACCCGTAGGGGCTGGCGTCCGCGCTGGCGAAAATCGAGCGGGTCAGCCGCTCCTGGCGCGCCTGGTTGTGGCCGGGATGGGGCAATCCCGAACCCTCCTGGTTGCGCACGCATCCGGCCACGCAAGAACGCATCTCACGCCTACTGACGTTGGCGCCTGGGCCAGCATCAGCGTTGCCACTCCACGCGCCCCATTTCTTGCCGGAATCCGCTTTGACGCCGCGCCCACCGCGCTGGCGCCCGAGCGGGCTGTGGCGCTGATTGCCTATCAACAGGAGACTTCTCATGGCCTACCCCGACCCGTACCAACGTCCCGCGCCGGACCCCTTCATCCGGCGCTGGCTCTTCATCACCGCCTGTATTGCCACGCTCATGCTGCTGTGGCAGTTCCTGCCCGCCATCGAGGCCTGGTTCAGTCCGCGCGAGGCGGCAGATCGCACCGTGACGGCGCGTGGCGATCTGGCGGCGGACGAGAAAGCCACCATCGAACTGTTCGAGAAATCGCGCGCCTCGGTGGTCTACATCACCACCGCGCAGCTGGTGCGCGACGTCTGGACTCGCAATGTCTTTTCCATGCCGCGCGGCACTGGCTCGGGCTTCATCTGGGACGACGCCGGCCACGTCGTCACTAACTTCCACGTCATCCAGGGCGCGTCCGAAGCCACCGTCAAACTGGCCGACGGCCGCGACTACCAGGCCGCACTGGTGGGGACGAGCCCCGCGCACGACATCGCTGTGCTCAAGATCGGCGTCGGTTTCAAGCGCCCGCCGGCCGTGCCGGTCGGCACCAGTGCCGACCTCAAGGTGGGTCAGAAGGTGTTCGCTATCGGCAACCCCTTCGGCCTGGACTGGACGCTCACCACCGGCATCGTCTCCGCGCTCGACCGCTCGTTACCCGGAGAAGCGGGCGGCCCGGCCATCGATCACCTGATCCAGACCGACGCCGCCATCAACCCTGGCAACTCCGGTGGGCCGCTGCTCGATTCGGCAGGAAGGCTCATCGGCATCAACACGGCGATCTATAGCCCCTCCGGCGCCTCGGCCGGGATTGGTTTCGCCGTGCCGGTGGACACCGTCATGCGCGTAGTCCCGCAACTCATCAAGACCGGTAAGTACATCCGTCCGGCGCTGGGCATTGAGGTGGACGAACAGCTCAATCAGCGCCTGCTGGCGCTGACTGGAAGCAAGGGCGTGTTCGTGTTGCGTGTTACCCCTGGTTCGGCAGCGCACAAGGCCGGCCTCGCGGGTGTCGAAGTCACGCCGCAAGGCATCGTGCCGGGCGACCGCATCATCGATGTTGATGGCCAGGCGACGGACGATGTGGCCAAGCTGCTCGCGCGGCTAGACGACAGGAAGGTCGGCGATGTGGTGGTCTTGTCAGTGGAGCGGGCCGGCAAATCGCGCGAGGTGCGTGTGGAGCTGCAACCCGGGAATTGATTGAACTGAACCTGTGGATCAGGCGGTAGTGCAGCGTCGCGGTGATTGAGGTTCTCAGGTCTTCGGCCAGGTAGCGTTCCGCCTCAACCTCCGTAATTTTCGGATGCGATCTGCCTATCCGAATAGGCAAGCATACAACGCCGGAACCTCTTGCCAATCATCGAAGGAGAAAGCGAGGCGCAATCCGCATGAGGTGGACGCAGGCCAGGAACGAGGCAAACAGGAGGCCGCATTGGAACTCAGACTACTGCGCTATTTCGTTGCGGTCGCGGAAGAACTGCATTTCGCGCGAGCGGCCGAGCGCCTTGGCGTAGAACAATCGCCTGTGTCGCGCGCAATGCGAAATCTCGAAGCCACGCTCGGCGTGCAGTTGTTCGACCGCAGCGCGCACCAGACGCGACTGACCTGGGCCGGTCAAGTGTTCCTCGGTGAGTGCCGGCGCGTGCTGGCCACCGTGGAGCAGGCGGTGAGTGCCGCAAAGGCGGCGGCGCAGGGCTATCAGGGTTATCTGCGCATTGCCATCTGCGACAGCTTGGCGCAGCCCCACATTGCCACCTTGCTGGCGCGCAGCCGCGAGGAAGAGCCCGAACTGGAGATTCGCGTCTTCGAGCTGCCTTTCGCGCAGCAGCTCAAGGGCCTGCACAACGATCTGCTGGACATCGGTTTTGCGCTGTCGGACGCGGTGAGCGAAGGCCTTGTCGCCGAGCCCGTGTGGACCGATCCTCTGTCGGTGATCGTGCCCGTGCGCCACCCCTTGTTGGCGCACGCGGAAGTGCCATTGGATGAAGCCTTGAAGTTTCCGTTGGTACTGTGCCATCCGGACGCGGGATCGGGCTGCCACCACCAGATCCAGGCGGTGCTTCAAGGTGCGTCCAAGCCGCTCAAGCTGGTAGATCAGGTGACGAGCATAGGCGTGATGCTGACTCTGGTCGGTGCCGGTTATGGCCCAGGTTTCGCCATTGCCTCGCAGGTGCAGACCCTGAACCGCCCCGACATAACCGTTCGCCCCTTGGCCGGCACGCCGCCCATGCTGTCCACCTACCTGCTGCGCCGCAGCGCCGAAGCCTCTGAGCCCATGAAGCGGTTTCTGCAGCGCGCCCGCGAGGAGTTCCTGCCAAAGGGAGATGAACCGGCCTCGTGACGTTGAGCGCTCGGGTACATTGGCTACTGCTGGCTGTCCATGGCTCGCACTGGACTTGCTCGGAGCGCGCGTTGACCAAGCGTGGTTTTTCAGTCCATAATTATGTCCATCTCGGTTCGCCGAGTGCGGAAAACTCGTTATCAATCAACGAGTTGGGAACACGATGATGTTCCCAAACCCGGAATCGAACCCGCGTCCGCATGGTGGTTCAAACGGAGGGCTCGGCGGCCGCGTCATTGTCGGCGGCGGGGTCGGTGAGCCGCCGAATCGTCAGGGCGCAGCGTTGTTCAATCAAGGTATTGATTTGCTCAACCACGGCGTTGCCAGCAAAACTTTGTCCGGGGTCAGACTGGAGCTTGCGCGCCGTCGCAGGTAGTAACTTTGCCAACTCCAGAATGCGCCGTTTGGCCTGCGCCTTGGTAAAGCCCACGCATTCTGCAAACTGCTCCCAGTGCCGTGCCTGAACTTCGCTGAACTTGTACTTGCTGCCGATTTTCATCGCCATCTTCTGCGTCAGGGTTGTATACACCGCCGTCGACAGCGTGTCGTAAAACGGTGCCAGAACGGGGGCCTTGCCCGAGTACAGCAGAGAGAAATTCTTGGCGTGCGCATCATGATTGCCGATCAGCGCATTGAAGATCACGTAGTCGAGCAGTCGCAGGACTTGCGGTGCACTGGGGCGCGTCGCACTGCGCACCAGATCAAAACACTGGACCAGATCCGGTCCACCTTCATTCTGGTACTTCATTTCGGGCACCACGCCCAGTGCCTGGCAAAAGTCCTCTTGATGAAGCCGTTGCCGCTGCCCCTGGGCATCAATCAGTCGGTCGTAGCGTTCAACCAGCAGAAACGAGCGATCCAGCACAAAGTGAACTTTCGATTTCGCTGGCTTGAGCTGCATGGCCTCAGCCAGCGCCATGCAAAACCCTTCGTTGATCACGCTATCGTCAACCGCGTGAATGGCTGGCTTCAAGATGTGCGAGCTGGGTGTTCCATTGAGGGGCAGCCCGATGCGTGCACCCTCAAAGACCACCGGCAGTTTGTCCTGGGCTCCCGCCAAAGAAAGCCGCAAGCCGTCTTTGCCAGCCAGCATGGGGCGGCGCGGCAATTCATCCAGGATGGCAACGACTTCGTCGTCGCTCAGCCATTGAACGTCATCGCTGCGTGTTGGCACAGGCAAAGCCTGGCCGGGCTCAAGGAAGGTCACGGCCCCGGCGCATTCGCCGCCGATGTGGTCCAGCAGCGCAAAGTCGTTTTGGCCAGACACCTGGAACTGCTGCGCAATCAGGCGGCGCATTTGCCCTTCAGGTAGAAGACCCGCAAAGAAGGGACGCGTTTTGCGATCGTCGAACGGCTCTGCTTGCAGGGGGAGTGAGGCGGACAAGGCAACGGCGTCTTTGTGTGACAGCCAACCGGGGGCGTAGCAAAAATTTAGCCGCCCATCGACCAGCGCCAGCGTGCCGACACGATCTGCGAATAGCCAGACTTCCAGCTCATGCGCCATGGTCGCCACCCTCACGTTGATCATTGGTCACAGATGATGGCAACCCGCTCAACTGGACTTCTCCACCCAATGCATCAATGACCCGCAGTACGTTTTCCAGTCTTAAGGTGGGCTTGCCTGCTTCAAGGTCGACAATGAAGCGCACACCCACCCCAGCCGCCAGCGCCAACTGGGGCTGGGTCAGCCCTAGCTGCTTGCGAGCGGCACGCAGTGCACGCCCTAGTTGTTGAGGAGATCGAATGGATGTCATGGTTGCTCAGTTTCCCGTTCGGGAAATTATCGGGCACAACCGGACTAAGTGCAAGAGATATTTCCCGATCGGGAATTTTCGGTGTGCTTAGGGCATGATTCGGGCCTTTGCTTCCCGATCGGGAAATAATGAACCGCTCTCAATTCCAAATTGACACCCATTTACACCCAATGTGGCGCGGTTTTCAAAACTGCGCCACGAATTCCTCTTTGCGGCGAATGGGGCTGCGCCACATATCGCTTGGCTCACGCGCGGAACAGCGCCTTCATGGACTCCTGCCAACTCATTCGGAAGGAGACCAAAATGGAAGTCGTTCACCTCAATCAGAAACAACTGGCCGCGCGCTGGCATCTCAGCGAGGCCTGCCTTGAGCGCTGGCGCAGCGAAGGCATCGGGCCGAAATTCATGAAGCTGAAGGGGCGCGTGCTGTACAGGCAGGTCGACATCGAAGCCTACGAGGAGTCGTGCCTGGCGACGTCGACCAAGACCTCAACGGCTCAAGCCAGTGCTGGCTGATGTGTTCGGTTTTGTCGGCAGCTATTGATAAGTGCCGACGTTTTGCAACATGAAGGGGCTCTCGACGGCCGTAATGGGCCGCATTGAAAGTCCGCAGTCCACAAGCTCGGACTGATCAAGCGGGTTGTTCAAAATCAACAGCTTACCGTCAGGCCGTGCGGACTATTTCGAACTCCTGCGGGTTCCTGCGAACAGGATCGAACAGTTGCGGAGTTTCGGTGGGATGGCACCCCGCACCAAACTGCTATTTGAAAGTACGCAATCGAAGCGCTGCGGACTGCTGCGAACTCCATCGAAAAGCCTGCTGGATTGTAGACCTGCACACAGGTTTTCCAACCTTGGTTGTCACCGGAAACGGACATCAAAGCCATCTGCTTTCCAGCGCCAGTTAAATTCCCAAACACGGAATCGAACCCGCGTCCGCATGACGGTTCAGACCGAGGTTTCGTCGGCTGCGTCATTGTCGGCGGCGGGGTCGGTGAACCGTCGAATCGTCAGGGCACAGCGTTGTTCAATCAAGGTATTGATTTGCTCAACCACGGCGTTGCCAGCAAAACGGTGTCCGGGGTCAAACTGGAGCTTGCGTGCCGTTGCGGGCAGTAGTTTTGTCAGGTCCAAATGCGCCGTTTGGCCTGCGTCAGTTTCCCGGCGGTCTCCAGCTGTACATACACCACACGCCTCTGGTCATCCACCGCGTCGCAACTCCCTGACACCCCGGCCCAGCTTGCGGCGCAACAGGGCCCGCAGGGTCACCCCATCCGAGTACCCGACCTGCGCGGCGACCTGGTCGACGCTCGCGTTTCCGGTGCGCAAGAGATGGACGGCATGTTCCACGCGCAGGTCCTGGAAATACGACAGCGGTGTCTTACCCAAAACGCTTTGCAGCCGCCGCGCCAAGGTGCGCTCGCTTGTGCCCGCGGCGCTCGCCGCCTCGGCCAGCGAGAACCCCTTCGCGAGCCGACTTCTGGCCCAGCACTCGAAGCGCTCCACCATCGGGTCGGCATGCGCAAGGTGGTCGGGAATCACGAACTCGGCTTGCGAACTGCGTGCCTCGACCAGCAGATAGCGTGCCACCAGGGCCGCCAGCGCCGGACTGCGCCCGCGGATGATGCGCAAGGCCAAGTCGACGTGGGCCAAAGCGGCACCCGCGGTTGTGAAGCGTGTCGAGTTCACGATCATGCGTGACTCGTCCAGCGTGACGTTCGGATAGCGCTGCCGAAACATCGGCCCCAGCCACCATGACGTCGTCGCACGATGCCCATCAAGCAGGCCGCTCTCTGCAAGCAAGAAACTACCGGAGCAGGCGGCACCAAGGTGCGCGCCAGCGGCGGACCACTGCTGCAGCACGGCGACCGCATCGGGCACGTCGGGGCGTGTGAGCCGAGCCGAGAGCGTGTCAGGCATCTTGTCGCCAAACGCTGGCACGAGCACGACGTCTGGTTCGGGCACACCATGCGCAGTGACCACGGGGACAGTCAAGCCTTGCGCAGTTCGGATGCGACGCCGCACGCCCACCAGCGTGAGCTCTATGTGCGCGGGAGCCTGTGGCAGCGAGCCCGCCATCGCATTGGCTAAGCCCACTGTGTCAGTGAGCGCCGCAAGCCCCAGATCAAACACGCCATCACAAACAAGGAGGTGGAGTTTCATGGCAACAATGATATCAATGTTGTCATTATTGCCTATAGAGATGTCTGTCATGAAGACTTAGACTGCAGTCTCGTCGATCCCTTCACCCACTTTTCCATTTACCCAAAGGAATACATCATGACCAAGCTCGCCCTGTTTGTTCGCCTCGAAGCTAAACCCGGCCAGGAGGCTGCGCTTGCCGACTTCCTGGCCAGCGCACTGCCGCTCGCCAACGCCGAGTCCGGCACCACTGCCTGGTTCGCATTGAAGTTTGGCCCTTCGACGTTCGGTGTGTTCGATGCCTTTGCCGATGAGGCAGGTCGCCAAGCACATCTGAACGGCCAGATCGCCGCGGCCTTGATGGCCAACGCCGCGACCTTGCTCAGTTCTCCGCCCAATATCGAGAAGGTCGAACTGCTTGCAGCCAAACTGCCTGCATGACAACCCGGCCTTGACCCAATCAGGTCACGCTGCAGGATGGGGGGCACGCGGCCCTACGCAGCGTCCCCCCTCGATTGCACTTGCCCAGGGAGCTATCGATCGTTTGGTGCTGGAGCTGCGTCCCGAGCCTACCAACCAAGCAGCCGAGGCACTGGCATGAGCGATATCCGCATCCAGAAAACCGGCGAGCCGGACATTCTTCAGACCAGCGACGGCAGGTTGACCCTGTCCGTGCCGATCCAGATCAAACGCCGCAACGGCCGCAAGTTGGTCACCTTGCCAAACGGCGAGACCGCGCCGGTCAGGCCGTGGGACGTGGCACCGACCACCATCCAACTGGCGCTGGCCAGAGGGCACCGCTGGCTAGCGATGCTGGAATCAGGAGAAGCGAAGTCGTTGAAGGAGATCGCAACGCGGGAAGGGATCGACAACAGCTATGTGAGTCGGATGGTCAACCTGACCACGCTGGCACCTGACATCGTGGCTGCCATTCTGGATGACACCTTGCCGAACCATGTCACGCTGTTTGACCTGGCGGTGGACCCGCCTGCGCTGTGGGATGAGCAACGGGCCAGGCTTGTATAGACCTAGCGGTGGCACCGGTATAAAATTACCGCTGGTGCCCACCATACTTGCACACGAGTAAAAAAAGGCGTTGCTGAGCCTGTCAGAAAGTTTGTGTGTGAGGCATAGCATGTCAACAAGGAGCATGAATGCCAAGCAAGACAAAGACCACCGCTGCGGCGGGCACGGCGGCAACGCCACACTTCTCAGTCGAGTTACTTGAACAACTCATTCCCGGGCCAGTGACGCCAGCCGAGCTGGAAGGCATCTTCCAGCAATTCAAGAAGTCCGTTCTTGAGCGAGCCCTGGGTGCCGAGATGAGCCACCACCTGGGCTACGCAAGCGGCCAAGCCAAACCCGAAGGAGCGCCTGCAAACCACCGCAACGGCAAGAGCGCCAAGACGGTGCTGACCGATACCGGTGCCCTGCGCATCGACGTCCCGCGTGACCGCGAGGGCACGTTCGAGCCCCAGCTCATCGGCAAGCACGAACGCCGTTTTACCGGCTTTGACGACAAGATCATCGCCATGTACGCACGCGGCATGACCGTGCGCGAGATCCAAGGCTTTCTGGCCGAGATGTACGCGGTGGACGTCTCCCCCGATCTGATCAGCAGTGTCACCGACGCCGTGATGAGCGAGGTAACGGCCTGGCAAAGCCGCCCACTGGAGTCCATGTACCCGGTCGTCTTCTTCGACGCGCTGCGGGTCAAGATCCGTGAGGACGGCGTGGTGCGCTCCAAGGCCGTGTATCTGGCCCTGGGCGTACTTCCCGACGGCAGCCGCGACATTCTTGGCATCTGGATCGAGAACACAGAGGGTGCAAAGTTCTGGATGAAAGTGTTCAACGACCTGAAGACCCGCGGGGTTCATGACATCCTGATCGCCGTCACCGACGGACTCAAAGGCATGCCAGAAGCGCTGGGCACGGTGTTCCCGGCCACGACGCTGCAGACCTGCATCGTGCACCTGATCAGGAACAGCCTGGACTTTGCCAGTTGGAAGGATCGCAAAGCGCTGGCGGCGGCCATCAAGCCGATCTACACGGCAGTAAATGCCGAAGCCGCTGAGAGCGAGCTGAACGCGTTTGAGGCTGGGCCCTGGGGTCAGAAGTTCCCCACCGTCGCGGGGGCGTGGCGCAGGGCCTGGGACAGGGTCATCCCGTTCTTCGCCTTCCCGCCCGAGGTGAGGCGCGTGATCTACACGACCAACGCGATTGAGAGCGTGAATGCGAGGCTGCGCAAGATCATCAAGACGCGTGGACACTTCCCCAGTGATGACGCTGCCACCAAGCTGATCTGGCTGGCGCTGCGCAACATCACCGAGGACTGGGGACGGGCGGCCAACCACTGGAAATCAGCGATGAACCAGTTTGCAATACTGTACGAAGACCGATTCACACAGCCCACCTATGGGGGTGTGAAATGACAGGGGTGGAACCCTGGATACAGGGCTCAACCGGGGGGCCTCCGGCGGCCTGGCAGGGGCCTGAATCAAAATAGAATTTACCCAACAGCCAATTTCTGAAACCGCCTCACACACAGAAATCCTGACACTCCCGCGTTGCTTCACAGTCACTGAAAACTTCTCTTTGAGCCTCGTCGTCGGGGGACTTAAACGTGTGCGTCTGACCCGAAACCGGCGTGGCATTAAGGAAAAGTTTGTCATGACAATCAAAGAACTCGCGTACTCCGCGCAGCAACACGTACAGGCCAGAACAGGTGCCTCTTTCAAGAGGGCCCACATCTACGAACTGCTGGCTGCTTCCTTCGGCCTCAACTCCTACGCCGCGTTTGGTGTGAATACCGTACTTGCGGAGCTACGCCAGAACGATAGGCAGGCACTCCCGCAAGGTGCGTTCATCAACCGACGTTGCATTGAGCTTGGATATCGACCAGACACTGCGACTCTCGCGACGTCGGCGCTGGAATCCTTCCTGTCAGAGCGGCAAATTGGCATTGCCAGCATCTCGTCATTGATCAGTCGCCTGCGAGGCGAATCGCCCAACCAGGACGACGAGCTCGAATACGATGAGGATGAATTATTCGAGCCTACCGACCAGGCGTTCGGACCGATCCTCGTTGACGGTTTGGATGCTGCAGCCAGCAAGGGCAATGCTCTGGCTCACTACGCGCTGGCACTGATATACGCTCCTGACGATGAAGATGACCCGGACGCTGGAAGTTCTTATTGGTACGAACAGGGACAGCAGGGACGCGTCCTGACGGGGGTGGAAAAGGAGTGGGCCGAAGCGTATGCGTCTCGTTTGGCCCACGCTGAAAAGTACGCTCACCATTTGAGGGAGGCTGGTCGGCTGGGCCATCAAGATGCACTTCTCGACCTGGCGGAGCGATTTGACGATCCGTCCTTCTTCGAGCAACCACGTCACGATGTTGACGCTGATCCAGCAGCAGTTGCCGCTATCGCAGAACGCATGGGTCGCCCTGCTGATGTCAGGCATTGGCTGACCCTTGCTGCCGAGAGTGGAGACACGGAAGCCATGCTCCAGCTCATTGAAGAATATGACCATGGTGACCTGCAGCGCTGCTGGACGTGGGCGTACCTGTCCCGGCTGGTCGGAACGGATCTAACCCAAGATGCGCATTACGCGATCAACGAGGACGGTTCGGACTACGACGATGATGTCGGTGGTCCAGCCTATGTCGCAGGTCGTGACGGGGTAGATCTTGAACCACTCGATCCGGCGCAAGACGCCACTGCCAGGCTTGCTGCACAGAAACTGTTTGAGCAAATCGAACAGAACGCACGGTGAGTCTGTTGGCATTGCGCCAGGGACGCTTTACCCGCTTTGGTAGCCAATGCCGCAATCCAACCACTTGATTCGTCCGCGCGTAACCCATTGATCTGTAATGGGGGCGGTCGTGGACTTTGCGGACTTCTGGCCTATTTCGGAGAGCGAGGTCGGAGCGAGGAATGGCCAGGAGAGAGTGGAATGTGGCCCGGAACGGCCAATTCAGGCGGCTGGCGAAGTCCGCAGGCGTTCGCAGGAACCTGCATCAGTACGCGGGAACCGGCGCGATCAGACAAGAAAAAACCCCAACCGAGAACGGTTGGGGTTTCAATATTGGTGGAGCTGGGGGGATTTGAACCCCCGTCCGCAAGCCTTCTTCGGGCAGATCTACATGTTTAGCGGTCTGATTTAAGTCTCGCCTCCTGGGTCGCGCAGTCGCACGCTACACAGAACGCCAGCACCCTATTTTCTTGCCCCAAGCCAAGGTACCCGACCTGGAGCCAGCCTATGAAATTATCTTTGCAGCCGGGAGCCTCTTGCTTGCGCTAAAGACCCCTTGCCCAGCCCATAGGCCTGCTGTTGCAAAGCTCACCGGCAATTAAGCGGCGAGTGCGAAACGTTCGTCGTTTGCAGTTAGTTTGTTTGAATCTGTTTTACGAGCGCACTCAGCTCGACATGCACCACACCGCGTCCGAACCCACGTCGAAACCAATGCAGCCCCAAGCGTTCTATTTTAGGCGCTCTGGAGCAATTGCAAGAGCTCCAGTGGTGAATTTATAGAAGCATGCGCACCCCAGGATGCCGTATCGGTCTTGTTTCCGAGATACCCGTAGCTTGCAGCCACCGTGCCCATCCCTGCCGCCAGGCCTGCAACGATGTCACGCTCATCGTCCCCCACGTAGATACATTGCGCGGGTGCAACACCCAAACGCCGTGCGGCTTCGTACAAGGGGGCTGGATGTGGTTTGGCATGAGGTGTTGTGTCGCCCCCCACCACCACTCCCGCCGTTGAGAACAAAGCCATGGCACGGGTGAGTGGCAACGCGAAGCGCTCGGACTTGTTGGTCACCACACCCCATGGCAAACCCATGCCAGCCAAAGCCTGCACCAAAGCTGCCACACCGTCGAAAGCCTGCGTTCGCTGGGTCATACAGGCTTCATAGTTGGTAAAAAACTCTTCTCGCATCACTGGAAAATCAGGATGGTCTGGTGCCATATCAAACGCTTCACCCAACATACCGCGTGCTCCGGCACCCGCCATGGGACGGTAACGCTCCAAAGACAACGACGGCATGCCCCGGTCCAGCCGCATTTTGTCGGCAGCGGCCCCCAGATCAGGCGCACTGTCAATCAAAGTGCCATCCAGGTCAAAGAGTACAGCGCGGATATTGCTGAAAACAGGAGCTACTGGGCTCATACAGCAGCCAACAAAGGCTTTTGCACCGCAAACAGGTAGTTAACGCTGGTATCAGCACTTAACCAAAACCGCTGCGTCAACGGGTTATGTTCCATGCCACTGGTATGGCGAACATCCAGGCCTGCAGCACGGCAGTAACTTGCCAACTCACTGGGCCGAATCATCTTGGCGTATTCATGTGTGCCGCGGGGCAGCAGTTTGAGCAGGTATTCAGCGCCCACAATCGCAAACATAAAGGCTTTGGTATTGCGGTTGATGGTGGAGAAAAAGACCCATCCCCCGGGTTTGACCAAATCTGCACAGGCCTTTACCACTGAAGCCGGGTCTGGAACATGCTCCAGCATTTCCATACATGTCACGGTATCGAAGTGGCCCGGCAACTCAGCAGCCAAGATTTCTGCACTGACCTCACGGTACTCAATATTCGGGGTTTGGGCGTCCAGCGCATGCAGGCGTGCGACGCGTAAAGCCTTGGACGCCAGATCCACACCCAGCACATGGGCACCTTTGCGCGCCATGGAGTCAGACAGAATGCCACCGCCGCATCCGATATCAACCACTCGGGCACCACTCAGTGGAGACAGACTGTTAATCCAGTCCAGCCGCAATGGGTTGATTTGGTGCAGCGGACGGAATTCACCATCCGCATCCCACCAGCGGTGTGCCAAAGCAGAAAATTTCTCCAGCTCGGCGGGATCGGCATTTACATTGAGCATTGCAGTCATAGGTGTCTATTTTTACCCAAACACCAGCCTTGGCAGACAACCCGTGTAAGCCCAGGCAATAAAAAAGCCCCTGAGCCGGAACTCAGAGGCTTTTGAAGTGACTCCGAGAGGGAATTAGTTGGCGCGTGTGCCAACCACTTCGATTTCAACGCGACGGTTCTTGGCGCGGCCTTCGGCGGTGCGGTTGTCAGCAACTGGTTGCTTCTCGCCCTTGCCTTCGGTGTAAACGCGGTTCTTTTCGATGCCCTTGGACACCAGATACGCCTTCACAGCTTCAGCGCGGCGAACCGACAACTTTTGGTTGTATTCAACAGTACCGATGGAGTCGGTGTGACCCACGGCAATGATGACTTCCAGGTTCACGCCCTTGACCTTGCCGACGAGGTCGTCAAGCTTGGCTTTGCCTTCTGGCTTCAGCACGTACTTGTCGAAGTCGAAGAATGCGTCAGCAGCGTAGGTGACCTTGCTGGCAGCAGGAGGTGCAGGCGGTGCTGCTGGGCGAACTAGCACAACAACAGGCGCTGCAGGTGCGACAGCCACAGGAGCAGCAGCGGGAGCTACCAGAGCACCATCGCAACCAGCAGCAGCGGTTGCAGGTGTCCAGAAGCTGTCACGCCAGCACAGTTCGTTGGTGCCGTTCTTCCAGACGAGATCGCCAGAGCCGTTTTTCCAGTTGTCAACGGTTTGGGCGCCAGCGGCGGTAGCAAGCGCAGCGGCAGCAAACAGCATCGCTACTTTATTCAATTTCTTCATGGTTCTCCTCTTGGGGAAAAAGCCGCAGCCGCGCTGCGATTTGGAATACGTTGTCAGTGACCATCACCAAAAACGTTGATTTGATTGTGCCACACGTAACGGGGCAATCGAACCCCAATCGGCAACCACACCGCCGGACAGGGCCTGAAACCCCTTGATATGTTGCTAGTTTGCTACAGCCACTTGCCCGTAAAATCGGCTTCCGCCCGCCTATTAGCTGAGTAACGCCCTCCCCCCATGACCCAGTTTGCCAAAGAAACCCTGCCCATCAGTCTAGAAGAGGAAATGCGCCGCAGTTACCTTGATTACGCGATGAGCGTGATTGTGGGACGCGCATTGCCTGATGCACGGGACGGCCTCAAGCCGGTGCACCGGCGTGTTCTGTATGCCATGCATGAACTGAGCAACGACTGGAACCGTCCATATAAGAAGTCGGCACGTATTGTGGGTGACGTGATTGGTAAGTACCACCCGCACGGGGACAGTGCGGTGTACGACACCATCGTGCGGATGGCGCAGAACTTTTCGCTGCGGCACATGCTGGTGGACGGTCAGGGCAATTTCGGCTCCGTGGACGGGGACAACGCGGCGGCCATGCGGTACACCGAAATCCGCCTGTCGAAGATCGCCCACGAGATGATTGCTGACCTCGACAAGGAAACCGTCGACTTCGGCCCCAATTACGACGGCAGCGAAAAAGAGCCACTGGTCATGCCCAGCAAGCTCCCCAACCTGCTGGTAAACGGCTCCTCCGGTATTGCCGTGGGGATGGCGACCAATATTCCGCCCCACAACCTGAATGAAGTGGTGGACGCCTGTATCCACCTGTTGCGCCACCCGGAGGCCTCCATCGATGAGCTGATGGAGATCATTCCAGCCCCCGACTTCCCCACCGCCGGCATTATTTATGGCATCAACGGCGTGAAGGACGGCTACCGCACCGGCCGCGGCAAGGTGGTGATGCGCGCCAAGTGCCACTTCGAGGACATCGACCGCGGCCAGCGCCAGGCCATCATCGTGGATGAGCTGCCTTACCAGGTCAACAAAAAGACGCTGCAGGAGCGTATGGCCGAGCTGGTGCACGAGAAGAAGATTGAAGGCATCAGCCACATCCAGGACGAGTCCGACAAATCCGGTATGCGACTGGTGATCGAACTCAAGCGCGGTGAAGTGCCCGAGGTGGTGCTGAACAACCTGTACAAACAAACCCAGTTGCAAGACACCTTCGGCATCAACATGGTGGCGCTGGTGAATGGCCAGCCCAAGCTGTGTAACCTGAAGGACCTGGTGCAGGTCTTCCTGCAACACCGCCGCGAAGTGGTCACACGCCGCACCGTGTTCAACCTGCGCAAAGCCCGTGAGCGCGGCCATGTGCTGGAAGGCCTGGCTGTGGCGCTGGCTAATATCGACGACTTCATCGCCATCATCCGCAACGCACCGACGCCCCCTGTCGCGCGGGTCGAGCTAATGAACCGCCCGTGGGACAGCCAACTGGTGCGCGAGATGTTGACACGCACCCGTGCCGACGGCGGTGTGATCAATGCAGACGACTACCGCCCCGATGGCCTGGAAGCCAACTACGGCATGGGCCGCGACGGGCTGTACCGCCTGTCGGAAACCCAGGCCCAGGAAATTCTGCAGATGCGTCTGCAGCGCCTGACCGGGCTGGAGCAGGACAAGATCGTTGCCGAATACAAAGAGGTGATGGCCGAGATCGAAGACCTGCTCGACATTCTGGCCAAGCCCGAACGTGTGTCCACCATCATTGGTGACGAACTCACCGCCATCAAGATGGAATTTGGCCAGACCAAGCTGGGCGCACGCCGCAGTCTGGTGGAGCACAGCTCGTACGACCTGTCCACCGAAGATCTGATCACGCCCACCGACATGGTGGTCACCCTCAGCCACAGCGGCTACATCAAGAGCCAACCCCTGTCCGAATACCGCGCCCAGAAGCGCGGCGGGCGTGGCAAACAGGCGACGGCGACCAAAGAAGACGACTGGATCGACCAGCTCTTTATTGCCAACACCCACGACTACATCCTGTGTTTCTCGAACCGGGGCCGCCTGTACTGGCTCAAGGTGTGGGAAGTGCCCGCTGGGTCACGCGGCTCGCGCGGACGCCCGATCGTCAACATGTTCCCGCTGCAAGAGGGTGAAAAGATCAACGTGGTGCTAGCCCTGACCGGCCCCGCACGCAAATTCCCCGAAGACCAGTACGTCTTTATGTCCACCAGCATGGGCACCGTCAAGAAGACACCGCTGGACGACTTCAGCAACCCGCGCAAGGCCGGGATTATTGCGGTGGACCTGGACGAAGGCGATTTCCTGATCGGTGCCGCACTGACCGACGGGCAACACGACGTGATGCTGTTCAGCGACGGCGGCAAAGCCGTGCGTTTCGACGAAAACGACGTGCGCCCCATGGGCCGCAACGCCCGTGGTGTGCGCGGCATGATGCTCGACGAAGGGCAAAGTGTGATCGCCATGCTGGTGGCCGAAGACGAGCAGCAAAGTGTGCTCACCGCCACCCTGAACGGCTATGGCAAACGCACCAGCATCACCGAATACACGCGCCATGGCCGGGGCACCAAGGGCATGATCGCCATCCAGCAAAGTGAGCGCAACGGCAAGGTTGTTGCCGCCACCCTGGTGCATGCCGACGACGAGATCATGCTGATCACCGACAAGGGTGTGCTGGTGCGCACCCGGGTCAGCGAGATCCGCGAATTGGGCCGTGCCACCCAGGGTGTGACACTGATTGCGCTGGACGAAGGCTCCAAGCTCAGCGGCTTGCAGCGGATTGTGGAAAACGATGCCAATCTGGCAGCATCCGAACCCGACGCAGCAGACGGTGCTGCCGACGACAACGGTGCTGTAGCGCCCGACGCCTGAGCGCACGCCCTTGCTTCTCATTTAATAGCTGCTTGCGCTCACTGGACGGGCGCTGGCGGCACTTTTCATTCATTTTTTGCGATGCAAAGACCTTACAACTTCTCGGCCGGCCCGGCCGCCATTTCCCCCGAAGTGTTGTCCCTGGCGGCCAGCGAAATGCTGGACTGGCATGGCAGTGGCATGGGTGTCATGGAGATGAGCCACCGCGGCAAGGAGTTCATCTCCATTTACGAAGCCGCAGAGGCCGATCTGCGCGAACTGCTGGCCGTGCCGCCGCAGTTCAAAATTTTGTTTATGCAAGGTGGTGGCCTGGCCGAAAACGCCATCGTGCCGCTGAATCTGTCCCGCGCGGCCACGGCCGACTACGTGGTCACCGGCAGCTGGAGCGACAAATCACAGAAGGAAGCCCGCAAATACTGCGAGGTGAACCTGGCCGCCAGCAATACCGACAGCCAGCACACCCAGCTGCCCGACCCGGCCAGCTGGCAATTGAGCCGGGGCGCAAGTTACGTGCACCTGTGCTCCAACGAGACCATCCACGGCGTTGAGTTCCACACCCTGCCCGACCTGGCCGCGCTGGGCAGCGACGCCCCGCTGGTGATCGACTTCTCATCCCATGTGGCGTCCCGCACGGTGGACTGGTCCAAGGTGGGTGTGGCCTTCGGTGGTGCGCAAAAGAACCTGGGCCCCGCCGGTGTCACCCTGGTGGTGGTGCGCGAAGACCTGCTGGGCCACGCCCTGCCGATCTGCCCCAGCGCCTTCAACTACAAAACCGTGGCCGACAACGCGTCGATGTACAACACGCCACCCACCTACGCGATCTACATCGCCGGGCTGGTGTTCCAGTGGCTCAAGCGCCAGACTGAAGGCGGCCTGACCGGCATTGCGGCCATGGAGGCGCGCAACATCGCCAAGGCCGAGTTGCTGTACAGCGCCATCGACAACTCGCAGCTGTACGTGAACAAGGTGGCCCTCAACTGCCGTTCGCGCATGAACGTGCCTTTCCTGCTGCGTGACGAGTCGCGCAATGATGCTTTTCTGGCCGGTGCCAAGGCCCGCGGCTTGCTTCAGCTCAAAGGACACAAGTCGGTCGGCGGCATGCGCGCCAGCATCTACAACGCCATGCCACTGGAAGGCGTGCAGGCGCTGGTGGACTACATGCAAGAATTCGAGAAGCAGCACGCCTGAACGCCCTCACCTACGCACCCATGAGCTCGCACACCCCTCTTCCCCCGAACATCACCCTCGGTGATCTGCGCACGCAGATCGACGCCCTCGACAGCCAGTTGCTCACGCTGCTGAACCAGCGCGCCCGCGTGGCCGAGCAGGTCGGCGAAATCAAGAAGCGAGAAGGCACCCCCTTCTTCCGCCCGGACCGGGTGGCCCAGGTGATCGAGAAGATCCAGACCGCCAACCAGGGCCCGCTCAAGGGCCAGCATGTGGCCGCCGTCTGGCGCGAAATCATGTCGGCCTGTTTGGCACTGGAGTCGCCCCAACGCGTCGCCGTGCTCGGCCCCGCAGGCACCTTCTGCGAACAAGCTGCCATCGAATATTTTGGTGGTGCGGCCGACCTGGTGTACTGCGCCAATTTCGACGAAGTGTTCCATGCCACTGCGAGCGGCAGCGCCCAGTACGGTGTGGTGGGGGTCGAAAATTCAACCGAAGGCGTGGTCACCCGTTCGCTCGACCTGTTCCTGCACACCCCCACCCATGTGGTGGGCGAGGTGAGCCTGATGGTGCGCCACAACCTGCTGCGCCAGAGCCCATCCCTTGACGGCATCGAGGTGGTCATGGCCCACCCGCAAGCGCTGGCGCAGTGCCAGGCCTGGTTGTCCAAACACCTGCCGCATGCAGAGCGCCGCCCGGTCTCCAGCAACGCAGAATCTGCGCGCCTTGCCGCCACCAACCCTGCCTGGGCCGGTTTGGCCAGCGAACGCGCCGCAACCCAGTTTGGCCTGCACATCGTGGCCCATGCGATCCAGGACGACGCGTACAACCGCACCCGTTTTGCCGTGATCTGCCTGCCCCAGACGCTGGGCACCCCGCCACCCTCGGCAAAAGACTGCACCAGCATCATCGTCTCGGTGCCCAACCAGCCGGGTGCCGTACACGACCTGCTGGTGCCACTCAAGACACATGGTGTGTCGATGACCCGGTTTGAGTCGCGCCCGGCACGTACGGGCCAATGGGAGTATTACTTCTACATCGACCTCGAAGGCCACCCCGCCCAACCCCATGTTGCGCGCGCACTCGAAGAGCTGCGCGGGCTGTGTGCGTTTTACAAGGTGCTGGGCACGTACCCGGTTTCGGCATAGATGTTTGAGCAACTCGGTCTCATTGGCTGCGGCCTGATGGGCGGCTCGTTTGCGTTGGCACTCAAACGCGCGGGCCTGGTCAAACGCGTGGTGGGTTACAGCAAATCACCGTCCACCACCCAGAAGGCGCGCCAGATGGGGGTGATTGACGTCGAAGCACCGTCTGCGCTGCTGGCGGTGTCGGGGGCCGACATCGTGCTGGTGGCCGTACCGGTGGCCGCGACCGAAGCCACC
Source organism: Comamonadaceae bacterium AAW (assembly GCA_026314275.1). Classification (GTDB taxonomy): domain Bacteria; phylum Pseudomonadota; class Gammaproteobacteria; order Burkholderiales; family Burkholderiaceae_C; genus JAGOEY01. Next base: position 394,147 of record CP111109.1, read on the forward strand.
CTCAAGTCCATCCGCCACCTTGTCACCTCACAGATGCTGGTGATGGACGTAGGCTCCACCAAGGTGGATGTGGTGGACGCTGCACGCCGCGCGCTGCGCGACCAGGTCGGCTCCTTCGTCCCTGCGCACCCGGTCACGGGCAAGGAGGTGGCAGGTGTTGAACATGCCGATGCGTCCTTGTACAAAGGCAAACAGCTCATCCTGACACCGATGGAACGCACCCTGACGGTGCAGCTGAAAAAAGCCGAAGCCGTGTGGTCAGCCCTGGGTTGCCGCGTGGTGCAGATGTCGCCCGAATCCCACGACGCGGCCTTTGCTGCCATCAGCCACCTGCCCCATGTGCTGGCATTCGCCCTGATGAACAGCATCGCGGGCCAGCCGAATGGGCAGCAGTTTCTGGACCTGGCCGGGCCAGGGTTTCGGGATTTCTCCCGCATCGCTGCCGCCGACCCCAAGGTGTGGCGCGACATTTGCCTCGCCAACAAGACCGAGCTGCTAGAGCAGTCGCGGCAGTTCCAGCAAGCGCTGCAGCATTTTGACCAGCTCATCACCAGCGGCGACGCGCAGGCGCTTGAACAATCCATCGCCCAGGCCAGCACATTGCGTGCGGACTGGCACATGACGACACACAAGCCGACGCACTGAAAGCCTTCTTTCCATGTTCAGCACCGCCTTTCTGGATATCCCCCCTCTGACTGCGGCCGGTGGCACCGTCACCCTGCCCGGCTCCAAAAGTATCTCCAACCGGGTGCTGCTGCTGGCCGCACTGAGCCACGGCACAACCCGGGTACACGACCTGCTGGACTCGGACGACACCCACGTCATGCTCGACGCGCTGCGCCAGCTGGGCTGTGGTGTGCGCCAGCAAGGCAGCACCACCGAGATTGATGGTTTGGCCGGTCAACTGGCAGTACACCAAGCCGACCTGTTCATGGGCAACGCGGGCACCGCCATCCGCCCGCTGACCGCTGCACTGGCTGTGCTGGGCGGAGACTTCACCCTGCACGGCGTGCCGCGTATGCACGAACGCCCGATTGGTGACCTGGTGGACGCCCTGCGCCAGATCGGCTGCCACATCGGCTACACCGGCCAGGACGGTTACCCGCCGCTGCGTATCGGCGCACCCCAGCTGTCGCTTGACGCCCCCATCCGTGTGCGCGGCGACGTGTCCAGCCAGTTCCTCACCGCCCTGCTGATGGCATTGCCTTTGGTATCCAGGCAGGACGTGGTGATTGACGTGGTGGGCGAACTGATCTCCAAGCCTTACATCGAGATCACACTGAACCTGCTGGCACGTTTTGATATCCATGTACAACGCGACGGCTGGGCGCGGTTCACCATTCCCGCGGGCAGCCGTTACCAGTCGCCTGGTGATATCCATGTGGAGGCCGACGCCTCTTCCGCTAGCTATTTCATAGCACTTGGCGCTCTAGCGGCGGGCGCTGCAGGCCAAAATGGCATCAAAATCCTCGGTGTAGGCGCTGATTCCATCCAGGGCGACATCCGTTTCATCGATGCGGCACAGCAGATGGGCGCACACATCAGCAGCGGCCCGAACTGGCTGCAGATCACACGGGGGGCCTGGCCACTCAAAGCCATCGACCTCGACTGCAACCACATCCCCGACGCCGCCATGACCCTGGCCGTGATGGCCTTGTACGCCGGCGGCCCCAGCACCCTGCGCAACATTGCCAGCTGGCGCGTGAAGGAAACCGACCGCATTGCCGCGATGGCCACCGAACTGCGCAAGCTGGGCGCTGCGGTCGAGGAAGGCGCTGACTTCATCCGCATCGAGCCCCTGCCGGATGCCAAGGACTGGAAAGCGGCCACCATCCACACCTACGACGACCACCGGGTGGCCATGTGTTTCTCGCTCGCTGCCTTTAACCCGGCCGGTCTGCCGGTGCGCATCGAAGACCCGAAATGTGTCGCCAAGACTTTCCCCGACTATTTCGAGGCCTTGTTCTCGGTGTCCCAAACCCCTGTGGCGCAGATTCCCGTGGTCTGCGTGGACGGCCCCACCGCGTCCGGCAAAGGCACGGTGGCCGTGGCCGTGGCCGAACGGCTGGGTTACCACTTTCTGGATTCCGGTGCGATGTACCGCGTCACAGCCCTGGCCGCCACGCAGGCCGGGCTGGAAATCACACCCGCATCCGAAGCCGCCATTGCCCAGCTCGCGCAGCAACTGCCGCTGCGCTTTACGGGCGGGCGGGTGCTGCTGGACGGCGTGGACGTCAGTGACGCCATCCGCACCGAAGAGGCCGGCATGAACGCCTCCAAAGTGTCCGCCCTGCCCTCGGTGCGTGTGGCCCTGGTGGCGTTACAACACAGCTTTCGGCAACTGCCGGGCTTGGTGGCAGACGGGCGCGACATGGGCACGGTCATCTTCCCGGATGCCCCGCTGAAGGTGTTTCTCACGGCCAGCGCCGCCTGCCGCGCAGAACGCCGCCATAAGCAGTTGATTTCAAAGGGAATTTCGACTAATATCGACAGTCTTCGCGCTGACTTGGAAGCACGCGACGCACGGGACTCATCCCGCAGCGCCGCCCCTCTCAAACCCGCGCAAGATGCCTTGCTACTCGACAACTCCCAGATGACGGTGGAAACATCGGTCAATCAGGTGCTGGACTGGTGGCAAGGCAAACAGCCTTTCAAAGCAGTTTGAAAAGCAAAGGCCCGCACAAGCCCTCTCCGCGTGGTACGCAAAGTACGCGCACAGGCGGTGCGGTTTTTTAACGTAACCCGCGGCGACCCCGCACCCCGCCGTCACTCACAGCTCTAAAAATGGTAGCAATTCCGCTGCCAAAATCCTGTGGTGCGGACAAGGAACCCTGAATGTCAGAATCTTTTGCAGACATGTTCGCCGAGAGCGTACAAAACGCCGACACCCGCATTGGCGAAGTCGTCATTGCTGAAGTCGTGCGCCTTGAACACGGCTTCGTCGTGGTCAACGCCGGCCTCAAGTCGGAAGCGTATGTGCCAATCGCCGAGTTCAAGAGCGATACCGGCGAACTCGAAGTGCAAGTTGGTGAATTTGTTTCCGTGGCCATCGTCGCCATGGAAAACGGCTACGGCGACACGATCGTCAGCCGCGACACCGCCAAGCGTCTCGCTTCGTGGATGTCTCTCGAAAAGTCCCTGGAATCCGGCGAATTCGTCACCGGCACCACCAGCGGCAAGGTCAAGGGCGGCCTGACCGTTCTGGTCAACGGCATCCGCGCATTCCTGCCCGGTTCGCTGATCGATACCCGCCCCATCAAGGACTTGTCTCCCTACGAGAACAAGACCATGGAATTCAAGGTCATCAAGCTCGACCGCAAGCGCAACAACGTGGTGCTGTCGCGCCGCGCTGTGGTGGAAGCGTCGATGGGCGAAGAACGCGCCAAGCTGATGGAAACCCTGAAGGAAGGCTCCATCGTCCAAGGCGTGGTCAAGAACATCACCGAATACGGTGCGTTCGTGGACCTCGGCGGTATCGACGGCCTGCTGCACATCACCGACATGGCATGGCGCCGTGTCCGTCACCCGTCTGAAGTCGTGACGGCTGGCCAAGAAATCACCGCCAAGATCCTGAAGTTCGACACCGAAAAGAACCGTGTCTCGCTGGGTCTGAAGCAAATGGGTGATGACCCATGGATGGGCGTGAACCGCCGCTACCCCCAATCGACCCGCCTGTTCGGCAAGATCACCAACATTGCCGACTACGGCGCGTTTGTGGAACTCGAACCCGGCATCGAAGGCCTGGTGCACGTGTCCGAGATGGACTGGACCAACAAGAACATCGCTCCTTCCAAGCTGGTGACGCTGGGTGAAGAAGTCGAAGTGATGGTCCTCGAAATCGACGAAGACAAGCGCCGTATCAGCCTGGGCATGAAGCAGTGCAAGGCCAACCCATGGCAAGAATTCGCACAGGACACCAAGCGCGGCGACCGCGTCAAGGGCCCGATCAAGTCGATCACCGACTTCGGCGTGTTCGTGGGCCTGGCTGCCGGTATCGACGGCCTGGTGCATTTGTCTGACCTCTCGTGGAACGAAACCGGCGAAGCCGCCGTGCGTAACTACAAGAAGGGCCAAGAAGTCGAAGCCATCGTGTTGGCCGTGGACGTGGACCGCGAACGTATCTCCCTGGGCATCAAACAGCTCGACAGCGATCCGTTCACCACCTTCACCACCATCAACGACAAGGGCCAGATCGTGACCGGCAAGGTCAAGACCGTGGACGCCCGTGGCGCTGAAATCGACCTGGGTGAAGACATCATCGGTTACCTGCGCGCCTCCGAAATCAGCCGTGACCGCGTCGAAGACGCACGCAACGTGCTGAAAGAAGGCGACGAAGTCACCGCTGTGGTCGTGAACGTGGATCGCAAGACCCGCAACATCCAGCTGTCGATCAAGGCCAAGGACATGGCTGACGAACAAGGCGCGATGGCCAACCTGAGCCAGCAGTCTGCCCGCGAAAACGCTGGCACGACCAGCCTGGGTGCCCTGCTGCGCGCCAAGCTCGACAACAACTAAACCCTCCCAAGGGTCCCAAGCGGCCATGCGTTTTGTGCCCCAAGCACTCAGCGCATCGCCGCTTTTTTAATTTCAAACAAAAAAACACCTGCCTACGCGACATGCACAGCGTTCTCATTCCAGAGACACCGCAGAACTGGCTTTGCCAGGCTGCTGGTGTCGCCCCCTGCAAGGGGGAAGGAGTAGCGACACGCAGTGCGCGAAGCCTGGGGGTGTACGCAACATGACCCGATCTGACCTCGTGGAAGAACTGGCTGCCCGTTTCAGCCAACTCACCCACCGTGATGCCGAAACTGCCGTCAAGACCATGCTCGAAGCGGTGGGTGAAGCGCTGGTGCGTGGGCACCGCATCGAGATTCGCGGGTTTGGCAGTTTTTCCGTCAACCACCGCCCGCCGCGTATGGGCCGCAACCCCCGCAGCGGCGAAAGTGTGGCCATTCCCGAGAAGCGTGTGCCGCACTTCAAGCCGGGCAAAGCCCTGCGTGAAGCGGTGGACGAACGCACGGCCGAACTGGAACGCAAAGCAGGCAACACGTAAGCTGCATCGCGCCTCCCTGTCGTTAGAATCTCCCCGTCACAGAGGAGATACATGAAATACCTCATGTGGCTGCTCAAGGCAGCCATTTTTTTTACCCTTTTCGCTTTCGCCCTGAACAACCAGCAGGACGCAACCGTCTACTTTTTCTTTGGCACCCGCTGGCAAGCACCGCTGGTGCTGGTGGTGCTGTCCGCATTTGCGGTGGGTGTGGTGGTCGGTGTGCTGGGTATGGTGCCGCGCTGGTGGCAACACCGCAGCGCCGCCCGCAAGGCGCAACAGGCCGTGCCGCCCGTTGCAGCAAGCACACCCGCAGCACCAGCCGACAGCCCTTCCCCTCTGACCCAGGTACCGCATGGACTTTGACCTGAGCTGGCTGCTGCTCGGCCTTCCGATCACCTTCGTCCTTGGCTGGTTTGCCTCCCGCATCGACCTGCGCCAGCTGCGCTTCGAAAACCGGCAAGCCCCAAAAGCCTATTTCAAAGGCCTGAACTACCTGCTGAACGAGCAGCAGGACAAGGCCATTGACGCCTTTATCGAAGCGGTACAAAACGACCCGGACACCTCCGAGCTGCACTTCGCGCTGGGCAACCTGTTCCGCCGCCGGGGTGAATACGACCGCGCCGTGCGGGTGCATGAACACCTGCTGTCACGCGGCGACCTGGGCCGCGTGGACCGCGAACGTGCACAACACGCACTCGCGCTCGACTTTCTGAAAGCTGGCCTGCTCGACCGCGCAGAACTGGCACTGCAACGACTGGAAGGCACACCTTTTGAAGCAGAAGCCCGGCTCGCTCTGCTGGCCATCTACGAACGCTCCAGCGATTGGGCACTGGCCTCGGCCATTGCAGAGAAGATGGACCGCGCAGCACAAGGAGACTTCAGCACGCGCCAGGCCCACTACCTGTGTGAACAGGCGTTGACCCTGCTCGGCAAGGGCCAAACCGACGAGGCACGCAACCTGCTGGAACGGGCCATTGCCACCGCACCCAACGCACCCCGCGCGCGCATCGATCTTGCGGCCATGCAGCAGACTGCAGGTGACCATGCGGGCGCATTCACCACACTCATCACCATGGGCGAAGCGACACCCGCCGCCTTGCCACTGGCTGCCGCCCGGTTGGCCCAGGCCGCCAGCAGCAGCCAACAGCCCCAGGCCGCACTGGATCTGCTGACCAGCAGCTACGCAACATCCCCTTCGCTGGACGTGCTCGAAGCCATTGTGGCGCTGACGGCCAGTGGTACGGGTGACAACGAACAAGCCCGCACCTGGTACATCCAACATCTGGAACGTGAGCCGTCACTGGTTGCCGCCGCCAAATGGATTGCCGGTGAAAAGCTGGAGCATCCGCAGTTCCACCCCCAGATCCAGCGCGCGCTGGACCACGCCGTGAAACCGCTGACACGTTACCGCTGTGCGGCCTGCGGCTTCGAGGCCAAACAGCATTTCTGGCAATGCCCAGGCTGCCAGACATGGGACAGCTACCCGGCACGGCGGGTGGAAGAGCTCTGAACAGCATTCAGCCATGAAGCGCCACACCTTGCTGGGACGCATCACCGCAGTGATGGTGCTGTGTGTATGCGTTGGGGGAATAGGCCATGCGGCCGACATCAACACAGCGACAGAAGCCGAACTCGACAGCATCCGGGGTATTGGCCCCGCCACATCGCGGCGGATCCTGGCAGAGCGCGACAAAGGCCTGTTCAAGGATTGGCCGGACTTGATGGCACGTGTCAAAGGTATCCACCAGGCAACGGCCTCACGTTATGCAGCGCAGGGGCTCACCGTCAACGGCCAAGCCTTCGGTAACCCACCGGCTGCGCAGAGCACCCCCAACAAATAACATACAGCATCGGCACACAGGCTGCGCCGCAGTGTAAGAACGTGTTCACGATCTAAGAGGCCGTGCGACACGGCCTAAATCCGGCAGGGCCTGCAGGGAATTTTGAAAGGGCTCCATAGCCACGCTCTATAGAATCCACCGTGCATGCCCCTCGTAACACTGATCCTTCTCCCCTTCCTTGGCAGCATCATTGCGGCCCTGTTACCCGCGAATGCACGCAACGCCGAATCCACCCTGGCCGGCCTGATTGCGCTGTTCTGTGCGGTGCAGGCAGCGCTGTATTTCCCCCAGATCGCTGACGGCGGGGTGATCAGCCAGCAATTCACCTGGTTGCCCACCCTGGGGTTGAACTTCACGGTCCGTATGGACGGTTTTGCGTGGATGTTCTGCATGCTGGTGCTGGGCATTGGCGCACTGGTGGTGCTGTATGCGCGTTACTACATGTCGCCCGAAGACCCGGTACCCCGGTTTTTTGCTTTCTTCCTGGCCTTCATGGGCTCCATGGCCGGCGTGGTGCTGTCGGGCAACATCATCCAGCTGGTGCTGTTCTGGGAGCTGACCAGCCTGTTCTCGTTCCTGCTGATCGGCTACTGGCACCACCGCAAGGACGCCCGGCGTGGTGCCCGTATGGCCCTGACGGTGACCGGCACCGGCGGCCTGTGCCTGCTGGCCGGCATGTTGCTGCTGGGGCACATCGTTGGCAGTTACGACCTCGACACCGTGCTCGCTGCGGGTGACTTGGTGCGTGCACATCCGCTGTACCTCACGGTGCTGGTGCTGGTGCTGCTGGGTGCACTCACCAAAAGTGCGCAGTTTCCGTTCCACTTCTGGCTGCCCCATGCCATGGCCGCACCCACGCCAGTGTCGGCCTACCTGCATTCCGCCACCATGGTGAAAGCCGGGGTGTTTCTGATGGCACGTATGCTGCCGGTGCTGGGCGGCACCGAGCCCTGGTTCTGGCTGGTGGGAGGTGCCGGGGTCTGCACGCTGTTGCTGGGTGGTTACGTGGCGATGTTCCAGGACGACCTGAAAGGCCTGCTCGCCTATTCGACCATTTCGCACCTGGGTCTCATCACTTTGCTGCTGGGCCTGAACAGCCCACTGGCCGCGGTGGCCGCCGTGTTCCACATCATGAACCACGCGACCTTCAAGGCGTCGCTGTTCATGGCAGCAGGCATCATCGACCACGAAAGTGGCACACGGGACATCCGCAGGTTATCGGGCCTGTTCCGCATGATGCCGATCACGGCCACGCTGGCCATGGTGGCCAGTGCCGCAATGGCCGGTGTGCCATTGCTCAACGGTTTCCTGTCCAAGGAAATGTTCTTTGCCGAAACCGTTTACATCAGCGCCAACCGCGCGGTGGAATACGGGCTGCCCATCGCCGCAACACTTGCCGGCATCTTCAGCGTCGCCTATTCCCTGCGGTTCACGGTCGATGTGTTTTTTGGCCCTCCCGCTACCGACCTGCCCCACACACCCCACGAGCCACCGCACTGGATGCGTGTGCCGGTGGAGCTGCTGGTGTTGGCCTGCCTGATTGTGGGCATCTTGCCCGCCTGGTCGGTGGGTCAGTTTCTGAATGCCGCCGCACGGCCCGTTGTGGGCGGCACGCTGCCTGAATTCAGCCTGGCGGTCTGGCACGGCTTCAACCTGCCGCTGGCCATGAGTTTTGTGGCATTGGCGGGGGGGATTGCGCTGTACCTTGTCTTGCGTGCGGCCCGTGCACAAGGGCACCTGGAACGCCCACCCGGCATCCACCAGCTCAGCGGCAAAAGTGCTTTTGAATCCGTGGTGGCCATGCTGAGCCTGGCCGGACGCGCCGGGCGGCGCACCTTGGGCACACGCCGCCTGCAGCCCCAGCTGCTGTGGCTCATCTGCACGGCGCTGCTGCTGGGTGTGGTGCCGCTGTGGTCGCTGGGCCTGCAACCCGGTGACCGCACACCCCTGCCTGCGTCCCCGGTGTTTATCCTGCTGTGGACCATTGGTGCCCTGTGTGCGCTGGGTGCTGCCTGGCAAGCCAAATACCACCGGCTGGCGGCGCTGGCACTGCTGAGTGGGGCCGGGCTCAGCACCTGTATCACCTTCACCTGGTTTTCCGCCCCCGACCTGGCGTTGACGCAACTCTCGGTGGAGGCTGTCACCACCGTGCTGATCTTGTTGGGTTTGCGCTGGTTGCCCCGGCGTCTGGAGCCCGCAGAAACAGGTGTGCAGCGCACGGCCCTGGCCACGGCTCGGCGCACACGCGACCTGTTGATCGCCGTGGCGGCGGGCGGCGGCATGGCCGCGCTGGCCTGGGCCATGATGTCGCGGCAATTTCCCCAAAGTATCTCCACCTTCTTCCTGGAGCGCGCACTGCCCGAAGGCGGTGGCACCAACGTGGTCAACGTGATGCTGGTGGACTTTCGCGGGTTTGACACCTTTGGCGAAATCGTGGTGCTGGGCATCGTGGCGCTCACGGTGTATGCGCTGCTGCGGCGCTTTCGCCCGGCCCGCGAAACGCTCGACCTGCCCCCGCAGCAGCGTGCGCTGCCGGCCGACCTGGAAACCGACCTGGTCAACCCGCGCCTGGCCAACGACACCGCTGTGGGTTACCTGATGGTGCCCGCCGTGCTGATGCGGCTGGTGCTGCCTCTGGCCTGTATGGTGTCGGTCTACCTGTTCATGCGCGGCCACAACGAGCCGGGTGGTGGTTTTGTGGCCGGGCTGGTGATGTCGGTGGCACTGCTGCTGCAGTACATCGTGTCGGGCACTGTCTGGGTGGAAGAACACATGCCGCTGCGGCCACGCCGCTGGATCGGGGTGGGCCTGCTCACGGCTTTGGCCACAGGTGTGGGCTCGTGGTTCCTGGGTTACCCGTTCATGACCACCCACACCGCCCACCTGACCCTGCCCTTGATCGGAGAGATTCACATCGCCAGCGCCCTGTTCTTTGACATTGGTGTGTTCACCCTGGTGGTGGGCTCCACCCTGCTGGTCCTGACGGCACTGGCCCACCAGTCGGTGCGCAGCCACCGCTTCCACGCCCGCAACACTGACGATGACGACGGTGCTGCCGACGCCGTGGTGGAAGGAGGCCGCTGATGGAGATTGTTCTCGCACTGGCCATTGGTGTGCTCACCGGCTCGGGCGTCTGGCTGCTGCTGCGGCCACGTACCTTCCAGGTGATCATGGGCCTGTCGCTGCTGTCGTACGCGGTGAACCTTTTCATCTTTTGTATGGGCCGCCTGTCCATCGACAAGGAGCCCGTGCTGCAAAACGGCCTGCCCGCCACTTTGCTGCATTACGACGACCCCATGCCCCAGGCCCTGGTGCTGACGGCCATCGTCATCGGTTTTGCCATGACGGCGTTGTTTCTGGTGGTGATGATGGCATCCCGCGGCCTGTCCGGCACCGACCATGTGGATGGCGCTGAAGACGCCGACGCCATCGCCGCGCCAGAGACCGCCGCCCCCCCCCGGGAGGCACACGATGACCCGGCTGGCCGAGGCCTTGATGCCCCACCTGCTGCTGGCCCCCATCCTGCTGCCCATGCTGACCGGCGGGCTGATGCTGTTGCTGCGCGAAGAAAAACGCAAAACCAAGGTGTGGCTGAACATTGGCTCCACCACCCTCGGACTGGTAATCGCGGTGGCACTGCTGCTGTGGGTCAAACAGGCCGAAACCTCTGCCTCCATCGGGGTCTACCTGCCGGGCAACTGGGTCGCACCCTTTGGTATTGTGCTGGCGCTCGACCGGCTCTCGGCCATGATGCTGGTGCTCACCAGCCTGACCGGGCTGGCGTCCATCCTGTTCGCATGCGCCCGCTGGCACCGCGCTGGTGTGCATTACCACCCGCTGTTCCAGTTTCAGCTGATGGGCCTGTGTGGGGCCTTCCTCACGGCCGACCTGTTCAACCTGTTTGTGTTCTTCGAGATCATGCTGTCGGCGTCCTACGGCCTGATGCTGCATGGCTCCGGGCGCACACGGGTGCAGGCTGGGCTGCACTACATCGCCATCAACCTGGTGGCCTCATCGCTGTTCCTGATTGGGGTGTCCATGCTGTATGGCATCACCGGCACCTTGAACATGGCCGACATGGCCCTCAAGATCTCGCAGGTGGCAGACGCCGACCGCGGCATGCTGCATGCGGGCGCAGCTATTCTGGCGGTGGCCTTCCTGGCCAAGGCGGCCTTGTGGCCGCTGAACTTCTGGCTGGTGCCCGCCTACAGCGCGGCCGCTGCGCCGGTCGGGGGCATTTTTGCCATCATGACCAAGGTGGGCGTGTACACCATCCTGCGCCTGTCCACCCTGCTGTTTGGTGTTGAAGCCGGGGCATCGGCCCAGTTTGGTGGCACCTGGCTGCTGGTGGGAGGGCTGCTGACCTTGTCGTTCGGTGCCATTGGCATGCTGGGCTCCCAGCGCCTGGGCAACCTGGCGGGGTTTGCCGTCATCACCTCCTCCGGCACCCTGCTGGCCACCATTGGAATCGGCCACGTGGACCTGACGGCCGGGGCGCTGTACTACCTGTTCAGCTCCACACTGGCCGCCAGCGCGCTGTTTCTGCTGGACGACCTGATTGAACGCTGGCGCAACGACGGCGCCAGTTTTGCCCCCCACGAGCAGTCCCACAACGCACCGTACCTCGGTGCCGACCTCAAGCCCCTGCGGGGACTGAACCTCGACGAGACCGAAGAAGTGCTGGTCGGGCGCGCCATCCCCGGGGCCATCGCGTTTCTCGGTCTGGCATTTATGGCCTGTACGCTGCTGATCGCAGGCCTGCCGCCCCTGTCGGGCTTTGTGGGCAAGTTTGCGATGTTGTCTGCGTTGCTCAACCCCGCCGGTTTGGGCTCCAGCATGGGCGCCCCCAGCACAGCGGCCTGGTTCTTCCTGGCCCTGCTGATCACGTCAGGCCTGATGGCACTGCTGGCGCTGTCGCGTGCGGGCATACGCCACTTCTGGGCGGCCCATGGGCGCGGTGTACCGCGCCTGCATGTGCTCGAAGGTGCACCTGTGGCCGGCCTGCTGCTGGCGTGTCTGCTGATCACGGTGTATGCCGGCCCGGTGATGCGTTACACCCAGGCCACGGCTTACGCGCTGCACGACCCGCGCGAATACATCAACGCCGTCATGTCGGCACGGCCCATGCCCTACCCGACCCAGGCGCAACCCGGAGGCACCACGCCATGAAGCGCATCCTGCCCTCCCTGCCGTTGACGGCACTGCTGTTTGTGGTGTGGCTGCTGCTGAACCAGTCGGTGTCGCCCGGCACCCTGCTGATGGGTGCCGTGCTGGCGGTGCTGGTGCCACTGGGCACCAAAGGCCTGCGCCCCGGCAGCGTCACCATGCGCAAACCGCTGTTGGCGTTCAAGCTGTGGGCGATTGTGATGCGCGACTTTGTGCGCTCCAACATCCGCGTCGCCACGCTCATCCTGACCCGCCGCCCGCGCGACATCCCGTCGGGTTTTCTACTGGTGCCACTCGACATGCGCGACCCACATGCGCTGGCGCTGTTGGCCATGATTCTGTGCCTGACCCCCGGCACCGCCTGGGCCGAGGTGTCGCGTGACCGCTCGATGTTGCTGCTGCATGTGTTTGAGATCGTCGACGCCGACGCCATGGTCGCGATGATCAAACAGCGTTACGAACGCCCCCTGATGGAAATTTTCGAATGACATCCATTTTGTACTGGTCCCTCTCCACCGCGCAGTTCTTCCTGGTGCTAGCCATGGGCTGCGCGCTGGTGCGTATGCTGCGTGGCCCGTCAGCACAAGACCGGGTGATGGGTATGGACTGCCTCTACGTCAACGGCATGCTGCTGATCCTGCTGCTGGGCCTGCAACACGCCAGTGCGTTCTACTTCGAGGCGGCGATGCTGATCGCCTTGTTCGGCTTCGTGGGTTCCACCGCCATGGCCAAGTTTTTACTGCGTGGCGAGGTGATCGAATGAACCCGTATGCAGATTTCCCCCTGTGGGCCGAGCTGCTGGTGTCGGGCCTGGTGCTGCTGGGCAGCCTGCTGGCGCTGATCGGCTCGTTCGGGCTGGTGCACCTGAAGAGTTTCTTCCAGCGCATCCACGCGCCCACGCTGGTCGCCACCATGGGCATGTGGTGTATCACCCTGGCCACCATCGTGTACTTCTCGGTGCAGGGTGGGCAGATCTACCTGCATGGGCTGCTGATCACCTTCTTTATCGCACTCACCACCCCCATCACCACCATCTTCCTGATGCGCGCTGCCCTGTTCCGAGAACGGATGACGGGACGGGGTACGGTGCCACCGACGGTGAGCACACCCCCCAACTCCGGCACACAGTAAACACAAGGGCAGCAGGGGTCCACCGACTTCCAGCCGGCCTGGTTTACCGGTTATTTAATAGCCAAAAGTGCCACTAGCGCCCGCCCCACGTGCGCAACCAGCTATCAAATCAGGAGTAAATCGAGCTCTCATACTGCGCCAGCGCTACAAACGTATGCAGCAAACGGCGCGACTGCACGGTGGGGCCAATACCCGACAACATCGCCGCCACATCACGCCCTTCTGACGCCAGCAGTGCAGACCGTCGCCGGATACACGCGGCCATCAGCGGTGCGGTGAATTCGGGGTGGAACTGCACGGACAAAGCCCGGGGGCCGTAGCGCAGGATCTGGTGCGCGTCGTGCTCGGAGCGGGCCAGCACGGTGGCCCCGGGCGGTGGCACCAGCACACTTTGTTCATGTGTGAGGTAGGCGCCAAACTGCTCCGGCATGTCGGCAAAAAAATCGTCGTTTTTGGCTGCGGCAGCCAGCGCCACCTGGTGGCAACCCACCTCGCGCCCCAGCGGGTGGTAGTCCACCGTGCCGCCCAGCGCATGGGCCATGAGCTGGTGGCCGTAACACACCCCCAGCAGCGCACGGTCTGCGGCGACCATCTCGCGCACCCAGGCGGCGGTGCGTTCGCTCCAGTCGGCCCGGTCGGTCACCATCGACCACGAGCCGGTGATGATGGCCCCGGCCACCTGCTGCACGTCTGGCAGGGCGTCCCCCGCCTCGGGGTGCACCGTCTGCGTGGTGATGCCCAAACCGTCGAGCGCCTTGCGGAACCATTCCGACTGGTCACCAAAGTGGTGGTGGATGTCCTCGGGAGGACAGCCCATCTGAACGATCAGCAAACTGGCAGGCATGGCGGGTGAAGAGTAGGTGGCGAAAACAAGGGTGGGCGGCTACGCTCCTTGTTTTATAGCACCCTGCGCAAACTCTGTGGGCGCAGAGGCATCATTTGGTTCTTAAATTGCCCGGCCACCCGTACCCGCGTGTTGCGAAAACAACTCTGCCGTCCAGTCCACAAACGAGCGCACCTTGGCGCTCAGGTGGCGGTTGGGTGGGTACACCACGTGTACGGGGATGGGTGGCGTCTTCCAGCCGGGCAGCACCGGCACCAGGGCACCACTGGCCAGGTGCGGCGCAGCCATGAAAGTGACCATCTGCGTGACCCCCAGCCCGGCCAATGCCGCGGCCAGGTAGGCGTTGCTTTCATTGACGGCAATGCGGTAGTTGCTGGCCAGCGCAATCGACTCGCCGTCCTTCTCGAAGTCGTCGGTAAACATGCGCCCGGTGCGCGGCGAAAAGAAGTTGACCATGTGGTGCCCCCCTCCTCCAGCTCGCGCGGGTGCTGGGGCACGCCAAAGCGGCGCAGGTATTCGGGCGACGCCACGGTGGTGAAAGGCAAGGTGCCAATCCGCCGTGCCACCAGCGACTGGGCGGTCACTCACACCCATGTCCAGCTGGATGTCGGGGTAACGGTCGAAGAAGGTTGAGAGCGCTGGGATGATCAGCAGGCTGGCCACCGACGAGCCCACATCCACCCGCAGCCGCCCTTGCGGGTTGGTCTGCGCGTTGCCCATACTCGCTTCCAGCTCGTCCAGGTCGTTGAGCAGCCGGGCGGCCCGCTCGTAATAAGCAGCCCCGTCGGGCGTGACACTGACGCGGCGTGTCGTGCGGTGCAGCAGCTTCACGCGCAGCCGCGCCTCCAGGTGCTGGATCTGTTTGGTGACGGTGGCCTTGGGCAGGGCCAACGAGTCCGCAGCTTTGGTGAAACTGCCCGCCTCCACCACCCGGGCGAACACACGCATGGTCAGTATTTGATCCACGGTTTCCTTCTTTCCTTGTTCTGTAGCGCGCGGTCTTATCCGCAGGCGAACCGATGGTGGCACAAAAGACCCATTCCATTGTTGGCAAAACAGAAACAGAGAACACACAAATACCCCTCTTTATGCACCAGACCCACGGCGCTACATTTCAATACCGCCCATTTACCGGACACCACCATGTCACCCCGCGCCCCCCGTTCCACCGCCTGCGCCGCCACCGTGCCCGCAGCGATTGAAGAGACCGATACCCACATCGCGCTGGCCAACCGGCCTGCGGTGGACGCGCGCCTGTACGGCAAACGCACGCCGGGTGCCGCCACACCGCTGGTGCTGCACTTCCACGGCGGAGCCTTTGTGGCGGGCGGGCTGGACAACGGCGCCACAGTGGCGCGGATGCTGGCGGGTGCGGGCGCGGTGGTGGTGTCGCTGGCCTACCCACTTGCGCCTGCCAGCCCGTTTCCGCAGGGTATCGAGGTGGGTTACGACGTACTCGAATGGGTGCACAAACAACGCGTCAAACTGGCGGGCCAAGGTGCCCGTGTGTTCCTGGCCGGTGAAGAGGCTGGTGGCAACCTGGCCGCGGCCGTGGCCATGATGTCGCGTGACCGAGCCCACCCGCCCCTGACCGGGCAAATCCTGCTGTCACCCATGCTGGACCCCTGCGTGGGCACCGCTTCCCAACGCGAGGCCACCGATGAAGCCACCACCCGCTGCAAGTGGGCTGACGGCTGGCAACAGTACCTGCGCTGCCCCATGGACGCCGAACATCCCTACGCCGTGCCGGGCACCTCCCGCCGCCTGGCCGACCTGGCTCCCACGCTGGTGCTGAGTGGTGCCGACGACCCGCTGCGTGACGAGGCCCGCACCTATGCGGACCGCCTGCGCGACGCAGGTATCAACGTCACCTACAGCCTGCTGCCGTCGGCCCAGGGCTGGCCAGACGCTCTGCTGCAAGCCACCCCGACCGAATGCCCCTGCGCTGTGGCCGTGCAGGAGCAGATCCGCGATTTCTTCAACGCCACGGCGCAACCCGCACAGCCTCCTGTGGCGGCCTTGCAGCCGGGCCGCGACCGCCCCGGCGGTTGTTGACGCCGCTGCGCTGACCCACTCCCTTTGAAGCCGCTGTAGCGGCACCTGCACCGGGCTTTTTGAGCCTGGTCAGGCCGCTGCATTGCCGTCCGATTTTTTGCATCTACTGAAAGAACCACCATGACCACCCACAACACCAACTCCACCACCCTGTCCCGCAGCGCCCTGTGGACCACGGCTGCCACCCTGACCGCCGTGGCCGCAGCTGCTGCCATCGTGTTTGGCCTGCAAAGCACACCGGCCGTGGCCAACCCCGCACCTGCCGCGCCGCAGGCCATCCCCGTGCCGGTGGCTGCCGTGGCCGAAAGCCAGGTTAATGCCTGGGACGAGTTCTCAGGCCGGCTCGAAGCCGTGCAGCACGTGGACATCCGCTCGCGTGTGGCCGGTGCCGTGCAGTCGGTGCATTTCCGCGAAGGGGCGCTGGTCAAACAGGGCGACCTGCTGATCACGATAGACCCCGCCCCGTACGCCGCTGACGTGGAACGCAGCGAAGCCCAGCTGGCCGCTGCCCAGGCCCGTGTGTCCCACACCACCAGCGAACACGAGCGCGCCAAACGCCTGTGGGACGAGCAGGCCATTGCCCAACGTGAGCTGGACGAACGCGTCAACGCCTTGCGCGAAGCCCAGGCCAACCTGCGTGCCGCCCAGGCCGCCCTGCAGTCCACCCGCCTGAGCCTGGGCTACACCCAGGTGCGCGCACCCGTGTCGGGCCGTGTGGGCAAACTCGAAGTGACCGAAGGCAACCTGGTGGCTGCGGGCCCGGGCGCACAGGTGCTGACCACACTGGTGTCCATCAGCCCGATCTACGCGAGTTTTGACGCCGACGAAGGTGTCATCACCCGCGCGCTCAAAGGCAGCCAGGGCAAGGACGACACCCGTGTTCTGGACAGCATCCCCGTGCAGATGGGCACCTCGGCCAGCACCGACACCCCCTTCAAGGGCCGCCTGCAGCTGGTGGACAACCAGGTCGACGCCAAGAGCGGCACGGTGCGTGCCCGCGCCGTGTTCGACAACAAGGACGGCAGCCTGATGCCCGGCCAGTTCGCCCGCCTGCGCATGGGCCAGGCCCAGGCACAAACCGCGCTGCTGGTGAATGAACGCGCCGTCGGCACCGACCAGGACAAGAAATATGTGCTGGTGGTGGGAGCTGACAACACCGTGGCCTACCGCGAAGTGACGCTGGGTGCGTCCATCAACGGCCTGCGTGTGGTCAGCAAAGGCCTGACTGCGGGTGAACGCCTGGTCGTCAACGGCCTGCAGCGCGTTCGCCCCGGCGCGCTGGTCGCGCCCGAAACGGTGCCTATGGAAGCCAAGCCCGAAGTACAAGCGCGCCGCGAAGGCACGGCCCAGTCCTGATCCACCGATCACCGGACTTTTCAGGACAAGAACAAAATGAATCTCTCCAAATTTTTTATTGACCGGCCCATTTTTGCCGGTGTGTTGTCGGTGCTGATGGTCGTCGCCGGCCTGATCGCACTGCGCGGACTGCCCATTTCGGAATACCCCGAAGTGGCACCGCCCTCCGTCGTGGTGCGCGCCCAGTACCCCGGCGCCAACCCGAAGGTGATTGCCGAAACGGTGGCCACGCCGCTGGAAGAAAGCATCAACGGTGTCGAGGGCATGCTCTACATGGGCAGCCAGGCCACGACCGATGGCGCGATGACGTTGACCGTCACCTTCAAGCTCGGCACCGACCCGGACAAGGCCCAGCAACTGGTGCAAAACCGCGTCTCGCAGGCCGAGCCGCGCCTGCCCGAGGAAGTGCGCCGCCTGGGCATCACCACCGTGAAGAGTGCACCCGACCTGACGATGGTGGTGCACCTGGTGTCGCCCAACGACCGCTACGACATGAACTACCTGCGCAACTACGCAGTGTTGAACGTGAAAGACCGGCTGGCGCGCATCGAAGGTGTGGGCCAGGTGCAGATTTTTGGTGGCGGTGAATACTCCATGCGTGTCTGGCTCGACCCGCAAAAGGTTGCACAACGCGGCCTGTCCGCGTCCGACGTGGTGGCAGCCATCCGCGGCCAGAACGTGCAGGCCGCTGCCGGTGTGGTGGGCGCGTCCCCCGGCCTGCCGGGTGTGGACATGCAGTTGTCCATCAACGCACAGGGCCGCCTGCAAAGTGAAGAAGAGTTTGGCGACATCGTCGTCAAGACCGGTGCCGACGGCGCGGTCACCCGCCTGCGCGACATTGGCCGTCTGGAAATGGGCGCTGCCGACTACTCACTGCGCTCGCTGCTGAACAACGACGCGGCTGTGGGTATGGGTGTGTTCCAGGCCCCGGGCTCCAACGCACTCGACATCTCGGCCAACGTGCGCAAGACCATGGACGAGCTGGCGCAGAACATGCCTGAAGGTGTCGAATACCGCATCGCCTACGACCCCACCCAGTTTGTGCGCGCCTCGATTGAATCCGTGGTGCACACCCTGCTGGAGGCCGTGCTGCTGGTGGTGCTGGTGGTCATCCTGTTCCTGCAGACCTGGCGCGCGTCCATCATCCCGCTGCTGGCCGTGCCGGTATCGGTGGTGGGCACCTTCGCGGTGCTGCACACCCTCGGCTTCTCGATCAACGCGCTGAGCCTGTTCGGCCTGGTGCTGGCGATTGGTATCGTGGTGGACGACGCCATCGTGGTGGTGGAGAACGTGGAGCGCAATATCGAGGCGGGCCTGAGCCCCCGCGACGCCACCTACAAGGCCATGCGTGAAGTGTCCGGCCCCATCATCGCCATCGCGCTGGTGCTGGTGGCGGTGTTTGTGCCGCTGGCCTTCATCAGCGGTTTGACCGGCCAGTTCTACAAACAGTTTGCGGTGACGATTGCGATCTCCACCGTGATCTCGGCCATCAACTCGCTGACGCTGTCGCCCGCCCTCGCCGCCCTGCTGTGCTGCGTGGCCACGACCAGCCGAAAGATGCGCTGACCCGCTTCATGGACAAGACCCTCGGCTGGTTGTTCCGTGGTTTCAACAAGATGTTCCACCGTGGCTCCGAGGCCTACAGCGGCGGCGTCAAGGCCGTCATCGGACGCAAGACGCTGATGATGGTGATTTACCTCGCACTCATCGCCGTGACCTTTGGCCTGTTCAAGGTGGTGCCGAGCGGTTTTGTGCCTGCGCAAGACAAGCAGTACCTGATTGGCTTCGCCCAGCTGCCCGACGGTGCCACGCTGGACCGCACCGAAGAGGTGATCAAACGGATGGGTGAGATCGTTGCGAAGAACCCGAACGTGCAAGACTCGATTGCCTTGCCCGGCCTGTCGATCAACGGCTTCACCAACAGCTCGAACTCGGGCATCGTGTTTGCCACGCTCAAGCCGTTTGAAGAGCGCACACGCAAAGACCAGAGTGGTGGCGCGGTGGCGGGTCAGCTGAACCAGGCGTTTGGCAGCATCCAGGACGCGTTTATCGTGATGTTCCCGCCGCCCCCCGTGGCGGGCCTGGGCACCACGGGTGGCTTCAAGCTGCAGATCGAAGACCGCGCGTCCCTCGGTTACGACGCGATGGACGCCGCCGTCAAAGCCTTCATGGCCAAGGCCTACCAGACGCCAGAGCTGGCGGGCATGTTCACCAGCTGGCAGGTCAACGTGCCGCAGCTGTACGCAGACATCGACCGCACCAAGGCGCGCCAACTCGGTGTGCCGGTGACCGACATCTTCGACACGATGCAGATCTACCTGGGCAGCCTGTACGCGAATGACTTCAACAAGTTCGGCCGCACGTACTCGGTGCGCGTGCAGGCCGATGCGCCTTACCGCGCCCGTGCCGAAGACGTGGGCCTGCTGAAGGTGCGCTCCACCTCGGGCGAAATGGTGCCGCTGTCCGCGCTGATGAAGGTGAATTCGAGCTTCGGCCCCGAACGCGCCATGCGCTACAACGGCTACCTCACGGCCGACATCAACGGTGGTGCGGCCCCTGGCTTCTCGTCGGGCCAGGCGCAGGACGCCATTAAACGCATCGCGGCCGAAACACTGCCCAAGGGCATCACCTTCGAGTGGACCGAGCTGACCTACCAGGAAATCTTGGCGGGCAACTCTGCGCTGCTGGTGTTCCCGCTGGCCATCCTGCTGGTGTTCCTGGTGCTGGCGGCGCAGTACGAAAGCCTGACGCTGCCCATCGCCATCATCCTGATCGTGCCCATGGGTATCTTGGCTGCCATGACCGGTGTGTGGCTGGACGGAGGGGACAACAATGTGTTCACCCAGATCGGGCTCATTGTGCTGGTGGGGCTGAGTGCGAAGAACGCGATTTTGATCGTTGAATTTGCACGCGAGCTGGAGTTTGAAGGCCGCACACCCGTGCAGGCCGCTATCGAAGCCAGCCGCCTGCGTCTGCGCCCCATCCTGATGACCTCGCTGGCTTTCATCATGGGTGTGTTGCCCCTGGTGCTGTCCACCGGCGCGGGTGCAGAAATGCGCTCGGCCATGGGTGTGGCGGTGTTCGCCGGGATGATTGGTGTGACGGCTTTTGGCCTGTTCCTCACGCCGGTGTTTTATGTGCTGGTGCGCCGCCTGGCGGGCAACCGCCCATTGAAACTCCACCGCACGGTGCCGCATGCCACAGCGGCGACACCTGCCGCCATCCACCACGGCGGCGCGTCCGCCCACCCGGTTACCGCTGCGCCACGTGGCCCGCTGGAATGACCCCTGCCCACAGAGAAACACCATGAACCATTTCAAGACCCTCGCACCTTTGCTCGCGGCCCTGGTGCTGGCCGGTTGCGCCACCGCCCCGGCGGTGGACCCTGTGGCCATTGCCGCCGCCCCCGCTGCCTTCAAGGAAGCCCCGGTTCCCGGCGTGCAATGGACGCTGGCCACCCCTGCCGAATCGCGTGACCGGGGCACCTGGTGGAAGGCGTTTAACGACCCGGCGCTGGACGCACTGGTCGAACGCGCCAGCCAGCACAACACCAGCATCACCGAAGCCGCCGCCCGCCTGGCCCAGGCCCAGGCGCTGCTGCAAAACGCCCAGGCCGACCGTGCGCCACAGCTTGGTCTGGCCGGTGGTGCCACGCGCCAGGCCGGGGCCGACAGCACCGGCAGCAGCCGCCCCGCCACGCTCGTGAACGCCAACGTGCGCCTGTCGTACGAGCTGGATTTGTTTGGCCGCCTGGCCCGCGCCAGCGACGCCGCAGGCCTGGACGCCCAGGCGCGTGACGCCCTGCTGCAAAGCACCCGCCTGCTGGTGCAGGCCGATGTGGCCCAGACCTACCTGTCGCTGCGCGCGCTGGATGCCGAGCGCGCACTGGTGCGTGAAACCCTGGGTGCGTACCGGGGCACACTCACTCTGACCGAACGCCGCTTCCGCGCCGGTGACGTGGCCGAGCTGGACCTGGCCCGCGTACAGACCGAAGTGGCCGCCACCGAGTCCGACGCCCTGGCCCTGGACCGCCGCCGTGCCACGCTTGAGCACGCGCTGGCCGTGTTGGTGGGTGAAGCGGCATCGTCCTTCAGCCTGCAGAGCCTGGACAGCCCCGACTGGCAAGCTGCCCTGCCCACCATCCCCAGTGGGGTGCCCAGCACTGTACTGACCCGCCGCCCCGACGTGGCCGCCGCGCAAAGCAGCCTGCTGGCGGCACAGGCCCGCGTGGGTGTGGCACAAGCCGCCTGGTTCCCCGATGTGTCTCTGACCGCCGCCGGTGGTTTTGCATCGTCCAGCCTCAGCGACGTGTTCAAGTGGTCGGCCCGCGCCTGGGGTGTGGGTGCGCTGCTCTCGCTGCCCATCTTCGACGGTGGCCGCCGCGAGGCCGGTGTGAAGAACGCCAGCGCCCAGCTCGACGGTGCCACGGCTCAGTACCGGGGCCAGGTGCTTAACGCCCTGCGTGAGGTGGAAGACCAGCTCGCCGCCCTGCGCCTGCTGGCCCAGCAGACCGAGGCACAAGACCGCGCCGTGGCCTCCGCCACCCGCGCCACCAAGCTGTCGGATGTGCGTTACCGCAACGGCCTGGTCAGCCAGCTCGACCTGCTCGACGCCCGCCGCAGCGAGTTGCGCAACCGCCGCCAGGCGCTGGATGTGCGGTCCACGCAGTACCAGTCCACCGTGGTGTTGATACGGGCGCTGGGTGGGGGCTGGGGTGACGCTGGTGACACAGTAAAGATGGCCTCCGCGCAACCCTGATTTATGCATAAAAAGTGGCTCCAGTGCACATCCATCGTTCGCTGGTAGCTATCAATTCAGAAGCAAACAGGTTGACAACAGCCCCTACGCGCCAGCGCCCCATTGGCGGCTTGTCACATGCTGCAGCCGCCATCCCGTTATCCTCTTGACCCTTGGCAACACCCCCCAACAGGAGCGACTTCATGACTTACCCCCACACACGCCTTTTTATTGCCGGTGAATGGCAAGACGCCGCCGATGGCAAAACACTGGCCGTGTTCAACCCGGCCACCGGGCTGGAAATTGGCCGTGTGGCGCACGCGGGCATTCCTGACCTGGACCGCGCCCTGGCCGCTGCCCAAAAGGGGTTTGAAGTGTGGCGCGACGTGCCCGCCTTTGAGCGTGCCAAGATCATGCGCCGCGCTGCTGCGCTGATGCGCGAACGTGCCGCCGACATCGGCGCCGTGCTGACGCAGGAAAACGGCAAACCCCTGCCTGAAGCCAAGGGTGAAGCCATGGCCGCGGCCGACATCATTGAATGGTTTGCCGATGAAGGCATGCGCGTCTATGGCCGCATCGTGCCCTCGCGCAACCTGGCCGTGCGCCAGCTGGTGCTGAAGGACCCGGTGGGCCCCGTCGCCGCGTTCACGCCGTGGAACTTCCCGATCAACCAGGTGGTGCGCAAGCTGTCGGCAGCACTGGCCAGCGGCTGCTCGATGCTGATCAAGGCACCCGAAGAAACCCCGGCCGCACCCGCCGCACTGATCCAGGCTTTTGCCGACGCGGGCCTGCCCGCCGGTGTGGTGGGCCTGGTGTATGGCAACCCCGCCGAAATCTCCAGCTACCTGATCCCCCACCCCATCATTCGCAAGGTCACGTTCACCGGCTCCACGCCTGTGGGCAAACAGCTGGCCGCGCTGGCAGGCCAGCACATGAAGCGTGTGACGATGGAGCTGGGCGGCCACGCCCCGGTCATCGTGTGTGAAGACGCCGACATTGCGCTGGCCGTCAAGTCGGCCGGTGCCGCCAAGTTCCGCAACGCGGGCCAGGTGTGTATTTCGCCCACGCGCTTCCTGGTGCACGAAAGCATCCAGAAAGAATTTGGCGCAGCACTGGCCCAGTACGCCAGCGGCCTGAAGGTTGGTGATGGCACGGCGGAAGGCACAACCATGGGCCCGCTGGCCAACCCGCGCCGCCTGACCGCCATGGCCGAGTTCACCCAGGACGCCGTGCAACAAGGCGCCACGCTGGCGCTGGGTGGCGAGCGTATCGGCACCACCGGCAACTTCTGGCAGCCCACCGTGTTGACGGACGTGCCGCTGTCGGCCAAGGTGTTCAACGACGAACCATTTGGCCCCATGGCCGCCGTGCGTGGCTTCAGCAAGCTGGAAGACGCCATCGCCGAAGCCAACCGCCTGCCGTTCGGCCTGGCAGGTTACGCGTTCACCCGCTCGCTGAAGAACGCCCACCTGCTGTCGCAGCGTGTCGAGGTCGGCATGCTGTGGATCAACCAGCCCGCCACACCGTCGGCCGAAATGCCTTTCGGCGGCATCAAGGACTCGGGTTATGGCACCGAAGGCGGGCCAGAGGCGATGGAGGCGTACCTGAATACACGGGCTATTTCGATCACGAACGTGTAAGGCACGGCCTGCTGCAGCCCACAGGTGTGTGGCTGCAGCATTTTTAGGAACAAATTGGCCTATAGCTCCCGCTGCACTGACGCATATAGCTATTAAATATATAGCAAACGATTGCCTCAGCCCAGCAGCGGCTCTATGGCGTCCCACTGCCGGTTGGTCACCATCACAAACCAGCAGCTGCCACCCGACAGGGTTTGCCACAGGCCGCCAATCTGGCGGTCGTCTTCGGCACCAGGCCAGCCTTGACCACCCTTGTATTCGACCACCAGCACCGTGCCGTCTAGCCGTTTGCAGATGAAGTCAGGGTAAAAGCGCCCGGTGGCTTTTTGCAGGTAAAACGACGCACCTTCGCGCCGGGCCAGGTTACGCACCCAGTACTGCAAGCGCCCTTTTTGCGCCTGGATGTCCAGCCACACCGCACACTCGTATTCCTCCAGGCTATCAAAGGCACCGATGCGGCTGTAGAAATGTTTGCGAAACGCGTGCCGCCCATAGGCTTGGTCATCGTCGCGGCTGGGGGCGTAGGCCTCGGGGCGAAAGTCATAGGTGAATGTGCCGTCCACCACCACCCGCTCGGTGTTGCCATCGGCAAACAGGGTTTGCTGGTAAGCGCGGTTCACCGCATCGCGGCGCAGGGTTTTGATGTGGGTGTCCAGCAGGTCACGCAGTAAAAACTTTTGCAGATTGGCGCGTGCCAGGTCAAAGCCGGGCTGAACCAGCAGGT
Source organism: Comamonadaceae bacterium AAW (assembly GCA_026314275.1). Taxonomy (GTDB): domain Bacteria; phylum Pseudomonadota; class Gammaproteobacteria; order Burkholderiales; family Burkholderiaceae_C; genus JAGOEY01. Next base: position 418,694 of record CP111109.1, read on the forward strand.
CGCCCAGCCATGCCGCCACAAACGCCATCTTGCTGGCGGCAGTGAGCGAGGGCTCGGGCAGGTTCCGGCACAACCAAGCCGCCAGCTTCACCTGCGTCCAATGCTCGGGCGTGTAGACCAGGCCCAGGTCACGTTGCAGGTCGGGCAGAAAGCGCTGCATCATTTTGCCGCTGGCATCGTCCACGTCCACCACACCACCCTCACTCACCTTCAGTGCGGCCCCCAGCGTGACCAGGTCGGCATATAAGGGCTTGGCATCGAATGGGGACAGGTTCCACGGAAAGTTCAGCACCTCCGGGTCGTCAAACAGGCGCAACGCACCTTGCGCGCCCTGCCCACCCGGCAAACGCAGGGCCATCTGGGGCACCAGCAGGGTCTGGCCCGCTTCGGCCGGGGTCTGGAAGAAAGTCAGGGCCGACGTGCGGCTCTCTTCGGCGGCACTGGCAATGGCAGCCACATCGTGCGGCGTGGTCGCCAGCGCCTGCAATGCCGCCAGCTCTACCGGCTCCAGCGGCTGGCGAATGGTCAGCGTGCTGTGTTTTTTGTCGAAAGCCAGCTTGTCGCCCAGCACACTGCGCAGCTCTTTGGGCAGCGCCTTCAGGTCGGGCGCGGCATCCAGCGTCGCCACCACCGGCTGCACCGGCTGCACCACCACGCGCGCACCCAGGCCCACCATGTCAAACATCCGCTGCTCGGGCTGCGCTGCCACCACAAACTCGGTCACATCCTTGCGGTCAAAGCCCGCGCCCAGCACCAGCCGGTCGCGCAGGGCGGCAGCGGTGTCGGCAAAGTGGCGAGACACCACAAACGCATACGACTGGTTCAACTCTTTGGCCACCCGGTGCTGCGCACCCGGCTGGCGCAGCACGCGGCCCAGAATCTGCTCCACCGCAGTGGCCGAATGCAGCGTGGCCATACTCACCAAAATATAGGCAAACGGGCAGTCCCAGCCCTCGGCCAGCGCCTTTTGGGTGATGACAAATTTCACCGGGCATTTTGGGTCGCTGATGCCCAGCGGGTAATCAGCGTCTATGGTTTCCAGCCCCTTTTCGTCGCTGGTGGCCACCACAATCTCGGCGGCGGGAATAGCGTGGTTGGTCAGCAACTCTTGCCGCACGCGCTCATAGTCCAGCGTGTCCAGCCCGGCACGGCGCGGCTCCGACTGGATCAGCACGATAGGCCGCAGGTACGGCGCGCCCTGGCGGTGCTCGGCATCGGCCAGCGCCTGCAGCCCGTTGCGCCGGGCGATGGCATCGGCCAGGCACTGCTGCCAGTTCACCTCGGTCTGCAGCAGCACCGGCAGCTTGATCATCTGCTCGGCCTTGAGCTGCGCCGCGCTCACGCTGTGCAGCACATTGCTGGGCGTGCGGTCTACATCCGGCGTGGCCGTCAGCTCCAGAATGGCACTGGGGCAAAAGCGCGCCAGCGTGTCAAACGCCAGCTCGGTGCGGCTGTTGTGCGCCTCGTCCACCACCACCAGCGGGCGGCGCATGCGCAGCACATTGGCCAGCGAATACGGCACGGTGCCGCCGTCTTGCAGCAGCCCGGCGCGCTGTGCGGGCGTCAGGCTGTCAAAGTGGTGCATCAACGCGCCGCTGCTCTCATACACCTTGCGGCTTTCCTCGTCCTCCACCTGGAACGCCTGGCGCGTCGCCACGATTACCACCGTGCTGGTGTCCAGCGTGGCACGGGTCAGACTGCGGGCCTCGTTTAAATCCAGCACCGTCACCGGCCCGGCCTCGCGCAGCGCGGCGTGCAGCGGGTGACTGCGGTCTTTCAGGCCGCGCAGCGTCTGCTCGCGAATCGGCTTGCTGGGCACCAGCCACAGCACCACGCTGTGTGGCACACGCAGCAGGTGTGTATTGGCCAGCGCCACACTCTTGGCCGCCAGCCAGGTTTTGCCGCCACCCGTGGGCACACGCAGGCAAAAGTACGGCATGTCGGGCGCAAAACCGGCCAGCGGGTGGTAGGCCAGGCCGCTGCCCCACAGCTCTTGCGTGACCGCCGTGAACGCCAGCGAGGCCCGGCCATGCTGGTGGCAGGCGTGGAAGTAGGCCGCAACGCTGTCGAGGACACCACCGCCATTGGCGGGGTCTTGCTGGTATTTTTTGGGGGTGAAATGGGTCATGCGTTGGGAAGGCGGTCCACCCAGTAGCCGGGCGCGCGGTGTTGGTGCGAAACGGCGACGATCAGAACGATGTCACCCCGCAGGGCGTAACGCAGGATGTACGGAAACTGGTTCAGCACACATCTGCGAATGTCCCCGGTTTCCAGCGGGTACATCTGCGGCATGTGAACGATGCGCTGGCCTGCCAGCTTGACCTCGTCGGCAAAGGCGCGCCCCAACGCGGGGCGAATGGCCGCATACCAGGCGCGTGCTTCTTTAAATTCAAGTTTGGACCATTCGTCAAATCGAAGCTGCATTAATCTGGCCCAAATACTTCGTCTATCGAAAAAGTCTTGCTACGCCCCGCGTCAAAGGCGGCCAACCGGCGCAATGCTTCTTCACCCCACAAACGGTCAACCTCGGGGTCTGCTGCGCCCAGGTTTTTGTACAGCAAATCTGCAATAGCCAGCTGGGCATCAGCAGGCAGTAGCAAGGCTTCTTGGACAATTTCATTGACTTGCATGGCGGCTTCTCCAAAAGGTGGGCACAGACATGAATTTACACCGCCAACGCATACGGCGTTTGCTTGAAAACAATCTGCTCGCGCTGCAGGCGCGGCGCGCCCAGGCGGCAGGCTGCGGCATAGATGGTTTTGGGGCCGTCAAAGGGCGGCAGGATGTCGAGCACCGGGCCGGTCAGCACGTTGCCGCCATCCACAGAATGGTCTTTCAAAATGCCGTTGTACAGAAGGTAAATCGCCTGCCCGTCAAACACACCCAGCAGCGGCGAATCGGCGGTGCCGGTGTAGCCGGTGCCCGTCTCGGCAAACCACACAAACTCGGCCAGCTGGGCAAAACGAACGTCTTCGCGCACCAGGCCATAGGGGGTGAACAATGGCTCTGCGGACAGGGTGCAGAACTGAAAGCCACCGCCCAAACCCGCTACCGCTTCGCCCTTGGCATTGGTGTAGCCCTGGCTGACGCGTTTGACACGCTCGGCGGTGACGTTTTTTGCGATGCCCTCGTCCATCTCCACCAGGATGCAGCGGCGTGTGCCACCGTCTTCGGCGTTTTGCTTGAGCACGGCATGGGCTGTAGTGCCAGAGCCTGCGAAGCTGTCGAGGATGAGGGAGTCTTTGTCGGTGGCGATTTGGAGGATGCGCTGGAGAAGGGGAACGGATTTAGGTGTTTCAAACGAGGCACTTGCACCCATGATCGAGAGAACCGATTTTGTTGCAGAGTCAGTGGTTCCCACCTCATCGGCTTGCCAAAGTGTGTGAGGTGTCAAGCCGCGACTAACTTCAGCCAAGAACTTCTTCTGGCGAGGCGCATTGTTTCCACTTGGGCCAAAGTAAACGCGATTGTCAGCAACGAGTTCTTCAAAACGTGGTTTGGTAACGATCCAGCATCTGCCCTGCGGTGGGCTGATAACCCGCCCACCGGGAGTAGTGATTGAGTAAAACTGAGAAGCTGTTCCATGTCCAGCTTGGGCATTCAGTGAGACCGATTGCCATGCTCCACGCGGGTCGTCGTCAGGATTCTTGTGCCGATCTATGACGTCCTGAGTAAGCGGCAGCTCACCTCTGGTTTTCTCAAAAAATTCTAGCCGACGTGTGTAGCAAAGCACGTAGTCATGGCTGAACGAAAAAACTCGACGGTTCTCTCGTGTGGTGCGCTTCTCCCAAATAAACGTGGCAGCGAAATTCCCCGCCCCAAAAATCTCGTCCATCAACAGCCGCAGCGTGGCCACTTCGTTGTCGTCAATCGACACAAATATCGCCCCGTCCTCCCGCAAAAACTGCCGCAGCAACACCAGGCGCGGGTACATCATGCACAGCCAGCGGTCATGCCGGTCCAGCGTCTCGCCCTCTTTGCCGACCACCGCGCCCAGCCATTTGCGGATCTCGGGGCTGTTGACGTTGTCGTTGTAGGCCCAGCCTTCGTTGCCGGTGTTGTAGGGCGGGTCGATGTAGATGCACTTGACCTGGCCCGCATAACGCGGCAGCAAGGCTTTCAGGGCCAGCAGGTTGTCGCCTTGCACGATGAGGTTGCCGCTGGCGCTATCGCCGGCATGACCCGCAGACAGCGCGGGCACGGGCTCCAGCAGGTGGAACGGCACGTCCTGGTGGTGTTTAACAACGGCATCTTTGCCGATCCAGTGGAGTGAAGGCATGGGGCGGGTGGTGTGGGAAGCGGGCGCGCGGAGCGCAAGGCTGTGATGGTAGCAATGCCCGCCCTGCAAGAAAGGCGCAAACGCCCCTGAAAAATGAACCAAACAGGCCTCTCGCGCCCGCTGCACCTGCGCATGCAGCTATACAAACCATAGCAAGCTATAAAATAAAGAGCACCTTGCGCCCGCCCCGCCTGGGCTACAGGCCATTTCGCCTCGCATATTTCAGCAGGCCATGGCCTTTATCCGGCAGTGCACGCGGCAACTGGCTGCGCCAGCAGGTTCATGTGCGCCCTGTAGGAGAACACCGCAAATCCCCCTCCCCACGGGTTAATCCGGGGCTGGCCTGTTAAGGTTTACGCAGATGCAAACCTTGCCCACCCTCCCTCCGCACACCGCCCTCTTCCTCGACTTTGACGGCACGCTGGTGGCGCTGGCGGACCAGCCTGAACAGGTCGTGGTGCCGCCGGAACTGCTGCCCTTGCTGGTCCATTTGCAGACCCGGTTAGGCGGAGCACTGGCACTGGTGTCGGGCCGTCGCTTGCAGGACCTGGATCAGTTTTTGGCACCGCTGCAGCTGCCTGCTGCGGCGGAACATGGTGCCATTCGCCGCACGGCGCAGGGGGATGTGTACAGCGCGCCCACGCCCCATCTGGCCGCCATCGAGATGGCCATGCACAGCCTGGTGTCGCGGCACCCCGGCCTGCGCCTGGAGCCCAAACAAACGTCGCTGGCGCTGCACTACCGCCATGCGCCCGCGCTGGCCACGCTGTGCCACGACACGCTGGTGGCCGCGTTACATGGCCGCCCAGACCTGACGCTGTTGCACGGCAAATGTGTGCTGGAGGTGAAGCCCGCCCACATTGGCAAAGGCCAAGCCATTGCCGCCTTTATGCAGGAGCCGCCGTTTGCCGGGCGTGTGCCCGTTTTTGCCGGTGACGATGTGACCGACGAGGCCGGGTTTGTGGCGGTGCACACGCTGCAGGGCCGCACCATCAAAGTGGGCGCAGGCCCGACCTGTGCCCAGCACCGCTTCGACAACCCGGCGGCGCTGCTGGACTGGCTGCACACGCTGCTGCAACAGCACTGACCGCGCTGAACCCCCCTCAAACCATGACCAAGGAGCCCCCCATGACCACCGTAGCCACCCCAGGGTTCAAGCCACCACTCGACGCGTCGCTGTCCATGGGCATCATCGGCAACTGCGGCTTCAGCGCGCTGGTGGACCAGCAGGCGCGTATCGTCTGGTGCTGTATGCCGCGTTTTGACAGCCCGCCGGTGTTCAACGCGCTGCTGCAACCGGGCGACGATGCGTCGGCCTTTGGCATCGAGATCGAGAACTTTGCCAGCGCGCGCCAGTGGTACGAGCCCAACACCGCCGTGCTGCGCACGCAGCTGTTCGACACCGCGGGCCAGGGTATCGAGATCACCGACTTTGCGCCCCGGTATCAAAGCCGCTCGCGCTTCTTTCGGCCCATGACACTGGTGCGCAGGGTGCGCCCCATCCACGGCGCGCCACGCATCCGCGTGAACCTGTCGGTGCGGTTTGACTGGGGGCGTGCGCCGTCGGAGGTCACACGCGGCAGCAACCATCTGCGTTTTGTGGGCGAAGACCTCACGCTGCGGCTCAACACCGATGTGCCGGTGGCCTATGTGTTGTCGCAGCAGCCGTTTCTGCTAACACGTGAGCACAATTTTTTGCTGGGTGCGGACGAAAGCCTGACCGATGGTATTGCCGACACCGCGCGCCTGTTCGAGCAGGAAACCATCGCCTACTGGTGCAAATGGAGCCGCAGCCTGGCCGTGCCGCTGGAGTGGCAGGACGCGGTGATCCGTGCGGCCATCACGCTCAAACTCTCGCTGTTTGAAGAGACAGGTGCCATCGTCGCCGCGATGACCACCAGCATCCCCGAAGCCCCGGGAAGCGCCCGCAACTGGGACTACCGCTATTGCTGGCTGCGTGATGCATTTTTTGTGGTGCGCGCACTCAACAGCCTGTCCGAGGTGGGCACGATGGAGGACTATTTGCGCTGGCTCTCCAACGTGGTGGTTGGCTCCAAAGGTGCCCACATCCAGCCGCTGTACGGCATTGGGCTGGAGCAGGAATTGCCCGAGTCGTTTGTTGACCACCTGCAGGGTTACCGGGGTATGGGCCCGGTGCGGGTGGGCAACCAGGCGCAGGAGCATTTTCAGCACGACGTGTACGGCAACATCGTGCTGGGCGCGGCCCAGGCCTTCCACGACCACCGCCTGCTGCACCGTGCGGGCGCGGCCGAGTTTGCGCAATTGGAAGCCGTGGGGGAACAGGCGATTCGCGTCTATGGCCAGCCCGATGCGGGCATGTGGGAGCTGCGCACGCGGGCGCGTGTGCACACATCGTCCGCGCTGATGAGCTGGGCCGCGTGTGACCGGCTGGCCAAGATCGCCACCGTGCTGGGCAACACCGCGCGTGCCGACTACTGGGCCGCACACGCCGACCGTATGCGCACCGAGATCATTGCCAAATCCTGGAGCGAGGAACGCCAGGCTTTTGCCGAAAGCTTCGGTGGCCGCGACCTGGACGCCAGCGTGCTGCTGATGGCCGAGGTTGGTTTTATCGACCCACGTGACCCGCGCTTCATCGCTACGGTCGAAGCGATGGAAAAGTCACTCTGCGACGGCCCGTACATGCGCCGCTACGAAGCCCCGGACGACTTTGGCAAGCCCGAGACGGCCTTCAACATCTGCACCTTCTGGCGCATCGACGCCCTCGCCAAAATCGGCCGCAAGGACGAAGCCCGCGCCATTTTCGAAACCATGCTGGCCGCGCGCAACCACCTGGGACTGCTGTCGGAAGACACCCACCCTGTCACCGGCGAGATGTGGGGCAACTTTCCGCAAACCTACTCGATGGTGGGCATCATCAACGCAGCTGTGCGCCTCTCAGCCCCGTGGGAATCACAGATATGAGGGCATCACCATGAGCCGCCTCGTCGTAGTGTCAAACCGCCTTGCCGACCCGCGCAAAACGGCAGCGGGCGGCTTGGCCGTAGCTTTGGGCGAAACCCTCAACGCCACCGGTGGCCTGTGGTTTGGCTGGAGCGGCAACATTGTGGAAGACGGCACACCCGGTGAGGGTGAAGTGCACACCAGCCAGGCCGGCAACGTGACCCTGGCCACCATCGACCTGTGCCGCGAAGACCATGACAGTTATTACCTGGGCTACAGCAACGGCGTGTTGTGGCCGGTGTTCCATTACCGACTGGACCTGGCCGACTTTGACGCGGGTTTTATTGCCGGGTACCGCCGGGTGAACCAGCTGTTTGCGCGCAAGCTGATGCCGCTGCTGAAGCCCGACGACATCCTCTGGATCCACGACTACCACCTGATCCCGTTGGCCGCCGAATTACGCGCCATGGGTTGCACCAACCGCATCGGTTTCTTCCTGCACATCCCCCTGCCACCACCGCTGATCCTGGCTGCGATCCCGCAGCATGAGTGGTTGATCCGTTCACTTTTTTCTTACGACCTGGTGGGCTTTCAGAGTGAGGCGGATGTCAACCATTTCTCTCGCTATGTGGGCGAGGAAGCGGGTGCCGAAGCGCTGGATCCGCACCACTTCCGCGCGTTCAACCGCACCGTACGCGCGCAGGCTTTCCCCATCGGCATCGACGTGGACGAGTTCGCCGCACTCACCCACGCCAGCGACGCGATGGACATGTACCACCGCATACGCGAGGAGTACAACCGCCGCCGTCTACTGCTGGGCATCGACCGGCTCGACTACTCCAAAGGCCTGCCCCAGCGCATGCGTGCGTTCCGCGAACTGCTGGCCCACTACCCCGAAAACCACCGCAGCGCCACGCTGATCCAGATCGCGTCCCCATCGCGTGAGAGTGTGGACGCTTATGCCGACATCCGGCAGGAGCTGGAATCCCTCAGCGGTGTGATCAACGGCGACTACGGCGAGCTGGACTGGATGCCTCTGCGCTACATCCACCGCACCGTGGCGCGCAAACGGATTCCCGGACTGTGCCGCGCTGCGGCGGTGGGCCTGGTTACGCCCTTGCGCGACGGCATGAACCTGGTGGCCAAGGAGTACATCGCCGCACAGGACCCGGCCGACCCCGGTGTGCTGGTGTTGTCACGCTTCGCCGGTGCCGCCGAGCAGCTGAAAGACGCCCTGCTGGTGAACCCCTACGACACCCACGGCACGGCAGAAACCATCCAACAAGCATTACAGATGCCGCTGGAAGAACGCCAGCGCAGGCACCAGCTGCTGCTGAACAACATCCGCACTTTTGATGTGCACTGGTGGCGGCGCACTTACCTGGAGGCGCTGGCGGAGACGGTGCCCGATTGAGGCGCATTTTTAATGACCAAAACAGCCTCTGGCGCCCATTTTACAAGCGGGTAATGCTCCTGAAATAGGAGCACCCAATACCATCAGGCTGACAGCGCAGCCTGCAGGGCCACACGGACGCCTTCCACCTGCATGTCCAAGGCCATGGCCTGCCCCAGCGGATGGAGCGCCTGCTGCTGGGGCAACACCGGCACATGCACGAAGCCAGCGCGCGGCGCGTTCTGCGTGCTGGCCAGCATGTGCATCAGTCGGTAGAAAACATGGTTGCAGACAAAGGTGCCGGCCGTCTGGGATGTGTCCGCCGCGATACCTGCAGCGCGCACCGCGTCCACCATGTGTTTGACCGGCAAGGTCGAAAAGTAAGCGGCAGGCCCTAGTGGCAACACGGCCATGTCCTCCGGCTGCTGGCCTGCGTTGTCGGGTATCGATGCGTCGTCCAGGTTGATGGCAATACGCTCAAACGACAGGCCGGTGCGGCTACCCGCCATACCCAACGCAACAACCAAAACGAAAGGCCCCTGCGCCAGCGCCTGCTGCAGCACCTGCGGCGCGCGGCCAAACACACAGGGCAACTGGCAGGCCACCACCTGCGCACCGGCCACCGTGGTGCCGTCCAGCGTGCGGGCGATCTCCCACGAGGGGTTGACCGTGTCGCCGCCAAAAGGCTCAAAGCCGGTGAGCAGGATTTTCATGCGGCCATGTCAGCTGGGCTGGCCGTAGCCACCGCCACCGGGGGTGTGGATCTCGAAGATGTCGCCCGGCAGCATGTCCACCTGGCCGATATGCGCCAGTTGTTCCACGCGGCCATCGGCGCGCACCACGCGGTTGATGCCCACGGCACCTGCGCCGCCACCCGCCAGGCCAAAGGCACCACGCAGGCGGGCGTTGGACAAGATACTGGCCGTCATCGGCTCCAGAAAGCGCACACGCCGCACACCGCCGTTGCCGCCCTTCCACTGGCCCGTGCCACCCGATCCCTGGCGGATGGCGTAACTCTCCAGCCGCACGGGGTAACGGAACTCCAGCACTTCGGGGTCGGTCATGCGGGAGTTGGTCATGTGGGTCTGCACCACGCTCGTGCCGTCGAAGCCGCCCACCACCTGGCCCTGGGCGTCGAACACCGGCCCGGCGCCACTGCCGCCCGAGATGGTTTCGTAGTACTGGTAATGCGCGCTGCCGAAAGTGAAGTTGTTCACCGTGCACTGGCTGGCGGCCATCACACCCAGCGCGCCCAGCAGCGCGTTGGTGATGCAGGTGGAGGTCTCCACATTGCCCGCCACTACCGAAGCAGGTGGGCGCGGGTGCAGCATCGAGCCTTCAGGGATGATCACCTTGAGCGGCTTCAGGCAGCCCGCATTGAGCGGGATGTCGTCGTCCACCAGCGTGCGGAACACGTAGAGCACTGCAGCCATACACACGGCGGTGGGGGCGTTGAAGTTGTTGGTCTGCTGCGGGCTGGTGCCGGTGAAGTCGATCTCGGCCGTGCGCTCGGCCGCGTTCACACGGATTGCCACCTGGATCTGCGCACCGTTGTCCAACGGCAGCGTGAACTGGCCATCCTTCAGCAGCGTGATGGCGCGGCGCACCGACTCCTCAGCGTTGTCCTGCACATGGCCCATGTAGGCACGCACCACATCCAGGCCGAACTGACCCACCATCTTGCGCAGCTCCTGCACGCCCTTTTCGTTGGCCGCTATCTGCGCCTTCAGGTCGGCCAGGTTCTGCTGCGGGTTGCGGCTGGGGTATTCGCCGCTTTCCAGCAGCGCGATCACCTCGGCCTCGCGCAGGCGGCCCTGGTCTACCAGCTTGAAGTTGTCGATCTGCACACCCTCTTCCTCGATGCGGGTGGAGAACGGCGGCATCGAGCCTGGCGTGGTGCCGCCAATGTCGGCCTGGTGGCCGCGGCTGCCCACGTAGAACAGGGGTTGTTCGCTCTCGGCCAGGTAGACCGGCGTGATAACGGTCACGTCGGGCAGGTGGGTGCCGCCGTGGTACGGGTCGTTCAGCGCAAACACGTCGCCGGGCTGCATACGGCCCGCGTTCTCGCGGATCACGGTCTTGATACTTTCGCCCATGCTGCCCAGGTGCACCGGCATGTGGGGTGCGTTGGCGATGAGGTTGCCCTCGGCGTCGAACAATGCGCAGCTGAAGTCCAGCCGCTCCTTGATGTTGACCGAGTAGGCGGTGTTCTGCAGTTGCAGACCCATCTGCTCGGCGATGTTCATGAACAGGTTGTTGAACACCTCCAGCAGCACCGGGTCGGCCGTGGTGCCTGCGGCATAGGCGACGTTGCGGGCGCTGCGGCGCTCCAGCACCAGGTGGTCCATGGCGGTGAGTGTGGCTTCCCAACCGGGCTCAACGATGGTGGTGGCATTTTTCTCGGCAATGATGGCCGGGCCGGGGATCACATCACCCGGGCGCAGGTCTTCACGCACCACCAGCGCGGCGTCGTGCCATGCGCCGCTGGAGTACACCTTCACCGTTTCACGGCGCGGCACCTCGCGCACCGGGTGGGTTTCGTGCTGCGGCTCGGCGGGGGCATCACCGGCCACCACAGCTTCGACTGACACGGCTTCGACGACCAAACCCTTGCCGTGCATCAGGAAAGCAAACCGCTGCTGGTACGCCGCTTCAAAACCTTTGGTGATGGCGGCGATGTTGTCCACAAACGGCACGATGAGGGCGGAGTCGCTGCCCTCGTAGCGCACATGCACGCGGCGGTGGGTGGTGATGCTGCCGGTGCTCACCTCCTGGCGCGTGAGTTCTGCCTGGGCCACTTCGGCCAACGCGTCCAGCCGCTCGGCGATCTGCGGCAAGGCGTCGGCCGCCAGCTTCAACTCCACCGCCTGTTCACGGATCACGTTCTGGTCGGCCAGGCCCATGCCGTAGGCGCTGAGCACACCGGCCAGCGGGTGCACGAAGACCTTGGTCATACCCAGCGCATCGGCCACCAGGCAGGCATGTTGCCCACCCGCGCCGCCGAAACACTGCAGCGTGTAGCGCGTGACGTCGTAGCCGCGTGCCACCGAGATTTTCTTGATGGCATTGGCCATCTGCTGCACAGCGATGTGGATAAAACCTTCCGCCACTTCCTCGGCCGTGCGGCCTGAGCGCTCTGCCAGCTCGGCAAACTTCGCACGCACCACATCGGCGTCCAGCGCCTCGTTGGCCTGCGGGCCAAACACCTTGGGGAAGTAACGTGGCTGCACCTTGCCGACCATCACGTTCGCATCGGTCACGGCCAGCGGGCCACCACGGCGGTAACTGGCCGGGCCGGGGTTGGCACCCGCGCTCTGCGGGCCGACCCGAAAGCGTGCACCGTCGAACTGCAGGATGGAGCCGCCACCCGCCGCCACGGTATGGATGCTCATCATCGGAGCCCGCATCCGTACACCGGCCACCTGGGTCTCGAACTCGCGCTCGAATTCCCCCTGCAGCCCGCCCCGGAAATGGCTCACATCGGTGGACGTACCGCCCATGTCGAAGCCGATCACATCGCCATGCCCCGCCAGGCCCGCCGTGCGTGCCATGCCCACAATGCCCCCCGCCGGGCCGCTGAGGATGGCATCCTTGCCCTGGAACACATGCGCATCGGTAAGGCCACCGCTGCTCTGCATGAAGAAGAGTTTGACGCCCGGCATTTCACCCGCCACCTGCTCCACGTAGCGGCGCAGGATGGGAGAGAGATAGGCGTCCACCACGGTGGTGTCGCCCCGGCTGACGAACTTCATCATCGGGCTGGTGCCGTGGGAGGTGCTGACCTGGGTGAAGCCGACCTCGGTGGCAATACGTGCGGCTGCGGCCTCATGGTCGGTGTAGCGGTAGCCGTGCATAAACACCACGGCCACACTGCGCAGACCTGCATCAAACGCGGCCCACAGGTGTTCACGCAGGCTGGCCTCATCCAGCGCCTCGATCACGTCACCGTGTGCGCCCACCCGTTCATGCGCTTCGATGACGCGGGTGTAGAGCAGCTCGGGCAGCAGGATGCGGCGGTCGAACAGGCGTGGGCGGTTCTGGTAGGCGATACGCAGCCCATCACGGAAGCCGCGTGTGGTAACCAGTAGCGTCGGCTCACCCTTGCGCTCCAGCAGCGCATTGGTGGCCACGGTGGTGCCCATCTTCACGCACTCCACCTGCTGCGGCGTGATCGGCTCACCCAGCTTTAAGTCCAGCAGATGCCGGATGCCAGCCACTGCGGCGTCGCGGTACTGCTCGGGGTTTTCAGAGAGCAGCTTGTGGGTGACCAGGCTGCCATCGGGCCGTTTGCCCACCACGTCGGTGAAGGTGCCGCCCCGGTCGATCCAGAACTGCCAGCGTGCGGGGGTGTTGGGGGTGGTGTTCATGGAGCGGAGGGAATTCGTTGAAGGGTCGGGTGATTTACAGAGATGCGGCTGATCTTGCGGCCTGGTCGTACATGCCAGAGAGGACCCGCAACAGCCGCGCCAGCTCACCAATGTCGCGGTTCAGTCCATCGTCGGCGTTGAGTGCGTCAATCAGGCAGGTTTCGCGAATTTCGCGGTAGCGCGTGACATAGGCGCGGCCACTGTCGGTGGCGGCATAGGTTACTTCCTTGCCGTTTTTGCTGGCGGCCACGACACCCAGGTTCTGCAGCTTTTTGAGCGCGTAGTTGATGAGGTGGGTGTCTTCCACATTCATGATGAAACAGATGTCGGCCAGGCGTTTGTCGCGGGCGCGGTGGGTGACGTGGTGCAGCACGATCACGTCCAGCGGCGTCAGGTCTTTCAGCCCGGCGGCACTCATGCAGTGCGCGACCCAGCGGTTGAAGGCGTTGCCCGCGACGATGAGGCCGTATTCAAACTCGCTCATTTCGGCGCTGCGCTCGGACACCAGGTGCGCGGATGACACGATGGACGCGCGATCCGCGCCTGAGGATGCAGCGCGCCGAGGAGGCTTGGTAGTCATGGTGTTCCTTCGATGCAGCCGGGCTGGCACTGTTGTTGCATGCGGCACATTGTAGGCAGTTGCATGACAATTTATCAACGATTTGTTGACATGAAGGGGAAACCCGCATCACCATGCAAGCGCCCAGCGTTACAGTGCACACCACCCCATTTGGAACCCGAAGGAGAACCCCATGAAGCGTCGCTTGTTCACCCTGACCGCAGCCGCAGCGCTGGCTGCGGCCACCAGCATCTCTTTTGCACAAACCAAGTGGGACCTGCCCACCGCCTACCCCGCCACCAACTTCCACACCGAGAACATCACCCAGTTCGCCAAGGACGTGGACGCAGCCACCGGCGGCAAGCTCAAGATTGCGGTGCACCCCAACGCCTCGCTGTTCAAGGCCCCCGAAATCAAACGCGCAGTGCAAAGCAGCCAGGCCCAGGCCGGGGAAATTTTGCTGGCCAACTTCGCCAACGAAAACCCGCTGTACGCGCTGGACGGTGTGCCCTTCCTGGCCTCCAGCTACCCCGACGCACGCAAGCTGTACGACGTATCCAAACCCGCCATGGAAAAGCTGCTGGCGGCCCAGGGCATGAAGCTGCTGTTCTCGGTGCCATGGGCGCCACAGGGCATCTTCACCAAGAAAGAAATCGCCTCGGTGGCGGATCTGCGTGGCATCAAGTGGCGCGCCTACAGCCCGGCCACGGCCAAGATTGCCGAGCTGATCGGTGCCCAGCCCGTGCAGATCCAGCAGGCCGAGCTGAGTGCTGCCATGGCTACCGGTGTGATCGAGTCGTACATGAGTTCGGGCTCCACCGGCTTCGACACCAAGACGTATGAACACATCAAAAACTTCTACGACACCCAGGCCTGGATTCCCAAAAACGCCGTGCTGGTGAACGCCAAGGCTTTTGACGCACTCGACGCGACCACCAAGGCCGCCCTGCTCAAGACCGCCGCCGAAGCCGAGGCCCGGGGCTGGAAGGTCGCACAGGAGAAGAACGACGAATACAAACGCCTGCTGTCCGAGCGCGGCATGAAGATCCACAAGCCTTCGCCCAAGCTGGACGCCGACATGCGCCAGGTGGGCGGCATCATGCAGGCCGACTGGCTCAAGGCCGCAGGCCCGGACGGCGCGGCCATTGTGGACGCCTACAAGGCCAAGAAGTAAGCCATGCGCCGTGCGTTGGGCTGGCTCTTTGACGCAGCGGGGGGCATTGGCGCCTTCTGCGTTTTTTGCATTTTTGTGCTGATGGTGGTGGCCGGTGTGGGCCGCCAGTTGAACCTGCAGGTCAGCGGCGTCAACGACGTAGTGGCCTGGTTGTGTGCGGCAGCCGCATTTTTTGCGATGGCCCATGCGTTTCGCCACGGCGACTTCGTGCGGGTCACGTTGCTGCTCGAAGCCGTGCCGCCCCAGGTGCGCCGCACGCTCGACGCCATCTGCCTGGTGATCGCGGCGATTGCCGTGGCCTACCTCACCTACTGGGCCACCGCGTTCACCTATGACAGTTACCAGTTTGCCGAAGTGGCCACCGGGCTGGTCGCCATCCCGATCTGGATTCCGCAATCGACCTTTGTGATCGGCTGCTGGCTGCTGCTGGCCGCCGTGCTGGATGACCTGGTGACGGTACTGCAAGGCGGCAAACCCAGTTACCAGCGGGCCGTCGAAGAGCGGCACGCCAAGGGTGATTTCTCTTCTGACATCTAACCGCAGCACACATCTCTATGGATACCTTGCTCATGGGCGGCATGCTGCTCGTCATCATGCTGGTGCTGCTGGCCGGGGGTGTGTGGATCGCCATGACACTGGCCATCGTCGGCTGGGTCGGTCAGGCCTTTTTCACCAACACCCGGCCGGGCATGAACCTGTTTTCGGCCTTCTGGGAATCGAACGCTTCGTGGGAGCTGGCGGCGCTGCCGCTGTTCATCTGGATGGGTGAAATCCTGTTCCGCACCAAACTCAGCGAAGAGATGTTTGAAGGTCTGCGCCCGTGGCTCAACCGCGTGCCGGGGCGGCTGATGCACACCACCATCATTGGCTGTGGTGTGTTTGGCTCGGTGTCGGGCTCATCCGCGGCCACCTGCGCCACCATCGCCAAGGTGGCGCTGCCCGAGCTGAAGCGCCGGGGGTACAACGAGAACCTGGCCATTGGTGCGCTGGCGTCTGCGGGCACGCTGGGCATTCTGATTCCGCCATCGATCACCATGGTGGTGTATGCGGTGGCGGCGGACGCGTCGATCATCCGTATCTTCCTCGCGGGTTTTCTGCCGGGCTTGCTGCTGATGGTTTTGTTTTCGGGCTACATCGGCTGGTGGAGCCTGCGGCACCCGGACCAGGTGCCGCCCGCTGACCCGCCCACCACCTTCATGCAAAAGATACGCCTGTCGGGCAACCTGATCCCGTGTGCGCTGCTGATCATCTTCATCATCTGGGTGCTGGTGGCGGGCTGGGCCACGGCCACCGAATGTGCGGCCTTTGGTGTGCTGGGTTCGCTGGCGATTGCGGCCTGGGGCCGCTGCCTGACCTGGGAGAACTTCAGCCAGGGCCTGATGGGGGCCACCCGCACCAGCTGCATGATCATGTTTATCTTGGCGGGTGCGGCCTTTCTGACCAAAACCATGGCCTTCACCGGCATCCCGCGTGAGCTGGCCGAATGGGTGGACAGTATGCAGCTGTCGCCCTATGCCCTCATCAGCGCGCTGGTGGTGATTTACCTGATTCTGGGCACCGCACTCGACGGCATCTCGATGATTGTGCTGACCAGCGCCGTGGTGCTGCCCATGATCCAGAAGGCGGGTTTTGACCTGGTCTGGTTCGGCATCTTTGTGGTGCTGCTGGTGGAGATTGCCGAGGTCACGCCCCCGGTGGGCTTTAACCTCTTTGTGCTGCAGAACATAACCGGCAAGGACAGCAACCTGATCGCCCGCGCCGCCATTCCGTTCTTTATCTGTATGGTGGTGTGTATTGCACTGATCACCCTGTTCCCGCAGATCGTCACGATCCTGCCCGATCTGGTGATGGGCAAGGAGCGTTAACGATCTGCACCAGTGGCGGGCTTACTCCGGCTGGATACCCGCCGCCTTGATGATTTTGCCCCAACGGTCCAGCTCCGCCAGCTGGAACTTGGCCAAGTCATCGGGCCCCATAAATGCCGCTTCCTGCCCGGTCTTTTCGATCACCTGGCGCACGGCTGGTGTGGCCAGCGCATCACGCATCAGCTCGTTCAGCCGCGCCACCACGGGTGCGGGTGTACCTGCGGGGGCGTAGAGCGCATTCCAGTAGCCGAACTCACAACCGGGTAGTGTCTCGTTGATGGCAGGCACCTCGGGGGCAAGTGGCGAACGCTTGGGGCTGCTCATGCCCAAAGCGCGCAGCTTGCCGGCCTTGACCTGGGGCAGACTGGTTGTCAGGTCCACGATCATCAGGTCGATCTGGCCACCCACCAGGTCCAGCACGGCGGGCGGGTTGGCCTTGTAGGGCACGTAGTTGAACTTGGTGCCCGTGGCCTGCTGCAACAGCTCCGTTGCGATCTGCGCCGATGAACTGCCCGAGCCGTAGTTGAGTTTGCCGGGTGACGCCTTGGCCAGCGCCACCAGCTCGGCCACGTTGTTGGCCTTGACCTGCGGGTTCACCACCAGCGCCAGGTAACCACGGGCCAGCAGCGAGACCGGCGCGAAGTCCTTGATCGGGTCGTACGCAATCTTCTTCAGCAGATGCGGGTTGGCCGACTGCGTGGTGTTGGTCGTCATGAAGACGGTGTAGCCGTCCGGCTGGGCGCGCGCCACGTACTGCGCGGCAATACTGCCAAACGCACCGGCGCGGTTGTCCACGATCACCGACTGGCCCGTGGCCTTGGTCACTTCGGTGGCAATACTGCGGGCCAGCCCGTCGGTGGCGCTGCCGGGCGTGGAGCCGATCACGATGGTGATAGGTTTGGCCGGAAAGGTCTGGGCCAGCGCACCTGCACTGAACAACGTGGTGGCGGGGGCGAGCGCAGCGATGGCAGACAGTGCCAGCAGGGAACGGCGAAATTGCATGTTTGTCTTCCTGGTTATGGTTGTGTAAAAAATCAGCGCAAAAAAGGGGTCAGCGCAGCAGGTTCCAGCCCGCCATCAAGGCGCTCAGCTCCTGGTGTTGCGGCGCGGTCAGCGGCCAGGCGGACGGCGGGCGTGTGGCACCACAGGGGTTGCCCATCAGCTGCAGTGCTGTCTTGACCACGGTGACGTTGGTGCCGTTGTTCTCCTGGGCGCGTAATTCCTCGAAGGGCAACATCTCGCCAATCAGGCGCATGGCCAGCGGGTGGTCAGCGGCTTCGAGTGCGTTGTAGATCGCCACCGACCGCTCGGGCATCACATTGATCAGCCCCGACGTGAAACCACGTGCACCCACCGCGTAGAACGGTGGTGCCCACACCTCGGCCAGTCCACCGACCCAGGCGAGCTGGCGGTCTTCCACACGGCGCATGGCCTGGGCCAACACCAGCGGTGTGGCGGATGCCCACTTGATCCCCATCACTTCAGGAATGCGGCACAGCGCCTCGATGGCGGCCAGGCCAATGTTTTCGTTGCGCAGGTACAGCACCACCGGCAGACCACCACCGGCCTCGGCGATACGCTGCACATAGGCCACCACACCCCGTGGTGACACAAACGGGTCTGGCGGCTGGTGCACCATCAGCGCATCGGCACCAGCGTCGCGCGAGACACGGGCGAGTTGGCAGGCCTCCCCCACGCTGCGGCCCACACCGGCCAGCAGCGGCACCCGGCCCGCCACACATTCTGCGGCGATGTGCACCGCCCGCTCGGCCTCGTGGGCCTCCAGGCCATAAAACTCGCTGGTGTTGCCATTGGCCACCAGCACATGGACACCGGCGTTCACCGCGCGATCCACCACCGGGCGCAGCGGCGCGGCGGTGACCGCATCGTTGGCGTCAAAAGGTGTGACCAAAATGCCCGAGATACCGTCGAGCTTGCTGCGCAACGCCGACCCTTGGAATGAACTCACAATGCTGCTCCTGAATAAATGAATAGGACTTACGCAAAACATGCTTGACCGATCCGCCGTGTCCTGTGCGAACCTCCACGCTGCATCTTTGTTTGCGTAAGTCGTGAGTGAAACAATAAAAACGTGTTGAGGGGCACTGTAAAAAGCCGCAGGGGTGGTGTCCAATCCAAACAGGCGATGCCGCCATTCAAAAAATAGATCGTGTTCCAGCTCTCCCAACTCCGCTGCTTTGTGGCCGTCGCGACCGAACTCCATTTCGGCCGCGCCGCCGTGCTGGTCAACATGACGCAGCCGCCGCTTACGCGCCAGATCCAGCTGCTGGAACATGAGGTGGGTGTGCAGCTGCTGGAGCGTGCGGGCGGCACGGTGCGCCTGACACCCGCAGGGGCCACCTTCTTGCGCGAGGCGGAAGACATCCTGCGCCGCGCCCAGGCCGCCACACTGGCAGCACGCCGTGCCGTGCGGGCCGATGCAGGCAGCGTGACGCTCGGCTTTATCGCCGCGTCCAGCTTCGCCATCCTGCCCCGGGTGCTGGGTGCCATCCGTGCCAGCCTGCCCGACGTGCACGTGGTGCTGCGCGAGATGCAGACTGTGGACCAGCTGGAAGCCCTGGCCGGTGACCGCATCGACCTGGGCATCGTGCGGCCCTTTGCGCCGCGCAGTTTTGCCGCGTCCACCCTGCTGCTGCAGGAGCCGCTGGTGCTGGCCGTGCCGGTGGGACATGCGCTGGCCCAGGACGCTGACGCCGTGCCGCTCACCGTATTGCAAGGCCAGCCCTTCATCGAGTTCTGTCCGTCGGAGACACGTTACATCTACGAGCTGATTGCGGGCCGTTTGCGCGCCGAAGGTGTGGTGCCCGAAACCATGCTCACCCTGAGCCACACCCATTCGATCCTGGCGCTGGTGGACGCGGGCTGGGGGCTGGCGCTGGTGCCGCAATCGGCCATACGCCTGGGGTATGCCAACGTCGTCTTTCGGCCGCTGCGCGACCCAGCGGGTTTACATGCAGAGTTGCACCTCGTCTGGCGCAGGGAGAGTCGGCACATCGTGGCGAACACGGTGCGCGAGGTGGTGATGGAGGCTTTTGCCGCAGCGCTCCCGCCGCCAACCCGTACGCCCGATTAAGATCTTTCACACATTCCAACCGCGCCACCCCATGTACCCATTGCTGCCCGTTGTCGCCATCTCCGTCGGAGCCAGTGTGGGTGCCCTCGCCCGCTGGGGGCTGGCGCTGTGGCTGAACCCGCTGGCCAGCATGCCGCTGGGCACCCTGGCGGCCAACCTGGTGGGCGGTTATTTGATCGGCATTTGTATGGCCGTGTTCCAGGCCCTGCCCCAGCTGGACCCGGTGTGGCGGCTGGCTATCGTCACTGGCTTTCTGGGTGGCCTCACCACCTTCTCCAGCTTCTCAGCCGAAGTGGTCAGCCTGCTGCAACAAACGCGTTATCTGCTGGCCTTTGGCACGGCGCTGCTGCATGTGGCGGGCTCGCTGCTGCTGACGATTGCGGGTTACCACACGGCCACACTGCTGTGGCCCACTCCGTTGCGCTAAAGCGGCATAAATAATGAGAAAAAGTGCCTCTGGCGCACAGTGGTCATGCGCGTACAGCTATTATTAATATAGCAAAAAGCCTTCAGGCATTGGGCAACTGGAGGCCCCAGCGCGCCAGCGCAGCGTCATCCGCCACCCGTGCATCCACCCAGCGCGCGCCCTCTGGCGTTTGCTCTTTCTTCCAGAACGGGGCCTGGGTCTTGAGGTAGTCCATCAGGAACTCGCAGGCCTGGAAACTCTGGCCCCGGTGGGCAGACACCACGGCCACCATCATGATCTGGTCCAGCGGCTGCAGCAGGCCCACGCGGTGCACCACCCGTGCGCCGAGGATGTCGAAGCGCTGGTGGGCAGCGTCAATCATCGTCTCGATGGATTTCTCTGTCATGCCGGGGTAGTGCTCCAGCTCCATGCTGGCTACGGCGTCACCCTCGTTGCGGTCGCGCACGGTGCCAACAAAGCTGCAGACGGCACCAACTGCCGCGTTGCCGGCGCGCAGGGCGGCCATTTCGGTGGACAGATCGAAGTCCTGGGTCTGGATGAAAACACGCGGCAAGGCCATGGTTCAGCCCCCTGTCACTGGCGGGAAAAACGCCACTTCCGCGCCGTCCTGCAGCACCACCTGCTCGTCGCCCAGCGTCTGGTTGACGGCAGCGCGTACGGGGCGGGTGCGGGCCAACACTTCGGCATGGGCACCGCCGCGCGCCACCAGTGCGTCGCGCAGCTCTGCCACGGTGCGGGCGGGTGTGTCCAACCGTTCGCTGCCCTGCCCAATGGCTTCACGGATGGAGGCGAAGTATTTGATGGTGATGGTGGGCATAGGTGGCTGCTCAGTTCAGCAGTTCGGAAAACGGGATGAATTTCACGGTGTCGCCGTGGTTAATGGTCTGGCCCGGCGGGTTGTCCACCAGGCCGTCGCCCCACACGGTGGAGGTGAGCACACCCGAGCTTTGGTTGGCGAACAGCTCCACGCCACCCGCAGTGTTGCGCCGCACCCGCAGGAATTCACGGCGTTTATCGCCCTTGGCCCAGGTGAAATGAGCGGGAATAGCTATTGATTTGGTAGCAATTTCCAACTCCGCCGCAGGCACACCTTGCAGGCGCAGCAGGAAGGGGCGCACCAGCAGCATGAAGGTGACCAGGCTGGACACGGGGTTGCCTGGCAGCCCCAGGAAGTGCGTTGTGTGCTCCGAGCCCGTCGCGTGCGCCGCACCCACCCGCCCATAAGCGCAGGGTTTGCCGGGTTTGATGGCGATCTGCCAAAGGTCCAGGGTGCCCAACGCCTCGACGGCGGGTTTGATGTGGTCTTCTTCCCCCACCGACACACCACCGCTGGTGAGAATCAGATCGTGCTGTTCTGATGCTTTTTGCAGCGCGGCGATGGTGGCGTCGCGCCGATCGGGCACGATGCCGAAGTCGCTCACCTCGCAGCCCAGGCGCAGCAGCAGCGCACGCAGCACAAAACGGTTGGAGTTGTAGATGGCACCGGGGCGCATGTCCTGCGGTGCCACGTCGCCGGGCATCACCAACTCATCCCCGGTGGAGAACAGCGCCACCCGTGGGCGGCACGCGACCTGCAGCTGGGCCAAACCCACGCTGGCGGCCAGGCCCAGCCCGGCAGGTGTCAGGCGGGTGCCTGCGGTCAGCACCACCGCGCCGTGGGTGATGTCTTCGCCGGCGCGGCGGATCCATTGGCCGGCGGGCGGCACCACGTTGATACGCACGGAACCGTCTTCCAGCGCCTCGCAGTCTTCCTGCATCACGATGGCGTCTGCGCCCAGCGGCACGGGTGCGCCGGTAAAAATGCGGGCCGCCGTGCCGGGCTGCAGCGGCGCACCGGCATTACCCGCAGCGATACGCTGCGACACAGGCAACACCGCACCGACAAGCACATCGGCACAGCGCACCGCATAACCGTCCATGGAGCTGTTGTCTGCGGCGGGCACTTGCAGCGCGGACACCACGTCCTGTGCCAGCACCCGGCCATCGGCGTCAAAAGTGGACACCCATTCGGTGCCCAGCGCAGGCTGCGCGTGGCCCAGCAACGCGGCCATGGCCTCGTCCAGCGACTTCAGGGGAGCGCGTGCAGAAACCATGGTGAAACCCTCCGCTCAATGCATGTCAAAGGAATATGCGAACCGCTCACCGTTCTGCACCAGCCATTCCGCCACAGCATCGGGGCTGTCGAGGTCGAGCACCGGGCGCAGCGTGGCCTCGGGCAGTTGCAGCGGGGCATTGGTGGCAATAGCGACGATGAAGTCATCGTCGGGGTAGAGCGCGGGTTTGGCCACATAGTCGGCGGCGGGGCCGCGCCAGACCTCGATCTTGAGCAGGTCGCTGTCTTTGAAACCCTCGACCAGCACCCAGTCCACACCCTCGTACAACTCGGCCAGCATCTGGTGCACCGTCATGGTCACGGGCTGCTCAAATTCACGCATCAGCGCCAGCCGCCGGTCGGATGCCACCACCACCTCAAACGCACCCGCCTCGCGGTGGCGCCAGGTGTCTTTGCCGGTGTGGTCGATGTCGAACTTGTGGTGCGCGTGTTTGACCACCGACACCCGCAGGCCACGCAGGCGCAGCGCGGGGATCAGCTGCTCGACCAGGGTGGTTTTGCCCGAGCCCGAAAAGCCCGCGAAACCGACAACTTTCATGCAATAGCCCTGTAGATGCCTGGCTGGCGATTACTATTCATTTGATAGCTACTTGCGCACGTATTTATTGCGCTAGAGGCATATTTCATGTGCAATTTTTGACGATATAGGCCTTCACGGCCTCCACGTCCGCCTCCATCACAAACACACGCCGGGGCAGGTCTTCCATGCCCACAAAACGCGCGGGCCGGTCGGGCTCATGGCCCAGCGCCTCGACGATGGTTGCGGCGAACTTGATGGGCAAGGCCGTTTCCAGCACGATCATCGGCACGCCCGGCGTGAGGTGTTCACGTGCAACCTTCAGGCCGTCGGCGGTGTGGGTGTCGATCACTACGGCGAAGCGTTTGTCGGTGTCGCGGATGGTGGCCAGGCGGTCGGCGTGGGTGCTCTTGCCACTCACAAAGCCGTAACGCGCTGCCGCGTCGGCAAATGCCGGGTCGGCCGACAGGTCGAAGTGGCCAGTGGCCTGCAGCTGGGTATGGAACAGGTCGCGGGTGCGTGCACCGTCACGGCCCAACAGGTCGAACACAAAACGCTCGAAGTTGCTGGCCTTGCTGATGTCCATCGACGGGCTCGACGTCTCATGTGTGTCGGCGCTGCCGCGCACGCGGTACACACCGGTGCGGAAGAATTCGTCGAGTACGTCGTTCTCGTTGGTGGCCGCCACCAGCTGGTGGATGGGCAGGCCCATCATGCGCGCCACATGGCCGGCGCAGATGTTGCCGAAGTTGCCCGATGGCACGGTGAAGCTGACCTTCTCCGCATCCGAGCCGGTGGCCTGGAAGTAACCCGCAAAGTAGTACACCACCTGGGCCAGCAAACGCGCCCAGTTGATGCTGTTGACGGTGCCAATTTTGTATTTGCGTTTGAAGTCGAGGTCGTTCGACACCGCCTTCACGATGTCCTGGCAGTCGTCGAACACCCCTTTGATAGCGATGTTGTGGATGTTCTCGTCCATCAGGCTGAACATCTGCGCCTGCTGGAATGGGCTCATACGGCCGTCGGGCGAGGTCATGAAGACCCGCACGCCCTTTTTGCCGCGCATGGCGTATTCGGCCGCGCTGCCGGTGTCGCCGCTGGTGGCGCCCAGTATGTTGAGTTCTTCACCGCGGCGGGCAAGTTCGTATTCGAACAGGTTGCCCAGCAGCTGCATGGCCATGTCCTTGAAGGCCAGCGTGGGGCCGTTGGACAGGGCTTCGAGGTACACGCGGTCTTCGAGCTGTTTCAGCGGCACGATGGTGGCAGTGCCAAAAACGGCCTCGGTATAGGTCTTGGCGCACAGGGCGCGCAGGTCGTCGGCAGGAATGTCGTCGATGTAAAGCGACAGCACTTCAAAGGCCAGCGCAGCGTAACCACCGGCACGGCCTTCGTTGAAAACGGCACGAAGCTGGGCCAGCTTGGTGGCATCGACCTGCGGATAGGCCTCGGGCAAATACAAACCACCGTCGGGCGCGAGGCCTTCGAGCAGGATTTCGCAGAAACGCTTGCGGTCGGGGTGGCCGCGGGTGGAGAGGTACAACATCAGGCCAGTTCCTCCTTGCGGATACGCGTGATGGTCGCCAGCACCGTGGGCAGCGCCTGCATCTGTGCAATGGCGGCGTCCATCTTGGCTTCCACACAGTCGTGGGTGAGGATGATCACGTCGGTTTGCGTGGAGCCCTCACCGCCCACTTCGTCGGCTTCGCGCTGCAGCACCGCGTCGATGCTGATGCCAGCGCCAGCCAGCAGGCCGGTGACCTTGGCCAGCACACCGGCTTCATCAGCCACGCGCAGGCGCAGGTAGTAGCTGGTGACCACGTCGGCCATCGGCAGCACGGCCAGGTTGCTCATGGCGTTGGGCTGGAAGGCCAGGTGCGGCACACGTTGCAGTGGGTCGGCGGTGTGCAGGCGGGTGATGTCCACCAGGTCGGCGATCACCGCACTGGCGGTGGGCTCGCTGCCCGCGCCCTTGCCGTAGTACAGCGTGGTGCCCACGGCATCACCCTGCACCACCACGGCGTTCATCGCGCCTTCCACGTTAGCGATCAGGCGTTTGGCGGGCACCAGGCTGGGGTGCACACGCAGCTCGATCCCCTTGGCCGTGCGTTTGGTGATGCCCAGCAGCTTGATGCGGTAGCCGAGTTGTTCGGCGTACTTGATGTCGGCAGCGCCCAGCTTGGTGATGCCTTCCACATGCGCCTTGTCGAACTGCACAGGGATGCCGAAAGCTATTGCCGACATCAGCGTGACCTTGTGCGCGGCGTCCACACCTTCGATGTCGAAGGTGGGGTCGGCTTCGGCGTAACCCAGGCGTTGGGCCTCTTTCAGCACCACGTCAAAGTCCAGGCCCTTGTCGCGCATTTCGGACAGGATGAAGTTGGTGGTGCCGTTGATGATGCCGGCGATCCACTGGATGCTGTTGGCGGTCAGGCCTTCACGCAGCGCCTTGATGATGGGGATACCCCCGGCCACGGCAGCCTCGAACGCAACCATCACACCCTTGGCGGATGCGGCGGCGAAGATTTCGGTTCCGTGTACAGCCAGCAGCGCCTTGTTGGCGGTGACGACGTGTTTGCCCGCGGCAATGGCTTCCAGCACCAGCGCCTTGGCGATGCCGTAGCCACCAATCAACTCAATGACGATGTCGATGTCGGGGTTGGCGATGACGGCACGGGCGTCAGCCACCACCTGCACGTTGGGGCCGACCAGCGAGCGGGCCTTGTCCACATCCAGGTCGGCCACCATGGTGATCTCGATACCCCGGCCCGCGCGGCGGCGGATTTCTTCCTGGTTGCGTTGCAGGACGTTGAAAGTGCCGCTGCCGACGGTGCCGGAGCCCAACAGGCCTACTTGGATCGGTTTCATGGATTTTTTACAGTCAAAAGTGGCTGCAGCGCTTATCTGACGGGCGCAAGCAGCTATTAAAAAAGGAGTTGCTCTCGTTATCTCAACTACCAGGCTGCCCCTTCAAGGGCACCCGCGGAACTGGCTTCGCCAGGCCGCTGGGTGCGCCCACCTCGCGCAGCAGAGGGGGGAGCTGCGAAGCAGCTTGGGGGGTGCTTCATTTGTTCTCGTGCTGCTGGCGGTACTTGGCAAGGAAGTCGGCCAGACGGCCGATTGCGACGCGCAGGTCGTCCTCATGCGGCAGGAACACGATGCGGAAATGCTGGTGGTCCGGGTAGTTGAAACCCGAGCCTTGCACGAGCATCACCCGGGTGGCGCGCAGCACCTGCATGAAGAAGTCGCGGTCATCGGCAATGGGGTACATCGCCGGGTCCAGGCGGGGGAACATGTACAGCGCGGCCTGGGGCTTCACGCACGTGACACCAGGGATGGCGGTGATGAGTTCGTAAGCCAGATCGCGCTGGCGGCGCAGGCGGCCACCGGGTTTGACCAGGTCGTGGATGCTCTGGTAACCGCCCAGCGCGGTCTGGATCGCCCACTGGCCGGGCACGTTGGAGCCCAGCTTCAGGTTGGCCAGCATGTTCAGGCCTTCGATGTAATCCTTGGCGACGTGTTTGGGGCCCGACACGATCATCCAGCCCGCACGGTAGCCACACGAGCGGTAGGCTTTGGACAGCGAGTTGAAGGTCAACGTCAGCACGTCATTCGACAGGCTCGCCATGGCCGTGTGTTTCACGTCGTCGTACAGCACCTTGTCGTACACCTCGTCCACCAGCAGCACCAGGTTGTGTTCGCGGGCGATGGCAACAATGCCACGCAACAGGTCGTCCGGGTACAACACACCGGTTGGGTTATTGGGGTTGATCACCGCAATGCCGCGTGTACGCGGCGTGATCTTGGCGCGGATGTCGGCCAAGCTGGGCAACCAGCCGTCTTCTTCGTCGCAGTGGTAGTGCACCGGTTTGCCGCCGGACAGGCTGGTGGCCGCCGTCCACAGCGGGTAGTCGGGCATGGGCACCAGCAGTTCATCGCCTTCGTCCAGCAACGCGTTGGTGGCCATCACGATCAGCTCACTCGCGCCATTGCCGAGGTAGATGTCGTCGAGCGTGACACCTTCAATGCCCTGCTGCTGGGTGTAGTGCATCACCGCCTTGCGCGCGGCGAAGATGCCCTTGCTGTCCGAATAACCCGCCGAGTCGGGCAGGTTGCGGATCATGTCCTGCTGGATTTCTTCGGGGGCATCAAAGCCAAACGGCGCCATGTTGCCGATGTTGAGCTTGATGATCTTCTGGCCCTCGTCCTCCATCTGCTTGGCCGCGTCCACGATCGGGCCCCGAACGTCGTAGAGCACATTGCTGAGTTTGGCGGATTTGCGGATGGTCTTCATGGTGCGGGGGCGGGGTACGAAGAGGGCTTACAAGGGTGCGGGGCACCCGGCGAAACCTATAATTTGACCACAGTTCTGCGCTGCACCGCCCCCGGATGGTGCAGAGCCCACCCACACACCCAAGCCGCTCCCACGCGCCCGTCCCACCCCATTCCATGAAGCTGCAACCCGACAAATTCGATGTCCAGTCCATCACCGGCCACGGCCCCGGCTGGATCAGCGTGGGCACGGGCAGCCGCAGCGAGAAGATCGAAGGCAGCGTGGTGCTGGGCGCTCGGGGCGAGCGGTTTGACTGGCACTGCAGCAGTTTTGCCGAGCTGACGCCCGAACACTTCGCCCAGCTGGCGGCGCTGGACGCTGAAATCGTCATATTTGGCAGCGGTCTGCGCAATCGGTTTCCGCCGCCAGCGTGGCTCAAACCGCTGATCGCCAAACGTATCGGGCTGGAGACGATGGACACCGCCGCCGCGTGCCGCACCTACAACGTGCTGGCCTCGGAAGGGCGCCATGTGGTGGCTGCATTGCTGCTGGAACCGGGCGTCTCAGGGATAACACCCCTCGTTCCAGAGCGGTAAGCACTTGTGTGACAGCAGACCCAAAGGCTTTTCAGGGTAAAATCATGGGCTGCAGTTGGGGTGGCGACCCAATTGGTACCTCCAAGCGTACCATCTCCCCAACTTTCAACGACCTCATCCTGTCACACGAGATTGAAGCAATATGGCGATCGTTGTCAACAAATCCCTTCCAGAATTCGAAGCCAACGCCACGAGTGGCATCAAGGTGTCCAACACCTCCCACCTCGGCCATGTGCTGGTGCTGTATTTTTACCCGAAAGATAACACCCCCGGCTGCACCACGGAAGCCATGCAATTCCGCGACAGGCACGAAGACTTTGTGAAGGCGGGTGCCACCGTCTTCGGCGTGTCGCGCGACAACATGCGCTCACACGATGAGTTCAAGGCCAAGCTGGAGCTGCCTTTTGAGCTGATCGCCGACACCGAAGAAAAAATGTGCCACATGTTCGGCGTGGTCAAGAACAAGATCATGTACGGCAAGAAGGTCAAGGGCATCGAGCGCAGCACTTTCCTGATTGGTGCCGACGGCCTGCTGAAGGAAGAATGGCGCGGACTCAAGGTTCCAGGCCATGTGGACGACGTTCTGGCAGCCGTCAAGGTGCTGAACAACATCGAGCCCGCCACCGCGGAATAAGCCCCGGAGCCTTGTCATTTTGTGGTGGCATGGCTCATGCATAATGGGCTCATGCCCCTGAACGCTGCCGTACATACCGCTACTGCACACACACCCAAAGCCGCCTCGGTTTCCCAGGCGGCTTTGTCGTTTTTCGACCGCCCCATCGACTGGCTCATCAACCGCCTTTTGTGAGACCCCCCGCCCCATGCCATTGCCTCCCGCCCCCACCAAGCGTGCAGCCCTGCTCTCCAGCGAAGTGTTCGACACCCCGGCCCGTGCCCCGGCCAAGGCGGCTGCCCCCAAGGCAAGTACCCGCCGCTCCCCTGCCCGTGCGGACCACACCGCAGGCACATCCACCCACACAGACGCGCCAGCGCGCACACGCACGCCCACCCAGGCCAAACTGCCGCTGCAGGCCCCCGCACCCAGCACCCTGCTGCAGCCTGAAGCCAGCGCAGCACCCGCCGCCGAGTTGTACACACGTCCGGCCACCGCCCGTGCGCAGCAGCAGGCCCCCGCACCGGCCCCACGCACCAAAAACACACGCCGCAACGGGCCGACCAAATTGTTTGTGCTGGACACCAACGTGCTGCTGCACGACCCGATGTGCCTGTTCCGGTTTGAAGAACACGACATCTTCCTGCCGATGATCGTGCTGGAAGAGCTGGACGCACACAAGAAGGGCATGACCGAAGTGGCCCGCAACGGCCGCCAGACCAGCCGCACCCTCGACGCACTGGCGGGTGCCCAGGGTGCAGACATCACCAAGGGCCTGAAGCTCGACACCACTGGCCACCGCGAAGCCGGCGGCTGCCTGTTCTTCCAGACCCAGCAACTCGACTACGCACTGCCCACGAGCCTGCCCCAGGGCAAGGCCGACAACCAGATCCTGGGGGTGGTCGAATCCCTGCGTAAACAGTACGCACCGCGTGAAGTGGTGTTGGTGTCCAAAGACATCAACATGCGGGTCAAAGCCCGTGCACTGGGCCTGGCCACCGACGACTACCAGAACGACAAAACACTCGAAGACGGCGACCTGCTCTACTCCGGCGCCCTGGCCCTGCCCATCGACTTCTGGACCCGCCAGACCAAACAGGTCGAGAGCTGGCAGACCGGCAGCACCACGTTCTACCGCATCACCGGCCCCATCGTCGCGAGCCTGCTGATCAACCAGTTTGTGTACTTTGAAGCACCTGGTGAGCCGAGTATGTACGGCCGTATCACCGAAATCCGCGACAAAACTGCCGTCATCAAAACCCTGCGCGACTTTGGCCATGCCAAAAATGCAGTCTGGGGTGTGACCACGCGCAACCGCGAGCAGAACTTCGCGATGAACCTGCTGACGGACCCAGAGATCGACTTTGTCACCCTCACCGGCACGGCCGGCACCGGCAAGACGCTGATGGCACTGGCCTCCGGCCTGACCCAGGTGCTGGACGACCGCCGTTACACCGAGATCATCATGACCCGCGCTACCGTGAGTGTGGGTGAAGACATTGGCTTTCTGCCCGGCACCGAAGAGGAAAAAATGGGCCCGTGGATGGGTGCACTGGACGACAACCTCGAATTTCTGGCCAAGGGTGACGGCGGCAACGCCGGTGAATGGGGGCGCGCCGCCACCAATGAGCTGATCCGCAGCCGCATCAAGATCAAGAGCATGAACTTCATGCGCGGGCGCACCTTCCTGAACAAGTACGTGATCATCGACGAAGCGCAGAACCTGACGCCCAAACAGATGAAGACCCTGATCACCCGCGCGGGCCCAGGCACAAAAATCATCTGTATGGGCAACCTGGCCCAGATCGACACGCCCTACCTCACCGAAGGCTCTTCCGGCCTGACCTACGCGGTGGACAAGTTCAAAGGCTGGCCCCACAGCGGCCACATCACCCTGGCGCGCGGCGAACGCTCGCGGCTTGCGGACTTTGCGAGCGAAGTACTGTAAACACAGCCGCTCCTAAAAGAAGAGCGCCTTGTGCCCCACCAGTGGGCGCACAAGGCGCTTTTTCTATGGAATTCTTGAAACGCCTGGGGCTGCCTAAAAGTCTCCGCCCGCTCCGTACGCCAGGCTCTCAAAGCGGGTTTGCGCCTTGTGGAAGTACAGCTTCACCGTACCGGTCGGGCCGTTACGCTGTTTTCCGATGATGACCTCGGCCACGTTCGGCTCCTTGCTTTCCTTGTTGTAGTAGTCGTCGCGGTAAATGAACATGATGATGTCCGCGTCCTGCTCAATGGCGCCCGACTCACGCAAGTCACTCATCATGGGGCGTTTGTCCGTGCGGGTTTCCACACTTCGGTTCAGCTGCGACAACGCAATCACCGGGCATTGCAGCTCTTTGGCGAGCATTTTTAAGCCCCGAGAAATTTCGCCCAGCTCGGTAGCACGGTTGTCGCCACCCGATGCGCTGGAGCCACTCATCAGCTGCAAATAGTCGACCACGATCAGGCCCAGCTTGCCGCACTGGCGGGCCAGCCGACGGGCGTTGGCGCGAAGCTCGCTGGGTGTCAAGCCTGGCGTCTCGTCGATATGCAGCGACACCGTGCGCAGCTTCTCAATGGCCTCGGTCAGACGCGGCCACTCCTCGTCCTTGAGTTTGCCGGAGCGCAGGTTGGTCTGGTCGATCCGCCCGATGGAGCCCACGATACGCACCGCGAGTTGGGCCGCACCCATTTCCATCGAGAACACCGCCACGGGCAGCCCTTCGTGCAAAGCCACGTGTTCAGCAATGTTGATCGCAAAAGCAGTCTTGCCCATCGACGGACGTGCGGCCAGCACCACCATGTCACCGGCCTGCAGACCCGACGTCATACGGTCCAGGTCGATAAAACCGGTGGGCACCCCTGTCACGTCATTGGGGTTGTCGGCCATCTCCTGCACCCGGTCCAGCAGGTCGACCACCAGGGTGTCCATACTCTGGAAGCCCTGCTTCATGCGCGAGCCTTCTTCACCGATATTGAAGATTTTTTGCTCGGCTTCGTCCAGGATTTTCTCGACCGGTTTGCCTTGTGGATTAAATGCGTTGGTCGCAATCTCGTCGCTGGCGGTGACCAGCTTGCGCAGAATACCGCGCTCACGCACGATCTCGGCGTACCGGCGGATATTGCCCGCGCTAGGCACGTACTGCGCCAGCGAATTCAAATACGCCAACCCGCCCACTTCCTCGGCCTTGCCCAGGCTTTGCAGCACTTCGTATACCGTGATCACGTCGGCGGGTTTGGAGCCATTGATCAGCCCCGACACCGCGGTGAAGATCAGCTTGTGTTCATATCGGTAAAAATCGTTTTCCTTGAGGATGTCACCTACCCGGTCCCAGGCGTTGTTGTCCAGCAGCAAGCCCCCCAGCACGCTGGACTCGGCCTCGATGGAATGCGGCGGGATACGCAGCTGCGCGACCTGGCGGTCGGGGGTGTATTCACTCTCGATGTCTGGAAAAACCGCTGACATAAATCTCCTTGCTAGCCCTCCATGCTACGCCGCCGAGGACTATTTCCCTGTGGACAAAGCTGTGGACGGCTTGTGTGTTTGCGGGGGGTAAACACCTGAATTCTGTGGGCAAAACAAAAGCCGCCCGAAGGCGGCTTTTTAGATAACCGGGTAAACGGTGATCAGGCAGTTTCGCCGTACACGGTGACGGTGATGTCCACCAGCACGTCGGTGTGCAGAGACACACCCACGGTGCTGTCGCCGATGACCTTGATCGGGCCATTGGGCAGGCGAACCTGCGACTTCACAACCTTGTAGCCTTGCTTGTTCAGCTCTTCAGCCACGTCAGCGTTGGTCACGGAGCCAAACAGGCGACCGTCCACACCGGCTTTTTGCGTCACTTTGATGGTTGAACCACCCAGTTTTTCGCCCAGAGCCTGGCATTCGGCCAGCTTGGCTGCAGCAGCCTTTTCGAGTTCGGCGCGCTTGGCTTCAAACTCTTTCTTGTTGTTTTCCGTGGCGCGGCGGGCGCGGCCTTGGGGGATCAGGAAGTTACGGGCGTAACCGTCCTTGACCTTGACGATTTCACCGAGGTTGCCGAGGTTTACAACCTTGTCGAGCAGGATGATTTGCATGTTCGTGCTCCTTAGATGCGGTGCTGGTCGCTGTAAGGCACCAGTGCCAGGAAGCGCGCGCGCTTGATGGCGGTGTTCAGCTGACGTTGGTAAATGGCGCGGGTGCCGGTCAGGCGTGCGGGAATGATCTTGCCGTTTTCGGCGATGAAATCACGCAGGGTGTCCACGTCTTTGTAGTCGATCTCTTCGACACCGGTCACCGTGAAGCGGCAAAAGCGCTTGCGCTTGAACAGCAGGGACTGGGTGTTGCGCTTTGGGCGCTTGTCTTTGTTGAACTTTTTGAATCCGGCCATGGTGGGCTCCTGGATAAATTAATCTTGCTGAAACTCTTGGATATGGAGCACGACGTGCTTGCCATTGCGCGGAGTGGCTAAAAAGCCGGTGAACTTCCAGACACTGCCGATGGGCTGTTTGCCGATTCTCTCGGCCACTGCACCCAACGCCACCGCCTTCACATCTACCTTGACCTGTCGCGTCTGGCCTGCTTCTTCAACCTGGGACTCACATTCGAGCCGCAAATCGAGGGCGGGTAATCCAGCGGGCGTGTAGCGCAAGGCGTTGGCCTCGGCGATACAGGCGGTCAAGATGACGTGGTTCACAACTCCTTGTGCAGGCTCTTAGTCGCGGTCGCGGCTAGGACGCTCGCCGCGTTCGCCGGTAGCGGCGTATTCGGCTTGGCTGGCCTTGCGGGCTTCTTCGCGCTCGACGGTCTTCATCATCGAAGATGGACCGGTGTCGGCCTTCTTCTTCTGAACCGTCAGGTGGCGCAGCACGGCGTCGTTGAACTTGAACGCGTGTTCCAGTTCAGCCATCACAGCCTGGTCGGCTTCGATGTTGACACACAGGTAGTGGGCTTTGGCCAGCTTGTTGATCAGGTAAGCCAGTTGGCGGCGGCCCCAATCTTCAACACGGTGCACCTTGCCACCGCCAGCGGTGATCATGCCCTTGTAGCGCTCCAGCATGGCTGGAACTTGTTCGCTTTGATCCGGATGGATCAGCAAAATGATTTCGTAATGACGCATGAATACTCCTTGTGGAAAAAGTCGCCCGCTGCGTCTGTAGCAGTACGACAAGGCAAAGCCGTAGATTATAGCCCGGTTGTGGAAAGCTGTCACACTCACGTGAAAAGCAGGCACCGGTACAGCACCAGCCCCTTTGATTTCACACAACCCGTCCCCATGTAGGCAGACATAAAGCCCTGCTGCAGCAGCCTTTCACAAAAAGCTGTAGCAGCCCCTTGAAAACCGGGGATGATGCGCCACCTTTCGCGCGTTACATCCAAATTCACACCATTCCAAGCATGTCCGATAACCAACAATCCGAAACCCAGCAGCAGCCCCATCCTGATGCCGAAGGCGTGGATGCCGGCTTCGCCACCACTGACGCAGAAGCCCTGGCCCAAGCGCAAGGCGAACTCGTCGCACTGCAGGCCAAATGCAACGACCTGGCCGACCAGTACCTGCGCGCCAAGGCCGATGCCGAGAACGCGCGCCGCCGCGCCGAAGAAGAAGTCTCCAAAGCCCGCAAGTTCGGCGTGGAGAGTTTTGCCGAAAGCCTGCTGCCCGTGGCCGACAGCCTTGAAGCCGGGTTGGCCATCAAGGACGGCACGGTGCAGCAAATCCGCGAAGGTGCTGAAGCCACCCTGCGCCAGCTGACTGCTGCGCTGGAGCGCAACAAGGTGCTGGCCATCAACCCCGCTGCGGGCGAAGCCTTCAACCCCCATCAGCACCAGGCCATCAGCATGGTGCCTGCCGACCAGGACGCCAACACTGTTGTGAGCGTGCTGCAAAAGGGTTACTCCATTGCCGACCGCACGCTGCGCCCGGCCCTGGTGACAGTCGCCGCACCCAAATAAGCAAAAACAAAGGGAAAAGCTGCCACGGAGGGCTTGAAACTCCACAGCTTATCCACAACTCATCAACATCTAAATTTCACACATATCAGGAGTAAATCATGGGAAGAATCATCGGCATTGACCTCGGCACCACCAACAGCTGCGTGTCCGTCATGGAAGGCAACACCACACGTGTGATCGAAAACTCGGAAGGTGCCCGCACCACGCCGTCGATCGTCGCGTACCAGGAAGACGGCGAAGTGCTGGTCGGCGCATCCGCCAAACGCCAGGCTGTCACCAACCCCAAGAACACGCTGTACGCGATCAAGCGCCTGATCGGTCGCAAGTTCACTGAAAAAGAAGTGCAAAAGGACATCGACCTGATGCCCTACAAGATCGTGGCAGCCGACAACGGCGACGCCTGGGTCGAAGTGCGTGGCAACAAGATCTCTGCCCAGCAAGTGTCTGCCGACATCCTGCGCAAGATGAAGAAGACCGCCGAAGACTACCTGGGCGAGCCCGTGACCGAAGCCGTCATCACCGTGCCAGCGTACTTCAACGACGCACAGCGCCAAGCCACCAAGGACGCTGGCCGTAT
The DNA here is from genome assembly GCA_026314275.1 of Comamonadaceae bacterium AAW. Classification (GTDB taxonomy): domain Bacteria; phylum Pseudomonadota; class Gammaproteobacteria; order Burkholderiales; family Burkholderiaceae_C; genus JAGOEY01. The sequence goes on from CP111109.1 coordinate 453,380, forward strand.
CGCCGGTCTGGACGTGAAGCGCATCATCAACGAACCCACCGCAGCTGCCCTGGCTTTTGGCCTGGACAAACACGACAAGGGTGACCGCAAGATCGCGGTGTATGACCTGGGTGGCGGCACGTTCGACGTGTCCATCATCGAAATCGCCGACGTCGATGGCGAAAAACAATTCGAAGTGTTGTCCACCAACGGTGACACCTTCCTGGGTGGTGAAGACTTCGACCAGCGCATCATTGACTACATCATCACCGAGTTCAAGAAGGAATCCGGCGTTGATCTGTCCAAGGACGTGTTGGCCCTGCAGCGCCTGAAAGAAGCCGCTGAAAAGGCCAAGATCGAACTGTCGAATGGCGCTGCCACCGACATCAACCTGCCTTACGTTACTGCCGACGCATCGGGCCCGAAGCACCTGAACATCAAGCTCAGCCGCGCCAAGCTCGAAGCCCTGGTGGACGAGCTGATCGAACGCACCATTGCACCTTGCCGCACCGCGATCAAGGACGCAGGCATCAGCGTGAGCGACATCAACGACGTGATCCTGGTCGGCGGTATGACCCGTATGCCCAAGGTGCAGGACAAGGTCAAGGAATTCTTCGGCAAGGAACCCCGCAAGGACGTGAACCCTGACGAAGCCGTGGCTGTGGGTGCCGCCATCCAAGGCCAGGTGCTGAGTGGCGACCGCAAGGACGTGCTGCTGCTGGACGTGACCCCGCTGTCGCTCGGTATCGAGACGATGGGTGGCGTGATGACCAAGATGATCACGAAGAACACCACGATCCCGACCAAGTTTGCACAGACCTTCTCGACCGCGGAAGACAACCAGCCTGCCGTGACGATCAAGGTCTTCCAGGGTGAGCGCGAAATCGCCTCGGGCAACAAGCTGCTGGGTGAATTCAACCTTGAAGGCATCCCACCGGCATCGCGTGGCACGCCACAGATCGAAGTGTCGTTCGACATCGACGCCAACGGCATCTTGCACGTTGGCGCCAAGGACAAGGGCACCGGCAAGGAAAACAAGATCACCATCAAGGCGAACTCGGGCCTGTCCGAAGCCGAGATCCAGCAAATGGTCAAGGACGCTGAAGTCAACGCGGCCGACGACAAGAAGAAGCTGGAGCTGGTGCAGGCCCGCAACCAGGCCGAAGCCATGGTCCACAGCGTGAAGAAGTCGCTGGGTGAACACGGTGCCAGCCTCGAAGCCGCCGAGAAGGAAGCCATTGAAGCCGCCATCAAGGACGTGGAAGAAGCCCTGAAGGCCGAAGACAAGGACGCGATCGAAGCCAAGACCGCCACCCTGATGACCGCAAGCCAGAAGCTGGGCGAAAAGATGTACGCCGAGTCGCAAGCTGCTGCCGCAGCAGCCGGTGGTGCCGCTGCAGGCCCTGACGCAACAAGCGCCCCCGCAGACGACAACGTGGTCGACGCCGAAGTCAAGGAAGTCAAGAAGGACTGATTACCGGTCACCCCCAGGCTTCGCTGCGCTCTCGCCAACCCCCTTGCAGGGGGCGACACCAACGGCCTGGCAAAGCCAGTTCCGTGGTGTCCGCTGGAAGGTGCAGAGCACGCCGCATAGACTGGTTAAACCGCCGCGCAGGGCTTCCCCAGAAGTCCCGCGCGGCGTTTGTGCTGAACCACAAGCTGAGAACAGAACATGGCAAAACGAGATTACTACGAGGTGTTGGGCGTGCCCAAAAACGCCTCGGACGAAGAGATCAAGAAGTCTTATCGCAAGCTGGCGATGAAGCACCACCCCGACCGCAACCAGGGTGACGCGGCCAAGGCGGCGGAAGAGCGCTTCAAGGAAGCCAAAGAAGCGTACGAAATGCTGTCGGACGCGGACAAACGCGCCGCCTACGACCAGCACGGCCACGCAGGTGTAGACCCCAACATGCGCGGCCCCGGCGGCGCAGGTGGCAGCAGTTTTGCGGATGCATTTGGCGATATTTTTGGCGACATGTTTAACGGCCAGCAAGGCGGCCGTGGACGGGGTGGACGCCAGGTGTTCCGTGGCAGCGACCTGAGCTACGCCATGGAAATCACGCTGGAAGAAGCCGCCAACGGCAAGGATGCGCAGATCCGCATCCCCAGCTGGGACGAGTGTGAAACCTGCCACGGCTCGGGCGCCAAGGCCGGCACCAAACCTATCACCTGCACCACCTGCCACGGGCAAGGTGCCGTGCAGATGCGCCAGGGTTTCTTCAGCGTGCAGCAGACCTGCCCCCAGTGCCACGGCACCGGCAAGATCATCCCCGACCCCTGCACCACCTGCCACGGCCAGGGCAAGATCAAGAAGCAGAAGACGCTGGAAGTGAAGATTCCTGCAGGCATCGACGACGGCATGCGTATTCGCAGCGTGGGCAATGGCGAGCCAGGCACCAACGGCGGCCCACCGGGCGATCTGTACATCGAAATCCGCCTGAAGAAACACGACATCTTCGAGCGTGATGGCGACGACATCCACTGCTCGGTGCCTATCGGTTTTGTGACTGCTGCACTGGGCGGCGAAATCGAAGTGCCCACACTCGCCGGCAAAGCCGCCATCGACATCCCCGAAGGCACCCAAACCGGCAAGCAGTTCCGCCTGCGCGGCAAGGGCATCAAGGGTGTGCGCGGCAGTTACCCCGGCGACCTGTACTGCCACATCACGGTGGAGACACCCGTCAAACTCACCGAGCACCAGCGCAAGCTGCTCAAGGAGCTGGACGAGTCGTTCAAAAAGGGCGGCAGCAAACACTCACCCAACGGTGACAGCTGGACCGACCGATTGAAGAACCTGTTCAGCTGATCCACCAGCACACCCAAGCCCGCCTCTGATCCGGCGGGCTTTTTTTTGCGTACGGGCAGCGTGAGCGCCCATCAAATCAAAATTGATAGCTGCTTGCGCAAACTACGCAAGCGCAAAAGGCCAATTTGATGCATAAATTCAGCTATTCAGACCCCGCTGCGCCGCGCTCGCCCGGCACGCCCCCCATCTCCATTGGCGATGACAAGTCTTGGTAAGCCATAGGAAAATAACAAACCTTCTCCAATCGAGAAGCAAAAACACCCCATGAAAACCACCGAGCGCAACTTTGCGCGCCGCCTTGACCTCACCTCACTGCAGCTGTTTGTGGCGGTGTGTGAGCTGGGCAGCATCGGCCGGGCGGCGGAGCGGGAATTTATCGCGGCGTCGGCGGTCAGCAAACGGCTGGCCGACCTGGAAACCGCCGTCGACACCCAGCTGCTCTACCGCCACAACCGGGGCGTGACCCTGACCCCGGCCGGGGAGAGCCTGCTGCACCACGCCCGCGCCGTGTTGTTCGGGCTGGAGAAGATGCAGGGTGAGCTGAGTGAATACGCCGACGGCGTGCGCGGCCATGTACGCATCCACGCCAACATCTCGGCCATCGTGCAGTTCCTGCCCGAAGACCTGGGCGCGTTTGTGCGCACCCACGGCCAGGTGAAGATCGACCTGGAAGAACACCTGAGCCACCAGGTGGTGCACGCCGTGCGTGAGGGCGCCACCGACATCGGCATTTGCCACACCGCAGCCGACAGCACCGAGGGTGACATCTTGCCCAGCCGCCCCTACCGCGAAGACAATTTAGTGCTTGTTGTGCCGCAAGCGCACAGCCTGCCTTCGGATACCGCTATCTTTTTTGAAGAAGCACTGGCCTACGACATGATTGGTTTACATGCCAACAGCAGCATTGGCGTGGCCATGCAGCGCGCCGCCGCACGCAACGGCCAGCCGCTCAAGCTGCGTATGCAGGTGACCGGGCTGGACGCCATGTGCCGCATGATCGACAACGGCCTGGGCATTGGCCTGCTGCCCGACCGCGCCTTTGCGCTGATGCAGGGCGTGGGCCATCTGCGCGCCATTGGCCTGCAAGACGACTGGGCCCGGCGCACGCTGCGCATCGTCGCCCGCGACTTCGACGCCCTGCCCGTCACCGCCCGTTTGCTGGTGGACCACCTGACCCGCAGCAGCGAACCCACCCCATCGAACACCTAAAATTGCCCACCCCACGAGAAAGCGAAAACACCATGGCACGCACGCTCTACGACAAGATCTGGGACGAACACGTCGTCCACACCGAAGAAGATGGCACCTCCATCCTCTACATCGACCGCCATCTGGTGCACGAAGTCACCAGCCCGCAAGCCTTTGAAGGCCTGCGCCAGGCGGGCCGCAAGGTGTGGCGCATCAGCTCCATCGTCGCCACCGCCGACCACAACACGCCCACCACCGGCTGGGAGCTGGGCTACGACGGCATTACCGATCCGATCAGCAAGGAACAGATCACCACGCTGAACGACAACATCCGCGAGTCGGGCGCTGCGGCGTTTTTCCCGTTCATGTCCAAACGCCAGGGCATCGTTCACGTCATTGGCCCTGAAAACGGTGCCACCCTGCCGGGCATGACCGTGGTCTGCGGCGACAGCCACACCTCGACCCACGGCGCATTCGGCGCACTCGCCCACGGCATTGGCACCAGCGAGGTGGAACACGTCATGGCGACGCAAACCCTGCTGGCCAAAAAGGCCAAGAACATGCTCATCCAGGTGGACGGCCAGGTCGCACCGGGCGTGACTGCCAAGGACATCGTGCTGGCCATCATCGGCAAGATCGGCACAGCAGGCGGCACCGGCTACACCATTGAATTTGCAGGCGCGGCCATCCGTGCGCTGTCGGTGGAGGGCCGCATGACGGTCTGCAACATGGCCATTGAGGGCGGCGCCCGCGCTGGCCTGGTGGCGGTGGACGACAAAACCATCGACTACCTCAAGGGCCGCCTGCTGGCCCCCGGCACCGACGCCGTCACGGGCCGGTTTGTCGGTGGTGCCGAATGGGATCAGGCCGTGGCCTACTGGAAGACGCTGCAGTCAGACGCGGGTGCCACGTTCGACGCAGTGGTCTCGCTGGATGCCGCGCAGATCGTGCCGCAGGTCACCTGGGGCACTTCGCCTGAAATGGTGCTGGGTGTTGACGCCCGCGTGCCCGACCCCGAGAAGGAAAAAGACGCCAACAAACGCGGCGCCATCGAACGCGCGCTGACCTACATGAACCTGGAGCCCGGCAAGGCGCTGAACGACATCTTCGTGGACAAGATCTTCATCGGCTCGTGCACCAACAGCCGCATCGAAGACATGCGCGAAGCCGCCGCCGTGGTCAAGAAGCTGGGCCAGAAGGTCGCCAAGAACGTCAAGCTGGCGCTCGTGGTGCCCGGCTCCGGCCTGGTGAAAGAACAAGCCGAGCGTGAAGGCCTGGACGTGATCTTCAAAGCCGCAGGTTTTGAGTGGCGCGAGCCCGGCTGCAGCATGTGCCTGGCCATGAACGCCGACCGCCTGGAGCCCGGCGAACGTTGCGCCAGCACCAGCAACCGCAACTTCGAAGGCCGCCAGGGTGCCGGTGGCCGCACCCACCTGGTCAGCCCGGCCATGGCCGCCGCTGCCGCAGTGCACGGCCACTTCGTTGACATACGCACGATCGCATAAAAGCCTGAAAGAGATTCGCCATGAAACAGATCGCTTCCCTCATCGCCGTGTCCCTCGTTTTTCTGCTGGCTGGCTGCAACACCGTTAAAGGTGTGGGCCAGGACATCGGCAAAGCCGGTAACGCCATCGAGCGCGCGGCCAAGTAACCCATCAGGACACACGACCATGCAAAAATTCACCGTGCACAAAGGCCTCGCCGCCCCGATGGACCGCGAGAACGTGGACACCGACGCCATCATCCCCAAGCAGTTCCTCAAGTCGATCAAGAAGACCGGTTTTGGCGTGAACCTGTTTGACGAATGGCGTTACCTGGACGCGGGCTACCCCGGCCAGGACCCGACCACCCGCAAACCCAACCCCGACTTCGTGCTGAACCAGCCAAGGTATGCAGGCGCATCCATCCTGGTGACGCGCAAGAACTTCGGCTGCGGCTCGTCGCGTGAACACGCGCCCTGGGCACTCGACCAGTACGGCTTTCGCGCCATCCTGGCCCCCAGCTACGCCGACATCTTCTTCAATAACAGCTTCAAGAACGGCATGTTGCCGATCGTGCTGAGTGAAGCGCAGATTTCCCAGCTCTTCGACGAGATGTACGCCTTCCCGGGCTACAGCCTCACCGTGGACTTGGAGCGCCAGGTCATCGTGAAACCCAGCGGTGAAGAGATCGCGTTCGAGGTCAATGCCTTCCGCAAATACTGCCTGCTCAACGGCTTTGACGACATAGGCCTCACGCTGCGCCAAGCCGACAAGATCAAGGCTTTTGAGGCGGAACGCTTGGCAGCCAAGCCTTGGCTTGCCCATACAACAAGCTAACCCCCAGGCTTGTTCACTTCGTGTAACCGCCAACCCCCTTGCAGGGGGCAACACCAGCGGCCTGGCAAAGCCAGTTCCGCGGTGTTTGCTTGAAAAGACCAGCGGGAAGCAGTCTCTTTTTATTAACAAAATTGGGCTCTAGCGCCCACCTACTCTGCGCAAGCAGCTATTAAAAAATGAGCAAATCCATGAAAATCGCGGTTCTTCCAGGCGACGGCATCGGCACCGAAATCGTGGCCGAAGCGGTCAAGGTGCTGAAGGTGCTTGACCTGCCTTTCGAGCTGGAATCCGCCCTGGTCGGTGGCGCCGCGTTTGACGCGCACGGCCACCCTCTGCCCGACGCCACGTTGCAACTGGCCAAGGACGCAGACGCCGTGTTGTTCGGCGCCGTGGGCGACTGGAAGTACGACACGCTGGACCGCCCGCTGCGCCCCGAGCAAGCCATTTTGGGCCTGCGCAAAAACCTGGGCCTGTTCGCCAACTTCCGCCCCGCCATTTGTTATGAACAACTGGTCAACGCGTCGAGCCTGAAGCCTGAGCTGGTGGCGGGCCTGGACATCCTGATCATCCGCGAACTGACCGGTGACATCTACTTCGGCCAGCCCCGCGGCCGCCGCACTGCCGTGGACGGCCACTTCCCCGGTGCCGACGAAGCGTTTGACACCATGCGCTACAGCCGCCCGGAGATTGAGCGTATCGCCCACGTTGCCTTCCAGGCCGCCCGCAAGCGCGACAAACGCGTAACCAGCGTGGACAAGGCCAACGTGCTGGAAACCTTCCAGTTCTGGAAAGACATCGTGTCCGAAGTCGGCAAGGAATACCCCGACGTGGCGCTGGACCACATGTACGTCGACAACGCGGCCATGCAACTGGTCAAGGCGCCCAAGAAGTTCGACGTGGTGGTCACCGGCAACATGTTCGGAGACATCCTGAGCGACGCCGCTGCCATGCTTACCGGCTCCATTGGCATGTTGCCATCTGCCAGCCTGAACGCGCAGAACCAGGGCCTGTACGAACCCAGCCACGGCAGCGCGCCCGACATCGCAGGCAAAGGTGTCGCCAACCCATTGGCCACCATCCTGAGCGCCGCGATGATGCTGCGCTTCAGTCTGAACCAGGTTGAGGCCGCCGACCGCATCGAAGCCGCCGTGCAAAAGGTGCTGGTGCAAGGCCTGCGCACGCCGGACATCTACAGCGAAGGCACCACCAAGGTGGGCACGGTGCAAATGGGGGATGCGGTGGTGAAGGCGCTGGGCTGATCCAGCCAGCGACCCAGCCAGACACAAAGGGCGGCCCATTGGCTGCCCTTTTCTTTTACCTGGAGGAAACTGCGTGGGATTTGCCATGTGCGCCACGAAGACGGTTACCCGCCACCAGCAACGCCCAAGACACCAGCAGAAAGGTGACGGCGATACCCAGCCCATACACCGCAACGCCGCCATAACCGCCCACATGCGCGGGGTTGAGAAACGGATACGGATACCAGCCCACACTGGCGCCGCGCAGAACGACATACACCAGGTACACAACAGGGAACACCAGCGCCAGCGCCAGGTGTTGGGCTTGCAGCTTTCCCGTGGGTGGTTTCAGCAACCAGTCCAGCACGATCGCCACCGGCATCACGTAGTGCAGAACAAAGTTGACCCACGGCAGCAGTGCGCCCAGATCCACATCACGCAGCAGCACGGCAAAAACCAGGCCAACAACGGCCATGTTCACCGTGGACAGGTACCGCACCACATCCCCTGCACCACCGCGCTGGAATGAGGGGCTGAAGACACTCAGCAGCAGGACAACTGCCGCAAACAGGTTCGAGAGATTGGTGAAGTAGCTGAAGAAGTTCAGCACGCTGTAGGACGCACCGATGTGGATCACCAGCTGCTGGCCGATGGCCGCCAAGGCAAGGGTGGCAAGACCGACGCGCAGGGCTGTCAACATGGGTGAGGCCTGAAGTGGTGTGTTACCCAAGTATGGCAGGGCTCGGGCCCCGCAGGGGCACCTGATCCGCTACAATTGCACCCCATGTTTGCCGCCCGCCCGTTCCTCCTGAACAACACATCTGCCGCCCTGGCTGGTGTGGCCGTGCGCGCAACCATCACCAAAACCACGACCATTAAGGGCTGACCGAGCCTGGTTCGTCGTGCGCCCTCCCGGCCTGACGAGCCGGGCCCCACAGTCTGCACGCTGGTCGCGGGGTATTTTTCTTTATCTGAAAGGGCGTTGTCATGAGCAGCAAGTTGGTGGGCCTCGTCGGTTGGCGTGGCATGGTCGGTTCGGTTCTGATGGACCGTATGCAGGCAGAAGGTGACTTCGGCCTGATCGAGCCGGTGTTTTTCTCGACTTCCAATGCAGGCGGCAAAGCCCCTGCGATGGCCAAGAACGAGACCACACTCAAAGATGCACATGACATTGACGCGCTGAAGAAGTGCGACATCATCATCACTGCCCAGGGCGGCGACTACACCTCTGAAGTGTTCCCCAAGCTGCGTGCCGCTGGCTGGAACGGCCACTGGATCGATGCCGCTTCCACACTGCGTATGGAAAAAGACGCGGTTATCGTGCTGGACCCGGTCAACATGCCCGTCATCAAGGACGCGCTGGCCAAGGGTGGCAAGAACTGGGTCGGCGGCAATTGCACCGTCAGCTGTATGTTGATGGGTGTGGGTGCGCTGTACAAGGCGGGCCTGGTCGAATGGATGAGCACCCAGACCTACCAGGCCGCATCGGGCGGCGGTGCCCAGCACATGCGCGAGTTGCTCACGCAGTACGGCACACTGAATGCCGAAGTGAAGGCTTTGCTGGACGACCCCAAGAGCGCCATTCTGGAGATCGACCGCAAGGTCATCGCCAAGCAGCGTTCACTGAGTGCGGCTGAAACCGCCAACTTTGGTGTGCCACTGGGCGGCTCGCTGATCCCCTGGATCGACAAGGATCTGGGCATCGGCAAGAGCCAGGACGACCCGAGCTGGGGCGTGTCCAAGGAAGAGTGGAAGGGTATGGCCGAGACCAACAAGATCCTGGGCCTGGGCGCAGACTTTGGCTCCAGCGCCATTCCTGTGGATGGTTTCTGCGTGCGTGTGGGTGCGATGCGCTGCCACAGCCAGGCACTCACCTTCAAGCTCAAGAAGAACGTGCCCCTGGCCGACATCGAAGCCCTGATCGCCGCCGACAACGAATGGGTGAAAGTGGTGCCCAACACACGTGAAGCCACCGTCAAGGACCTGACTCCGGTGGCGGTGACGGGCACCATGGGTATCCCTGTCGGCCGTATCCGCAAGCTGGCCATGGGCCCGGAATATGTGGGTGCGTTTACCATCGGTGACCAGCTGCTGTGGGGCGCTGCCGAACCGCTGCGCCGCATGCTGCGTATCCTGCTGGATGCACATTGATCGTCGCTTGATTTGTAACCAACGTCCCGCCCTGGCGGGTCGTTGTGGTCGCGCCACAGATGGCATGAACCTGGCATTCAGAGGCATCCCCCGCAGCGGCAGCCCCCTACCGTCACTTGTCATGCCAATTCATTGATGTTATGGTGCTTTTCACAAATTAGTGACAAAGTGTGTCCCAATATGACAAGAAAAGTTAAGTCTGCCGACCGCATTGAGGGAACGCTTCCAGCCATGGCTACACCACTCCGATCCAGGTTTTCCACCATTGCTGGCGCTGTTGCGTTGGCCTGCGCCATGGGCCTGTCGGCCTCGGACGCCAACGCGCTGGCCTTGGGCCGCCTGTCTGTGCAGTCCGCTCTGGGGGAACCATTACGGGCAGAAATCGACATTCCTGAGATCAATGCCGCCGAAGCCGAGTCGCTGCGCGCGGCCATTGCTTCGCCCGAAGCCTACAAAGCGGCTGGCCTCGAATACAACCCGGCCCTGAACGGTTTGCGTCTCGCACTGCAAAAGCGCCCGGACGGCCGCACCGTGCTGCGGATCACCGGCGACCGACCCGTCAACGAGCCTTTTCTGGACCTGGTGCTGGACGCCAACTGGGCCGCAGGCCGCACCGTGCGCGACTACACCCTGCTGCTCGACCCGCCTGTAACCCGTACCCCGGCCGCCGTCGCCACCGCACCCCAAATCACACCGCCCGCCGCTCCCAGGGTGACCCCCGCCCCGGTGCAAACCGTTCGGCCCGCGAGTCCGGCGGCCCCTTCGGTCGCAGCCACACCACGCCCGGCCGCCCCCGTGGCACCACCAGTCCCCCGCGCCCCCGCAGTTGCGGCCAATCCCGGCATGGGCACCGACAAGGGTGTGACCGTTCAACGTGGCGACACCGCCAGCAAGATTGCCGCAGCCTACAAACCAGCCAGTGTGTCCCTCGACCAGATGCTGGTGGCCCTGCTGCAAGCCAACCCCAACGCATTTGTCAAAGGCAACCTCAACCGCATCAAAGCGGGTGCCGTGCTGGACATGCCCAATGAAAAAGCCGCTGCTTCCGTGCCGGTCGACACGGCCAAACAGCAGGTGAATGCCCAAAGCCGGGACTTCAACGACTACCGCAGCAAACTCGCTGGTATTGCACCTGCCGTCCAGACCGCCGGTGCCGACCGGGCTGCCAGCGGCCGGGTTGAAACCCAGGTCACCGACAAGAAGCCTTCGGCTGACGCAGCCGACAAACTGACTTTGTCCAAAGGTGCCGTCCAAGGCAGCAGCAACGAAGAACGTATCGCCCAGGAAAACCGCGCCAAAGATGCGTCCACCCGCCTGGCCGAGATTTCCAAGAACATCAACGAGCTGAACCGCATCGGCGCTGCCAGCGGCAACGCGGCCCCTGCCAATGCCACCGCGAGTGCGGCAGCCCCCGGCATTCCTGCCATTGCCGCACCTACCGACGCCGCTGCGTCGGCCCCGGCGGCAACCAGTTCCGCGCCCGTCGCGGCCGTTGCAGCGGCTGATGCAGCCTCCGCCCCCACCACACCAGCTGCTGCCGCATCTGCGGCAGAGCCCACCCCCACCGCAGCGGCCGTACCCGCGCCGACACCTATGCCTGAGCCTGGATTTCTGGAAAGTTTGCTGGACAACAAGGCATTGCTGGCCCTGCTGGGTGCCCTGGCAGTGTTGTTGGCTGCACTGGGCGTGCGTGCGCGCGCCAAAAAAGCCAGCCAAGCCGCATCACTCGACAGCTCCTTCCTGGAAAGCCGTGCCCACCCCGACTCCTTTTTTGGTGCCAGCGGTGGCCAACGGGTGGACACCAGCGGCAACAGCACCACCGGCAACGCCACACTCAACTACACCCACAGCCAGCTCGATACCGGTGGGGACGTGGACCCGGTCGCCGAAGCCGACGTGTACCTGGCCTATGGCCGTGACCTGCAGGCCGAGGAAATCCTCAAAGAAGCGCTGCGCAGCCACCCCTCGCGTTTTGCGATCCACGCCAAACTGATGGAAATTTATGCCAAGCGCCAGGACGTGGCATCGTTCCAGACGCTGGGGGCCGACCTGCACCGCCTGACCCAAGGCCAGGGCCCTGAATGGGAACGTGTGAGCCAACTCGGCCGCGACATCGACCCGCGCAACCCGATTTACCAACCGGGCACACGCCCATCCACCCGCTCCGGTGGACTGGCTGCTGCAGCTGTCGTCGGCGCGGGGGTGGCTGCAGCGGCTACAGCGGCCGCCGTTGCCGCACCCGCAGAAGCTCCCGTGTTCCGGGGCTCCCAATTCGACGCGCTGGACCTGGATCTGGATCTGGACCTCGACCTGGACATCAGCGCCCCCGTCCCTCTGAGCGCCACACCCCTGACCACCGGCTACAGCGGCATGTCCGACCTGCCTGGCACCACCGATGTGCCTTCCGAAACCCGCCCGCAAGACCTGGCCGCCCACAAACCGGCCAACGCCACCCTGGACGTTTCCACCGTAGACGACCTGGAGTTCACGCTCGAAAACAACTCCGACCTGGCCCCGCTGGCGCCCAAGGTCGAGGCCCACAACACGGTACCGGCCTCCGATTGGCTAGCCCCCAACTCCGGCATGATCGATTTCGACATGGGTTCGATCTCGCTGGACCTGGACGCCCCGGTGGACAGCGCACAAGCCCCACTGGCCGCCGCCGCGGAAGGCTCGGAGGACAGCCCACTGGCCACCAAACTGGCGTTGGCGCAAGAGTTCAACACCATCGGTGACACCGAAGGGGCCCGCAGTCTGTGTGAAGAAGTGATTGCCGAAGCCACAGGCAGCCTGAAGACCCGCGCCGAACGCCTGCTGGCGGAACTCGGCTGAACATCCAGGCTGACACTCTGCCGCACACCGATACCCCTCTGCCACCGTCCGGGCCTGCTGACTCCTCCGACGAAACCAGGCCGGACAACAGCTCCCCAGCACCCCAGCCCCGGCAGCGGATTGCCCTGGGTGTGGCGTACAACGGCCAGGCCTATGAGGGCTGGCAAAGCCAGGCTTCGGGCCGCACGGTGCAGGACCGGCTGGAGGCAGCGCTGGGCAAGTTCACCACCCACAAAGTTTCCACCCTGTGTGCGGGCCGCACCGACGCGGGTGTACACGGCCTGATGCAGGTGGTGCACTTCGACACCGTGCTGGAACGGGCCCCCTCCTCCTGGGTGCGTGGCACCAACCGCTTCCTGCCACCCGACATTGCCGTGCAGTGGGCGCAAGCCGTGCCGGACAGCTTTCACTGCCGTGCCAGCGCCACGGCCCGGCGCTATGCTTATGTGCTGCTGCAGTCCCCCGTGCGCCCGAGCGTCGAAGCCGGGCGGGTCGGTTGGGCTTTTCGCCCCCTGAATGAGGAGGCCATGCGTGCAGCCGCCGACCTGCTGCTGGGTGAACATGATTTTTCATCGTTCCGCGCATCTGCCTGCCAGGCACTCTCCCCCATCAAAACCCTGAACCACCTCGGTATCCACCGTCGGGGTATGGGTGCCACGTGTTACTGGCGTTTTGAATTTGAAGCCAACGCCTTTTTGCACCACATGATCCGCAACATCATGGGTTGCCTGGTCGCCGTGGGCACGGGTGACAAACCGGTGGACTGGATGGCCGAAGTGCTGGCAGCGCGCAGGCGGGAAGTGGCAGCACCCACCTTTTCGCCCAACGGTTTGTACTTTCTCGGCCCTGTGTACGATTCTCATTGGGGCTTACCCAACCATACGGCTGCGTATGATTGGCTCCCGTGAACACGCCCCAAACTGAAACCCCTCCCCGCCCTGCCGTTCTGCGCACCCGCATCAAAATCTGCGGGCTGACCCGTGAACAGGACGTGGACGCTGCCGTAGCAGCCGGAGCCGACGCCATCGGTTTTGTGCTGTACCCGAAAAGTCCGCGTTATGTGACGCCGGAACGGGCCGCAGAACTGGCCCGGCGGCTGCCGCCTTTTGTCACACCGGTGCTCTTGTTTGTCAACGAAGGCTCATCAAAAATCATAGCTACTTGCGCCCTTATACCGGGCGCTACAGTGCAATTTCATGGTGATGAGACACACCAGGACTGCCTAGACGCCACAACGCAGGGCGCCCGCCCCTACCTGCGTGCGGCGCGGATTCCCCTCGGTGACGCCGGTGCGGCATTTGACCTCGTAAAATACACGTCTGATTACCCAACAGCCCAGGCCATCCTGCTCGACGCGCATGTCGACGGTTTTGGTGGTGGCGGCAAAGCATTCAATTGGTCACTCCTTCCTCCAAGCGTCAGCGCTCACCTCGTCTTGAGTGGTGGGCTCGACGCTGCCAACGTGACCGATGGCATTCGGCAGGTACGGCCACGCTGCACAACGCTGGCCGTTGATGTGAGCTCCGGGGTCGAGGTGTCAGCTGCCACAGGCGGCACGCTCAAAGGCATCAAGGACCCGGCAAAAATCCACCAGTTCATCGCGGCCATACGTGCCGCCGATCAACGCCTTGCGGAAGAAAACAATCCATGACGACCTACCAACAGCCCGATGCATCGGGCCATTTCGGCATTTACGGCGGCAGCTTCGCCAGCGAGACCCTGACCCACGCGCTCGTCGAACTGCGCGAAGCCTATGCGCGTTACCAGCACGACCCGGACTTCCTCGCTGAATTCCACTCCGAGCTGAAGCACTTTGTTGGCCGCCCCTCCCCCGTCTACCACGCGGCCCGCATGAGCCAGGAACAAGGCGGTGCGCAGATCTACCTCAAGCGTGAAGACCTGAACCACACCGGCGCCCACAAGATCAACAACGTGATCGGCCAGGCCATGCTGGCGCGCCGTATGGGCAAGACCCGCATCATTGCCGAGACCGGCGCCGGCCAGCACGGCGTGGCCACCGCCACCATCTGCGCCCGCTATGGCCTGGAATGTATCGTCTACATGGGCAGCGAAGACGTGAAGCGCCAGAGCCCCAACGTCTACCGCATGAAGCTGCTGGGTGCCACCGTGGTGCCCGTCGATTCCGGCAGCAAGACGCTGAAAGACGCCCTGAACGAAGCCATGCGCGACTGGGTCGCCAACGTGGACAACACCTTCTACATCATTGGCACCGTGGCCGGCCCGCACCCCTACCCAATGATGGTGCGAGACTTCCAGAGTGTGATTGGCGAAGAATGCCTGACCCAGATGCCCGAGTTCCTAAACGGGAGCCAGCCCGACGCGGTGGTGGCCTGTGTCGGCGGTGGCTCCAACGCCATGGGCATCTTCTACCCCTACATCGACCACGCCAACACCCGTCTGATCGGTGTCGAAGCGGCGGGCAACGGCATGGACAGCGGCAAACACTCGGCCTCGCTGCAGCGCGGCAGCCCCGGCGTGTTACACGGCAACCGCACCTACATCCTGCAGGACGAGAATGGCCAGATCACCGAGACCCACAGCATCAGCGCCGGGCTCGACTACCCCGGCGTCGGCCCTGAACATGCGTTCCTGAAGGACATCGGCCGCGCTGAATACGTGGGCATCACCGACACCGAGGCCCTCGCTGCCTTTCATTACCTGTGCCGCACCGAAGGCATCATCCCCGCCCTCGAATCCAGCCACGCCGTGGCCTATGCGATGAAACTGGCCAAAACCATG
The DNA here is from genome assembly GCA_026314275.1 of Comamonadaceae bacterium AAW. Classification (GTDB taxonomy): domain Bacteria; phylum Pseudomonadota; class Gammaproteobacteria; order Burkholderiales; family Burkholderiaceae_C; genus JAGOEY01. The sequence continues at coordinate 468,652 of CP111109.1, forward strand.
CGCTCCGACCAATCCATCCTGGTCAACCTCTCTGGCCGCGGCGACAAGGACATCGGCACCGTGGCCGACCTGTCGGGCGACGATGTGTACGACCGCCCGTCCATGCGCGGTCACGTGGTCAAAGGAGCATAAACATGGGACGTATCCAGACCACTTTCGATGCCCTCAAGGCCCAGGGCCGCAAGGCGCTGATCCCCTACGTCACGGCGGGCTTCCCGTTTGCCGACATCACCCCCGACCTGATGCACGGCATGGTCGAGGCCGGTGCCGACGTGATCGAACTCGGCGTGCCTTTCTCCGACCCCATGGCCGACGGCCCGGTGATCCAGAAGGCCGGTGAACGCGCGCTGGCCCTGGGCATCGGCATGGCTCAGGTGCTGGACATGGTGAAGGCCTTCCGCCAGCGCAACAAAACCACCCCGGTGGTGCTGATGGGTTACGCCAACCCGGTGGAACGTTACGACCAGCGCCATGGTGCCGGCAGCTTTGTGCGCGACGCGGCAGCGGCCGGCGTGGACGGCGTGCTGGTGGTGGACTACCCACCCGAGGAATGCGCCGAATTCTCAGCCAGCCTGCAGGCCCACGGCATGGACCTGATCTTCCTGCTGGCCCCCACCAGTACCGAACAGCGTATGGCCGAGGTGGCCCGTGTGGCCAGCGGTTATGTGTACTACGTGTCACTCAAAGGTGTGACTGGTGCAGGCACCCTCGACACCGGAGCCGTGGAGGCCATGCTGCCCCGCATCCGCCAGCATGTGCACATTCCCGTGGGGGTGGGCTTTGGCATCCGCGACGCGGCATCGGCCCAGGCCGTGGGGCGTGTGGCCGACGCGGTGGTGATCGGCAGCAAGATCATCCAGCTGATTGAAGACCAACCCTATGAGAAAGTCACACCAGTGGCAGTGGACTTTCTGCGTGGAATCCGCCGCGCGCTGGACGCATAAAATGCAACCCAATCGCTGGCACGGGTTGCTGGCTTCAGGAGAATAGTGATGAGTTGGCTTGAAAAACTGCTGCCCGCAAAAATCCAGCACACCGAACCGTCGGAGCGCCGCCAGGTGCCGGAAGGTCTGTGGACCAAATGCCCCAGCTGCGAAACCGTGCTCTACAAAACGGATCTGGAACAAAACCAGAACGTCTGCCCCACCTGCAGCCACCACCTGCGTATTGGTGCACGCGCTCGACTTAATGCATTTCTGGACGCCGAAGGCCGTTATGAAATTGGCCAGGAAGTCATCCCGGTCGATGCACTCAAGTTCAAGGACAGCCGCAAATACCCCGAGCGTCTGAAAGAAGCCCTGGAGAACACTGGCGAGACCGATGCCCTGGTCGTCATCGGCGGTTCGGTGCACAGCATCAACCTGGTGGCGGCCTGCTTTGAATTCGAGTTCATGGGCGGCAGCATGGGCAGCGTGGTGGGTGAGCGTTTTGTGCGGGGTGTGGAAACCGCCATCGAGCAAAAAGTGCCCTTCGTTTGTTTCACCGCCACCGGTGGCGCACGGATGCAGGAAGGCCTGCTCTCACTGATGCAGATGGCCAAGACCAATGCAGCGTTGACGCGTCTGGCCAAAAAAGGCCTGCCCTACATCAGCGTATTGACCGACCCGACCATGGGTGGCGTGTCAGCTGGATTTGCGTTTGTAGGCGACGTGGTAATTGCCGAACCCAAGGCATTGATTGGGTTTGCCGGCCCCCGCGTGATCGAGTCCACAGTGCGGGTCACCCTGCCCGAAGGCTTTCAGCGCTCGGAATTCCTGCAGCAAAAAGGTGCCATCGACTTCATCAGCGACCGCCGCGAGCTGCGCAAGACCATTGCCAACGTACTGGCCATGCTGCAGCGCCAGCCGGCCGACGCAGTTCTATAGGCTCTCCCCCAGGCTGCGCGGACTTCGTTCCGCTCCTCCTTCCCCCTTGCAGGGGGCGACACCAGCGGCCTGGCTAAGCCAGTTCCGCGGTGTCTGCTTGAAGGGTTGCGCGCGCCTTATAGGCCTAGCGCACGCAGTGGGCCAAGTAGTTATGTGCTTACAGGCTACCCAGCGCCGCACCCTGCAGGTTGCCCAAAACAATCAAGGCAATCTGCAAGACCACCAGCAGCGCCAGCGGTGACAGGTCCACCCCACCCACCAGCGGGATAAAGCGGCGGAACGGCCGCAGCAGCGGCTCACACAGCCGCGCAATCACCGTGTAGAGCGGTGACCCAGGTTGCACCCAGGACAACACGGCAAACACAATCATCAGGCCCACCAGGCCGGAGATGGCCATCCGCACCATGCCAAACACGGCCAGCACGGGCACAGCCACCAGCGCACTGCTGCCGCCCAACAGCACCCACAGCAATCCATACTGCGCCAGCACCAGCAGGAAAGCTCCCACCAGGCTCGCCAGGTCCCAGCGCCCCGCCGCAGGCACCACGCGCCGCAGCGGCAATACCAGCCAGTCGGTCAACGCAAACACCAAACGCCCGACCGGGTTGCCAAACGGTACCCGCTGGTGCTGCATGTACAGGCGCAGCAGGCAGGCGCCACCCAATAAACCCGCGGCAACATCAAGCAGGAACGTGGTGATCTGGTAGAGCATGGGAGTTTTTTAAGGGCCGGGAAGCCGCGGCCGTTCAACGACAAAGGTGTCCGTGGGATGATAGCCGCCACAAAAGAGCCCAGCATGCCCGCCAACACCTTAACCCTGTCGTCCCTGCCGCTGTTTCCCCTGGGCACCGTGTTGTTTCCGGGCAGTGTTTTGCCGCTGCGTATTTTTGAGGTTCGTTACCTCGACATGGTGCACAAATGCCATGACGCAGGTGCACCTTTTGGGGTGGTGGCGTTGACCACGGGCACCGAAGTCCGGCAGGCCGGGGCCGCGCCAGAAACCTTTGAAGCCGTGGGCACCCTGGCAACCATCACCCACCTCGACGCCACCCAGCCCAACCTGCTCACCGTGCAGTGTGCCGGCCTGCAACGCTTTCGCATCACCCGCCGCGAGCGCCTTGTCCACGGCCTGTGGATTGCCGATGTGCAGGGTGTAGCGGACGACCCTGCCGTCCCCGTGCCGCCAGACCTGCACGCCACCGCCCAGATGCTGGGCCAGTTGCTGCAGACGCTGCGCGAGCGTGGTGACCCCGCCCACGCGGGCCCCGCGCCCACGGTTGCGCAGCTGGCAGACTGCGGCTGGGTTGCCAACCGTTAGTGCGAACTGCTACCCCTGCCACTGGCCCACAAACAACAGCTGATGGAGCTGGACAACCCACTCATCCGGCTGGAGCTGGTGGGCGACTTTCTGACCCAGAGTGGGATTGCGCAAAGACAATATCGCCCACTGAGCAGCCCTCCGCCCGGTTTGCCTCCCGCAAAAACTTAAAATCACTGTTTTTTGTCTTTCCACGCTGCCGCGTGCACCCTCCATGTCCGACCCAAAAATCTCCGATACGCCTGTTGCAACGGCAGCCCCCGACGAAAACCAGCTCATCACCGAGCGCCGCGAGAAGCTGCGGGCGCTGCGGGCGGCGCAGGCCGAGGGCAAAGGCGTGGCCTTCCCGAACGACTTCAAGCCCGTGCACCACGCCGTGGCCCTGCACGCCGACCATGGCGCGACCGACGCCGAGACCCTAGAGGCCACGCCTGTGGTGGCCACGGTTGCGGGCCGCATGATGCTCAAGCGGGTGATGGGCAAGGCCAGTTTTGCGACGGTGCAGGATTCAACAGGGCGCATCCAGCTCTACATCACGCGCGACGCGCTGGGCGAAGAGCTGTACGCGTCGTTCAAACACTGGGACCTGGGCGACATCATTGGTGCCGAGGGCACGGCTTTCAAGACCAAGACCGGAGAGTTGTCGATCAAGGTCACGTCGCTGCGCCTGCTGACCAAGAGCCTGCGCCCGCTGCCCGACAAGTTCCACGGCATGGCAGACCAGGAACAAAAGTACCGCCAGCGTTATGTGGACCTGATCACGGATGAGGCCGCCCGCAGCCGCTTCAAGGCGCGCAGCAAGGCGGTGAGTGCGCTGCGTGAATTTATGGTGTCGCACGACTTCCTCGAAGTCGAAACACCCATGCTGCACCCCATCCCCGGTGGTGCCAACGCCAAGCCATTCAAGACACACCACAACGCACTCGACCAGGAGATGTTCCTGCGGATTGCGCCCGAGCTGTACCTCAAGCGCCTGATCGTGGGCGGCTTCGAGCGTGTGTTCGAAATCAACCGCAGCTACCGCAACGAAGGTATCAGCGTGCGGCACAACCCCGAGTTCACCATGATGGAGTTCTACGCGGCGTACTGGAACTACCGCGACCTGATGGACTTCACCGAAACGCTGATCCGCGACATTGCCCAGAAGGCCGTGGGCACGCTGGAGCTCAGCTATGGCGGCAAGGCCGTGGACCTGGCCGCTCCCTTCCAGCGCCTGACGATCCGCGAAGCCATCATCAAATACACCGACGCCGGTGCCGCTGCCGAAACAGGTGACGGCCTGCGGGTGGACGACGCCCTGTGGCTGACCCATGCCCTGAAAAAGCTGGGCCTGAGCGATGAAAAACACCGCCTGACCGGCCGCAGCCTGGCCAGCCTGCAGGTGCTGTACTTTGAAGAAACCGTGGAAGAGAAGCTCTGGCAGCCGACCTTCATCATGGAGCACCCGACCGAAATCTCGCCGCTGGCCCGCGCCAACGACATGCGCCCCGAGGTGACCGAGCGGTTTGAGCTGTACATCACCGGCCGCGAATTCGGCAACGGCTTCAGCGAGCTGAACGACGCCGAAGAACAGGCCGCCCGTTTCAACGCCCAGGTGGCCGCCAAGGACAGCGGCGACGACGAGGCCATGTTCTACGACCACGACTTTGTGCGCGCACTCGAATACGGCATGCCCCCCACCGGTGGCTGCGGCATTGGTATCGACCGCTTCATGATGCTGCTGACCGACAGCCCCAGCATCCGCGACGTGATCCTGTTCCCGGCCCTGCGCCGCGAATAAACCGGCTTGGCACTCTCGACCATGCACCGCCTGCGTGCCCGTTTGCCCGACTGGGCGCTGGATTGGCTGGACGTCCTCGTCCCGCTGTTCCAGATCCTGCTGATCCTGCTGCTGGCCTATGTGCTGTACCGCTTCGTCAAGCGCGTGGTGCGGCGCATGGCGCTGCGCCATAACTGGCCGCTCGAGCTGACCGTGCCGCTGACCAGCACGGTGCGCTGGATCATCATTGCCGCCACCTTGCTAGGGGTGCTGGAGCGACTTGGGGTGTCGGCCACGGTGCTGTGGACGGGGTTTTCCAGCTTTGCGGCGGTGGGCGCGGTGGCCTTCTTCGCCGCCTGGAGCGTGCTGTCGAACTTCTTCTGCGCGCTGCTGATCTTCACGGTGCGGCCATTCCGCCTGGGGGATTACATCGAGTTGCTGGACACCGCCGACAAACCCGGCGCCAAGGGCCGGGTGATTGACATCAACATGCTCTACACCACGCTGGAAGAGTTCGACGCCCCCGGTGCAGGCAACCGCATCCAGATCCCCAATTCGCTGGTGTTCCAGCGGGTGGTGCGGCGCTGGCATGGGGTGCCGTCTTCATTACTTGCCGAAGCAGAGCAAGAAATCAAGAAAAATCAGACTCCAGCGCCCGTCGAACCTACGCAAGTAGCTACCAATTAAATAGCAAAAAATCGGCGATATGTGACTCTTGTATGGTCAAGAAGCCTGCCAGCCATTTGGCCCACCGTTTGCATGAAAGATTCCCTGATGCCTCCCATTTACAAGTTAGTCGCTGCCCGGCATGGCCGTTTTTTCGTCAACAGCAACGACACCTATGTGGGCAACAGCATGCAACACTACGGCGAGTGGTCTGAACCGGAGATTGCGCTTTTTGAACAGGTGGTAAGACCTGGCGACACCGTACTGGAAGCGGGTGCAAACATGGGGTCCCACACTGTCTGGCTGTCCAGGCACGTCGGACAGGAAGGTGCCGTGTATGCCTTTGAGCCGGCACGCCACACCTTCCAGTTGCTGTGTGCCAACCTGGTGGCCAATGACTGTTTAAATGTCACCGCCTTGCAGCAAGCCCTTGGTGCGCAGGAGCAGGATCTCGACTTTCCGCTACTGGATCCTCGCCAGCCCTGGAATTTTGGTGGCGCGTCGATGAAGAAGCAGTGGACCACTGCCTACGAGCGAGTGAAGGCAACCACAGTGGACGATCTGGCAACAGGCCGGCTTGATTTCGTCAAGGCGGACGTCGAAGGGTTCGAGCTCGAATTGCTGGCCGGTGCCGCGCGCAGCATCGCGCAGCATCGACCTGTTGTCTATCTGGAAATCAACACAGCCGAAGTGCGTGACGGCGCAGTCCGGCTGCTGGAGCAACAGGGCTACAGCTGCTGGTACTACGTAACGCCCATGTATTCCCCCGACAACTGGCTGGGCAATCCAAACGACATATTCAACGACTACTCGTTCGACATGTTGTGCGTTCCAGCAGACCGGTTCGAGGTGTCTGGCCTGTCGCGTGCGACCGTTGGTGACGACGTGGTGAGCTATTTGCCCAATCAAATCAAATGGGCCACCCAGGCTTGGCAGCACGCACGTATCGTTCGCCTGTCCTAGCGCCCCTCATACCGGGACATGAAACCCCACCTTCGCCCCGTGGGGAGTTGGGGTACTAGTGGGTGAAAAAGCGCGACAACTCGTGTGCGAGGGTGTCGACCTCCAGCTGGGACATTTCATTGATGGCCAGTGACATCTTCCCATTGTCGGTCTCGTGAATCGATTGAACGAGCGCGACCCGCGAATTGGTGTCGTGGTGAAGATGCATCAGCGGCGTCATCAGGGAATGCCAGCGCAGCCCAAGACGCCTGGCGCGGAGCAGCAACTCGTCGTCCTCCCCGCCCCACCCTTCAATCCGGGGGTTGTAGCCACCAACGCGTATGTATTCCGCTCGGCGAAACAGCACAATGCCGCCGTTGGCACTCGGGTACAGCAAATTGGCATCCTCTGGCAGATTCTGCAGGTCGATGGCGGCAAACACATCGTAGTCAGGATGCTCCATGAAACGCTGCTTGAGCGCACCACTCACATTCACCACACTCCAGTACGGACACAGAACATCACTGGCTGAACCGTCTAGCAACGCGTCTACAGCCGCTCGCAACGATGGAGGATGTGCGATCGAATCGGCATCATGGAAACACACGACCGGGCTTTGTGCCATCAAGGCCCCCATGTTGTAGAGCATCGACTTGGGGAATGCCCCTTGGTGCGCAACAAAAATGTGGCGGATCTTTGGGTCTCGCAACCGCTGCCAGTCGAAACGGGGCTCGGTGGCAGCCTCCACCAACCAGAGCCTGTAGTCCGTGTAGGTGTGCCCCAGGTGTGCCAGAACGGTGTAAAGATTTTCGCGCCGCTCCAGGGTCGCTTCTCGGTAGGACACGATGAGATCGATGTTCCGCAAGGAAATCTTGTTGGCGTCTGTCATTTACTTAGCGTTCTCAAAGCGGGCGATAAAAAACGACTTTGGCATCCTTGAGCAAGGCTCCGTACTTGCCCCCGCCCGCTCCGATGCCAAGGATTCGTTCGGGATTGATCGCGGCGATGGCATGACGCGTCAAGTTGTCAAATGTGGTGAAAGATTCGCCAATATGTGCCATATAAAGCCATCAAGAATCAGAGCATCAAGGCAGCAACCACAGCGCCTGTATGTAGGCGGGCTGGTGCATCAGGTCGTCCCACAGCAGAGGCGGCGTGGTGGGCAGCAGGGCCACACGGCGCTCTTCGCTGGCGGTACTGGGCTGCCACTGGCCGGCCGCGCGGGCCTGCTCCAGGCCGGCCAGCAGTTCGTCCACGGCGCGCCCATTACCCATACTTTCCAGGCTCTGGTTACACAGCAGCACCATGTCGCAACCGGCCTGCAGCGCGGCCAGCGCGGCATCGGTGTAGCTCAGCAGCTGGCCGTCGATGCGGCGGGCTGCCTCCATGCTCAGGTCGTCGCTGAACACGGCACCGTCAAAACCGAGTTTGCCGCGCAGGATGTCCTGCAGCCAGCGGGTGGAGAAACCCGCAGGCCGTTTGTCCACCTTGGGGTAGACCACATGGGCCGGCATGACGCTGGAGAGTGTGGTGCCCAGCCAAGCGTAGGGCGCGGCGTCGTCGGCCAGGATGGCGGTGAGGCTGCGTTTGTCGACCGGCACGTCGGTGTGCGAATCGGCTGCCACAAAGCCGTGGCCAGGGAAATGTTTGCCGCAATTGGCCATACCCGCCTGCAACAGGCCGTGCATCAGGCTTTTGGCCAGCAGGCTGGCGACGCGCGGGTCGCGGTGGAAGGAGCGGTCACCGATGACGCCGCTCGGGCCATGGTCTAAATCCAGCACGGGGGTGAAACTGAAATCGACGCCGCAGGAACGCAACTCGGAGGCCAACACATAACCCGCTGCCGTCGCGGCGTTGGTGGCGCGCATGGCACCACTGCCCTCGCCACCCTTGCCGTCGTCCATCCACATTTCGCCCAGCGCCCGCATCGGCGGCAAGTGGGTGAAGCCGTCGGTGCGAAAACGCTGCACCCGGCCGCCTTCATGGTCCACACAGATCAGCAGGTCGGGCCGCACGGCCTTGATGTCGCAGCACAGCGTGGTGAGCTGGGCGCGGTCTTGCCAGTTGCGGGCGAACAGGATGACCCCGGCGGTGAGCGGGTTCTTCAGGCGGCGGCGGTCGGCGGTGGTCAGGGTGGTGCCAGCGACGTCGAGGATCAGGGGGGAATGGATAGGCATAAACAAGTCAGTCAGAGCGGTTAATCAGGAGCGATAGGCATAGACCCGTCACGTGGCATCAACATGGTCGAACCCAGCGAACGCCGTGGATCTGGCTCTGCCAGGCCGCTGGCGTTGCCCCCTGCAAGGGGGTTGGCGAAGTGCAACGCAGCCTGGGGGTGTGCCACCTCCACCACACAAAAGCTGGTGGCGTAGTCGGTTTCGTCGCTCATGGTGATGTGGGCGTGTAAGCCTTTGGCTTCAAACCAGATTTTCAGGTCGCCATGTAACACGATGGTGGGCTGGCCGCTGGGCAGGTTCGCGATTTCGCAGCGCGACCACGCCATGGGCATACGCATGCCGAGTCCCACGGCCTTGCTGAACGCCTCTTTGGCACTGAAACGGGTGGCGAGGTAACGCACACCCCGGTCGGGCCAGCGCGCGGTGCGGGCCCGCCAGACGGCGAGTTCGCCATCACTGAGCACGCGGCGCGCAAAACGGTCGCCGTGGCGGTCCAGGCTGGCCTGGATGCGGCGCACGTCGCAAATGTCAGTTCCAATGCCGTAGATCATTTTTTATGCATCAAATCGTGCTCTGGCGCTGGTAAAACGTGCGCAAGCAGCTATCTATTCAGTAGCACCATACCCTGCCTGGATGCAGCGCAGGTAGTCAGCCACGGTGGCGGCGTAACCCAGCTCCAGCGCATCGGACATGAGTGCGTGCCCAATCGACACTTCCTGCAGGCCGGGCACTCCGCGCACAAAGTCGGGGAGGTTGGCGCGGCTCAGGTCGTGGCCCGCGTTGATACCCAAGCCCAGCGCTTCAGCGGCGCGGGCGGTGGCGGCAAACTGTGCCAGCACCTCGGCCTGGCGCGGCGTGCCCCAGGCGGCGGCATAGGGTTCGGTGTACAGCTCGATGCGGTCGGCACCCACCGCCTTGGCCAACGCCATGGCGGCGGGGTCGGCGTCCATGAACAGGCTGACGCGCACGCCCAAGGCATGGGCCTCGGCGATCAGCGGGCGCAGGCGCTCGGCGTTGCCGCTGGCGGCAGACAGGTTCCAGCCGTGGTCGCTGGTGGGCTGGTCTTCGCTGTCGGGCACAAAGGTGCACTGCTGTGGCTTGAACTGGCGCACAAAACCCATCAGGTTCTGGAACGGGTTGCCTTCGATGTTGTACTCGCGACCAGGCCAGGCCTGCAGCAGCGCGGACAGGTCGGCCACGTCGTGTGCCCGGATATGCCGCTCGTCGGGACGCGGGTGTACGGTGATGCCCGCCGCGCCGGCCTGCAGGCAGATTTCGGCAGCGCGGGTGACACTGGGGTAACCCAGATTGCGCCGGTTGCGCACCTGGGCGACCAGATTGACGTTGACGGAGAGTGCGGTGGAAGCAGTCATAGGTTTTGAAGGTCTACCATCATCTGGCGGGTGCGGAAAGTGGCGACGCCGCAATGGTAGTGCAGCAGCGTGCGCAGCTGGGGCCGCAGCGGTGCGGCCACCGGTGCGCAGGCCCGCAGGGTGTCGACAAAAGAAGCGTGGGTAGCCAGTGCATCGCTGATGGCGTGCCACTGCAGGCCGGTCAGCCCGGTGCGGTCATCCGCCAGCGTGGGGCGCAAACCTGTTTCGGGCACCAGGCTGTAACGACTGGCCGCATCCAGCGGGTCAAAGGTGGTGGTCTGGGCGTCCAGCGCGGGCAGCAGACCCACTTCACGCAGCAACAACAGCTCAAACGCCCGCAAGGCCGCTTGCAGCAACTCACCCTGATCCGACGCGAGTATCTGCACCGCCATGGCATATGCATCAAACAAGGCCGGATGGGGATCGTCGCGCGCCAGCAGCCGCATCAGCAGCTCGTTCAGGTAGTACCCCGACAGCAGCGCATCCCCCACCGGCATCACGTGCCCGCCCACCCAGTCCGCGCCTTTGAGTGTGTGGATACCCGCGTCACCATCGACCGACAGCGTGTACACCACCTGCAGCGGCTGCAGCGGCAACAACACCGGCCGAAAGTTGGAAGTAGGCCGCTTCGCCCCCTTCGCCACCAGCGCAGTCCGCCCGTGGTGCCGCGTGAACACCTCCAGGATCAGGCTGGACTCGCTCCAGTCGTAGCGGTGCAGGACATACGCTGGCTCATGGGCTATACGTTTGGAAGCCATGTCAAAACAACAGCATCAAATGCGCCACTGAGGGCAAGCGCAGCGAGCCCTACTTCCAGCAGACACCGCAGATCTGGCTTCGCCAGGCTGCTGGTGTCGCCCCCTGCAAGGGGGTTGGCGAAAGCGGAACGAAGTCCGCGAAGCCTGGGGGTGTTTCACTCGTACCCGAAAGAGCGAACCCGCGCCTCATCGTCCGCCCAGCCCGAACGCACCTTGACCCAGATCTCGATGAACACCTTGGCGTCCAGCAGTTTCTCGAGTTCCTGGCGGGTTTCGGTACCGATGCGTTTGAGGCGTTCACCCTTGTCGCCGATGACCATCATCTTGTGGTTTTCACGCTCGACCACGATGGTGGCGGCGATTTTGACCAAGCGCTTGTGCTTCTTGCTGGCCTCTTCCTCGAACTTGTCGATGACAACGGTGGAGGTGTAGGGCAACTCGTCGCCGGTGAAACGAAACAGTTTTTCGCGCACGGTTTCGGACGCCAGAAACTTCTCGCTGCGGTCGGTCAACTCGTCCAGGCCGTAGAACCAGTCCTGCTCGGGCAGGTATTTTTCACAGATGCCAAACAGGCGCTCGATGTCCTTCGCGTTTTTGGCCGACATGGGCACAAACTCGTTGAACGGGTGGCGCTCCTGCATGGTCTTGAGCCAGGGTGCAATCTCGGCGCGGCGGTGGATGTTGTCGAGCTTGTTGGCCAGCAGCAGCGCGGGCACACCGGGCTTGAGCAACGACAACACCTTGGCGTCGGCCAGCGTGAAGCTGCCCGCCTCCACCACAAACAGCACCAGATCCACATCCCCCACCGCGCCCAGCACGGTTTTGTTCAGAGACTTGTTGAGTGCCGTGTTGTGCAGGGTCTGGAAGCCAGGTGTATCGACAAACACAAACTGCACCGCGTCACGCGTGCGGATGCCGGTGATGCGGTGCCGTGTGGTCTGGGCCTTGCGCGAGGTGATGCTGATCTTCTGGCCCACCAGTGCGTTCATCAGCGTGGACTTGCCCACGTTGGGTTTGCCCACAATGGCGATGGTGCCGCAGCGTTTGGGGCCGGTGGGTACCGAGGCGGCTTCGACTGCATCCGAGGCTGCACGGGCACCACTGGCCGCGACCGAGCGGCCGGTACCAGGTTGGGCGGCTGCGAGCATGGCTTCAAGATCGTTCAAGGCTCCAGCGCCCTCCCCGTCTTCGCCACCAGCTACATTATTTGTAGCATTTGTCATATCTTTTTCGCTTTCAACAGGGTGAGCATGGCTGCGGCGGCCACTTGTTCGCCGGCCCGGCGTGACCCGCCGATGCCACGCTCCGCCAGCCCGAGTTCGGGGATTTCGCATTCCACGTCAAAGGTCTGCCGGTGCGCAGCCCCCAGAGTGGCCACCACACGGTAGGCGGGCACTTTCATTTTGCGACCCTGCAGCCACTCCTGCAACTCGGTTTTGGGGTCTTTGGCCACGGCCTGCATGGTGGGGTTGATCTCCACCGCCTTGAACAGCCGGTGCACCAGGGCTTCGGCCGTGGCGTAGCCCGCGTCCAAGTAGACGGCCCCAATCAGGGCTTCCACCGCATCGGCCAGGATGGACGGGCGTTTGTTGCCACCGGAACGGGCTTCGCCGTCACCAAGCCGCAACACGTCAGCGACCCGCAAACCCAGTGCCAGCTGGTGCAGTGTGTCCTGCTTGACCATGTTGGCCCGCACGCGGGACAAGTCGCCCTCGGGCATGGATTCAAGGCGTTGGTACAGCAGCCCGGACACGGCCAGGTTCAGCACCGAGTCGCCCAGAAACTCCAGGCGTTCGTTGTGATCGGCAGAAAAGCTGCGGTGGGTGACTGCGCGCTGCAGCAGCTTCGGGTTGGCGAAGTGGTGCTGCAGGCGCTCCTGCAAGGATTCGAGTCCGCTGCTCACCTACTGGGTCTGTCCAGCGTATTTCAGCGTCAGGTACGCAGGCCCGGCGATGTGGATTTCACGTTGGTAGTCGTACCCGACGACCACCTTGTCGCCCCGCTTGGTGACCTTCAGGTCTTTGCCGCTGATGGTGGTGATGTCATCAATGGTCGCAGCCTTGTCGAAGATGCTCTGCACTTCTGCCACGGTGGTGCCCACCTTGGCTTTTTCAGCGGCTTTTTGCACAGCCATGTATTCGAGGTAGGTTGGGAAGGCCTGTCCACCAATGGCGAACACACCCACGGCCAGCACACCAATCAACACCAGCCCGATGAAGGACAGGCCACGTTGACGGGAGGGAGCGGTCGACAGTTGACGCATACGCATGGGAACTCCTGATACGAATGCTGCCAGGGCAGCGTTTACTTTGTACTTAATTGAAGGGCCCGATGCGGCCCAGGTTACCGAAGTTCATCCAGACAAAGAAGGCCTTGCCCACAATGTTTTTGTCCGGCACGAAGCCCCAGTAACGCGAATCCAGCGAATTATCGCGGTTGTCGCCCATCATGAAATAGTGGCCTTCAGGCACCTTGCAGACCACACCTTCGACACTGTAAGTGCAATTTTGTCGGTATTCGAAGTTACTCGCACCTTGCACAAACGCGGGGGCTTCGGTGTTGTTCAGCACGCGGTGGGGCTTGGCACCCAGCTCTTCCTCGAACTGCTTGAAGTAGCGCACCTGGCTTTCGTCGAAGAAGTCGGGCACGGCCTTGGTGGGCACCTCTTTGCCGTTGATGGTGAGGCGTTTGTTCAGGTAGGCCACTTCGTCCCCCGGCACACCAACCACCCGTTTGATGTAGTCGAGCGAGGGCTGGGGTGGGTAACGGAACACCATCACGTCACCACGCTGGGGCGCGTTGCCTTCGGTGATTTTGGTGTGGATGACGGGCAGGCGGACGCCGTAGGTGAATTTGTTGACCAGAATCAGGTCACCAATCAGCAGCGTCGGGATCATGGAGCCGGACGGTATCTTGAAAGGCTCGAACAAAAACGAGCGCAGCACAAACACCACCAGGATCACCGGGAACAAGCCAGCGGTCCAGTCCAGCCACCAGGGCTGCATCAGCAGCTTGGTACGGGCCTCGGAGATGTCTCCGTCCATATCGACCTTGGCAATACCTTTGGCCTGCAGATCCAGGCGGCGCTGCGCGGAGGCCGCTTCCAGCGCCTGTGCGGCTGTGTGGCGCTTGGGCAGGAAGTAGAACCGCTCGGCCAGCCAGTACAGCCCCGTCACCACGGTGGCGATGAACAGCAACAGGGCAAAGTTGCCTTCGACACGGCCTGTTAACCAGGCACCGATATAGGTCGCGAACAGCGCGAGGATCAACGAAGTCAGTATCTGCATCAGTCTTCCACCTGCAAAATCGCCAGGAAAGCCTCTTGCGGCACCTCAACGGAGCCGATTTGCTTCATGCGCTTTTTGCCTGCTTTTTGTTTCTCAAGGAGTTTTTTCTTGCGCGAAATATCACCGCCGTAGCACTTGGCCAGAACGTTCTTGCGCAGTGCTTTGATTGTCTCACGCGCAATGATGTTGGCCCCGATGGCGGCCTGGATCGCCACGTCGTACATCTGGCGTGAAATGATCTCGCGCATCTTGCCCACCACGGCACGGCCGCGGTACAGCGACTGCGAGCGGTGCACGATGATCGACAGTGCATCCACCTTCTCGCCGTTCAGCAGGATGTCGACCTTCACCACGTCGGATGCACGGTATTCCTTGAACTCGTAGTCCATCGAGGCGTAACCCCGGCTGACCGATTTGAGCTTGTCGAAGAAGTCGAGCACGATTTCACCGAGCGGCATCTCGTAAGTCAAAACCACCTGGCGGCCCTTGTAGGCCATGTTCATCTGCACACCACGTTTCTGGTTGGCGAGTGTCATGACCACACCCACATACTCCTGCGGCATGTACAGGTGTACGGTGACGATAGGTTCGCGGATCTCGGCCATCCGGCCCACATCGGGCATCTTCGATGGGTTCTCAACCATCAGGACTTCACCGTCGTTCTTCACGACCTGGTAGACCACACTCGGGGCGGTGGTGATCAGGTCCTGGTCGAACTCACGCTCCAGCCGCTCCTGCACGATCTCCATGTGCAACAGGCCCAGGAAGCCGCAGCGGAAACCAAAACCCAGCGCCTGGCTGACTTCGGGCTCGTAGTGCAACGAGGCATCGTTGAGTTTGAGTTTTTCGAGTGCGTCGCGCAGCGAGTCGTATTCGCTGGCTTCAGTCGGGTACAGGCCGGCAAAAACCTGGGGCTGGATTTCCTTAAAACCTGGCAGCGGCTCAGTCGCCGGGCCCAGGTTGTTGGGCAGCTTTTTTTCGAGTGTGACGGTGTCGCCCACCTTCGCCGCCTGCAGTTCCTTGATGCCTGCAATGATGTAACCCACTTCACCGGCTTCGAGCGAAGCGCGGGGCTCGTTCGCGGGGGTGAAAACGCCCAGATTGTCTGCGTTATACACAGCGTTGGACGCCATCATCTTGAAGCGTTCACCCTTGCCCAGGCGGCCGTCCACCACACGCACCAGCATCACCACACCCACGTAGGGATCGAACCAGCTGTCGATGATCATCGCGCGCAGTGGCGCGTTGGGGTTGCCCTTCGGTGCGGGCACATGTGCCACCACGGCTTCAAGGATTTCGTCGATGCCGACACCCGTCTTGGCCGAGCACGGAATGGCATCGGTGGCGTCGATGCCAATCACGTCTTCGATCTCGGAACGTGCGTTGTCCAGGTCGGCGTTAGGCAAGTCAATCTTGTTGAGCACCGGCAGCACTTCCACCCCCAGGTCGAGCGCGGTGTAGCAGTTGGCCACTGTTTGCGCTTCAACACCTTGTGAGGCATCCACCACCAGCAGTGCGCCCTCACACGCCGACAGCGAGCGGCTCACCTCGTACGAGAAGTCCACATGGCCCGGTGTGTCGATCAGGTTGAGGTTGTAGACCTGCCCATCACGGGCCTTGTAATGCAGCGCAGCGGTCTGTGCCTTGATGGTGATTCCGCGCTCTTTTTCGATGTCCATCGAGTCGAGCACCTGTGCTTCCATGTCGCGTTCTGCGAGGCCGCCGCAGCGTTGGATCAGGCGGTCGGCGAGTGTGGATTTCCCATGGTCAATGTGCGCAATGATCGAGAAAT
Organism: Comamonadaceae bacterium AAW; assembly: GCA_026314275.1. Lineage (GTDB taxonomy): Bacteria > Pseudomonadota > Gammaproteobacteria > Burkholderiales > Burkholderiaceae_C > JAGOEY01. The sequence goes on from CP111109.1 coordinate 484,589, forward strand.
TTCTGATGTGGTTCATCAAGGACAAGCTTCAAGTGTTTGAATTAAATGGCGCGGAAATGAAAAAAGGGCGCGTCAAATGGTGACGCGCCCTGAACCAACAATCATTGGCAACTGCGATAGCTGGAACTTCATTGTAGGCAAAAAGCCTTCCGCGTACAGCCGAAAAACAGGGGGTTGCCGGTCGTTGCAGCGCAACAACGGAAAAGTTATGCACAGCTTATAAACAAAATGGGGTGGCAAACAGCTGAACAACTTGTGGGTGATCTGTGGATCGCCTGTGAACAGAAATTTCTATCCCGTAATGTGAATTTCGACGCTTTTGATATGCCGATAATTGGTGGTCAGGTGCGCTGATTCTAACCATTCTGGGATTTTCTCTTTTCAAAAAGTTAGCAAGCACAAACTTACTCAAACCCCAAAGCGCCTGAAAATATTTCGATAACCGCCCGGTGGGCAGGTTCTGAGGCGGTAAAAAAGCCCCAAAAACCCGTTGCCGGGCTGGGGCTTTTCAGGGCTAGGGTCCGCTCAGCGGGCCGGGCGGATCAGCACATACTGCGACCACTCCCCGCGCCAGAACAGTACTTTGACCGGTTTCGCCTTGTCCAGCTTGGCCACGGCCGCATCGAATTCCTTGACGTTGGCCACATCGGTGTTGCCCACGGTGACGATCACATCACCCTCGCGCAGGCCGGCACGGGCGGCGGCGTCCACAGCCGCATCCACCTTCACGCCACCCTGGAGCTTGAGCTCTTTCTTCTGCGCATCGGTGAGGCCACTCACTGTCAGGCCCAACTGCTGCCCGGCGCTGGAGGCCTTGGGCTCTTCTTTCTTCTCCACGGCCTTTTTGGCGGGCTGGTCGGGCTCGATTTCGGCGATGGTGATGGCCAAGTCTTTGCTGGCCCCCTTGCGAAACACGGTGACCGTGCTTTTGCTGCCGGGTTTGGTGTTGCCGACCTGGCGTGGCAGGTCGCTGGTTTTTTCGATCGCCTTGCCGTCGAACTTGGTGATGATGTCCCCGGCTTCCACGCCGGCTTTCTCTGCCGGTGAACCGCGCTCGATGCCCCGCACCAGCGCACCTTGTGGTTTGCCCAGGCCGCTGGCCTCGGCCACCTCTTTGGTGACGGGTTCGATCTGCACACCGATACGGCCACGCGACACCCGCCCCCCGGCACGCAGCTGGTCACTCACACGGATGGCTTCGTCCATCGGGATCGCAAACGAGATACCCATAAAGCCGCCGGAGCGTGAGTAGATCTGGCTGTTCACCCCAATCACTTCACCCCGCATGTTGATCAGCGGGCCACCTGAGTTGCCGGGGTTGATGGCCACATCGGTCTGGATGAATGGCAGGTAGTCACCCGTGTCCCGCCCCTTGGCGCTGACGATGCCTGCCGTCACGGTGTTTTCCAGCCCAAAGGGGGAGCCAATCGCCATGACCCATTCACCCACCTTCAGGCGGCTCAGGTCACCCACCTTGACGGCGGGCAGGCCCGTGGCGTCGATCTTGACCACCGCCACGTCGGTGCGTTTGTCGGCCCCCACGATCTTGGCCTTGAATTCGCGCTTCTCGGTAAGCGTCACCAGCACTTCTTCGGCCCCCTCGACCACATGGGCGTTGGTCATGATGTAGCCGTCCGGCGTCAGCACAAAACCCGACGCCACACCCCGCGGCTGCTCTTCGTCCGGTTGCTGGGGGCGTTGTGGCCGCTGCTGGCGGGGCATGTTGGGCACAGGCACCCCAAAGCGGCGGAAGAATTCGAGCATCTCTTCGTCCATGCCGTTGGCACCCGGGCCGGTGCGCGGTGTGCTTTTTTCGACCGTGCGGATGTTCACCACGGACGGGCCCACCTGCTCCACCAGATCGGTGAAGTCCGGCAGCGAGCGCACGGCCGCCGCCGATTGCGCCAGGGCCGCGCCCGCAGGCACCAGCGACGCCGTGGCACCCACAGCCATCACACCGGCCAGCGCCAATACACGTACGTTCTTCCACTCGGGAGTCAGCATCGGAAACCTTTCAATTCTGGAGATATTCACTTCTTCCGCTCAAGCGACTGCGCAAAAAGCCGGAGGGTTGACAAGGGTGCCTCACCGACCGCAGTGAGCCACCAGTCACTTCCTACACGTTTGGTGATGGTCTGGGTGGAGCCCATGGCCATCTCCTGGGCTTGTGTGTGGCGCTGGGCGTCAAAAGGCTCGACAAACAGGGACACGGTGGCCAGGCCATCGGAGAAGGTCCACTGCATGGTGTTGTCAGGGGTGGCGTCAGGCGTGGTGCCTGAGGCAGCAGGGCGTTTGTGGCAGCTGACCGGCTGGAAACCAGGCACCGGTGTCTTGAGCTGCCAGCCTTCCTTGTCGGCCGTAGTGCGCACCAGGTCAGAGCGCACGACCTTGTAGCCCGATGTCTTCGACATCAGCTGTGCGAGTTTGTCGATCTTGACCGGGGCATCCAGGTCGAGTTCGGAAAAAGCGGCCTGCTCCAGGATGCGCCCGTCGGTGTCCAGCGTCTGCAGCGTGATCGCCAGGCCGGTTTTTTTCTCGCTCCAGATCCGGTAGCCAAAACGCAGTTTGTCCTTGGGCTGCAGCAGCACCACGTCGGCATCAAAACCGGCGACACGTTCTGAGCCGATCTGGCGCGCCGTATAAAACGCAGGAATATCCGCCCCGCTGGCCTGCAGCAGGTGCGGGAAGGCACCCACGGCATCGCGTTTTTCGAGCTTGGCGATTTTGCTTTGCGGCAGGAAGGTGATGACCTGGTTGTTGCGCCGGAATGTGGAGCGCGGCACCCCCGTCAGCGACTCGATCCGCTCGACCTGCTGTTCACCTTCGCAGGCGTGCCAGATACGCGAGCTGGCCATCGCCCCCGAGGCCGACAACACCACAAAGGTGCCCACATACGAACGCTGGCGTGCGGCTTCGTGTATGCGGGTGAGCCACTGCGTGATGTCGCGCTCGCCGGTCTGGTTGTCGGTGGCAGCAGTCTCCGCAGGCTTCGGCGCAGCGCCCGGCTGCGCCACGGCGGGCGACAAAGGCACCAGCAGCGCCAGGAGCGCACAGGCGAGCCCACGGGCCCACGCGGCCCCGGCCACATGCCAGCTATCAGCCCGCAGGCGCTGCAGGGGGTGGGTGGTGATGGCAGACAGACAGAACATCAGCGTGTGTTGCCGTCAAACGTGGCGTTGCGCAAAAAACCCGCAGGCATTTGCAGTGCCGAGTTGCCGCCCAGTTGTTTGTGGGCGGCCAGGAATTCGTCCAGACGTGGGTCGCGCAGCATGACGGGTGCAGCGCCATTGGCCGCCTGCGCCGCCAGCTGGGGCACTGCCACGGCCACCAAAGACGGCTGGCCCGCCACCGGGGCTTGCGCCAGCTGTCCGCCCGCAGGCGCACTGCCCAGCATGCTGGCGGAATTCCAGCCAATGGCGGCCACGGCGGCGAGTGAGGCGAACCCGGCCACCATCTTCCAGCGGAAGACGGATGTGTTGGCAGCCTCTTTTTTAGCATCAAATACGGGCCTGGCGCCCGTCTCACCTGCGGGTACAGCTACTGATTCAATAGCAACCACCCGTGCAGGCTGGGCCGCGCCTGCCGCGGCATCTTCCCGCTGCAGCCGGGCCAGCACACCTGCGGCGAAGTCGCCGCCGGTGTCGGGGCGGGCCAGTTCACCCGACCGCAGCACGTCACCCACCAGGTGGTAGAGCTGCCACGTGGCCTGGGCATCTGCGTCGTCGCAGGCCTGCGCCACCGCCTGCGCACAGGCATCGCCGTGTAACTGCCCGTCGGCCAAAGCCGACATCCATTCGCGCTGGTTTTGTTTGTCCATCATGGTCACCACCTGCATAACTTGATCTGTCCTGTTCCTGGGTTCACCCATTCGCCCTGGCTACCAGCGTTTTCCTGCCTGGTTGGTCAGCAAAGGCTTCACGCGCTGGGAAATCGCTTCACGCGCCCGGAAAATGCGCGAACGCACGGTTCCGATGGGGCAACCCATGGCCTCGGCAATGTCTTCGTAGCTCAAACCTTCAATTTCCCGCAGCGTCACCGCCTGGCGCAAATCCTCGGGCAAAGCCGCCATCGCAGCGTTCACCGCCGCCGATATCTGCTTGGCCGCCAGCTCTGACTCAGGCGTCGTATCGCTGGTTAGTTCGTTATCCATGAAGGAAGTTTCATCGTCGTCACCCCCAGAGCGCAATGCGTTCTCGGAAATGACCGGATTTCGCTTCATGTCCATCAGCGATTTCTTGGCGGTATTCACCGCAATGCGGTACAGCCAGGTGTAGAACTGGGCGTCGCCCCGGAACTGGTGCAGCGCACGGTAGGCCCGGATGAAGGTTTCCTGGGCGATGTCTTCCACTAGGTCCACGTCGCGCACCATACGGCCGATCAGGCGCTCGATCCGGCGCTGGTATTTCGTCACCAGCAGGCCATACGCGCGCTGGTCACCCGCCACGGTACGCTCGACCAGCATCAGGTCGCTGTCAGTGGCTTGGGCTGGAGTGTCAGGGATGGCGGTCATGGAGGGAATGTGAGGGCGCAGGCTCCGGGCCGGGTGGCGTCGCCATGGGGGCAGCGGTGCTGGCGCGCGAATATACCGCACGGCGCAGGTCCTGCCAGCGTGCGGGCAAAGTGACCTGTTCTACCGTCAACCACAGGGGCAGCCCACGGCCGGTGCGCAACACCAGCAGCATGTGCTGCTGCAGGTCGAGTGCCACGGCCACCCCACCGGGTTCGTACCGTGCAGCCCCGTGGTGGTGGGCGGTCCAGAGCCACTGCTGGCCGTCCCAGCCCAGGGTGCCCACAGGGGTGCGCCACCACCCCACTGCGGCCACGCCGCCCGCACCCACCAGCGCAAACAGCCCGAGCCACTGGCGCCATCCGATACTTCCATTTGTATAGCACCACACGCCCATCAGCAGAGCGCCAGAGGCCCATATGGCACATAAAACAAGGCCCCAGAACGCAGAGCGCCCCACCGGGTAATGAACCGAAGGGGCGCTGTGCATGGGCAGGTGTCAGACCCGTGCAGGGCCTGCAGAAAAAACAGCCACGTCTCAGGCGAAACGCTTAAACACCAGGGTGCCGTTGGTGCCACCGAAACCAAAGTTGTTCTTCATGGCCACGTCGATCTTCATGTCACGTGCGGTGTTGGCGCAGTAGTCCAGGTCACATTCAGGATCCTGGTTGAAGATATTGATGGTGGGCGGGCTCTTCTGGTGGTGCAAGGCCAGCACGGTGAACACACTCTCAATCCCGCCCGCGCCACCCAACAAATGGCCGGTCATGGACTTGGTGGAGTTGACCACGGTCTTCTTGGCATGGTCACCCAGCGCAGCCTTGATGGCGTTGGTTTCGTTCAGGTCACCAATCGGGGTGGACGTGCCGTGGGCGTTGAGGTAGTCGATCTGGTCGGCGTTGACGCCCGCGTTTTTCATGGCCATCCGCATGGAACGGGTCGGGCCGTCCACGCTGGGTGCTGTCATATGGTACGCGTCGCCCGTCATGCCAAAACCGGTGATTTCGGCATAGATCTTGGCGCCGCGGGCCTTGGCGTGTTCGTATTCTTCAACAACCAGCACACCAGCACCTTCACCCAGCACAAAACCGTCGCGGTCTTTGTCCCAGGGGCGGGATGCGGTGGTGGGGTCGTCGTTGCGGGTGGACAACGCGCGGGCCGAGGCAAAACCGGCCATACCCAGTGGCGACACGGTGGATTCGGCACCACCGGCCACCATCACGTCGCAGTCGCCGTATTCGATCATGCGGGCCGCCTGACCGATGGCATGTAAGCCGGTGGTGCAGGCCGTGGCAACCGCCAGATTTGGCCCTTTGAAGCCAAATTTGATCGACACGTGGCCGGAGATCATGTTGATGATGGACGAAGGCACGAAGAACGGCGACACGCGGCGTACGCCACGGTTCATGAGTTCGGCGTGGGTTTCCTCGATCCGGGGCAGGCCACCGATACCGGCGCCGATATTGCAGCCGATGCGGGAGGCTTGTTCTTCCGAGAGGGCATCGCCCACGGGAAGGCCGGAGTCGGCCACCGCATCAATGGCGGCAGCCAGGCCCAGATGAATGAAGCGATCCATGTGGCGCGCTTCTTTCTCCGGGATGTATTGGGTGATGTCGAAACCTTTGACCTCGCCTGCAAAGTGGCAGGACAGGGCACTGGCATCGAATGCGGTAACTGTGGCAATGCCGGATTTTCCGGCAAGCAGATTGGTCCAGGAGTCAGACACCGTGTTGCCCACGGGGCTGATACAACCCAGGCCTGTCACAACGACGCGGCGACGGCTCATGCGCTCAAACCTTTTCTAGAGGGTCACAGGCGGCAGAGCCTGCCTGTGCACCGGAATTACGTTCGCCAACCAGGCCGCTCATCCGCAGATCGTCCGCAGATGGTGGGCCGCGCCTGAAAATCAGGCTTTTTGGTTGTTGTTGGCGTAGTCGATCGCGTTTTGCACGGTGGTGATCTTCTCGGCATCTTCGTCCGGAATTTCAATGCCGAATTCGTCTTCGAGTGCCATCACCAGTTCGACGGTGTCGAGTGAGTCGGCGCCGAGGTCAGCCACAAAGGCCTTTTCGCTGGTCACTTGAGACTCTTCAACTCCGAGTTGCTCGGCAATGATTTTCTTAACGCGTGCTTCGATATCGCTCATGGTGTCCCTCTGGGGGTTGTAAAAGAATCCGTGATTTTAGCCGTGCCAGAGCGATTTCTCTGGCAAGGTGGCCGGACGGACATTCCGGCAGTGAAATTACATGTACATGCCGCCGTTGACGTGCAGCTGTTGCCCGGTGACGTAACCCGCCTGGGGCGACGCCAAGTAGGCCACAGCATGCGCCACGTCGGCAGGTTTGCCCAGGTGGCCCAGGGCTATTTGCCCCAGCAGGGCTTTTTGCTGTGCTTCGGGCAGGCTGGCGGTCATGTCGGTTTCGATGAAACCGGGGGCAACACAGTTGACGGTGATGTTGCGGCTGCCCAGCTCACGGGCCAGCGCACGGGTCATGCCCGCCACACCGGCCTTGGCCGCAGCGTAGTTGGCCTGGCCAGGGTTGCCGGACGCACCCACCACACTGGTGATGCTGATGATGCGGCCATAACGCTGCTTCATCATCGGGCGCATCACAGCGCGTGACAGGCGGAACACGGCCTTGAGGTTGGTGTCCAGCACGGCGTCCCAGTCTTCGTCTTTCATCCGCATGGCCAGCGTGTCGCGGGTGATGCCCGCGTTGTTGACCAGCACATGCAGGCTGCCGTATTCCTTGACCAGGCTGTCCACCAGTGCATCAACAGCTGCGCCGTCGTTCACGTTCAGGGTGACACCCTTGCTGCCGGGGTAGGCCGACAGGGTTTTGTCGATGGCGGCGGCACCCGTGTCGGTGGTAGCCGTGCCGATGACACGGAAGCCGCGCTGGGCCAGCTCGGCCGCAATGGCTGCGCCGATTCCGCGTGTGGCACCGGTGACCAATGCCACCTGGGCTTCAGACGGTGTGTTGCTCATGCTTCGTTTCCTTTCAACAAACCCTTGGCGTCTTCCAGACTGGCCGGGTCGAACAGGGCTGCGCCCACCAGATTCGCATCAATGCGCTTGACCATGCCAGCCAGCACCTTGCCAGGGCCACATTCGACCAGATGGGTCAGGCCGCGCGCTTCGGACGATGGGTCGCGGCCCATGGCCGCGAGTGCTTGCACACACTCCACCCAACGCACCGGACCAAAAGCCTGGCGGTACAGGGCGTCGCGGATACGGTCGGCATCCGTTTCCACCGCCACATCAATGTTGTTGACCACAGGAATCTGGGGCGCGGCGAATGCGGTTTCGGCCAGTTTGCCGCGCAATTTCTCAGCGGCGGGTTTCATAAGGCTCGAATGGAACGGTGCCGACACCGGCAGTGGCAGTGCGCGTTTGGCACCGGCTGCCTTGAGCACTTCGCAGGCTTTTTCGACCGCCGCCTTGCTGCCGGCAATCACGGTCTGGGCCGGGTCGTTGAAATTGACGGCCTCCACCACTTCTGAGGCATTTGAACCGAAAGCGGCCGTCACTTCTGCGCAGCCTGCTATCACTTTTGCGGCATCCATGCCCAGAATAGCGGCCATGGCACCCGTACCCACGGGCACGGCTTCCTGCATGGCAGCGGCGCGGAAGCGCACCAGCGGCACAGCCTGGGCCAGCGTCAGCACGCCAGACGCGACCAAAGCGGAGTATTCCCCCAGCGAATGCCCGGCCACGGCCGCCGGTGCAGCACCCCCTTCTGCGCGCCAGACCCGGTACGCCGCCACACCCGCCACCAGCATCACGGGCTGGGTGTTGGTGGTCAGGGCCAGCGCCTCTTTGGGGCCTGCGTGGATCAGCTGGGCAACGTCTTCGCCCAGTGCGTCGGAAGCCTCTTGCAGCGTGGACCGCACCACAGGGTGGTCACCCCAGGCGTCAAGCATGCCCACCGACTGGGAGCCTTGTCCCGGGAAGATGAATGCAAAAGATGTCATGGTTTATGGATAAAAATGGCTTCTAGCGCAGGATGGACCTGCGCAAGCAGCTATAAATTCAGGAGTACTGCACCCCAGGTGAACCCACCACCCACACCTTCGAGCAAGAGTGTGTCACCGGGTTTGGCCTGGCCGTTGCGCACAGCATGGTCGAGTGCCAGCGGAATGGAGGCAGCCGAGGTGTTGCCATGCTGGTCCACCGTGACCACCACCTTGTCCATCGGCAGCTTGAGCTTGCGCGCCGTGCTTTGCATGATACGGATGTTGGCCTGGTGCGGGATGAGCCAGTCGATGTCTTCAGCGGTTTTACCCGCCTTATCCAGCACAGCGCGTGCGGCGTCTTCCAACACACCCACGGCGAGTTTGAACACGGCCTGGCCGTCCATCTTGAGCAGCGGGTCACCCAGCACCTGCCCACCGGACACATGGCCTGGCACACACAAAATACCCACGTGTTTGCCGTCGGCATGGAGGTCACTGGCCAGAATGCCCGGCGTGTCCGACGCCTCCAGCACCACGGCACCCGCGCCGTCACCAAACAACACACAGGTGGTGCGGTCCTTGAAGTCGAGGATGCGGGAGAACACTTCTGCCCCCACCACCAGCACCTTGTTGGCCGCACCGGTCTGGACCATGGCGTCCGCCACGGTGAGGGCGTAGACAAAACCACTGCACACCGCCTGCACGTCAAATGCCGGGCACCCCGCAATACCGCGGGCTTCGTCAGACAGTTGCGCCAGTTTGTGCTGCAGGATGCTGGCCACCGACGGAAACACCATGTCGGGCGTGGATGTGGCGACGACGATCAGGTCAATGTCCTGCGGCCCCAGCCCCGCAGCTTCGAGGGCTTTTTTGGCGGCCTCAAAACCCAGGTCACTGCTGCACACATCGGGCGCGGCAAAGTGGCGCGCGCGGATGCCAGTGCGCTCCACGATCCATTCGTCCGAGGTTTCCACACCCTGGGTTGCCAGTTCGGCCACCAGGTCGGCATTGGTCAGTCTGCGCGGAGGCAGGTAACTGCCGGTGCCAGTGATGCGGGAGTAACGTCTCATTTATAAGGTGGCCGTTGCAGGCTCTGCAGTGCGGTCCGCAGGCATCAGAAGTGGTGCGGCGTGGGCAATGCGGGCCTGCACGCGCTCAAGCAGGTTGTTTCGTGCTGCATCATACGCCCGGTTCAAAGCCTGCTCAAAAGCCACTTCGTCCGCCGAACCATGGCTCTTGAACACCAGACCGCGCAGGCCCAACAAGGCCGCACCATTGTAACGACGGTGGTCCATGCGGTTTTTAAGCGCTTTTAGGATGGGGTACGCGACAAAAGCCGCCATTTTCGTCAAGGTGTTGCGCGAAAACTCTTCTTTCATGAAGCTGCCGACCATGCCGGCCAGGCCTTCGCTGGTTTTAAGCGCCACATTGCCGACAAAGCCGTCACACACCACGATGTCGACCACGCCCTTGAAGATGTCGTTGCCTTCCACGTTGCCGTAGAAATTCAAGTCACCGGCGTTGCCAGCAGATCGCAGCAATTCACCCGCTTCTTTGATGACTTCGCTGCCTTTGATGACTTCTTCACCAATGTTCAGCAAGCCCACCGAGGGGCTTTCATCATGGTTCAAGGCCGACACCAACGCCGACCCCATGACCGCAAACTGCAGCAAATGCTCTGCCGTGCAGTCCACATTGGCACCCAAATCGAGCACGGTGGTCACACCGCCCTTGGCATTGGGCAGCGCCGAGGCAATGGCCGGGCGGTCGATACCATTCAGGGTTTTGAGCAGATAACGTGCGATAGCCATCAACGCACCGGTATTACCCGCAGATACCGTCACATTGGCACGACCATCCTTCACCTGCTGGATCGCCACCCGCATCGACGAATCCTTCTTGCGGCGCAAGGCGATTTCAACCGGTTCGTCCATCTCCACCACTTCACTGGCAGCAACAAACGTTGCACGTGGATGTTCAAATCCGGCCAGGCTCGCAGGCAAACCCACCATCAGCAAGTGGGCGTCGGCGTGGTTTTCGAGGAATTGACGGCACGCAGGCAGCGTGACGCGGGGGCCGTGGTCACCCCCCATGCAGTCAACAGACAAAGTGATCATGGGAGACTCAGGTGTCGCAACGGTATCGGAAAATAAAAGTCACCAAAAGAAAAGCCCGTGCTACCAAACTGTAGCTCGGGCTTTTTTGGCTGAAACCTGGTCAGGCTTCGGACTTGTTCTTCAGCACCTGGCGGCCACGGTAAAAACCGTTGGGGCTGATGTGGTGGCGCAGGTGGATTTCACCGGTGGTGGGCTCCACTGCAATGCCGGGCACGTTCAGTGCGTTGTGCGAACGGTGCATACCGCGCTTGGAGGGGGACTTCTTGTTTTGCTGGACTGCCATGGTGGGCTCCTGGGCTGAATAAGGTTGGAGGAATGCGCAAACTCTTCTGACCCATGAACCCTCCACCCTCACAGGCAAAAGGCTCGATATGCAGTCCAAGCCTCTTACTTTGAAGCATGGTGAATCGCGCGAAGCCTTTGATTATATCCCAGTTCACTGCGCCTGCCCATTGCCACCTGTGCGGCAGGTGTCAGGGCTTCTTTTGCAGGGCGGCCAGCGCCGCAAACGGGTTGGGTTTGGCGGCCACCGCCTCTTCAAAGTCCGGGTCCACCACAGCCATCTTGACGGGGCTTGGGCAGACGTCGTGCAGCGGGACAAGCGGCATGGCCATGAGCAACTCGTCCTCGATCAGGGAACGCAAGTCAAACTCACGGCTCACGACCAGCAAATCCTCTTCCGATTCGTCGTCCTGCGCCTCGGCCGTGGCTTCATCGGCCACAAACCGGAACCAGCAATCGGCCTCCAGCGCAACCTCGACCGGAGTCAAACAGCGCTGGCAGGTCAGCGGCAAGACGGTGTCCACACCCAGGTGCAACCAGCGCTCACCCTCTGCACCAGGCACCGGGCGCAGCTCACCCGTGGCCTGCCAATGCACCAAGGCACCTTCGGATGGGCCTTGGGCCTCTTCCTGCAGGCGCTCGTAGCTTTGGAGCGGCTCATGCCCCTCGCGTGTACCCGCGGCGTCGGTAAATGCCACGATATCCAGATGACCAGCAACAAACTCTTTCTTCATGCGGGCAGTGTAAGAGAATCAAAGCATGTCCGATTTTGATATTGCCAAAACCACATCCCCGGCGAGCAGACTGGTCCTCGGCTCCACCTCCCGTTACCGCCGCGAGCTTATGCAACGCCTGTGTATTCCCTTCGACGTCGCCGCGCCCGACGTGGACGAAACACCGCAGGACCATGAGTCACCCCACGACCTGGCCTGCCGTCTGGCCCTGGCCAAAGCCCGTGCCGTGGCCGCACTACACCCTGACGCTGTGGTGATTGGCTCCGACCAGGTGGCCGACCTGGACGGGGAGCCGCTCGGCAAACCCGGCACCCATGAGCGTGCCGTGGCCCAGTTGCAGCGTATGCGCGGCCGGACGGTGGTGTTCCAGACGGCAGTGGCGGTGGTGTGCCAGAACACCGGTTTTGCGCAGACCGACCTGGCTGCGGTGCGGGTGGTGTTCCGCAACCTGAGTGACGCAGAAATCGAGACCTACCTGCGCACCGAACAACCGTACGACTGCGCTGGCAGCGCCAAAAGTGAAGGCCTGGGTATTGCCCTGCTCGAATCCATCGACAACGACGACCCGACCGCACTGGTGGGCCTGCCGCTGATCCGCACCTGCCGCATGCTGCGAGCGGCGGGCCTCCCCATCCTCTGACATGCCATGACAGCTCCTTCATCCGCCACAACCCAGCCCGGCACGCTGTACCTCGTCCCCGCACCGCTCGACTTCGGTTGCGCCAGCCAATCGCCGCTGGACAACAGCATGCCTGCGGGCACCTTGGCCGTGGCCGCACGGCTGCAACACTGGGTGTGTGAGAACGCCAAAAGCACCCGCGCCTACCTGAAACGGGTGGACGTATCCCACCCGCTGGCCCATACGCTGCAAACATTAAATTTGCAGGAATTGCCCCGTGAAGTGCACAAAAAAGGGGACCATACCGGCAACTTCGACGCCCGTCCCTTGCTGGCCCCCGCGCTGCAAGGGCACGACATGGGCCTGGTGAGTGAAGCGGGTATGCCGGCAATAGCTGACCCAGGCAGTTCCGTCGTGCGGGCAGCCCATGAACTAGGCGTGCCGGTGGTGCCGCTGGTGGGCCCGGTGTCGCTGCTGCTGGCGCTGGCGGCCAGTGGGCTGAACGGGCAAAACTTTGCTTTTGTGGGTTACCTGCCGCAGGACGCGGCAGAACGGGCCCAGCGCATCCGCGAACTGGAAGCATTGGCGCTGCGCCATGGGCAAACCCAGATGTTCATCGAGACGCCCTACCGCAATGCCGTGCTGCTGCAGGCACTGCTGCAAACGCTGCAGCCCCACACCCGCCTGTCCGCCAGCACCGGGCTGACACTGGACACAGCCCGCACCCACAGCATGACCGTCAAAAGCTGGAAACAAACCGCAGGTGCCGCGCCGGACAACAACACACCCGCAGTGTTTTTGATCGGCCGCTGACCTCCACCGGCCACCGCGCCGCCTTAACTTTCATGAATGGTGACGCCCCGGATGATGAAACACTCCGCGTGAGGTGGGCATGCCTTGACCAGGGCACCCGTGGAACTGGCTCCGCCAGGCCACCAGGTGCGCCCCCTTGAGGGGGAGGCGCCGCAGGCGCTTCGGGGGTGTTTCACATTAACGGACAGCAGGCAAGCTCTTGAGCGCGTGGAAAGCGCCCTCACCCATCGCGGCACCAAAACGTTTGGCCAGCCGCTCGGCCACGTTGTCGCGGCGGGTGTAGTCGATGATTTCTTCGGCCTTGACCACTTCACGCGCCACATAGTCGAGGTTGCCCAGGTGGTCGGCCAGCCCCATGTCGATGGCCTGCTGGCCGGTCCAGAACAGGCCGCTGAAGGTTTCAGGTGTGGTCTTGAGGCGATCGCCCCGGCCCTTTTTCACCACGTCGATGAACTGCTGGTGGATCTGGTTCAGCATGGTCTGGGCAAATTCGCGCTGTTTTTCGGTCTGGGGGCTGAACGGGTCCATAAAACCCTTGTTTTCACCTGCGGTGAGCAAACGGCGCTCCACACCCAGTTTGTCCATCAGGCCCGTGAAGCCAAAACCGTCCATCAGCACACCAATGCTGCCCACGATGCTGGCTTTGTCGACGTAGATGTCGTCGGCCGCCGCGGCGATGTAGTACGCGGCCGAAGCACAGGTTTCTTCCACCACGGCGTACACAGGTTTCTTGTGTTTTTCTTTCAGGCGCAGGATTTCGTCGTTGATGATGCCAGCCTGCACCGGGCTGCCGCCGGGTGAGTTGATCAGCAGCACCACCGCCTGGGAGCCTTCGTCTTCAAAGGCGCTGCGCATGGACGCGACTACAAACTCGGCGCTGGCGTCGGCACCCGACGCAATTTCACCCTTGATTTCGACCACGGCGGTGTGGGCGGTGGTGGGGTCGGTGCGGCTTGCGGAGCCTTGGTGGAACAGCACAAACGCTAGCACGCCAAAAATGGTGAGCCAGGTCAAACGGAAGAATATCTTCCAGCGGCGCGCGGCGCGCTGCTCGTTGAGGGCGGCAAAAGCCAGCCGCTCCAGCGCGCTGCGCTCCCAACCCTCTGCGGGATGGGGGGTGTCTTTTGCTTCTTTTTTCATAGCTGCCTGCGCAGTATGGATGGGCGCTTCAGGCATATTTTTCTCTGAATCAGGGGAGGCAGGCTGGTCGGAATCAGGCATATCAGAACTCGACGGGATGGAGATTGAAGGCAGTATGCCAGTGCACCACACCGTCCCGTTCGGACAGGGTGATTTTCGCCAGACTGCCCCGGCAGGGCCCACCGGCACAGGCACCGGTATCGGGGCTGTATGCGGCCCCGTGGGTTGCACACAAGAGCCAGCGCCCGGTGTCGTCGAAGAACTGGTCGGGCTGGTAGTCCATCTCCATCGGGATATGGGTACAGCGGTTCACATAGGCGTGGGCCTGGCCCTTGAAGCGGATCGCAAACGCGCGGCAGGTTTGGCCGCCAAAGAGCACATCAAACGGCACAGCGCGCCCGCCTTCGACCAGGTCACGGCTATTACACAGGGGCAAGGTGGTGTCCATGTCAGTTTGTGTTGTGTGGTACGTCTGGGATGCGTGCCAAGAACACCGGGCAGCCCCCTCCGCGAATGTCCCCCGGCTGCGCCTCCTCCTTGATTTCGCTACGGAGGCCGCCCGGCGCCCTCGGCACGGGACACGCTGTGGTGTGACGGCCGATAACCCACCGCCCCACCAGATCATGTCGATGGCGCGCTCTGTTGCGCGAAGTAAAGGAGGAGGCCGCAGGCCGGGGGACATTCGCGCAGCAGAGTGCGCCGTCGGCATGATCCCGCGCCAACCCCACCAGAACGCCGCACATAGGTTGCATCCGGGCCTTCAAGCGTTACGCAGCAACCAGTCGTGTAAGTCGGGCACGGAATGGGCGACATGTAAAGGTTTCAGCGCCTGAAACCCCTCCACCGTATGTGCCCCATAACTGACTCCCACACTCGCGCACCCTGCATTCACAGCCATTTGCAAATCATGCGTGGTGTCGCCGATCATCAGCACCCGCTCGGGTGCCACACCAAATTCCTGCATCAGCTCGTGCAGCATCATCGGATGGGGCTTGCCTGCGGTTTCATCGGCAGTGCGGGAGCCGTCAAACATACCGGCCAGTTCCACCGTGTGCAGGGCTTCGTCCAGACCCCGGCGGCTTTTGCCGGTGGCCACGGTCAGCAGGTGCTGACGCGCCTTCAGGGCGTCGAGCATCGGCAACACACCCTTGAACAAGGCCAGGTCGTCCTGGTGTTTGATGTAGTGGTAACGGTAGCGGTTGCCCAGCTCCGGGTACTTTTCAGGCGGCACGTCCGGTGCCGCGTGGGCCAGCGCCTGCATCAGCGCCATACCAATCACATAGGCTGCGGCCTCGTCGCTAGGCCGGGCACCACCCACATCCACCACCGCCTCCTGGATACAACGCACGATGATTTGGGTGGAGTCGAACAAGGTGCCGTCCCAATCGAAGGCAATCAGGTCGAAGGCACGCGGGCGCGCGAAGTCAGGGCTTGGGACGGACATCGTCTGGAACCAATCGGGCAAGTTCAGGGGGTAGAGGGCAGAGCAGCTCGTGGCGCTCAGCCGTGAGGGGGTGGTTGAACTGTAACCGCCACGCATGCAGGAACATCCGTTTGAGCACCTGCTTCTGCAGGACTTTGTTCAGCTCGAAGTCGCCGTATTTGTCGTCGCCCGCAATCGGGTGGCCGCTGGACGCCATGTGTACGCGAATCTGGTGCGTGCGCCCGGTTTTGATGGTCACCTCCAACAGCGACAGCTCCGGCAACCCCTGCGCGGGTTGGGCTGGCAAACGCTGGCGCACCTTGACCAGGCTCACGGAATGCATGGCGTCCGGGTGGTCTTTGGCTACCACCTTGACGCGCCGCTCACCGTCGGGCAACAGGTATTTGTGCAGCGGGGTGTCGATCACCTTGCGGTTGGCCGCCCAATGGCCTTGCACCAGCGCCAGGTAGGTTTTGCCGGTTTCGCGTTCGCGGAACTGGTCTTGTAGATTCGTCAACGCCGAGCGCTTCTTGGCCAGCAGCAGGATGCCGCTGGTGTCGCGGTCCAGCCGATGCACCAGTTCCAGAAAACGGGCCTGGGGCCGGGCCTGTCGCAATTGTTCAATCACCCCAAAACTCACCCCACTGCCGCCATGCACCGCCACACCGGCAGGTTTGTCGATGGCGAGCAGATGGTCGTCCTCAAACAGCACCGGAAATTCGCGCGCAGGTGCAGGTTTTTCGAGCTTCTCGGCAATTTTGTCGGACACCCGCACCGGCGGCACACGCACTGTGTCCCCTATTTCCACCCGGGTGTCGGCGGCGGCGCGGCCTTTGTTGATACGCACCTCACCACTGCGGATGATGCGGTACACGTGGGTCTTGGGCACCCCTTTCAGGATACGCAACAGGAAGTTGTCGAGGCGCTGGCCTGCGGAATCTTCATCAACGACCACCTGCTGAACGGAGGGCGCGGTGGCAGCGGGTGAGGCGGGGGACGGCGAATTGGCCTCTATAATGTGTTTCACTAGCGCGACGCTGTAAGTGGTTGATTTTTCTGGAGTTTAGTCCAGTCACTCTCTTCCCACCCCGACAGGCGCTGGAAAAGGTCGATGCCACCGCACGGTGACGCCAGTAAACCCCAGGCCAGATGCCTTGGGTGACAGGTGCACCCCAACGGATGGACCGGCACTTTGAAACACCGAACCGGAATACCCCAAGCCTGCACATGGCCGCACCGCGAACGTGCTGCAGGCGGATCGAAACGAGACATTTGTGTTGTTGGCCCTGATTCACACCCTCTGGCGGTGGCTTATGCCCCCGCCTTTTGGCGTTGATTCGGCTCTAGCGCCCGTACCACGGGCGAATCATGCTATATATTCTGTAGCGATCCAGCACCCACTGCGCCTCGTCCCCATCCACGCGCCCCCCCACCCCTGCTGGCGAGCTAGAAGCTCTGCCCGCCCTGGTGACCTGCGGCAATTCCTTTCGTTTCAAAGCGTCAGTTCTTGGCATCGTGCGCCCGACAAGGGCATGTTTGACGACATAGAACACGAAGGAACGCATCATGAAGCGGATGCTGATCAATGCCACGCAGGCCGAAGAACGCCGCCTGGCCATCGTCGATGGACAAAAACTCCTCGACTACGAAATCGAAATCGAAGGGCGCGAACAGCGCAAGGGCAATATCTACAAGGCCGTCGTTACCCGCGTCGAGCCTTCGCTGGAAGCCTGCTTCGTGGACTACGGCGAAGACCGCCACGGTTTCCTGCCATTCAAGGAAATCTCGCGCCAGTATTTCGCCGAAGGTGTGTCGGTCAGCCAGGCCCGCATCAACGATGTGATCCGTGAAGGCCAGGAACTGGTCGTCCAGGTCGAAAAAGAAGAACGTGGCAACAAGGGCGCAGCCCTGACCACCTTTGTCTCGCTGGCCGGTCGTTATGTGGTGCTGATGCCGAACAACCCCCGTGGTGGTGGTGTGTCGCGCCGCATCGAAGGCGAAGACCGCGCCGAGCTCAAGGAAAACATGGACCAGCTGGAGTACCCCAAGGGTGCCAGCATCATCGCCCGCACCGCAGGCATCGGCCGCTCAGCGCCCGAACTGCAGTGGGACCTGAACTACCTGCTCAAGCTCTGGTCCGCCATTGACGGCGCAGCCAAGGGCGGCAAGGGTGCCTTCCTGATTTACCAGGAATCGAGCCTGGTGATCCGCGCGATCCGCGACTACTTCAACCACGACATAGGCGACATCCTGATCGACACCGACGACATTTACGAGCAGGCCCAGCAGTTCATGGCGCATGTGATGCCCGAACATGCCGCCCGCGTGAAGCGTTACCGCGACGACGCGGCGCTGTTCAGCCGCTTCCAGATCGAGCACCAGATCGAGTCCGCCTATGCCCGCACCGTGAGCCTGCCTTCGGGCGGCGCCATCGTGATCGACCACACCGAAGCGCTGGTGTCCATCGACGTGAACTCGGCCCGCGCCATCAAGGGCGGCGACATCGAAGAAACCGCCACCCGCACCAACCTGGAAGCCGCTGACGAAGTGGCCCGCCAGATGCGCCTGCGCGACCTGGGCGGCCTGATCGTCATCGACTTCATCGACATGGAAGAGTCGAAGAACCGCCGCGAAGTGGAAAACCGCCTGCGCGACGCGCTGCGCCAGGACCGCGCCCGTGTGCAGTTCGGCACGATCAGCAAGTTCGGCCTGATGGAAATGAGCCGCCAGCGCCTAAAGCCTGCGCTGTCGGAAGGTTCGTCCATCCCCTGCCCCCGTTGCGGCGGCTCGGGCCACATCCGCGACACCGAATCGTCGGCGCTGCAAATTTTGCGCATCATCCAGGAAGAGTCCATGAAGGACAACACAGCCTCCGTGCTGTGCCAGGTGCCTGTCGAAGTGGCATCGTTCCTGCTGAACGAAAAACGCACCGAAATCGCCAAGATCGAACTCAAGCAGCGCATCAACGTGCTGATGGTGCCCAACAAGACGCTGGAAACCCCCAACTACCGTCTGGAACGCCTGAAACACGACGACCCGCGCCTCGACCAGATCCAGGCCAGCTACAAGATGGCCGAAGAGGTGGAAGACCCCACCGCCGTGACGCGCCGCTCGCAAGAGCCGACCAACAAACAGACCCCCGTGATCAAGGGTGTGTTGCCTGACGCACCCGCACCGGTTGCAGCCCCCCGCGCCGAAGCGCCTGCAGCGCCCCGTGCCGCCTCATCGGCACCCGCGCCCGCCAACCGCACGGCCTCTCCTGCCGCCAAGGCGGCCACCGTGGCCGTGGCAGCACCTGTGGCCGTGGGCTTCATGGGCTGGCTCAAGAGCCTGTTTGGTGCCGCCCCTGCACCCGCGCCCGCACCGGTGGCACCCGCCCCGGCTGCAGCCGCACGCAAGGACGACAAACCCGAAGGCCGCACTGGTGGCCGTGATGGCCAGCGCGACGGCCAACGGGGCGACGGACGCCGCGGTGGACGCAACGACCGCAATGACCGCGGTGGTGAACGCAGCGAAACCCGTGGCAACCGCGACGGCGAAGCCCGCGCACCACGCCCCGAAGGTGACGCCCGCCCCCCACGCGAACCCCGCGAAGGTGACAACCGCAACCGCCGTGGTGGCCGTGACGGTGAACAACGCGGCGAACGCAGCGACACCCGCAACGCCAACTCCCAGGGCCGCGACGGTGAAGCCCGCGCGCCACGTGACGGCGCAGAAGGCCGCGACAACCGCGGTGGCCGCAACGAGCCCCGCGAAGTCCGTGAACCACGCGAGCCGCGCGAACCCCGTGAGCCCCGTGCCGACCGCCCCGAAGGTGAACGCCGCGAACCGCGTGAACCACGCGACAACCGCGACGGCCGTGCCGAGCGCGCTCCGCGTGAACGCCGCGAGGTGGACTCCCAGAACGCTACTGAAACAGTAGCTACCACCGCCCAGCTGGCGGGCACTGAAGGCACATTGGATGCTGAAAACGACGCCCAACGCAGCGACCGCGCACCCCGCAACGGTGAACGTGGTGACGGTGCCGAAGGTGGCCGCCGTGAACGGGGCCGCCGTGGTGGCCGTGGCCCACGCAACACCGAAGCCGGTGTGGACGCCCAAGGCAACCCGGTAGACGACAGCCGCGCCCCGGCCCATGCCGATAGCGCAAGTGCTGCTGACGGCGACGCTGGTGAACGCACCGGTGATGCCCCAGGCCAACGCGCTGACGCCCCCGAAGGTGAAGACCGCCCCCGCCGCTCGCGTGACCGTTATGGCCGTGACCGCCGCGAACGTGGTGACCGCCCACCCCGCGACGGTGCCCAGCCAGAGCGTGATGGCGACACCGCCGCCCCGGCAGAAGCCGCTGAAGCACCCGCCCAGCCAAGCTACTTCGCCGCGTTCCAGAACGCAGCACCTGCCGCCAGCGTAGCCCCCGTGGTGGCAGCCGCAGCAGCAGCCACCGCCGTGGCCGCTGTCGCCGTGGCAAGCCGTGCGGAAGCCCCCGTGGCACCGGCCCCTGCGCCAGCACCCGCCGCTGCGGTGGCCGTGGCACCTGTGCCAACGCCCGTGCCAGCACCTGCGCCGGTTGCAGCGCCAGTGGCTCCTGTTGCCACCGGCCTGCCCAAGGTCGAGGCATTTGCACTGCCGCTGAACGAACTGCAGCAAGTGGCCGAAAGCTCCGGCCTGCAGTGGGTCAACTCCGACGCCGCCAAGTTTGCCGCCGTGCAGGCCGCCATTGCCGCCGAGCCCCGCCCGGTGCATGTGCCGCGCGAACGCCCCCCGGTGGTCGTGGTCAACGAAGGCCCGCTGGTGCTGGTGGAGACTCAGCGTGACCTGCGCGACCTGAAGCTGCCGTTTGAGCAAGTGGCCCCCGCCCCTGCACAACAGACCCTGCTGTAAACCAGGCCCCGGCCCCCGGTGGTGCATGCTTTTTCAAGCCTGCGCCTCCGGGGGCTTTTTTATGGGCGCTCGCCAAACCCCCACGTCTGCAACCGGGACGGAATCTGGGTTACAAACTCCCCCTGCTCTCCTCTGAAGACCCCATGCTGTTCCTGCTGTCCCCCGCCAAATCGCTCGACTACGAGACCCCGCTGCCACCCACGCTGGCGCACAGCCAGCCGCTGTTCACCCAACAGTCCGCCGCCCTCATCAAAGTGCTGCGCCAGCAGTCACCGCAGCAGATCGCCGAGCTGATGCACCTGAGTGATGCTTTGTCGATGCTCAACGTGGCGCGGTATACGGCGTGGTCGTCCAAAGCCACTGCGAAGAATGCGCGGCAGGCGGTGCTGGCGTTTAACGGAGATGTGTACGACGGCCTGGCCGCCCGCAGCCTGCCCGAGGCGGACCTGGCCTGGGCGCAAGACCATTTGGCCATCCTCAGCGGGCTGTATGGCGTGCTGCGCCCACTCGACCTGCTGCAGCCCTACCGGCTGGAGATGGGCACCCGGCTGGCCACCGACAAAGGCCAGACGCTGTACCAGTTCTGGGGCACCCAGATTGCCGACTACCTGAACCAGCGCCTGCAGGCCGACGCCACCCCGGTGGTCGTCAACCTCGCATCGCAGGAGTACTTCAAGTCGGTGGACCGCAAGGTGCTCAAGGCCCGGGTGATCGACTGTGTGTTCGAGGACTGGAAGGGCGGGCAGTACAAAATCATCAGCTTCCACGCCAAACGCGCACGTGGGCTGATGGCGCGGTACGCCGTCACCCAGCGTGTCACGCTGCCGCGCCAGCTCGAAGGTTTTGACCTGGACGGGTATGTTTTTGATGCGGCCGTGTCCCAACCCGACCGGCTCGTCTTCCGCAGGAGAATGTGACGCCATGAGCCAGACCCAACACCCCACCCAAGCCGTCACACCCGAACTGCGGCAATGGATCATTGCGCAGGCCGAGGCCGGTTATGCCGCCGACGTGGTGGTGAAGTCGATGTGTGCTTCGGGCTGGTCTGAAGACGTGGCCGTGGATGCGCTGGAAAGCACGCTGCGCGGCCACCTGAACGAGGCGGCCGTGCGCCAGGGTTTGCCATCCGCCGTGCCAGTGCCCGACCCGGCCCTTGGCGACGCACCGCTGTATGTGGATGCGGGCGACCGGCGTGTGGCTGTGCTGCAAACCATGGCCATCCCCCGCATCGTGGTGTTTGGCAACCTGCTGAGTGACGAGGAATGTGACGCCCTGATCGCGCTGGCCCAGCCGCGCATGGCACGCTCACTGACGGTGGCTACCCAGACCGGCGGTGAGGAAGTGAATGACGACCGCACCAGCAGCGGCATGTTCTTCCAGCGCGGCGAACATGCGTTGGTCACCCGGATTGAAGCGCGCATCGCCCACCTGCTGCGCTGGCCGATCGAGAACGGCGAAGGCCTGCAGATCCTGCACTACCACCCGGGTGCCGAATACAAACCACATTACGACTACTTCGACCCCAGTGCGCCCGGCACCCCCAGCATCCTCAAACGCGGCGGCCAGCGGGTTGGCACCCTGGTGATGTACCTGGGTGCGCCCGAAAAAGGCGGCGGCACGGTGTTTCCCGACGTACACCTCGAAGTGGCACCGCAACGCGGCAACGCAGTGTTCTTCAGCTACGAACGGCCCCACCCGTCCACCAAGACGCTGCACGGCGGCGCACCCGTCATCGCGGGCGAAAAGTGGATCGCCACCAAATGGCTGCGTGAACGCCAATTCGACTAATTCAGACCACTTTTAACAACCAAATAGGCCTGCAGCGCATGCAGGACAAGCGTATACAGCTATGAAAATCAAAGCAAACGGCATCGACATCGAAGTGGAAGACACCGGCGGCACCGGGCCGGTGGTGGTGCTCATCATGGGCCTGGGCATGCAGCTGGTGGCCTGGCCGCTGCAGCTGGTGGATGCGCTGGTGGCGGCGGGTTACCGCGTCATCCGGCACGACAACCGCGACATCGGCCTGTCGCAGAAATTTGACGACAAAGGCGTGCCCAACCTGCTGTGGGAATCGATCAAGCTGAAGCTGGGCGTCACCCTGCGCCCGCCCTATTCGCTCAACGACATGGCGCTGGACACCGTGGGTGTGCTGGACGCACTGGGTGTGGCGCAGGCCCATATCGTTGGGGCCTCCATGGGCGGCATGATCGCCCAGCGGGTGGCCCTGGCCGCACCCGAGCGCACCCTGAGCCTGACCAGCATCATGAGCACCAGCGGGGCCAAAGGCCTGCCCAACCCCAAGGCCAAAGTGATCCGCGCCCTCATGGCCCGGCCCAAGGGCCAGGACCGCGAGGCCATCCTGAAGCATTACGTACACCTGCTGCGGGTCATCGGCAGCCCGGCTTTTCCGATGGAAGAAAGCCTGGTGCGCGAACGCATCTCCGCCGGGCTCGACCGCAGCTACGCCCCGTTTGGCACCATGCGCCAGATGGTGGCCATTGCCGCCGACACCGGCCGTGCCCGCGCGTTGGCCAACATCTCTGCACCCACGCTGGTCCTCCACGGCAAGGCCGACCCGCTGGTGCCGTATGCCTGCGGTGAAGACACGGCGCGGCGGATTGCCGGAGCACGGATGGTCGGCATCGACGGCATGGGCCACGACCTGCCGCCCGAAGTGATCACCCGGCTGCTGCCGCCCATGCTGGGACACCTGCAGTCCACCTGAAATCGATCCATGAACACTCCTGAAGATTCCCAGCTCGGCAAGTCGTCGGCCTATATCGACCAGTACGACGCGTCCCTGCTGTTCCCCATCCCGCGTGCTGGCAAACGCGCCGAGATTGGTGTGGCAAGCTCAGCCCCGTTTTTTGGCGCCGACCTGTGGACCGCCTTCGAGCTGAGTTGGCTCAACCCGCGAGGCAAACCGCAGGTGGCGCTGGCGCACATCACCGTGCCGAGTGAATCGCCCAACATCATCGAAAGCAAGTCGTTCAAGCTCTACCTGAACAGCTTCAACAACACGCGGTTTGCCGATGCCGCCGAAGTGCAGTCCCGCCTGCGTGCCGACCTCAGCGAGGCCGCCTGGCGCGGCGCGGAGCATGCGTCCGTGGTGGGTGTCAAACTGCTGCTGCCCGAGATGTTCGACCGCGAACCGGTGCATGAACTCGATGGTTTAAGCCTCGACCGCCTCGACGTGGAATGCACCCGCTACACCCCCGCGCCCGACCTGCTGCGGGCCGACACGGACGAGCCGCCCGTGGACGAAGTGCTGACCAGCAATCTGCTCAAAAGCAACTGCCTGGTGACCGGCCAGCCCGACTGGGGCAGCGTACAGATCCGCTACAGCGGCCCGCAGATCGACCAGGAAGGCCTGCTGCAGTACCTCGTGAGTTTTCGCAACCACAACGAATTCCACGAGCAATGCGTCGAGCGCATCTTTATGGACATCTGGACGCGCTGCCAGCCTACCCAACTGACCGTGTACGCGCGCTACACCCGCCGTGGGGGCCTGGACATCAACCCATTCCGCACCAGCCACCCTGGTACCTTGCCACCGAATATCCGGATGGCGCGGCAGTAAACCGCCTCATGAATTTGCCCGCCCCCAGCCCCGAAGACTTCCTGGCCGCACTGCGCAACAGCGCCACCCGGCGCGAAACCCCTTGCGGCAGCGGCAGCCTGGTCTGGCATGTATGGGGCGCAGCAAACGCGGAACACGCACCCGTGGTGCTGCTCCACGGCGGCAGTGGCAGCTGGACCCACTGGGCCTGCAACATGGCCGCACTGGTGCAGGCGGGCCACCAGGTGCTGGCGCCCGACCTGCCCGGTTTTGGTGACTCGGCCCGCCCCGCCACTGGGCGCGACGCCGATGCCCTGGTTGCGCCGCTGGAGACGGGGCTGCAAACCTTGATCGGCACCCAGGCCTGTGACCTGGTTGGCTTTTCGTTTGGTGGGATGACCGCCGGTTTATGGACTGCCGCCTTCCCCGCGCGGGTGCGCAGGCTGGTGGTTGCAGGTGCACCCGGCCTGGGTGTGGTGGGCCGCAACACCGTGCCGCTGACCGCGTGGCGCCACCTCACCGACCCCGCCGCTGTCGAGGCCGTACACCGCCACAACCTGGCGGCGCTGATGCTGCACGACCCGGCCGCCATCACCCCGCTGGCGCTGCACATCCACAGCACCAACGTGGCCCGCGACCGCATGCCCGGCCGCCGCCTGGCCTACACCGATGCCCTGGCGCAGGCGCTGGGCCGCATCACCCACCCGGTATGGGCCATCTATGGCCGCGAAGACGCCTTGTACAAAGGCCAACTCGACGCGCTGGCTATGGCGCTGGCGGTAGCCCAGGCGTTCCAGGGCCTGACGCTGCTGGACGGCGCAGGCCACTGGCTGCAGTTTGAGTATGCAGAGGCGTTTGATGCCGTGCTGGCGGGCATCTTGCAGGGCGACTGAACCGCCCTCAGCCTTGCTCTGAAAACCCCACCAGCGCCGACAGCGGTGTGAACTGCCCGGCCCGCTTCTCCTTCATCGCCGCGACCGATTCACGCACATGGGTATTGCTCCAGATCGCGCCCTGCAGCCAGCCCATTTGTTCCAGCGCGTCATGCACCGAATGGTCACGTGTGTAGTGGATGGCCTGTTTGGTGCCCCAGATAGCCACGGGGGGTTTGGCGGCAATCTCGGCGGCGCATTGCAGGGCTCCGGCCAGCAAGGCCTCGGGGGTGTCGAACACGGCGTTGACCAGGCCATAGCCCAGCGCCTTGTCCGCACCCAGGCGGCGGCCGGTGTAGGCCAGCTCTTTCACCACGGCTTCGGGGATAAGTTTGGGCAGACGCTGCAGCGTGCCCACGTCGGCCACCATACCGATGTTGATCTCCTGGATGCAGAAAAACGCGTCGGCCGTGGCGTAACGGATGCAGCAGGCGGTGACCATGTCCACCGCACCACCGATACAGCCGCCCTGGATGGCGGCGATCACCGGAATCCGCAGGCGCTCCAGCTTGGTGAAGGTGGACTGCATGTCGGTCAGCAAATCAAAAATGGCGGCGCGGCCTTCGGGACTTTGGTCGTCCATCTGGATGGCCCCGGCGAATGTCTCCAGCGCCATACCCGCGCTGAAGTGTTTGCCCGTGCTGCTGATGACCAGCACCCGTGCCGTTCCCTCGCGGTGGATGCGTGTCAGCACGTCGTCCAGTTCGCGCCAGAACGTGGGGTGCATGGTGTTCATGGCCTCGGGGCGGCTCAGCACCAGGTGGGCGATGTGGTTTTGTTCGGTGAGGGTGAAGCTGTGCATGGGTGTCTCCGGATGGGTTTGCACGGCACTGTAGCGCCCCGTGGCATGGCGGGCTGTCACTTAGGCAATGGGCGCAACACAGGCCCGCAGCGCCCTAAAACAACTGCCCTGTAGCTGCTATTGATTCAATAGCAGCTTGCGCTCTCCCCTTCTGCGCCAGAGGCATTTTTTGTTCATGAATAGCGGCCTCATCGTGCTTCACCAGTGCCCCCACCCGCACGCCCAGCAAACGCAGCTTTTTATCCAGCGGCACCCGTTTGAGGCACTGGCCCGCCACACGGCGGATGGTGGCGGCGTCGGCGGTGTGCGCCAGCACGGTCTGGTCGCGCGTGGCGGTTTTGAAGTCGTCGTAACGCAGCTTGATGCCGATGGTTTTGCCCACATAGCCCTTGCGCTGCAGGTCGTCGGCCACCTTTTCACACAGCCAGGTGAAGATGCGGCCCAGCTCGGCCTTGTCGTGCACGGCATGCAGGTCGCGGTCGAACGTGGTCTCGCGGCTCATGGACACAGGTTCACTCTCGGTGACAACAGGTCGTTCATCACGGCCGCGCGCCACTTCAAACATCCATGCCCCGGTGGACTTGCCAAAGGTGGCCATCAGCCAGTCGCGCTCGCGTGCGGCCAGGTCACCAATGGTGTGGATGCCATGGCGCTGCAATTTCTCGTCGGCCTTGGGGCCGATGCCGTTGACCTTGCGGCAGGGCAGCGGCCAGATCTTGGCTTGCAGATCGTCCGCCGACACGATGGAAATACCGTTGGGTTTGTTGAACTCACTCGCCATCTTGGCCAGCAGTTTGTTGGGGGCCACACCGACCGAACAGGTCAGCCCGGTGGCCTGCAGGATGGACTTCTGGATCAGCCGCGCCAGCACACGCCCGCCCTCGCGTTGGCCTCCAGGCACATCGGTGAAGTCGATGTACACCTCGTCCACACCCCGGTCTTCCACCACCGGGGCAATCTCGCGGATGGTGTCCTTGAACAGGCGCGACAAGCGGCGCACTTCGTCAAAGTCCACCGGCAGCACCAGTGCCTGCGGGCAGAGTTTGGCGGCCTTCATCATGCCCATGGCCGAGCCGATACCAAACTGGCGGGCAGCATAGGTGGCGGTGGTGATGACACCCCGGCCTACGTAGTCCTTCAGCAGCGGAAACGCGGCGATCGGAATGTCGGCCAGCGTGCCGCCTTCGGGGATGTTGCGGATGGCTTCGTCCACCTTGCGACGGCCGCCACCAATCACCATGGGCAGGCCCTTGAGCTGCGGGTAACGCAGCAACTCGACCGACGCAAAAAAAGCGTCCATGTCGAGATGCGCAATGCGGCGCGGCAAAGAGGGAGCCGGAATGTCGGCAGAAGCAGGTGCGGTCACCCTGCTATTTTGCGCGGAGAGTGGTCAGGTTTTTCGGGCCAGGGCGGCGGAGCGCAGCCCCTGAATTGTTCCCGTGGGCGTGATGGCTTCCGGGTCAATCAGACAGTGCAACACACTGGGCAGGCCACTCGCGCGGGCACGGGCCAGTGCGGGGGCAAATTCCGCCGTGTGTTCCACCCGTTCACCATGGCCGCCGAAGGCCTGGGCGTAGGCCTTGAAGTCGGGGTTTT
This sequence comes from Comamonadaceae bacterium AAW, assembly GCA_026314275.1. Lineage (GTDB taxonomy): Bacteria > Pseudomonadota > Gammaproteobacteria > Burkholderiales > Burkholderiaceae_C > JAGOEY01. Next base: position 511,954 of record CP111109.1, read on the forward strand.
TCAGCTGCGTGGCGCTCACCCGCCCCGGGTACTCGCGCTCCTGGTGCATACGGATGGTGCCAAACATGGCGTTGTCGAGCAGCACCACGATGATGTTCAGGCCGTATTGCACGGCGGTGGCAAATTCCTGCCCGTGCATGAGGAAGTCGCCGTCCCCCGCAAAAATTACCACTTCACGCTGGGGCCACAGGCGCTTGCCGCCCACGCCTGCGGGCAGGCCATAACCCATCGACCCACTGGTGGGTGCGAGCTGGCTGGCAAAGGTGGTGAACGGCCAGAAACGGTGGATCCAGGTGGCGAAGTTGCCTGCGCCGTTGCAGAAGATGGTGTCGGCGGGCAACACGTCTTTCAGGTGCTGCATCACCTCGCCCATCTGCAGCGTTCCCGGGATACGGATCGGTGCCGGGTCGCTCCAGGCCAGAAATTCGGCATGCGCTGCATCAGCGTGGGCCTGCCACGGCACGGTGGCCTGCGGGCGCACCGTGCTCAGCGCAGCGGCAAATGCCTGCGGCGTGGCGTGGATGGCTTGTGTCGGGCGGTAGAGTTTGCCCAACTCGTCCGCGTCGGCGTGGATGTGCACCAGCGGCTGCGCGGGGTTGGGGATGGCCAGCAGCTCGTAGCCCTGCGACGGCACCTCGGACAAACGCCCGCCCACCATCAGCACCAGGTCCGACGCCTTGATGCGCGCCAACAATTTGGGGTTCGCCCCCAGGCCCAGGTCACCACCGTAACAGGCGTGGCTGGCGGGGAACAGCATCTGGCGGCGGAAAGAGCAATAGACGGGCAGCGACCAGGCCTCGGCAAAAGCAGTGAACTCACGCACCGCCTGCTCGGACCAGCGGCTGCCGCCCAGGATGGCCACGGGCTGTTTTGCGGCCTGCAGGCGCTGGGCCAGCTCGGCCATCTGCGCCGTGCCGGGGTGGGTTTCGGTCACGGCATAGGGCAGCGCGTCGGCCACGCTGGCCGCTTCGGTCAGCATGTCTTCGGGCAGGGCAATCACCACCGGGCCAGGGCGGCCCGATGTGGCGACGTGGAAGGCGCGCGAAATCAGCTCGGGCACCCGCGCCGGGTCGTCAATCTGCACCACCCACTTGGCCATGGTGCCAAACACGGCGCTGTAGTCCAGCTCCTGAAAAGCCTCGCGCCCCACCATGCCGCGCCCCACCTGGCCCACGAACAGGATCATGGGGGTCGAATCCTGGTGCGCGATGTGTACACCGGCCGACGCGTTGGTGGCACCCGGGCCGCGCGTCACAAAACAGATGCCCGGCTGGCCGGTCAGTTTGCCCTGCGCCTCGGCCATCATGGCCGCGCCGCCTTCCTGGCGGCACACGGTGACGTCGATGCTGGCGTCGTGCAGCGCGTCAAGCACGGCGAGGAAACTTTCACCCGGCACACAGAACAGTTGCTGCACGCCGTGGGTGATGAGCTGGTCAACCAGAATCTGGCCGCCGGTGCGGGAAGTGGTCATAGAAATAAGTCCAAAACAGGGAAGTCAGGTTAACTTTGTGCAGGCGGCTTCGACACGCTGGCAGGCCTCCTGCAATCGGGCCAATGACGTAGCGTACGAGATACGGGCACACGGGACCCGCTCCACCCGCAGCGCACACTTTCCGCGTGCTTCGTGCAGCGCATTTTTAACGTAAAAATTCTGATGGCCTTGTTGTTCATAAGGGACTACATGTAACCCGCCGCATATGCCGGGCTTTCGCACGGTTGAACTTCTTAGCCACCATACTTGCCCCTGTTTGTACCAAGGAGGTTCTGATGAAAATAAACGTGTTCCGTATGCGCCCGCCACTTGCAGCCCTGGTGCTGGGTATTTCCAGCGTGGCTGCTGCATCCAGCGCATGGGCCTGCACCCGGCTTGTTTTTCATGGGGCTGATGGGCAGGTGATGACCGCGCGCTCGATGGACTGGAAGAGCGACATCGTCAGCAACCTGTGGGTGCTGCCACGCGGCATGGCCCGCACCGGCCAGACCGGCGACAACACGCTGCGCTGGACGTCCAAATACGGCAGCGTCATCACCTCGGGCTATGACATCTCCACCACCGACGGGGTGAACGAGGCCGGGCTCAACGCCAATCTGCTGTGGCTGGTGGAGTCGCAGTACCCCGCGTTTGACGCGAGCAGCAAACCCGGCCTGACGATTGCAGCCTGGGCCCAGTACGTGCTGGACAACTTCGCCACCGTACAGGAAGCCGTGGCCGCGCTGCAAGAGCAGCCCTTCACCATCGTGTCGGACAGCGTACCCGGCGAGAACCGGCTGACCACGCTGCACCTGTCCATGTCCGACGCCAGCGGCGACAGCGCCATCGTGGAGTACATCGACGGCAAACAGGTCATCCACCACAGCCGCAAGTACCAGGTGATGACCAATTCACCCATCTTTGACCAGCAACTGGCACTGAACACCTACTGGCAGCAGATTGGCGGCACCACCATGCTGCCGGGCACCAACCGCGCCGCCGACCGCTTTGCCCGCGCATCGTTCTACGTCAATGCCATCCCCAAAGACCCCAACCCGAACAAGGCCCTGGCCAGCGTGTTCAGCGTGATCCGCAACGTGTCGGTGCCCTACGGCATCAGCACCCCCGGCGAACCCAACATCTCATCCACCCGCTGGCGCACCGTGTTTGACCACCAGCGCAAGCTGTACTTCTTTGAGTCGGCCCTGACACCCAACACATTCTGGGTGGACCTCAAGGCGCTGGACTTCAGCCCCCAGAGCGGAAAGGTGCTCAAGCTTGACCTGGGGGCGGACCAGAGCCACACCTATTCAGGGAACGCGACGCAGCAGTTCAAGCCGGCTGTGCCGTTTCAGTTTTTGGGGATTTAGCGAGGTTCCGGGTCACCTGACTTCAGGCCACGTCACCCGTCGCCGCTCAAGCCTTCACTTCGACCACCTGTTCGAAGCCACCGAAGATCATGCGTTTGCCGTCGAAGGGCATGGGCGGGTTGCCGGGTGTGGACGGGTCCATGCGCGGGTCTTCCATCATCTTCTTCATGCCGGCGTCGCGCGTGGCCTTGTCCGGCCATTCGACCCACGAAAACGCCACTGTCTCTTCGTCCGTCGCCTGAACTGCGCGGCGGAAATCGGTGACTTTGCCGTCAGGGACGTCATCACCCCAGCCTTCGATCACACGGATTGCGCCCAACTCGATGAACATTGCGTCGAAATGGCGCGCGTGTTCGATGAACTGCTGTTTGTTGGCGGTGGGGACGGCGATCACGAAACCATCGATGTATGACATGTCTTCACTCCTGTTGGGTTGACGGGTCGGCCCGCCCGGTAGACATACGCCCTGTGGCGGTTCAGGAGCACCTCCGCTGCAAGGTACCCGCCGGGTCAGCCGCCGTGGTGCCCTGGGTGCAAAGCCTTTAGGGCAACGCTGATCAAGTATCGGCATTGGAGTAATTTCGGGCAGCCCCGCCCAGTTTGGACGCAGCGCAGGCTGGGGTTGGCGGCCCAGAGGGCCTTGTACAGGCCCTTGAGCCCGTTTTTGGCCCCTACGGGCGCACCTGTGCCATCAGCCTTTGGCGGCCGAGGAAGATGTTGGCCAGTGCCAGGGCAGTGAACGCCCGCGTGGCATTCTTGTGCAGCCCCACATAGCGCACCTTGCCAAAGCCCCACAGCCGCTTGATCACACCAAAGACATGCTCGACGCGGGCACGAATCCTGGATTTGTTGCGGTTCTTTGCACGAGCCACCTCATCAACGAGACCACCAGCGCGGCGCGTGCGCTGATTGGTGAAGTCTTTGGCGTTTGGAGCTTTACCCGCAATCAACGCCTTCTGACTGGCATAGGCTGAGTCGCCATACACGCGCCGCTCGTTGCCATGCAGCAGTTGTGGCAGCGGGTGCTTGTCATGCACGTTGGCGGCTGTGACGACGGCGCTGTGCGCCAAGCCGCTTTGGCTGTCCACGCCAATGTGCAGCTTCATGCCAAAGTACCACTGCTGGCCCTTCTTGGTCTGGTGCATCTCGGGGTCGCGTGCCTTGCCTGCATTCTTGGTTGAACTGGGCGCGCCGATGATGGTGGCATCCACGATGGTGCCGGTATGGACCTTGAAGCCTCGCTGCTGCAACTCCTGCCCCACCTTGGCAAACAGTGCTTCGCCCAGTTTGTGCGCATTGAGGAGCTTGCGAAACTTCAAGATAGTGGTGGCGTCGGGTACGGGCTCACGGCCCAGGTCGATGCCTGCAAAGCGGCGCAGGTTGGCACTGTCGTACAGGGCTTCTTCACAAGCCAGATCGGCCAGGTTGAACCAATGCTGAATGAAGTGGATACGCAGCATGCGTTCCAGACCTATGGGTGGGCGGCCGTTGCCTGCCTTGGGGTAGTGTGGCTCGATGACCTCGCACAGGCTGGACCAGGGCACGATGGCCTCCATGGTTCTCAAGAACTCGTCGCGCCTGGTGGGCTTGCGGTAGTTCTCAAAGCTTTGGTCTGCGGCCATGGCGAGGGTTTGCTGCTTCATCGACCTGTAACGCAGCACCACGCAGGTGCGTGTACCTTAATCAGCGTTGCCCTAGGCCGCTGATTGCTGACGCCCAATGTGCACAAGCAGAGGGGTACTAACGGCCACAACCGGACATTGCAGGGGCCGCGATGAGGGGCCGCCGCAATTTAGGAACAGTCGTTCGCAGAGATGCACAATGACTCTGGCCGTGAATGGGCAACTCCAGACATCATTTCTCAGATTTGCCAAGCCCTGCTGTCACAAGAAGACCGAGGTCTTCCGCCGCGTCTCTCAAATCAATGCCGGTCATTAGTAACTTGACAAATTCCACCCGTTCCGAAGGATCTAGACGACGAATCTGACCCGCCTTAAACGACTCGAAAATCATCTGGGAGGCATCCTCCTCCTTGCGCCGTTGAAAGGGCCGCGCAGACTTCATCTCCTTCGCGACATGTAGATTCCACCGGCCTTGCCAAGGAGCCCAATCGAATGCCGCTACCGCGTCTAAGTCAGCTTGCCAAGTGCGATTCACTGGTTTGTAGCTTGCGCCCGGCAGGCCAGTTTCGTTGACGGCAAGACATGTTAGTGGCGGTAGCTGATGTTCCTTTACAAATTGGACGATCACGTCAAGTCGCCGCCCCATGGAGACGGGAACTGCCGACTGCACTACGTCATCGTCTACATGGATGGTCTTGGCACGGCGTAGCGCTTCTTTGTATCGAAGCGATCGACCAGGCGCGGCTCGCGCGTGATCGAGCAGAACCTCGTAGAAGACCTGCGCGAGGTGAACGTCAATTGTTGTGATCTTAGTCATCCGATTTTTCAGAAAATTCTTTGGAAAAGCGCAGCGCAAGAAGGATACACGCGGACGTCCCAGCAGGCAGAGCACCGCGCGCGCGTTCAAGCATCGCGCGATAGCGCTGGAGCTTCCTCCTCAGGACGGCGCGTCGGATGGTTTGGCGGTATGTGAGAGCGCCTACGGCACGAAAGTATGCTTCATGCGCTTGGAACTTTGCTCGCCTGCGTTCCCTGAAGTTGAAATTTCTTAAATGGTAGCGATGAGAATAGACGCCGTCACGTCAAAGCAGATCGACCGTCCACGAAGCGTTGCGACCAAACACTCATGCGTGGATCTCGAAGTCAGCTGTGGGCCCGTCCCAGACTCTCAAAGCCCAAAATACCCTCGAAAACCAAAGTACGCGGCGACGCACACACTGAGCCAGACACCAACCACCAATGCAATGCCCGCGCGACTTTGGGGCTTGCGGGCTTGCGGCCTTGCGCCTGCATCCATACGTCAGCTTGTTTCCGGCTATCCGCCAGAACATCGGGCGGAAGAAGTCGCACGGTAAGCCATATCAACGCGGGCAGCAAAAGAACATCGTCCACATAGCCCAGTACCGGAATGAAGTCGGGGATCAGGTCAATGGGACTTAACGCGTAGGCGACCACAAACGCGCCCAAGGCTTTGGCATACCAGGGCGTCTGGGGGCTCTTGCACGCGAACCAGAGTGTGACTCCGTCTCGTTTAGGGCAACGCTGATTAAGGTACACGCACCTGCGTGGTGCTGCGTTACAGGTCGATGAAGCAGCAAACCCTCGCCATGGCCGCAGACCAAAGCTTTGAGAACTACCGCAAGCCCACCAGGCGCGACGAGTTCTTGAGAACCATGGAGGCCATCGTGCCCTGGTCCAGCCTGTGCGAGGTCATCGAGCCACACTACCCCAAGGCAGGCAACGGCCGCCCACCCATAGGTCTGGAACGCATGCTGCGTATCCACTTCATTCAGCATTGGTTCAACCTGGCCGATCTGGCTTGTGAAGAAGCCCTGTACGACAGTGCCAACCTGCGCCGCTTTGCAGGCATCGACCTGGGCCGTGAGCCCGTACCCGACGCCACCACTATCTTGAAGTTTCGCAAGCTCCTCAATGCGCACAAACTGGGCGAAGCACTGTTTGCCAAGGTGGGGCAGGAGTTGCAGCAGCGAGGCTTCAAGGTCCATACCGGCACCATCGTGGATGCCACCATCATCGGCGCGCCCAGTTCAACCAAGAATGCAGGCAAGGCACGCGACCCCGAGATGCACCAGACCAAGAAGGGCCAGCAGTGGTACTTTGGCATGAAGCTGCACATTGGCGTGGACAGCCAAAGCGGCTTGGCGCACAGCGCCGTCGTCACAGCCGCCAACGTGCATGACAAGCACCCGCTGCCACAACTGCTGCATGGCAACGAGCGGCGCGTGTATGGCGACTCAGCCTATGCCAGTCAGAAGGCGTTGATTGCGGGTAAAGCTCCAAACGCCAAAGACTTCACCAATCAGCGCACGCGCCGCGCTGGTGGTCTCGTTGATGAGGTGGCTCGTGCAAAGAACCGCAACAAATCCAGGATTCGTGCCCGCGTCGAGCATGTCTTTGGTGTGATCAAGCGGCTGTGGGGCTTTGGCAAGGTGCGCTATGTGGGGCTGCACAAGAATGCCACGCGGGCGTTCACTGCCCTGGCACTGGCCAACATCTTCCTCGGCCGCCAAAGGCTGATGGCACAGGTGCGCCCGTAGGGGCCAAAAACGGGCTCAAGGGCCTGTACAAGGCCCTCTGGGCCGCCAACCCCAGCCTGCGCTGCGTCCAAACTGGGCGGGGCTGCCCGAAATTACTCCAATGCCGATACTTGATCAGCGTTGCCTTAATGCGCCGTGCCCAGCCCTTTAATGTTTCACCAATTGTCATAAGTGCCTGTACCGTGAATAGGCCGACCTACGCCGAGGCGATGTTCACCCATGGCCCATAGTACGCGTCCGACCACAAAAGCCGGATGACAAAAACCGCTGCAAAGCGATCCGTCACCCTGCGCAGAACCGAGCCCACTGCCGCAAACTCACAACGCCAAACACACCAGCACCAGCCCGATCAACATCAGCCCCATGCCCACCTTCTCACTGCGCCGCATCGGCTCGCGGAACAAGCGCCGTGACACGAGGTAGCTGAACACCACCTCCACCATGCCCAGCGTGCGCACTTCAGCGGCGCTCTGCATGGCGTAGGCGGTGAACCAGGCCAGGGATGCGGCGGCCCCCATACTCCCGGCCAGCAGGGACACACGCCAGGCCTTGAACAAGGGACGCAGGCCGCCCGGGTTGCGCAGCGCCACCCAGGTGCCCAGCCCAATGGACTGCAGGGTTTGCGCCCACAACACGCCCCAGGCACCCGACAACCACGGTGTGGGCTCCTGCAGCGCCAGCGCGGCACCGCGAAAACCCACCGAGGCGATGGCGAAGCAGGCGCCACACAGCAGGCCGTACAGGGCGGACCGGCTGGCCCAAGCCGACAAGGACATGCGGCTGCCGCTGGCGGGCAGTGACAGGATCAGCACGCCCACGGTGGCCAGCACCATGGCCAGCAGGGACAAGGGCGTAGGTAACTCGTGCAGGAAGATGGTGGCAAACAGGGCGACCTGCAGCACCTCGGTTTTGGACAGGGTGACGGCCACCGCGAAGTTGCGTTCTTTCATGGCCAGCAGCAGCGCGGCGGTGGCGGCGATCTGGAAGGCGGCGCCCAGCACGATCCAGCCGAAGTAGGCCGCCGAGAACTGCGGCAGTACATGCGTGCCAGGCAACAGTGCGTACAGCGCCAGCAGGTACACCGCTGCAAACGGCAGGCCAAACAGGAAACGCGCCAGGGTGGCGGGCAAGGTGCCCAACTCGGCGGTGAGGGAGCGCTGGGCGGCGTTGCGCACGGTTTGCGCCAGCGCGGCGAACAGGACGACGGGAACCCAGATCATGGGCAAGGGAGATGGAGTCGCATGGGGTGCGGCCAGCATAACTGCCCTCACCCTCACCCGTAATCACCATTGGCGAGGGCTGCCCCAGCCAGCTAAGGGGCCTGCCCGGGTTTATGGCTCTTTCAGCCCCTGCGGCGGCGCGGCACCACGCCCAGTTGCACCATGTCTTGCACGACTGCGGGCGACACCTGCAGCGTACGCTGGGGCAGGTCGATCAGTTGCTCGGCGTGCCACACGCGCATACGGGCGGGGCCGTCGGGCACGTTGGGGAACCGCGCCAGGCCGTCGGTGTCGGTCTTGAGTGTCCAGCCGGAGTCGGTGACGAACACATGGCCGCGCATGGAGCCATGCAGGTGGCAGCTCAGCAACACGGGGCCGGGTTTGTCCATGCGCACCTCGGCGGCGCTGGCGGGTTTGCCATCCAGCTTGCCGTCGAGCCGCAGCTCGAAGCCGGTGCCGTCAGTGGCCATCTGGAACGCAGCCGCCCCGGCGGCCGTGCCGCGCACATGGTGGTCCCAGGTGTCGCGGTTGACGAAGCGCACGGTGGTGCCGGTAGCCACCACACTCACGGCGGGCACGAAGCGCATCTTCTCCTGCTCCACCGCCGGGTTGGGTGGCAGCAGGCTGGGGTTGCCTGCCGTGGCCGGGTACAGCACCACAACGGCGTCGGGCACGGGTTTGCCGTCCTTGTCGAGCACCTGAATTTGAACGTTTCCGGCTGTAGCGCATGTCCACAATGCGGATGCAGCTATTAAAAACAGAGCGTTTTTCATAAATTTACCGCACCGTGATGATGTCGCGCTGCATCGGGGCCAGCAGCGCCAGCAGGCGGTTTTGCTGGCTGAAGGCAATACCCTGGGCGTCCATCGACACCTGCAGCACTTCCACCAGCGCGTGGAAGTGGGTTTTGGTGATGTCCATCTCGCCATGGGCCGTCTTCATGTCGGGGCCGGTGTACTGGCACGGCCCGCCGCTGAGCTGGCAGATCTGGCGGGTCAGGCTGTCTTTGAGCGGCTGGGGTTTGGCGTCCTTGAAATGGCTGCCGATACGCGGGTCGGTAAGGAGCCGGTTCACAAAGTCGTCCATCAGGCGGGTGATGCCAGCGGTTTCGCCGAGCACCTGGTAGAGCCCGGCGGGCGCAGCGGTGGTGGTGGTGGTCGTGGTGGACATGGGCGCTGTGCCTTGGGCCAGCGCGGGCAGGGCCAGCAGGCTGCTGCACAGCAGGCCCAGGGTGGTGAGGGTGTTTTTCATGGGGGTATCTCGTGCAGTCAAAGGGGTTTAGAACGCCACCTGGGCCGACAGGTAGTAACCGGTCTGTTTGCGCCCGTTGGTGATGCCGGGCACGATGCGGCCCAGGTCCACCCAGGCCAGGGTGAGCGACAGGTTTTTGTTGGGGGCCCAGGCGATAAAGATGTCTTTCCAGTCGTCCTCGCGCAGCGCAGCGCCCAAACCAGCGGCAGCGCCCAGAGACTGCAGGTTGTTGGGTTTGAAGCGGTATTCGGCGCCCACGGCCAGGTTCTTGTTCACCAGGTAGGCCGCCGAGAACTCGGGCTGCAGGCTGCGGCTTTTCTTGCCGGGTGCGGCGGCACCAAAACCCAGCAGGCCGTTCTGGTTGGCGTTGGTGGAGCGCAGGGTTGCGTTGAGCAGCAGGCTCTTGTCGAGCAGCAGCTTGGTGGCGCTGGCGTACACATCGGTGCCGTTGGTTTTGGTGCCCAGGAAGCTCAGCACCGACTGGAGTGAGCCGGGGTGCACTCGTTTGTGCTCCAGGCCCACGGCGATCTGGGGCATCCAGTTGTCGCTGTCCAGAACGGCGTCGCCCGCCACCCGCACTTTCACGCCCACCACGTCCATCTTGATGTGCTGGCCTGGCGTGATGCCAAAGGGTGCAATGCCGTTGAGGGCAATGCTGGGGGACGCGTCGAAGTCCTGCCGCGCCAGTGACAGCTCGACCCGGTCGTGGATACCCACGGCCACGCCGTAGCCAGTGAGGGCATAGTCCTGCGTGGCCGCGTGGGTGAGGTAGGCGCTGGCACCCACTTCGCCTTCGGTGGCGTTGGTGCCAATCACGGCCCAGGGGGTGAGGCCACCACCGGCCGAGCCGGCAATGGTGCTGACGCCGCCGGTCAGCAGCAGTTTGCCGGTGTCGGCATGGGCCAGGCCGGTAGCGGCCAGCGCCAGGGCCGCCGCTGCGGCGTTGAGGGTCCAAAGTTTCATCGGGGGTCTCCGGGAGAGTGGGGTCAATGGCAAGGCACACGCCCTGCTCTTCCCCTAATACGTACCCGGATGACAAACGGTTTCAAAAACCTGCAAATAAATTACTTTTGCAACAACTAGCTCCCAACTGCCCCGTCGAAGCATTGCGCACGCCCCCTTCCAGCAGACACCGCGGAACTGGCTCTGCCAGGCCGCTGGTGTCGCCCCCAGCAAGGGGGTGAGAAAGCCCTACACAGTGCGCTCGATCAACTTGCCATGGAACAGCACCGGCCCGGTTGGCCCGCCCGCGCCGGGCACACCGCCCAATGGCTCCAGGCTGATGGCCAGGTTGGGCACACCCTGGATGTCGGTCGAGGCGGCAGGCAGGGTGTAAACCCCTTCGTGTCCCATCACCCCCAGCGAACGGGGGCCACCACCGGGCGGCAGCGCCCAGAGTTGCAGTGATTTGTCGGCACCTTCGTTGAAGCCCCCCACGCGTTGCAGCACCAGCTGCTTGTTCTTGGGGTCAAACGTGACCAGCATGGACGGGGTGGCCTTCTCGTCGTGTAACACCGCGACGTACTGGATCTGGGGTGTGGCCTGCAGCTGTTGGCGCAGCTGGGCGACCTCCGCACCCGCTGTGGCTTGCAGGCCTTTATGGGCCTGCAGGCCAATAACGACGGCCGTGACGGTGGCAAGCGCCCCCAGCGCTGCGGCACCGCGCCACAGCAGCAGGCTGCGCAACCAGCCGCCGGACGCCGCAGGCAACTCACGGGCAGCCTGTGCGGCCTGGGCGTCCACGTCCGCACGCACCAAGTTGTAGATACGTGTCCAAACGGCGGGCGCGGGTTGTGCCTGGTTTTGCAGCTCGGCCAGGCCCGACCAGTGGCCTTGCCACACCAGGGCGGCCGCGCGCACGGTGGCGTGCTCACGGGCCAGGGTTTCGAAGCGGCGGCGCGCGCCACCACGCAGGGTGCCCAGCGCGTAACTGGCAGCGAGGCGGTCGAGTAGTTCAGGGTTGCGGGAGATATTCATGGTGTGGCACTCATGCGTAGCGGGCCATACACGTACGCAACTGGTCCAGCCCCCGGCGGATCCAGGTCTTGACGGTGCCCAGCGGCAGCTTCAGCTGCTCGGCCAGCTCACCATGGCTCAGGTCGCGCAGGTAGGCCAGGCTGACCACCTCGCGCTGTTTGTTGTCCAGCCGCCCCAGGCACTGGTGCAGCGCAAAGGCCTGTTCGCTGGCCTGCGCGGTGTCCATCGGGTTGGGTGCGTCACCCTCCAGCGTTTGTGACATCTCGTCGTCCAGCTCGTTCATCAGGCCCGCGCGGTCGGACGTGCGTTTGCGCAGTGCGTCCAGCGAGCGGCTGCGCACGATCAGCGCCATCCAGGCCATGGGCGGGCTGAGGGACGCGCGGTAGTCACCCGCGGCCCGCCAGATGGTGAGGTACGACTCCTGCACCACGTCCTCGGCCAGGTCGCGGTGGCGCAGGATACGCATGGCCAGGCCAAACAGCTTGGCCGAGGTGTGCTCGTACAAGGTTTTGAGCGCGGCTTCGTCCCGCGCAGCGACGCGGTCTAGGAGTGACATCAGTTCGCCATCTGGGTTAAGTGTGCTCATGCACGGATTGTCGGAGCAAAGACACCCATCCCCGTGTAGGACACGTCTGGCACAGGGGTCTTTCGCCTGGAGATACGCAGGCAAGAGCAGATTGGATTCAACAGCCCTGCATTGGCGACCTGAAAAATAAAAACATTTTTTTTGAAATATTTGAATCCACTTGGCTAGCGCGTCCGTAAAGAGGGTGTCAGTCACGGTGTAAGCCACCGTTTTGTTTTCCCCTAACCACACCTTCCACACCTTCGAGGAGCTTTCCATGAAAATCCAAACCCCTTTGACCCTGGCCGCCGTGCTGGCCCTGACCGCCTGTTCCAACATGGGCGGCAGCCCCATGGCCACCTTTTCCCAAAGCGCACTGCCGCCGACGGTGCAGGTGCCTGCAGGCCACACCGTGGCGATGGAAACCGTGGGCGCTGGTGACATCACCTACGAATGCCGCGCCAAGAAAGACATGGCTGGTCAATTTGAATGGGTGTTTGTCGGCCCCGACGCCAAGCTGATGGACCGCAAGGGCATGCAGGTTGGCCGTTACTTCGGCCCACCCGCCACCTGGGAAAACAAGGATGGCTCGAAGGTCACCGCCACCCAGGTCGCCGTGGCACCTGCAGGCGCAGGCAACATCCCGCTGCAACTGGTTAAGGCCAACCCGGCCATGGGTATGGGTGCCATGCAGGGCGTGACCTACATCCAGCGCGTCGCCACCCAGGGCGGTGTGGCACCTGCAGCTGCGTGCGCCGCAGGCAATGTGGGCCAGAAACAGGTGGTGAAGTACCAGGCCGACTACATCTTCTGGCGCGCTGCCTAAGGCTACGCTGAACAAGCCGTCGAAAATTTCCGCGCAAACCTGGATGACGCAGTTTTTTGGACTTTTATGCCTCTCGCGCGGCCCATTTGGGCAGTTCGCGGGGCGCTGAGGCCCGATTTCCGCCCTTACGGGCGCACCTGTCCCAACAGATGACTGCGGCACAGGTAAATGTTGGCCAGCGCCAAGGCCGTGAACGCACGCGTGGCGTTCTTCTGAAGCCCGCGGTAGCGCACCTTGGTGAATCCCCACAGGCGCTTGACCACCGCAAAGACATGCTCGACCCGGGCACGCACCCGCGATTTGTTGCGGTTCTTGGCCCGCTGAACTTCGTCCACCTCGCCTGCACGGCGGGTGCGCTGGTTGGTGAAGTCCTTGGCCTTGGGGGCCTTGCTCGCTATCAGTGCTTTCTGGCTGGCATAGGCCGAGTCGCCATAGACGCGCTGTTCGCTGCCGTGCAGTAAATCGGGCAGCGGGTGTTTGTCATGCACGTTGGCCGCCGTCACCACGGCGCTATGCACCAGCCCGCTTTGGCTGTCCACGCCAATGTGCAGCTTCATGCCGAAATACCATTGCTGGCCTTTGCGGGTCTGGTGCATGTCGGGGTCGCGCGCCTTGTCGGCGTTCTTGGTGGAGCTGGGCGCTGCGATGATCGTGGCATCCACGATGGTGCCGGTGTTGACCTTGAAGCCGCGCTCCTGCAATTGCTGGCCTACCTTGGCAAACAGGGCTTCACCCAGTTTTTGCTCATTGAGCAGTTTGCGAAACTTCAGCAGCGTGGTGGCGTCGGGCACGCGTTCGCGGCCCAGGTCAATCCCCACAAAGCGGCGCAGACTGGCACTGTCATACAGAGCCTCCTCGCACGCCAGATCGGCCAGGTTGAACCAGTGCTGAAGAAAATGGATGCGCAGCATGCGCTCCAACCCAATGGGCGGACGGCCGTTGCCGGCCTTGGGGTAGTGCGGCTCTATCACCTGGCACAGGGCGGCCCAAGGCACTATTGTCTCCATGGTCCGCAAGAACTCTTCACGTCGGGTGGGCTTGCGCGACTGCTCGAATCCGTTGTTTTGATCTGCGGCCATTGCCAGGGTCTGCTGCTTCATCTGCGGATAACGTTTGAGAAGCGACAACGGTGGACCTTGATCAGCATTGCCCTAAGCGCTGTCTGAACGCTGCCTCAGCCCGGCAGGGTGCCGGGCAGCAGGATATTGCGGTCCACCGTCTGGATGTTGGTGTGCCCACAGAAAGCCATTGTCACGTCCAGCTCTTTGTGCAGGATCTGCAGGGCCCGGGTCACACCGGCCTCACCGGCTGCGCCCAGGCCGTAGGCCATGGCCCGGCCGATCATGGTGCCGCGTGCGCCCAGCGCCCAGGCCTTGAGCACGTCCTGGCCGCTGCGGATGCCGCCGTCCATCCACACCTCGGTCTGGGTGCCCACGGCGTCCACGATGGCCGGCAGCGCGCTGATGGACGAGGGGGCACCGTCGAGCTGGCGGCCGCCATGGTTGCTGACCACGATGGCGTCGGCACCACTGTGCACCGCCAAACGGGCATCTTCCACGTCCATGATGCCTTTGAGGATGAGTTTGCCGCCCCACTGCTGTTTGACCCAGGCCACGTCCTCCCACGACAGGCGCGGGTCGAACTGCTCGTTGGTCCAGGCGGCCAGCGAGTTCATGTCACTCACTCCCTTCACATGGCCGACCAGGTTGCGGAAGGTGTGGCGTTTGGTGCCCATCATGCCCAGGCACCAGCGCGGCTTGGTGGCCAGGTTGATGATGTTGCGCAACGTGGGCCGGGGCGGCGCGGTCAGCCCGTTCTTGATGTCCTTATGGCGCTGGCCGATCACCTGCAGGTCGAGTGTGAGCACCAGGGCGCTGCACTTGGCGGCGCGCGCGCGTTCGATCATGCGCACCATGGCCTCGCGGTCACGCATCATGTAGAGCTGGAACCAGAAGGGCGCGCTGGTGTGCTCGGCAATGTCTTCGATGGAGCAGATGCTCATGGTGGACAGCGTGAACGGGATGCCGAACTTCTCTGCCGCACGGGCGGCGTGGATTTCACCGTCGGCATGCTGCATCCCCGTCAGCCCCACGGGTGCAATCACCACCGGCATCTTGGCCGCCTGCCCGGCCATGGTCACGGCAGTGCTGCGGTTTTCCATGTTCACGGCCACGCGCTGGCGCAGCTTGATGGTGTGAAAGTCGGCCTCATTGGCGCGGTAAGTGCCCTCGGTCCAAGAGCCCGAGTCGGCGTAGTCGTAAAACATACGGGGCACGCGGCGCTCGGCCAGGACGCGCAGGTCTTCGATGTTGGTGATTTTGGACAAGTCGGGCACGGGCAGTCTCCTGGTAGGAGTGCCATGTTAGTGGCTACCCAACAGCTCCGGGTTGAGCAATTTTGTGCAGCCTTGCAATTTTTCTCATGCGGGTTTCAGTTGCAACAGGCCATTCGCCTGCTGGCGCAAGGCCCCCAGCTGTCGTCCGTCTCGGCAATGGCGCAGGCAATGGTGCCCCGCAGCAGCGGCATGGGGTGCACCCAGTGGCATCAGACAAGCGGGTCAACACTTGAAAAAGAAACCGTTAAACGCAATCACCAAGCCAGTAAACCACGCGGCCAACATGCCCAACGCACCGGCAAAAGCACCAGAATCCGAACGCCCCATGGGCGACCGCGAGAGCGTGTCAAAGCGTAGTACATCAGCAGGGTTCCGACGACGATCGCCAACCCGAACACGGCCCAACCTGTCAAATTGACCAGCGGATTCTTCTCGCCGAACTCTGCGGGGCACTGCCGCATGGCGAACGCCGGCCCAGCAACAGCGAACGCTGCAAGTCCGCACACCACGGCCCTCATAGAGCCGGATCGGGAAACGGCAACTTGTCCTGCGAAACACTGGGCTGCGCCAGCCATTTGCTGCCAGCGCGGTAGAAGTCAGCCTGGGTCTCGGAAGTGCCGGCTCCCAGCTTGACGGCCAGAGTGCACGCAACCTGCCCGGAATGTTTTGCCTGGACGGCGGCAATGCAGGTTCCCAGTTTGACGGTGACGTCGTTCTGCATGGCCTCCAGGCCCATCATTTTGACAATGACCTGCCTGGCATCTTGTGGACTGGGCAGGACGAGTTTCTCGGCCTGGGGTGCTGCCATGGCAGCGGACGCTGCAGCCAAGCAAAGTGCAGGAAAAATCGGGGTGTAACGCATGGGTCTGTTTCTGAAAGGGTCACAGCTATTGAACGGTTTTGGCGAACCGGACGGGTGGTTCCTTGAGGATAAAAACCCGGTTTAGGAGGAATCAACACTGGCCCCTCATCGCACCCCCGCCCCGCGCACCTCCACGCGCACTTCATCCAGCACCCTTCCCTGCCCGTCCACCAAGGTGATGCTGTGCCGCCCGGGCCAGGGCAGCCATTGGGCCTGCTTGCCCTTAGCGAAGTCTTTGCCGTCGATGCGCCAGCGCAGGTTCTGATCTGGGCCCTGGGCGGCCAGGCGCAGGCGCTGGTGCTTGGGGGGGATGTCGGGGTCGAGCGCGATGATGGTGCCGGGGGCGGGCTCGGTGATACGGGCGGTGCTGTTGTCGGCCGCTGCAGCTTGTTTTTTTAAGCCTTTTTGGCCTCTAGCGCCCGCCTCTTGTGCGCCATCAGCTACTGAATCAATAGCAAACACGGCCTGCTGTGTGCCTTGCAGAAACCACTCACTGCGGGGTGCCTCGAGCGCGTTGCCAAACGCCACCTGCGCCTGCACCAGCCCGGGCGGTGGCGCAGGGGCGCGGCTAGGGGTGTGGGCGTGCAGGTGCTGCACCACGGCGGCCCAGATGGGGGCGGCGCCGCTGGTGCCACTCACGTCCCACATGGGGGCGCCGCTGGCGTTACCCACCCACACACCCACGGTGTAGTGCTGGCTCCAGCCCAGGGCCCAGTTGTCACGCATGTCTTTGCTGGTGCCGGTTTTGACGGCGGTCCAGAACCGGGTGGCCAGGACGCTGTCGGTGCCGAAGGTGCGGGCGCGGGCGTTGGGGTCGCTCAGGATGTCGCCGACGATGAAGGCCGCACGCGCGTCGATGGCTTGCACTGCCTTGACCGGCTGCGGCTTGCGCGGCTGCGCGATGGCGGCCACCGGGCTGTACTGCCCACCATTGGCCAACGTGCGAAAGCTGTTGGTCAGCGCCAGCAGCGACACCTCGGCGCTGCCCAGCGCGAGGCTGTAGCCAAAGTAATCGCCACTCTCACGCAGCGGCAGGCCGACCTGCTGCAGCTGGCGGAAGAAGGCGTCGGGCGACACCATCACCAGCGTGCGCACAGCGGGCACGTTGAGCGACGCAGCCAGTGCGGTACGGGCCGACACCCAGCCTTTGAAGCTGCGGTCGTAGTTCTGCGGGATGTAGAGGCCGCTGGCGGTGGGGATGTGGGCGGCGGAGTCTTCCAGCAGCGACGCCGCAGTGAACCGCTTTTCAGCCAGGGCCTGCGCGTAGAGGAAGGGTTTAAGCGTGGAGCCGGGCTGGCGCTGGGCCAGCACGGCGTCGACCTCGCTGGCCCGGCTCAGCACGCCGGACGATCCGACCCAGGCCAGCACCTCACCGGTGCGGTTGTCCAGCACGACGATGGCACCGTCTTCCACATGCCGGCCCTGCAGTTCGCGCAGGTGCTGGGTGAGGGTTTGCACGGCAAAACGCTGCAGCGGGGCGTGTAAGGTGGTGCGCACGGAGCCACGCGGGGCGGCAGTGTCAGCGTGAACTTCCCGCAGCGCCTGCCGCGCGGCATGGGGGGCGATGCCCTCGCTGGGGTCGAAGGCGCGCCGCTGCAGGGCGGCGGTGGCGAACATGTCGAGGGCGTCGCAGTCGGGTGCTGGGGGTTTGACGGCGGGTTTGGATGGGCTCTGCGCGTTCTGCATTTGCCCCAGCACCCCACAGGCACGCTGCGTGACCTGCCGCACATTGGCATTGGGTGCGCGCACCAGGGCGGAAGCAATGGCGGCCTCACGTGCGTCCAGCCCGTGGGCGGCTTTGCCAAACAGCGTGCGGCTCAGCGCGTCGATGCCCACCAGCTCGCCGCGAAACGGCACCAGGTTGAGGTAGGCCTCGAGGATTTCGTCCTTGCGCCAGCTGCGCTCCAGCACCTGCGCATCGAAGGTCTGGCCGATCTTTCCGACCACCGAGCGGCCCCCGGCGGGGCGACCTTCGCCGTCCAGCAGACCGGCCAGTTGCATGGTGATGGTGGACGCGCCCCGGGTGCGGGTGTTCCACAGATTGGCCCAGGCCGCCGACGAGACGGCCTGCCAGTCCACGCCGCTGTGTTCGTAAAACCGTTTGTCTTCGGACAGCAGCAGCGCGGTGCGCAGCGCGGGTGACACATCCCCCAGCGCCACCCACTGCCCGCGCCGCACGGTGGCGTCGGTGCGCAGGCGCTGGAGCGGCTCGCCACGGCGGTCGAGCACCAGAGTATCGGAGGGATAAAAATCGCGTTTTACAGCATCAAAAGAGGCTGTAGCGCACGCCGATCCTGCGTATAACGCTATGAATAATGAAGCAATCAACCGGGCCAGCACAGTGCAGCCCTTCATCCGTGCGATGGCCTGGAGGCCAGGTCGTACACATGCACCCCGGTGGCCTGCTCGGCGCGGTGGGTCCAGCGCGGGTCGCGTAATGTGTGGGCCATGTCGGCGCGGCCGGCGTCCCAGTGTTCGTTCATCGACAGGCGCGAAAACTCGTAGTCCTTCGACTGGCTCTCGTAGTGTTTGCTGCGGTAGATGAGGTGCACCACCTCCACCGCGCTTTCACAACGCAGCTGCGACAGGGCTTGCACGTCGGGGTCGTTCTGCAAATCGGGTGGCAGTTTGGCCAGCAAACGTTTTGCGGCCTGGGCGATGACCTGGCGGTCCATCTCCACCGTGGTGTTCATGCGGGTGCGGCTGGAGAAACGGATGTCTTTCTCGCGCTCGGTCACCTCGTTCAGCGTGGCGGGCAAGGCACCCCGCGCCGCGAACAAATCCACCTGGAACACCACGCGCCGCTGCTTGCCGGGCTGGTCCAGCACGTACTGTAGGGGGGTGTTGGACACCAGCCCACCGTCCCAGTAATGCTCGCCGTCAATCTCGACCGGTGCAAAACCGGGAGGCAACGCGCCGCTGGCCATGATGTGGCGGGCGTCCAGCCGCTGGCGGGACGAGTCGAAATAGGCAAAATTACCCGTGCGCACATTCACCGCCCCCACCGACAGCCGCACCGGGCCCGCGTTGATGCGGTCAAAGTCCACCAGCCGCTCAAGTGTGGACTGGAGCGCCGAGGTGTCGTAGTAACTGATGGCCTCCAGCGTACCGCGCGGCTGAAAAGGCGCAGGCGGAAAACGCGGCTTAAAAAAGCCGGGAACCCCAAACAACAAGGCCTGCGAGGCGCTGCTTTCATTCAGGGTTTCACGTGCGCCCCATGGAGGTGCGACCAGAGGAGCCGGAGCACCCGACGTCACCAGGTCCCAGAACTCCCGCAAACGCGCCACCCGGGTCGCAGGCGGGTTGCCGGTGACCAGGGCCGCGTTGATGGCACCGATGGAAATTCCCGCCACCCAGGTGGGCGCGCAGTAGCCCTTGGCGAGGGACTCGAACACCCCGGCCTGGTAGGCACCCAGCGCGCCGCCGCCCTGGAGCACCAAAATACATTCCCGGTCGGACGCAGAAGAAGTGGAAAGTGAAGGCATGGGGCGAAGTTAACCACAACAGCCGGGCCACTCGCCCGAGGAATTAGCGCGCAGCGACTTGGGCTGCATACACCCGGTGCTGCAAGGCCTGGATAAAAGCCGCACGCTCGCGCGGGGACACCAGCTGCGATGACGTGCGGCCATAAGACAGCTTGACCCGCTGCAGCGACAACGCCGGTGCCGACCACACACTGCGGCTGGGTGTGATGGCGGTGATGTCACGGTATGGAATCCGCTGGCGGATGAGCCCGCAGCGAATCAACAGGTGGTCGGACTCCAGTGTGTAGCGGCAAGGCACCAGCAGCACGCCACACACCAGCAAGGTCACCAGCACACTGGCCAGTGCCAGCACCATGTCGGCACCGACCCACCACACGGCGGCCAGCGGTGACACCATAGCCAGCAACAGCACAGCAATCAGCCAGCCGTCCACGCGGGACGGGAAAACCGGTACAGCCACAGGCTCTGCGGGCAGGGTGTCAGACACTGATGGCATTGGTGAAAGTGAGGCGGTTGCCAAAGGGGTCGATGACCGAAAGGTCACGGCTGCCCCAGGGCATGTCCTGGATGGCAGGCGGGGTGAAGGGCCCACCCACGGCGACCAACTGCTGGCGGAACACATCCAGGTTGTCGGCTTCGATACGCAAGGCCGCACCGGGCTGGCAATCCCCCGTGTGGCCGGACAGGTGCAGCACACAGCCGTCCCGCGACACCTGCATGTAGAGCGGAAACCCCGCTTCAAAGCGGTGTTCCCAGTCGATGTGAAAGCCCAGGTAGCCCACGTAAAACGCGCGGGCCGCTGCTTCATCCAGCATACGCAGGATGGGGGTGGTTTTGCTGAAAGCCATGCGGCGAAGGGGTTGGTTGTGGGTGGCGGTTGCCGGGGTGCGCAGAGCACCCCGGGCGCCATTATCAGACACCCCATGCGCCGGACTCACCCCCTCATATACGGCCCAGCGGCGACATCCAGCCCTCGTCGAACAGGTCGTCCAGCAGCGTATCGAGCAGTGTGCGCAGATTCAGCAGTTTCCAGACCATGGCAGCTCCCGGTTGTTAAGGCAACGCTGATCAAGTATCGGCATTGGAGTAATTTCGGGCAGCCCCGCCCAGTTTGGACGCAGCGCAGGCTGGGGTTGGCGGCCCAGAGGGCCTTGTACAGGCCCTTGAGCCCGTTTTTGGCCCCTACGGGCGCACCTGTGCCATCAGCCTTTGGCGGCCGAGGAAGATGTTGGCCAGTGCCAGGGCAGTGAACGCCCGCGTGGCATTCTTGTGCAGCCCCACATAGCGCACCTTGCCAAAGCCCCACAGCCGCTTGATCACACCAAAGACATGCTCGACGCGGGCACGAATCCTGGATTTGTTGCGGTTCTTTGCACGAGCCACCTCATCAACGAGACCACCAGCGCGGCGCGTGCGCTGATTGGTGAAGTCTTTGGCGTTTGGAGCTTTACCCGCAATCAACGCCTTCTGACTGGCATAGGCTGAGTCGCCATACACGCGCCGCTCGTTGCCATGCAGCAGTTGTGGCAGCGGGTGCTTGTCATGCACGTTGGCGGCTGTGACGACGGCGCTGTGCGCCAAGCCGCTTTGGCTGTCCACGCCAATGTGCAGCTTCATGCCAAAGTACCACTGCTGGCCCTTCTTGGTCTGGTGCATCTCGGGGTCGCGTGCCTTGCCTGCATTCTTGGTTGAACTGGGCGCGCCGATGATGGTGGCATCCACGATGGTGCCGGTATGGACCTTGAAGCCTCGCTGCTGCAACTCCTGCCCCACCTTGGCAAACAGTGCTTCGCCCAGTTTGTGCGCATTGAGGAGCTTGCGAAACTTCAAGATAGTGGTGGCGTCGGGTACGGGCTCACGGCCCAGGTCGATGCCTGCAAAGCGGCGCAGGTTGGCACTGTCGTACAGGGCTTCTTCACAAGCCAGATCGGCCAGGTTGAACCAATGCTGAATGAAGTGGATACGCAGCATGCGTTCCAGACCTATGGGTGGGCGGCCGTTGCCTGCCTTGGGGTAGTGTGGCTCGATGACCTCGCACAGGCTGGACCAGGGCACGATGGCCTCCATGGTTCTCAAGAACTCGTCGCGCCTGGTGGGCTT
Organism: Comamonadaceae bacterium AAW; assembly: GCA_026314275.1. Lineage (GTDB taxonomy): Bacteria > Pseudomonadota > Gammaproteobacteria > Burkholderiales > Burkholderiaceae_C > JAGOEY01. The sequence continues at coordinate 533,596 of CP111109.1, forward strand.
GCGGTAGTTCTCAAAGCTTTGGTCTGCGGCCATGGCGAGGGTTTGCTGCTTCATCGACCTGTAACGCAGCACCACGCAGGTGCGTGTACCTTAATCAGCGTTGCCTTAAGCACTCTGGGGGGCAATTTACCGAGGCTGTGTGACAGACATACGTCAGGTGCTGGTTGGCGCTGGTACGTTGTTGGCAACCCACGCAGCCACCACCTTCGGGTCGTTCACGGTGCGCAGGGCCATGTACGCGGCCTCTGCCTCGGGGTAGCGGCGGCGCAAGAAGTTGAGCCACTGCTTGAGCCGCCCGGCCTGGGCGCGGGGCTCCAGCCGGGTGTGCACCATGTGCCAGAAGTCACCCACCAGCGGCAGCAGGGTATGCCAGGCGACGCTGCCCTGCCCTTCGGCGTGGGGTGCCGCACCGGCGTCGGCCGCACAGATGGCCAGCGCCAAGCCGGGATCAGTCACCATGCCACGGCCCAGCATCAGCATGTGGGAGCCCGACACGGCGCGGCAACGCAGTGCGTCGTCCACCGTCCAGATCTCGCCATTGGCCACCACCGGGATGGACACGGCAGCCCCAATGTCGGCCACCCGCTCCCAGTACGCAGGCGGGCGGTAACCGTCGGCCTTGGTGCGGGCGTGCACCACCAGTTCATCTGCGCCACTGCTGGCGATGGCGTGGGCACATTCGAGCGCGAGTGAGGCGTCGTTAAACCCCAGCCGCATCTTGGCCGACACGGCGATGTGCGCGGGCACTGCGCGGCGCACGGCGGACACGATGGTGGCGAGTAACTCCGGGTCCTGCAGCAGCGCCGCACCGCCGCCGTGCCGGTTCACTACCTTGGCCGGGCAGCCGAAGTTCAGGTCAATGCCAAACGGGCTGATCGACGCAGCGCGGGCCGCGTTCTCGGCCAGGCACACCGGGTCGGAGCCCAGCAGCTGCGGCCGCACCGGCACCCCGGCAAAGGTGCGCCCGCCGTTCAGCAGCTCGGGCACGACACGGGTGAAAACCCGCTCGGGCAGCAAGGTGTCGGACACCCGGATGAACTCGGACACACAGCGGTCCACCCCGCCCACACGGGTCAGGATGTCGCGCAGCACAAAGTCCAAGAGCCCCTCCATGGGGGCTAAAAGAATGGTGGGGGGCGCTGGGTTATCCACGGATGAATTTTTTAGAGCCAAAACAGGCTCTAGCGCACAAAGGACGGGCGCAGACAGCTATCAAATAGTGAGCATGCGGGAAATCAAGCCCGAGGGAGCGTAACTCCGTGCTGCCCCTGGTATTTGCCACCCCGGTCTTTGTAGCTGGTCTCACACACCTCGTCGCTCTCGAAGAACAGCACCTGGGCGCAGCCCTCACCCGCGTAGATCTTGGCGGGCAGCGGCGTGGTGTTGCTGAATTCGAGCGTCACATAACCCTCCCATTCGGGCTCGAACGGGGTCACGTTGACGATGATGCCGCAGCGGGCGTAGGTGCTTTTGCCCAGGCAGATGGTCAACACATTGCGCGGAATACGGAAGTACTCCACCGTACGCGCCAGCGCAAAACTGTTGGGCGGGATGATGCAGAAGTCACCGTGCATGTCGACAAAACTTTTCTCGTCAAAGTTCTTCGGATCCACCACGGTGCTGTGGATGTTGGTGAAGACCTTAAATTCCGGCGCGCAGCGGATGTCGTAGCCGTAGCTGCTGGTGCCGTAGCTGATGATCTTGCGGCCCTCTTGCTCGCGCACCTGGCGCGGCTCGAAGGGCTCGATCATCCCGGTCTGCTCGGCCATACGCCGGATCCATTTGTCGCTTTTGATAGTCATGTGGTGTTCCTTGGGCTGCATTTTAGGAGCCTGCCGCACACCATCCCAAATGGGCCGCCCACCCGGCGCTGGGTGCGTTCAGTGGGACTGCGAAATGACGGTCTTTTCCACCAGCCGGTCATCACCCAGCACGATCATCGCAAACAACAATTCGTCCAGGTTATTGGCCTGCGCCGTCTTGCGCGCCAGCAGCGGGGTGGCCTGCGGGTTCAGCACCAGGAAGTCGGCCTCACAGCCGGGCTGCAGATTGCCCACCACGCCGCCCAGGCCCAGCGCCTGCGCAGCACCCGCCGTGTGTTGCCACCAGAGCTGCTGCGGTGACAAGCTCAGGCCAGTCTTGGTCTGGCCCTCCCGGCCCACGTAGTACGCGGCCAGCATGGTGTGGAAGGGGCTGAAGCTGGTGCCCCCGCCCACGTCACTGGCCAGGCCGTAGCCAAAACCAATACGGTCGGCACCTGCGTAATCGAAGAAGCCGCTGCCCAGGAAGAGGTTGCTGGTGGGGCTGACGGCAGCCACCGCGCCGGTTTCACGCATCAGGGCCCGGTCGGTGTCATCGAAGTGGATGCAGTGGGCATACACCGCACGCTCACGCATCAGGCCAAAGTCGGCGTAGGTGGCGAGGTAGCTGGCCGACTCCGGAAACAGCTCACGCGCCCAGGCGACTTCACCCAGGTTTTCGGCCACGTGGGACTGCACCCACACATCCGGGTATTTGGCCGCCAATTCACCCGCGCCACGCAACTGCGCCGGGGTGCTGGTGGGCGCAAAGCGCGGCGTGATGGCGTAACCCAGGCGGTCCACGCCGTGCCACTGCTGGATGAGCTGCTCGGTGTCGATCAGGCTTTGTTCGGTCTCGTCACGCACACCGTCGGGCGAGTTGCGGTCTTGCAGCACCTTGCCGGTGATGAGGCGCATGTGGTGGTGTTGCGCTTGCGCGAACAGCGCGTGCACCGAGGTCGGATGCGAGGTGGCAAAGGTCAGCGCGGTGGTCACACCGTTGCGCAGCAGCTCTGCTATGAAAAAAGTAGCTATATCCGCAGCATAGTCGGGCGCAGAGAAGCGTTTTTCATGCGGAAATGTGTAGTTTTCAAGCCAGGGCAGCAGGCCCTCGGCCGGTGCGCCAATCACGTCGGTTTGGGGGTAGTGGATGTGCATGTCCACAAAACCCGGCGCAATGATGCGACCTGGCAGGTGTTCGGTGGCAATGCCGGGGTAATGCGGCGCGACCGTGCTGTAGGGGCCAACGGCCTGCACCACCTGCACACCGGCGGCGTTGGGGCCGACGACTAGCAGCCCATCGGTGTCAAAAACGGCCAGGCCCGCTGAGTCGAATCGCAGGAGGGAGGCGCGGTAGGCTTTATTCATGGCTCCGAGCTTACTGAAAACTAGTCCGGGCGGAATACGCCTGAGCGCATACCCACCATCCTGCGGTCGGTTTGCTGACGGGTAAAGCGCGGTGCAGAACGCAGTCTCGACGCCTCGCGTCACACGCCAAATTAATGACTTCGGTGGCTTCGGGCTCTTTGCCGCCAGCCAGCCGCTGGCGAAGCGGTCTGCCACGAAATTCGGCAGTCGGCCAAGAGCGATGATTCAACGTTTGAGCTGAGCCGCGAGCGACGGTGTGGCGCTTAGCCCGCTGAACGGATGATGGATCACTCCGGGAGGCGGGCCAAGTACCAGCTCCAGCGAGGGTTTGGCTTCATGCCCCCGTTGGGCCGAAGTGGTACTCGTAACCTACTCGGCTGATGATGATGCGATCAATGCAATGAACATCAACTGCACCAGACGAGACAGGCCTTCCGAAGATTGCTAGGTTCGGGATGGTCTTGGATTGCTCATGATCCTGCAACTGCTCGATTCGGCGATGAGAGATGCCATAGACGGTTTGGAAGGGCATCTGCCCAATCCGCAGCAGACTGAAATAGGACGGGTAAACCAGACCGTCGTAGCCTGCCGCACGTGCTGACTCTGCGATTTCGCGGGTGAGCTTGTACGAGTGACAGCCGGCGAGGAAGAGCATATGAACGGTGAGATCTAGGCTCTCGAACTCGGTGACGCTTGAGTCTTCGCATAGCAGCACTGCCAAGTCGAGCAGACGTAGCTCCCGACCGGGGCGAAGAGTGGCGACGAAAGTGTCGTCTTCTGCCGCAACGCGGCACTCATGGATGCAGACCTCGAGATCCGGCGAACCGTAGAGAACGGGTTGTCCCTTGACGTCTAGCCTCCCATGCCCTGCGTGCTCCGGTGGCGGGCTGTCGTACTGCGTCTTGTCAGAAGGATCGGTCGGATTGACGCGAATTCGATAGAAGTGCTCGTCGGGCTTCAAGATTCTGGCTGGGTATTCAGCCAGAATCCGGCTGATGATTGCGCTACGCGTCCGCGCACGCTCCAGCGCCTTGAGAGGCTCAATCTCGCCGACCATCCAAAGGCGCGGGCCATAGTGAAAGAAGCCCACGCCCAACAGCTGCTCGATTAGACGCACATCAGACTGTAGCCACGGCTGGACATCGATAGACGTGCTTTGGTGCTCGTTGAACTGAATCAAAGGGGCTGCGCCGTACCGTGTGCGCCAGAGTGAACCCCACACAAAGTATCGATGTGCCAGAACACCGAGGGCGGCGTGAGGCAGCTTCTTGAAGCCCTCTGACCCGCAATTTCTGCAAGTGCCGGTAAGCTTCATGCCAATCCGCTCCGCGTCCAGTCGGAGACCAACGTCATTGAAGCAGTTTGAGCAGACGATAGGTGTGTCTTCGGTGCTATTCATGAAGCCTAAGGTTTGAAATGAGAGTCCCGATCCGGCCTGCATGGGCGAGTCCTCCCGATGTAAGAGGTAGACGTATGGGTAGCACTCACCAAACACATCCGAAGTACATGGAATCGAACGTCTCTTCTGCTGCGGCCTTAACTTCTGGGGGAAGCTTGTCTGAGAAAAAGGCACCGTAGCCTGCAAGCTTGAAGAACCAGTCGTCGCCTTCTATCTCATCTGTATTCCGGTACTCCACAAAGAACTTTCTGCGGAGATCAGTTCTGACGATCCAGTCGAGATCCACTTCCTTTCCACCAAGCGGGTGCGGTTCGCTATCGATAAGAACCTTCTTTTGCTTTCCGGTGACGGCGCACTTCAGCAGATACGAGCAGTGATAGGCTACGAAATCGGCAAGCTGAATTCCAGAGATCAACTTTGAGTTGCAGTTCGTTTTGAGGATAGTTGTCGCCGCCGGTATCGCCGGTCCTAGTATTCCTTCGTCTACAAAGACAACCTGTGGCTGGGGTAGCGAATTTCGTTGAACAATCTGGTCAGCCGTTGCAACTACCGCTGCGAGGAGGTTTGGTCTTTCGCTGACTGAACCGATGTACAGGCCAAGCATGCACTTCTCTAAGACGATGCGGTAGATGCTGTCTCTGAGATCATGCAGCCCCTGTGCATTGACCATGCGTGCTCCACTTTTGTATTCACCCAGGGTGGGAGTTAGGGCAACGCTGATCAAGTATCGGCATTGGAGTAATTTCGGGCAGCCCCGCCCAGTTTGGACGCAGCGCAGGCTGGGGTTGGCGGCCCAGAGGGCCTTGTACAGGCCCTTGAGCCCGTTTTTGGCCCCTACGGGCGCACCTGTGCCATCAGCCTTTGGCGGCCGAGGAAGATGTTGGCCAGTGCCAGGGCAGTGAACGCCCGCGTGGCATTCTTGTGCAGCCCCACATAGCGCACCTTGCCAAAGCCCCACAGCCGCTTGATCACACCAAAGACATGCTCGACGCGGGCACGAATCCTGGATTTGTTGCGGTTCTTTGCACGAGCCACCTCATCAACGAGACCACCAGCGCGGCGCGTGCGCTGATTGGTGAAGTCTTTGGCGTTTGGAGCTTTACCCGCAATCAACGCCTTCTGACTGGCATAGGCTGAGTCGCCATACACGCGCCGCTCGTTGCCATGCAGCAGTTGTGGCAGCGGGTGCTTGTCATGCACGTTGGCGGCTGTGACGACGGCGCTGTGCGCCAAGCCGCTTTGGCTGTCCACGCCAATGTGCAGCTTCATGCCAAAGTACCACTGCTGGCCCTTCTTGGTCTGGTGCATCTCGGGGTCGCGTGCCTTGCCTGCATTCTTGGTTGAACTGGGCGCGCCGATGATGGTGGCATCCACGATGGTGCCGGTATGGACCTTGAAGCCTCGCTGCTGCAACTCCTGCCCCACCTTGGCAAACAGTGCTTCGCCCAGTTTGTGCGCATTGAGGAGCTTGCGAAACTTCAAGATAGTGGTGGCGTCGGGTACGGGCTCACGGCCCAGGTCGATGCCTGCAAAGCGGCGCAGGTTGGCACTGTCGTACAGGGCTTCTTCACAAGCCAGATCGGCCAGGTTGAACCAATGCTGAATGAAGTGGATACGCAGCATGCGTTCCAGACCTATGGGTGGGCGGCCGTTGCCTGCCTTGGGGTAGTGTGGCTCGATGACCTCGCACAGGCTGGACCAGGGCACGATGGCCTCCATGGTTCTCAAGAACTCGTCGCGCCTGGTGGGCTTGCGGTAGTTCTCAAAGCTTTGGTCTGCGGCCATGGCGAGGGTTTGCTGCTTCATCGACCTGTAACGCAGCACCACGCAGGTGCGTGTACCTTAATCAGCGTTGCCTTAGCCCGGCTTGGAGTAGTGCGCTATTGACAGCTTCATCTGGAGCTTGCTCGCAGTAAGCGAAGCCCAGACAGATATAGCCCAGATCCTGTTGAATGCTCTCGTCTACAAAAATCATGTCTGCAAGGACGCCTATGTTGGGGTTCAGCGGCGGCCCAAAGACGGCCGCTGCAATGGCCGGTTAGAGTGCATTTTGGCTGCCGCTGATCAGTAGATATAGCCCAACACCACCGACTATCAGTGGAAGCAGGAAGTCCACGATCGCACGAGCCCAAGAAATGTACGGAATGGCTTTCTCAAGCTTTATGTAGGTTTGAGTTGCCTCACCGCGCCAAAGTGAACCAAGACGACGCTCATGCTCTTCCATGAACTGGCGATCTTCTTCCGAGAGTTTTGCTTTGGCGAACAGTTCAGCCTTGTATGCTTCGTAGTTGGATACGTCGTCTTCCCATTCCGTGCTGAAGTGATTGACGTACCAGTGAGCAAAATCGGCGGCTCCGTAAACCAGGAAGGTGACGATGTGGTAGCCGACGACTACAGCCATGAGAGCCAAAAGCACACCATGACTGGTTGTTGTGACCTTCATTCCCAAAGCGGAGATCTCTGAAGGGAAGAGCTTGCCGAGCGTGATCGCTATTGACGCAAGACACCAAACAAAGAGAGCCTTTCGAACCTTCTGCGTTTCCTCTCGCAGAGGATTGATGACTTTTCGAAGGTCTCGAGTGTATGGATTCGCGGGCATGGGCTCCTATGCGCTATGACTTTGAGTTAAACGGGAAACCCGACTGGTCTTGATTGCCGTTTGCGGACCAGTCTAGTGGCAATTCGCTCACACGAATAGCAGACCCTGCCGGCACCCACCACCCCTGGTTGGCCAATTATGGCTTGAGGATGGATGACAGCTTTGGGTCGAGAGCGACGCCGAGCGGCCGCTATCAGGCAGCCGCATCGATCGGCCGGATTTGGCCGACTGTTGTCTCAGCTTGCCAGGAACTAGCGTCGCTTCTTGGATGTTTTAACGACGCACTTTTCAACAATCCCAAGTGCCGCACGAGCGAGTGCATCAGCTTCGCTGTTTCGATGGCGCGGTATCCACACCAGGTTTGCCTGGTCGAACGAATTGAGCAGTGTTCGCGCTTCATCAAACAAGGAAGCCAGTCGGGCAATCGGCTTTGCTGTGCCGCGGACCTGTTCGACAACGACACTGTTGTCGCAATGGATGAGAAGTGTGTCCGCACCACGTGACTTCAGTTCCTGAAGAGTCGCCAGCAGAGCTCTTAGCTCCGCTTCATTGTTGCAGCCGTCCTCATGCGCGGCTTGCGAAAGAGTGTGACGCGTGCCATCAGGCTCGGTAAATACCGCTCCAAGGCCAATACGGCCGGGGTTGGGAAGGGCGCTGCCATCACAGTAAACAACCCAAGGGTCCATGTGCAATTTCCGCTGTTGGCTGAGAATTCTGCCCCATTGGCGAGCGCCCGGTTTTGGCGGCCTGTGGACTTAAGTCGCGTGACCTCGGCCCTCACCCATCGCGCTGGCATCCTGGGGGCAGCTTTGCACTATCCGCGCCGAACCCAAGTCACCTTGCCAGCGGCAATGCCCAATGTCCGCCGCTTCGGGTCGAAGTCCATAGTGCCGGGAAATTGCTGGCCGTCCCGCTCTCCAATGCGCCAAGCGCAACCTTTGAGCAAGGCCAGAGCGTCGGCTTCCGTTTTTCCGAAAAGGGATTCGTCGGGCATTTGGTCAGCTTGGCAGACCTTCGCCGTGTCTGGTGCGTCATGAACGAGGCCGGGCGAACTCGCTGGCGCGGGAGCCGGTGCACCCGTACATGCACACAGCAGCAGCATGAAAGCTGCAGAGCAGGCTAGCTTCAAGCCAGGGAAATTGAAGTAGTTCATATGGCGTCCTTTCAGGATAAATCGTTAAACGTCCGTTCGTGGCCGACAGCCGAAGTCTAGGCACGTCTGCTGACTCGGCCCATTCGGCGTGGGTTTGCTTGCGGATTAATAAACCCGCAGCACCTCAAACTGCTGTCGGCTTGAAGCGAGCTGTATCCACACCTCATCACCCTCGCATTTACCCAGCAGGGCCCTGCCCAAAGGGGCTTCGCTGCTGATGACCTGAACGGGCTGAGTGCCGCTGACCAACTTCATGCTGCCCCCATCCGGCCCGAGAAAGAGCTGTTGCTGCTTGCCGTCGGAATCGACCAGGCAGACCAGCGCGCCAAGCTGTATCCCTTTGCTGGCGTCGTAGGGGCGCGGGCGGAATTGGCGCCAATGGGCCATCGCCTGGCGGATGGCTTCCGCGCGCCGCGCTTGGCCGGTGGCCAGGTAGGCGGCTTCGAGCCCCAATGTGTCGTATTTGTTTTCGGCGATGTTTTCTTCGTGCGTCGCCGTTTCATGGGCCGCCCGCACTGCCTGTTCGGCTTGCAGCAGGTCTTCGGCGAGCCGTTCCAGCACCTGCTGCTGCAGCAAAAATTTATCCATGGTGAAAGGTAGGCACTTCGAACAAGCGGGTACAGGTCTTGATTATGAAGGGCTCCATTCAGCCTTGGACGCTGCTGTTGGCTACGGCTCAAGTTCAGCAATGGGCACTGCCCTGTCGCCCATTTCGGTGCATCGAACGGCAGAACTCGCCGGAAACCAGCCCGCAGCGCCCCTCACTTCTGCGCTTCGCCCGAGGCTTACTCCACCTTGGCACCAGTCTGTTTCACCAGCTTTTCCCACACCGGCATTTCCTTGCGGTACGCGGTCTGGAATTTCTCGGGTGAGCTGTCTTCGATCTCGAAGCCCATGGCTACGACTTTCTCGCGCACGTCGGGTTGTTTGAGTGCGGCACCAATCTCCTGGGCGATGCGCTCAATCACGGGTTTGGGCGTGCCGCCGGGTGCGGCAAATGCCAGCCAGCCGGTGATGCGGTAGGGCTCGTCGGTGAGGCCCTGCTCGGCCAGCGTGGGCACGTTGGGCAAGGCGGTCATACGCCGGTCGCCGGTGACACCGATGGCGCGTAATTTGCCGGTTTCGATATGGCCCTTGGCTGCCAGCGCGCTGGCAAACGCCATCTGGATCTGGCCGCCAATCAGGTCCTGCACCATGGGCGCTTCACCCTTGTAGGCGATGTGGTTCATGGCGCCCTGTTGCGACTCGCTGAGGTACGCGCCGCCCAGGTGCGGGTACGAGCCGATGCCGTAGGAGCCATAGGCGAGTTTGGCCTTGTGGCTCTTGATGTACTGCAGCAGCTCGGGGCCGGTTTTGGCCTCCACACTCGGGTGGGCCACCAGCACCATGGGGCCCATGGCCACGCGGTAGACCAGTGCCAGGTCACGCTGGGTGTCGTAGGGCAGCTTGCTGTAGAGGAACTGGTTTGTCATGAGCGACGTGCTCAGGCCCAGCATGACGGTGTGGCCGTCGGCCGGTGACTTGGCCATGGCGTCGGTGCCGATGATGCCGCCCGCGCCGGGTTTGTTGTCCACCACGATGGGCTGGCCCAGGCTTGCGCCCATCTTCTCGCCCAGCACGCGCGCCAGCACGTCGGTGCCGCCACCTGCAGCGAAAGGCACGATGACCCGGATGGGTTTGCTGGGGAATGGTGCAGCGGTCTGGGCCAACACAGGGTTTGCTACCAAAACGATAGCTGCCAGCGCTGATGCAGTGAGCGACAGACGGCGATTTTGCTTAAAATTTGAAGTCATTTTTTGTCTCTTTATGGTACGGATGAAAGGGGAAAAATCAGTCGCTAGCTGCGCAAGATCACGCGGGTTTTGACGGGCAAGGGGGCTAGCACTTCCTGCAGCCGCGCCTGCAGCTGCGCGGCCTGGGGCAAGGCGCTGCCGATGTGGACGGTGACACCGGTGGCCTCGTCACTCGACACCTCGACCTGTGCGCCAGGATCGATGCCCAGCGCCAGCCGCACCGCGTCCACCAGCGCCTGCGCCACCTGGGCCGAGGCCAGCACCCGCAGCGCGGGTTTGTAGATCTTGCCGACGTTGGTCATGGGCATCTGTTCGATCACGGTGATGGATTTGGGTTTGGCCGGGGCTTCGTCCACGTGCTGGGCGGTGAAGGCCATCAGCTCTTCGGCGCTGGCGGACGCCCCGGGGCGCAGTGTGGCAAACACGACGGGCAGTTCACCCGCATACGCATCGGGCGCGCCCACTGCCGCACACAGCTGCACGGCGGGGTGGGCACCCAGGGCGTCTTCGATGGTTTTGGGGTCGATGTTGTGGCCGCTGCGGATGATCAGGTCTTTGGAGCGGCCGGTGAGGTTGAGCCGGCCCTCGGTGTCGATCCAGCCAAGGTCACCCGTGGCCAGCCAGCCGTCGTGGGTGAAGGCCTTGGCGGTGTCGGCCGGGTCGAGAAAGCCTGAGAACACGTTGGGCGACTTAGGGCTACGCTGAACAAGCCGTCGAAAATTTCCGCGCAAACCTGGATGACGCAGTTTTTTGGACTTTTATGCCTCTCGCGCGGCCCATTTGGGCAGTTCGCGGGGCGCTGAGGCCCGATTTCCGCCCTTACGGGCGCACCTGTCCCAACAGATGACTGCGGCACAGGTAAATGTTGGCCAGCGCCAAGGCCGTGAACGCACGCGTGGCGTTCTTCTGAAGCCCGCGGTAGCGCACCTTGGTGAATCCCCACAGGCGCTTGACCACCGCAAAGACATGCTCGACCCGGGCACGCACCCGCGATTTGTTGCGGTTCTTGGCCCGCTGAACTTCGTCCACCTCGCCTGCACGGCGGGTGCGCTGGTTGGTGAAGTCCTTGGCCTTGGGGGCCTTGCTCGCTATCAGTGCTTTCTGGCTGGCATAGGCCGAGTCGCCATAGACGCGCTGTTCGCTGCCGTGCAGTAAATCGGGCAGCGGGTGTTTGTCATGCACGTTGGCCGCCGTCACCACGGCGCTATGCACCAGCCCGCTTTGGCTGTCCACGCCAATGTGCAGCTTCATGCCGAAATACCATTGCTGGCCTTTGCGGGTCTGGTGCATGTCGGGGTCGCGCGCCTTGTCGGCGTTCTTGGTGGAGCTGGGCGCTGCGATGATCGTGGCATCCACGATGGTGCCGGTGTTGACCTTGAAGCCGCGCTCCTGCAATTGCTGGCCTACCTTGGCAAACAGGGCTTCACCCAGTTTTTGCTCATTGAGCAGTTTGCGAAACTTCAGCAGCGTGGTGGCGTCGGGCACGCGTTCGCGGCCCAGGTCAATCCCCACAAAGCGGCGCAGACTGGCACTGTCATACAGAGCCTCCTCGCACGCCAGATCGGCCAGGTTGAACCAGTGCTGAAGAAAATGGATGCGCAGCATGCGCTCCAACCCAATGGGCGGACGGCCGTTGCCGGCCTTGGGGTAGTGCGGCTCTATCACCTGGCACAGGGCGGCCCAAGGCACTATTGTCTCCATGGTCCGCAAGAACTCTTCACGTCGGGTGGGCTTGCGCGACTGCTCGAATCCGTTGTTTTGATCTGCGGCCATTGCCAGGGTCTGCTGCTTCATCTGCGGATAACGTTTGAGAAGCGACAACGGTGGACCTTGATCAGCATTGCCTTAAACAGCACCATGCCGTGTTCACCCGGTGGCATCTCCTGGTCGCTGGCACCACCCTGCGCGTCCAGCGCCACGATACGCATCTGGCTGTAGGGCATACGGAACCCGACACAGCCCGCAAGGCCTTTGACACCCGGCGGGGTGACGGTGGAGATACCCGCCATTTCGGTCATGCCGAAGCTTTCGTGGACGTGCAGGCCGAACAGGCGCTCGAAGCGGGCGGCCAGCTCCGGGGCCAGCACGGCGGCACCGGTGCGGCAGTAACGGATGGACGAAATATCGGCACCGTCCAGCGGCACATTGGCGAGTGCCGCCAGCACGGTGGGCACGGCTGACAAGGAGTTGGGGCGGAACTTCTCGACCAGCTTCCAGTAGTTGGCCACCACCTGTTTGTTGCGCAGCAGCGCGGTGGTGGGAATGATGGTTTCCACCCCGGCCGACATGGCGGCCAGCGCCGCAGGCAGCACCCCCGCCACATGGAACAGCGGGTAACCGTTGATAGTGACATCCCCCGCCGCCAGCCCCTGCATTTGTACACACGACCAGGCGGTGAACACCTGCGCGCGGTGGCTGTGGCGGGCCAGTTTGGGCGCACCCGTGGTGCCGCCGGTGTGGAAGTAGGCGGCGATGTCTTCGGGGTCGAAGTGGCGGCCACTGGCGAGATGGTCACTCGGCTGCTTGGCGCGCAGGGCTTTGAAGTCACCCACACCTTCGGGCAGGCTGGACGGGGCAGTAATTTCGTCGTGCGGTGCCACACGCAGCACGGTGGTCAGGGTGGGCACCTGGGTGCGCAGGCGCAATGCCTTGGACCACATACCACCCTCCCCTATACCTTCGTCCGAGCCGTAGGTGATCAGCACCTTGGCGCGTACGGCGGTCATGAGCGACACGAGTTTTTCGTCGGTGAGCAGCGGGTTGAGCGGCTGCACGATACCTGCCGCTTCACCACCCCAGAGTGCCAGGTGGTGCTCCAGGCAGCCGGGCAGCATCACGGCCACGGCGTCCTGCGGGCCGACGCCCAGGCTGTGTAACAGGTTGGCGGTCTGGTGGATGCCGGCCAGCAGCTCGGTATAGGTCCAGCGGATGGGCGGGGTTGCGGGGTCTGCGTCGCACAGAAAGGTCAGCGCAGTGTGGGCACCAAACGCATGGGCGGCGTTGAAGAAAATCTCGTAGGTGCTGCGGACGGTGATGGCCTCGGCCAGCGGTGTGGCTTCGAGCTGGTGCACATCGGCCAGGGACCGGATGGGGCGGGATGCCTTAAACGGCGGTGCGGCTGTGCGCACGGGGAGCAGGGTCTGCATGGGTGGTTTGTCTCCGGGTTCTGACAAATCCTACCCCCTGCCCCGCCCGCCTGTGTCACCTTGGCATCACCCCCACATCGGCCGGGGACAACCTCTTTACTCAGGGCTTCAGATGGCCCTGCACCCCTTCGGCCAGCCAGTTCATCTGCAGGATCTGCTCGTCGCGCAGCACGCTGCCCTTGGCAATCACCACATTGCCCTGGTTGTCGCGCACGTCCGCCACGGCCCGGAACGGGTGCAGCTTGCCAGCGGCAATGTCCTTCTGCCGGGCCAGCACCTCGTCCTGCACGGCCTTGGGCACACGCGGGCCGAAGTCGCCGACACGGATCAGACCTTCCTTCACACCGCCCCAGACTTTGCCGCTCTTCCAGCTGCCGTCCAGCACCGCTTTGGCGCGCTCGGTGTAGTAGCCGCCCCACTGGTGGGTGACGGCCACGATCTGTGCGTCGGGGGCCACAGCACGCATGTCGGAATGGTAGGCCACGGCCATCTTGCCGCGCTCCTGCGCTGCGGCCATGACGGCAGTGGAGCCGGTGTGGAAGGCCATCACATCGGCGTTCTGGTTGAACAGCGTCATGGCGGCTTCGCGTTCACGCGGTGGGTCGAACCAGGCGTTGAGCCACACCACTTTGACCTGCGCCTTGGGGTTGACCGAACGCATGCCCAGCGTGAAGGCGTTGATGCCCTGCAGCACTTCAGGGATGGGGAAACCCGCCACATACCCGGCCACGCCGGTCTGTGTCATGCGGCCTGCAGTGATGCCTGCGAGGTAACGGCCCTCGTAATACCGCGCATTGGCCACGGACACGTTGGGCGCGGTTTTGTAGCCGGTGATGGACTCGAACTTCACGTCGGGGAAGTCCTGCGCCACTTTGAGGGTGGGCTCCATGTAGCCAAAACTGGGCGTGAAGATGAGCTTGTGGCCCTGCTGCGCCAAGTCGCGGATCACGCGTTCGGCGTCTGCGCCTTCGGGCACGTCTTCGACATAGGTGGTGGCGACTTTGCTGCCCAGCGCCGCTTCGACAGCCTTGCGGCCGTTCTCATGCTGGCGTACCCAGCCTGCGGGGGTGATGGGGGTGACATACACAAACCCGATCTTGAGCGGTGGGGTGACCACAGGGGTTTGTGAAAAAACGGGGGAAATACAACAAGCGGCCGCGAACGCGGCTGCGAGGTTTTTATACATGGTAGTCCTCTACATGGCCCCGGTTGAAGAACGGCTGGCACCTGGGGCAACGGTGTCGGCGGGGGCGCATTGTCGCATGGGGCCCGCCGCGTCTTCACAACCCACCCGGCATAATTGACAGCCATTCTCATTCACTGCTGTACCCCCACCATGCCCACACCGTCGGCCCTGCCGCCCCTGCCCCAGACGCTTCAAGACCTGGACGGCATGACCGCACAGCAATGGGCCGACATCCTTGCGGGGGAACCTGTCCATTCCGCCCAATGGCTGCAGGCAGCGGCCACACTCGGCCACGCCGATGCCCAGACCGCGCTGGGCCAATGGCTGCTGCACGGCCATGGCCTGCCGCGTGACCACCAGCAGGCTTTTGTATGGTTCAACCAAGCGGCCGAACAAGGGCATGCCCACGGCATGAACATGGCGGGGCGCTGCCTGGCCAATGGCTGGGGCACGCCGGTGGACCTGGTGGCCGCGGTGCGCTGGTACCGGCTGGCGGCCCACAAGGACCTGGACCTGGGCATGTACAACTATGCCAACCAGCTAGCGTCCGGAAAAGGCGTTCAACAGGATCATCGGGCTGCACTAGGCTGGTACCGGCTGGCTGCAGACATGGGCCACGCCAAGTCCATGACCAAGATGGGCCGCTACTACGAAGATGGCCTGGTGGTGCCGCGGGACATGGACGCTGCCTTCCTGTGTTACCAGGACGGCGCGCAGGGCGGCGACTTTCGGGGCCAGTTCAACCTGGCCGGTATGCTGGCCGCACAGGGCAACATGGCAGAGGCCTTGCAGTGGCTGCGCAAGGTGCCCCTCACCGCCACACCCGGCTTCAAGGCAGAAGCAGGCCGCACACTGCTGGAGTCGCCTTACCCCGAATTCCGGCGTATCGGGCAGCAGATGCTGAGCGCTGTGGCCGCTGCGGGTTGAGAGGCTGGGACGTGATCGTCCGGCAGCGCTGGTGATTGTTGCATTTTCAACAATTCATCATTTCTTTCAGTCGTCTTTATTGTGGAAGAGTGAACACCTAAAGTTCACTCCATCGACGGGCAACGTGCACAACACACCCACCGACGGAAGCGAACCAGGCTCCCACTGCAACCCGGCCCGCACACACATCGACACTTTTACCGAAAGAAATCACCATGTCCATCAAGCCACTTATTGCCGCTGCTGCCATTGCCCTGGTGGGTGTATCTGCCTTCGCCGCCGAACCCACCAGCGGCCTGACCCGTGCGGATGTTCAGGCCGAACTGGTGCGCGCACGCGCCGCTGGTGAAACCAGCTACTTCAGCGAAAGTTACGGCTACACCCTGCAGACACCTGCCCAGGCGCAATACGCAGCCAACCAGGCCCAGGCACAACAAACAGCAGCGCGCACCCGTGCGGCTGACCAGACGGCACAGGCCGCTGGCACCAAGGCATCTGCCACAAAAGCTGAATAACGCCACTGCAGCCTTGCTGCAATGCCGTGCACAGCGCCTCCTACGGGAGGCGTTGCTGTTTGTGGCACTCCCCTGCCAGCCAGGGGTCTTTGGCTTCCCCGCCGAGTTTCAGCAGCAGGAAATCCAGCAGCGCCCGTGTGCGCGCGGGCAGGTATTTGCGGGTGGGCATGGCGGCATACAGCGTATGGGTGGCGACATACCACCCGGGCAGCACCCGCACCAGGCTTCCGTCACGCAGTGCGTCCGCTGCCACAAAGGATGGCAAGCCGACAATGCCCATTCCTGCGAGTGCGGCGGCCCGCAGCGTGTCGCTGTGGGTGGAGCCCAGGCCTGGGCGCTGGGGCAACAGGCGCACCGTCTCCCCCTGCACCCCGCCTTCATGTGACATCCGCCGGTAGAAGGTAATTTCGCGCATGCGCGGTGACAACAACGCATCGTGTTGGGTCAATTCATTGGGATGTGCCGGAGAACCCTTGCGCGCCAGATACTGGGGCGAGGCGCACACCACCACCTCATACAGCGCCAGTCGCCGCACCACGAATTCGCCCGCAGGCGGGTCATTACGCAATGTCAGCAGGCTGATGTCATGGTTCTCGTCCAAGGTCTCACCAATGCCTGTCGCGGTGATCTCTAGCGTGATGCGGGGGTGCTGCACCCGAAACTCCGACAACAGCTGCGCGAGCTGGTGCACCGCAAACGTGGGCGGGCTCAACACCCGCACATGGCCACTGGGCTCGGACGTGGACGCGCTGGCCAGTGCGTCGGCCTCGTCAATTTCCGCCAGAATCTGCCGCACCCGCTCCAGGTACAGCTCACCCGTCTCCGTCAGCACCAGCCGCCGGGTGGTGCGGTTGATCAGCCGGGCACCCAGGTGTTTTTCCAGGTCGGCCACCAGCCGTGTGACGATGGCGGGCGACAAGTCCAGTTCGCGGGCAGCCCCGGCAAAACTGCCTTCGTCGATAACACGCGCAAACACGCGCATGGAGTGGAGACGGTCCATGGGGCTATTGTGCTGACAGTTCAGCCACCAAACGACCCAAACGCTGCGTCCACCCGGTCGCGGTAGGCACGTTTGGCGCTGGCGTCGATAAAGCTGGCTTCAAAGCTGTTGCAGGCCAGCGTGTAAGCATGCTGCGCGGTCATCTGGGTGGCAGCAAAGGTTTGCAGAAAATTCTCGTTCATGTAGCCCCCAAAGTAGGCCGGATCGTCCGAGTTAACCGTGGCAACCAGCCCCGCATCCAGCAAAGCGGCCAGATTGTGGTCGCGCAGATCGGGGAACACACACAACTTCTGGTTCGACAAAGGGCACACGGTCAGCGGAATACGGTCGTGTGCGAGACGCTGCATGAGTGCGGCGTCGTGCACGGCCTGCACCCCGTGGTCAATACGCTCGGCCTTGAGCACATCCAGTGCCGCCCAAATATAGGCCGGAGGCCCCTCCTCACCCGCATGGGCCACCACATGCAGCCCCAGCGCGCGGCAGCGTGCAAAGACCCGTTCAAATTTTTCGGGTGGGTGGCCCAACTCGCTGGAGTCCAGCCCCACGCCCACCAATTTGTCGCGGAACGGCAGGGCCTGCTCCAGCGTCTCAAACGCAGCCTCTTCGCTCAGATGCCGCAGGAAACACAGGATCAGCGACGCACTGATGCCAAACCGGGCTTGGGCATCCACACACGCACGATGCAAGCCATTCACCACCGTGGCCATGTCCACGCCCCGCGCCGTGTGGGTCTGCGGGTCAAAAAACAACTCGGCGTGCAACACGTTGTCGGCAGCCGCCCGCACGAAATAAGCCTCGGCCATGTCGTAGAAGTCCTGCTCCGTCAGCAGCACACTGGCACCCGCGTAGTAGATGTCCAGAAAACTCTGCAGATTGGTGAACGCATAGGCGCTCCTCAAGTCCTCGACGCTCGCATACGGAATCTGCACCCGGTTGCGCTGCGCCAGCGCAAAAATCAGCTCCGGCTCCAGCGACCCTTCGATGTGGATATGCAGCTCGGCCTTGGGCATGGCGCGCAAAAGATCAGGCAAGCGCTCAGGCGCAACAGGTCGAATATTCATCGTGACAACTCCATAGAAAAAGGGCCGCCCAGCGACCCTTTCAAAAACACAGCCCGCTTGCACCACTATGCACCATCGGTGCAAAGCGCGAAGCGCAAGCACCACTTCAAGCACATACCGCGGAACCGGCTTTGCCGGGCCGCAGGTATGGCCCCCTGCAAGGGGGAAGGAGTAGCGACACGCAGTGCGCGAAGCCTGGGGGTGTACTTACTTGCTTCCGGGGACCTTGCCTTCCACGCCCTTGACGTAGAAGTTCACACCGCCCAGGAATTTGTCGTCTGCCACAGCGTCCTTGGCCAGGATTTCCTTGCCGGTGTTGTCCACCAACGGGCCTTTCCAGATGGAGAAGCTGCCGTCGGCCAGGCCCTTCTTGACATCAGCGACCTTGGTCTTGATGTCGGCAGGCACGTCGTCGGCGATGGACACGATGTCGATCGCGCCTTCCTTCACACCCCACCAGCTGGCACCGGTAGTCCACTTGCCTTCCAGGGCTTCGGTGACAGCCTTGGTGTAGTAAGGACCCCAGTTGATCACGGCGGAGGCCAGGTGGGCCTTGGGGCCGTAGGCGGTCATGTCGGAATCCCAACCGAAGGCGCGCTTGCCTTTGTCCTGCGCGGTCTTCAGCACGGCGGGGGAGTCGGTGTTCTGGAACAGCACGTCAGCACCACCGTTGATCAGCGCGGTGGCGGCTTCGGTTTCCTTCGGGGGGCTGAACCATTCGTTCACCCACACCACCTTGGTCTTGACCTTGGGATTCACGCTTTGGGCACCCATGGTGAAGCTGTTGATGTTGCGGATCACTTCAGGGATTGGCACCGAACCGACCACACCCAGGGTGTTGGACTTGGTCATGGCACCGGCGATCACGCCGGCCATGTAGGCACCTTCGTAGGTGCGGCTGTCGTAGGTGCGCAGGTTTTCGGCGGTCTTGTAGCCGGTGGCGTGTTCGAACTTGATGTCCTTGTGGTCGGCGGCAACCTTGAGCATCGACTCCATGTAGCCAAAGGTGGTGCCGAAAATCAGCTTGTTGCCCTGGCCGGCCAGGTCACGGAACACACGCTCCGCATCAGCGGACTCGGGAACACTTTCCACAAAGCTGGTGACAACCTTGTCGCCCAGGGCTTTTTCCATTTCCTTGCGGCCGTTGTCGTGGGCGAAAGTCCAGCCACCGTCACCCACGGGGCCGACATAGGCAAACGCAACCTTCAGGGGCTCGGGCTTGGCAGGCTCGGGTGCTGCCACAGGTGCGGGCGCAGCAGCAGGCGCTGGCTCCTCTTTCTTGCCACAACCCACCAGGGCGGCAGCGGCCACAGCGGACAAGGCGGCCACTTTGAGCAGGGAGCGTTTGTTCAGGTCAGTCATCTCGGAAGTCCTTATTTAGCAGGTTGCGACAGGGTTTAAGAATAGATTATGGGCTTGAAAATTTGCTGGATAGCCAGATCAAGACCCTGGGTAAAAAGGCTTGCCAATCGAGGCGGGCATATTGACGCGGATCCAGGCCGGGTTGCGTGAGATCAGGGCCAGCACCACGATGGTCGCCAAGTACGGCAACATACTCAGGAACTGGCTCGGCACATCCACCCCCACACCTTGCAGGTGGAACTGCAGCATCGTCACACCACCAAACAGGTAAGCACCAAGCAACACCCGTGCCGGGCGCCAGGTGGCAAAAGTCGTCAGGGCCAATGCGATCCAGCCGCGCCCGGCCACCATACCTTCCACCCACAGCGGTGTGTAGACGATGGAAATGTAGGCGCCGGCAATGCCACACAAGGCCCCACCGGCCACCACCGCCGCCAGGCGGATACGGCGCACCGGGTAACCCAGCGCATGGGCAGATTCAGGCGACTCCCCCACCGAGCGCAGCACCAGGCCCGCGCGGGTGCGGTACAGGAACCAGATCAGCGCACCCGCGAACAGGATGGTCAGGTACACCGCCGGATGGTGGCGGAACAAGGCCGGGCCCACCAGCGGAATGTCGCCCAGCAGTGGAATGGAAAACTGGGGCCGTTCGGGCAGCTTGGCCTGCACGTACGAGATGCCGCTGAAGGCCGAGAAACCAACACCAAACAGGCTCAGCGCCAAACCGGTGGCGTACTGGTTGGTGTTGAGCCAGATCACCAGCACCCCGAAAATGGCGGCCAACAAGGCCCCTGCACCCGCACCTGCCGCAAACCCCATCCAGTTGTTGCCGGTGTGGACCACCGTCGCAAACCCGGCAATCGCGGCGCACAGCATCATGCCTTCCGCCCCCAGATTCACGATGCCGGCTTTTTCGTTGATCAGCAGGCCCAGGGCCGCGATGGCCAGCACGGTGCCCGCGTTCAGCGTGGCAGCCAATAACAGTGCATAGGATTCCATCAGCGGGCTCCGTTCTTCTTGAAACCGGTGAAACGCACCCGGTAAGCGATCAAGGTGTCGCAGGCCAGCAGCGTGAACAGCAGCAGGCCCTGGAACACCCCCGTGAGGGACTTGGGCAAGCCCAGCCGCGACTGGGCCAGCTCACCACCGATATAAAACATACTCATCAGGATGGCAGAGAACACCATACCCACCGGGTGCAGCCGCCCGACAAACGCCACGATGATGGCCGCAAAACCATAACCCGCTGGGACATAGGGCGTAAGCTGGCCAATGGGCCCGGCCACTTCGAGCGCACCGGCCAAACCGGCCGCTCCACCCGACACCAACAAGGCCACCCACAGTGCCTTGCGCGACGAAAACCCCGCGTACCGCGCCGCCGCCGGGGCCAGCCCGCCCACCTGCTGGGCAAATCCGGCGCGGGTGCGAAACAGGAAGATCCACAACGCGGCCGAGCCCGCCAGTGCAATCAGCAGCCCCACACTCATGCGGGACCCCGTCATCAACCGGGGGATCTGCGTGATCTTTTCGAAGGTGCGGGTTTGCGGAAAGTTGTAACCCGCCGGGTCTTTCCAAGGGCCAAACACCAGGTAGTTCAGCACCAGAATCGCCACGTACACCAGCATCAGGCTGACCAGAATTTCGCTGGCGTTGAACTTGTCGCGCAGCAGCGCCGTGATGCCCGCCCACACCATGCCCCCCAGCACACCGGCCAGCAGGATGGCCGGGATGATCCAGATACCGGTGTTTTTGTCGGCCATCAGCGCCATACCCCCGGCCGTCACAGCCCCCATCACAAACTGGCCTTCGGCCCCGATGTTCCAGACGTTGGAGCGGAAACACACGGCCAGCCCCAGTGCAATGATCAGCAGCGGGGTGGCCTTAACCATCAGCTCACCCAGCGCATAGGGCGTTCGCAGCGGCTCCCAGAAGAACACCAGCAAGGCCTTGACCGGGTCTTTGCCCAGCGCCATAAAAAGCAAGACGCCCAGCAGCACGGTCACGGCCAGTGCCAGCAGCGGGGAGCCGTAACTCCACATTTTGGACGCCTGCGGGCGAGGTTCGAGCTTAAGCATGGGTGGCCTCCTCCATCGCATGCAGGTGTTGCTGCACGTCTTCGTGCCACAGCCCACTCATCCACTCCCCAATCTGCGGCACGGTGGCCTGGGCGCGGTCCACAGAGGGCGACAAGCGCCCTTTGGCGATCACATGTAAACGGTCACAAATTTCAAACAATTCGTCCAACTCCTCACTCACCACCAGCACCGCACAACCCGCGTCACGTAACGCCAAAATCTCGCCCCGGATCTGCGCCGCCGCACCCACGTCCACACCCCAGGTGGGCTGCGAGACGATCAAGAGTTTGGGTTTGGCATCAATCTCCCGGCCTACGATGAACTTCTGCAGGTTGCCGCCCGACAGCGACCGTGCTGGCGCATGGGGGCCACCCGTCTTCACGTTAAAACGCTGGATGATGCTTTCGGCCTGGCGCTGCAAAGCCCCCACCTTGATCCAGCCGCTGCGGCCAATGGCGTCGGTGCGGGTCAGCATCAGGTTGTGGGCCAGGCCCATGGCGGGCACGGCCCCCCGGCCCAGCCGTTCTTCGGGCACAAAATTCACGCCCAGCTTGCGCCGTTGGCCGGGGCCCATACGGCCGGCGTCCTGGCCGTGGATCTGCACCATGGCGGGTGCGGCACGGGTGTCTTCACCCGACAGCGCATACAGCAGCTCGCGTTGGCCATTACCCGACACACCGGCAATACCCACCACCTCACCCGCACGCACGCTGAGCGAAATGTCTTCGAGGTTCATGCCGAACTGGTCGTCGCGCGGGAGTGAGAGTTTGTTGACCTGCAGCACGGTGCCACCGGTTTGCACGGCGCGGTGCTGCAGCGCGGGTGGCTCGGCACCAATCATCAGGCGCGACAGCGACGCGTTGCTTTCTTCACGCGGGTCACACACACCCGTGACCTTGCCGCCACGCAGCACGGTGCAGGCGTTACACAGCGCACGGATCTCGTGGAGCTTGTGGCTGATGTAGAGAATGCTGCAGCCCTCGGACGCCAGCTTCTTGAGCACCACAAACAGCTTCTCGACCGCCTGGGGTGTCAGCACCGAGGTGGGCTCGTCGAGGATCAGCAGCTTGGGGTTGGTCAGCAGCGCGCGGATGATCTCGACCCGCTGCATCTCACCCACGCTGAGCGTGTGCACGGGGCGCGTCGGGTCAATGTCGAGCCCGTATTCCGCCGCCTTGGCCGTGATGCGCTGCGACACGTCGGGCAGCGTCAGGCTTTTGTCCAGGCCCAGCCAGACGTTCTCGGCCACCGTCAGGGTGTCGAACAGGCTGAAATGCTGGAACACCATGCTGATACCCAAGGCACGCGCCTCTTGCGGGTTGCGCACGTTGACGACCTGCCCGTTGAAGCTGACCGTGCCTTCGTCGGGTTTGACCGCTCCGTAGATGATCTTCATCAGCGTCGATTTGCCCGCGCCGTTTTCGCCCAGCACGGCATGGGTTTCACCCGGCTGCACGGTGAGCGACACGTTGCTGTTGGCGACCACCGCCGGGTACCGCTTGGTGATGCCAGCCAGCACCAGCCGCGGCGTGGAGGCTGGCGCGGCAGAGGGGGTTTGAACGGACATGGGGGCTTTCTTTTTAAGAGAAATCGGGCTCTAGCGCACTATGGACGGGCGCAAGCAGCTATTTATTTTGTAGCGAAGCCGCCACCGACTTGACCCGCTCGCGCAACCACACCGCAGCGGCCGAGGTGTGTGAACGTTCATGCCACAGCTGGTAGTACATCAGGCGCGGAAACACCACAGGGCACGGCAAAACCTTGACGGGGTAACTGTCCACAAAGCGCTCGCAGTACTGCCGCCCGGTGGTCAGCACCAGCAAGCTTGATGCCACCATTGCCGGGATCAGCCCGAAGAACCCGCAGCGTGCGGTGATGTTGCGCTGCAGGCCCAGGCTCTGCAGGTGGTCGTCGATGACACCTTTGGCACCGGGGTGCAGCGGGGTCGGCGCGATGTGTTCGGCCTCCAGCCAGGCGGCCTGGTCCCAGCCGCGCCGCACGGCCGGGTGGTCGCGGTTGACCAGGCACACCACCTCGTCCCCCAGCAGGCGGCCCATGTGTAAATCGTCCGGGGCTTTTTGCCAGTTGCCAATCACCACATCCACGTCCCCTTGCGCCAGATGGGCGTGGTAATACGCGTCGGCCGACAGCGGGCTGATCTCGACCTGGCACAGCGGGGCCTGGGCCTTGATCTGCGCCACCAGCTGCGGCAGGAACAGCGGGTCGAGGTAGTCGCTTGCGGCGATACGGAAGGTGTTGCGTGCGGTTTGCGGATCGAACCCCCGCGCGTCAGTGAACAGGACCTCGGCCGCACGCAGGATACGTGCGCTGGGCTCCAGCATGCGCAGGCCGCCCTCGGTCGGTGTCATGCCCGAGCCCGAGCGCACCAGCAGCGGGTCATCCGCCAGGTCGCGCAGACGTTTGAGCGCAGCCGACACCGCAGGCTGGTACATGCCCAGGCGGACGGCGGCCCTCGATACGCTGCGTTCAGTGAGCACGGTGTGCAAGACCCTTATGAGATGGAGGTCTATCTTGTCGAAAAGGGCTTGGTCTCTCATGGCCGGGAAGGCATGCACGTCATACGGGAGTTCATATGCCGGGCAATGTAACACCCGTTACACACCATCTGTCGCAGTCCGGACCGCTGTGATGGCGTTCAGGATTGCCTCGCTGGTTGCAGGGGCACGCAGCGGCGGGCTGACGCGGTGGTGGCCCACGGCCGACACCGCGTCGCGGATGGCGTAGAACACCGAAAACGGCAGCAGCAACGGGGGCTCTCCCACGGCTTTGCTGCGGTGGATCGAGTCCTCGAAATTGGGCCCGTCGAACAGGCGCACGTTAAACACGGGCGGGCAGTCGTTGGCGGTCGGGATTTTGTAGGTGCTGGGGGCATGCGTGGTGAGCTTGCCGCTTTGCGGGTGCCACACCAACTCTTCGGTGGTGAGCCAGCCCATGCCCTGGATAAACGCCCCTTCGACCTGGCCGATGTCCAGCGCCGGGTTCAGCGACTTGCCCGCGTCGTGCAGGATGTCGGCGCGCAGCAACTTCCATTCACCCGTGAGGGTGTCCACCACCACCTCGGCCACCGCGGCACCGTAGGCGAAGTAGAAGAACGGCCGTCCCTGCATGGTGTCGCGGTTCCAGCTCAGGCCCGGGGTGGCGTAAAAACCATCCGACCAGAGCTGCACCCGCTCCCCATACGCCTGCACCACCAGAGCGGTGAAGTCCAGCGTCTTGCCATTCACCTGCACCTTGTCGTTGGCAAACACCACTGCGTCGGCTGGGCCGCCGTGCAGTTCGGCCGCACACGCGGCCAGACGCTCGCGGATCTGGCGGGCCGCGTCCTGGGCGGCCTTGCCATTCAGGTCGGCCCCGGTCGATGCCGCCGTGGCCGAGGTGTTGGCAATCTTCTGGGTGTCGGTGGCGGTCACCCGCACGCGCTCAAACCCCACACCGAGTTCATGCGCCACCACCTGGGCCACCTTGGTGTTGAGCCCTTGCCCCATCTCGGTGCCGCCGTGGTTCACCAGAATGGAGCCGTCGGTGTACACATGCACCAGCGCCCCGGCCTGGTTGAAGTGTTTGACGTTGAACGAGATGCCAAACTTGAGGGGTGCCAGTGCCAGCCCGCGTTTCAGCACCGGGCTGGTGGTGTTGAACGCAGCAATGGCTGCCCGCCGCGCCTGGTAGTCGCTGGACACCTCCAGCTGCGCCACCAGTTCGTGGACGATGTTGTCGGTCACCACCTGCCCGTAGGGTGTGACGTTCTGCTCGGTCTTGCCGTAAAAATTGACCCGCCGCACCTCCAGCGGGTCACGCCCCAGGTCGCGGGCAATCGTGTCGAGGATGTTCTCGATGGCAATGGCACCTTGCGGCCCACCAAAACCCCGGAACGCGGTGTTGCTCTGGGTGTTGGTCTTGCCGCAGTAGCCGTGCATGGACACATCGGGCAGCCAGTAGGCGTTGTCGAAATGGCACAACGCGCGGGTCATCACCGGCCCCGACAGGTCGGCCGAATGCCCGGCCCGCGACACCATGGAGATCTCGGCCCCGAGCACCCGGCCCTCGTCGTCGTAGCCCACTTCGTAGTCGTACCAAAAGCAGTGCCGCCGCCCGGTGATGAGAAAATCGTCATCGCGGTCCAGCCGCAGCTTGACCGGGCGTTTCAGCCGCTGCGCCGCCACGGCGGCCACACACGCAAAAATGGCGGACTGCGATTCCTTGCCGCCAAAACCACCACCCATACGGCGGCATTCGACCTGCACATCGTGGGAATGTAAACCCAGCGCGTGGGCGACCAGGTGCTGCATCTCACTCGGGTGCTGGGTCGAGCAGTACACATGGATGCCGCCCTCCTTGGGGATGGCGTAGCTGATCTGCCCTTCCAGGTAAAACTGCTCTTGCCCACCCACCTCCAGCGTGTCCTTCAAGCGCCGTGGTGCACGGGCAATGGCGGCCTGCGCACCTCCGGCATTGGTGGTGCGTGCCAAGTGCATGGGCGGGATGACGTACTGGCCTTTGGTATGGGCGTCCTGCGGCGTCAGCACTGGCGGCAGGCTGTCGATGCTGAGCACGTCCTTGGCGCGTGCGGCCACACGGCGGGCCTGGTCGCGGGTCTGGGCGATGACGGCAAACACCGGCTGGCCCAGGTAACGGATCTCTCCGTCGCACAGGATCGGGTCGTCATGGACGATGGAGCCGCAGTCGTTGGGCCCGGGAATGTCAGCCGCCGACAGCACCGCGACCACGCCGGGCAAGGCCCGCAGTGTGTCCAGCGCCATGGAAGTCAGCCGCCCGCGCGCCACGGGCGACAGGCCCAGCGCGCAGTGCAGCGTGCCCGCCAGCTCCGGGATGTCGTCGATGTAGGTGGCCTCACCCGCCACATGCAGGTGGGCCGACTCATGGGCGCGGCTGATGCCCACGCGTGCGCCACTGTGTTGGGCACGCGCCTCGGCGGGCAGGTCGATACGCGCCGCCGTGTTCTGCTGGTAGTCGGCGAAGGGCTGCGCGGTGTGCAGCAGGCCGGTGTCGATACGTTGGTTCATGTCAGGCTCCTTGCGTTGCGCCGTGGGGCATCACGCTCCATACGCTGGTGGCCTCGGGGGGCAATGCGCCATCGCTGCGGGTCTCCAGCCACAGACGCTGCAGCAGGTTCTGCGCCACCTGCAGGCGGTAGCCCGCCGATGCACGCATGTCCGACAGGGGAGTGAAGTCGTGTGCGAGTGCCTGCTGGGCGGCCTGCACGCTGGCCTGTGTCCAAGGCTGGCCCCGCAACGCAGCCTCGGCCTGTGCGGCACGGCGCACGGTAGCGGCCATGCCGCCAAAAGCCAGGCGCACATCGCGCACCACACCGTCCTGCACGTCGATGGAAAAGCCCGCACACAGGGCCGATATGTCGCAGTCAAACCGTTTGCTGATTTTGTAGGCGCGCACCTGGCGGGTGGTGGACGTGTCCAGCGGCACCCGCAGCGCCTGCACAAACTCGCCGGGCTCTAGCTGGTTCTTCATGTAGTCGAGGTAGAAGTCGGCCAGCGGCATGCTACGCACGCGGCTGCCCAGGCGCAGCTCGATCTGCGCGTCCAGCGCCATCAGCACCGGGGGCGCATCCCCAATCGGTGAACCATTGGCCACGTTGCCACCCATGGTGCCTGCGTGGCGGATGGGGGCGACGCGAACCGCAGCCACACGTCGGTCAGGTGGGGCCAGCGATGGGCCAGCGCACGCCACGCATCTTCCAGCGAGGCACCGGCGCCAATGGAGAGCGCGTCGCCACGCTCCTCCACCGCCTTCATGTCGGCCACGTTGCCGACATAAATGATGTCGCCCAGTGCGCGGAACTGTTTGTTCACCCACAGCCCCACGTCGGTGGAGCCGGCCACCAGCCGCGCCTGCGGCTTCTGCACACGCAGGCTGGCCAGTGCGTCGAGGGTGGTGGGTGCATGGAACTGGTCACCCTCTGCCGCGCCATGGGCTGCGTAGCTGAAGGTGGGTGTGTGGGTGGTGGCTTGCTGGTCGCGCAGCGCCTGCAGGGCGCGCACGGCGGGCTGGGTGTCCACCTGCGTTGCGGGCAGGTCGAACATGCGCTGGCCCGCGTCCAGGATGGGCCGGTAACCGGTGCAACGGCACAGGTTGCCCGACAGGTCATCGGCCAGTTGCTGGCGGCTGGGCCGGGTGCCGCAGGCCTGGTGGTGTTCGTAGGTGGACCACAGCGACATCACAAAACCCGGCGTACAAAAGCCGCACTGCGAGCCGTGGCACTCGACCATCGCCTGCTGCACCGGGTGCAGTGTCCGGCTGGCTGTCTGGTCCTTCAGGTCTTCCACCGTGAACAAGGCCTTGCCGTTCAAGGTGGGCAGAAACTGGATACAGGCGTTGACCGTCTGCAGGCGCAAACCGCCCACGTTGGTGGTGGCATCCACCGGGGCGCTGGTGGTGTCGGCCAGTTCGCCGATCACCACGGTGCATGCACCACAGTCGCCCTCGTTGCACCCCTCTTTGGTGCCTGTGCAGCGCGCGTCTTCACGCAGCCAGTCGAGCACGGAGCGCGTGGTGTCGGCGCCTGTCACTTCCACGGTCTGGCCGCGGTGGAAAAAACGGATGGGCTGGGTGCTGTTATTCATCGGAGGCCGTTGGGCGTTTATCGTTATCACAGTGAGGGACACAACAACATTAGTGGGTCATCGAACATCTGGCATACGGGCATGCCCATAGTGTCTATAAATGGCCCCAAACGAGGGTAAATGGGGAGGCCGAACGACCTACGCACTTTGCGCGCCAGGGGCATCATTTTTATGATCATTTTGGCCTCCAGCTCTTACTGTTCATACGCAAGCAGCTACAAAATCAATAGCGCACGAAAATCATTGACGTTGGTGTGTGTGGGGCCTGTCACCACCAAACCGCCGATGGGGTCAAAGTAGCCATACGCGTCGTTGCGGTCCAGGTAGGCCGCAATCTTCATGTCTGCGGCGGCGCCGCGTGCCAGCGTGTCGGCGGCCACAAATGCACCTGCGTTGTCTTCCACGCCGTCGATGCCGTCGGTGTCAGCGGCCAGCGCCCACACACCGGCCTCGCCCTGCAGGGCCTGTGCCAGGCCCAGGCAAAACTCACCGGCCCGGCCACCTCGCCCGCGGGGCGTTCCGGCGGGCTGGGGGCGGATGGTCACGGTGGTTTCACCCCCGCTCAGAATCACACAGGGTTTGGCAAAGGGCTGGCCACGCTGCGCCACGGCCCGCGCCAGTGCCGCGTGTACCTTGCCCACTTCGCGTGACTCACCTTCGACTTCATCGCTCAGGATGTGGGCGGTGATGCCCAAGGCGCGTGCGGCTTCGGCGGCAGCCTCCAGCGACTGCTGGGGCGTGGCGATCATGTGGACGGTATGGCCCGTAAACACAGGGTCGCCGGGTTTGGGGGTTTCCAGTGCACCGCTGCGCAGTGGGGCCAGCACAGCGTCAGGCACGGTAATGCGGTAACGCTCCAGGATGGCGAGTGCATCGGCACAGGTGCTGGCGTCAGCCACGGTGGGGCCGCTGGCGATCACGGACGGGGCGTCCCCAGGCACGTCGCTGATGGTGAGCGTCACCACCTTGGCCGGTGCACACGCAGCGGCCAGGCGCCCGCCCTTGATGGCCGAGAGATGTTTGCGCACCGTGTTCATCTCGCCAATGTGGGCGCCGCTTTCCAGCAGCTGGCGGTTGATCTTTTGTTTCTCTTCCAGCGACAAGCCTTCACACGGCAAGGTCAGCAAGGCCGAGCCGCCGCCAGAGATGAGGCACAGCACCAGGTCGTCGGCCGTGAGCCCCTGGGCCAGTTGCAGGATGCGCTGCGCAGCCGCCAGGCCAGCCGCGTCGGGCACGGGGTGGGCAGCCTCAACCACCTCGATACGCGCGTGCAAACCTTCGGGCCGGGGTGGTGTGTGGTGGTAACGCGTCACCACCAGGCCCGACAGCGGGGCGTCCACGGGCCACAGCGCCTCTACCGCTTGTGCCATGGCACCACCCGCCTTGCCAGCGCCCAGCACCAGCGTGCGGCCTTGGGCGGCGGTGGCAGAAAAGCGGCCGTGTTGTGCAGTGGCAATGCACGCTGCACCGCCACGCCATAGAGGTACTGCAGCAGCACGCGGGGATCGTCCAGACCGGGCACAGCAGGGGGAGACAGGGTGGTGTTGGACATACACACGAGTGTAGGCAAATCGCCCCCCTTTTTTGACCTCATCCGGCCGCGTCAGGTGTGATGGTGTGGTTCGCCATCAACTCCAGGGCGCGGCACAGCGCCGAATGGTCTAGCCCGGCCAGTCCATGCGCCATACAGCTTTGCATGAGCTGCGCCGCACTTGCGGTGTGGGGCAGGCTCAGACCCAGTTCCTTCGCGCCTTGCAGGGCAAGGTTCAGGTCTTTCTGGTGCAGCTCCAGCCGAAACCCCGGTGTGAACGTACGTTTCACCATCCGTTCACCGTGCACCTCCAGAATGCGGCTGGAGGCAAACCCGCCCATCAGCGCCTGGCGCACCTTGGCCGGGTCAGCCCCCGCTCTACTGGCGAACAGCAGCGCCTCGGCCACGGCTTCGATGTTGAGCGCCACGATGATCTGGTTGGCCACCTTGGTGGTCTGGCCATCGCCATTGCCGCCGACCAAGGTGATGTTTTTCCCCAGCACCTCAAACAGCGGCCGGGCCCGGTCAAACGCCGCCTGCGGCCCGCCGACCATGATGGTCAGGCTGGCGGCCTTGGCCCCCACCTCGCCCCCACTCACGGGGGCGTCCAGGTAGTCACAGCCCAGGGCATTGATCTTCCGGGCAAACGCCTGGGTGGCGATAGGGCTGATGGAACTCATGTCGATCACCATCTTGCCCTCGGCACCAGACTTCAGGCCCTTGGCCACCCCGGCTTCGCCAAACAACACATCTTCCACGTGGGAGGTGTCAGGCACCATGGTGATGATGATGTCGGCGCGTTTGGCCACTTCAGCTGCGTTAGTGCAGACCGTTGCGCCCTCTTCCGCAAACGCCGTGGGGATCTTGCTGCGGCTGGCCACAAAAAGTGTGTGGCCCGCCTTGCGCAGGTTCAGCGCCATCGGAGCGCCCATGGTGCCCAGGCCGATAAAGCCGACTTTGAGTGCAGTGGATGTCATATCGTTTTTCCCTTGAAGCATCACAAAACTTGGCCGTGTGTTGCCACCCAACCCAGTCCGGCATCGGTGCCGCCGGGGCTGGTGTCACGCGGCTTGTATTCACAACCGATGTGGCCCATGTAGCCCAGCGCGTCGGCCAGGTCAAACAGGTAGCGGTAGTTGATTTCGCCGGTGCCCGGTTCGTTACGGCCGGGTGTGTCGGCCAGCTGCATGTGCCCTATGCGTGGCAGGTGCGCGCGCAGGGTGCTGGCCAGCTCCCCTTCCATCCGCTGCGCGTGGTAGATGTCGTACAGCAGGAACAGGTTGTCCGCGCCCACTTCATCGAGGATGGCCAGCGCCTGGCTCGGGCGGTTGACGAAGAAGCCGGGCATGTCGAAATGGTTGATGGGCTCCAGCAGCACCCGCACGCTCTGCTGGCGTGCAGCGTCGGCTGCAAACCGCAGGTTGCGCACCAGCGTGTCATGCGCCTGGGCTGTGCTTACGTCGGCGGGCGGGATACCTGCCATGCAATGCAACTGTGGCGTGCCCAGCGCGGCGGCATAGTCCAGGGCCTTGGCCACACTGGCGCGGAACTCGTCGACGCGGTGGGGCAGTGCAGCCAGCCCCCGGTCGCCCGCAGCCCAGTCTCCGGGGGGCATGTTGTGCAGCACCAGCTGCAGCTGGTGGTCTTGCAGGCGCTGGGTGATTTCCTGTGGCGCGAAGTCGTAGGGAAACAAAAATTCAACGGCCTTGAAGCCCGAGCGCGCAGCGGCGGCAAAGCGGTCCAGGAAGGGCAGCTCGGTGTAAAGCATGGAGAGGTTGGCGGCAAATTTCGGCATGGCTTTTTTCATTGGTTTGCGAGGGTTTTCAGTCGAGCAAACCCACGGTCTCCAGCCCTTGCGGCGCGCGGCAGTCGATGGCCTCGAACTCGGTGATCTTGTCGATCTCCGTGCCCATGGCGATGTTGGTCACCCGCTCCAGGATGCACTCCACCACCACTGGCACACGGTGCTGGGCGGCCATCTGCTGGGCCTGGCGCAAGGCGCCTTGCAACTGTTCGGGGTCGGTCACCCGCAGCGCCTTGCAGCCCAGGCCTTCCACGACGGCCTGGTGGTCCACTCCGTAACCCCGCAGCGTGCCATCGGCTTCATCCATGTTCTGGTTGTCGAAGGCCAGTTGTACGCAATAGTCCATGTCAAAGCCGCGCTGGCTTTGGCGGATCAGGCCGAGGTAGGAGTTGTTCACCAGCACATGCACATACGGCAGGCGGAACTGCGCGCCCACCGCCAGTTCTTCCAGCATGAACTGGAAGTCGTAGTCACCGGAAAGTGCCACCACGTTTTTGGTCGGGTCAGACGCCACCACACCAAGGGCCGCGGGCATGGTCCAGCCCAGCGGGCCGGCCTGGCCACAGTTGATCCACTGGCGCGGGCCATACACATGCAACAGCTGCGCACCCGCAATCTGCGACAGGCCGATGGTGCTGACATACACCGTGTCGCGCCCGAACACCTGGTTCATCTCTTCGTACACCCGGTGCGGCTTCATCGGGATCTGCTCGAAATGGGTCTGGCGCAGCATGCTGCGTTTGCGCTCGGCGCAGCGGCCCGCCCAGTCTGCGTAGCTGGGCCACTGGCCTGCGGCCTTGCGCTCACGCGCCACCTGCACGAACAGCTCCAGCGCGGCCTTGGCGTCAGAGACGATGCCGAAGTCCGGTTCGAACACCCGGCCGATCTGCGTCGGCTCGATGTCCACATGGACGAACTTGCGGCCTTTGGTGTAGGTCTCGATGGAGCCGGTATGGCGGTTGGCCCAGCGGTTGCCGATGCCCAGCACGAAGTCACTCGCCAGCATCGTGGCATTGCCGTAGCGGTGGCTGGTCTGCAGCCCCACCATACCTGCCATCAGCGGGTGGTCGTCAGGGATGGTGCCCCAGCCCATCAGGGTAGGGATCACCGGCACACCGGTGAGTTCGGCCAGCTCCACCAGCAGGTCGGACGCATCGGCATTGATGATGCCGCCACCGGCCACGATCAACGGCTTCGCGGAAGCGGCCAGCATGTCGAGCGCCTTCTCGATCTGTTTGCGGCTGGCTGCGGGTTTGTAGACCAGCAACGGCTCATAGGTGTCGGGGTCAAATTCGATCTCGGCCATCTGTACATCGAACGGCAGGTCGATCAGCACCGGCCCCGGGCGGCCTGAACGCATGAGGTGAAAGGCCTGCTGGAAAACACGCGGCACGAGTGCAGGTTCACGCACGGTAACGGCCCATTTGGTCACCGGCTTGGCGATACTTTCAATATCCACCGCCTGGAAGTCTTCCTTGTACAGCCGCGCCCGTGGCGCCTGGCCCGTCACACACAGGATGGGAATGCTGTCGGCCTGGGCCGAATACAGGCCAGTGATCATGTCCGTGCCCGCCGGGCCGCTGGTGCCCAGGCACAGGCCAATGTTGCCGGCCCGTGCCCGGGTGTAACCCTCGGCCATGTGGGATGCGGCTTCCACATGCCGCGCCAGAATGTGCGAGATGCTGCCGCGCTGTCGCATGGCGGCATAAAACGGATTGATGGCAGCGCCGGGCACGCCAAACGCCTGCGAGATGCCTTCCTTCTCCAATACACAGATAGCGGCTTGTGCTGCGGTCATTCGGGTCATGGTGCGATTCCTTACCAGGTTGATGGACTGGAAGTGATGCTAGGGAAGACGCGCCCTCTTGAGAATGCCAGTGGGGGTACTTTGATTCGATACCCCAGGTATGCAATCGCGTATGCAATGGCGCTACCTCGCGCTACCATAGGGGCATGGACCGCTTCAAGGAAATAGAGGCTTTTGTGCTGGTGATGGAGCACGGCAGCTTGGCCGCTGCCGCGTTACACGCAGGCATCACCCCCGTGATGATGGGCCGGCGCATTGACGCGCTAGAACGCCGCCTGGGCACGCAGCTGATCCACCGCTCTACCCGTCGCCTGGTACTCACCGACCAGGGCGCGGGCTTTCTCGACGAATGCCGGGTGCTGCTGGCGCAATGGACCCAGGCCGAGGCCACGGTGTCTGCGCAAAAACACCGCGCCAGCGGCCATCTGGTGGTGTCGGCCCCGGCGGCGTTTGGCCGTCTGCATGTGGCGCCCCATGCCAGTGCATTCCTGAAAGCCAACCCCGAAGTCAAACTTTCCTTCAACCTAACAGACCGGGTGGTAGATCTGGTGCGTGAAGGTTACGACCTGGGCCTGCGTATTGGCGGTGCCATCGACCCGAACTTCGTGGCCATCAAACTCGCGACCAACCAACGCGTGGTGTGTGGCACACCGGCCTACTTCCGCAAACACGGCAAACCCCGCACGCTGGACGACCTGCAGCACCACAACTGCCTGGCATTCAACCTGCAAGGGGGCCAGCAGCGAGGCTGGTATTTTGAACAAGACGGCAAGACGGTGACCGTACGCGTGGAGGGCAACCTGGACTGCAACGACGGCGAGCTGCTGCACCGCTGGGTGAGTGAGGGTATGGGCCTGGGCTGGCGCTCCACCTGGGAGATACAGGCGCAGTTGCAGCGTGGCGACCTGGTCACCGTGCTCGACAGCTACGCGTTGCCCGCCTACGACATTCTGGCCGTGTACCCCCAGCAGCGCCACCTGCCCGCCAAAGTGCGCTTCTTCATCGACCATCTCAAAAAAATCTACGCACGGCCAGGCTACTGGCTGCAGGAAACCCCATGACCACCTTGCTCATCCACAACGCTGCCTGTATAGCGACCCTGGCCCCCACCGGCTCGGCCCCCTCCACCGAACTGGCCGACGCCAGCCTGTTTGTACGGGACGGCCTTATCGAATGGATTGGCCCCTCGGCCACACTGCCACCTGCATTGCAGCAGGCTGACGAGGTGATCGACGCCCGTGGGCATCTGGTAGTGCCCGGCCTGGTGAACACCCACCACCACATGTACCAGTCGCTCACCCGCGCCATTCCCCAGGTGCAGGACGCTGAACTGTTCTCCTGGCTGCGCGGGCTGTACCCGATCTGGGCTGGGCTCACGCCCGAGATGGTGCAGGTGTCCACCCAGGTCGCCATGGCCGAGTTGCTGCTGTCGGGCTGCACCACCAGCAGCGACCACCTCTACATCTACCCCAACGGCGTGCGGCTGGACGACAGCATTGAAGCCGCACAGCAGATCGGCATGCGGTTTGTAGCCACACGCGGCAGCATGAGTGTGGGTCAGTCGCAAGGCGGCCTGCCACCCGACCGGGTGGTGGAGCGCGAAGACTTCATCCTGCAGGACACCCGGCGTCTGATCGAGCAGTACCACGACGCATCCCACGGGTCGATGGTCAACGTGGCCGTGGCGCCCTGCTCGCCTTTCAGCGTGAGCCGCGACCTGATGCGTGAATCCGCCGCGTTGGCACGCTCGTTCAAGGGCCAGGGCGTGCGCCTGCACACCCACCTGGCCGAGAACGACCACGACATCGCCTACAGCCGCGAAAAGTTCAACCGCACCCCTGCCGAATACGCGCAGGACCTGGGCTGGCTGGGCGACGATGTGTGGCACGCCCACTGCGTCAAACTCGACGACGAAGGCATCAGCCTCTACGCCGCCACCCGCACCGGCGTAGCCCACTGCCCCTGCAGCAACATGCGGCTGGCCAGCGGCATCGCGCCCATCCGCAAGATGCTCAACGCCGGTGTGCCCGTGGGCCTGGGCGTGGACGGCAGCGCCAGCAATGACGCGGCGCACATGGTGAACGAAGCGCGCCAGGCTTTGCTGCTCGCGCGTGTCGGTCGGTCGCTGGAGCCCTTTGGCTGTGACCACGGCCCGAGCGAGATGACGGCCCGCGACGCGCTGACCCTGGCCACACGCGGCGGCGCGGAAGTGTTGGGCCGCAAGGACATTGGCCACCTGGCCCCCGGCATGTGTGCTGACCTGGCCCTGTTCGATCTGCGCACGCTCGGTTTTGCAGGTGGTGCGGTACACGACCCGGTCGGTAGCCTGCTGCTGTGTGCCAGTCCACAAGCCGCCTATACCGTGGTCAACGGCAAAGTGGTGGTGCGCGAAGGTCAACTGGCTACTGTCGAGCTGGGGCCGCTGCTGGAACGCCACAGCCAACTTGCTATCACCCTGGCCCAAACCGCTCACTGAGACAACACACCCATGGCAGAACCCCTCAAGAACAAGTACGGCCCCGCCATACCCCGCGCTATCGCCAACATGGTGCATGCGGTGCACCCGGCTTTCCCCAAAAAGCAGTTTCTGCGCGACGCGCTGGACGGCTACGAGGCACTGGAGCTGATGCCCCGCGGCCACCACCTGGCCCATGTGCTGCGCCGCTACTTACCCGAAGACTTCGAACAGGCTGTCGGTATCCTGCTGGACTCGGTGGACGCGCCCCACGGCGAAGACATTGGCGGGTCAATGGCCGCGTTCCTGTTCCTGCCCCACACCGCGCTGGTGGCGCATTACGGACTCGCGCATTTCGAGGCCTCGATGCGCGCCCAACACGCGCTGACACAGCGTTTCACGGCCGAGTTCAGCATCCGGCCTTTTCTGATGCAGCACGAAGCCGCCACGCTGATGCGGCTGCGCCAGTGGACACAGGACCCGAGTGAACATGTGCGCCGTTTGGTGTCCGAAGGCACTCGCCCGCGCCTGCCCTGGGCC
This sequence comes from Comamonadaceae bacterium AAW, assembly GCA_026314275.1. GTDB lineage: Bacteria > Pseudomonadota > Gammaproteobacteria > Burkholderiales > Burkholderiaceae_C > JAGOEY01. The sequence continues at coordinate 569,736 of CP111109.1, forward strand.
CCTCGCCTGCCAGCGTTCCAGAAAGACCCGGCACCCGTGCTGGCACTGCTGGAACTACTCAAGGACGACCCGGCGCTGTATGTGCGCCGCTCGGTCGCCAACAACCTGAACGACATTGGCAAAGACCACCCGGAGGTGCTGACCGGCACCACATACCAGTGGCTGCAAAACGCGAGTGAAGAACGCCAGTGGATCGTGCGCCACGCCCTGCGCACGGCCATCAAACGCGGGGAACCGGGCGCCTTGGCGGTGTTGGGGTTTGGCGCACAGGCCGATGTGGCAGTGCGCGGGGCACAGATCACGCCCACGCGCGCGGCCATCGGCGAGAAGGTGGTTTTGGCTTTTGAGGTGGTGAACCGCAGCGCAGCGCAGCAGCGGGTGCTGGTGGACTTTCGTATCCACTACACCAAGGCCAACGGCAGCACCGCAGCCAAGGTGTTCAAGCTCAAGACGCTGGAGCTGCAGGCCGGTGAAACGGCCCGGCTGCAAAAGAGTGTGTCACTGGCCCAGATGAGCACCCGCACCCACTACCCGGGCAGGCACCAGGTGGATGCCCTGCTCAACGGCCACGCACAACCGTTGGGCCATTTCGATTTGGCGTAAAAATCTCAGGGCGTGGTCTTGGCACCCGCCTGGTACCACTGCGCAATCAGCGCACGCTCGGCATCCGTCATCTGTGTGGCATTGCCCAGCGGCATCACCTTGGTAGCCACCACCTGCTGGTAGATGTTCTGGGCATGCTGTGCTACCTGCGCGGGCACATCCACCCGCAGGTTCTTCTGCTGCACGGCAGCGCCGTGGCACATGTAGCAGCGTTGCTCCAGCACCTTTTGCACGTCGGCAAAAGACACGGCCGCAGGGGCCGCACTGGCAGCGGGTGCCGCCACGGGGGCGGGTTTCATCCAGACGATGGTCAGGCCCAGCACGGCAATACCAGCCATGGCATAAGGCAATGGGTTCTTCGCATTGCCCAGCTTGAAGCGGTGGCGCACCACGAAGAACTGGCGGATCGCCGCGCCACCCAGCATGATGAGCAGCAGCACGATCCAGTTGTGTTCGTGCATGTAGGTGAAGCTGTAATGGTTGCTCAGCATCGCAAACAGCACCGGCAGCGTGAAGTAGGTGTTGTGCACGCTGCGCTGTTTGCCGCGTATGCCGTGCGCCGGGTTCACCGGTTTGCCTTCGCGCAGGGCCGCCACGTTTTCGCGTTGGCCGGGGATGATCCAGAAAAACACGTTGCCACTCATGGTGGTGGCCATCATCGCGCCGACCAGCAGAAAGGCGGCGCGGCCGGCGAACCACTGGCAGGCCAGCCAAGCCGCAAAGGCCACCAGCAGCGCCACAAGCACACCGACGATGGTGTCGCCGTTCTTGCGGCGGCCGAAGATCTGGCAGATGCAGTCGTAGGCGATCCAGAACACAACGAAAAAGGCCAGCGCCACCGAGATGGCCGCACCGGGCTGCCAGTCCATCTTGGACTTGTCGATGAGGTAGGTGCTGGCGTTCCACAGATAGGACATGGTGAACAGCGCAAAACCGCTGAGCCAGGTGGAGTAACTCTCCCAGTACGACCAGTGCAGGTGGTCCGGCAGCTTCTTGGGCGCCAGCGCGTACTTCTGCATGTTGTAGAAGCCACCGCCGTGGACGGCCCACTGCTCACCGCCCACCCCTTTGTCCAGAGATTCCTGGTCGTGTGGCTTCTCCAGGCTGTTGTCCAGCATGACGAAGTAGAAGGAGGCACCAATCCAGGCGATGGCGGTGATGACGTGAACCCAACGCAATAAAAGGTTGGCCCAGTCGAGGTAGTAACTTTCCATTTGCTTTCAACCTTGTGGGTGCGTGGGGGCACCATGGTGTGGTTTGGGCCTGCTCACCACTGCGGGCGCTGTAAGCAGAGAAAGTGCCGCGAACGCAGGGCGGTGAAAGGCCCCGGCTCCGCTGCGGCTTATTGTGGACGGAAGTGTATACACTTTATGCACCAATTCGTGGTTTTCTGAGGGCGAAAGAACACGGGTTAACCCGCATCGCGCCTGACGCTCAGCGTCTGCAATAACTGTGCCGCCACCGCCACCGCAATCACCTCGGGCTCTTTGCCGGTGATGCCGGGCACACCAATCGGGCAGGTGACATGGGCCAGCTCCTCTTCCGTGAAACCACGCTCCTGCAACCTGCGGCGGAAGGTGGCCCATTTGGTAGCGCTGCCAATCAGGCCGATGTAGGGCAGGTCCCCCGCCACACGCTGGCGCTTCAGGCACGCGGCCACCACGTCCAGGTCCTCGGCGTGGCTGAAACTCATGATGACCACGCGCGAGCCCGGAGCCAGGTGTGGCACGGCGGCCTGTACCGGGTCGGAGTGTTCACACACCACATTCACCGGCACCGATGTGGGGAAGATCCCGTCGCGGCTGTCGACCCAGGTCAGGGCGAAGGGTAATGGCGCGATGGACTGGGCCAGCGCCGCGCCCACATGCCCACCGCCAAACAAGGCGACCGGGGTGCGTGGCCCGTCCAGCAGCGGACGCAGGCGCCCAGCGTCTGCCGCCGCCACACGCATGAAGCGCAGATGCACCACACCACCACAACATTGCCCCAAACTGGGGCCAAGCGCATACCGCTGGGGCGGCGCGCCGGGCGCCCCTGCAGGGTGGACTGCGTCCGCCAGCAAGGCCCGGGCGGTTGCCAGCGCCTGGTATTCCAGATGGCCGCCGCCGATGGTGCCCAGCACTTGGTCGCTTAGCACCGCCATCCAGGCCCCGGCCTCGCGCGGCACTGAGCCCTGGGTTGACTCCACCCGCACCAGCACGGCGTCCTGCTGCGCCAAGGCCTCGAAAAAAAGCTCTTCCATACGCACTGCCGTCACTCCTTGGGTTTCATAAAACACACCATTACCCAGCCCACGACATCCCGCCATCAGAGGCGATGCGCGCGCAATCTTTCCAGCAGACACCGCGGAACTGGCTTTGCCAGGCCGCTGGTGGAGCCCCCTGCAAGGGGGTTGGCGAGAGCTACAGCGTTGCCTGGGGGTACGTAATGACACAAAGTATGCTCTGCCTGCGATGGTCGGGTATGCGATGCTCTGGCCCGTTCGCCCCTGAGCACGACCACACCATGACCCCGAGAATCCAATCCTTACTGCGCAACCCCTGGCTTCTGGCCGCGTCCAGCGCCACGGCTGCAGCCCTGGTTGCCGGATGCCAATCGACACCACGCGACCCCGCCACCTTACCGCCCTCCATGTCCAACACGCCGCCCTCTTCCAGCGTCATCGGCCCGGTTCCCGCCAGCCGTGGCTCGGCCCGCGCATCGTCTGCCGCCACGCCCCGCGACTACCGCAAAGACGCCGCCACCCACCTGTATGGCCTGAATACACAGCGCATCTACAAGGGCAGATTGCCGCCCATGCTGTATGCCATTGGCACGCTGAATGTGGACATCGACGCCACGGGCCGTGTCACCGCGCTGCGCTGGATGCGGGCACCGCAACATGCGCCCGAAGTGGTGGCCGAAATCGAACGCACCGTCCGCGCCGCCGCGCCCTACCCGGTGCCGCTTCGGCTGGGCCGGGTGACGTATACCGACACCTGGCTGTGGGACAAAAGCGGCAACTTCCAACTCGACACCCTGACCGAAGGGCAGGATTGAATGCACACCAAGTGCTATTGAATAGATAGCTACTTGCGACCGTCCATTCTGCGCACGAGGCACATTTCACCTTCAAGCAAACACCGCGGAACTGGCTTTGCCAGGCCGCTGGTGGTGCCCCCTGCAAGGGGGTAGGAGTAGCGACACGCAGTGCGCGAAGCCTGGGGGTGTGCCTAGGAGCCTCTGTAGGTCGAATAACTCCAAGGGCTGACCAGCAGTGGCACGTGGTAGTGCTGGTCGGTCTGTGCCACACCAAAGTCCAGGCTGACCTGGCCCAGGAAGTTGGGCTCGGGCAAGGCTACCCCTTTGGCCGCAAAGTACCCCGCCACGTCGAACACCAGCCGGTAGGTGCCCACCTTCAAGGTGCTGTTGTCGTACAGCGGGCCGTCGCTGCGGCCGTCGTGGTTCAGCACAAACGCACGCACCAGCGTCGCTGCATCCCCCACTGTGGTGTACAGCGCCACCGCCATTCCCGCCGCAGGACAACCGTGCATCGTGTCCAGTACATGTGTGCTCAAGCCCATAAACCCACCCTTCAAAAAACAATTTGAATCAAACGTGCGGCAACGCACTGTTCACCAAAAGTGTATACACTTTTTTAATTTGAGACTATCATCATCCGATGGAATCATCCACCACGCACCAGATTGTCGAGGCGCTGACCCGGGCCATTGTGGAACACCGGCTGCACCCCGGCACCAAGCTGGCCGAGCAAAAGCTCGCGGACCATTTTGGTGTCTCGCGCACCTTGGTGAGGCAAGCTTTGTTCCAGCTTTCACAAAACCGCCTTATCACGCTGGAGCCCGCACGTGGTGCATTTGTGGCCGCACCCACCGCCACCGAAGCGCGCCAGGTTTTTGCCGTGCGCCGCATGCTGGAGGCCGAAATGACCCGCGCCTTCATCCGCGACGTGACACCGGCCCGGCTCAAGGTGCTCAAAGACCATGTTGCACAAGAGAAAAAGGCCATGCAGTCCAACAACGCCAGCGAGCGGGTGGAACTGCTGGGCGACTTCCATGTGCGCATGGCCGAACTCACCGGCAACGACGTGCTGGCGCGCATGCTGGGTGAGCTGATCTCGCGCTGCTCACTCATCACCCTGATGTACCAGAGCGCCACCGCCGCCCAGCACTCGGCCGACGAACACGCCGACATCGTCAAGGCGCTGGTTGCGCGCGACGAAGCCACTGCGGTGCGCCTGATGACAGAACACCTTTTGCATGTGGAAGAAAACCTGGTTTTCGACCGCAAACTGCCCACCAACGACATCGCCCTGGCCTTGTCATGACCTACGACTCCACCCTGCCCTACCCCCGTGACCTGGTGGGTTACGGCCGCAATCCGCCCCATGCCCAGTGGCCTGGTCGTGCACGGATTGCAGTGCAGTTTGTGCTGAACTATGAAGAAGGCGGTGAAAACGCCACCCTGCACGGTGATGCGGGCTCGGAGCAGTTCCTGTCCGAGATGTTCAACCCGGCAAGTTACCCCGACCGGCACATCAGCATGGAAGGTATTTACGAATACGGCTCCCGTGTCGGGGTGTGGCGTCTGCTGCGCGAGTTTGAAAAACGCGGCCTGCCACTCACCGTGTTTGGTGTGGGCATGGCGCTGCAGCGTTACCCCGAACTCACCGCCGCCTTCAAGGAACTGGGGCACGAGATCGCCTGCCACGGCTGGCGCTGGATCCATTACCAGAACATCGACGAGGCCACCGAGCGCGAACACATGCGCCTGGGCATGGACGCCATCGAGCAGCTCACCGGCGAACGCGCCCTGGGCTGGTACACCGGCCGCGACAGCCCACGCACCCGCCGCCTGGTGGCCGACTACGGCGGCTTTGAATACGACAGCGATTACTACGGCGACGACCTGCCCTTCTGGATGAAGGTGCAAAAGACCGACGGCAGCGTGGTGCCGCAGCTCATCGTGCCGTACACCCTCGACGTCAACGACATGCGCTTTGCGTTGCCGCAGGGTTACTCCCACGCCGACCCGTTCTTCCAGTACATGAAAGACAGCTTCGACGCGCTGTATGCCGAAGGTGACCCGGATGGCGACAACAGCCCGAAGATGATGAGTATTGGCATGCACTGCCGCCTGCTCGGCCGTCCCGGGCGCATCGTGGCGCTGCAGCGGTTTCTGGACCACATAGCGCAGCACGACAAGGTCTGGGTCTGCCGCCGCATCGACATCGCACAGCACTGGAAGACAGTGCATCCCTTCTCGCCCTCACCTTCCGGAGTCTGATATGACGCTCACTATCGACCAACTCAATGCAGCACCTGCCGCCGATGCGGTGGCCCTGCTCGACGGCATCTACGAACACTCCCCCTGGGTGGCCGAAGCCGCGCTGGCGGCTCGCCCGTTCCAGTCGCTGCAGCACCTCAAACATGCGCTGGCGCAGGCGGTGACCCATGCGCCAGACGAGCAGCAGTTTTCGCTGATCCGTATGCACCCCGAGCTGGCGGGCAAACAGATGGAGGCCAACACCCTCACCGCCGAAAGCACCAACGAGCAGAGCAAGGCAGGCCTGACGAACTGCACGCCCGAAGAGCTGGCCCACATCCGCGCACTCAACGCAGCCTATGGCGAGAAGTTCAGCTTCCCTTTCATCCTGGCCGTGCGGGGCCCACGCGGCACGGGCCTTATGAAGAAAGAGATCATCGCCACCTTCGAGCGCCGACTGCACCACCACCCCGACTTCGAGCGCGCCGAGTCGCTGCGCAATATCCACCGCATTGCGGAGATTCGCCTGAACGACAAGTTCGGCGTGTTGCCCACACTGGGCAACGACGTATGGGACTGGCAGGAAAAACTCAGCGTCCACTCCGACCCCGGCTTTGCAGAAAAAGGCCAGCTCACCGTCACCTACCTCACGGATGCCCACCGCGCCTGCGCCCAGCGCATATCGCACTGGATGCGCGACTGTGGCTTTGACGAAGTTGAAATTGATGCCGTGGGCAACGTGGTGGGCCGCTACAAATCCGACCGCCCCGACGCCAAGACCCTGATGACGGGCAGCCACTACGACACCGTGCGCAACGGTGGCAAATACGACGGCCGCCTGGGCATCTTTGTGCCCATGGCCTGTGTGCGCGAGCTGCACCGCCAAGGTAAACGCCTGCCCTTCCACTTCGAGGTGATTGGTTTCGCCGAAGAAGAAGGCCAGCGCTACAAGGCCACCTTCCTGGGCTCGGGCGCCCTCACCGGCGACTTCAAGCCCGCCTGGCTCGACCAGAAAGATGCCGACGGCATCACCATGCGTGAAGCCATGGTGCATGCCGGCCTGTGCGTGGACGACATCCCCAAGCTGCAGCGCAACCCGGACGATTACCTCGGCTTTGTCGAGGTCCACATCGAGCAGGGCCCGGTGCTGAACGAGCTGAACCTGCCGCTGGGCATCGTCACCTCCATCAACGGCAGCGTGCGTTGTGTGGTCGATGTATTCGGCATGGCCAGCCACGCCGGCACCACCCCCATGAACCGCCGCCGCGATGCAGCGGTGGGTGTGGCCGAACTGGCACTCTACCTGGAGCAACGCGCTGCGCAGGACGGCGACTCTGTCGGCACCATCGGCATCCTGGAGGTGCCCGGCGGCTCACTCAACGTGGTGCCCGGCCAGTGCCGTTTCACCCTCGACATGCGTGCGCCCAACAACCCGCAGCGCGACAAACTCGTGGACGACGTGAAGGCGCAACTCGCCGCCATCTGCGAACGCCGCGGCCTGCGTTATGTGCTGGAAGAAACCGAACGCGCCAGCGCTGCACCCAGCGACCCTGCCTGGCAGAAGCGCTGGGAACGCACCGTTTCGGCGCTGGGTGTGCCACTGCACCCCATGCCCAGCGGCGCGGGGCACGATGCCATGAAGCTGCACAAGGCCATGCCCCAAGCCATGCTGTTTGTGCGTGGCCAGAACTCGGGCATCAGCCACAACCCGCTGGAGTCCACCACCAGCGACGACATGCAGCTGGCTGTCGAATCCTTCCAGCTCCTCCTGGACAACTTGACAGCCGAATTGACTTGAACTGAATTGAATTGAAGCAACCAACATGACCACGTACGCACAACTTGACGCCTGGATCGACGCACACTTTGACGAGGAAGTCCGCTTCCTGCAGCAACTCGTGCAGGTGCCCACCGACACCCCACCCGGCAACAACGCCCCCCACGCCGAACGTACCGCAGAGTTACTCGCAGGGTTTGGCCTGACCGCTGAAAAACACCCCGTGCCCGAGCAGGAGGTGAAAGACTACGGCCTCGAATCCATCACCAACCTGATCGTGCGCCGGCCCTATGGCAATGGCGGCAGAACCGTTGCTCTCAACGCGCACGGCGACGTGGTGCCGCCCGGTGAAGGCTGGGCCCACGCGCCCTACGGCGGTGAGATTGACAACGGCGCCATGTACGGCCGCGCCACCGCCGTGAGCAAGAGCGACTTCGCCAGTTTCACCTTCGCCCTGCGCGCACTCGAAGCTGTGGCCAAGCCGACCAAAGGCAGCGTCGAGTTGCACTTCACTTACGACGAAGAATTCGGCGGCATCCTCGGCCCCGGCTGGCTGCTGAAGAAAGGGCTGACCAAACCCGACCTGATGATCGCCGCCGGCTTCAGCTACGAAGTCGTCACCGCCCACAACGGCTGCCTGCAGATGGAAGTGACAGTGCACGGCAAGATGGCCCACGCCGCCATCCCGACCACCGGTGTGGATGCACTGCAAGGTGCCACCAAAATCCTGAACGCGCTGTACGCACAGAACACGCTGTACCAGCAGGTCACGTCGAAGGTCGAAGGCATCACCCACCCCTACCTCAACGTGGGCCGCATCGAAGGTGGCACCAACACCAACGTGGTGCCCGGCAAGGTGGTCTTCAAACTCGACCGCCGCATGATCCCGGAAGAAAACCCGGTGGAGGTGGAAGCCAACATCCGCCAGGTGATCGCCGACGCGGCCGCCGAATCGGCGGGTATCACGGTCGAGATCAAGCGTATGCTGCTCGCCAATTCAATGCAACCACTCGCTGGCAACAAACCCTTGGTGGACGCGATCCAGAAACACGGCGGCGAACTGTTCGGCGAACCCATCAAGGCCATGGGCACCCCGCTCTACACCGACGTGCGCCTGTACGGCGAGGCGGGTATCCCCGGCGTGATCTACGGCGCAGGCCCGCGCACCGTGCTCGAGTCCCACGCCAAACGCAACGACGAACGTGTGCAGCTGGAAGACCTGCGCCGCGCCACCAAGGTCATCGCCCGCACGCTGGCCGATCTGCTGAACTAACCACACCCCCGCGCCTCCAGGACGAGGGCGGTGGGTGCTCCCTGCAGCGAAGTCAAGGAGGAGGCCGCAGGCCGGAGGACATTCGCTGCAGGGAGCACACACCGCCTGCGACCCACCGCCACGGGTTTTTTTAAGCAAAACACCCTTCTAGCGCCCGTCCTAAATGCGCACACAGCTATTCATTTGATAGCAAAGGCATCCCCAACAACAGATCCCGGAATGCAGCTGCAGCAGGTGACGGCGAATTGCCCGGTGACCGCAGCAGTGTCATGGTGCGGGCAATCTGTGGCCTGCCCACGCTGCGCACCTGCAGCCCGTGCCACTGCGCCAAAGGCCGCAGCGCCATGGTGACCACCGCCACACCCAGCCCCTCGCGGGCCAGGCCCATCATGGTCCAGGGCAGCGCGATCTCAAACGCATAGTCCAGCGTGATGCCGCGCTCGGCCAGCTTTTCTTCCAGCACACGCCGCACCGGGTTGCCGGGCAGGTAACCAATCACCGGCTCACGTGCCACCTGTGCCCACTCCAGCGTGCGGCGCGTGGCCAGCGGATGGCCCGGCGGCAGCACCACGATAAATTCATCGGCCGACATGGCGGTGCTCACCAGGTCACTGCGGCCATCGGTCTGGGTGGCAATACCCAGGTCGGCCGCGCCGCTGCGCACCAGCGCGTGCACCTCGTGTTCGGGCACGTCGTGTAACACCACCCGCACGCCGGGATGGGTGTCGCGAAACACCCGGATCACCGGCGGCAGCACCAGGGCGCATTGCGCATTCGGTGCTGCCACCGTCACGCTGCCCCGCGAGAAGCGGGCAAAGTCGCGTGCGTCGGCAAACAGATGGTCCCAGTCGGCCACCAGGCGGCGCGCGGCGGGCAACAGGGCGGCCCCGGCCTCGTTGACCCGGCAGGCCCGTGTGTGGCGGTCAAACAGGCGGGTGCCCAGTTGTTTCTCCAGCTTGACCAGCGCCGCACTCAGCGAGGACTGAGACATGCCCAGCTTCTCGGCCGCACGGGTGAAATGCCCGCTTTCGGCCAGGGCCACAAAGACACGCAGCTCAGTGAGAGAGGTTTTCATCGGATATTCATCGTTTTTTGCGATTGATTTATATGATTGTGCGTCTTTTTCGATTTGCCATGTTTCCGTATTCTTGCGTTGCGTGTACTGACACATCCCCCTCGATTCACCACACCCCACAGGAGTGCCCATGGCGACCGAACTGTCTTCCCCCGTCCACCCGGTTGACCAGAACCTGCCGCTGGGCAAGCTCTCCGCCCTGGGCCTGCAGCATGTGCTGGTGATGTAAGCCGGCGCCGTGGCCGTGCCGCTGATCGTGGGCCGCGCGCTGAAGCTCAGTCCCGACGAGGTGGCCCTGCTCATCAGTGCCGACCTGTTCTGCTGCGGCATCGCCACACTGATCCAGTCGATGGGCATGACCCAGTGGTTCGGCATCCGGCTGCCGGTGATGATGGGGGTGACCTTTGCCTCGGTGGCACCGATGGTGTCCATCGCCAACGCCAACCCGGGCCAGGCGGGTGCACAACTGCTGTTCGGCGCCATCATCGGGGCGGGCATCATCTCGATCCTGATCGCGCCCATGGTCAGTCGTATGCTGCGCTTCTTCCCGCCGGTGGTCACTGGCACCATCATTGCGGTCATCGGCATCAGCCTGATGCGCGTGGGCATCAACTGGATCTTCGGCAACCCCTTCGGCCCCACGGCACCCAACGTGGTGGACCCGGCCCACCTGAAATGGCTGGCCGACGTCACTTCGCCCGGCAGCGCCACACCGCCCTTGCCCAAGGGCCTGTCCATCGTGCCCTCGGTACCCAACCCCAAATACGCCGACCTGAGTGGTGTGGGCATCGCGGCACTCGTACTGGTGTCCATCCTGCTCATCGTTAAATACGCCAAGGGTTTCATCGCCAACATCTCGGTGCTGCTGGGCATCACCATCGGTGGGGTGGTCGCCACCCTCATGGGCATCATGACCTTCGAGAAAGTCGGCAAGGCCGCTTGGTTCGACCTGGTGCTGCCCTTCCATTTTGGTATGCCGCAGTTCGACCCCATCCTGATCCTCACCATGACCCTCATCATGGTCGTGGTGATGATCGAGTCCACCGGCATGTTCCTGGCCCTGGGCGAAATGACCGAGCGCAAGATCAGCCAGCAGGACCTGACCAAAGGCCTGCGCACCGACGGCCTGGGCACACTCATTGGCGGCATCTTCAACACCTTCCCCTACACCAGCTTCTCGCAGAACGTGGGCCTGGTGGCCGTCACTGGCGTGAAGAGCCGTTATGTGTGTGTGGCCGGTGGTGTGATCCTGATCGTGCTGGGCCTGCTACCCAAGATGGCCGCGCTGGTCGAGTCGCTGCCCACCGTGGTGCTGGGGGGTGCGGGCCTCGTGATGTTCGGCATGGTGGCTGCCACCGGTATCCGCATCCTGTCGGGTGTGGACTTCAAGACCAACCGCCACAACGCGATGATTGTGGCCGTCGCTATCGGCATCGGCATGATTCCGCTGATCGCCCCCAACTTCAAACAGTGGATGCCCCACGCACTGCACTCGCTGATCGAGTCCGGCATTCTGCTGGCGTCTATCACCGCTGTGCTGCTGAACCTGTTCCTCAACGGTGCCAAACACGACGAGGCTGCGGTGATTGCTGCTGCCAAACAGGCCGAAGCACATTGAGCACTTGCAACCAACACTCCACACCCGAGATCGATCAACCATGACCCCCTCCCTGTCCCGCCGCACCCTCGTTATGGCCGGTGCCGGCCTGTGCGCAACGCCTTTGTTGGTGGCCTGCGCAGCCCGCCCCCAACTGGGCAAACCCGTGTCGGTAGGCGCATTGTTCGCAGGCCGTGTGGATGACAAGGGCTTCATGGAAAGCGGCTGGCGTGGGCTGGAACGTGCCCGCACCGAGTTGGGCGCCCAAACCACCTTCATTGACAAGGTCGAGCCCAAGAAGGAACTGCTGGTGGCGGCACTGACCCAATTGGCGCAGTCCGGTGTAGCCCTGGTGGTCGCCCATGGCGGGCAGAACAACGAAGCCTGCGCGGAAGTGGCGGCACGTTTCCCTGCCGTCAAATTTGTGGTCACCCAGGGTGCCGTCACTGCGCCTAATCTGGCCAGTTACGACGTGCTGCAGGAAGAGTCGGCCTACCTGGCCGGTGTGCTGGCAGCACTTACCACCCGCACAGGGGTGGTGGGCCACATGTCGGGCATCCGGGTGCGCCCTGGCCTCAAGGGCCGCGCAGCGTACGCAGCCGGAGTGCTTGCCACCAACCCGCAAGTCAAACTGCTCACCAACTTCTCGGGCAACCAGGACGACAACGCCCTGTCGCAACGTGTTGCACTGGCGCAGATGAACGCAGGGGCCGACATCATTTTCACCATGCTTAATGCGGGCCGCGACGGCGTCACACAGGCCTGCCGTACCAAAGGCACCCGCCAGATTGGCAACGTGATTGACTGGGTCAAGGTAGACCCGGTGGTCTTCACCGCATCGGCCATTGCCGATGTGAGCATTGGTGTGTTTGAAGCAGTGCGCGACACCCAGGCGGGGGCATTCCCGGCCGGCAACATCCGCAAGGTGGGACTGGCCAATACACAGGCTGTGCGGCTGAGCATGGCTGACGATGTCCCCGCCGCCGTCAAGACACGTGTTGCCGAGGTGAGCCAGGGTATTACCAGCGGAAAGATCAAAGTGCCTGAAACCTTTGACGGCCCCGAGTTCCCCACGCCTGCTGCCTGAGAAAACCCGTTGTCCTGGCGGTGCGCAGAAAGTGGAACTGGCTGCAGCCCATACCACTTTTGCATGTGCTCCCAAAAGCCGGAAAAAGCAGGCTATGCTTGATGCGAGCCTGGCTTATCCGGCTTTTTGATTTCGGGATCTACCGAGGAGACTGACCCATGAGCACCCCCCTGTCTGCCGCCGAGCAGGCGCTGCGCGACGCCGCACGCGACTACCACCGCTTCCCCACCAAAGGCAAAATTTCGGTCACCCCGACCAAACCCCTCGTGAACCAGCGCGATCTGTCGCTGGCGTATTCACCCGGTGTGGCCTACCCGTGCCTCGACATCGAAGCCGACCCGAGCAAAGCCGCCGAGTACACATCGCGCGGCAACCTGGTGGGTGTGATCACCAACGGCACCGCCGTGCTGGGCCTGGGCAACATCGGCCCGCTGGCGTCCAAGCCGGTGATGGAAGGCAAAGGTTGCCTGTTCAAGAAGTTTGCCGGTGTTGATGTGTTTGATATTGAGCTGGCCGAAAACGACCCCGACAAACTCGTCGAGATCATTGCGGCCATGGAGCCCACGCTGGGCGGGGTCAACCTCGAAGACATCAAGGCACCCGAGTGTTTCTACATCGAGCAGAAGCTGCGCGAGCGCATGAACATTCCGGTGTTCCATGACGACCAGCATGGCACAGCCATCATCTCGTCGGCTGCGTTGCTTAACGGGCTGGAACTTGTCAACAAGAAGATCGAAGAGGTCAAGGTAGCTGTGTCGGGCGCGGGCGCTGCAGCCATTGCCTGCGTGAACGTGATGGTGGGCCTGGGCGTGCGACGTGAAAACGTCTTCATGTGTGACTCCAAGGGTGTCATCTATGAAGGCCGCCCCGGCGGACTGGACGCGTCCAAAGCCACCTATGCACAAAAGACCGAAGCCCGCACGCTGGCCGACGTGGTGCAGGACGCAGACGTGTTCCTGGGCTGCTCGGCTGCTGGTGCGCTGACGGTCGAGATGGTCAAGACCATGGCACGCCAGCCGATCATCCTGGCGCTGGCCAACCCTGAACCTGAAATCCGCCCCGAGCTGGCCAAGGCCGCACGGCCGGACTGCATCATCGCCACGGGCCGTTCGGACTACCCGAACCAGGTCAACAACGTGCTGTGTTTCCCCTACATCTTCCGCGGCGCACTCGACTGCGGCGCAACCAAGATCACCGAAGAAATGAAGCTGGCCTGTGTGCGCCAGATTGCCGACCTGGCCAAGGCCGAGACCAGCGACGAGGTGGCCGCAGCCTACGCCGGACAAGAGCTGGTGTTTGGCCCCGACTACCTGATCCCGACCCCGTTCGACTCGCGCCTGATCCTGAAGATTGCCCCCGCCGTGGCGCAGGCCGCTGCCGACTCCGGTGTGGCAACCCGCCCCATCGAAGACATGGCTGCGTACCGTGAAAGCCTGTCGCGGTTTGTGTACCAAACCGGCATGTTCATGCGCCCGGTGTTCGACGCTGCCAAGGCGCAGCCCAAACGTGTGGTGTACGCCGAAGGTGAAGACGACCGTGTGCTGCGCGCGGTGCAGGTGGTGGTGGACGACAAGCTCGCCAAACCCATCCTGATCGGACGCCCCGCCGTGATTGAAACCCGCATCGCCAAGGCGGGCCTGCGCATCAAACCCGGCGTGGACGTGGAGATCTGCAACCCCGAAGACGACCCCCGCTTCCGCCAGTACTGGGAGACCTACCACCGCCTGATGGGCCGCCGGGGTGTGACACCCGAGGCCGCCAAGGCAGCGGTACGCCGGTCCAACACCCTCATCGGCGCACTGATGGTGCACCTGGGTGACGCTGACGCACTGCTGTGTGGCCTGGTGGGCCGTTACGACAACCACCTGGAACACGTGCGCGACATCATCGGCCTGAAAAAAGGCGCACCCGGTTTTGCCGCACTCAACGCGCTGATGCTCGACAAACAGACGCTGTTCATCGCCGACACCTACATCAACGAAGACCCGGACGCCGAGCAACTGGCCTCCATCGCGCTGATGGCCGCCGAAGAAGTGCAGCGTTTTGGCCTGCCGCCCAAGGTGGCCTTTTTGTCGCACTCGAACTACGGCTCGTCCAACCGCCCGTCGGCCCGCAAGATGCGCACGGCCCGCGAGCTGTTTGCCCGTATGGCACCCGACATCGAAAGTGATGGCGAGTTGCATGGCGACGCTGCCTTGTCTGAATCGGTGCGCGAAGCGTCGCTGATGGACAGCACCCTGCACGGTGAAGCCAACGTGCTGATCTGCCCCAACCTGGACGCTGCGAACATTCTGTTCAACGTGCTCAAGACCACGGGCGGGCACGGCGTGACCATCGGGCCGATCCTGCTGGGTGCGGCCGCATCGGCCCACATCCTCACACCCTCGTCCACGGTGCGCCGGGTGGTCAACATGACGGCTCTGGCTGCTGCCAACGCAGCGCGCTACACGAAGTAAAAAAGCTCTGCGGCGGGAGCCATCCGCCGCGTCCCGTGCATCTGCGCCACGCCACGTGCCGCAGATGCACCAAAGCGGGATTACCCGTGTTCCAACATGGTGCACTTCGGGGAAAAATACCGGCTCACGCGATGCACCAGAGCGGCAAACAGGCATTGTTTTTGCTCCTCCTTCAAGTCATCCCCTCAGACCTGTATTCCCTAGGAGTTTCCATGCAAAAACGCGCCCTTCTTCAAACGTTTATCCGGTCGGCCATCGTGTTGGCTGCGGGTGCAGCTTTTGGTGTCGCCCACGCCCAGACCACCCCCATCAAGTTCCAGCTCGACTGGCGTTTTGAAGGCCCCGCTGCGCTGTTCACCCACCCTGCGGCCAAGGGGTATTTCAAGGACGCCAAACTCGACGTAGCCATCGACGCAGGTAATGGCTCGGGTGGCACGGTGACCCGTGTGGCGTCGGGTGCGTACGACCTGGGTTTTGCCGACCTGGCCGCGCTGATGGAGTTCCACGCCAACAACCCCGACGCACCCAACAAACCCGTGGCCATCATGGTGGTCTACAACAACACCCCGGCGTCGGTGATGGCGCTCAAGAAGTCCGGCATCAAGACCCCGGCCGACCTGAACAACAAGAAGTTTGGCGCCCCCGTGTTTGACGCGGGCCGCCGTGCCTTCCCGATCTTTGCCAAGGCCAACAACGTCACCGGTGTGCAGTGGACGGCCATGGACCCCGCGCTGCGCGAAACCATGCTGGCGCGCGGCGACATCGACGCCATCACCGGCTTCACCTTCACCTCGCTGCTGAACCTGGAGGCACGTGGCGTCAAGGCAGCCGACATCGTCGTGCTGCCCTACCCCGACTACGGCGTGAAGTTGTACGGCAACGTCATCATTGCCTCGCCCAAGATCCTGAAAGACAACCCTGCCGCAGTGAAAGCCTTCCTCTCGGCCTTTGCCAAGGGTGCGCGTGAAGTGATTGCCAGCCCGGCGGTGGCTATCGAGTCGGTTAAAGCACGTGACGGCATCATCAACGTGGCACTGGAAACCCGCCGCCTGCAAATGGCCATCGACACCGTCATCAACAGCCCCGACGCACGCACCGATGGTTTTGGCAAGCTCAACGACGCCCGCCTCACCCTGATGGCGTCACAGGTGTCCGATGCGTTTGCCACCAAGAGCCGGGTCGATGCGGCCAAGGTGTGGGACGCAGGCTTTTTGCCCTCTGCCGCCGAGCTGAACATCCTGCCCAAGAAGTAAGCCGATCAACCGGGCGCGCTGCCCGCATCTGATGCTTTGCTTTTAATAGCTGCCTGCGCCCGTCCACCGGGCGCAGGAGGCACTTTTTATGCCTAAAAGCGCCAGCCACTACATCTCATCAATTGCCGTGCTGGCGGCAGCCCCATGCGCTGGGGCCAGGCCTTCATCGGCTGCGATGGCAAAACGGTCGCGGCAGTTGACGTAAAAGCTCGCGCCAAAGCGGCCCACCGGGAAGAACTCCTGCAGGCGCACACGCCATTTCTCGGTGTCGACCAAACCCTCACGCACCGCCAGCCACTGCACCCGGCCGATGAACACATAACGGCTGTCAATCTCCAGGGTTTCGTGCAGCACACACTCAAAGGCAACGGGGGCCTCGGCAATCCGCGGCGGCCGGATACTTTGCGACGCTGTGGCCGTCAGTCCCGTGTGGTCCAGCTCACTCTCATGCGGGGGCAGCCGGTCACCGCAGCGGTGCATGGCCGCGGCCATGGCCTCGTCGGCAATATGCACGACAAATTCCTTGTCGCGCAGGATGTTCGTGGCCGTGTCTTTCTGCGCTGACGCCTGGAGTTTGTTCACGCTCAGCATCACCACGGGCGGGTCTTCACCCATCATGTTGAACATGCTGAAAGGGGCGGCATTCACCGTGCCATCGGCCCCCAAGGTGGTCACCAGCGCAATCGGGCGCGGCACGATCAGACTGGCCATCAGTTTGTAGCGTTCGTAGCTGCTCAGCTGGGCGAAGTCGATCTCGGTCATGGGCTCTTTCGTTGTCAAAGTTGTTCCAGTCGTCTTGCAATTGGCGTGCCTTGTACGGCATGGACGACTCGCTCATGTATTACCAGGCACAGCCCCGGTGCACATGGCACCGATCTTGCAAATGCATGACCTCTAAAACATGAGGAATTTTGATGCACAAACGCAGCTTTCTTAAAACTACCGTCGCGCTCGCCACCCTGGCCTGGGGCGCTGCCCATGCGGCAGACACCCCCCTCAAGTTTCAACTCGACTGGCGTTTTGAAGGCCCCGCTGCCCTGTTTGTCCACCCTGAGCAAAAAGGCTATTTCAAACAGGCGGGCCTGGATGTGACTGTGGAAGCCGCCAGCGGCGCGGGTGCCATCCAGCGTGTGGCCTCGGGCACACACGACCTGGGTTTTGCCGACCTGGCTGCGCTGATGGAATTCCACGCCAACAACCCTGACGCGCCCATCAAACCCGTGGCCATCATGGTGATCTACAACACCACCCCGGCGTCGGTGATGGCGCTCAAGAAATCCGGCATCACCAAAGCGTCCGACCTGACGGGCAAAAAGATGGGTGCCCCGATTTTTGATGCAGGCCGCCGCACCTTTCCGCTGTTTGCCCAGGCCAATGGTGTGGGCGATGTGCAATGGTCCACCATGGAGCCGCAACTGCGCGAAACCATGCTGGTGCGTGGCGACCTGGACGCCGTGACGGGCTACACCTTCACCAGCCTGCTGAACCTCGAAGCACGCGGCGTGAAGCGCGAAGATGTGGTGGTGCTGCCCTACGCCACCCACGGTGTGCAGCTGTATGGCAACGTGGTCATTGCCAGCCCCAAACTGCTGGCCGAAAAACCCGAAGCCGTGCGTGCCTTCCTGAAGGCCTTTGCCCGCGGTGCCAAAGAGGCCATTGCCAACCCGGAAGCCGCCATTGCCTCCCTGAAGGCCAAGGACGGCCTGGTGAATGCACCGCTGGAAGTGAAGCGCCTGAACCTGACGATTGAAACCGCCATCGACAGCCAGGGCGCACGCACCGAAGGTTTTGGCCGGCTGCGCCCCGAACGCCTGCAGAAGATGGCCGAACAGGTCACCAATGCCTACACTACGAAAAACCCGGTTCCCGTGGGGGCCGTGTGGAACGGCAGCTTCTTGCCCACAGCCGCTGAACTCGACATCCTGCCCAAGAAATAAGGCATTCAGCAACACAAGGCGGCCATCCGGCAACCCACCGGATTGCTATATTTTCAATAGCTTACTGCGCATACCCACTGGGCGCTGAAGCCACTTTTTATTCTAAAAACATGCCTGAACCCGCTGACAACTACTTTGTCGACTTTCGCGATGTCTGGCTGGCCTACAACGAAGAGTTGCTGGTGCAAAACCACTTCGCGGTGGAGGCCATCAACCTGCAGGTCAAACAGGGGGAGTTCATCGCCATCGTCGGCCCGTCGGGCTGTGGCAAGTCCACCTTCATGAAGCTCACCACCGGCCTGAAAATGCCGTCGATGGGCAAGATCCTGATCGACGGTGCGCCCGTGACCGGCCCGCTCAAGATCTCGGGCATGGCCTTCCAGGCCCCGTCGCTGCTGCCCTGGCGCACCACGGTGGACAACGTGCTGCTGCCGCTGGAGATCGTCGAGCCCTACCGCTCCACCTTCAAGCAGAAGAAAAAAGAATACGTCGAACGTGCCCGCAAGCTGCTGCAAAAAGTGGGCTTGGCCGGGTACGAAGACAAGTTCCCATGGCAACTCTCCGGCGGCATGCAGCAGCGCGCCAGCATCTGCCGCGCGCTGATCCACGAGCCCAAGATGCTGCTGCTGGACGAACCGTTTGGTGCGCTCGACGCCTTCACGCGTGAAGAGCTGTGGTGCATCCTGCGCGACCTGCATGCCGAGCAGGGCTTCAACGTGATCCTGGTGACACACGACCTGCGTGAGTCGGTGTTCTTGGCAGACACGGTGTACGTGATGAGCAAAAGCCCCGGCCGCTTCGTCGTCAAACGCGAAATCGACCTGCCACGCCCACGCGAGCTAGAGCTGACCTACACCAAAGAATTCACCGACGTGGTGCTGGAGCTGCGTGGCCACATTGGCTCCATCCGCGGGGGCGCATCCGCTGCTGCCAACGCACCCGCCACTGCGCACTGAGATGCCCACCATGAACAACAAAAACCGTAAATTAGTCGAAATCTGGTCGCCGTGGATCCTGCTGGTGGCAGTGATCATGTTGTGGCAGATCATCTGCAGCGCCTTTGATGTGTCGGAGTTCATCTTCCCCAGCCCCTGGCGCATCTGGACCCAGTTCGTCGAGTACCGCGACATCATTGCGGCCCACGCCTGGCGCACCTACTGGGTCACCATGGTGGGTTTTGGCATCGCCATCGTGGTGGGGGTGCTGCTGGGTTTTGTGATCGGTAGCTCACGCCTGGCCTATGCCGCCATCTACCCGCTCATGACCGCCTTCAACGCGTTGCCCAAAGCGGCCTTTGTGCCGATTTTGGTGGTGTGGTTCGGCATCGGTGTGGGCCCGGCGATCCTGACCGCCTTCCTGATCAGCTTTTTCCCCATCATGGTCAACATTGCCACGGGCCTGGCCACACTGGAGCCCGAGCTGGAAGACGTGTTGCGCGTGCTGGGTGCCAAACGCTGGGACGTGCTGATGAAGGTCGGCCTGCCGCGCTCCATGCCCTACTTCTACGGCTCGCTCAAGGTCGCCATCACACTGGCCTTTGTGGGCACCACCGTGTCGGAGATGACCGCCGCCAACGAAGGTATTGGTTACCTGCTCATCAGCGCGGGCTCTGCCATGCAGATGGGCCTGGCTTTTGCCGGGCTGATGGTGGTGGGTGCGATGGCGATGGCGATGTACGAACTGTTCAGCTTCATCGAAAAACGCACCACCGCCTGGGCACACCGCGGATCGCAGAATTCATGACACCAAACCAAACCATTACCGCCTTGCGCCGTGCCGACGTGGTCGCACGCCGCGCCATGGCCATGGGCCGCCACCCGTTTGGTGCAGTGCTGATCGCACCCGACGGCGAGACGGTGCTGGCCGAGCAGGGCAACATCGACACCGTGAACCACGCTGAGTCCACGTTGGCGCGTAACGCCGCTGCCAACTACCCCGGCGCGTACCTGGCGCAGTGCACGCTGGTCACGACCTTCGAGCCCTGTGCCATGTGTGCGGGCACGGTGTACTGGGCCGGTATTGGGCGCGTGGTGTACGGCGCAGAAGAAACCGCGCTGCTGGCGCTGACTGGCGACCACCCCGAAAACCCCACCCTCAGCCTGCCCTGCCGCGACGTTTTTGCGCGTGGGCAGCGGGCCGTGGATGTGGTGGGGCCGGTGCCCGAGGTGGCACAGGACATGGTGGCCACCCACAAGGGTTTTTGGGACACACGCGGGCGCTGACAAACCGGTTGCCCCATCAAAAAAGCCGCCACCGCATACGAATGCGGTGGCGGCTTTTGTATACCGGAATAATCAGTCGATGCTGATCTTGCCGGTCTCGATGACCTGCTTCCAGCGTGCGTATTCCTTCTGCTGGAACGCCGCAAATTCAGCCGGTGTGTTGACCACCATTTCAAAACCAATCGAGGTGAACTGGTCCTTGACCTTGGGGCTGTTCAGGGCTTCTGCGAAGGCGGCATGGGCCTTTTCACGCACGGCTGGTGGCAGGCCCTTGGGCGCCACGATGGCCTGCCAGGAGGTGACTTCCACATTCGGCACACCGGCTTCGGCCATGGTGGGCACGTCCGGCAGCACGTGGGAGCGTTTGGTGCTCGTCACAGCCAGCGGGCGCATCTTGCCGCCCTTGATGTACTGCAGCACGGAGTTGACGTTCTGGAACGACGCATCCACCTGGCCACCCATCAGGTCGGTGTGGGCTGGCGCACCACCCTTGTAAGGCACGTGGATACCCTTGGTGCCCGTTTGCTGCCAGAACAGCTCCACCGTCAAGTGGTCGCTGGAGCCGTTGCCGGCCGACGCAAAAGTCATCTTGCCGGGGTTGGCTTTTTGGTAAGCCACCACGTCCGCCAGACTCTTGTGCGGCGAATTCATCGGAACCACCAGCACGTTGGGCGACTGCACGGCCACAGTGATGTGGTCAAAGTCTTTCAACGCGTCGAACTGCAGGCTTTTCACCAGGTGCGGCACGATGACCAGCGGGCCCAACGAGGTGACCAGGAAGGTGTAGCCGTCAGCCGGAGCCCGCTTCACGAAGGTGGCGCCGATGGTGCCCGTGGCACCGGCCTTGTTGTCCACCAGAAAGGACTGCTTGAATTTTTCGGTCAGCAGCGGTGCCACGGCACGGGCCACCTGGTCGGTAGAGCCGCCAGGCGGGAATGGCACCACCATCGTGACCGCCTTGTCGGGCCAGGTCTGGGCGGATGCACCCAAGGCCACTGCGGCCAGGGCTGCGGTCATCAACAATTTCTTCATGCTGTCTCCTGAATGTCTTGAGGAATAAAACACCACCGTGGCGTTGCCCAAACGGCGCTGGGCTGTGGATTGGGGTGCCATGGATGTCTCCATGGACTCGCCCTGGGAGAAATGATATCGTTGTCATTCTCAGTGTCAATCTGGGGTATTCCCCCTCAAAGCCCTCTCTGCCTGCACTTTGCCCCCATGACAGCCCCGTTCACCCCCACAAAAGCCCCCACGCTGCAGGACGTTGCCCGGGCCGCCGGTGTGTCGCAGATCACCGCATCGCGGGCTCTCGGCAACCCCGGCATCGTCTCGGACACCACCCGGGCCCGTGTTCAGCAGGCGGTGATCGACACCGGCTACATCCCCAACCTGCTGGCCGGTGGCCTCAAGTCCAAACGCAGCCGTATGGTCGCGGGCATCCTGCCCGCGCTGGCGGTAGCGCAGTTTCTGCCCACCGTGCAGTCGCTCACCGCCGCACTGGCGCAGGGCGGTTACCAGTTGCTGCTGGGCGAGACCTTCTACGACCCGCAGCGCGAGGAAGAGGTGCTTACCGCCATGGTCAGCCGCCAGCCGGACGGCATCGTGGTGATGGGGCTGGTCGAGTCCGAGCAAGCCCGCAACCGCCTGCGCAAGGCCGGTATCCCGCTGGTGGAAACCTGGGACATCAGCGACGACCCGCTGGACATGGTGATTGGTTTTTCACACCCCCAGGTGGGCAGTGCACTGGCGGAATACTTCCAGCGCACCGGCCTGCAGCATGTGGGTATTGCCACCGGCAGCGACCCGCGTGCGCTGCAACGGCGTGATGGTTTTGTGGCCACCTGGGGCCGTGCCGTGCCCACGGCCGTGGTGCCTGCGCCCAGCAACCTCGAACTGGGGCGCAAGGCACTGGGGGAATTGTTGGCCCAGGACCCGCAGCTGCAGGCCGTGGTGTGCAGCTCTGACATGCTGGCCCATGGCATTCTGGTGGAGGCACGCGCACGCGGCCTGCGCGTGCCGCAGGACCTGGCGGTGTCGGGTTTTGGCAATGCCGACTTCAGCGCCCACATGCTGCCGTCCATCACCACCGTGCATGTGGATGGGCCACGTATCGGCCAACTGGCCGCACAACGCATCATGGATCGCTGCCGGGGCGTGCCGCCGCAGAAGTCTGTGCTGGACCTGGGCTTCACGCTGATCGAACGGGAATCCACAGCGGCGGTACCTGTGCCGCTCAATACGCCTTGAAGTTCGCCGCCACCCGCTGGTTCAGGTACTCCCCCGCCGTGATGGCCGGGTACTTTTGGGCAGGCCCTTCGATGACCGTGTCGCGGTTGGCCTGGCAGAAGAAAGCCAGGCTGTAGCGTGGCCCCATGTACTCGCCGGGCAGCGGGTTCTTCACGCGGTGGAAGTTGGACGGCAACACGTCGTCGCTCCAGCGCATCAGCATGTCGCCGATATTGCAGGTGATGGCGTCCTCGTCCGGGGGAATGGATGTCCATTCCTGGGCTTCCATCTCCTTGCCGGGGCAGACCTGCAGACCGCCCTGCCCTTGCTGCTGGAACAGCAGGGTCAGGCAATCAAAGTCAGTGTGGGCACCGGCGCGCCACAGCTCGAGTTTGTCGTGGAACTCGGCGGGGATGGCGTAGTAGTGCAGCATGCGCAGCGTGCTTTGGTAGTGCGGGCTTTGCGGGTTGTGGGCGTGGGTGAAGAAGTCACTTGCAAACCCAAGCTTGTCGGCAAAACAGGACAACACCTGCATGCCCACCGTCCAGCACTGCGCTTCAAACGCGAGCATGGTGGCACGAAACCCCGCCAGCTCTTCGTCGCTGGGCCACAGGCCTTCCATGTGCGGGCGGGTGATCTGGTACGACTCTTTCTGGTCAGGTGTGCCGGTAGAAGGGCGCACCTGGGCACGGCTTTCCCAGCCGACGTTCAGGGCTTTCTTGAGTGGGTACTGCGCCTTCACGCTGTCGGGCAGTGCAAAAAAGCGCTCGGTCATGGCAAAGGCTTCGCGCACTTTCGCCAGGTCAATGCCGTGGTGGGTGAGCTGGAAGAAGCCCACATCCACCGAGGCGGCCCAGAGCTGGTCGGTGATTTCAGCCTTGCGGGCATCGAAGTCCGAAATGTTGATGCGGCGCACTTCGCGTGTGGTGCTGGTGGTGCCCATCGCGCCCATACGGGACTCTTTTTGCAGCTCGGCCAACGGCTGCGCAGTGGTGTGGGTTGTTGTCATGTGTTTCTCCTGAAAGCTTCCAAAACGGGGGGTACAACCCGGCAAGGGAATCAGGAGAAGGCGCATCGTTGTGGATGCAAGAAGGCCTGGCTCCTGAAGTGACCCCCTGCAGGGTGCGGACTTCAAGAGCAATTCCCGGACAGCCGTGGCATGCAGGATGCACTGGGCTGGTGAACGCTTCTACTCTTGCCAGAGCAGCATGCAAATAACAGGCCAGCACACAACACCAACCCGCACCAACGCTTGGCATACATCGTGCATCGCAGTTGCCGAGAGTAGAAGCGTTCAGCAGCGCACGCACACCCACAGTGCGCCGCCCGGAAATTGCTCTTGAAGCCAACTCCGCTGATGTCAGCGGGTTTCAAGACCACCACTTTTCGGGAACTCCGCCATGCAACGCCGCTCCTTCCTCGCCACGGGCACCCACCTGTTTGCCGCCTTCTCGGCCCCTTTGGCTTTTGCGCAAAACAACAAACCCATTCCACTCAAGTTCACGCTGGACTTCCGGCCCAATGGACAGACCGCGCCCTTCTTTCTGGCACTGAACAAGGGCTACTACCGGGACGAAGGTCTGGATGTCACCATCGACACGGGCGCAGGCTCGGTGGCCTCCATCACCCGTATCGCTAGCGGTGTGTACCAGATGGGGCTGGGCGACATCAGTTCGCTGGTGGAGTTCAACGCACAAAACCCAGGCACCCCCATGGTGCAGGCGGTGTACCAGTACTACAACCGCGCACCGTTTGTGATCATTGGCCGCAAGGATCGTGGCATCGACGGCGATTTCAAAAGCCTGCAGGGCAAGAAGGTCGCCGCAGCGGCCGTGGAATCCACCCGCCGCGCCTGGCCCATGGTGGCACGCAAGGCAGGCATGAAGCCGGATGCGTTCCAGTGGCAGACCACCGACTTCAGCGCCCGGGACAACGTGGTGGTGCGTGGCGATGTGGATGCAGCCACCTATTTCCATGACTCGGCTGTCTCTCTGTTTGCCCGCGTGAAGCAAGAGGAGTTATCGGTGCTCAAGTATTCCGACGCAGGCGTCAACCTCTACGGCAACGCCATTCTGGCCAGCAGCAACCTGGTGGCCCAAAACCCGAAAGTGGTGGAAGCCTTCCTGCGCGCCACCAACCGAGCCATTCTCGAAACGCTGGCCAACCCCGGCCCATCGATCGCCGCCGTGCGCCAGCGCGAACCGATCCTGGTGGAAAAGGTAGAGCTGGATCGCTGGGGCATCACGGCCCAGTACGTGGCCGCACCCGACACCCGTGGCCATGGCCTGGGCGACATCCGCAAGCTCATGCTGGAGCAGCAGGTGGACGAGGTGGTGGACGTGTTCGGGCTCAAGGTCAAACCGTCTGCCGATGCGATTTTTAATGGCTCGATGCTGCCCGCGCGCAGCGAGCGCATGGTGAAGGTGTGACGATGCAGCCCCCTGCCACTACCACCACGGCCCACCCCACGCTGCCCAGCGAGAGCCCGCTGGATACACGGGACAGCCGCTACCTGCGCGAAGCCATTGTCTGGTCGCGCACGGCCGGTCAGCGCGGCAACCGGCCCTTTGGTGCAGTGATCGTTTCCGCGGCCGGAGACATACTTGCCGAGGCCTACAACAACACGGCCGAATCCGGCGACTGCACTGGCCATGCAGAAACCAGCGCCATCCGGGCGCTTGCAGGCAAGGGCCACAGCCGCGAGGCCTTGGCGCAGGCCACGCTGTATTCATCCGCCGAGCCCTGTGTGATGTGTGCCGGAGCCATCTTCTGGTCCAACATCGGCCGGGTGGTTTTTGGCATTGATGCCGAACGCCTGCGTGTGTTCCGCGGCGAGCGGCAATACCAACGCGACGCCGAGCTGTCCTGCCACGACGTGTTCCGCGCTTCTCCGCACCCCATTACCTGCATCGGCCCCGCGCTGATTGAAGAAGCCAGCGCACCCCATGCAGGGGCCTGGAAGGTCTGAGAGGCGGCAGGCTACCATCGATAAAGCCGTGCCTGAAAACACCTGGCCGGTAGCCCATTTTTAGACCGGCACATTCCTGCCCGCCGCTGCCAACCGCAAACTACGGAGTTAAGCCATGGGTATTCCTGTTCTGGACCTTTCCGATGCGCTGGAGCCTGGCGCAGCCCGCAGCAACGAGGTGGCGCAGCAGATGCGTGCTGCAGCCATGGCATCGGGCTTTTTTTACGTGCGCAACCACGGTGTGCCGCAGGCGCTGGTCCAGCGCCAGTTTGGCCTGGCACAGCGCCTGATGGACCTGCCTGTCGCCACCCGCGAGGCCCAGGCCGCGCACCTGTCCCCTACCATGCGCGGGTTCGAAATAATGGGCACCCAAACACTCGACCTGGCCGCACGCCCCGACGTGAAAGAAAGTTTTTACTGCGGCATGGCCTACCCTGACGACCACCCGTATGTACGCGCCGGCTACCAGACCTATGGCCACAACCAGTGGCCGACCGATCTGCCTGATGCCCCGGCAATGTGCGAGGAATACATCCAGACCCTGCTGGCCCTGTCGCGCCGGTTGATGCAGCTCATGGCCTTGTCGCTGGGCCTGCCCGAGTCCTACTTCGACCACACCAGCGAAAACCCCATGCTCACGCTGCGCATGATCCGGTATCCGGCCCATCCCGAGGGGGCCGACGAGCGCACCTTTGGTGCCGGTGCCCACACCGACTGGGGTGCCATCACCGTGCTGGCGCAAGACGCCCACGGCGGGCTGGAGGTACAGATGCCCGACGGTGCCTGGGTGCCCGCCACACCGATGGAAGGATGCTTTGTGGTCAACCTGGGCGACATGGTTCCGCGCTGGACCAACGGCCTGTACCACTCCAACCCCCACCGCGTGCGCAACATGTATTCGGGTGGCGCGCCGCGTTACTCCATACCCTTCTTCTACGAGCCCGACTACCTGGCCCGCATCGTTCCTGTGCCGGGCACACTGGCACCTGGCGAGACACCACTTTTTGCGCCGTGTACTGCCGGTGAACACCTGCGCGAGATGTACCTCAAGACCTACAAGGCCCCCGTGGCACCCACAGACAAAATGCCTGCGTAATACACCCGGCTCCACTTTGACCAGGCCCTGCGGGGCAAAACGCCGGGGCTGGCAGTGGCGGTAACGCACTGAAACGAATCGTTGTGCCCGTCGGCTTGCCCCGCAGCGCACCTTAAACTCAAACCCATGCCCTGGCACGCCCGACTGCAACTTGACTACCACCGCGACCCCACCATCTCCGCAGATGCGGGGGCCGCTGCTCCGCGCACCTTGGCGCGTTACCTGCACAACGGCCCGCTGCGTATCCTGCAAAGCCTGTACCCCGAGGGGGACGCCGTGTGCCACAACGTGCTGGTGCACCCACCCGGTGGCCTGGTCGGTGGTGACACGCTGGAGATCAAGGTCAATGCTGCCGCAGGTTCCCACGGGCTGGTGACCACCCCCGGTGCCACCCGTTTTTACCGCTCCGACGGTGCGCTTGCATTACAAGACACCCAGATCCACCTGGCCGCCGGTGCGCGCCTCGAATGGCTGCCTTTGGAGACCCTTTGCTACAGCGGCTGCCAGGCCGAAAACCGGCTGCAGGCCACGCTGGATGCGGGTGCCGAAATGCTGGGCTGGGACATCACCGCGCTGGGCCTGCCCCACGCCCACCTGCCCTTTGTGAAGGGCACACTGCGCCAGCACATCGAAGTACCCGGCGTCTGGCTGGAGCAAGGCCAGATCGATGCACGCGACACACGCCTGATGGACGGCCCGCTGGGCCTGGCCGGGCACCGCTGTATGGCCACGCTGTTTTTTCTGGCGGGCACACCACTGGAGCGCACCCGCCGCGAGGCCGCGCTGGATGTCGCCCGCGTTGTGATCGACAGCCACGACCTGCGTGCCACCGCCGGGGCCACCAGCCCCGATGGGCGCGTGGTGGTGGTGCGTGTGCTGGCACCGGTGGTGGAGCCTGCCATGCAGCTGATGCGGCAGATCCGCGCTGCGTGGCGTCAACACTTCTGGCAGCAAGTTGCAGTCAACCCCCGTATCTGGAGCACATGAGCATGCAAAGAAGAAAATTTCTCAGCGCTGCAAGTGCAGGCCTGGTGGCAGCACAACTGCCCTTGTCCGCCGCCGCGCAGGCCGCAGGCATGCAGACCACCGGCAGTGCCCAAGCGTTTGACTATGCACAGCTCAAGGGCCGCGCCAGGGTGCTGGCCGCAGCGCCCTACCAGCCCAACACACGCCCCCTGCCAGCCGCAGTGGCTGCGATGGACTACGACCAGTTCCAGAGCATCCAGTTCCGGTCTGACCATGCACTGTGGGCGAACGAACTCCTGCGCTTCCAGGTGAAGTTTTTCCACCTCGGCATGTTCTTCAAACGCCCGGTGCGGATGTTCGAGGTCAGTAACGGGCAGGCGCAGCAGCTGGCCTACGACCCCACCATGTTCAACTTTGGCAAGAGTGGGTTGGCCGCCAGTGCCTTGCCCGCCGACCTCGGGTTTGCGGGCTTTCGGGTCAACTACCACACCGCCCCCCAACACGATGTGGTGGCCTTCCTCGGCGCGAGTTACTTCCGTGCCGTGGGTGGTGCGCGGCAGTACGGTCTGTCGGCACGCGGGCTGGCGGTGGACACGGCGCTGCCACGCGCCGAAGAATTCCCGGACTTCACCGACTTCTATATCGAGCGGCCCGACCCAGCCTCGTCCACCCTGGTGGTGTATGCCCTGCTCGACTCACCGAGCATCACCGGGGCCTACCGCTTTGCCATCACCCCCGGCGACAGCACGGTGATGGACATCGACGCCGCGCTGTACCCACGCAAGGAGATCGAGCGCCTGGGGATTGCGCCCTGCACCAGCATGTACCAGACCGGCGAAAACGACAGACGTATGGCCTACGACTGGCGCCCCGAGATCCACGACTCGGACGGGCTGTCGATGTTCAGCGGCACAGGTGAATGGCTGTGGCGGCCGCTGGGCAACCCGGCCACGCTGCGCTTCAATGCGTTTGCCGACCAGAACCCGCGCGGCTTTGGCCTGCTGCAGCGTGACCGCAACTTCGAGCACTACCAGGACGACGGTGTGTTCTACGAAAAGCGCCCTTCGCTCTGGGTTCAACCCAAGGCGGGCTGGGGTGCTGGCTCTGTGCAACTGGTCGAGATTCCGACCGTGGACGAAACCTTCGACAATATCGTGGCTTTCTGGAACCCGGCCGAGAAACCCCAGGCCGGGCAGGAGCTGCTGTTTGGTTACCGCCTGACCTGGGGCAATGACGCCCCCGTGCAGCCGCCGCTGGCACGTTGTGTGGCGACCCGCACCGGGCTGGGTGGTGTGGTGGGCCAGAAACGCAGCGTGTACGCGCTGCGGTTTGCGGTGGACTTTGCAGGCGGCGACCTGTCGCTGCTGGACGAGGCCGTGAAGGTGGAGGCTGTGGTGACGGCATCCCGTGGCAAGGTAGAACTGGTGTCGGCCCGCCCGCTGGCATCGGTCAAGGGTTACCGCGCGCTGTTTGATGTGGTGCCGGGTGAGGACGTGTCCCCCATCGCATTACGCCTGTTCTTGCGGGCCAACGGGCAGCCGCTGAGTGAGACCTGGGTGTACGAGTGGACACCCCCTGCGGTCAATACACGGGTTTTGTACTGACGTCTTGCAGGAGACAGCCTGACGGCACCAAGCAGGGCACGATGGCGGCACTTTCACTTGAACGTGCACACCCACCATGCCCCTGCTCACCAAAGACAACCTGCAGCAACTCGTCGGCCAGTCCATCGGCACCTCGTCATGGGTCGATGTGACACAAGCGCGTATCGACGCCTTTGCCGACTGCACCGAAGACCGCCAGTGGATCCACATCGACGTGGAGCGCGCGAAGCGTGAAAGCCCGTTCGGCGGCCCCATTGCCCACGGCTTTCTCACGCTGTCGCTGCTGCCCATCACGTCCTACGAACTGCTGGCCGACCTGAAGCCCACCAAGTCGGTGAACTACGGCATGGACAAACTGCGCTTTATGGCGCCCGTGCCCGCAGGCTCCCGTGTGCGCAACCACATCAAACTCCTCGAAGCCGAGCAGCGTGACGATGGCTGGACGATGCTGCGCTGTGAACACACCGTCGAGATTGAAGGCCAGCCCAAACCGGCCCTGGTGGCTGTCACCCTCGGCCTGTTGTCCTGGTCGTAAACCACCACCCTGCATCGGAAGGACAACCCTATGGAATTCGCCTACACAGACAAGGTCCAGGACCTGCGCACCCGCCTGCTCGCCTTCATGGACGCGCACATCTACCCGAACGAGAAGCGCCAGGCCGAGGAAGCACACCAGTCGTACATAAACGCAATACAAAACGGCGGCTTCTACACCGGCCTGCCGCTGCTGGAAGAGCTCAAAAAGAAGGGCCGCGAAGCCGGCCTGTGGAACCTGTTCCTGCCCGAAACCGGCCACGGCGCAGGCCTGACGAACCTGGAATACGCACCCCTCTGCGAAATCATGGGCCGCCGCTACTGGAGCGCCGAGGCCTTCAACTGCAGTGCACCCGACACCGGCAACACCGAAGTCATCGAGCGTTACGGCTCGGTCGAACAAAAGGCCCGCTGGCTGCAGCCTTTACTCGACGGTGAAATCCGGTCAGCCTTTGCGATGACCGAGCCCGCCGTGGCCTCATCCGACGCAACCAACATCGCCACACGCATTGAGCGCCAGGGTGATGAATACGTCATCAACGGCCGCAAGTGGTACATCACGGGCGCGATGAACGAGCGCTGCAAAGTCTTCATCCTGATGGGCAAGACCGACCCGGACAACGCCGACCGGCACCGCCAGCAGTCGATGATCATCGTTCCGGCCGACACACCCGGCATCACGGTCGTGCGCGACATGGCGTTGGTCAACCACTACGACGCACCCTTCGGCCACCCCGAGGTGCTGTTCGACAACGTGCGCGTGCCGGTGGACAACATCCTGCTGGGCGAAGGCCGTGGCTTCGAGATTGCCCAGGGCCGCCTGGGCCCCGGGCGTATCCACCACTGCATGCGCATGATTGGGATGGCCGAATCGGCGCTGGAGATGATGTGTGAACGTGTCGTGTCACGCGTCGCCTTTGGCAAACCGCTGGCCGACCAGGGTGTGTGGCGCGAGCGGATTGCCCGAGCCCGCATGCTGATCGACCAGACCCGCTGGATGGTGCTCCACGCCGCCTGGCGCATGGACACCGTGGGCAACAAGGTGGCGGCCAAAGAGATCGCGATGATCAAGGTGATTGCACCCAACAACTGCATCCAGGTGATCGACGACGCGATGCAGGCCTTTGGTGCCATGGGCCTCAGCCAGGACACCCACCTGGTGCACTTCTGGGCCTACGCCCGCCACCTGCGTATGGCCGACGGCCCGGACGAGGTGCACCGCAACGCGATCGCCAAACACGAATTGGCGGGTTACCGCTAGGCTCCGACGATCCAGCCTTCCAGCGGGTCCATGTCCGGCGGCAGCCCATACAGCGGCGCGCCCTGCTGGTGCTGCCGCAGCGCCCATGCTGCCTGCAGCATGCACAACACGGCGTCCAGGCTGTCGCCCCGCGCATCCGACACCAGCAGCGCACGCTGCTCGGCAGCCAGTTGCAGGCGCAGGCCCTTGAACTGACCGGCCTCCAGCGACGCCAGCAGGGCCCGGCGGGCGTCGAGCCTGTCTGGTGTCTGCCGCAGCTTGTCGTCACTTTTGTAGCTGCGTCGGCCCAGTACGGCACGCGCCAGCAGCCCGGGGTAGGCCTCCAGTGCCACACGTTCTGGTGGCTGGGCGGGTGTGGGCATCAGGCCCGGCAGGTACACGCTGGCCTGGCGCAGCAGGGGCACCCCGGCATGCAGCATGAAGGCCACGGGCGGGTTCACCCATTTCATCGAGGGGCTGGAGCCGGCCGGGCCGTCGGTGGCGCGGTGGGCAAACTTTTGGCCCACCGGGCGGGCTGCGCAGAAGGCTTTGAAGGTGCTGCGGATGTCGGCGCGCGAAAGGCTCAGGTAGTGGTCCATACAAGCCGCCCAGTCGGTGGGCCAGCCCAGGGCCTGCACGAGTTCACGCGGCAGGCCGAAGGGCATGTCGAAGCCGCCGACCCAGCGTTCGCCGGGCTGGGCCAAACGTGCAGCCCAGGCGTCGAGCGACGTGAAACACTCCAGATTTGATAGCGCGACCCCGTTATCCACCAAGTGCCCAGTGGCAATCACAATCGTTTTTTGGCGGCTGGGGCTGCTGGAGAAATCGCAGCCCAGCAACAACGGTGCTGCCACCAGCGCAGCTTTTAGCCGAGGCCCAGGCACGCCACCCCCACTGCAATACACACGGCGCCCACCAAGCGCACGGCGCGGTCGCCCTCACCCAGCAAATGCCCGCCGATGAGGGCGGCAAACAGCATGGACACCTCACGCGCAGGTGCCACGTGTGACAGCGGCGCGGTCTGCATGGCGTAGAGCACCAGCACGTAAGACACGGGGCTGATGGCACCCACGATCAGCGCATATTTGCGTTGCTGCAGCCACATCGCCCAGGCGGTGGGCCGGTCGCGCAGCACCACGGGCAGCAGCAGGGCCATACGCACAAAGTTGCCCATGTAGTCGAGCAGGATGGGCGACATCAGCAGCACCTTGACCGCGTAGCCGTCCACCACCGTGTAGCTGGCGATAAACACGCCCGTCAGCAGGCCATACACCATGCCTTTGCGCACGCGTTGTTGCCGTTGCGGGTCATGCGCGGCCCGCCACAAGCCTGGGCCACCGGCGATGAGGAACACCCCGACCACCACGCCAACAATGCCCGCCACACCCAGCGCCGATATCTGCTCGCCCAGCAGCATGATGGCCACCATGGACGACAGCAGCGGCCCGGAGCCCCGCGCCAGCGGGTAGACCACAGTGAGATCAGCTTTGCGGTAGCCGCGCAGCAGCACGATGAAATACACCACATGCAGCACGGCACTGGCACCGATGAAGGCCCACTCTACCCAGCCCCAGCCCGGCACCACCGAC
The DNA here is from genome assembly GCA_026314275.1 of Comamonadaceae bacterium AAW. Classification (GTDB taxonomy): domain Bacteria; phylum Pseudomonadota; class Gammaproteobacteria; order Burkholderiales; family Burkholderiaceae_C; genus JAGOEY01. Next base: position 602,504 of record CP111109.1, read on the forward strand.
CAGCCGGCCCACAGGCCGACGGGCGCCCAGATCAAGGCCATCCACACACTGCTGAAAAAGGAGAAACGTGCGTCACCACCCGCCTTCTTGGCCGCGATGTTCCAGCAGGCGTGGATCAGCCCGGCAAGAACGACCAGGGAGAAAGCGAGGGTGGACAAAACTACTCACCCCCAGGCTTCGCTGCGCTCTCGCCCACCCCCTTGCAGGGGGCGACACCAGTGGCCTGGCAGAGCCAGTTCCACGGTGTCTGCTGGAAGGACAAGTGCGCGTACCGTCTTGGCGTTGTGCCTAATCAGGCTCGGCCTACGATAGACGCAGTGGCCATCAGCTCTTCGAGCAGTGCAAACGACACGCGGCCCGACACGGAGTACGGGTCCAGCTCCGGCTTCTCGGAGTATTTGAGCAGGATGGAGTGGTTGAGCTTGGACAGGTTGACCTGCCCCATGGTCCAGCCGCCAAAACGGCGTTCGCTGATTTCCTCGAAGTGCAGCAGCTCGACATCCTTGTGGCGCACGTCGCGCTGGATGTGGCCGTACAGTTCGTTCACGGCAGAGCGCCCACCTTCGATGGCTTGCAGGAAGATGCCACCGCCGTAACACAGGATGCCGGTGATGCCGCAGCCCGGGTTGTGCTGGCGCGACTGCGACAGGATGGCTTCGATGGCGCTGGGGGAGGTATCCACCGCGCGGCTGGCGTAGAGCAGGCGTACGAGCATATTCAGTCTTTCTTGGGCAACAGGGCAAGGAATTCGCGGCGCAGGGCAGCGTCCTTGAGGAACGCACCGCGCATCACCGAGTTGATCATCTTGCTGTCGAGGTCTTTCACCCCGCGCCAGCCCATACAGAAGTGGCTGGCTTCCATCACGATGGCCAGGCCGTCAGGCTGGGTTTTTTCCATGATCAGGTCGGCCAGTTGCACCACGGCCTCTTCCTGGATCTGCGGGCGGCCCATGACCCATTCGGCCAGGCGCGCGTATTTGGACAGGCCGATGACGTTGGTGTGCTCGTTGGGCATCACACCGATCCACAGCTTGCCAATCACGGGGCACAGGTGGTGGCTGCAAGCGCTGCGCACGGTGATGGGGCCGACGATCATCAGCTCGTTCAGGTGTTCGGCGTTGGGGAATTCGGTGATGGTGGGGGCCGTGACGTAACGGCCTTTGAACACCTCGTTCAGGTACATCTTGGCCACGCGGCGCGCGGTGTTGCCGGTGTTGTGGTCGTTGGCGGTGTCGATCACCATGCTGTCGAGCACGCTCTGCATCTTGGCTTCGACTTCGTCGAGCAGCTTTTCCAGCTCGCCGGGTTCAATGAACTCGGCGATGTTGTCATTGGCGTTGAAACGTTTGCGTGCTGCGGCGAGCCGTTCACGGATCTTGACGGAGACGGGTGTGCCTTCGTCGGAGTCTGAGGGGTTCATGTCTGCGGGTGTTTTCAGTGGTGTCACAGCATGGTAACAGCGATTGAGTTTTAAGGTTTTTAGCCCTCCAGCGCCCGTCTTACATGCGCATATAGCTATATTTTTGATAGCAATTGAGCTACAAGGCAAAACGGGGCAACAGCAGGATCGCCTCGGCGTTGGACGGTGAATAACAGCGCGCCGCCGCTTCGCGCCAAGGTAGCCACACCATGTCCGTGTGCTCTCTCGGGCTCAGCACCACAGGTGTGCCCGCCGGCACCTGCAGGCCAAAAATCCGCTCGGTGTTGTGCGACACACCGGGCGCATAACGGTGCAGCCACTGCGGGTAGATGGCGTAGGTGTTCTCAAGCGCCCAGTCGGTCAGCACACAGTCCGGTGCAGTGGCGTTGATGGCAGTTTCTTCCATCACCTCGCGCACGGCGGTGGCGCGGAAGTCTTCCGCCAACCAGTCCTTCGAGCCAGTGACAGACTGCCAGTGGTCAGGCGCGTCGGCGCGGCGAATCAGCAGCACGTCAAGCGCGGACGTGTGGATAACGACCAGAACGGATTCGGGGATTTTGAACACAGGCGGTGCAGGCATGGCGGTGGTGATCGTGCCATGAAAAAACGGCAAGCTCCTTGCGGAAGCTGCCGTTTTCTTTGTGCACCGTGCCTGCTGAAAACCATGCAAGCTTTCAGCAGCGTGTGTCCTTGTTTACACCGCTGCGGGTTTCGCCAAGTCTGTGTTGCGCAGGCGGATGTGCAGCTCGCGCAATTGCTTTTCGTCCACCGTGCTTGGGGCCTGGGTCAGCAGGTCCTGGGCGCGCTGGGTCTTGGGGAAGGCGATCACGTCGCGGATCGACTCGGCCTTGGTCATCAAGGTGACGATACGGTCCAGGCCGAAGGCCAGGCCACCGTGTGGTGGCGCACCGTACTGCAGCGCGTCCAGCAGGAAGCCAAACTTGAGCTGGGCTTCTTCGGGTGTGATCTTGAGCGCGTCGAACACCTTCTGCTGCACGTCGGCACGGTGGATACGGACCGAACCGCCACCCATTTCCCAGCCGTTCAGCACCATGTCGTAACCCTTGGAGATGCACTTCTCGGGCGCGGTGACCATCCAGTCTTCGTGGCCGTCCTTCGGTGCGGTGAAGGGGTGGTGCACAGCGGTGTAGCGCTGCGACTCTTCGTCGAATTCGAACATCGGGAAGTCCACCACCCACAGCGGTGCCCAGCGGTCGTCGAACAGGCCGTTCTTCTTGCCGAATTCGCTGTGGCCGATCTTGATGCGCAGCGCACCAATGGCGTCGTTGACGACTTTCTCTTTGTCAGCGCCAAAGAAAATCAGGTCGCCGTCTTGCGCGCCGGTGCGTTCCAGCACGGTTTGCAGTGCCACGTCGTGGATGTTCTTGACGATCGGGCTTTGCAGGCCGTCACGGCCCTTGGCCAGGTCGTTGACGCGGATGTAGGCCAGGCCCTTGGCGCCGTAGATCTTGACGAACTCGGTGTACGCATCAATCTCGCCGCGGCTGATGCCACCGGTTTCCTTCGAGCCGCCCGGCACGCGCAAGGCCACCACACGGCCGCCCTTCATGTTGGCCGCACCCGAGAACACCTTGAAGTCCACGTCCTTCATGACGTCGGTGAGTTCGGTGAATTCCAGCTTGACGCGCAGGTCGGGTTTGTCCGATCCGTACAGGCGGGCCGCGTCCTGGTACGTCATGACGGGGAATTCGCCCAGGTCCACACCAATGGTGTTCTGGAACACCGTCTTGATCATGCCCTGGAAGATGTCGCGGATTTCTTCTTCGGTGAGGAAGGAGGTTTCGATATCGATCTGGGTGAATTCAGGCTGGCGGTCGGCGCGCAAGTCTTCGTCGCGGAAACACTTGGTGATCTGGTAATAACGGTCGAAGCCCGACACCATCAGCAGCTGCTTGAACAGCTGGGGCGACTGGGGCAGCGCGAAGAAATGGCCGTCGTGTACGCGGCTAGGCACGAGGTAGTCGCGTGCGCCTTCGGGCGTGGACTTGCCGAGCATCGGGGTTTCGATGTCGATGAAGCCGTTGGCGTCGAGGAACTTGCGCACTTCCATCGACACGCGGTAACGCAGCATCAGGTTGCGCTGCATGTAAGGGCGACGCAGGTCGAGAACGCGGTGTGTGAGGCGGGTGGTTTCCGACAGGTTGTCGTCGTCGATCTGGAACGGAGGTGTGACGGACGGGTTCAATACCGTCAGCTCGTGGCACAACACTTCGATCTTGCCGCTCTTGAGGCTGTCGTTGGTGGTGCCTTCAGGGCGCGCGCGCACCAGGCCTTTGACCTGGATACAGAACTCATTGCGCAGGTCTTCGGCCACCTTGAACATGTCGGCGCGGTCGGGGTCACAAACGATCTGCACATAACCTTCGCGGTCACGCAGGTCGACAAAAATCACACCACCGTGGTCACGGCGGCGGTTGACCCAGCCACACAGGGTCACGGTTTCGCCCGACAGGGCTTCGGTCACAAGACCGCAATAGTGGGAACGCATAGCCATAGGAGTCATCCAGCGTCACATGACGCACAAATTTAAAGAGGGGGTTTGATGGACATGGGGCGCAGCGCAGGCACAACCACCCCCATGGACACGACGTATTTGAGCGCTTCGTCCACGCTCATGTTGAGTTCGACGCAGTCGCTCTTGCGCAGCATCACAAAGTAGCCACCGGTCGGGTTGGGGGTGGTGGGCACGTACACGCTGAGGTAGTCGTCACGCAGGTACGTGGCCACGTCCCCACCGGGTGTGCCGGTGACAAAAGCCACGGTCCAGATGCCTTCGCGCGGCCACTGGATCAGCACGGCCTTGCGAAAAGCGTTGCCGTTTTCGGAGAACAGCGTGTCGGACACCTGCTTGACGCTGGAATAAATGGAGCGCACCACCGGGATACGTGTGACAACAGCGTCGCCCCACTGCACCAGTTTTTTGCCCACAAAATTGCTGGCTGTAGCGCCCACAACCAGCAGGATGCCCAGCGTGAGGATCACGCCAAAACCGGGGATGTGCATACCGAGCAAGCGGTCCGGGTGCCATGCGATGGGCAGAATCTGCAGGGTTTGGTCGAGCAAACCCACAATCCACTCCAGTACCAGGAAGGTGATGGCCACCGGCACAATCACCAGCAGGCCCGTCAGGAACCATTTACGCAGGGCGGTCATACGGATTCACTCTTGGATGGTGCCGGACTGCTGACCGGCGCAGGAGCGGGCGTGGCTGCTGCGGCAGGGGCTGGCGCAGGTGTTGCCGCCGCCACGCTGCCCTCCGTGGCAGCAGGTGCGGGTGCAGCTGCTGCACCCACACCGCTGTTGGCACCATCACCACCCGCCCGGAAATCGGTCACATACCAGCCCGAGCCCTTGAGCTGGAAACCTGCCGCCGTCACCTGCTTGCTGAATGCAGCTTCGCCACAGGCGGGGCACACGGTCAGCAGGGGGTCGGACATCTTCTGCAATACGTCCTTGGCGTGGCCACAGGACCCGCATTTATAGGCGTAGATAGGCATGGCGTGATGATCCGGAAAATGGGTTGCAAAGCCTTCGATTATAGGCTTTGCACCGTTCCAGCCGCCCGATTTGCACCGTGCAACCCGCATGTAAGACGGATTACACCGCCGCAGCGCTCAAACCACCTCGGGGATCAGTCGGTGTGCGATCCGGGTGTCGCGAATGACCTGTGGTGCGAGGGACCCCACCACCATGCCCGCAAATGCTGACAGCACCCCGGCCAGCTGGGCAGGGAACACTTCACCCATGCTGGTGCCCAAGAACAGCAACCAGACACCAATACCCAGCACAACCGCTGCGATGGCGCCCTGGGTGGACGCTTTTTTCCAGTACAGCCCCATCACCAGCGGCACAAAAGCACCGACCAGCGGCACCTGGTAGGCACCGGACACCATTTCATAAATGGGTGTGCCTTCCATACGGATGGCGTACGCCAGCACCAGCACGCTGAACACCAGCACGGTGATACGCATGGTGCGCAGCTCTTGTTTGTCACTCACGCGGGGGCGGAACTGGCGCCAGATGTTTTCCGTGAAAGTGACGCTGGGCGCCAGCAGCGTGGCGGATGCGGTGGATTTGATGGCCGACAGCAAAGCCCCAAAAAACAGCACCTGCATAAAAAACGGCATCTTCTCCATGACCAGTGTGGGCAGAACTTTCTGAGGGTCGTCCTTGAGCAATTCCGCCGTCTGCTCCGGCATGATGATCAGTGCACTGGCCACCAGGAACATGGGCACAAAGGCGAACAGGATGTAGGCCACGCCACCAATCACCGGGCCCTTGGTTGCCGCATTGACGCTGTTGGCCGACATGACCCGCTGGAACACGTCCTGTTGCGGAATGGAGCCCAGCATCATGGTGATGGCTGCGGCAAAGAAGAAGACCATGTCATGGAAGCTCGGCTCAGGCCAGAACTTGAACAAGTCGCGGCTGACCACCAGAGACACCACCTTGTCGGCCCCACCCGCCATGTCACCCGCAAAATAGGCCAGCACCGACAGGCCGCCCACCAGAATGATCATTTGTATGAAGTCGGTCACCGCCACCGACCACATGCCACCAAACAGGGTGTAGGCCAGGATCGACACCACCCCAATCACCATACCCACCGGCACACTCACTGCGCCGCCCGACAACAGGTTAAAAACCAGCCCCAGCGCCGTGACCTGGGCCGACACCCAGCCCAGGTAGCTGAGCATGATGATGAGTGAACACGCCACCTCGACCACGCGGCCATAACGCTCGCGGTAGTAGTCACTGATGGTCAGCAGGGTCATGCGGTACAACTTGCCCGCAAAAAATAGCCCTACCAGGATCAGGCAGGTGCCCGCACCAAACGGGTCTTCCACCACCGCACCCAGGCCACCATCGATGAACTTGGCCGGAATACCCAGCACCGTTTCAGAGCCAAACCACGTAGCAAACGTGGTGGTGATGATCATCACCAGCGGCAGGTTGCGCCCCGCAATGGCGAAGTCGGCGGTGTTTTTCACCCGCCGCGCGGCAACAAGCCCGATGGCGATGGTTATAAGCAGGTAAACAGCAACCAGGGTTAGCAGCACAAGACACTCCCAAAGATGGACGCGGATTATCCAGAAAATGCAGACCGGGACAACACCCGGCCCGACCTGAGAACGTGTTTTAGAAGATGCGGATGCGGATGAACAGCTGCATCACCAGCAGACCCAATACAAATCCCATGCCACCGTACACCAGGCTTTGCAGCAACTTGTTGGTGCGTTTCTGCTCGGCCAGCAGTTCCGCCAGCTCACGCTGGTGGTCATTGGCCGGGCGGTGTTTGAGAAAGTCGTGTAACAGACGCGGCAGTTCGGGCAACAGCTTGGCGTAAATGGGAGCCTGGTCACGCAGTGCATTCAAAAGCCGCTGGGGCCCCATCTGGTCGAGCATCCACTTTTCGAGGAAGGGTTTGGCCGTGCTCCACAAGTCCAGATCCGGGTCCAGCTGCCGACCCAGGCCTTCGATGTTGAGCAGGGTTTTTTGCAGCAGCACCAGTTGTGGCTGGATCTCGACCTGGAACCGCCGCGATGTCTGGAACAGCCGCATCAACACCATACCCAGCGAAATTTCACTCAGGGGGCGGTCGAAATAGGGTTCACACACGGCGCGGATGGCAGACTCCAACTCGTCCACACGGGTATCCGCAGGCACCCAGCCCGATTCGATGTGCAGCTCGGCTACCCGTTTGTAGTCACGCCGGAAGAAGGCCGTGAAATTCTGCGCAAGGTACTCTTTGTCGAACTCGGTGAGTGTGCCCACAATGCCAAAGTCGAGCGAAATATAACGCCCAAAAGTCTCGGGTGCCAGGCTGACCTGGATGTTGCCGGGGTGCATGTCGGCGTGGAAGAAGCCGTCGCGAAAAACCTGGGTAAAAAACAGCGTGACACCGTCGCGCGCCAGCTTGGGTATATCAACCCCTGCATCACGCAGCCGCTCGATCTGGTTGATCGGCACACCGGTCATACGCTCCATCACGATCACCTCGGGGTGGCAGAAGTCCCAGAACATCTCGGGAATCAGCACCAGGTCCAGCCCCTGCATGTTGCGGCGCAGCTGCGCGGCATTGGCGGCCTCCTTGATCAGGTCGAGTTCGTCGTGCAGGTAGTTGTCGAATTCGGCCACCACCTGGCGCGGCTTCAGGCGTTTGCCGTCGGCGCTGAGTTTTTCCACCCAGCCCGCCATGGTGCGCATCAGCTGCAGGTCTTTCTCGATGGCCGGGCGCATGCCGGGGCGCAAGACCTTGACGGCCACATCACGCAACTGGCCCGTGCGGTCGCGGATGGTGGCAAAGTGCACCTGTGCAATAGAGGCGCTGGCCACGGGCACACGTTCGAAATGGGCAAACACCTCGTCCACCGGACGCCGGAACGAACGCTCGATGGTGGCGATGGCAATGGCGGGGTCAAACGGCGGCACCCGGTCTTGCAGCAGCATCAGCTCGTCGGCGATGTCCTGCGGCATCAGGTCGCGCCGGGTGGACAACATCTGACCCAGTTTCACAAAGATGGGGCCCAACCGCTCCAGCGCCTCACGTAGGCGTTGGCCACGTGGTGCCTCCAGGTTGCGGCCCAGTGTCAGCACCCGCACCACGCGGGCAAGCCAGGGTTTCTGAAAGCTGCTCAGTACCAGCTCATCCAGGCCATACCGCAGGGCAATCCAGACGATAAAAGCGCCCCGGTACAACCGCGTCATGCCACCGTCCCGCCCTGCCCTGGCTGCACACTGGGTGCACCAGAACCTGCAGGGGGAACACGAGCCCCAACAAACTGCCGCAGCGCCTGCGCGGCGCGCTGGGCAACCTGCGCCACGGTGTGGGCTGGCACGTCGCCAATCACCCGGGCAAGGTCTTCTTCCACATCCCAGCGCACATGGTCCACCAGCCAGTTGATTTCTGCCGCGAGTTGCACGTCGCCTTCAATACGGATGGCGGGTTTGTCGCCACGCAGTGCGGTCTGGGCCAGAACAAAAGGTGACTCGTCAGCCACCACCAACGTCAGGTCGGGCAGGCTTCCCGCATTGGCCAGATCCAGCAGGCCAGCGGGTGTCACCACAAGCCGCAGCGAGAACGCACGCCATTGCACCAGCACCACCCGGCCCTTCTGGCGCACGAGGCGCGCAGTGGCTTCAGGCTCCTGACCCAGCACGTGGTTCAGGAACAGCACGATACGGCGCTGAGCCTCACTGACCAGCCACACGGGGGGCTGCAAACGTGCGCCCAGTGTGTCCAAGATACCGTTCAAAAAAGGAAATGGGGACTGTGTTGCCATAGTCCCCATTATCACGTCTGTGTTAGCCAATCGCAGCATGAGATGGCATGTTCAAGTAGACACCACGGAACCGGCTTTGCCGGGCCGTCGGTGGAGCCCCCTGCAAGGGGGTTGGCGTTTACACGCAGTGAAAAAGCCTGGGGGTGTGCTTATTGCAGGGCTTGTACGCCTGCAACCAACCAGCCGCTGTTGCCGGTTTTGAGCTTGGTCATGTTCCACACTTCACGGAACGGGCTCGGGCCTGCCGAAGGCTCTTCACGGATCATGCCGGAGAACTCGACACTGGCCATGTAGCCATCGTCCAGCTCTTCAATCCCGAGCAGTTGGGCCTCAAGCACCATCACGTCGGTCTTGTTCACCTGGGCACCGATGTGGCTTTCACGCTCGGCCAGTTGGGTCTTGATCTCGGTCAGCATGCTGTCGGTCATCATGGCGCGCAGCGATGGCACGTCGGAGCGGTCCCACGCATCTTGCAGCGTCACAAAATTGCGTTTGGCGGCCACCAGGAAACCGTCCACGTCAAAACCGGCAGGGATACCCCAGTTCTGCGAACCACCCAAAGCCGAACCAATCACCACGCCGGAGCCATGGGGGCGGTTGCTGACCACATCCTGTGGCTGGGCAGCCTCAAATGCCGTGGCGTTTTGCTCCCATGGGCGTGCCGATGCGTCGTTGCCCACGTTGTTGGGGCTGTACGCACGCGGTGTTGCCGCCGCTGCAGGTGATGTGTTGCCGGCACCCTGGAAGGCAAATGGGCCGTTGCCTGCATTCCCGGCATTACCGCCAGCGGCCTGGGATTTGCGCGAACGCATCACCATGCCGAACACCACAAAACCGACCAACACCAGCAAAGCGATCAGCATGAACTGGCCAAATGCGGCGCCCAGCCCGAGCGAGCTGGCCAGCCAGGCCAGACCCAGCCCTGCAGCCAAACCACCCAACATGCCAGCCCAGGGCTTCTTCGGCGCAGCCGCTGCAGCCGCACCCGGCGCAGCAGCCGGTTTGGCCGCGTTGGCGTTCTGGGCCATACCACCTGGCGCAGCTGGTGCTGCGGGCGCAGCTTCACGCTGCGTCACGTTGTTGGACTGCTTGCCAAAAGACTTTCCGCCACCCATGCGGCGTGCGGCTTCCGCGTCGAGCGTGCTCAACGCCATAAAACCAACCAAAACAACAGACCAGAACTTTTTCATCGCCATCTCCTTTTATCGTTTACGCAAACCGCATGCACGCCAAGCCCCCTTCCAGAGATACCGCAGAACTGGCTTTGCCAGGCTGCTGGTATCGCCCCCTTTAAGGGGGAAAGCGCCAAAGGCGCTTCGGGGGTGTTACCAGTTCAGCACTTGATTCCAACATGCAACGCCACAATACCCGCCGTCATATTGTGATAGTCCACATGGCCAAAGCCATTTTTCTGCATAAGGTCTTTGAGCGCATCCTGTGACGGATGCATACGGATCGACTCCGCCAGATAGCGGTAACTGGAGTCGTCCCCCGCCACCAGCTTGCCCAGACGCGGCAGGATGTTGAAGGAATAAAAGTCGTACGCCTTCTCCAGCGGTTTGGCCACCTTGGAGAACTCCAGCACCAGCAGTTTGCCGCCCGGTTTGAGCACGCGGCACATCTCAGCCAGTGCCACGTCCTTGTGGGTCATGTTGCGCAGGCCAAACGCCACACTGACCACGTCAAATTGCGCATCAGGAAACGGCAGGTGCTCGGCGTCACACACCACGGTAGGCAACACCACCCCGGCGTCCAGCAAGCGGTCGCGGCCCGTGCCCAGCATGGCGGCGTTGATGTCCGTGTGCACCACCCGGCCCGATGCGCCCACCTTCTTGGAGAAAGCCAGCGCCAAATCACCCGTGCCACCGGCGATGTCGAGAACCTGGTCACCTTCCTTCAGGTTGGCCACACCCACGGTGTAGGCCTTCCACACCCGGTGCAGGCCACCGGACATGAGGTCGTTCATGAGGTCATATTTGGGGGCAACGGAGTCGAACACGCTGCGCACATGGCGCGCCTTGTCCTTTTCGTCGACCGACTGAAAGCCGAAATGCGTGGTACTCATACTTGGATGCTAGGGCGTAAACCGGGTTTTGCCGCTGACAACCCCGCCCCTTTATGGGGAATTAGCGGCAGTGAAAGCTCAGTGCGAAGAACAGCTGTGACCAGCGTTGGTGACCATGGGTGTATCACGGTCCACCCCTGCGGCGTCCAGCCGGGCCAGGTAGTCCGTCCACAGCCGATCCTGCGTGGCACCCAGCTCGTACAGGTAGTCCCACGAAAAGATGCCGCTTTCGTGCCCATCGGAGAACACGGGTTTGACGGCATAGTTGCCCACCGGCTCCAGGCCCACCAGGCCAACCTCCCGCTTGCCAGTCTGCAGCACCTCCTGTCCTGGCCCATGGCCCTGCACTTCGGCCGAGGGAGAGTAAACCCGCATCAGCTCAAACGGCAGCCGGAATGTGGCACCATCCGAAAATGTAACTTCAAGTACACGAGATAACTCATGCACCGTGATGGCCTGTGGTGTGGGAGCCCCCGTTTTTAAACCTGCCATGGAATCCCCTGTGAAACGCATTAAAAGTGGGAGCGATTGTCCCACCCCGCGGCCAAGCGGGGCACACCACGCGGCGGCAACCCCATCACACGGCTGACGATGGACAACTCCGCCCACCCCACGGTGCATGTGTCTGCGCTGCCACCACCGGCAGCCACCGACGCGACGAGCAGCAAACTCGCCCACAGGGCCTTCTGGGTCATGACCCGGCGCGTCACCATGATGGCCGCCGGGGTGGACTTCGCCCTGCTGCTGCTGTTCCTGTATTTCGATGCCCCCTTGCTGGCCTGGCTCAACCTGGTCAGCATCGGCCTGTATGGCTGCGCCTACTGGCTTTTGACCCGGCGCATGAACGCCTCAGCCATCGCCCTGATCTGGCTGGAGGTGCTGGGCCACGCCGCCATTGGCACCATGCTGATTGGCTGGGACAGCGGGTTCCACTATTACCTGCTGATGTTTATTCCGGCCATTGTGGTCAGCGCTGGCAGCAAGCTGCGGCCTTACACCCTGCTTTTGCTGCTTTTTGTTTTCTACATCGGCCTGCACACCGTTGCACGCTGGGTCGGGCCCACTGCCCCCCTGGACAACACAGGCTTGTGGGTGGTGCACGGGTTTAACGTGGCGGTGGTGTTTGCGATGGCGGCCTACACCGCGCGCTTTTACTACCGCACAGTGCGCCGTGCCGAGAAAAAACTGGCCGATCTGGCGGCCACCGACCCGCTCACCGGACTGTCCAACCGACGCAACCTGCTGAGTCTGGCGGAACAGGTTCTGGCACACGCCGAACGTACGGGGCACAGCACCGCCCTGGTGTTGGCCGACATTGACCATTTCAAGGCCATCAACGACCAGCACGGGCATGAAGCCGGGGACCAGGTGCTGGTGCACATCGGCACGCTCCTGTCTGAGACCTGCCGCGCCCAGGACATCGTTGCACGCTGGGGCGGAGAAGAATTTTTGCTGCTGCTGCCCGCCACCGACGCTGCCGCCGCGCTGGCGTTGGCCGAACGCATACGCTCGGTTGTCACGGCGCAGCCGCTGTCGACCCACAAGCAAGAGACGCCCATTAACGCCACGCTGTCATTGGGGGTCACAGTTGTTCAAACCAACGAACCACTGGCCAGCGCCATTGCACGGGCTGACGGCGCGCTCTACCGCAGCAAGGAACAGGGGCGCAACCGCGTTACGACTGCGGAGTTGGCAAAGCCATAAGGTTCAGTCGCGTACACAGGTCTGCCTCCATCGCAGACAGGCGGGCCAACACAGCCGCCTCTTCAGCACCAACACGCTCCCGCACCGCAGCAGCCCACACGGGTGCAGGGAAATGGCTGTCCCAAGTAAACCGCGCAATCACATGCCAATGCAGGTGCGGCACCATGTTGCCCAGTGCGGCCAAGTTGATCTTGGTGGGCTGCAGGTGGTCACGCAGGGCCTGCTCCACCACGGTCACCACCTCCATGCAATGCTGGCGGCTGGCGGCATCCAGGTCGGAAAACTCGGCCACATGGGTATTCCAGACCACGCGGTAAAACGCAGGAAACCCGACTTCATCCGCGCGGATGACACGCAGGTGGGCACCACGCCACACCAGCGCACCGCCGTCAGTGGCGCAAAGAGGGCAAGCAGCCGCACTCACACCAGCACCCGCTCGATCCCGCCATGGTTCGCTGCGGCCACGTACTCCGGCAGCCACTGGTCGCCCAGGATCTGGTTCGCCATTTCCACCACGATGTAGTCGGCTTCGAGCAGGCCGTTGTTCAGGTCGTTGCCGTAACGGCTCAGACCCTGCAGGCAGCTGGGGCAGCTGGTGAGGATCTTGACGTTGCCTTGTGCTGCAACCGAGCCGGTGGCGCGTAATGCAGCTTCACCCTTTTTCAGCTCCTCTTCTTTGCGGAAGCGGATCTGCGTCGAGATGTCGGGCCGCGTCACACCCAGCGTGCCGGATTCGCCGCAGCAGCGGTCGTTCTTCAGCACGTTGTTGCCCACCAGCGCCTTCACCGTCTTCATCGGGTCCTGCAGCTTCATGGGGCTGTGGCAGGGGTCGTGGTACAGGTAGCCACCACCATCTGCATTGCCCAGCGTGATACCTTTTTCCAGCAGGTACTCGTGGATGTCGATGATGCGGCAGCCCGGGAAGATCTTGTCGAACTGGTAACCCTGCAGCTGGTCGTAACAGGTGCCGCAGCTCACCACCACGGTCTTGATATCGAGGTAGTTGAGTGTGTTGGCAACCCGGTGGAACAACACACGGTTGTCCGTGATCATCTTTTCGGCCTTGTCAAACTGGCCGCTGCCGCGCTGCGGGTAACCGCAGCACAGGTAACCGGGTGGCAGCACAGTCTGCACACCTGCGTGCCAGAGCATCGCCTGCGTTGCCAGCCCGACCTGCGAGAACAGCCGCTCCGAGCCGCAACCCGGGAAGTAAAAGACAGCTTCCGTCTCCGACGTGGTCGCCTTCGGGTTACGAATGATGGGCACGTAGTCCGCATCTTCAATGTCCAGCAACGCACGCGCCGTCTGCTTCGGCAAACCACCCGGCATCTTCTTGTTGATGAAGTGGATCACCTGTTCCTTGATCGGCGCAGGCCCCAGCGTGGCAGGGGGTGCCGACGTCTGTTTGCGTGCCACGCGGCGCAGCAGGTCGTTGGCCAGGCGCTGTGCCTTGAAGCCGATGCCGACCATCCCCACACGCATCGCTTTGATGGTCTGCGGGTTCGTCGCGTTGAGGAACAACATGGCCGCGGCGTTGCCGGGGCGGAAGCTCTTCTGCCCCATTTTGCGCAGCAGGTTGCGCATGTTCATCGACACATCGCCGAAGTCGATCTTTACCGGGCACGGCGTCAGGCACTTGTGGCACACCGTGCAGTGGTCGGCCACGTCTTCAAACTCTTCCCAGTGTTTGATGCTGACACCACGGCGAGTTTGCTCTTCGTACAGGAAGGCTTCCACCAGCAACGAGGTCGCCAGAATCTTGTTGCGCGGGCTGTACAGCAGGTTGGCGCGTGGCACGTGGGTAGCACAAACCGGCTTGCACTTGCCGCAGCGCAGGCAGTCCTTCACCGAGTCGGCAATCGCGCCAATATCGCTCTGCTGCATGATCAGCGACTCGTGCCCCATCAGGCCAAAGCTGGGTGTGTAGGCATTGGTCAAATCGGCCTGCAGCGCCCGTCCATCCTGCGCAGAGTGCTCTTTATTTCGGAGCAACTTGCCTTTATTGAAGCGGCCTTCCGGGTCCACCCGCTTTTTGTAGTCGGTGAAGGGCTGCAGCTCTTCGTCGCTCAAAAACTCCAGCTTGGTGATACCAATGCCGTGTTCGCCCGAGATCACACCGTCCAGGCTGCGCGCCAGCGCCATGATGCGCACGACAGCCGCGTGGGCCGTCTGCAACATCTCGTAGTTGTCGCTGTTGACGGGCAAGTTGGTGTGCACATTGCCGTCACCCGCGTGCATGTGCAGCGCAACCCACACGCGGCCTTTCAGCACACGCTGGTGGATGGCGTTGCACTCGTCGAGGATGGGGGTGAACTCGGCACCGGTGAAGATGGTCTGCAGCGGCGCACGCAGCTGCGCCTTCCAGCTGGCGCGCAGTGAATGGTCTTGTAATTGCGGAAACAGCGCGTCGACGTTCTGCAGCCAGCCAGCCCACAGCGCGCGCACGTCCTGCACCAGCGCCACCGCCTGCGCCACGCGGTCTTCCAGCAGCTCGGCCGACGGGATGTCGTTGGCGTCGTCGGTCTTGCCCAGCGGCAGGTTGCCGCGCGTGAAGAAGTCTTCCAGTGCGTCGGCAAAGGCCAGCTTGTTCTGCAGCGACAGCTCGATGTTGATACGTTCGATGCCGTCGGTGTACTCGGCCATACGCGGCAGCGGGATCACCACGTCTTCGTTGATCTTGAAGGCGTTGGTGTGGCGGCTGATGGCAGCCGTGCGCTTGCGGTCGAGCCAGAACTTCTTGCGTGCGTCAGGGCTGATGGCGATGAAGCCTTCACCGCTGCGCGAGTTGGCGATACGCACCACTTCGGAGGTGACCCGTGCCACCGTGTCCGCGTCGTCACCCGCAATGTCGCCAAACAGCACCATCTTCGGCAGGCCGCCGTGTTTCTTCGACTTGGTCGCGTAACCCACCGCCTTCAGGTAGCGGTCGTCCAGATGCTCCAGCCCGGCCAGCAGCACACCCGAGCGTTTCTGCTCGGCGAACATGAAGTCCTTGATTTCAACGATGCTGGGCACCGCGTCTTTGGCATTGCCAAAAAACTCCAGGCACACCGTGCGCGTGTGGGCGGGCATCTTGTGCACCACCCAGCGGCAGCTGGTGATCAGGCCGTCACAGCCCTCTTTCTGGATGCCCGGCAGGCCGGACAGGAACTTGTCGGTCACGTCCTTGCCGAGGCCTTCCTTGCGGAAGGTTTTGCCGGGGATGACAAGCTGCTCAGTGCGCAGCTTCGTCTTGCCATCCGCCGCGAAATACTGCAGGTCAAAAGTCGCGTTCTCGGCGTCGTGGATCTTGCCGAGGTTGTGCCCGATACGGGTCACTTCCAGCCACTCGGCCTGCGGCGTCACCATGCGCCACGACGCCAGGTTGTCCAGCGCCGTGCCCCACAACACGGCCTTTTTGCCGCCTGCGTTCATGGCGACGTTACCGCCCACACAAGATGCCTCGGCAGACGTCGGGTCCACCGCAAACACATACCCCGCACGTTCTGCCGCATCGGCCACACGCTGGGTGACCACACCCGCTTCGGTCCAGACCGTAGCCACGGGGTTGTCCAGCCCGGGCAGCGCCATCAGCTCCACCTCGGTCATCGCTTCGAGTTTTTCGGTGTTGATGACCGCACTGTTCCACGTCAGCGGAATCGCACCGCCCGTGTAACCCGTGCCACCCCCACGCGGGATGATGGTCAGCCCCAGGTCGATACAGCCCTTGACCAGCAAAGCCATCTCGGCCTCGGTGTCGGGGCACAGCACCACAAACGGGTATTCCACACGCCAGTCGGTGGCGTCGGTCACATGCGACACACGCGACAGGCCGTCGAACTTGATGTTGTCCTTGGCCGTCAGCCGGCCAAACGCCTTGGTGGCCTTGCGGCGCAGCGCGGACACGTCGCGGAACATGGTGTCGAACGTGGCAATGGCTTGCGACACCAGGGCGGCCAACTCACCCACCAGCACGTCACGCTGGGCGTCCACGTCAGGGGTGCGGCGCTTGCCCACTTCGGTCAGGCGGTGGTTCAGTGCGTCCACCAGTTGCCCGCGGCGGCGCGGGTTGTCCAGCAGGTCGTCCACCAGATAGGGGTTGCGCTGCACCACCCAGATGTCGCCCAGCACTTCGTACAACATCCGCGCAGAGCGCCCCGTGCGGCGCTCGTCACGCAGGGACTGCAACAGCGACCAGCCGCGTTCACCCAGCAGGCGAATCACGATCTCGCGGTCAGAGAAACTGGTGTAGTTGTAAGGGATCTCGCGAAGCCGGGCAGGCTCTGCAGCCTGCGACATCAGCGCAGCCAACGCAGTGGGAGCATTCATGTGGGGATCAACCTGGAAACCTGGGGTGGACGCCGCGCGCCCATTGACCTCGGGGGGGAGATTTTAAGCCAGTAGGGTCAGACCCATGGGGCCCACGGGGTATGCGGCGGGCTGGCGGTTGATTGCTACATGTCGCATCCCGGACGATCATAAGGACGCTTATGAAACAGGCTTGGCTGAGAATCGTACCAGCCCTTCATAGCCTGCATTGGGGTTTTGCTTTGCAAAGCCGACTGGGGTAACTGGTGGTTGTACAGCGCCACATAGCGCAGCAAGGTCTCCTCCAGATCCAGTGCACTATTGAAGCGGTTGGTCTTTAGCACATCGCTGATTCGGCCATTGAAGCGCTCAACCATGCCGTTGGTCTTGGGCGTTCTCGGTCTGGTCAGGCGGTGCTCAATGCCCAACTCCTGGCACAGCTGGTCAAACTCGTGATTGCCACTGGGTGCACGCTCACGGCTGGCAAACAGCCGGTCTGTGAACTCCTTGCCGTTGTCCGTCAATAACTTGACGATCTTGAGCGGGCACGCCTTGTGCAACGCTTTCAAGAAACTGCCCGCACTGGCAGCTGTCTTGTCCTTCTTGATCGCCACAAACACCCAGCGCGTGGCCCGGTCAATGGCCACGAACAGGTAGCGCCGCTTGGTCTCATCCTGCATCTGGGGCAGGTATTTGACATCCATGTGCAAGTAGCCCGGCTCATAGCTCTTGAAGGCCTTGTGAGGCTCCTGGGGTGTTGCAGGCTTGAGGGCATGGAGGTTGCCCACACCATGCCTGCGCAAACACCGGTCCAGCCCTGAGCGAGAGACATCGGGGCAAAGGAACTCACGGGTCACGGCCAGCAAGTCATCCAGTGGCAGTAACAGGGTGCGTCGCAGATGTACCACGATGGTTTCTTGTGCAGAAGTCAGTGTGGTTTGCAGACGGTGTGCGGTGTGCGAGCGATCCTGCACCGATTGGCGTGACTTCCATTTGTAGATGGTGGCTTCGCTTACGCCAAAGCGGCAGGCCAAGGCTTTGGCGCTCTCAGTGCTGGCGGCAATCTCGGCGCGGATGGCAGGGGTCGTTCGGGCTCTCTTGTGCAGGGCGATCATCATGACGGTGTAGCTCCTTCGGCTTGAAGTTGCTCAATCAGCACGCGCATTACATCGCGGGCCATGAACAGGGGGTAGCGCTTGGAGTCTATACAATCGTCCGGGATGCGACAGCTACAAAGTAAGGAGCAATTAACCCAATAGGATCATTGGCTAGAAGCCATTTTCCTTATGAAATTCGCATTTAACGCATACGCGCGGTCAAGCGGTATGGTGGGGTCGGATGAAGGGAGCCTCAGCGCCGAGCGCCTAGGAAGCGATCCATTGCTACATGGCCGAACGAACTAAGGTAAGCGGCAGCTGAAAGCTGTCCGCTTGAGCGCCGGGTTAGGAAATCTACCAGTTTTTTTGTGCTAAATATCGCCAAAGAAAAAAGTCTGAGAGCCACTTGGAAAAGAGGGTTGGGATGCTGGCTCAGATAAGTCCTTAGTGACACGTTCGCAGCATTCAATTGCAGCTGGACATCTGATGTCAAGAAACTGCTTTCTTGAATTTTCTGCGAACCAAATAAAACGATATTCGGCTTCATGCGCAAAAGATATATGCTTCATGAAGTAAGCGTCTATGGCGAGTTTTGCGGTTCGGAGTTTCTGTTCTTGAAACCATGAATCCGAATTCACGCCCGCAGTGGGTACAATTATTGGATTTGGATCAGACTTCGTGATCATTGTATTTTTACGGTAAATACAGAAGCCCTCAGTTCCTCCAATAAATCCTGGAATTTGACGTGATACTGCATCTGCGAATTTTAAGCTATCGAAAATACGAAATGCAGACGCTGAGCCGTCATTTTCACCTATCGGTGTCTCTACAGTTGACGCGCACATAATGTAGGCTTCCTGTCCGCACGCTCCAAGAATGCTCAAAGAGCCCGTTGGAGTATTGACCTCCATAGCTACGAGCCCTTCTTGTCCGTCTCTACGTTTTTCATCAGGATGTCGCCGGAAAGCCTCAAATGAAGAAAGGCGAAGCGAACCATCATTGAAAAATGCGTCGACATATTCAGTATTAATTTGTCTGACCAACGTAGGTAATCGAACTGTCCATGGTCTAGTAAACGCAAAGTTCATTTCAAGCATTTTATATAGTCCTAATGTAATGTAGACCGCAGAACCCGGTTGATGCATCCGGGCCGCGACGATACATCTTTTGAAAAAAGTCCCGCAACCCGCTTGCCTGTTGGCTTGCAAAGCAAGATATTGAATAAATAAACAGGTATAAATTTTTCATGAGACCCGGTACGCCTCCGCTGCAGTCCATCCGTTTGCTCGACCAAGTGCTAGAGCGGATTCGATATTTGCACTATAGCCTCAAGACGGAAAAGGCTTATCTGCACTGGGTCCGCTTTTTTTATTCGCTGGAACGCAACGCAGCATGGCGGCATGCGGCACCCGCGAGACATGGGCAAAACGGAAATCGAAGCGTTTTTTTCAATGATGGCAAATGAGCGCAAGGTGTCGGAATTTCACACACAAGCAGGCTTCGCCTTGAATAATCAAATTTGATAGCACCTTCCGCACTACCAACGTAGGTTAGATGCCATTTTTAATGCAAAAACCCGCACAAGGCGGGTTTCATACTGTCAACAGCACGCAGTGCGCGCGCCGCTTCAGAACAGCACCCGACTCCGAATAGTCCCCCGCACCTCAGCCAGCTTTTCCAGCGCCAGATCAGACGACGCCGCGTCAATATCAATCACCACATACCCCACCTGCTCGTTGGTCTGCAGGTACTGGCCCGAGATGTTGATGTGGTTGTCCGAGAAGATGCGGTTGATCTCGGACAGGACACCCGGCACGTTGTGGTGGATGTGCAGGATGCGGTGTTTGCCGGGGTGGGCGGGCAGCGCCACCTCGGGGAAGTTGACGGACGAAATGGACGTGCCGTTGTCGCTGTACTTCACCAGCTTCTCGGCCACTTCGCCGCCGATATTGGCCTGGGCTTCCATGGTGGAGCCGCCGATGTGCGGGGTGAGGATCACGTTGTCGAGCCCGCGCAGGGGCGACTGGAACTCTTCGTTGTTGCTGCCGGGCTCGACCGGGAACACGTCCACGGCTGCGCCCCACAGCTTTTCGCTCTTGATGCCTTCGGCCAGCGCGTCAATATCCACCACCGTGCCGCGTGCGGCATTGATCAGGATGCCGCCTTGCTTCATGGCGGCGATTTCGGCGGGGCCGATCATCCATTGGGTGGAGGGCAGTTCGGGCACATGCAGGCTGACGATGTCGCTCTGGGCCAGCAGGTCGTGCAGCTTGGGCACCTGGCGTGCGTTGCCCAGTGGCAGTTTGCTGACCACGTCGTAAAACGCCACGTGCATGCCCAGCCCTTCGGCCAGCACCGACAGCTGGGTGCCAATGGAGCCGTAGCCCACGATGCCCAGCGTTTTGCTACGGATTTCATGCGAGTGCACGGCGGACTTCATCCAGCCGCCCCGGTGCACCAGCGCGTTTTTGGCGGGGATGCCGCGCAGCAGCAGGATCGCTTCGGCCAGCACCAGCTCGGCCACCGAACGGGTGTTGGAATACGGGGCGTTAAACACTGCCACGCCACGTTCGCGCGCTGCGTTCAGGTCTACCTGGTTGGTGCCAATGCAGAAGCAGCCCACAGCCACCAGCTTGGGCGCGGCCGACAACACGTCGGCGGTGAGTTTGCTTTGCGAGCGAATGCCCAGAAAGTGCACGTCGGCCAGTTTGGCCTTGAGCTCTTCACCTTGCAGCGCCTTGGGCAGTGTTTCGATCTGGCTGTAACCGGCCGCACGCAGCGCCTCGATGGCGGAGGCATGGATGCCCTCCAGCATCAAAAACTTGATCTTGCTTTTGTCCAGGGATGTCTTGCTCATGCGGGTGCCTAAGGTCAGATATGAAAGCGGATGGAATGGGGTTCACCCCAGGAACATGCCCCGAAATGAGGCGTCATCCTAGCATGCTGCACTGCACAAGAGCGCGTGCTGGAGCCCTTCTGCAAACGCGGGAATTCCCCTCGAACAAGCCCTCTAGAATGCGCCTGCCGCAGCCGCTGGATGTGCCTATTGGATGCACCAGTTTGGACGGCCGCCGGGTTTCCCCGGTTGAGTGGGCTGCGCGTTTGTGACACAAGCTCATGTCAGTGTCACAAACACGTCCTACCATCGCTTTTTTCCCCATTTCAGGAGATTCCATGAAATTCAAGACTTTGGGCCTCACGGCCGCGCTCGCCCTCACCATGGGTGCACCGGCTTACGCCCAAACCGAGATCCAGTGGTGGCACGCCATGAGCGGCCCGCTGGGCGAATGGGTCAATGACCAGGCCAAACAGTTCAACGACAGCCAGAAGGACTACAAGGTTGTGCCCACCTACAAGGGCACCTACGCCGAAGCCATGACCGGCGCGGTGGCCGCGTTCCGTGCGGGCAATGCGCCCCACATCCTGCAAGGCCAGGAAGTCGCCACCGCCACGCTGATGGCCGCCAAGGGCGCCATCAAGCCGGTGGGCGAAGTGATGAAGGAAGGCGGCGTCAAGTTCGACCAGAACGCCTACATCCCAGCCGTTGCGGGTTACTACACCGCCGCCAATGGCCAGATGCTGTCGCTGCCGTTCAACAGCTCGACCACGGTTTTCTACTACAACAAGGACGCGTTCAAAGCCGCTGGCCTGGATGCCGACAAAGCCCCCTCGACCTGGCCTGAAGTGGCCCTGGCCGCAGCCAAGCTCAAAGCCGCTGGCCACAAGTGCCCGTTCACCACCAGCTGGATCAGCTGGACGCAGCTGGAAAGCTTCTCGACCTGGCACAACACCCTGTACGCCACCCAAAACAACGGTTTTGGTGGCACCAATGCCCGCCTGGCGTTTAACTCGCCGCTGCACCTGCGCCACTTTGAAAACCTGGCCAACATGTCCAAACAAGGCCTGTTTGTGTACAAGGGCCGCGACAACGTGGCTGACGTGTCCTTCCCCTCGGGTGAATGCGCGATGATGACCGGCTCGTCCGGCCTGTACGCGCGGGTGGCCAAGGAAGCCAAGTTTGCCTACGGTATTGCACCGCTGCCCTACTACCCTGACGTGGCAGGTGCACCGCAAAACACCATCATTGGTGGCGCCAGCCTGTGGGTCATGGCGGGCAAGAAGCCAGCGGAATACAAGGGTGTGGCGCAGTTCTTCCAGTTCCTGTCGGGTGCGGAAGTGCAGTCCGCCAGCCACAAGCGTACGGGTTACCTGCCCATCACCATGGCCGCCTATGACCTGACGGTCAAATCCGGCTTCTACAAGCAGTTCCCCGGCACCGACGTGGCCGTGACCCAGATGATCCGCAAGACCACCGACAAGTCGCGTGGTGTGCGCCTGGGCAACTTCCTGCAGGTGCGAACCATCATTGACGAAGAAACCGAGCAAATCTGGGCCGGCAAAAAGACCGCCAAAGAAGCGCTGGACACCGCCGTGCAGCGTGGAAATGAGCAGCTGGAACGCTTCCAGAAGGCTAACAAGTCCTGATACAAGTCTGATGTTCGCTGGCGTTTTTCCGGTGCGCCGCACCGGAAAAACTGGCTGATAGACTCGCAACCCGCTCCCTGGCCTGCCATGGAGCGGGTTTGCTTTACTGAAATGGCTTATGGAAAAACGCGTCCTCTTCCCCTCTTCCTGGCTGCCGTGGGCCCTGCTGCTGCCGCAGCTGGTGATCATCACGGTGTTCTTTTTCTGGCCCGCAGGCCAGGCCTTGCTGCAGTCGTTCCAGATGCAGGACGCGTTTGGCACGTCCACCGAGTGGGTGGGCTTTGAGAATTTCCGTCACCTCTGGAACGACGAGGCTTACCTGGAATCCTTCCGGGTCACGGCCGTGTTTTCGGTGCTGGTGGCCACGTTGGGTATCGGCATTTCGCTGGTGCTGGCGATTTTTGCCGACCGCATCGTGCGCGGCGCCATGCTCTACAAAACCCTGCTGATCCTGCCGTATGCCGTGGCCCCTGCGGTGGCCGGTGTGTTGTGGGTGTTCATGTTTTCTCCGTCGCTCGGGGTGGTGTCGTATGGCCTGCGCCAAATCGGCGTCGAATGGAACCATTTGCTCAACTCCAACCACGCCATGACACTGATCGTGTCGGCCGCCGTGTGGAAGCAAATCTCCTACAACTTCCTGTTCTTCCTGGCAGGCCTGCAGTCGATCCCACGCTCGCTGATCGAAGCCGCAGCCATTGACGGTGCCCGGCCCTGGCGCCGGTTCTGGACGATCCAGTTCCCGCTGCTGTCGCCCACCACCTTCTTCCTGCTGGTGATCAACGTGGTGTACGCATTCTTCGACACCTTCGCCATCATCGACGCCACCACCCAGGGCGGCCCGGGGCGCGACACACTGATCCTCGTCTACAAGGTGTACCACGACGGCTTCAAGAACGGCGACCTCGGTGGCTCGGCCGCGCAGTCGGTGGTGCTGATGTCCATCGTGGTCATCCTCACTGTGGTGCAGTTCCGCTACGTCGAAAAGAAAGTGAATTACTGACATGGTTGAACGTAGCAAAACACTGGGCTTTCTGGCCCACGCCATCATGGTGCTGGGCGTGTTGATCGTCGCCTTTCCGCTGTACCTGGCCTTTGTCGCCTCGACCCACACCGCGCAGGAAATTGTGCAGGTGCCCATGCCCATGCTGCCCGGCAGCCACATGTGGGAAACCTACAAAACCGCGCTGATGGGCAGCGGCACGGGTGCCGGCTCGAACGCGCCGGTGGCCCGCATGATGTGGGTCAGCCTGGTGACGGCGCTGGTTATCACGTTTGGCAAGATCGCCATCTCGCTCTTGTCGGCGTTTGCCATCGTGTACTTTCGTTTCCCGTTCAAGAACTTCTTTTTCTGGGCGATCTTCATCACGCTGATGCTGCCGGTGGAAGTGCGTATCGGCCCCACCTACCAGGTGGTGTCTGACCTGGGCATGCTCAACAGCTACGCGGGCTTGACTGTCCCGCTGATTGCATCCGCCACCGCCACGTTTTTGTTCCGCCAGTTCTTCATGACCGTGCCGGACGAGTTGATCGAAGCGGCACGCATGGACGGTGCGGGCCCCATGCGCTTCTTCAAGGACATCCTGCTGCCGCTGTCGAAAACCTCGATTGCCGCGCTGTTTGTGATCCAGTTCATCTACGGCTGGAACCAGTACCTCTGGCCCCTGCTGGCCACTACCACCGAGGACATGTACCCGGTGGTGATCGGTATCAAACGCATGATGGCCGGGGGTGACTCTGCCAACGAGTGGAACGTGGTGATGGCCACCGCCATTCTGGCCATGCTGCCGCCCGCTGCGGTGGTGATGCTGATGCAGAAGTGGTTTGTCAAAGGCCTGGTTGACACCGAAAAATAAGCCGAAAATTTAAACGAAATGTGCCTCTAGCGCACACTACGTCTGCGCAAGCAGCTATATATTTAATAGCAAATACCCCATGGCTTCTATTACTCTCCAAAACGTCATCAAGCGCTACGGCAAAGGGCCAAGCGCCAACCAGGTTATCCACGGCGTCAACGCCGCCATTGCCGACGGTGAATTCATCGTCATCGTCGGCCCATCGGGCTGCGGCAAGTCCACCCTCCTGCGGATGGTGGCAGGGCTCGAAGAGGTGAGCGGTGGCGAGATCCTGATTGGCGACCGCGTCGTCAACGACCTGGAACCGTCCGAACGCGACATCGCCATGGTGTTCCAGAACTACGCGCTGTACCCCCACATGACGGTGTTCGACAACATGGCCTACGGCCTGAAGATCGCCAAGGTGTCGCTGGCCGACATCAAGACCCGTGTCGACAAAGCCGCCAAGATTCTGGAGCTGGGCCACCTGCTGGAACGCAAGCCGCGTGAGTTGTCCGGCGGCCAGCGCCAGCGTGTGGCCATGGGCCGCGCCATCGTGCGCCAGCCCAAGGTGTTTTTGTTTGACGAACCGCTGTCCAACCTGGACGCCAAGCTGCGCGCACAAACCCGGCTCGAGATCCAGAAGCTGCACCACGAACTCGGCATCACCTCCCTGTTCGTCACCCACGACCAGGTCGAGGCCATGACACTGGCCCAGCGCATGATCGTGATGAACGGTGGTGTGATGGAGCAGTTCGGCACGCCCGAAGAGGTGTACCACCGCCCGGCGTCCACCTTTGTCGCCAGCTTCATCGGCTCCCCGCCCATGAACCTGCTGAAAGCCGCGCCCGGTGCCCGCAAAGGCGAAACCATGGGCATCCGCCCCGAGCATCTGGACGTGGGCAGCACCGGCTGGGAGGTGCAGGTGTACACGGTTGAATTGCTCGGTGCCGAGCGTCTGGTTTACGCCCGACTGGGCGACGAATCGCTGATTATTCGCGTCGAGGAAAGCGCTCCCGTGCCTGCCGCTGGCAGCACCATCCGCGTGGCCCCGCGTGAAGACCGTGTGCACTGGTTTGACACCACCTCTGGTAAACGTCTGAATTAACGGAACACCCCCAGGCTTTGCGCACTTCGTGTCGCACCGCCAACCCCCTTGCAGGGGGCAACACCAGCGCCCCGGCGAAGCCGGTTGCGCGGTGTTCCTTGCATTGGTCGTGGCGGTTGCATAGTCCGCGCCCAATACGCTGGCACTTCGGAAAACTGAAATGACACCTTGGCCTTATCCCTACTGGATTGCCCACCGGGGCGCGGGCAAACTCGCACCTGAAAACACCCTTGCCGCTTTCCGTGTGGGCGCAGAGCACGGCTACCGCATGTTTGAGTGCGACGTGAAGCTCAGCGCTGACGGTGTGCCGTTTTTGCTGCACGACGCCACGCTGGAGCGCACCACCAGCGGCCACGGCGTGGCGGGCGACCAGCCCTGGGCAACGTTGTCGCAGCTGGACGCAGGCAGCTGGCATTCGCGCAGCTTTGCGGGTGAGCCATTGCCCGGCTTCGAGAACATTGCGCAGTTCTGCCTGCGTAATGGTTTTGCCCTGAACATCGAGATCAAACCCACACCCGGCACCGAGCGCCACACCGGCGAGGTGGTGGCGCAACACGCCGCCCGCCTGTGGGCGCAGGCCAGTGTGCCGCCGCTGCTCTCGTCCTTCCAGCCCGCCGCGCTGCAAGGTGCCCAGGCCGTGGCCCCTGCGCTGCCCCGGGGGCTGTTGCTCGACACACTGCGCACAGGCTGGCTGGACGAAGCACTGCAACTCGGCTGTGTGGCCGTGATCTGCAACCACGCACTGTGGGACAGCAGCACCGTCGCCGCCGTGCAAGGCGCGGGCATGAAGGCGCTGAGTTATACGGTGAACGACGAATGGGCCGCCCAGCGCCTGATTGCGCTGGGCACCGACGGCATCATCACCGACCGCATCGACCGCTTCTCCCCCGCAGCCTGAACGGCGCAGACACAGCAGCTACGGCCCCGGCGTGGCCTCGTATGATGCGGCGATGCCTTTATCCACCCGCCTTCTGGCCCTGCTGCTGACCGCCCTGCTCTGCAGCGGGGCCTTCGCCCAAACCCCGGCAGCAGCGGATACACCCGCGCCCCCCAGCGCGCTGCGCCAGCAACTTGCCGCCATCCCGACCCAGCCCGCAGAAGACGGCGACATCAGCCAGTCGCTGGCCGCGATGGACACCATCCGCACCCAGGCCGAGCTGCTGGTGGCCGACCGCAAAAGCCAGCTCGCCGAGCTGGACAACCGGCTGGCCCAGCTGGGCACCGCCCCCGAAAAAGGCACGGGCACCGAGGTGGTGGACATCGTGCAGCAGCGCGCCGCCCTGCAAAAACAGCGCGATGCGCTGGACAACGACCTCAAGCTGGCCCGCCTGGTGGCCACCGACGCCCAGCAGTTCGCCAAAGACCTGGTGACCAAGCGCCGCACCCGTTTCACCGAGCAACTGACCGAGCGCACCGACTCCCCGCTGAGTGTTGATTTCTGGCGCAATCTGGCGGCGTCCTGGCCGTCCGACATGCGGCGGCTGGCCGCGCTGGCAGACAGCGTTCACACGCAGTTCAACGCTGCAGCCACCGTACGCACCACCGCCGGGCTGTGGGCCATGCTGGCGGCGGCCCTGCTGATGGCGGTGCTGGGCATCTGGTGGATCGAACGCAGGCTGGTGCAGCGCACCCCCGGCACCTTGCCGCCCGGGCGTTTGCGCCGCACCATGCTGGCGGTGACCACAGTGGTGGCCCATGTGCTGGTGGTGGGGCTGGCGGCCCAGGCCATGTACTGGGCGCTGAACCGGCAGACCGATCTGGCGCTGCCCACGCTTAACTTCAGCCAGGAAGCCGTGCGCTTCAGCATGTTTGCCGCGTTTCTGGTGGGGCTGGGGCGCGCCCTGTTGTCCCACGGGCGCAGTTCGTGGCGGCTGATGCCGCTGACAGACGCCACTGCGGCGCGCCTGCGCCCGCTGCCCTGGCTCACCGCCTTGGTGTCCACGCTGGTCTGGCTGTTCCAGCATATTGGCAGCGCCACCGACGCCAGCCTGGCAGCCGATGTCAGCGCCCATGCGTTCACCACACTGGCCCTGACCGGCCTGGTGGCGGTGTTGCTGATCCGGCTGCGCAGCAAGCCGCATACCGACGCAACCACCTCGGCCGACGCCCCCGAGCCGCCCCCGCCCTGGCTGGCCCCGGCCCTGGGTCTGGCCTGGGCCATGCTGGCGGCGGCCTGGGTGCTGCTGGCGCTGGGTTTTGTGGCGCTGGCCAACTTCATCGCCTTCCAGATGGTCTGGACGGGCATCGTCAGCGCCACGTTCTACCTGCTGTTCAAGTTTGCCGACGACCTGTTCATGGCGTCCTTGGCCGCACGCAGCAACTTCGGCCAGCGGATGCAGGCGTCCTTCAACGCCAGCCCGCACCTGCTCGACCAGATTGCGGTGGTGCTGTCGGGCCTGAGCCGGCTGGCGCTGTTCTTCTACATGGTGATTGCGCTGCTGGCCCCGTTTGGCACCTCGCCGGGTGAGCTGTTCCAGCGCAGTGGGCGTTTTGGCAGCGGCATCCAGGTGGGGGAGATCCAGCTGGTGCCGCAGGCGCTGTTCAACGCGCTTGGTGTGGCTTTTGCGGGGCTGCTGGCGCTGCGGGTTTTCAAACACTGGCTGGACCACAAATACCTGCCGCGCACCACGCTGGAGCCCGGCATGCGCAGCTCCATCACCACCCTGCTGGGCTACGCGGGCACGGTGATGGTGGTGGCGCTGGCTTTGTCGGCGCTGGGTATCAGCGTGGAGCGGATTGCCTGGGTTGCCAGCGCGCTGTCGGTGGGTATCGGTTTTGGCCTGCAGGCCATTGTGCAGAACTTCATCTCCGGGCTGATCCTGCTGGCCGAGCGCCCGGTCAAGGTGGGCGACTGGGTGGTGCTGGGCAGCACCGAGGGCGACGTGAAACGCATCAACGTGCGCGCCACCGAGATTCAGCTGGGTGACCGCTCGACCCTGATCGTGCCGAACTCGGAGTTCATCACCAAATCGGTCCGCAACATGACGCTGACCAACGCCGAAGGCCGGGTGCAGGTGCGCCTGCCGATGCCGCTGAACACCGACGCCAACCGGGTGCGCGAGGTGATGATGGCGGCGTTTCTGGGCCACAGCGGTGTGCTGGAAGACCCCGCGCCGTCGGTGCAGCTGGACGGCATCGACGCGGGCTACCTGATCTTTATCGGCACCGCCTATGTCCAAAGCCCGCGTGTGGCGGGCGGCGTGCGCAGCGACTTGTTGTTCAGCATTCTTGAAGGCCTGAAAGCGGCCGACCTGCCGCTGGCCGCCTATGCCTTCACCATGGCAGCGGGCGACAGCAAGATCAGCCCGGTGCTGCCCAAGCCCTTGCCACCGCCTGCAGAAACCGCCTGATCTCTCAGCGCCAGCCGCGCAGCAGCACCCACTGGCTGCTGGCCATCGCCACCACCAGCGCGGCATAGGTGGCCATCTTGCCGTCGCGCCCAAAGAACACCAGTCCGGCCACCAGCACCATCACACCCACTACCAAATTGATAGCTGCTTGCAGCCACCAGACGGGTGCTGAAGGCGGTTTTGGTATAAAAATACGGCCTAAAAAAACCATCATCACCCCCACCACCAGCGCGGGCAGCACAAATCCAAGCAGGTGAAAAAACAGGTCCAGTGGGCCCATGGGGTTGAACAATCAAAGGGATAGAAAGAGACAAAGCGGAAGGCGCGCCCACAAATTTTATAATCGGCGGATGGCAGTTTGGGCTTTAAGCATTAACCACACCACCGCGCCGCTCGATCTGCGCGGCCGTTTTGCGTTCGCGCTCGACCAAATCGCGCCCACTTTGCAGGGTTTGCGCCAGTCTTTTGGCGGTACCCATAGCCACCCTGGCGTCGAAGCCGCCATCATTTCCACCTGCAACCGCACCGAGATTTACTGCGCCGCCGACCGCTTGGCAATGGACCACACCCTCGACTGGCTCGCGCACAGCGGCGGTGTGACGCCTTCACTGTTGCGCTCCCATTCGTACATACTCGAAGACGGCCACGTCGCCCGCCACGCCTTCCGCGTGGCCAGCGGGCTCGACTCGATGGTGCTGGGTGAGGCGCAAATCCTCGGCCAGATGAAAGACGCGGTGCGTGCGGCCGAAACAGCGGGCGCTTTGGGCAGCACGTTGAACCAGCTGTTCCAGCGCTCCTTCGCCGTGGCCAAGGAAGTACGCAGCGCCACCGAGATTGGTGCCCATTCCATCAGCATGACCGCCGCCGCCGTGCGGCTGGCTGGGCAGCTGTTTGAAGACCTGGGCCAGATCCGCGTGTTGTTTGTGGGCGCGGGCGAGATGATCGAGCTCGCCGCCACCCACTTTGCGGCCAAGAACCCCAAATCCATCGCCATTGCCAACCGCACACTGGAGCGCGGCGAAAAACTTGCCAGCCGCTTTGGCGGCGAGGTGATGCGCCTGGCCGACCTGCCGTCGCGCCTGCACGAATTCGACGCTGTCATCAGCTGCACCGCCAGCACCCTGCCCATCATTGGCCTGGGCGCGGTGGAGCGCGCACTCAAGCAGCGCAAGCACCGCCCGATGTTTATGGTCGACCTGGCCGTGCCGCGAGACATCGAGCTTGAAGTCAAGGCGCTGGAAGATGTCTACCTTTACACCGTGGACGACCTGGCCACCGTGGTGCAAACCGGCCAGGCCCACCGCCAGGCCGCTGTGGCACAGGCCGAGGTCATCATCGACGCCGGTGTACAGAGCTTCATGCACTGGATGGACCAGCGCGGCACGGTGCCACTCATCCAGCAGCTCAACGCCCAGGCCGACACCTGGCGCGCCATGGAGCTGGCCCGCGCCCGCAAGCTGCTGGCCAAAGGCGAGGACATCGACAGCGTGTTAGAGACCCTGTCGCGCGGCCTGACGCAGAAGATGCTGCACGGCGCGATGGCCGAACTCCACGCGGGCGACACCGCCGCGCGTGAACAGACGGCGCAGACGCTGTCACGCCTGTTCCTGCGCAGCGGCACGCCGCGCAGCAAAACCCCGGCCCAAGAATCCTAGCGACGCCCCGGCGTCCTCCGCCCCACGGCAACGGCCTGGGCGCGGGCCTTCTTCTTTGCGCTGCGCTACTGGCGCACCGCCCCCTTTTTTACCGCCCCATGAAACCCTTCCTGCGCCAACAACTCGACCGCTACGCCTTCCGCCTGGAAGAGCTGAACTTCTTGCTCTCGCGCGACGACATCATGGGTGACATGGCGCAGTACCGGCTGATCTCGAAGGAACATGCCGAGGTCACGCAGATTGCCGGGCGTTACGCGCGCTTTAAACAGGTGGAGTCCGACATCGAAGGCGCCCGTGGCCTGCTGGCCGACCCGGACATGGCAGAAATGGCCGACATGGCGCGCGAAGAAATCACCAGCGGCGAGGCCGAGTTGCTGCAGCTGGAGGCCGAATTACAACGCCTGCTGCTGCCCAAAGACCCGGATGACGCCCGCGCCGCTTTTGTCGAAATCCGCGCCGGTGCGGGCGGCGACGAGTCGGCCCTGTTCGCCGCCGACTTGCTGCGGATGTACACACGTTACGCCGAACGCACCGGCTGGCGCTGCGAGATCGTGAGTGAAAGCCAGAGTGAACTGGGCGGCTACAAGGAAGTGGTGGTGCGTATCTCGGGTGACAACGTGTATGGCCGCCTGCGCTTCGAGTCCGGCGGCCACCGCGTGCAACGTGTGCCCGCCACCGAGACCCAAGGCCGCATCCACACCAGCGCCTGCACACTCGCGGTGCTGGCCGAGCCGGACGAAACCGTGGCCATCAAGATCAACCCGGCCGACCTGCGCATCGACACCTACCGCGCCAGCGGCGCGGGTGGGCAGCACATCAACAAGACCGACTCTGCCGTGCGTATCACCCACATCCCCACCGGCATCGTGGCCGAGTGCCAGGACGGGCGCAGCCAGCACGGCAACAAGGCGCAGGCGCTGAAGGTGCTGACCGCACGGATCCACGAGAAAGACCGCTCCGAGCGCGCCGCCAAAGACGCCGCCGAACGCAAAGGCCTGATCGGCAGCGGCGACCGCAGCGACCGTATCCGCACCTACAACTTCCCCCAGGGCCGCCTGACCGACCACCGCATCAACCTCACGCTGTACAAACTGCTGTCCATCATGGAAGGTGACCTGGGCGACGTACTGGACGCGCTGCAACACGCCCGCGAGGCCGAGCAATTGGAAGAGCTTGAAATTGGCATGCCGTCCTGAAACAGCCATTTTTAAGCATCAAATAAGCCTCTAGCGCAATGTCTATAAACGCAGACAGCTATCAAAACAGTAGTGACATGGCACTGACCATCACCCAGGCGCTGCAACACGCCACGGCGCTGGGGCTGGACCGGCTCGACGCCCAGATGCTGCTGCTGCACACACTGGGCCGTGCGGTGGACGACCGCGCATGGATCGTGGCGCACGACACCGACCTACTGGCCGCTGCCGATTTGCACACCTACCGCACGCTGTGCCAACGCCGTGCGGCAACCGAACCGCTGGCGTACCTGGTCGGTTGCAAGGAGTTTTTTGGCTTGCAGTTGCAGGTGGACGCCCGTGTGCTGGTGCCACGCCCCGACACCGAGACGCTGGTGGAATGGGCCTTGCAGACCATTTCCGGGCTGCAAGCCCCGTCCGTGCTGGACCTCGGCACCGGCAGTGGTGCCATCGCGCTGGCCATTGCCCACACCCGGCGCGACGCAAAAGTAACTGCGGTGGACTTCAGCACCGACGCTCTCGCCGTGGCCCAGGCCAATGCGCAGCGCCTGCAGCTGCCCGTGGCGTTTGCACAAGGCTCCTGGCTCAGCGGCCACACAGGCTGCCACCACCTGATTGCCTCCAACCCGCCCTACATCGCGGCCCACGACCCGCACCTGGCCGCACTAACCCACGAACCGCTGCAGGCGCTGACCGCTGGCACCGACGGCCTGGACGACATCCGCACCATCGTGGCGCAGGCCCCCGCGCATCTGTACCCCGGCGGCTGGCTGCTGCTGGAGCATGGGTATGACCAGGCTGCGGCGGTGCGGGGTCTGCTGGAAAAACAAGGGTTTGCCAACGTACAAAGCCGCACCGACCTGGCTGGCATCGAACGCTGTTCTGGCGGCCAGTGGCTGGCAGTGAAATAATCCACCCATTGTTGAAATTCGACGCTGCCGCCCGCATATGGGCGTCAAGCCCCCTTCTCTGATCTGACCCAAGGACTATTCCCATGAGCGACACCAACCAACGCATCGACAGCCTCGTCAAAACCAACGACATCGTGTTGTTCATGAAGGGCAACGCCAGCTTCCCGCAGTGCGGCTTCTCGGGCCGCGCCATCCAGATCCTGAAGGCCGTGGGAGTGGACACCAAGGCGCTGAAAACCGTGAACGTGCTCGAAGACGACGAAATCCGCCAGGGCATCAAGGGCTACAGCAACTGGCCCACCATCCCGCAGCTTTACGTCAAAGGTGAATTTATCGGCGGCTCGGACATCATGATGGAGATGTACGAGTCCGGCGAGCTGCAACAAATGCTGGGCGCACCGGCCTGAGTTTTTCCGCCCCACCATGGCCAAAGCCACCTTCGGGTGGCTTTGGCGTTTGTGCGGCTTCAAAACCGCCACGGGCTGTTCCAGCAGACACCACGGAACCGGCTAAGCCGGGCCGTCGGTGGAGCCCCCTGCAAGGGGGTTGGCGTTTACACGCAGTGAAAAAGCCTGGGGGTGCACCTAATGTGGCACGGCTTATGCTGAAATGGATTCGCGTCTCTTCACAACAAGGAGTGCCCCATGGAATCCCGCAGTCTTGTCGCCACAACGCCAGGTTTCCAATTGCCGCTGGCCAGCGTACGCAGCGTGTTCCACCCCGGGGATGTGGAACGCAAACTCCACAAACTCCCCGACCGCGAACACGAAAACCTGCGCAGCACCTACGAGCGCATGCTGGAGCGCGGCCCTGAGCGTTTTCAGGTGAAACCCAGCGGTGTGCCGCATATGGCGGCCCTGTACGAGGCACTGCCCAACTTCACCGAGGTGCTGGACGATGTGAGGCGCCACGTCGCCCTGGCGCAGGACAGCCTGGACGGGCTGGAGGTCACCCCCATGCTGCTGCTCGGCCCGCCCGGCATCGGCAAGACCCATTTCGCCAAACAGCTGGCCGACCTGCTGGGCACAGGCATGAGCCTGCTGCCGATGGGGTCGATGACCGCGGGCTGGTTGTTGTCGGGTTCGTCATCGCAATGGAAAGGGGCCAAACCCGGCAAGGTGTTCGAGGCGCTGGTGGACGGCCAGTACGCCAACCCGGTGATTGTGGTGGACGAGATCGACAAAGCCAGCGCCGACGCGCAGTACGACCCGCTGGGTGCGCTGTACAGCCTGCTGGAGCACGACACCGCCAGCGCCTTTGTCGACGAGTTTGCCGACGTGGCCATCGACGCCAGCCAGGTGATCTGGATCACCACCGCCAACGACACCCGTGGCATCCCCGACCCGATCCTGAACCGCATGAATGTGTTTGAGGTGGAGGCGCCCACACTGGAGCAGGCGCGCACCATCGCCCGGCGGCTGTACCAGTCGATCCGCGCCAGCCACGACTGGGGGCGGCGCTTCTGCGACGAGCCCAGCGACGCGATCCTGGAGCCGCTGGCGGCACTGGCACCGCGCGAGATGCGCCGTGCGCTTATGACCGGTTTTGGCAATGCCCGGCTGGCCGGGCGCGACGAGGTGCAGCCCGGTGATTTCCCGCACCTGGGCAGCACCAAAAAGCGCATGGGCTTCATGCAATAGCCCCCGTAGAATCTTTGGGCCAGAGCGGGCCTCTTTTGCCCGGCCTGCCCCACCCGCATGGACCTGACCCAAAGCTTCTTTCTCATCCTGCTGCTGATCGCGGCCAGCGCCTTCTTCTCGCTGGCCGAGATCACGCTGGCTGCGTCGCGCCGCCTGCGGCTGCGCCAGATGGCCGATGAGGGTGACCTGCGCGCCGAGCGGGTGATGCGCCTGCAGGAGCAACCGGGCCACTACTTCACCGTGGTGCAAATTGGGGTGAATGCCGTGGCCATCCTGGGTGGCGTAGTGGGTGAAGGCGCGCTCAGCCCCTACTTCACAGAACTGTTCTCACCCTGGCTGTCCTCCTCGCGTGCGGCCACACTCGGGTTCACCGCATCTTTCATCACCATCACCTCGGTTTTTATCGTCTTTGCCGACCTGTTCCCCAAGCGCCTGGGCATGGCCAACCCAGAACGCCTGGCGGTTCGCCTGCTGCCAGGCATGCTGATGCTGATGGTGGCGCTCAAACCGGTCGTCTGGCTGTTCAGCCGCAGCACCGACCTGCTGTTCAAACTGCTGGGCCTGCCCGCACAACGTGACGACCGCATCACGTCAGCCGACATCGTGGCCATGACCGAAGCCGGTGCCCAGGCCGGTGTGCTGGCCGTGCATGAGCAGCAGGCCATTGCCAACATCTTCGAGCTGGACACCCACACCGTCTCCAGCGCCATGTCGCAGCGCGAGCAGATCGCCTACTTTTTGCGCAACGACGACGACGCCGTGATCCGCCTGCGGATTGCCGCCGAGCCGTTCTCCACCTACCCGGTGTGTGAAGGCGACCTGGACCATGTGGTGGGGTATGTAGACGCCAAGGACCTGTTCCAGCGCGTGCTGAACAACCAGCCCATTACGCTGGCGGACGACAGCCTGGTGCGCAAGGTGCTGATCCTGCCCGACCGGCTGACGCTGGCCGAGGTGCTGGAGCAGTTTCGCCAGGTGCACGAAGACTTTGCCGTCATCGTGAACGAATACAGCCGGGTGGTGGGTGTTGTCACCCTGAACGACGTGATGAGCACCGTGATGGCCGGGCTGGTGTCCCCCTTCGACGAAGAGCAGATCGTGCGCCGCGACGAAAACTCGTGGCTGATCGACGGCGTGACCTCCATCCAGGACGTGCTGCGTGCGCTCAGCCTGGACGAGTTGCCACACCCCGAAGAGTACGAAACCCTGGCCGGCTTCCTGATGGTGATGCTGCGCCGCGTGCCCCGCCGCACCGACAAGGTGACCTGGGGCGGCTACACCTTCGAGGTGCTGGACGTGGACAGCTACCGCGTGGACCAGGTGATGGTGACCCGCACCCCGACCGACGCTGCGCCGCCTGCCATCCCTGATTAATCAAGCCAAATAGTGCTGTAGCGCACGTCCATATTGCGCCAATAGCTACCAAATAGATAGCAAATTACGCCCAAATTTTGCGCAGCAAAACAGGGCAAATCCAGCAGACGCCGTGGATCTGGCTTTGCCAGTCCACCAGCGTCGCCCCCTGCAAGGGGGTTGGCGAAAGCGGAACGAAGTCCGCGAAGCCTGGGGGTGTTCAGATCTTCCAGTTTTTTTGCGCAGCGAATACCGCGTTTGGGTACGGCGCGCGCCCCCGGCTGCCGTTGTAGCGGCCCAGCGTCATGTACAGGTCGCCCTGCTCACGGTCCAGGTAATGCCGCAGGATCACACAGCCAAAACGCAGGTTGGTCTGCATGTGGAACAACTTTTCCGCGTCGCCGTCACCAATCACACGTGTCCAGAACGGCATCACCTGCATGTAGCCGCGGGCACCGACGGGCGACACGGCGAATTTGCGGAAATTGCTTTCCACCTGGATCAGCCCCAGCACCAAGCTGGTGTCGAGCCCGGCCCGTTTGCTCTCGTACCAGACCGACTGCAGGAAGTCCTTGCGCACCTCCAGCTCCGTCTTCTTGGTGCGCAGGCGCTCACTCATGGTGCCCAGCCAGCGCAGGTAAGCAATACGCGCCTCGGTACTGGCAAATTCAGGGGTGGGCGACGCCTGGTTGTTCACCGCCGCGCGCAAAGCGTTGCGCACCGAATCAACCAGCATCTCCTCGGCCTGACTGCCCGCGTGGGATTGCTGTGAAAACGATAGCGCAACCGGCAGAGCAGACAAGCGCAACAGGCAGTTTCTTCTTGAAAACTGCTGCGCGCCTGTGCCCCCCTCTGGCGTCATGCCGCCAAACGCCCACGGATGGACGCCACCACATCGGCCACGGCCAGCTTGGTGGCTTCGGTGTCGCGGCGGTGCTGGTATTCCAGTTGGCCTTCTTTGAGGCCACGGTCCGAAATTACCAAACGGTGCGGCACACCAATCAGCTCCCAGTCGGCAAACATGGCACCGGGGCGCTCGCCGCGGTCGTCCAGCAGCACGTCCACACCGG
The DNA here is from genome assembly GCA_026314275.1 of Comamonadaceae bacterium AAW. Lineage (GTDB taxonomy): Bacteria > Pseudomonadota > Gammaproteobacteria > Burkholderiales > Burkholderiaceae_C > JAGOEY01. The sequence goes on from CP111109.1 coordinate 638,980, forward strand.
CTGCCAGGAATTCCTGGTACAGCGCGTGGGCAGCGGCCTTGACCTCTTCACTGCGATCCATGCCAATCGGGCACAACACCAGCGTGAAGGGGGCAATCGCGTCGGGCCAGATGATGCCGCGCTCGTCGTGGTTCTGCTCGATGGCGGCGGCAGGCAGGCGCGTGATGCCGATGCCGTAGCAACCCATCTCCAGGAACTGCGGCTTGCCATTCACGTCGAGGAAGGTTGCGCCCATGGCCTGGCTGTATTTGGTGCCCAGGTAGAACACATGGCCCACTTCAATGCCGCGCTCGATGGCCAGCACACCTTGGCCGTCGGGGGACGCGTCACCCGCCACCACGTTGCGGATATCGGCCACCAAGTCGGGTTCGGGCAAGTCACGCGCCCAGTTCACGCCGGTGATGTGGAAGTCGGCTTCGTTCGCGCCACAAATCCAGTCGGCCATCACGGCCACATCACGGTCGGCAACAATCTTCAGGGGCTTTTTCAGCCCGATGGGGCCGAGGTATCCGGGCTTGCTGCCAAAGTGGTCTTCGATCTCGGGCACGGTGGCAAAACGGAAGTCCGCCAGGCCGGGCAGCTTGCCCACCTTGACTTCGTTCATGTCGTGGTCACCACGCAGCAGCAGCAGCCACACCTGGGTCTTCACCACTTCACCCGCTTCGTTGCGCGTATCGGTGGCCAACACCAGCGATTTGACGGTGGTTTGCAGCGGCACAGCCAGCAGTTCAGCCACATCGGCGCAGGTGCTTTTGCCCGGCGTCGGTGTTTTGGTCAGCGCCTGTGCGGCAGCTGCGCGCGGAGCCTGTGGCTCCAGCGCCTGGGCTTTTTCCATGTTGGCGGCGTAATCGCTGCCGGGGCAGTAGACGATGGCATCCTCACCCGTGGCGGCAATCACCTGGAACTCTTCACTCAGGTCGCCCCCAATCGCGCCGCTGTCGGCCGCCACAGCGCGGTAGGTCAGGCCAAAACGATCAAAAATCTTGCGGTAGGCCTGCGCCATGACCTGGTAGCTGGCTTTGGCGCTGTCCTGGTCGCGGTCAAAGCTGTAGGCGTCTTTCATGGTGAACTCACGCCCGCGCATCAGACCAAAACGCGGACGGCGCTCGTCGCGGAACTTGGTCTGGATCTGGTAGAAATTTTTGGGCAGCTGCTTGTAGCTGCGGATTTCCTGGCGCGCGATGTCGGTCACCACTTCTTCGCTGGTGGGCTGCACCACGTAGTCACGCTCGTGCCGGTCCTTGATGCGCAGCAGCTCGGGGCCCATCTTCTCGAAGCGCCCCGTTTCCTGCCACAGCTCGGCAGGCTGGATGACGGGCATCGACAGCTCCACCGCACCCGCGCGGTTCATTTCTTCGCGCACGATGGCTTCGACCTTGCGGATCACCCGCAAACCCATGGGCATGTAGGTGTAAATGCCTGCGCCCAGCTTCTTGACCAGGCCCGCGCGCATCATGAGTTTGTGGCTCACCACTTCGGCATCGGCGGGGGCTTCTTTGAGGGTGGAAATAAAGAACTGGGAGGCTTTCATTACGGGTGGGGTCTCGGCTATTCGGGCCAGTCCGCTTGCCGGGCGTAACGCGCCGTGCATAATGGACTTAGTTTAAAAATTGGGGTTTGATTATGCTTGACCGGGACGGTTTTCGGCCCAATGTCGGCATCATCCTGCTCAACCAGAGAAACCAGGTATTTTGGGGCAAGCGCATCCGCACCCACAGCTGGCAGTTTCCGCAAGGTGGCATTGACCGGGGCGAAACCCCCGAACAAGCCATGTTCCGTGAGCTGCACGAGGAAGTTGGGCTGTTTCCGGACCATGTGCGCATTGTGGCCCGTACCCGCGACTGGTTGCGCTACGAGGTGCCTGACCGGTTCATCCGGCGGGATGCGAGGGGCCATTACAGGGGCCAGAAACAAATCTGGTTCTTGCTGCAGCTGGTGGGACACGACTGGGATCTGAACCTGCGTGCCACCGACCATCCGGAGTTTGACGCCTGGCGTTGGAACGACTACTGGGTGCCGCTGGATGTGGTGGTGGAGTTCAAACGCGGCGTGTATGAAAACGCGCTGACTGAACTGTCACGCTATTTGCCACGTTTTGAGCAACGCAACCGCTTCCTGCGCAGCGGTATGCGGGTGCGTGAAACCACCGGCCCGGTCAACGGCCATCTGGGCATGTCCGGTACTTTTGAGCTTCCGCCAGGTGCGACGTTTGAGCCCGATCCGGGCACAGGCATCTCGCAGGAAGTGGAGCACCAGGCGCCCAAAGCGCCCTGACATCAACTGGCAACGTCGCACCTGAGTCAGGCGCGTAGTGCTGACCAACCTTGCGCAAAGCCTGAAAGGCAAGCGCCCTTCCAGCAAACACCGTGGATCTGGCTCCGCCAGTCCACCGGTGTTGCCCCCTGCAAGGGGGAAGGAGTAGCGGATACGCAAGTCCGCGAAGCTTGGGGGTGTGCAATTACCGCGTGAGTACCAGGTTGTCCCGGTGCACCATCTCGGGCTCGGCCATGTAGCCCAGATGGCGCTCAAACTCGCTGGATGGTTTGCGGCAGATGAGCCGGGCCTCGGCACTCGCATAGTTGGCCAAGCCACGGGCCACTTCAGCGCCGTCCACATCGCGCACAGCAATCACGTCGCCACGGGAGAACTCCCCTTCGACCGCCGTCATGCCAATGGGCAGCAGGCTTTTGCCTTCTTCGCGCAGTTTGGCTGCGGCACCGGCATCCACCACCACCGCGCCACGCAGCTGCAGGTGGTCCACCATCCACTGCTTGCGGGCCTGTTTTTTCTGGGTTTGGGCCACCAGCATGGTGCCGATCGGTTCACCCCGCACCAGCCGCACCAACGCGTCCGGCTCGCGCCCCCACGCAATCACGGTGGAGGCACCTGAACCGGCCGCGCGTTTGGCCGCCAGGATTTTGGTCAACATGCCACCGCGGCCAATGCTGGAGCCTGCGCCCCCCGCCATCAATTCCAAAGCAACATCCCCGGCCTGGGCTTCATCCACAAAAGTGGCGGACGGGTCTTTGCGCGGGTCGGCCGTGTACAGGCCCTTCTGGTCGGTCAGGATGATCAGCAGGTCGGCCTCGACCAGGTTGGCCACCAGCGCACCCAAGGTGTCGTTGTCGCCAAATTTGATTTCATCGTTGACGACGGTGTCGTTCTCGTTGATGACGGGCACCACACCCAGCTTCAACAGCGTAAGCAGGGTGGAGCGGGCATTCAAATACCGCTCGCGGTCGGCCAGGTCACCGTGTGTGAGCAGCACCTGGGCACTGCCGAGTCCGTTTTCACGCAGCTTGGTTTCGTACATCTGCGCCAGGCCCATCTGGCCCACAGCGGCGGCAGCTTGCAGCTCGTTGATTTCCTGCGGGCGGGTGGTCCAGCCCAGGCGTTTCATGCCTTCGGCAATCGCCCCGCTAGACACCATGACAATTTCACGGTGGACGCCGCTGGCCACTTTGCCGTCCCGGCCTGTGAGTTCGGCCAGCTGGCGGCACCATTCACCAATGGCGACTTCGTCCAGGCCACGCCCTTCGTTGGTCACCAGGCTGGAGCCCACCTTCACCACAATACGCCGCGCGTCACGCAGGATATCGGCTGCAATTTTCGGATTCATTCTTGCCTCTGGCGCCCTAGGGACAGGCGCATATAGCTATTATTTTTATAGCAAACGCTTATTCGGATGGAATGTCCACAAACCGGGGGTCGATTTCCTGCGGTTTTTCAGCGGTTTGCTCGGCTTTCACGTGCTGGTAGATCGCCTTGACCAGCGGCTCGCAGCCTTCACGTGTGAGCGCCGATATCTCGAACACCGGCCCTTTGAACTTGAAACGTTTGACGAAATCCTTGATCTTCGCGGCACGTTCGTCCGTGGCCACCATGTCGAGCTTGTTCAGCACAAGCCAGCGAGGTTTGTCGAAAAGACCCGCGTCGTATTTTTTAAGTTCACCCACGATGGCTTTGGCCTGCGCAACGGGGTCGACCGACTCGTCAAACGGTGCAAGGTCGACCACATGCAGCAGCAAACGGGTGCGCTGCAAATGGCGCAGGAAAAGGTGGCCCAAACCGGCACCTTCCGACGCACCTTCGATCAGGCCCGGCAAGTCGGCCACAACAAAACTTTGTTCGGGACCGACGCGCACCACACCCAGATTGGGGTGCAAGGTGGTGAAGGGGTAGTCGGCAATCCGTGGACGGGCATTCGAGATGGCGCTGATGAAGGTCGATTTGCCTGCATTGGGCATGCCCAGCAGACCAACATCGGCCAAAACCTTCAACTCCAGCTTGACGCTGCGTTTTTCGCCGGGCCAGCCGGGTGTCTTCTGGCGGGGCGCGCGGTTGATGGCGCTTTTGAAGCGCATGTTGCCAAAACCGCCGTCGCCGCCTTTGGCGATGGTGATGACTTCACCATCGGTCAGCAACTCGAACAACACCTCTCCCGTCTCTACGTCCGAGATGATGGTGCCGACCGGCATCTTGAGGATGATGTCCTCACCGGCAGCACCAAACATGTCGGAGCCCATGCCGTGTTCGCCACGCTTGGCGTCGTGCCGGCGTGAGTAACGAAAATCTACGAGGGTGTTGAGGTTGGAGTCCGCTACGGCGAACACATGGCCGCCGCGGCCACCGTCTCCACCGTTGGGGCCACCAAATTCTTTGTACTTTTCATGCCGGAACGAGACGCAGCCGTTCCCGCCATCCCCGGCAGAGATGTCAATAAAGGCTTCATCAACGAACTTCATGGAATTTCCTGTTTACAAAAAAGTGTCCGCGGACACTGTAGCCGACAAGGCATGTGCCCTGAAACGGCGAAGCCCCGACAAGGCGGGGCTTCGTAACTTCGACGTGTCGAAGCACGTATCCAAGCGAACCGAACGTTTAAGCCGCCTCAGCCACCGGAGTCACGTTGACAGCATGCTTGTTCAATGCACCGGTAACCTTGAACGACACGTGGCCGTCTACTAGGGCGAACAAGGTGTGGTCCTTGCCCACACCGACATTGCTGCCGGGGTGGAACTTGGTGCCACGTTGGCGCACGATGATGGAGCCAGCGCTGATGAGTTCACCGCCGAAAGCCTTCACACCGAGCATCTTGGGCTTGGAATCGCGCCCGTTTCGCGTTGAGCCGCCGCCTTTTTTCTGTGCCATGACCTGTGCTCCTTAACCGGCGATCGCGCCGATTTGCAGTTCAGTGAACTGCTGGCGATGGCCTTGACGTTTCTGGTAATGCTTACGACGGCGCATCTTGAAGATGTGCACTTTGTCGTGCTTGCCGTGGGACAGCACTGTGACTGTCACCGTTGCGCCGGACACCAGGGGCGTACCCACTTTGATTTCAGAGCCGTTGCCGACTGCCAAAACATCAGTGATCACGATTTCCTGGCCTACGTCCGCAGCAATCTGTTCTACTTTAATTTTTTCGCCTGCAGCAACACGATACTGTTTGCCACCGGTTTTTATGACCGCGTACATGTAAACCTCTTTAGATTGAGTTCTGCGGACGGATTTCCGCAGAGCCCGCGATTATAGCACCCAGACTATTTTTGACCAAGCACTGCTCCAATCGCAGCGGAGAGCATGCTGTCTCTTCCTATAATTCGCACACTTTTCTTTGCCCGCACCCGCGCCTTGACTGCATCCTCCCCCACCTCCTCTGCCGGACTTGCCACCATTGCCAATGACATGGCCGAAGTGGACAAGGTTATTGCCCGACGCCTGGACTCTGGCGTGCCCCTGGTGGGAGACATTTCCCGCTACATCATCGCCGCGGGCGGGAAGCGCCTGCGTCCCGCCTTGTTGTTGCTGGTGTGTGGTGCACTGGGTTACACCGGGGACCAACGCTTCAACCTGGCCGCCGTAGTGGAGTTCATCCACACCGCAACCTTGTTACACGACGACGTGGTGGACGAGTCCACGCTGCGCCGTGGCCGCGCAACGGCCAACGAGGCCTTTGGCAACCCTGCCAGCGTGTTGGTCGGCGATTTTCTGTACTCCCGCGCCTTTCAGATGATGGTGGACGCCCAGGACATGCGGATCATGGCCATCCTGTCGGACGCCACCAACATCATTGCCGAAGGGGAAGTCCAGCAACTGATGAACATGCATGACGCCACGCTGGACGAAGTGGGCTACGTGCGGGTGATCCGCTCGAAAACGGCCAAACTCTTCGAAGCCAGTGCGCGGCTGGGTGCCATCCTGGCCAAAAGTTCTGCCACGACCGAAGAAGCCTGCGCCAGCTATGGCCGCGCACTGGGCACAGCATTCCAGGTTATCGATGACGCGCTGGACTACGACGGCAATGCGCTGGAGATGGGGAAAAACCTCGGCGATGATCTGCGCGAAGGCAAGGTCACGCTGCCACTCATCGTGGCCATGCAGCGCGGCACACCGCAACAGCGTGACACCATCCGCACCGCCATTGAGCAGGGAGCGACAGACACGCTGGACACCATCATTGCCATCGTCAAAGAGACCGGCGCCCTGACTGCCACACGTGAGGCAGCGGCAGCAGAAGCACGTATCGCCATCGCCGCACTGGACGGTTTTCCGGACACGCCCCACACAGCTACATTGCTACAATTGGCAGCCCAATTGCTGGACCGACGCAGCTGACGCCAGCCAGCCTACAGCGCCCAAACAGCACCACCGGGGTGTAGCTTAGTCAGGTAAAGCGCTACGTTCGGGACGTAGAGACCGGAGGTTCGAATCCTCTCACCCCGACCAGGTTTTTAGGGCACCGTCCATAGCGACGGCCCCAAAAAGCGAACAGACCAGGGCTCCTGGAATCTGTGCATGTGACACAGCGCCGAGTCATCTCCGCTCCCGCGCCAGGGCATGGCGGATAAATCCGTTTACAGCCCTTGATCAATAGGGGATGATAGGATGACATTTTTTCATCTTCTTACAACTTCGGTACATGGTCGCTGTAGACACTGCCCCTCCTCATGCTGCACCCGTTGCCCTGCCCGGGTTGGCACGTGTGCTGGTCTCCGCAGGCAAGCTGGGGCAAAAACCGGCTGAAGAAATTTACAAAAAGGCACTGGCCAAACGCACCAACTTCATTGCGGAGCTGACGGGTTCGGGCTCAGTCTCTGCATCCGACCTGGCACACATCATGTCGTCGGCGTTTGCCGCGCCTCTGCTGGACTTGGAGGCCATTGACCCGCAGCGCCTGCCCAAGGATTTGCTGGACACAAAGCTGTGCCAAGCCTATCGCGTGGTGGTACTGAGCAAGCGCAACAACCGCCTGATCGTTGCTACAGCAGACCCCTCAGACCAGGAAGCTGCGGAAAAAATCAAGTTCTCCACCCAGATGGGCGTGGACTGGGTCATTGCAGAGTACGACAAACTTTCCCAATTGCTGGAGTCGCACACGGCTTCTGCTGCTGGGGCCCTTGAAGACATCCTGGGTGATGATTTCGCCTTTGGTGAAACCATCGACGAGGAAGATGCGCCTGAAGCGGCGGTATCAGAGGTAGACGATGCACCCGTCGTCCGGTTTTTGCACAAGATGTTGCTGGATGCCTACAACATGCGTGCATCCGACTTGCACTTCGAGCCCTACGAACATACGTACCGGGTGCGTTTTCGGGTAGACGGTGAATTGCGCGAAATCACCTCGCCGCCAGTGGCCATCAAGGACAAACTGGCATCACGTATCAAGGTCATTTCACGGCTCGACATTTCTGAAAAACGCGTGCCGCAAGACGGCAAGATGAAACTCAAGATTGCGCAGGACCGCATCATCGACTGCCGGGTCAGCACCTTGCCCACATTGTTCGGCGAAAAGATCGTGATCCGGATTCTGGATCCGAGCAGCGCAAAACTGGGGATTGACGCACTTGGCTACGAAGCAGTGGAGAAAGAGCGTTTGCTGCGCGCTATTGCCCGGCCCTACGGCATGATTCTGGTGACAGGCCCCACAGGCTCTGGCAAGACGGTGTCCCTGTACACCTGCCTGAACCTGCTGAACAAACCCGGGGTGAACATTGCCACGGCAGAAGATCCGTCTGAAATCAACTTGCCCGGCGTCAACCAAGTCAACGTTAATGACAAGGCCGGGCTGACTTTTGCCACCGCACTGCGTTCCTTCCTGCGGCAGGACCCGGACATCATCATGGTGGGCGAAATCCGTGACGTTGAAACGGCGGACATTTCCATCAAGGCTGCACAAACCGGTCACTTGGTGCTTTCGACATTACATACCAACGACGCACCGGCCACCCTGACACGGATGCGCAACATGGGCATCCCGCCCTTCAATATTGCGTCCAGCGTGATCCTGATCACCGCACAGCGCCTGGCACGCAAGTTGTGCCCTGTGTGTAAGGCCCCGACGCATATTCCGCATGAAACCTTGCTGGAGTCGGGCTTTGAAGAAGATGAAATAGACGGCAGCTGGCAAACCTATCACCCGGTCGGATGTTCTGCCTGCAACAACGGCTACAAAGGCCGGGTGGGAATCTACCAGGTGATGCCCGTGACCGAAGACATCCAGCGCATCATTCTGGCGGAGGGAACCGAACTCGAAATCTCCGAACAAGCCCGCCGAGAAGGTGTGCGTTCGCTGCGGCAAGCTGGGCTGCACAAAGTCAAGCTCGGACTCACCTCGCTGGAAGAGATTCTGGCTGTGACCAACGAATAGCACTACACGACATCCAGGGACACCGCCATGGCGACAGCAGCATCCAGAGGCATCAAAGACTTCATTTTTGAGTGGGAGGGCAAGGACCGCCATGGCAAACCCGTGCGTGGAGAAATCCGCGCCGCTGGGGAAAACCAGGTGCAGGCCACATTACGCCGCCAGGGCGTTTTGCCGACCAAGATCAAGAAGAGGCGCATGCGTGCGGGAAAACGGATCAAGCCCAGAGACATCGCGATCTTCACCCGACAGTTGGCCACCATGATGAAGGCCGGTGTGCCCTTGCTGCAGGCCTTTGACATTGTGGGCCGAGGCAATACCAACGCCAGCGTGACCAAACTGCTCAACGACGTGCGTACCGATGTGGAAACCGGCACCTCGCTGAGCAGTGCTTTCCGCAAGTACCCGATGTACTTCGACAGCCTGTACTGCAACCTGGTGGAGGCAGGTGAAGCCGCCGGTATCCTGGAGGCCTTGCTGGACCGGCTGGCCACCTACATGGAAAAAACAGAGGCCATCAAATCCAAAATCAAGTCAGCGCTGATGTACCCGGCGTCTGTGGTTATCGTGGCTTTTGTGGTGGTGGCTGTGATCATGATCTTCGTGATTCCGGCATTCAAGGAGGTATTCAGCTCATTTGGTGCCGATCTGCCGGCCCCCACCCTTTTTGTGATGGCCATCAGTGAGTTTTTTGTCAAATACTGGTGGTTGATATTTGGCGGTCTCGGCCTGGGCGGATTTTTCTTCATGCAGGCCTGGCGGCGCAGCGAGAAGATGCAGATGTTCATGGACCGATTGATGCTGAGAGTCCCCATCTTTGGTAGCCTGATCGAAAAATCATGTATTGCCCGCTGGACCCGTACGCTGTCCACCATGTTTGCCGCGGGTGTGCCGCTGGTGGAAGCACTTGACTCGGTGGGAGGCGCGTCCGGCAATTCCGTCTACGCCATGGCAACCGACAAGATACAGCAGGAAGTGTCTACCGGCACCAGCCTGACAGCGGCCATGAGCAACGCCAACGTGTTCCCCTCCATGGTGCTGCAGATGTGTTCGATCGGTGAAGAATCCGGCTCCATTGACCACATGCTGGGCAAAGCCGCCGACTTCTATGAATCCGAAGTGGACGAAATGGTGGCCGGCCTGTCCAGCCTTCTCGAGCCCATCATCATTGTGTTTCTGGGCACACTGATTGGGGGTATCGTGGTGTCCATGTACCTCCCGATTTTCAAGCTGGGCCAAGTCGTCTGATGCTGGGTTTGCAGTGGTTTGATGCTGCCTTGGGCGGCATGTTGGGTTTGCTGCTTGGCAGCTTTCTTAATGTGGTGGTTTACCGGCTTCCCAAGATGATGGAGCGCCAGTGGGCGGCTGAATGTGCGCAGTTGAACGGCGCAGAGCCAGCAGGTACCCCCCCGTTCAACCTGAACACGCCGCGTTCCCACTGCCAGCAGTGCAAACACCAGATCCACTGGTTCGAAAACATTCCGATTGCCAGCTACCTGTTCCTGCGCGGCAAATGTTCATCGTGTAGCACCCCTATCAGCCTGCGTTACCCGCTGGTCGAGCTGGCCACTGGTGTCCTGTTTTTTGTGTGTATCTGGCGCTGGGGTATAACCCCCACGGGTCTGGCCTGGAGTGGCTTTTCAGCCGCGTTGCTGACACTCGCGCTGATTGACTGGGATACCACCCTGCTGCCCGACGACATCACACTACCGCTGCTGTGGGCGGGGCTGATCGCAGCAGCACTGCAGTGGACGTCCGTGCCTTTGAACAGCGCACTCTGGGGGGCTGTGGCAGGTTATTTGTCGCTGTGGTCCGTGTACTGGATTTTCAAACTGGTCACTGGCAAGGAAGGTATGGGTTACGGCGACTTCAAGCTCTTCGCAGCCCTGGGCGCGTGGTTTGGCTGGCAGGCACTCATTCCGATCATCCTGATGGCGTCGGTGATTGGTGCACTGGTGGGTATCACCATGAAATTCAGCAATGGACTGCGGGAAGGTGGCTACATCCCCTTTGGCCCGTTTCTGGCAGGTGCAGGCCTCACGGCCATGCTGTTTGGGGCTGACACCATCCTGCGTGTGACGGGACTGTAAGGACGGCTCCGTACACTGGCACCATGCGACGATCTTTCCGACTCGGACTCACAGGCGGCATTGGTGCGGGCAAGTCAACCGTTGCCCGCATGCTGGCCGACCTGGGCGCAGCCATCATCGATGCCGATGCCTTGTCCCGCGCAACCACAGCGCCCGGTGGCACGGCTATCGACCCTGTCCGGGCGTCTTTTGGAGATAACTTCATCACACCGGACGGCGCGATGGACCGTGACGCCATGCGTACACTCGTGTTTGCCAATCCTTCCGCCCGGCACAGGCTGGAAGCCATCGTGCATCCGCTGGTGCACCAGGCCATCGAAGCAGCGGCTGTGGCAGCACACCAAGCCGGGCACCATTGCCTGGTGTTTGACATTCCTTTGCTGGTGGAATCGAAACGCTGGCCGGCCCAACTGGACAAGGTGCTGGTGGTGGACTGCAGCGAACAAACACAACGGGACCGTGTGATGGCGCGCAACGGGCTCGCACGTGCCGACGTGGAGCGCATCATGGCGTCACAGGCCTCTCGCACGCAGCGCTTGGCTGCTGCAGATCTGGTGGTCTTCAACGACCAGAAACCGCTGGACACATTACGCTGCGAAGTGGCTGCAGTCGCGCAGCACTTCGGGCTATGATGCGGCAGCTAAGGAAGCCCGCCGCGTGATCTTGTACGAATACCCCTTTAACGAACGCATCCGGACCTACCTGCGACTGGAGCAGCTGTTCCAGCGCCTGGGCCACCTGCTCTCCGGCGAGCAGGCACTGCAGCACCACTACGCTCTCACCACCATTTTCGAGATCATGGATGTGGGTGCGCGTGCAGACCTGAAGTCTGATGTGCTGAAGGACCTGGAAAAACAAAAGCACGTACTCAACGGTTACCGCGGCAACCCCTCGATTGCCGAATCGGTGCTGGATGAAATCATCGCGCAGATGGACCACTGCATCACCAGCCTGGTCAGCCTGCCCGGCAAAGCAGGCCAGGCTCTGACCGAAAACGAATGGCTCATGAGCATCCGCAGCCGTGCGGGTATTCCGGGCGGCACCTGCGGTTTTGACCTGCCCGCCTACTACGCCTGGCAGCACAAGGACGGCCATACGCGCCAGCAGGAAGTGGCGCAGTGGGCGTCCAGCTTTGGCCCCTTGGCCGAATCCATCAACCTGCTGCTGAAAATGCAGCGCGATTCCGGCACCCCACAAAAGGTGATGACGGACAACGGGCAGTTCCAGCAAACCCTGCCACAAGGGCGCACCTACCAACTGCTGCGCCTGCGCATCGACCCTGCGCTGGGATTGATCCCCGAGATCAGCGGCAACCGCCTGATGGTGTCGGTGCGCCTGATGCGCCACGAAGCCGACGGCCGCCTGCATGCCAGCAAAGATGCAGCGGCCTTCGAGCTGACTTTGTGCAGCTGATGGCACACGCCCCTGGCAGCTTGTGCCGCAACATCGACAACACCGGTATGGATACCGTGAAACGGATATGGCCGTGAGTGCTTCGCAACCCCTCAAAATCGTGGCCTGCCCCACCTGCGGCGGAGACAGCGTGTACGCCCCCACCAACACGTTCAGGCCTTTTTGCAGCGAGCGTTGCAAGAACATTGACCTGGGCGCATGGGCCAACGAAGACTTCCGTATGCCGACCGAGGCACCTCCTGAAGATGAAACATTCGGTGACCCCAGGTTTCAGCACTGAGCCAGGTACCCTCAGCGCTGCCTGCAGCCAAAATTACTGATAAAAAGTGCCTCTAGCGCACGCCCATAGAGCGCCTCAAGCTACTAAATATGTAGCGCCCTCAAATCCTCGCTCTTCGGCAATCCACTGCAGCACGGGGTACGCTCCGGGCAACACAGGCTGCACATCCAGGGGGAGCTGCTGCCAGGCCATGGTCTGGCCTTCACGCATCTCGAAGTCACCCGACCACACAAAGACCTTGCACCAGTGCAGGCGCACCAAGGCGTGGGGGTAGTCGTGCTCGGTAACCTTCCAGACCGTGGCGTCCCCAATGGTGACGCCCAACTCTTCCACCAACTCACGGCGCAGGGCCTGCACCACCGTTTCACCCTGCTCCAACTTGCCGCCGGGAAACTCCCAGTACCCAGCGTACGGCTTGCCGGGCGGGCGTGTGCTGAGCAGCATCGCGCCATCCTCGCGGAACAGAATGCCCACGGCCACCTCGGTGTGCGTGCGTTGTCCTTCTGTCACCGTGTTCTCAGCCATGTGTGCGCCCCGCGTAATCGCGTGCGAACTGGTACGCCACACGCCCGCTGCGGGAGCCGCGTTCCAGCGCCCACACCAAGGCCTCGCCGCGTGCCGCAGCGATGGCTGCAGCATCCACGCCAAACGAGTCCAGCCACTGGGCCACGATGGTCAGGTATTCGTCCTGGGTGAACGGGTAGAAGCTGACCCACAGGCCAAACCGCTCCGACAGTGAAATCTTCTCCTCGATGACCTCACCCGGATGCACCTCACCATCGTCGGTGTGGGTGTAGGTGAGGTTGTCCTTCATGTGCTCGGGCAGCAGATGGCGGCGGTTGCTGGTGGCATAGATCAGCACATTGGGCGACGCTGCGGACACCGAGCCGTCCAGAATGGATTTGAGCGCTTTGTAGCCGGGCTCACCGTCTTCAAAACTCAGGTCATCACAGAACACGATGAACTTTTCGGGCCGCTCGGCCACCGTGTCCACGATGTCGGGCAAGTCGGTCAGATCGGCTTTGTCCACCTCGATCAGGCGCAGGCCTTGGCCTGAAAATTCGTTCAAACAGGCCTTGATGAGCGACGATTTTCCGGTGCCACGCGCACCGGTCAGCAGCACATTGTTGGCCGGTTTGCCCTCAACAAACTGCAGCGTGTTGCGCCGGATCTTTTCCTTCTGCAGGTCAATCTCCTTCAGGCTCTCCAGCTGCATCACGCCAATGTGGCGCACCGGCTCCAGTGCGCCATGCCCGGAGCTGCGTTTGCGATAACGCCAGGCCACCGCCACACTCCAGTCAGGAGCCGCCATCGGCTGCGGCAGGATGGATTCGATGCGTGTGATGAGCTGCTCGGCACGCACCATCAGGTGTTCAAATTTTTCATTCATGCCGGATCAAGACCTGTAATCAGCGTTGATGGTGACGTACTCGTGGCTGAAGTCACAGGTCCAGACCGTGTCCACCGCCGCACCCCGGCCCAGCACCACACGCACGTTGATTTCGCTTTGTTTCATCACACGCTGGCCGTCTTCTTCGCGGTAGGCAGGGTTGCGCCCGCCCTGCACGGCCACATGGACGTCGTCGAGGTACAGGTCGATACCAGTCTGGTCCAGGTCGTCAATACCGGCGTAACCCACCGCGGCCAGGATGCGGCCCAGGTTCGGGTCGCTGGCGAAAAAGGCGGTTTTGACCAGAGGTGAATGGGCGATGGCGTAAGCGACCTGGCGGCACTCTGCGGAGGTTTTGCCACCTTCGACGCGAATAGCTATGAATTTAGTAGCACCTTCGCCATCACGGACGATGGCCTGGGCCAGTTTTTGTGCCACACCCAGCAACGCCGCTTTGAGCGCCACACCATCCGCGCTGTCCAGCGCCGTGATGGTGTCATGCCCGGCTTTCTGGGTGGCCATGAGCAGGAAGGAGTCGTTGGTCGAGGTGTCGCCGTCAATGGTCACGCGGTTAAAAGACGCATCGGCCAATTCACGCACCAGTTGTGGCAGCAAGCCCGGTGCGATCTTCGCGTCCGTCGCCAAAAAACCGAGCATGGTTGCCATGTTCGGACGGATCATGCCCGCGCCCTTGCTGATGCCGGTGATGGTGACCAACGCACCACCAATCATCACCTGGGCACTGAAGGCTTTGGCAATGGTGTCGGTGGTCATGATGCCTTCGGCGGCACGGATCCAGTGGCCCTCGGACGCATCCTCGATGGCTGCCGGCAGGCCCGCTTCGATGCGCTCGACCGGCAGCGGCTCCATGATCACACCGGTGGAAAACGGCAGCACCTGCTCCGGTGCCAGGTCCAGCAAACGTGCCGCGGCCACACAGGTGGTGCGGGCGCGCACCAGGCCATCGTGCCCCGTGCCCGCATTCGCGTTACCGGTGTTGACCACAATGGCACGCACGTCTTGGCCACTGGCCAAATGTTCACGACTGACTTGCACCGGAGCAGCGCAAAAACGGTTCTGCGTGAACACCCCGGCCACCGCGGTGCCTTCGTCCAGCAGAAACACGGTCAGGTCCTTGCGACCGACCTTGCGGATGCCCGCCTCGGCCACACCAATACGCACACCAGGTACAGCATGGATGTCAGCAGCTTGCGGGGGAGAGAGATGAACAGGCATGGGCAGCTTTCAAAAATATCGGGCAATTATCCAGAAAACAAATGGCAGAAAAGCAGAAACGGGCCGCAGCCCGTTTCTTCATTTCGATCCGCCGAATGGCATGGTCAGGCCAGGCTTCCGTGGCAACTCTTGAACTTCTTGCCACTGCCGCATGGGCAGGGGTCGTTGCGGCCAATACGCATGCCTGCAAACGCATTGGCACCTGCGGCAGTGGCGGCGGCACCTGCCACCGCACCGATCTGGCCTGGCCGGGTTTCGGCTTCACCCGTTTCGGTAGGGGCGGTGTAGGTGACGTTGGCAATACTTTCGGCGCGTTGCTCCATTGCCTGGGCTGCTTCGCCGGCCTGGTCGGCAGACTGCACACGCACCGTCATCAGCGAACGGGTCACCTCGTCCTTGACCTGGTCCAGCAGCTGGCCAAACAGCTCAAACGCTTCACGCTTGTATTCCTGCTTGGGTTGCTTCTGCGCATAACCCCGCAGGTGAATGCCTTGGCGCAGGTAGTCCAGCGCACTCAGGTGTTCACGCCAATGGGAGTCGATGCTCTGCAGCAATACCATACGTTCGAACTGGGTGAAGTTTTCGCCACCCACCAGGCGTACCTTTTCGGCATAGGCCTCGTTGGCCGCATGCACGACTTTTTCGGCGATTTCTTCGTCGGTGATGGCGTCCGAAGCCTCAATGGTTTTGGCCAAGGGCAGTTCCACATGCCATTCGTCTGCCAGCACTTTTTCCAGGGCTGCAATTTCCCACTGCTCTTCCACCGTCTCCACTGGCACATAACGGCGCGCCAAGTCATTGAAGCAGCCTTCGCGCAGGCTGGTGATCTGGGCAGACAAATCCGCCGCATCCAGAATGTCGTTGCGCTGCTGGTAGATTACCTTGCGCTGGTCGTTGGACACGTCGTCGTATTCCAGCAGTTGCTTGCGCACGTCAAAGTTACGCGCTTCGACCTTGCGCTGGGCAGACTCAATGCTGCGTGTGACGATGCCCGCCTCAATGGCTTCGCCGTCGGGCATCTTGAGGCGGTCCATGATGGACTTGACGCGGTCACCCGCAAAAATGCGCATCAGCGAGTCGTCCAGACCCAGGTAGAAACGCGACGAGCCGGGGTCACCCTGGCGACCCGAACGGCCACGCAGCTGGTTGTCGATACGGCGCGATTCGTGGCGCTCCGTGGCGATGATGCGCAGGCCACCCAGCGAGGCGACGAGGTCGTGCTCCACCTTCCATTCGGCGCGCAGGCGCGCGATTTCAGCGTCCTGGGCTGCGGCGTCGAGTGCTGGATTGTTGTGTACGGCCTCGATCGATTTCTCAATGTTGCCCCCCAGCACAATGTCGGTTCCCCGGCCAGCCATGTTGGTGGCAATGGTGATCATCTTGGGCCGGCCGGCCTGGGCAATGATGTCCGCTTCACGGGCGTGCTGTTTCGCGTTCAGCACCTGGTGAGGCAGGTTTTCGCGGGTCAGCAACTCATCGATGATTTCAGAGTTTTCAATGGACGATGTACCCACCAGCACCGGCTGGCCCCGCTCGTAACATTCACGGATGTCCTTGATCGCGGCCTCGTACTTTTCACGCGTTGTCTTATATACACGGTCAAGTTGGTCTTCGCGTTTGCTGGGACGGTTCGGCGGGATCACAACGGTTTCAAGGCCGTAGATTTCCTGGAATTCGTAGGCTTCGGTGTCGGCTGTTCCGGTCATACCGCACAGCTTGTTGTACAGCCGGAAGTAGTTCTGGAACGTGATAGATGCCAGGGTCTGGTTCTCAGCCTGGATCTGCACACCTTCCTTGGCTTCAACGGCCTGGTGCAAACCTTCACTCCAGCGGCGGCCCGACATCAGGCGGCCGGTGAATTCGTCCACGATGACAATTTCGCCGTCCTGCACCACGTAGTGCTGGTCGCGGTGGTACAGGTTATTGGCCCGCAGCGCTGCATACAGATGGTGCATCAGCGAGATGTTCGATGGGTCATACAACGATGCGCCCTCGGCCAGCAAACCGTGTGCCGAGAGGATGCGCTCTGCGCTTTCATGCCCTTGTTCGGTCAGGAACACCTGGTGGGTTTTTTCGTCCACCGTGAAGTCGCCGGGCTTGGTCACACCCTCACCCGTGCGGGTGTCGGCTTCACCTTCCTGGCGCGTCATCAGGGGCACCACCTTGTTCATGGCGATGTAGGTTGCCGTATGGTCTTCAGCCTGGCCACTGATGATCAGCGGCGTGCGGGCCTCGTCGATCAGGATCGAGTCCACCTCGTCCACGATGGCGTAGTTCAGGCCGTTCTGCACACGGTCCTGCACCTCGTACACCATGTTGTCACGCAGGTAATCGAAGCCGTATTCGTTGTTGGTACCGTAGGTGATGTCCGAGCGGTACGCGGCCTGCTTTTCTTCGCGCGACATGTTGGGCAGGTTGATACCCACCGTCAGCCCCAGGAAGTTGTACAGACGGCCCATCCACTGCGCGTCACGGTTGGCCAGGTAGTCGTTCACGGTCACAACGTGAACACCCTTGCCCGTCAAAGCGTTGAGGTACACAGGCAAGGTTGCGGTCAGCGTCTTGCCTTCACCCGTGCGCATTTCAGAAATCTTGCCGTTGTGCAGCGACATGCCGCCCAACAACTGCACATCGAAATGGCGCATCTTCATGACACGCTTGGAGCCTTCGCGCACCACGGCAAACGCCTCGGGCAGCAACGCATCCAGCGACTCCCCGCCCGCAATACGGTCCTTGAACTCCTGCGTCTTGGCCTTCAACGCCGCATCGTCCAACTTTTCAAAGGCTGGCTCCAACGCATTGATACGTTCAACGGTTTTGCGGAATTGCTTGATGAGCCGGTCATTGCGGCTGCCGAAAATTTTGGTGAGGATATTGGTCGCCATGGATACAAGGCCACCCCGCCATTCGCACGAATGGCAATCAGGAGGCAGCCGAAACCCTTCAGGTAAGGTAGATACGCAAATGGGGCCAACGCGTCGTGTTGCAAGTGCTGCAAACGGCTTCCGCGCCAACCAGACCGGGCATTTTACCCATGTGCATGGATGTATCTGCGGCAGAGACCATGCAGCCCGTGCCCTCATACCGCCACTTCCTCGATAATCCGGGGCACCGGCCCCTTCACACACACCACAAACACCCCATGCTGCGCCGCCACCAGTCCGTGACCCTGATGCAGGCCACACAGGAATCCCCCACACTGGCAAGGTTGTCGGAGCTGACGGGGGACTCCCGTGACCGGCTCAAGGCACTTGAACCCCTGATCCCACCTGCATTGCGTCCGGCATTACAGGCGGGCCCGATTGAAGGCTCATCCTGGTGCCTTCTGGTGGAGGGCAATGCTGCAGCGGCCAAGGTACGCCAACTGTTACCCGCCTTGCAGGCGCACCTGCGCAGCAAGGGCTGGGATGTCGCCACCATCCGATTGAAGGTGTTGGTCGCGCGCAGGGCCTGACACAATCCTGCAATCTTCCCCTGGCATAACACCCCATTTGCACGCAATGGAATGCTGATATGAGCCTCCCCATCAACCGCCGCAAGGCCTTTGTTTACGCATCTGCCAGCCTCGCTGCGGGCAGCCTGCCCTTCAGCACACATGCACAGGGCTGGCCGGACCGTCCCATCCGTATCGTGGTGCCATTTGCAGCGGGCGCGGGTACCGACGCCGTGGGCCGCCTGATGGCCCAGAAACTGGGCGACATCCTGGGCCAGTCGGTGGTGGTGGAGAACCGTGCCGGAGCGTCCGGTGCCATCGGCTCACAGCATGTGGCCCAAAGTGCTGCCGATGGCTACACACTGCTGCTGATTGCGGCCCCCTTCACCACCGTGCCAGCCGCACTGCCTGCGGCCGGATACGACCCGGTGGGCCACTTTGCACCCATCAGCATGATTGCCAGCGGCCCCCTGGTTTGGGCAGTGAACAAGGATTTGCCCGTCAACACCATGCAAGAGCTGGTGGCGCTGGCCCGCGCCAAGCCGGGCTACCTTAATTACGGATCGGCAGGCGCGGGAGGCATCAACCACCTGGTGCTTGAAATGCTCAAAGCCCGCACGCAGAGCTACATCACCCATATCCCTTACCGCGGTATTGCCCCAGCCACCATGGACATGGTTGGTGGCCAGATCCATGCCGTGACTGGCACTGTGCCGGCCTTGGCACCCTTCATCAAGGACGGCCGCATCAAGGCCCTGGCGGTGACCAGTGAACGCCGCTCCAGCGCTCTGCCCGATGTACCCAGCATGGCCGAATCTGGTTTTGCCAATTTCGATGTACTCAACTATTTTGGACTCGTTGCGCCACGCGGCACACCCGCCCCCGTGCTGGAAAAGCTCAATGCAGCCGTGGCACGCGCAGTCACACTGCCCGAAGTGCGCGCCCGGTTTGCCAACGATGCGATTGAACCAGTCGCGGGCTCTGCAGCCCAACTTGCCCAATTCATTGCACAGGACTACCGGGGCTGGCAACGTGTGGTGGCCCAGCAGAACCTGAAGCTGGATATCGCATGATCAGGGCGAGAAGCTGAGAACATAAAAAAGCCCGCAGCACCTAAGTACTGCGGGCTTTTTTGAAGCTGTGATCCCGTGAAGAGATAACAGCCAATGTGATTGTCGGAGCCAAATAACGGGCTGCAGCCCGCATGGATGCTAGGTTTCTGATTTTCAAAATCCGTTTCGTTCCCCGGTTTGTTCCCCGGTTTCGTTTTGCTAGGGGGTTTTGCACTGCCTTGGTGCAGCCAGACCAAACCCCCCGGGGGTAGTTTTCACCCTCCATGAATTGCTAGCTAACGTGCGGTTTCCGGTGGGGGGTGCTGGTGACTTTTGACCCGCCCCCGCCCGGGGCACACACCCCATCCCTCACACAACACAACCCCCTTAGGGACACCCGTAAAACAGTCTGGCACCGCGGTGCGAATTACCCGTGCCCGACACCCCGGGGGAGAACCTACAAGGGGGGGGCCGTCCATCGGTCGAGCCTGTCCCTTGACTCTCATTGCTTACTTACCCCGAGTGAAACAACAGAGCTAGAAAAAAACTGGGGCGCGAATTACCCGTGCCAGGTGTAGCTAGGGAGAACCTAGACCGGGGGGTGTCACAGCCCCAGCCAGTTAACAATCAGGCACTTTTGCGCATGTCTGCCTCTCGGCTGCTGACATTTTTCCGTGGGGGCAGTGGGGGCAAATCGAAATAATGACGTAAACCCTTGCCACCATTGAAGAAATCTGCCCCCACTGGGTGTGGGGGCAGATTCGTTTTCAGTGGGGGCAGTGGGGGCAAATCGGGCAAAAACGCCCGTAAATGTGCATCACGTCGCACAAACCAAGGGTTTACCCTCTCATGTTTTGGTTTCTGCGTTGCGCTGCCAAGTGCTCAATTGTTAACTGACAGAGGGAGTTATTGACCTGGTGCCATGGATGCATTGAAGCGTTTTGCAGCGCGAAGGGAACTCTTGCCCCCGCCCCCACGGGCGGCCCGGCTTGCCCAGGCTGCACGCCTGTTTATCGACTTGGGGCTATGGCACACACACCACAGCCCCAGGCTCACAGGTCAAGGGCAAAGATCGCAGCGGGGATGCGGTAGCACCGTGTGTTCCCCATGCCCGGCAGGCGGGGCTTTGCATCGAAGGTGCGGCCCTTGTCGGGCACAAGGCAGCCATGCTCCAGCAGTACACGGCATACGGCCTGGTAGTCAAAGCCTTGGCACACTTCGGCCTTGAAGGTTTCAGCCAGCACAAAGTATTCAAAGCTGACGCCCTCACCCATCACGGCGGGCATGCGGTCGCCGTAATCTGTGCCGTGCTGGCTATTGGTCTTGATGGGCTCACCGTCTGCATTCAGCATGCGCCGCACCCCGGCCCGGTGCAGCGTCTTGGCTGCATGGTCATCCGCTGCCCGGTGCCACATGGCGAAGCGGCCATCCCCGTGTGTTTCCAGGAACTGGCGTACCCGTCGCAGCATGGCCGTCACCTCGCCATTGCCAGCCCCACCACGTGCGGCCATCCAGGCATCAAAGCACGCACGTGCTGCCCGCTCACTCTCACCAGGTGCCCAGCCCGTCAGGCCTGCAACGGTGGCCAGCTCACCAGCCACACCCACCAGGGCGAACCGTGCGCCCACGCGCTCAGCCTGTCCCGATGCGCCTTGCGGTAGCCACTGCCGCACCAGCGTGGCCACGTCGGTGCGCACACGCTTGGGCAAGGTGTCGGCATGGTCACATGCCCACTCGATGAACGCACGGCCCGGCGCACCATAGCAGGCCTGCGCCTCGCGTGTCAGGTGACTGGCAAAGGCGGCACCGCCTGCAAAGTCGTGCAGGTTCTCGAAAGCCCCCAGCCCCGCGCCCGCGTCGGCGGGTATGTCAGCCATGCGTACCTCTTGCCCGGTGCGCACACGTTTCATGCCTTCGGCCATGTGGTCGGCAAGCCCCAACTCTCCAGCGCTCAGGAACAGCAAACGCCATGTCAGGATGGGCCTTGACCCAATGTTGCTGTTTGCCCGGCCCTTGCTTTGTTCATTGGCCAGCATGTAGGCGCATTCACCAGCTACCTTGCCATCTACCTGCGCCAGCTCATCCAGGATCAGCAGGCTATCGCTGTGCTGCGCTGCTGTGGCCTCCAGTGCGTTATCGGTGGTGCGCCAGCGCTGCATGTAGCTGGGGCCACCGTACACGCTGGCAGCCAGGCGCAGCGCCGTAGTCTTGCCGCTGGAGCTGTCACCCCGGAAGTGAAAGCCCCCGCTCTCCATGCCCGACATGCGCAGCAGCGGCCCGGCAAAGGCGCTGGCCACCGCAAACACAAGGCGCGAGTTACCCGCACACAGAGCCCCCACACGATCACGCCAGGCATCAGCGCTGCCCTTCACCCGGAAGGTGTTGGGCATCTGGCGATCAGACTGGAACACGATGGGTTCCACATCGTCGCCAATGGTTTCATGGGGCAGCACAAAGGCCATGCCACCACCCGCCTTGCCGTGCCAGCCAATGCGGCTGGTGCAGCTTGCATAGGCGTCAGGCGCACGGGTTTGGATGTAGGTGGTTAGCAGGTTACGGGCACGGGCTGCAGGGGCAATGCGAAGCCCCATGTTCAGCAAGGTAGCGCGGTATTCGCCACCATCCCCCGACAACATGCGGGCGGGCATGGCCCATTGTTTGGCACCACCCAGCGGGTCGGCAAAGTTCAGCAGGTAGCCCCAGCCTGCGTTGTCTTGGTCGCGTGTGCGGGCCTCCACGTCGAGGCGGCTACACACCCATTCGGGGGCTTTGCGCTTGCCGTCCTGGTCGATACCTTCATGCCACACACCGGCATCGTTCACGGTGAAGGGGTCGAAGGCGCGGGCGTCATCGTCACTGCCACCACCGCCCATGCCGCCATCCATGCCAGCGGCCCCGCTTGGTGCGCTGCTGGGGCTGCGCGGGGCACGGCTGCGGCCCTTGGCTGCCGGAGCTGGTGGAGTGGTATGCACGGGCGCTGGCGTGGCCTGGTGGGCATCTATCGCAGCAGCGATGCACTGCCCCACGGCCTCCAGCCCCAGCGCCTGGTGCATGTCGTTAAAGTCGCTGCCGCCATCGGGCACGCCCTGCGGGAACACTGCCAGCCCCTGCACTGCCTGCGCTGCTGCCGTGGCTTTGTCGCGCCCGGGGTTGTGCCCCTTGGTGGCATGGGTGTGCACATCGTCATCGCCACACAGCACCAGCAGCGCAGCCGGGTAAAGGGCCCGCAGTGCCTTTGCCACGTTGGGCATGTTGCCCGCATCAAAGGCCACAGCCACGGGGTAGCCCGTGGCCTGGTGCAGGCTGGCAGCGGTGGCGTAGCCCTCTGCCTGTAGCAGCACGGTGGGGGCTTCACTCAGCACACCGTCAACACCGCCCACCAGGTGCCACAGCCCCGACTTGCGCCCGCCCTTGGTAAACAGCTTGTCAGTGCCGTACTGCGCCCGCTCTGGGGCTATGCGCTGCACGTTCCACAGCGTGCCCGTGCCGTCACGCAGGGGCACCAGCAGCCCGCCATTCGAGGCAAAGCGCACGCCGTAGGGCTGCACCCCCTTGCGGGTCAGGTAGGGGCTGGTGCCGTTGCTGCCCGTGTCGCTGGCTGCATCCCACAGCGCGGCGGATTCAGCGGCGGCATGGGCGTGTTTGGCCTGCTGCTGGGTTTGCTCTGCCTGCAGGCGCTCTGCCTGTTCACGGGCACGCTGTGCCAGCGCTTCGGGGCTGGGTGGTGTGGGGGCTTGGTCTGGCTTGGGCAGGGTAAAGCCGTGTTCTTTGGCCAGGCGCAGCAGGGTGCCAATCTTCACCGCCCCGGCCTTGAAGCTGCGCCAGGTGCTGCGCACGTCGCCCACGTTGAAGCCTTCGGCCGTAGCGCTCCAGTCGGTGAACAGCCCCAGCCCTGTATCGTCGGGAAACTCGGACTGGATGGCCATGCCCACGCGGGCCCAGTCGTCACGCTGCAGACTTGCCGGGATGTGTGCCAGGGCGGCGCGGATCAGGTCGGGGGTGATGGTGGTGGTCATGCTGCCGTCGGGTCGGGGTACTATTGCCAGCGCTGCCACGCGCCCGCAGCGCATGCGTGCGGGGCTTGTGGGTCAGTCGTGGCATGGAAAGGGCGCTGTATGCGTGGATTCGTTTGGTGCTTTGCCCTGGTGGGCGCTGGAATTCCGCTTGCCCTGCTGGGGCTGCTGGTGGACTCCCAGCGCTTGATGGCGCTGGGGGCCGGGGCTGTGGCTGCTGTGGTGGTCGGCTGGCCTGTGCTGGTGCTGCTGGGGGCTTTGCACGCACCCGCACGGATGAAGCGGTAAGACACATCAGCCATTCGCCCACCCGGCATGCAATGCCTGCAGGGCGTGCAGCAGCACTGCCACAGCGTGGGTCACCTCACCATCTGCCGCCAACGCAAGCGCACGGGCTGGTGCACCGGCCTGCCAGCCCGCCCACATTGTTTTCAGCTCGCTGGCATCAATGCCACGGCCCTCCAGTGCGGCCAGCTCGAAGGGGGCCATAACTTCATCAAGGGCGTTTTCAGCGGGGTTTGACAAATCGCACGCACGACGGCGCGCCGCCTCCACTTTGTTCACCAGCGCAGCAATGCGCAGCCCCATATCGTTATGTGCGCCCGCAGGCGTGGCAGTAGCGGCGTTCATGCTTGCACCTCGCCAGCAATGCGGGCTTGCACCCACTGCAGCACGGCGGATTCTGGCCATGCTGCCATGCGGGCAGTTATGCGGACGCAGGACGGGAATTTGCCTTCTTTCATCAGCTTGTAAATGGTGCTTTTTTTGCAACCGGTTGCGGCCTCCACATCGGGCAGGCGCAGCAGGCGATCACGGGGAATAACGGGTTTGGTGGTGTGTGCCAGGTGAAGGCCGGGCACGCCTTGGGGGGTGGCATGGGGTTGCATGGGTGAAAGTCCTTTGATAGCCGCTTGTGCATCCGACGTGGTGCATGCAAGGGATGGCGAGACTTTCAGCCGTGCAGCCGTAATTTGTCGCTCTGCAAATGGGCTGCAAGCCTCCAGCGGCGTGCGTACAGAGTGCGGCGCACCCGTACAACTCGCCAGGCCTGCAGCTCTTTGCAGCCCATTCGCCATCGCTGCAGCAGTGGGTTACTTGCCGTCGCTGGCAGTGAGTTGGTTGAGCGCTGGAAAGGACGTTGCCACCTTGGGTGTTTGGCGCTTGCGCTCACGCTTCACGGCGGCTTGCAGGGTCTGCCGCTTCACACCAATCTCCGCCGCAACGGAAGCCCAGGCGGCAGTGTCTCCACCCCGGGCCTGAACGGCTGCCGTCACCAGCTCGCGCTGATTGCCGTCTGCCCACGATGCACCCTTGTTCGCTGTGCGGTATGCCGCCAAAGCGGGAAGGTCAGCCAGCGGGAAGGTGCCCACGACCTCAGGAACAGACACCATCGACAACGCCACCACCCGCGCCGCGCCCCAGCCCCACACGGCGGCGGCGTCCGCTTCACTCACGGCAAGGAAAGAGCCCAGCGCCTCGCGTACATCCATGCCCGCATCCGCGTATTTCGGACTAGGGCGTGTTAACACTAATGGCGACGGCGACGATTGCGCCAGAAAATCTCCGACATGGAGATCACGCCCGAACAATTCGCTACCATTGAACACTGCCTGCCCAGGCAGCGTGGCAACGTCAGCCTGAGCAATCTGCAGGTGGTCAATGCGATCCTTTATGTGGCCGAACATGGTTGCAAGTGGCGCGGACTGCCCAAACGCTTCGGCAACTGGCACACGATTTACACGCGCATGAATCGCTGGACCAAAGCTGGCGTCCTGGATCGCATGTTCGAGGAGTTGCAGCGTGCGCAAGTCGTGCGTATCAGGATCGAAGCCGTCTCGCTGGACTCCACAAGCATCAAGGTCCATCCCGACGGCACAGGGGCACTAAAAAAAACGGTCCGCAGTCCATCGGAAAGTCCCGAGGTGGATGGAACACCAAGATTCATATGGTTGCCGCGGATGCTCGAACGGCCGTGACGTTTTGCCTCTCGCCCGGGCAGGCACACGACGCACCCGAAGGCCGGCGCCTGCTCAGCAGTCTTGGGCCCGCCAGCAGGCCGGTGCATTTGTTGATGGACCGCGCCTACGAAGGCAACGAGACACGGCAGCTGGCACTGGATCTGGGTTT
The DNA here is from genome assembly GCA_026314275.1 of Comamonadaceae bacterium AAW. GTDB lineage: Bacteria > Pseudomonadota > Gammaproteobacteria > Burkholderiales > Burkholderiaceae_C > JAGOEY01. Next base: position 664,658 of record CP111109.1, read on the forward strand.
CATTCCGGTGGTGCCACCAATGAAGACGCGGATCGAACCGTGGGACTACGACCGCGAGATGTACAAGCGCCGCAATGAGGTGGAGCGGTTGTTCCGTCGACTCAAAGGCTATCGCCGTATCTTCACGCGGTTCGAGAAACTCGACCTCATGTTCCTGGGCTTCATCAGCTTCGTGCTCGTCGCTGATGGACTGAGAATGTGTTAACAGGCCCTAGCCCAAACCAAGCGCAGCCACGCCACAGCCCCAGCAGTGCCATGCCCCAAGCTGTCAGCAGGTTCGCGCTTCACATTCCAAATAGTTGACCCGGCACCAATCGACCAAGCCGCGTCACCTGACCCCGTTTTGAACCACTCCCGATCCCCCAGCGCTAGCGCATTCCCGCCCGGCTGCAGCAGGTACAAGGCGGGTGGTTTCTCACTCTGCAGTCGAGGCAAAAGCAAATCCGTCACAGCCTCAGCGCGGGCCATGTCGTGCCGCTTCATCAGGTCGCGCACCAGCACCCCCAAGCGCACCGCGCCGCCATCCGGCCCAGCCTTGATACGCAGCACGCCAAATGCTGATTCGTTGGGTGTGTTGGGCTCTGCCATGGCTTACCCCCGGTGCGGGCTGTGCAGGCCGTTGATTGCATGCGCCAGCATTGCAGTCAGCGCGGGCAAGCGCATGTAGAACATGGCAGCAAATTCCTCAGCCTCTATGCACTCGCCCCCGGCCACCAGGGCAGACGATGCAGCCGATAGGCTTCTGGCTTCGCTCCAGCACCATGCCAGTTGATCCATGGGCGAAGCCTTGGGGTTCACGATCACGGCCGGATTTTCCTGGTTGTATGCCGTCCAGTTTTCTGCCAGATAGCCGATAACGCACGGGGCGGGGCTTGGTGCAAATTGGTCAGGCATGGAAACCTCTTGTGCAGTTGGTAGGTTTGTAGGGTGCTCCATCATTCAATCCTTCTTCGCATCTTGGCGACGCACTGAGACGATCCCGGCAATGTAGGTCTCAGCGCGCTTGCGGTCGGTGTCATTGAGTAGTGCGTAATCGGCCATGCTCAATGCACTGAATGGCCAATTGCTTGCGGGCTTTGGCAGCGTGGTGGTCGCAGCCATCTGTACCAAGCGGCCAAGCATGGCTTCATTCTGGGCTTGGCGCTCAGAGTTGTAGCGCGCAACACGCTTGCGCGCCAGCTGATTCGCCGGGATCACACAGGCAGGCCAGCGGCCAGGCAATCGGGTTTGTCGAACCGGCGCGGCAGCGGCGGTGGGGAGGGAAATGATTTGTGCAGTAGCGCGGATAGAAGCGGGTGCCATGGCTCAGCCCCGCCCGCAGGTGTTGGCTGCACTGGGTGTGCGTGCCAGGTGGGAACGGTAGGCGTGCAACGCATCTATGCCAGCCGTAGGCCGGGCAAACGCGGCACATGCGTCGGTGAAGGTGTCACCCGTTGCGGCCTTCATGGCACCCAGTGCGCTGCACTGCTGCTCTATCAGCCAGGCCTCGAAGGCATCCAGGCTTGCGGGCGTGTTGGTGGGTGTGGTGGTCGCTTTCATGCTGCACCCCCTTGCCCACAGGCATCCAGGTTGCGCAGCGCAGCCAGCGCCTGCACAGCCTTGCGGGCAGCGCCGGGCACGTTGCTGGCAGGCTGGCGCAGGTAGTGCAGCGCCATGGCCAGGGCGTTGTGCGCCTCTGCATGCAACTGGATGGGGTCAGGGGTGCGGGGGCCCATGGTGGGCGGCGTGGGCGCAGCGCGGCGGCTGGCCAGGTGGGTGACACGTGTCATGGCTTCTTGCTCCTTTTCGAGACTTGAAACCACCGCGCAGCGTTTGAAGCGCAACAGGGTGGACGGGATGTTCAAAACACGCGAAAAGACGTGCGCCAGGCGTTGCCGCTCTGGCCATCCCGTCCGAAATCGACAAATTCGGGACGTGACAAAACCTCACTGTCGGGGAGGTTGCGCCGCTTTTCGATGTGGTGTTTTGAAGCACCGGCCCCTTTCAGGGTTGCGCCGATTATGGCAGCGCGTTTGCTGGGGGGTCAAGGGGTTTTGTGCGGCTGGGGCTTCGCTCTGCTGGGTGCCCTTCGACCGCACCAGGTGCGCAGCAGCACGTCGGCCCCTTCCCGGCGGGGCTGTGCTGGGGTGAAACGGTCAGGCGTGGGCTGGCGCGGGTTGCACGTGCATGGGCGTGGCCTTGAATCGTTGCGTGGCCTGCCACACGTCATAGGCGCTTTGCTCTGCCAGCCATAGCCGTGCCTCGCCACCACGCTCCACACCCAGCCACGCCTCTATGCGCAGCGCCATCTCAGGCGAGATAGCAGCGCGGCCATTCAGCACGCGGGACAACGCAACGCGGGACACGTCAAGCTGCTGTGCGGCCTGGGTCACAGTCAGCCCCAGCGCAGGCAAAACATCATCCTTGAGCGTCAGGCCGGGATGCGGGGGGTTAAACATGCGGGTCATAGTCGTATCTCCAGTTGTTCAGTGGTAGTCCTGATAGTCCACCAGCACAGCATCGGTGCCTTCAAAAGTGAACGTCATGCGCCAGTTGCCGTTTACCCATACTGAAAAATGCCCCTTGAGTTCACGCCCTTTCAGCGGGTGCAACTTCCAGCCCGGCAGGTTCATGCCCTGCGCATTGGTCGTTTCGTTCAAGCGTCGCAGCATGGCGGCCAGTCGTGGGGCATGGGCGGCTTGAATCCCGGCCATGTTCCCTTTCTCAAAAAAGGCTTTCAGGCCCTTGTGCCGGAATGTCTTGATCATGGGGCATTGTATCTTGTAGCGTTACACGGCGCAAAGCACTATGGCCGAAATGCAGCGCGGGACTTTGACGGCCATTTTTCCGGCATGGGCGAGTGCCGGTAGCAAGCCCCGGCATGGTGTGCGGCTGGTGGGGCTGCACCTTGTGCAGACGTCCGCACACCGTGGGGGCTTCGCTTTGCTGGGTGGCCCTCGACTGCACTAGGTGCGCAGCAGCACGACGGCATAGGGCAGTTCACCCCAAGGCCAGCCCCGGCCCGGTGTGTGCCCGGTGGGGCTGCGCCTGGTGCAGACGTGTGCACACCGTGGGGCTGCGCCCTGCTATTCGATGTACTGCCGGTGCAGGCGCTTTATGTCCTGCATCGCACCCAGGTACGCAGGCACCCATGCAGGCACGGGCGTGTGCCCCGTTGCCCAGCGTGATGGGGTCTGTTTGGTCACCCCGGCCTTACGGCAAAAGTCGGATTGTTTCCAGCCCAGCGCGGCAAGGGCAGCGGCGAATTCATCGGGGCTCATGGTGTCGTCGGTGATGGGGGTTTTCATTCCGCAAGTGTAGCGGTAGCGTTCCCGCATGAATACGAATACCCTGTTTACGTACTCATATTTAACATAACGCCACTTGTATAAAGCATACATTGTTAATAGTTTTGTACTCATTTAGGAAATAAACCAATGAAATCATGGGCTTGCAAACCTTATCCACACTGCCCATTTTTTCAGCAATAAAGCAGACAACGCAGCACAGAAAGTTATCCACATGCCCCGCCGCCGCTGGGGGCTGGCACAGGGGACACCTTTCGCCGCCATTTCCAGCAACGTGCGTGCAGCTCCAGACAGTCAGCAGCATGGCCCGGGGCTGGTGGTCAGCATGGGCGGGGGCTCAAAACCAGCGAACCAAACAAAAGGGAAGGCATGGAACAGGGAAGAAATACATAAGAAAGAGTGTTTTTATTTCACTATATGAATTATTTCTCTTTTGTCCCCGCAGTGTCCCCGTTCTGTCCCCGCATTGTCCCCGCTGCCCTACACCCCGCAAACACGCATGGATGCTGGATTCTTCTCTTTTGTCCCCGCTGTCCCCGCACTTTTGGCGGGAATAGTGCTGGGGTAAATCTGCAACCCATCCCGCACAAGCCCCGCGCCCATGAAAAAACCGCCCGAAGGCGGCTGGTGGTGGGGGCTTGGGGCTGGCCTGGTGCAGGGTGGTGCGGGGGCTCAGGCGCTGCGCCGGGGCAACTGGATCACGTCGCCACCGGCTGCCAGCTTGTCGAGGTAGTCCGCCCACACCTGCAGCATGTCGGTGCGTTCCTCCAGGTGGGTGGCACGGTCGTATGCGCCGTTGTGGGTGATCTGGCCTTTGTGGGCTAGCTGTGTCTCCAGCACGTCAACCGGGAATTTCAGAACTTGGCGCAGGATGGTTCGGCCCGTGGTGCGGTAGCCGTGCCAGGTGTGCCGGTCTTTGTAGCCCATGGCGTGGAGGGCCGCATTCACCCCGGCCTCGGACATAGGCTTTGCGTGATCGCGCAGGCCGGGGAACACGTACACACCGTGCCCCGTCAAGGGGTGCAAGCCCTCCAGCAAGGCCAGCGCTTGGCGGGGCAGCGACACCACATGCGGCTGTCCGTTCTGCTTTTCCTCCTTGCGGCGCTTCATGTCTGCGCTGGGGATCGTCCATAGGCCTGCATCCCGGTCAAGGTCTGCCCAGCGCATGGTGCGCAGGTTGCCGGGGCGCTGGAATAGCATGGGGGCCATCATCAAGGCGGCGCGCACCACGGGGCCGCCCCGGTAGGCCAGGCTGGCACGCAGCAGTTCGCCAACTTCCTTTGGGTCGATGATGGCCGGGAAGTTGCCCTTGATGTGGGTCTTCAGGGCCTTCTTGATGTCGGCAGTAATGTCTCGCTCTGCCCGGCCCGTGGCGACAGCGTGGCACCACACACCGTGCGACGTGATCAGCACGCGGCCCGGCACGCTGGGGGAGCCCCGGGCCTCGATTTTCTGGATGATGGCCAGCAGCTCAACGGGTTTGATACCAGCGATGGCACGCGCCCCCAGGAAGGGCAGCACGTCTTTGCGCAGGTTGCGCTCTTCGCGCACATAGTGGGTGTCGCTCCAGTTGGGTTTGTTCAGCGCCAGCCAGTCAGCAGCCACGGCGTTCAGGGTGTCGCCGCTGCCCACCGCCGCCTGCAGCTTTTCGATCTGGCGTGCCTGCACGGGGTTGATGCCTTCGTCCTTTTGGGCCTTGGCCACATCCCGCGCCCTGCGTGCGTCTGCCAGCCCCACGGCGGGGTAACTGCCCAGGGCCATGCGCCCCTCTTTGCCATCGGCGTAGGTCTTCCAAAACCAACGCCTTGACCCGCTGGGGCTGGCCTCCAGGTACAAACCGCCCGAATCTGTGAAGCGTGCACGCTTCTTTTCAGGGGGGCAAACGGCGTTGCGGCAGTGTTTGTCGGTCAGCATGGGGGCGTCTCCACGTCGGGGAACAGGGGGTGACCGGGGAACAACTACCCCGGTTTCCGCGATTCTGCCCGATTGTTCCCCGGTCTGTTCCCCGGTTTGGTGTTGGCTGTAGGCGAACTTTGCTGGACGCTAACGCACTACAGAAGCGGGGTTTTCATAGGGGAAAAGAAAAAGCCCGGAAGCTTGTGGAAGCTTACGGACTTTAAAATGGTGCCGATTGTCGGAATCGAACTGACGACCTTCCGCTTACAAGGCGGGTGCTCTACCAACTGAGCTAAATCGGCGAACTGTCTATTTTAGCGGACTTGCGGGTGTGCTTTTGCCTCGCTCGCAGACTATTTCACACGTTTAAGCGCAGGACGCTGGCCTCCGCTTGCAGGGCTGGGACGGGGCGGGTCGGTGTTGTCTGTGTCGGCCGGTTCGGCGGCGTCGGAAGGAACCAGCTGAACCACCTTGGCATCGTCTGCTGTCGATGGGGCTTGATCTTCCACCACAGCAAGCCCACCCGTCGCACCACCGGCGTCGGATTGCAACACAGCGGGTGCTGGCGCCGGGAACGCCATACCTTGGCCATTTTCGCGTGCGTAGATGGCCATGACACGCCCGATAGGCACCATGATGTCGCGCGCTGTTCCACCAAACCGGGCTTTGAATTCGATGAAATCATTGCCCAGCTGGAGCGAGCTGGTGGCATCAAAACTGATGTTCAGGACAATTTCGCCATCCTTCACAAACTCACGCGGCACTTTGACGGTGTCGTCCACCAGGACGGCCACATACGGCGTGAAACCGTTGTCCGTGCACCATTCGTAGAGCGCGCGGATCAGGTAGGGTCGTGTCGAGGTGGATTCCAGGGCATTCATCATGGAGCTACCGCGCGTGTTTACTTGCGCATGACCTTTTCAGACGGCGTCAACGCTTCAATGTAGGCCGGGCGCGAGAAGATGCGTTCCGCGTACTTGAGCAAGGGCGCAGCATTCTTGCTGAGTTCGATGCCGTAGTAGTCCAGACGCCACAGCAGCGGTGCGATGGCCACGTCCAGCATCGAGAAGTTGTCACCCAGCATGTATTTGTTCTTGAGGAACACGGGTGCCAGTTGCGTCAGGCGGTCGCGGATGTGTGCGCGGGCTTTTTCCAGGGCTTTTTCGTTGCCCTTGGTCACACGCGACTCCAGGATGTTGACGTGAACGAACAATTCCTTTTCGAAATTGAGCAGGAACAGGCGCACACGGGCACGATCCACTGGGTCGCCGGGCATCAGCTGGGGGTGCGGAAAACGCTCGTCAATATATTCATTGATGATGTTCGACTCGTACAGGATGAGGTCACGTTCCACCAGGATAGGCACCTGGCCGTACGGGTTCATCACGCTGATGTCTTCAGGCTTGTTGTACAGATCGACGTCGCGGATCTCGAAGTCCATACCCTTCTCGAACAGCACAAAGCGGCAGCGGTGGGAGAAAGGGCAGGTTGTTCCCGAATAAAGCACCATCATGGCGGAAGCTCCTAAAAATCAAAAGAGTGGGACGTCACCTGCGCATGACACGCCGGTCGGCCCACTCCGTAAATCCGGCCCGTACGGGGTACGGGTGCCGGAAGGGAAAAAACGTGGCGACTTACTTGACGTCTTTCCAGAACGCCGCATTCAGGCGCCAGGTAATGACAGTGAGCAGGCCCAGGAACAGCAGCACCCAGACACCGATACGGACACGTGTGTTCTGCGCGGGTTCGGCCATCCATTGCAGGTAGTTGACGAGGTCACCCACCGCTTGGTCGTACTGCAGGGGTGTCATGGTGCCAGGCGAGTGTTGCTTCCAGCCCGCAAACACCTGCGTGGGGTGGCCATGCACATCCCGCTCTTCAAACACGGGGCGGCGGTCGCCTTGCAGCTCCCACAACGCATGGGGCATACCCACACTGGGGAAAGCCATGTTGTTCCAGCCCGTGGCCTTGGTGTCGTCACGGTAGAACGTGCGCAGGAAGGTGTACAGGTAGTCGGCACCGGTGCCACCATGGCCAGCGCGTGAACGTGCCACCAGGGTCAGATCAGGTGGGTTGGCACCAAACCATTCCTTGGCCTGGTTCGGGTCGATCGTGGCACGCATGGTTTCACCGACTTTCTCGGTCGTGAAAAGCAGGTTGTCCTTGATCTGTTGTTCGGTCAGCCCGATGTCGGTCAAGCGGTTGTAACGCATGTACGCCGCCGAGTGGCAACCCACGCAGTAGTTCACAAACAGCTTGGCACCGTTTTGCAGGGAACCCAGGTCATTGGTCTTGTTGGGTGCTTTGTCCCAGGCGATGGAGTCACCACCCGCAGCATGGGCACCAACGGTCAGGCCCACAGCGGCAACCAGCCCGAGGAGGAATTTCGTGGCAAATTTTTTCATTGTTCTTCTCCCTCTCAGTGTGCCGTGAACGTGATGCGGTCTGGAACGGGCTTGGGTGTACCCAGACGGCTCCACCATGGCATCAACAGGAAGAAGCCGAAGTAAAACAGGGTTCCGACCTGGGAAACACGTTCACCCAGCGTCGATGGTGCCTGCACACCCAGGTAGCCGAGGATCAGGAAGTTGATCACAAAGATGCCATACAGGTACTTGTGCCATGTAGGGCGGTAACGGATGGACTTCACAGGGCTGTGGTCCAGCCATGGCAGGCCGAACAGGATGATGACAGCACCACCCATCACCACCACACCCCAGAACTTGGCGTCGATACCCAGCATCAGTGCAGTGCCCACCACTGCAGCGCCGACCACGGCCACCTTGACCAATGTTGGCAACTTGAACTTGATGACGATCAGCGCTGCACCACCCAACAAGCAGGCGATCAGCACGTACATCATTTCGCTGGTGATGGCACGCAGCATGGAGTAGAACGGCGTGAAGTACCAGACCGGTGCGATGTGGCTCGGCGTCTTCAGCGGGTCAGCCGGGATGAAGTTGTTGTACTCCAGGAAGTAACCACCGGCCTCGGGAGCGAAGAAGATCACTGCCGTGAACACCATCAGGAACACACTCACACCAAAGATGTCGTGCACCGTGTAGAACGGGTGGAACGGAATGCCGTCCAGCGGATGGCCATCGGCATCCTTGGGCGCATTCGGGCCCTTGATCTCAACACCATCGGGGTTGTTGGAGCCCACTTCATGCAAGGCAATGATGTGAGCGGCCACCAGACCCAGCAGCACCAGCGGCAAGGCGATCACGTGGAATGCGAAGAAACGGTTCAACGTCGCGTCACCCACCACATAGTCACCACGGATCAGCAGTGCCAGATCGGGGCCGACAAACGGAATGGCGGAGAACAGGTTCACGATCACCTGTGCACCCCAGTAGGACATCTGGCCCCATGGCAGCAGGTATCCCATGAAGGCTTCGGCCATCAGGCACAGGAAAATCGCACAACCGAAGATCCAGACCAGCTCGCGTGGCTTGCGGTACGAGCCGTACATCAGGCCACGGAACATGTGCAGGTAGACCACGATGAAGAACGCCGACGCACCCGTGGAGTGCATGTAGCGGATCAGCCAGCCCCAGGGGACGTCGCGCATGATGTACTCGACGGACGCAAACGCGAGATTGGCGTCTGGCTTGTAGTGCATCACCAGGAAAATGCCGGTGACGATCTGGATCACCAGCACCAGCATGGCCAGCGAGCCGAAGATGTACCAGAAGTTGAAGTTCTTCGGTGCGTAGTATTCACTCATGTGCTCTTTGTAGAGCTTGGACGCCGGGAAGCGGTTGTCCACCCAGTTCATGAGTTTTTCGCCTGCGGGGGCGTTGGGGGAGATTTCTTTGATTTCAGCTGCCATGGTGTTTGCTCCCTCAGGCCTTCTTGTCTTCGCCGATCAGCAGACGGGTATCTGAGAGATACATGTGCGGCGGAACGGGCAGGTTATCGGGAGATGGCTTGTTCTTGAAGACGCGACCCGCCATGTCGAAGGTCGAACCGTGGCAAGGGCAGAGAAAACCACCGGCCCAGTTGTCGGGCAGCGAGGGCTGCGGGCCGGCCTGGAACTTGGCAGTGGGTGAACAACCCAGATGCGGACAGATACCGACCACCACCAGGTACTCCGGCTTGATGGAACGGGCTTCGTTTCGTGCGTATTCGGGCGTGAATTCCGCAGGGTTACGCAGGGACTGTGGGTCTGCCAGCTGGGCGTCGTTCTGGGGCAGCTCTGCGATTTGTTCGGGTGTGCGGCGAAGAATCCACACCGGTTTGCCGCGCCATTCCACGGTGATTTTTTCACCAGGGCTGATACCGCTGATGTCAACTTCTACGGCAGCGCCGGCGGCTTTGGCACGCTCTGATGGCTGAAAGGAGCTGACGAAAGGTACGGCAACGGCAACGCCTGCCACCGCACCAGCACAGGAGGACGCAATGATCCAAGTCCTTTTGCTGTTGTCGATTCGGGGGGTGTCGACTGAAATGTCACTCATGGGGGTCCTCGATTTTCACCGCTTGATTGGGGTCAACCCGGGATTGTAGCGGACTGACCTCCCCCCATTCAACGCTGAAACGCCTCATCCACCCACCATTTCACACGGTGGGGTTTCTCAGCCATACTCTGCGTCGTTCAAAAAACTTCAAGAGGTGGTAGATATGGGAATGGTCAGTGAATTCAAGGAGTTTGCCGTCAAAGGCAATGTGATCGACTTGGCTGTGGGTGTGATCATCGGCGGCGCATTCGGCAAGATCGTGGATTCGGTGGTGACTGACCTGATCATGCCCGTCGTGAGTATGGTGTTTGGCCGGCTGGATTTCAGCAACTGGTACCTGCCGCTGGCCAAGATTCCACCAGGCACCACCGAAACGTTGGTGGAACTGCGCAAGGCGGGTGTACCGGTGCTGGCTTACGGCAGCTTCCTGACCGTGGCTATCAACTTCCTGATCTTGGCCTTCATCATTTTCCTGATGGTCAAACAGATCAACCGCCTGAAGCGTGAGCAGCCCGTGGTGGCAGCCCCTGCCGAAACCCCGGAAGACATCGCCCTGCTGCGTGAAATCCGCGACAGCCTCAAAAAATAAAACGCAAGAAGGCGGGGCTCACCCGCCACAAAGCTGCCGCGCCATCCGGATCGCCGCCAACAGGCTGGACGCATCCGCCTTTCCGGTTCCGGCAATGTCAAACGCCGTACCATGGTCCGGACTGGTGCGCACCAGCGGCAGACCCAGGGTTACGTTGACGCCCTGCTCCACCCCCAGGTATTTCACCGGGATCAGGCCCTGGTCGTGGTACATCGCCACCACCACGTCGAATTCAGCCCGCTCGCCGGCATGGGGTGCGCGGGCGCGCATGAAGATTGTGTCGGGCGCAAACGGGCCGACCACGTCCAGCCCCTCGGCCTTCGCTGCGGCGATGGCCGGGATAATGGTCTCCAGTTCCTCGCTGCCAAACAACCCACCCTCCCCCGCATGCGGGTTCAGCCCCGCCACACCGATACGTGGCGGTTGGCCCAGCGTGCGCAGCAGGGCGTCATGGGTGATACGCAGGGTTTGCAGCACATTGTCGAAAGTGACCGCTTCAATGGCATGGCGCAGCGACATGTGGATGCTGACCAGCACGGTGCGCAGCTCGTTATTGGCTAGCATCATGCGCACCGGCACCTGCGCCACCGGACGGCCCAAAAAAGCAGCGGCCTCGGCCTGCAACAGCTCGGTGTGGCCCGGGTAGGCGTCGTACGGCGCACCTGCGGCTGACAGCGCCTCCTTGTGCAGCGGGGCCGTCACCAGCGCCGCAACGTCGCCACGCAGCGCCGCACGCGCGGCCCACACCACGCAGTCGCCTGCCAAACGCCCGGCTACACCACTCACCTGCCCCATCGGCAGCACCGGGGCGGTTTCTTCATGGATTTGCAGCACTGCCATACAGCGCGGCGGCAGTGTGGCGACCTCGGCAGGTGAGGTGATCTGCGCCACCGGCAGCGCCACCTGGCCTGCACCGGTGGCATACCCCACAGCCCGGCGCATCACACCCACATCACCCACCACAAAACAGCCTGCGGTGGCGTCCGGCGTATCACGAAATGCCTTGGCAATGGTCTCGGGGCCAATACCAGCCGGGTCACCGAGGGTGATGGCAATGGGGCGCAGCACGGGCTTCATGCCGGGTTGTCCACGTCGATAAACACATGCGCCAGCCCCAACTGCGCCGCCACATGGGCCGCCACGGCCGGTGCGCCATACCGCTCGGTGGCGTGGTGCCCGCAGGCCAGGTAGGCCACACCCATCTCGCGCGCGTAGTGGGCCTGGGGCTCCGAGATTTCGCCAGTGACAAAGGCATCGGCCCCGGCAGCAATGGCTGCCTCGAAGTAGCCTTGCGCGCCGCCGGTGCACCATGCTATTTTTTTTATAGCTGTCTGCGCATTCTGAACAAGCGTTACAGGCCGATTTAGCACTGATTCCACATGCTGGGCGAGCTGCGCCGCGTTGGCAAAGGCTGCCACCCCCATGCAACCCAGCTCCTGCTCACCAAAGTGGCTCTCGGCCACCAGACCCAGCTGCACACCCAGCTGGGCGTTGTTGCCCCACTCCGGGTGCGCGTCCAACGGCAGATGGTAGGCAAACAGGTTGATGTCGTGGGCCAGCAGCAGCTGCAGGCGCTGCTTCATCCAGCCCGTCACAGTGCCGCTTTGCCCGCGCCAGAACAAGCCGTGGTGCACAAAAATCGCATCGGCGTTTGCCGCAATGGCGGCTTCGATCAACGCGCGGCTGGCTGTGACGCCTGACACGATGGTGGTGATCTCGTTGCGCCCCTCGACCTGCAGGCCGTTGGGGCCGTAGTCCTTGAAGCGGGCGGGCTGCAGCAGGGTGTCGAAGGCCTGCAGCAAAGTGTCTCGGGTGGTCATGGGCATGGGTTGATTGTCTCAGGCATCACAAGGTGTTCACGGTGCAAGCGCCTGCACATCTGGGAGAATAGCCCTCCGCCCCTGCCCCGCCGGGCCCCAGCCACTCCACCCCGATTTTCATGAAACGCCTCTGGTTGTTGTTTGCGCAAACCGTCACCCTTCTGGTGGCTGTTTATTTTGTGGTTGCCACACTCAAGCCGGAGTGGATGAACCGGCGGCCCTCGCTGAGCAGTGCCATCGCGCTGATCGAGGCCCCTGCAGCGCCTGCGGGCACGCCCATGCCGGGTAGCTACAGCGGTGCGGCCAAACGGGCGTCTCCTGCCGTGGTCAGCATCAACACCAGCACGGCTGCCCGGCGCGGGCCGCGTTCGGACGACCCGTGGTTCCAGTTTTTCTTTGGTGAACAGGGCAACCAGCCCCAGGCCGGGCTGGGCAGTGGTGTGATCATCAGCGCCGACGGCTACATCCTGACCAACAACCACGTGGTGGAAGGCGCGGACGACATCGACGTGGTGCTGAACGACAGCCGCCACGCCCGCGCCAAGGTAATTGGCACCGACCCCGAAACGGACCTCGCCATCCTCAAGATCGACCTGGACAAACTCCCGGTCATCGTGCTGGGCAACTCCGACGCACTGCAGGTGGGCGACCAGGTGCTGGCCATTGGCAACCCGTTTGGTGTGGGGCAAACCGTCACCAGCGGCATCGTGAGCGCGCTGGGGCGCAACCAGCTGGGCATCAACACCTTCGAGAACTTCATCCAGACCGATGCGGCCATCAACCCCGGCAATTCGGGTGGTGCACTGGTGGACGTAAACGGCCACCTGCAGGGTATCAACACCGCGATTTACTCGCGCTCTGGCGGCAGCATGGGGATCGGTTTTGCCATTCCGGTGTCCACCGCCAAGCTGGTGCTGGAAGGCATCGTGACGGATGGTGAAGTCAAACGCGGCTGGGTGGGTGTGGAGCCCAACGACCTGTCGCCCGAGCTGGCCGAGACCTTTGGCGTCAAATCGTCGTCGGGTGTCATCATCACCGGTGTGCTGCAGAACGCCCCCGCCGCACTGGCCGGCATCCGCCCCGGCGACGTGATTACCAAGGTGGGCGACAAAACCATTGCCAATGTACAAGAGCTGCTGTCCAGCGTGGCCGCGCTCAAGCCGGGAACCCCCGCCACCTTCAGCCTGCTGCGCCGCGACAATGCGCTGGATGTGCAGGTCACACCTGGCCTGCGGCCCAAACCCCGGTCGAACCGGCAGCAATAAGCCCCCCTCCAAGCCCCTCTATCAAAAACAAAAACGCCCCATGCTATTTATTCAATAGCATGGGGCGTAGTTCCAATGGGCGCTAGAGGCCTATTTGATGCTTAAACTCAGGGTTTAGCGACTTCGGTGGTGTCTTCTTCGGGTGGTGCCTTGGTGTGTTTGACAAACATCTGCGCAGCCACAATACCCACCTCGTACAACCCGCCCACCACCAGCAGCAGCATGATCATGGAACCCGCATCCGGCGGGGTGACCAGTGCAGTGCCCACAGCGGCGGCAACCCAGAAGTAACCGCGGAATTCGCGCAGCTGGGCCACAGTGACGACCCCCATACGCACCAGCAAAATCACGGCAATCGGCACCTCAAATGCCAGGCCGAAGGCCAGGAACATGCCGATAACGAAGCTCAGGTATTCCTCGATGTCAGGTGCGGCAGTGATCGACTTGGGCGCAAAACTCTGGATAAAAGAGAACACTTGGCCAAACACCACGAAGTACGAAAACGCAACCCCGACAAAAAACAGCAGCGTGCTGGAGATCACCAGTGGCAGCACCAGTTTCTTCTCGTGGGCATACAGGCCCGGCGCCACAAAAGACCACACCTGGTACAGCACCACCGGTAGCGCCAGCATAAAAGCAGCCAGGAACAGAATCTTCACCGGCACCACAAACGGCGACACCACGTTGGTGGCGATCAGGGTGGCGTTGGCGGGCAGGTGTGCAATCAGCGGGGCGGCCAGCATGTCGTACAGCGGGCCGGGACCGGGGAAGAAGAACAGAAACGCAGCGGCCACACCGATCGCCAGGATCGCCTTGATCATGCGGTCGCGCAGCTCCATCAGGTGCTGCACGAACGGCTGTTCGGAGCCTGCGAGCTCGTCGTCTTTGGAAGTAGGGTCAGACATGGGTGGGGTTGTTTCGGGTCACACCCGGAATGCCTTGGGTTGGGGTTGACAGGGCAGGTGCCCTGAGAACGTGTTCACGCGGATTATCGGGGCTTGGCCGGGCGGTAGCGGGCCACCCGGGCGGCACCGGACAAAGCCTTGGTACGCACACCGTTGCGTGTTTTGTACCACTGTGGTGTGGCCCCGCGTTTGAGCCGCCAGTTTTTCTTGGGGTGCTGGTACACCGGCGTGACGCTGTAGTCGCTGGCCAGCGTGGACGACGGCGTGGTGTCACCAGTGGCTTCGTCCCACTGCTTGCTGAAGTCGCTGGCCTCGGCGTGGATGGTCTGCTCGACATCACGCGCAGCACTCTCCACCGAGTCCTTCATCTTCTTAAGCTCGTCGAGCTCCATGGAGCGGTTGACCTCGGCTTTCACGTCGGACACATAACGCTGTGCTTTGCCCAGCAGCATGCCCACCGTGCGTGCGACACGTGGCAGTTTTTCCGGGCCGATGACGATGAGCGCAACCGCGCCCACCATCATCATCTTGGTGATGCCGATATCAATCACAGGCAGTCCCTGCGGCTAGAGAGGTTTGCCGCACTCAGGAACGGCTCTTGGCTTCGACGTCGATGGTCGTTTTTTCAGCCGCAGCGGTGGTGCTGTTGGTGACTTGGCCGGGTGCAGCCGCTGGTGTGTCAGCGGAGGCGCCGCCGTCTTTCATGCCGTCCTTGAAGCCCTTGACAGCGCCGCCCAGGTCAGAGCCCATGTTCTTGAGCTTCTTGGTGCCAAACACCATCACAACGATGAGCAGCACGATGAGCCAGTGCCAAATGGAAAATGAACCCATGGAATATCTCCTGATGTATGGAAAGTGATTTTAGATGCGCAAAGGGCCAAGACTTGTAATGCCCTGCGCAAGAACGTTGATTAATCTTACTGTGTCACAAGAGTAGCTTTGGGCGCACCCTTCCACAGCAGGGGCACTGACCGAGACGGGCGATCAACTGGTAGCTCAGCCGATGGCGCAGGCTCGTGATCGATGTCGCCACGTGGCGCTGCGCGCGCAGGACTGCCGCGGGGGATGTAATCCTCGGGAAAGGCAGGCATCTGGCGTTCGATGAAGTTTTTTTTACCGCCGACAGGCTTGTCGACAACGAGGCGTTCTGCCATCAGGAACCCGTAGGCCGCGATGCTCAGGCAGGCGTGGTGGTGGAAGCCCCGCCAGCCACGTCCCTCGTAGTGGCCCAAGCCGAAGTCCTGCTTCAGGTCCTGGTAGTCCCGCTCGATGCGCCAGCGCTGATAGGTAGCTCTGACCAAGTCGGCTATGGGCGTGTCCTCGGGCAGCGTGGACAGGATGTACTTGCAGGGCTCGGCCTGATCCTTGGGCCATTCAATGAGCAACCATTGCAGCGGACGCAGCCTCGCCTTGCCGGCATTGCCGCCGGCGTGGCGCACGCGCAGTGCGGCGAAGCGCCCGCTGAGCGGCGCGTTGGTGCCTTCGCGCCAGGTGATGGTCTGGAATGCCCGTTCGGGCAAGGACATGGCCAAGGCCTTGACGCTCATCGGTTGCAACTCAGGAGTCCGGCGCGGCATCACCGGTGGCCGCCCTGTGCCGCTGTAGGGTACAGGTGGCAGCGGCTCAACCCCCGGAGCCCAAACCACCACCGCCGAGGTCACTCCCACAGCATAAGTCAGCCCCATGTCGCTCAAGGCCTGGCGGAAGGCGGTGTCCACGCCGTAGCCTGCGTCGGCCAGCACGCAATGGTGCGGAGCGCCGTCGGCCAGAAGCGCGCGCAATTGCTGCAAGGCGATTTGCGGTTTGGTCGCGAATTCCACATCCTCCGGTACACCGGCCCGGGCCTTGCGGCCCGCATCTGTCGCCCATTCCTCGGGCAGGTAGAGCTGCCACGCCACCGGAATGCTGCCTTGATCGCAGGCCAGCGACACGCTCACAGCCACCTGGCAGTTGTCCTGTTTGCCCAACATCCCGCAGTATTGCCGGGCCACGCCTACCGAGTGTTTGCCCTTCTTCGGGAATCCGGTGTCGTCAATGATCCACCAGCCACCACGGCTGAAATCCATCTTCGGCACGACCCACTGACAAACCCGTCTGAGCATCTCGGCATCAGACCACTGCGCCTTGGCAACGAAATGATGCAGCGACTGATGCCTGGCGCTTGCATGCAGGGGATCAACGCGGGCTGCCATCGGCTCCACGCTCTTGCGTGCCAGCGGCAGCATCAACCCTGTGCAATAGCCTCTGAGACCTGAGTGCCGATCTGAATGGCCAAGTCCATCGGCCAAATGTTCCAAGTACCGCTCAAACCGTTCGATGGCATCCATCATTCCTCACGTAAAAAATGAAGAGGTCTCGATAATGCCATGATTTTATTGACACAGTAAGATTAAGGATGCTCTGCATAACTCTACGCGAGTGTGTGTAGTGCGGATCGGGATGGGATGCAAGGCGCATTTCGCAGCCCAATAGCATGGCTATTGGCTAGAAAGGCAACGCCGCAGACCGCCCGAGCCCGCGCTATCACACGCCGCGAGGAGTTATGCAGAGCGTCCTTAACCCTTGAGCCAGGGCCGTGGCCCACCCATGACATGGATATGCAGGTGGTGCACTTCCTGGCCGCCCTCGGCTCCGGTGTTGGTGACGATACGGAAACCGCCGTCCGGGTACGGGTTGCAGCCCTGCTCACGTGCCAGCTTCGGTGCCAGCACCATCATGCGGCCCAGCAAAGCTTCATGCTCTGGCCCTACGTGGTCCATGGAAGGAATGTGGACTTTCGGGATCATCAGAAAGTGCACAGGCGCCCAGGGATGGATGTCATGAAAAACGAAAATTTCTTCGTCTTCGTAGACCTTCTTCGAGGGAATCTGGCCCGCAACGATCTTGCAAAAAATACAGTTCGAATCGGTGTGCATAACCACTCAGTCCGGCAGGCGGTTATCGGTGAAGCGCATCCAGCCCTTGACGCAGCGGTACAGGTACCACAGGCCAATCACCGTGTACGCCGCCATGCCGGGCAGCAGAAACAGCAACCACAGCGGTGAACACAGCACCAGCCAGAAAATGGTCCACCAGAAGGTGCGGATCATGTAGTTGTGGTGCGCGTTGTAGAGCGGGTCCACCTCCTCGCCGCGCTTGATGTAGTTCACCACCAGCGCAATCACCGCCAGCATGCCCGCGCTGGCCCAGGCCACGGTGTGCAGGCCGTACAGCACATGCATGACCGTGCGGTCGTTGTCGGTGTGGACAGGGGTCGTTGCCGATGGAGCCGTCTGGGGCTCCACCACTTTGACGTCGATGATGTCGTTCATTCGTTCACTCCTTCACGTGCCAGCGCCTTGCGTAAAGCCTTTTCCTCAATGCCGCTGGTGCCCTCGCGGCGCTCCAGTTCAGTGATCACATCGGCAGGTGACAGGCCGTAATGCGCCAGCGCCACCATGGTGTGGAACCACAAATCGGCCACTTCGTTCACTATTTTTTGCGTATCGCCGCCGTGGTCGGCGTCTTTGGCAGCCAAAACCACCTCAGTGGCCTCTTCGCCGATCTTCTTGAGAAAAGCGTCTGGACCTTTGTGCAATAGCCGTGCCACGTAACTGGCACCGGGGTCGCCGCCATTGACAACTTTGCGGCTTTCGATCACGGCGGCCAGACGCGCCAGGGAGTCATTGGAGGACATAGACGTTTTATTTGTAGATGGAAGACGGGTCTTTCAAGACCGGCTCAGTCACTTGCCAGGCACCGTCGCGGTACAGGCTGAAAAAACAGCTGTGGCGGCCGGTGTGGCAGGCGATACCGGGCTCGTGGCCGGTCTGGGTGACCATCAGCAATAACACGTCGTTGTCGCAGTCCATCCGGATTTCGTGCACGGTTTGCACGTGGCCCGACTCTTCACCCTTGAACCACAGCTTGTTGCGCGACCGGCTGAAGTACACCGCCCGGCCCAGCTCGGCCGTTTTTTGCAAGGCCTCGCGGTTCATCCACGCAAACATCAGCACGTCTTTGCTGCCGTGCTCCTGCGCAATCACCGGCACCAAGCCCTGCGCGTCCCATTTCACATCATTTAACCAATTCATACCGAACATTGTCGGTGATTTGGATGACAGCTTAAACACGCACCGGGATACCCCGCGCAGCCATACAGGCCTTGGCTTCGGCGACGGTGAATTCACCGTAATGGAAGATGCTGGCGGCCAACACGGCGTCGGCACCACCTTGCTGGACACCGTCTGCCAGATGCTCCAACGTGCCGACACCACCCGAGGCAATCACGGGCACGCTGATAGCGTCGCTCACGGCGCGGGTCAGCGCCAGGTCGAAGCCACTTTTGGTGCCATCACGGTCCATGCTGGTGAGCAAAATTTCACCCGCGCCGCGCCGTGCCATCTCGGTCGCCCAGGCCACCGCATCGAGGCCGGTGTTCTTGCGGCCACCGTGGCTGTAAACGTCCCAGCCCGGGCCCCGGGTTACTGCGTCTTCCGCGTTGCGGCGTTTGGCGTCAATCGCCACGACGATGCACTGCGCGCCGTATTTGGCCGAGGCGTCCTCGATCACCTGAGGGTTGGCAATGGCGGCGGAGTTAAAACTGACCTTGTCGGCCCCGGCGTTGAGCAGGCGGCGCACGTCTTCGACCACTCGCACACCACCTCCCACGGTCAGCGGGATAAATACTTGGGAGGCAACGGCCTCGATGATGTGCAGGATCAGATCGCGGCCATCGGAGGTAGCGGTAATGTCGAGGAAAGTGAGTTCGTCGGCGCCTTGATCGTTGTAACGGGCGGCAATCTCCACCGGGTCACCGGCGTCACGCAGCTCAACGAAGTTGACGCCCTTGACGACCCGACCTCCGGTCACGTCAAGGCAGGGAATGATGCGTTTAGCAAGCATGGGTATCCAAAAAAGAAGAGGCGATCAGACCAGCGCCAGATGCTGCCCGCCCGTCCAGCGCGCACCAGCAGCCAGGGTGACCGGCGTGTCGATCTGCGCAGCTTCAATACACAGCATCTGCACATAACCGTCCGGCGGCATGTCGGCCAGGGTGGCGCATTTGGCGGGGCCGGGGTTCCAGACCACGGTGTTGCCCAGGCTGGCGCTTTGGGCGACCTGCACAGTCTTGTGGCCATCGGTGAACTGCAGTGGCGCAGCCGCGGCGGTGAACACGCGGTCGAATTCACCGGTGAAATGGATGGCACCCTGGTGGTGGCTGTGGATATCGACCAGCGAATCCCAGCTGGCGCAGCCATCCAATCCGTCCACACGGGTCTGGCCAATGTCGGCCACACGGAAGTAGGTGTGCAGGGCCAGCATGAAGCTCAGCGGTGTGGTGCCGGTGTTATCCACCGACACATCGAGCGCCAGGCGGCCACGAGCCAGCGTGAACGTCAGTTGCAGGCGAAAGTCATGCGGCCAGAGCGCCAGCGTGGCCGGGTTGCTGTCCAGGGTGAGCGCCAGTTGCACAGAACCGTCTTGGGCTGTCGCGTCGCCCGCCACCCAGGGCTGGTTGCGCGCAAACCCGTGTTTAGGCAGCGGTCCGCGTTCGTTGAACTGCGGGAAACACACCGGCACACCGCCGCGGATGGGCGAGCGGCCATCGAAGGGACTGCGCGGGCTTAGGTAAAGCTGTTCGGCACCAAAGGCTACCCACGACAACACATGGCCACCGTGCAGCGCCACCAGCAGGTGGTTGTCGGCATCAAGCCGCAGGCGCACACAGGGCTGGCCTGCAAACGCCTCGGGGGTGGCGATTGGATCAGGCATTACCCAGCTCGTCGGCGCGCGCTTGGGCAGCGGCAAAGTCCAGGTCGCCGGAATAAATCGCACGGCCGCAGATCACACCCTCAACGCCTTCGTTTTCGACGGCGCAGAGTTGTTCGATGTCCATCATGCTGCCCAGGCCGCCCGAGGCGATCACGGGGATGGTCAGCGCCTGCGCCAGCTTGACGGTGGCGTCGATGTTGATGCCCGACAACATGCCGTCGCGGCCGATGTCGGTGTAGATGATGGATTCGACGCCCCAGTCCTCGAACTTCTTGGCCAGATCCACCACTTCGTGGCCGGTGAGTTTGCTCCAGCCATCGGTGGCAACTTTGCCGTCCTTGGCGTCGAGGCCCACGATGATGTGGCCGCCGAATGCGCTGCAAGCGTCCTTGAGGAAGCCCGGGTTCTTGACCGCAGCGGTGCCGATGATCACGTAGCGCAGGCCGCCGTCGATGTATTTTTCGATGGTGTCGAGGTCCCGGATACCGCCACCGAGCTGCACCGGAATGTCGTCACCGACCGCCTTGAGGATGGAGCGGATGGCCGCGTAGTTTTGCGGCTTGCCCGCAAACGCACCGTTCAGGTCCACCAGGTGCAGGCGGCGTGCGCCCTGCGCGACCCATTTGAGGGCCATCGCGGCGGGGTCTTCGCCGAAGGTGGTGGACTGGTCCATGTCGCCTTGTTTGAGGCGAACGCAGTGGCCGTCTTTCAGGTCAATTGCAGGAATGAGAAGCATGGTGCTGGATAAACGGTTGGCAGCTGTTGAAGAAAATCAGGGATTCCAGTGCAAAAAGTTGCGGTACAGGCGCAAGCCGTATTCCGCACTCTTTTCCGGGTGAAACTGGGTGGCAAAAATATTATCCCGCGCGACGGCTGCGGTAAAGCGGGCGCCGTAGTCGGCCTCGCCCACGCTGTGTAACGCGGACGTGGGCTGGGCATAAAAGCTGTGCACGAAGTAGAAGTAGCTGTTGTCGGGCACACCGTCCCACAGCGCGTGGGGCTGGGCCTGGGCAACCTGGTTCCAGCCCATCTGGGGCACCTTGAACCGGCTGCCGTCTGGCTGGGTGCGGCCTGCCAGGTCGAACTTGCGCACGCGGCCCGGGATCAGGCCCAGGCCGGGGGTGTCTTGTTCTTCGCTGTGGTCGAGCAGCATTTGCATGCCCACACACACACCCATCAGCGGCTTGTTTGCGGCGGCGTGGATGACGGCGTCGAACATGCCGGAGTCGTGTAACTCGCGCATGCAGTCGCGCATGGCGCCCTGCCCTGGCAACACCACACGTTCTGCGGCCATGACTTCTTCGGGCCGGGTGGTCCACACCACGTCCACCCCGCTGCCTTGCGCAGCGTGGATGACGGCCTGCGTGACGGAGCGCAGGTTACCCATGCCGTAGTCCACCACTGCCACTGTTTTTGCTGCGTTTTTCATAGCTGGTTGCGCACGTCGGACAAGCGCAAAGTGCCAATTTCGTTCATAAAACTACAAGGAACCCTTGGTCGAGGGGATCACACCTGCCGACCGGGGGTCGCGCTCCAGCGCGGCGCGCAGGGCGCGGGCGAAGGCTTTGAACACGGTTTCGCACTGGTGGTGGGCGTTGATACCTTTGAGATTGTCGATGTGCAGCGTCACGCCCGCATGGTTCACGAAGCCCTGGAAAAACTCGTAGGTCAATTGGGTGTCAAAGCCGCCAATGCTGCCGCTGGTGAACGGAATGTGCAAGTGCAGCCCGGGCCGGCCCGAGAAGTCAATCACAACGCGGCTCAGCGCCTCGTCCAGCGGCACATAGGCGTGGCCGTAGCGGCGGATGCCTGATCTGTCGCCCACAGCCTTGGCAACGGCCTGGCCCAGGGTGATGCCCACGTCTTCGACCGTGTGGTGGCCGTCGATGTGCAGGTCGCCTTCGCACTGGATGTTCAGGTCAATCAAGCCGTGGCGCGCGATCTGGTCGAGCATGTGGTCAAAGAAACCGATGCCGGTGGACAGGCTGGCCTGGCCGGTGCCGTCCAGGTTGACGCGGGCGGTGATCTTGGTTTCGGCCGTGTTGCGGCTGACTTCGGCAATCCGGTCAAGTGCAGGGTCGGCAGCCGGGTCAATAAAGGTCGTTGTGGGGGTCGTCATAGGGATTCCTGGAGTGCGGCCAGCATCTGCGTGTTCTCGGGGGCGGTGCCCACCGTCAGGCGCAGGCAGTTGGCCAGCAATGGGTGCATTTTAGAAACGTTCTTGACCAGCACCTTGCGTGCCCGCATGCCATCGAAGGTTTTGGCCGCATCGGGGACGCGCAGCAGCACCATGTTGGCGTCGCTGTCCCAAGCGGTAACACCGGGCATATTGCGCAATGCTTCCAAAACAATAGCGCGCTGCGTCCGCAGGTCCTGCGCTTGCGCCTCAAAAGTATCTTGATGCTCCAGCGCAAACAGCGCGGTTTCGCAGTTCAACACGCTGATGTTGTACGGCGGGCGCACCTTGTCGATCTCAGCAATCAGCGCAGCCGGGCCGACCATGTAGCCCAGGCGGATGCCCGCCAAACCGAATTTGCTGAGCGTGCGCATCAGCAGCACATGGCTGTGGCGCGCGGGTGCAGCGCGGATTTCGTCGATCCAGCTGTGGCTGGAAAACGGCTGGTAGGCCTCGTCCATCACCACCAGCCCGCCGATCTGCGCCACGGCGTCGATGATCTGGTGGATGGCGGCGCGGCCCCACAGCTTGGCGGTGGGGTTGTTGGGGTACGCCAAGTAGGTGATGGCGGGACGGTGCTGCGCGATCGCGGCCAACATGGCGGGCAGGTCGAGGTCAAAGTTGGCCGCCAGCGGCACGCCATGGAAGGCCAGGCCTTGCAGCTGGGCACTCATCGCGTACATCACGAAGCCGGGCACCGGCGCGAGGATGGACGCCCCGTGCACATCGCAGGCCAACGCCAGCAGCGAGATCAGTTCATCCGAGCCATTGCCCAGCATCAGCGCGTAACCCTCGGGCATCTGGGCATAGGTAGCCAGCGCAGCCTTCAGGTCGTCCGTGCGGCTGCCGGGGTAGCGGTTCAGCGCCAAGGCACCCAGGCGCTGGCCCAGCGCGGCCTGCAGGTGCGCGGGCAGGCGGTGCGGGTTCTCCATCGCGTCGAGCTTGAGCATGCCGTCAGAGTCCTGCACGGCATACGCGTGCATGGACTGGATGTCGGTGCGGATGCGGTTGAGGGGGTTATGGGTTGCGGTCATGGCGTGGAATCCAGAAGTTCAATGCCGACTTTGAAAGGGTTGATGACCTGTACGCCACCGTAATGCTGCCCGTGCGACATGTCTTCACTCAGAAGGTAACGGCAGCCCAAATGCTGGGCCGCTGCCACCACCAGGCTGTCCCAGTAGTGCAGGCCATATCGGCTCTCCACCGCCCAGGCGGACTCCACCGTGGCGTGGTCGATTTGCCAGGGCTGCCACAGCTCGTAGCGGCGCACCTCGGCACGGGCGTCACCTGCGGGCATGGGAGGCTTGATTTTGCGGGTGGCAATGACGTAGAACTCGTTTAAAACCTGCGTACTCAGGCGTCCCACGCCACGCTGCCACAGCACTCCCAGCCAGTCGATGGCGGCTTTTTGCTTGGCCGGGTCGGCACTGTCTTCGCTGTAGATCAGGATATTGGCGTCGACAAAAACGCTGAGTGCTTCACTGCTCATGCGCCGCGATCGTAGACGTCAGCACGCTGGGGGTAGGCCTGACCGTCTGACTTCCAGAGCCGCGCCTTGGTTTGCCAATCGTGCATGGCGCGCTGGTACGCATCGGTGCGCTGCATCTTCTCCGCCAGCATCTCTCCCACCAGCCGCGACACACTGGTGTTGCGCTTGGCCGCCTCGATACGTGCCCATTCCAGGGCCGCATCTTCCATGGTGATGGTGACGTTTTTCATGGTTTGGATTTTACACGAAGTTCGTGGCGCACGATTTTTGTGTAAATCTTGTCTGGCAGCAAAAAAACATCCAAAATATAAATGAAAACACACCGAAATGCCCGCTGAATATGCGCAGACAGCTACTACATTTATAGCAAATTTCGCCTGCCAATGGCCAGCACATCGTGCAAGCTTGCTGCAAATGGATGGCCCAGCGCTGCAGCGTCGGGCTTGCCTGGCAGGTTTTTGTAGTCCCACGCCATGCCTTCAAAGTCAGTTGCAGGCTCCACGTCGTACACCAGGTACGTCGCCTGTGTCGTTCGGCTGGGGTAATCCATGGCGGTCAGGTCGGCGGCTGAATGAACCTGTGGGCCATCGGCAGGGTTGATGATTCGCCACAAACCGGGCACGGCCTCCTGCTTGTCGCCATGCAAAAGCAAATAGGTGGCACCCACCACCTGCGCAGACAAACGCAGCGCACCCGGCGTGTTGCCCATACGGAAGTTGTATTTACCCTTTTCCCTAATCCATTGCAGGTGCGCGTCGCTTTTGACCCAGCCCACCAAAACAAACGTTTCACGCAAGGGCGCAGCACGCAAAGCACTGCCGACAGCTTTTTCAGGCACAGCCCCGTAAACGGCGCGTTTGTCTTGTGCGCTGGGTGGCGGAGCTGGCTGGTGGGCCTCATAGGTCTGCCACGTGTGGAAGCTGCTTTGCTCACGCGCGCTGGCGCGATCGGCCACGTGGCTCACCACGTCGCGCAAAAAAGACTCAAGCACCGCCGTGCCCACACCGGGCCGCAATGCAAATGCCCCCAGGCCCGGCAACACCTCATGAAAACTCTCTAGCCGTTTGTCTGCGCCTGGCTGGCCGGGGTACACCACATAGGCACCCCGTGTGCGGCGAATGGCATCGCGGTAGGCGTGCATCTTGAGCAGGTCGGCGCGTTTGTAGGTCCCTCGGGCCTCCTGCTGTTTGTCCTGGTCCAGCTCCGCCGCCAGGGCGTCATCGTCCAGCGCTACCCCGTCATCCGCCTCGCGCAGCAGCGCGGCCACCTGGTCGATGCGGTATTTGGCATCAAAGTGCACATGCACCATCAGCTCTTGTTGCTCGGCATCAGCGGCAGAAAAGCCCACCGGCCACAGGCTCAGCGTGTAGTCAGGCCGCAGGTTTTCCGTCCACGACCCGGCCGCGCGGGCCTGACTGGTGGCCCGAAAACTGCGGTTGTAGCTGAACTGCACCTCCAGCATCCGGCCCGGCTGGGTAGAGCGACCTTCCATGGGGATGAATTTTCCGGCCTTGAGCTTCAGACCAAAACCGTCAGCGGTGGGCTCCAACAGATGCGCACTGGCGGGCTTGTCCAGCTTGAACACTTCTTTCACCACGGCCAGGAGCTCAAAGAACACCCAATACTCATAGAGCGTTGCGACATCGCGCTGCCCCGCACCAAAAACCTGCTCACCGCCATGCCAGACCAGCTTGGCCGCCATGGCAAAGTTCAGCCACGCCTGCAGCACCTCGCGGTACCCTTCACGGCGCTGCAGCGTGGGGCTGCCCAATGGCAAAAACGTGGGCTCCCCCACATGGCGCAGCACGTTGGAGGCCAAGGCTTCGTCCAGCCGCGCACGCAGCACTGCGACCTCTTGCAGCAAACGGGCATCTTTGGCACGGTCCACCACCGCCTTGTCCATGGCCACCAGAAACCGCTGAAAAGACTGCAGCGCAAACTTGACAAATCGGTTCTCGGGGGTGTCCTCCGTCACCGTGGCGCGGCTTACGGTCACGCGCTCGGGCAGCGTGGGCAAGGTGGCATGCAGTGGGTGGGTTGCAGGCACTTGCACCCGGCGACTGCCCTTCGCCAGCTGCCGCTGCACCTTGCCCGAAGGCTTGAAGCCGCGCGAAATAACACGCTCTTCTTGTGCGTGCTGCCACAGCTGGTGCGGGTGGGTTGTGATGCGGTGCAAGGCATTGTCAAACGCCGGGCTTTGCAGCAAGGCGCGCACAAAGGCAAAACGCTGGGCAATAGTGGCGGGGTCTTTGCCAGGGTCGGGCTCGGCCTTGAACACAGACGGCGCACGCAACTCTTGCAGCAAATCCATGCAATGCGTGGTGATGTCGCCCAGCATCTGCTGGTAGTCGGCCTTGTAGTTGAGCTTGCGCTAGCGCACCTCCAGGCTGGCGCAAGCCAGCACCGCGCCACTGGCGTCCCGCACCACCAGCGGCAGCTGGCCGGTAGCCAGGCTAGGGCTCAGCACCCCACAGTGCGCACGCCCCGCCACACGGCTGGGCAAAATCACGCCCTGGGTGTCGGTGTAGTGCTGCGCCAGCCCCAGGGTGTAAATATCGGAGGACAACTCGTATTCATACCGCCCCCCTTCCAGCAGCTGCGTGGGGGCCTCACCATCGGCAAAAGCCTGTGCAGCGGGCACGGTGACAAGCGGCTCCAGGCCAGAGGGCTGCACAGCCCAGCGGCCCTGCACATACACCGCCAGCGAACACAGTACGCTGCCGTCGGGCCTCACAAAGTCCAGCGCAGCGGTGTCAGCCATGGGGAAAATCCGCAGCCATCAACGCCAGGCCTCACGCCTCGGCAAAGCTGGTGAAACCGTCACGAACCAAACGCTCTTGCATACGTTTGACCTTCTCGCCCGTCAGCACCAAAGCGTGCTGGGTGGCAAACGTGTCGAGAGCCTTCAGCACCGCATCCAGCTTGCGCGCCGAGCCATGCAGCTTGGGCATGAGCTTTTGCACCACCTGGGCATCCAGCGCATCTTTGTACTGCCAGTCTAGGCCAGACAACTCCTTGTGGATGACCATAAACCGCGCAATCTCCTTGGCCGTGCGAAACCCGAACTCGGCCCCCACACCAGCCAGCGCGTCAAACACCTGCAGCAAATCCGCCTTCAACTGGGGTGCCACCGCCGTGCCCTGCGTGTCGACCAATGCGGCAATGTCCGCATCGGCCTGGGCGCGCTCGACAAAAGCCGCTGCAAAGCCCACCCCCTGCGATGCCAGCCCATCCAGGTCAATGCCGGCAGGATCGTCCAGGAAGGCATCCATCTGCGCCGCCGTCGCCCGAAACTCAATCACATTGGCCCGGTCCAGCACCTTGGGGCTGAACATGTAGGTGGTCTCATCCACATTCACCGTGCCGATGATGAACAGGTTGTCGGGCAAAGCCACACTGCTGGGCACCTCGACCCCACCCGCGCCACCGACACCGCCAGCCTGCAAACCAGCCTCCACGCCGTGCAAAGACAGCGGCGCATTGCTAGATTCCATCGCCGACAAAAAGTCGGCAAAGTAGCGCTCCACATGCGAGAGATTCATCTCGTCGAGGATCAAAAAGTAAGGGTTGGTTTTGTCCCCGTGTGCACGAAGAATCAGCTCCAGCGCGCCGTTGACTGGGGGCCGGTACACCCCTGTTTGCAGCGCATCCGCATACCCCAGCAGGTTCTCATTGCTGGTCCAGTCCGCGCCCACGGCAACGATGCGGTACTGCTCGGGCGACGCACACAGCCACATGGCAAAGGCTTCGGCGATTTTGGTTTTTCCGGAGCCGGCCAGGCCGGTGAGGATGCAGAATTTCTTGGAGAGTAAAGAGACGCTAAATCTTCTTATAGCTACCGGATCAAGCAGCAAACCTGCCTCTGAGAATGCATTTTCCAGTGCTTGAAATGCGCCCAAATCAAATCGTGTTTTGTTGAGCAATGCATGTTGCAGGCCCAGAAAGTGGTGAATGACTTGCAGCAAAGAATCCGTCATCTCAGCAACTTGCTGCTGCAATGCCCCGGAAAACTCCCGCACCACAAAAGACTGTTTGTATCCCTTTTTCTTGACTCCAAACCTGGGCAGCCCATCAATCAGGTGTGACGGCCATTCCTGGGGCCATGTGCCGCTCGACTTCTCAGCCGTGGCACTGACGCCGAAATTGACCGAAGCAGTTTGAGTGGCGCGCTGGTAAAGAAGTACCGGATACACGCCCTCCAACTTTGCACTTTGCCCCGCGACAAAACAGGCCAACCAAGGAATTTGCGCCATGTTTCCATGGCCAAAACTTGTTTTAAACCAGATACCGGCAGCCTCACAGGCAAGTGCAAACGCTGGCTCAATGCTGATGGAGACCTGGCTCGTACTGTCGGAGGTGACTCTTGCAATAAAGGCTTCAACATAACGCTGGAGCAGCGTCTTGAAGTCTGCACCGAGAACTGGTTTGGGCTCATCCATGGCAAGTGCTTCGCTGGTCATTTGAAAATCTCCTGGAAGTGCTCTACCGCGTAAAGCCTATAGATTCACTGAGCTGTGCAAGGGTGCGTATTACCCCATGTGACGGCAGACTCCATCCAATCACGCCGGCCTGGGCTGCCAGCAACGCTCGGCCAAAGACGAGAGCAGATCAGCATCACAGCCGCGCGGAGTCAGCCCTTCATCCGCATCTCAGCCGCCCGTGCATGCGCCTGCAGGCCTTCGCCGTACGCCAGCTCGGCGGCAATCTTGCCCAGCGTTTGGGCACCGGCTTCGCTCACTTCGATGAGGCTGCTGCGCTTCTGGAAGTCGTACACACCCAGCGGGCTGGAGAAACGCGCGGTGCCGCTGGTGGGCAACACGTGGTTGGGGCCGGCGCAGTAGTCGCCCAGGCTCTCTGACGTGTAGGCACCCAGGAAGATGGCACCGGCGTGGCGCAGCAGTGGCTCCCAGCGGTGTGGGTCGCGGCTGGAGACTTCCAGGTGTTCGGGAGCGATGCGGTTGCTGATTTCGCAGGCTTCTTCCATGTCTTTCGTCAGGATCAATGCGCCGCGGCCGGTGAGGCTTTTGGCGATGATCTCGGCACGCGGCATGGTGGGCAGCAGGCGGTTGATGGCCTCTTGCACGGCGTCGATGTACGCAGCGTCGGGGCACAGCAGGATGCTTTGCGCCAGCTCGTCGTGTTCGGCCTGGCTGAACAGGTCCATCGCCACCCAGTCGGCCGGTGTGCTGCCGTCGGCCAGTACGAGGATTTCGCTCGGGCCCGCAATCATGTCGATGCCCACGGTGCCGAACACACGCTTCTTGGCGCTGGCGACGTAGGCGTTGCCGGGGCCGGTGATTTTGTCCACCTTGGGCACGGTGGCCGTGCCGTAGGCCAGTGCGGCCACGGCCTGGGCACCACCGATGGTGAAGGCGCGGGTGACGCCAGCCACGTAGGCGGCGGCCAGCACCAGGGCGTTCTTTTCACCTTTGGGCGTGGGCACGACCATGATGATTTCACCCACCCCGGCCACGTGGGCGGGGATGGCGTTCATGAGCACGCTGGACGGGTACGCGGCCTTGCCGCCGGGCACGTAGATGCCCACGCGGTCGAGCGGTGTGACCTTCTGGCCGAGCAGGGTGCCGTCTTCGTCGCGGTAGCTCCAGCTCTCACCCGAGGCTTTTTTCTGCGCCTCGTGGTAGCTGCGCACACGGGCTGCGGCCGCCTGCAGCGCGTCACGCTGGGCGGCAGGAATGGTGTCAAAAGCGGCTTTGAGTTCAGCCTGGGTCAGCTCGAGCGCGGCCATGGATTCGGCGGCCAGGCCGTCGAAACGCTGGGTGTATTCCAGCACCGCAGCGTCACCACGCTGCTGCACGTCGGCCAGGATGTCAGCCACCCGCTGCTCAATGGCGGCGTCCGTGTCGGCCGACCAATGCAGACGCGCCTTAAAATCGGCATCAAAAGTGCTTGCAGCGGTGGACAGGCGGGCGGGGGTAGCTACAAAATTCATAGTAATTGGCTCCGGGGCCGCTGGGGTTCACGCAGCGGGTATAGCCGACGCAAACGCGTCGATGATGCGGCGAATAGGTTCCTGCTTGAGCTTCATTGCAGCCTGGTTCACCACCAGGCGCGAGCTGATCTGCATGATGTGTTCGACTTCGACCAGGTGGTTGGCCTTGAGTGTGTTGCCGGTGGACACCAGATCCACGATGGCGTCGGCCAGGCCTGTCAGCGGGGCGAGTTCCATGCTGCCGTACAGCTTGATCAGGTCAACGTGTACACCCTTGGTGGCGAAGAATTCGCGCGCAATGCTCACGTATTTGGTCGCCACACGCAGGCGCGAGCCTTGTTTGACGGCGGACGCGTAGTCAAAGTCGGCGCGCACGGCCACACTCATGCGGCACTTGGCGATACGCAGGTCCAGCGGCTGGTACAGGCCTGCGGCACCACCCCAGTCGGCGCAATGCTCCAGCAGGGTGTCCTTGCCGGTCACGCCCAGGTCGGCACCGCCGTACTGAACATAGGTAGGCACGTCGGTGGCGCGCACCAGCACCACACGCACATCGGGCAGGTTGGTGTCCAGGATCAGCTTGCGCGATTTTTCGGGGTCGTCGAGCACCTCGATGCCCGCGGCCTTCAGCAGTGGCAGGGATTCGTCAAAGATGCGGCCCTTGGACAGGGCCAGGGTGATTGTGTTGCTCATGCTTTTACTCTCTCGATATCCGCGCCGATACCGCGCAATTTGGCTTCCATCTGGTCATAGCCGCGGTCCAGGTGGTAGATGCGGTCCACCATGGTTTCACCCTCGGCCACCAGGCCCGCGATGACCAGGCTGGCAGACGCACGCAGGTCGGTGGCCATCACGGTGGCACCGGACAAGCGCTCCACGCCTTCCACCACCGCCACCTTGCCGTCGATTTGTACGTGCGCACCCAGGCGCACCAGCTCGTTGACGTGCATGAAGCGGTTCTCAAAAATTGTCTCGGTCACCACGGCGCTGCCCTTGGACACACAGTTCAGCACCATGAACTGGGCCTGCATGTCGGTGGGGAAGCCGGGGTATTCGGTGGTGCGAAAACTCTGCGCCGTCAGGTGGGCGCGGGCCGGGCCAGCGGAGGACACGTGGATACCGCCTTCCACCGCGTCCACAGTGGCACCGGCGTCACGCAGCTTGTCGATCACGGCGTCGAGGTGGTCGGCCCGGCCATGGCGCAGCACCACGTCGCCGCCGGTGGCCGCTACCGCGCACAGGAAAGTTCCCGTCTCAATCCGGTCAGCCACCACCTGGTGGGTGCAGCCGTGTAACTTTTCCACGCCCTGGATACGGATGCGGCGTGTGCCGTGGCCTTCGATCTTGGCACCCATGGCGATCAGCATTTCGGCCAGGTCGGAGATTTCGGGCTCCTGGGCGGCGTTTTCCAGCACGGTTTCGCCCTCGGCCAGCGCGGCGGCCATCATGAAGTTTTCGGTGCCAGTGACCGTCACCATGTCGGTGGTGATGTGGGCACCTTTGAGGCGGGTCCAGCCCTGCGGCAGCTTGGCGATCATGTAGCCGTGCTCCACCACAATCTCGGCCCCCATGGCCTGCAGGCCCTTCAAATGCTGGTCCACCGGGCGCGAGCCAATGGCGCAGCCACCGGGCAGCGACACTGTGGCTTCGCCAAAACGCGCCAGCAGTGGCCCCAACGCCAGCACCGACGCGCGCATGGTTTTGACGAGTTCGTAAGGCGCTTCGGGCGAATTGAGACCCGAGGCGTCGATGTGCACCGCGCCGTCGTCGGCGCGCTCAGCCTTCACACCCATGTTGCGGATCAGGGTAAGCATGGTCACCACGTCCTGCAACTGGGGCACGTTGCGCAGGATGACCGGCTCGGCCGTCAGCAGCGCCGCACACAGCTCGGGCAGGGCGGCGTTTTTGGCACCGGAAATGAGCACTTCACCATGCAGCGTGCGACCGCCGCGAACCAGGAGCTTGTCCATGTTTTCGTCTTTTCTTCAGGAATCGGGGGGAGCGCGGGGGCACAAACACCCCGCGCAGGAGCGCCATGTGCGCCAAACCCGGCAAATGCTGCGTGTCAGCCGCCCTGCACGGCCCATTCGGCCGGAGTCAGGGTTTTCATCGACAGCGCATGCACCTCGTCGTTCTGTATTTTCGCACCGAGCGTGGCGTACACCCTTTGGTGTCGCTGGATCAGGCGTTTGCCTTCAAATTCAGCGGACACGATGGTGGCGTACCAGTGGCGGCCATCGCCTTCAAGTGCAATGTGGGTACAAGGCAAGCCAGCCTGGATGATGGAGGTGAGTTCTTCTGCGGTCATAAAACGGAGCTAGCTGCGGATCTTGTAGCCGATACGCAGCAAATGGATGGCGATGGCACTGACCACCAGCCACGACACCGCGACCAGCGACAGGCTGAGCCAGGGTGATACATCGCTGATGCCAAAAAAGCCGTAACGGAAGCCGTCGATCATGTAGAAAAACGGGTTCAGGTGGCTGACGGTCTGCCAGAACGGCGGCAGCGACGAGATGGAATAAAACACGCCGGACAAAAACGTCATCGGCATGATGAGGAAGTTCTGGAACGCGGCCATCTGGTCGAACTTTTCGGCCCACAGCCCGGCAATCACCCCCAGCGTGCCCAGCAGCCCGGCGCCACACACGGCAAACACAATGGCCCAGAGCGGCGCCACCATGCCGGGGCGCGCAAACACCACCGTCACCACCAGCACGCCCAGCCCCACCGCCAGCCCCCGCACGATGCTGGAGCCCACGTAAGCCACAAACCAGCCCAGCGGGCTCAC
The DNA here is from genome assembly GCA_026314275.1 of Comamonadaceae bacterium AAW. Classification (GTDB taxonomy): domain Bacteria; phylum Pseudomonadota; class Gammaproteobacteria; order Burkholderiales; family Burkholderiaceae_C; genus JAGOEY01. The sequence goes on from CP111109.1 coordinate 697,040, forward strand.
GGGCGACAGCAGCACAAACACCAGGCTGCCCATGATCTTGCTCTGGATCAGCGAGGACGAGCTGTTGGCAAAAGAGTTTTGCAGCACACTCATCATCACCAGACCCGGCACCAGAAACGCGGTGAAGCTGATGCTGCCAAAGACCTTGACATGGTCTTCCAGCACATGGCCGAAGATCATGAGGTAGAGGATGGCCGTCAGCACCGGCGCGGCCACGGTCTGGAAGCCGACCTTCCAGAAACGCAGGATTTCTTTGTAGAAAAGGGTTTGCCAGCCCGTCATACCGCCACCTGCAAAGGTTTGCCATGTTCGGCTGCCATCACTTCGAGGAACACGTCCTCCAGGTCGGCCTTGCGGATTTCGACGTCTTCGACCTGCAGTCCTGCCTGGCGCACGGTGGCCAGGTAGTGCTCGATCTCGGCCGCGTTGTGGGCGGGCAGTTGCACAATGCGGCCGGTCACACGGGCCTGTTCAGCCAGTGCACGGGGCAACTCACCGTCAATCTTGAAGCGCAACACATTGCCGGACGCCATTTTCAGCAGCTCGCTGGTGCGGTTGAGTGCCACCACCCGGCCCAGCTTGAGCATGGCGATGCGGTGGCACAGGGCCTCGGCTTCTTCGAGGTAATGGGTGGTCAGCAGCACGGTGCTGCCCTGTTTGTTGAGTTTGGCGACAAACTGCCACAGGGTCTGGCGCAGCTCCACATCCACCCCGGCCGTGGGTTCGTCCAGCACGATGATGGGGGGTTTGTGCACCAGCGCCTGGGCCACCAGCACCCGGCGCTTCATGCCGCCCGAAAGCTGGCGCATGTTGCTGGTGGCCTTGTCGGCCAGGCCCAGGCCTTCGAGCAGCTCGTCGATCCAGGCTTCGTTGTTCTTCACACCAAAGTAGCCGGACTGAATCCGCAGCGCTTCACGCACGTTAAAAAACGGGTCAAACACCAGCTCCTGCGGCACCACACCGAGTTTGCGGCGAGCGTTGGCATAGTCGGCTTGTACGTCGCTGCCATCCACCAGCACCCGGCCCCCGGTGGCACGTGCCAGCCCGGCGAGGATGCTGATGAGGGTGGTTTTGCCTGCCCCGTTGGGGCCTAACAGGCCAAAGAACTCGCCAGGCTCGATGTCGAGGCTGACGCGGTCCAGTGCCTGAAAGTGGCCCCGGGTCGAGGCGTAGGTCTTGGAAACGGATTGGAAAGAAACTGCAGGCATGGGAGCCAATGATTCTAGGGCTTCGCCCACCAACGTGCTGTGCCGCAGTACACGCACGCCTGGCGGGCGGGTTATTGCGCCGGACTGGCCTGCAGCAGGCTGTCGACGCCGTACAGCACCGACAGGCCTTGCAGCCGGGTGTTCATGCCTTTGATGAAGAAGGTTTTGGCCTGCGCCTCACACGCACGGCGGCAGGCCAGCAAAACGGCCAGCGCGGAAGAATCAAACACCGTGAGGGCCGACGCATCGGCCACCACGGCAGACCCGTCCACCGAACGCAAGCCCTGCACCAGCATCTGCAGGCAGGCGCTGGCCTGGCGGTGGGTCAGCTCGGTGGGCAGAACCAGCATGGTGCTCAGCTCTTGGCCTGGGCGTTGCGCTGGTTGCGCGACTCCAGCGCTGCGATCAGGCCGTCGATGCCTTTGGCATTGATTTCTTGGGCAAACTGGCTGCGGTAGGTTTCCACCAGCCAGACGCCCATGACGTTCAGGTTGTAGATCTTCCAGCCAGCGCCCTGCCCTGGCGTCTTTTCGAGGCGGTAGTCGAGCTGGATCGGCTCACCCTTGCCCACCACCTCGCTGCGCACCAGCAGGTCCTTGTCCTCGGGCGAGGCACGCAGAGGCTTCATGGTGATGGTCTGGTCGCTGACCTGGGCCAGCGCACCGGAGTAGGTGCGCACCAGCAGGGTCTTGAACTCTTCCTGCAGGCGTTTTTGCTGGGCCGGGGTGGCCTGGCGCCAGCCCGGGCCCACCGCAGCGGCCGTCATGCGCTGGAAGTTGACGTTGGGCATGATTTTGCTGTCCACCAGCGCGATGATCTTGTTGATGTCACCGCCCTGCAGAGACTTGTCTGCCTTGATGGTGTCAAGTACATCGGACGACAGGCGTTTGACCAGTGCATCAGGGGCTTCGTCGGCGGCACGCGCAGCCAAGGGGGCGGACAGGGCCAGCACGGCAGCAAAGCTGGCGGCGATGAAACTGAAAAACCGTCGGTTCATGTTTTTTCTCCGGAATGGATGGGCAAAGCGGTGTGCTTGCCTGTGTTTGGAACAGATAACGCACCCGGCGTTCGGTGCGTTGTCGCATCATTTGAAACAGGGTATGACGGGCCGCAAGCAGCCACCTGTCAGGGTTTGCCGTCTTCTGGCAGCTCGGGCAAAACGCCGCCGCCGTCATCCAGCCCCTCGTCTCCGCCGCGCGCACCTTGGTTGTCACGCAGCTGCAGGAACACGTCGCGCTGGAAGGAGTAAGGGTCCAACGCCGCCTGGTCCAGCACCGCACCGGCGCGCAGCAGGGAAGCACGGGTGTCCACCAACCGCAGCGCCGTCAACACGTTGCGGCTGGCAATGTTGTCCACCTGGCTCAGCACGTCGAGGTTCCACACCAGCGGCAGCGACACCGCATCACGCACCGTGGAGGGGCCCAGCAGCGGCAGCACCAGGTACGGGCCGGTGCCCACGCCGTAGGTAGCCAGTGTCTGCCCAAAGTCCTGGCGGTGGCGGTCGATATGGGCCTGTGATGCCACGTCTTCAATGCCCCCCAGTCCAAAAACGGTGTTGATGCTGAACCGCATCAGGGTGTCGGCTGCCTCGACCAGCTTGAACTGCGCCAGGTTGTTGACAAACGACCATGGCTCGGTGAAGTTGGTGAAAACGTTGCGTATCCCGGTGCGCACCGGTGCGGGGGTGATGTTTTGGTAGGCCGTGGCTACCGGGCGCAGCACGGCGCGGTCCACGTCGTCATTAAACTGGCTGACACCCCGGTTGAACGGCTCAAACGGGTCGCGCGGGTGGGGGCCCGTGGCACAGCCAGAAATAACAAGAAATATGCCTGCAGCGCCCATCCATCGGGCGCATATAGCTATATTTTTAGTAGCAAAAACCTTCATCGGGTGGTTTTTCATTTTTGTTTGCCGGGGGCCGGTGTTGTCGTGGGGCCGTCTTCCGCCTTGCTGAAGAGGAACTGGCTGATCAGATTTTCCAGCACAACGGCCGATTGGGTGGAACCAATAGCGTCGCCGGCCACGAGATTCTTTTCGTCGGCACCGGCTTCAATGCCGATGTACTGCTCACCCAGCAAGCCGCTGGTGAGAATTTTGACCGAGCTGTCTTTGGGAAACTGGAAGCGGTCTTCAATGGCAAAGGTGACCAGCGCCTGGAAACTCTTGTCGTCAAAACTGATGGACTCGACACGGCCCACCACCACCCCCGCACTCTTGACCGCAGCCTTGGGCTTGAGCCCGCCAATGTTGTCGAACTTGGCCGTCACACGGTAGGTGGACTGGAAGTTCAGCGACAGCAGGTTGGCCGACTGCAGCGCCAGGAACAGCACGGCCACCGCGCCCAACAGCACAAACAACCCAACCCAGACATCGTTTTTGGAACGTTGCATAAAACTGCCTTAAATAGAGAACATCGTGGCGGTCAGCAAAAAGTCGAGCGCCAGCACCGCCAGCGACGCCATAACCACCGTGCGGGTGGTGGCCCGCGACACACCTTCGGGGGTCGGCTGGGCGTTGTAGCCCTGCAGCAGCGCCACAAAGGTCACGGTAAAACCAAACACCACACTCTTGATGATGCCGTTGCCCACGTCTTTCCACACATCGACGCCACCCTGCATCTGGCTCCAGAACGCGCCAGGGTCGATGCCGATCATCACCACACCCACCACCCAGCCACCGATGATGCCCACCGCGCTGAAAATGGCGGCCAGCAGCGGCAGCGTGATGATGCCGGCCCAGAAACGGGGCGCGAGAATGCGGCGCACCGGGTCCACGGCCATCATCTCCATGGCGCTGAGCTGTTCACCCGCACGCATGAGGCCAATTTCTGCCGTCAGCGACGTGCCAGCGCGCCCGGCAAACAGCAAGGCCGTGACCACGGGGCCGAGTTCACGCACCAGGCTCAGTGCTACCAGCATGCCCAAAGCCTCGGACGAGCCGTAACGCTGCAACGTGTAATACCCCTGCAGGCCCAGCACAAAACCCACAAACAGGCCCGACACCGAAATGATGGCGAGGGAATAGTTGCCCAGGAAGTGGATCTGGTCGCGCACCAGCCCAAAACGCCGGAACGTGGGCCCGGCCAGTGCCAGCAGCCGCATGAACAAACGCGTGGCGCTGCCCACATCACCCAGCAAACGCCGGGTGGCAAAACCTACGTCTGCGGGACGGTACCAGCTCATGGGCGGTCACCCCGCGCCAGGCCAAAGTCTTCTTCCACACCCGGGCCGGGGTAGTGCATACGCACCGGGCCATCGGCCAATGCGTTGACGAACTGGTGCACCAGCGGGTCGGTGCTGTTGCGCACGTCGTCCGGTGTGCCCTGCGCGGCAATTTTGCCGTTGGCCAGAATCACCACCTGGTCGGCGATACGGAAGGTTTCTTCCACATCATGCGACACCACGATGCTGGTCAGCCCCATGGCGTCGTTGAGTTTGCGAATGAGTTGTGCGGCTGTGCCCAGGGAAATGGGGTCGAGTCCGGCAAAAGGCTCGTCGTACATCACCAGTTCGGGGTCGAGCGCAATGGCACGCGCCAGCGCCACACGCCGGGCCATACCACCCGACACTTCGCTGGGCATCAAATCACGTGCACCGCGCAGGCCCACCGCGTTGAGCTTCATCAGCACGATGTCGCGCACCAACTCCTCGGGGAGATCCGTGTGTTCGCGCAAGGGGAAGGCCACGTTGTCAAACACACTCAGATCGGTGAACAAGGCGCCAAACTGGAACAACATGCCCATGCGACGGCGGGCAGCGTACAGGCCTGCGGCATCGAGTGGCCCCACGTCGTGGCCGTCGAACAGCACTTCACCCTGCTGCGCACGCTGCTGACCACCAATCAGGCGCAGCACCGTGGTCTTGCCACCACCCGACGCACCCATCAGGGCCGTGACTTTGCCGCGGGGAATGGTGAGGGTGATGCCGTCCAGCACCGCGCGGTCACCATATCCGAAGGTGACATTGCGCAATTCAACAAGAGGGGGTGGAGGGGTGAAGGCGTCCATTAAAAAAGCAAAAGCCGGGCTGTGCCGGCTTCTTGCATGATAAATGATCGCAGCACAACCTGCTGCACCGCCGCAAAACCCCAAGGCAAACAAGCGTCAATGCCGCCTGACGTTCGCCGGAGCCCCATTCCAGGGGCACCGTGGAACTGGCTTTGCCAGTCCACTGGTGCCGCCCCCTTGAGGGGGAAGCGCCGCAGGCGCATCGGGGGTGCTTCCTATGGCTAGCGTGGCAGGTCGCTGTAACCCATCAGGAACTCGTCCACAGCACGCGCAGCCTGGCGGCCTTCGCGAATGGCCCAGACGACCAGGGACTGGCCGCGGCGAATGTCACCAGCAGCAAACACCTTGGGCACGTTGGTGGCATACCCACCGGTGAAGTCGACTGTGGCCTTGGCATTGCCACGGGCATCCTTGTCGATGCCGAAAGCGTCCAGCACGGCCGCCACAGGGCTCACAAAACCCATGGCCAGCAGCACCAGGTCAGCCTTCATTACCACTTCCGTGCCGGGGATTTCAACCAGCTTGCCGTCCTTGAACTCGACACGCACCGTCTTCAGACCGGTGACCTTGCCTTTTTCGCCGATAAATTCTTTGGTGGAAATGGCGAATTCGCGCTCGCAACCTTCGTCGTGGCTGGAGCTGGTGCGCAGCTTGATCGGCCAGTAAGGCCAGGTCATGGGGCGGTTTTCTTCTTCCGGGGGCTGGGGCATGACTTCAAACTGGGTCACGCTGACCGCGCCGTGGCGGTTGCTGGTGCCAACACAGTCAGAACCCGTATCGCCGCCACCAATCACGATCACGTTTTTGCCTTCGGCGCGCAACTGGCCTTTGAGCTTGTCGCCCGCGTTGACCTTGTTTTGCTGGGGCAAAAACTCCATCGCAAAATGGATGCCGTCCAGATCACGGCCGGGCACAGGCAGGTCACGCGATTGCTCGGCACCACCGGTCAGCAGCACAGCGTCAAACTCTTTGTTGAGCTGCTCGGGGGTGATGGTTTCCTTGGCCCAGTTGGTGACCTTGGAATCCTTGCCCAGTGGGTCTTTCGCTGCCCCCACGACCACACTGGTGCGGAAGGTCACGCCCTCAGCCTGCATCTGTGCAACGCGGCGGTCGATGTGCGACTTTTCCATCTTGAAGTCGGGGATGCCGTAGCGCAGCAAGCCACCGACCCGGTCATTCTTTTCAAACAAGGTCACGTCGTGCCCGGCGCGTGCCAGCTGCTGGGCAGCGGCCATGCCCGCAGGGCCGGCACCGACCACGGCAACCTTTTTGCCGGTCTTGTGTTTGGCGACGCGTGGTGCAACCCAGCCTTCGTCCCACGCGCGGTCGATGATGGCGTGTTCGATGGACTTGATGCCCACCGCGTCGTCGTTCACGTTCAGCACACACGCTGCTTCGCAAGGTGCGGGGCAGATGCGGCCCGTGAACTCGGGGAAGTTGTTGGTGCTGTGCAGCACTTCAATGGCGCTCTTCCAGTCGCCCTGGTACACCAGGTCGTTGAAGTCCGGAATGATGTTGTTGACCGGGCAGCCGCTGTTGCAGAACGGCGTGCCGCAGTCCATACAACGTGCGCCCTGCACCTTGGCCTGGCCTTCGTCGAGGCCGACGACAAATTCCTTGTAGTGCTTGAGGCGCTCGGCGACGGGTTTGTAGCCCTCTTCGACGCGCCCGTATTCCATAAAACCGGTTGTCTTACCCATGGCTGAAATTCCTTGTGAACTGTTTTGTGCTTGGAGGATGGTTGAGTGCTGCTTATTTCGCAGGCACCGCTACCTTTTCAGGAGCTGCCACCGCAGGTGTAGCGGGCTCTTCAAGCGCTTTTTTCTCGTTAATTTCAGCCAGAGCACGTTTGTACTCGGTCGGGAACACCTTCAGGAACTTGGTGCGGGAGACGGCCCAGTTGTCGAGCAGTTCACGTGCACGTTTGCTGCCCGTCCAGCGGTTGTGGTCTTCCAGCAGGCGCTTGAGCTGGGCTTCGTCGGTCTGGTCGCGGTGCCACACATGGCGGTGCACGCTGGCGTTCTGCTCGCTCGTGGACAACACGGGCTCCAGCGTCACCATCGACATGTTGCAGCGGCTGGCGAACTGGCCATCTTCGTCGTAGACGTAGGCGACACCACCACTCATACCGGCTGCAAAGTTGCGCCCGGTCTTGCCTAGCACGGCCACGGTGCCACCGGTCATGTATTCACAACCATGGTCACCCGTGCCTTCAACCACCGTGGTGGCGCCCGACAGGCGCACGGCGAAGCGTTCACCGGCCACGCCGCAGAAGTACGACTCACCGGTGGTGGCACCGTACATCACCGTGTTGCCCACGATGGTGTTGCGCGCCGCTTCACCACGGAAGTCGAGGCTGGGGCGTACAACGATGCGGCCGCCCGACAAACCCTTGCCGGTGTAGTCGTTCGCGTCACCAATCAGGTACAGCGTGATGCCCTTGGCCAGGAACGCGCCGAATGACTGGCCGCCCGTGCCTTCGAGCTGGATACGGATGGAATCGTCTGGCAGGCCTTCGGGATGCACACGGGTGACGGCACCGGAGAGCTTGGCGCCCACTGTGCGGTTCACGTTGCGGGCCACTTCGATGAACTGGACCTTTTCACCGTTTTCGATGGCTGCCTTCGACTTCTCGATCAGGCGGGTGTCGAGGTTGTGCTCCAGACCGTGGTCCTGGTTTTCCACATGGAAACGCGGCACATCGGCTGGCACGTTGGGCAGCGCAAACAGGCGGCTGAAATCGAGGCCGCTGGCCTTCCAGTGTTGCAGGCCGGAGCGCATGTCGAGCAGGTCGGCGCGGCCGATCATGTCGTCAAACTTGCGGATACCAAGTTGGGCCATGATCTGGCGCACTTCTTCGGCGATGAAGAAGAAGTAGTTCACCACGTGTTCTGGCTTGCCCGAGAACTTCTTGCGCAGCACCGGGTCTTGCGTGGCCACACCCACCGGGCAGGTGTTGAGGTGGCACTTGCGCATCATGATGCAGCCTTCGACGATCAGCGGCGCGGTGGCGAAGCCGAATTCGTCCGCACCCAGCAGCGCGCCGATGGCGACGTCGCGGCCCGTCTTCATCTGACCATCGGCCTGCACACGCACCCGGCCACGCAGGCGGTTCAGCACCAGCGTTTGTTGGGTTTCGGCCAGGCCGATTTCCCACGGGCCGCCTGCGTGTTTGATGGACGACCAGGGGGACGCACCCGTGCCGCCATCGTGTCCGGCGATCACGATGTGGTCGCTCTTGCACTTGGTCACGCCAGTGGCGACCGTGCCCACACCCACTTCAGACACCAGCTTGGTGCTGATGGTGGCGTGGGGTGCGACGTTTTTCAGGTCGTGGATCAGCTGGGCCAAGTCCTCGATCGAATAGATGTCGTGGTGCGGTGGGGGCGAAATCAGGCCCACACCGGGCACGGCGTAACGCTGCTTGCCGATGTATTCGGTGACCTTGCCGCCGGGCAACTGGCCGCCTTCACCGGGCTTGGCACCCTGGGCCATCTTGATCTGGATCTGGTCGGACGACGACAGGTATTCCGCCGTCACACCGAAGCGGCCCGAGGCCACCTGTTTGATCTTGGAGCGCAGCGAGTCGCCGTCTTTCAACGGCATGTCAACCTCAACCTCCTTGTCGCCAATCACGCTCTTGAGCGTGTCGCCCAGCTTGATCGGGATCCCTTTCAGCTCGTTGCGGTAACGCGCCGGGTCTTCACCGCCCTCACCCGTGTTGCTTTTGCCACCGATGCGGTTCATGGCCACAGCCAATGTGGCGTGGGCTTCGGTGCTGATGGAGCCGAGCGACATGGCGCCGGTGGCGAAACGTTTGACGATCTCGGCAGCGGTTTCAACCTCTTCCACGGGAATGGCCTTGGCTGGGTCGATCTTGAACTCGAACAGGCCGCGCAGTGTCATGTGGCGGCGGCTCTGGTCGTTGATGAGCTGGGCGTACTCCTTGTACGTGTTCCAGTTGTTCGAGCGGGTGCTGTGCTGCAGCTTGGCGATGGCGTCGGGTGTCCACATGTGCTCTTCACCGCGCGCACGCCAGGCGTATTCACCGCCTGCGTCGAGCATGGTGGCCAGCACCGGGTCGTCACCAAACGCGGCCTTGTGCGTACGCAGGGCTTCTTCGGCAATTTCGAACACACCGATACCCTCGACGCGGCTGGCGGTGCCCGAGAAGTACTTGCCGACGGACTCGGTGTTCAGGCCAATCGCCTCGAACAGCTGCGCGCCGCAGTAGCTCATGTAGGTGGACACACCCATCTTCGACATGATCTTGGACAGGCCCTTGCCGATCGCCTTGACGTAGTTGTAGATGGCTTTGTCGGCCGACAGGTCGCCCGGCAGATCCTTGTGCAGGTCGGCCAGGGTTTCCATCGCAAGGTAGGGGTGCACGGCTTCTGCGCCGTAACCGGCCAGCACAGCGAAGTGGTGCACTTCGCGGGCCGAACCCGTTTCCACCACCAGACCGGCGGTGGTACGCAGGCCTTCACGCACCAGGTGCTGGTGGATGGCGCTGGAGGCCAGCAGTGCGGGGATGGCCACCTGCGTGGCCTTCACGTTGCGGTCACTCACGATCAGGATGTTGGCGCCACCCTTGATGGCGTCCACCGCTTCAGCACACAGCGAAGCCAGCTTGGCTTCGACACCCTCACGGCCCCAGTCGGCGGGGTAAGTGATGTCGAGCGTGCTGCTCTTGAACTTGCCCTTGGTGTGTTCTTCGATGTTGCGCAACTTGGCCATGTCGGCAAAGTCCAGAATCGGCTGCGCCACTTCGAGCCGCATGGGCGGGTTGACCTGGTTGATGTCCAGCAGGTTCGGCTTGGGACCGATGAAGCTGTTGAGCGACATCACGATCGCTTCACGGATCGGGTCGATCGGCGGGTTGGTCACCTGCGCGAACATCTGGCGGAAGTAGTTGTACAGCGGCTTGTTCTTGTCGCTGAGCACGGCCAACGGGCTGTCGTTGCCCATGGAGCCAATGCCTTCTTCGCCATTTTTGGCCATGGGCGACAGCAGGAACTTGATGTCTTCCTGCGTGAAGCCAAAAGCCTGTTGCCGGTCGAGCAGCGACACGTCGCTGGCCAGTGGCACGGCGGGCGGCGCGTCCACGCTGTCGAGCTTGATACGCAGGTTCTCGATCCACTGCTTGTAGGGTTTGGTGTTGACGACGTTGGCTTTCAGCTCTTCGTCGTCGATCATGCGGCCTTGTTCCAGGTCGATCATGAACATCTTGCCGGGCTGCAAGCGCCACTTGCGCACAATTTTGTGCTCAGGGATGGGCAACACGCCGGACTCGGACGCCATGACCACCAGGTCGTCGTCGGTCACGCAGTAGCGCGAAGGGCGCAGACCGTTGCGGTCGAGTGTGGCGCCAATCTGGCGGCCGTCGGTGAACACGATGGATGCGGGGCCGTCCCACGGCTCCATCATCGCTGCGTGGTATTCGTAGAACGCGCGGCGGCGCTCGTCCATGTTTTCGTGCTGTTCCCATGGCTCGGGAATCATCATCATCACGGCCTGGCTGATCGGGTAACCGGCCATGGTCATCAGCTCGAGGCAGTTGTCGAACGTGGCGGTGTCGGACTGGCCTGCAAAGCTGATGGGGTACAGCTTCTTCAGATCGTTGGCGAGCACGGGCGACGACATCACGCCTTCGCGGGCCTTCATCCAGTTGTAGTTGCCACGCACCGTGTTGATTTCGCCGTTGTGGGCGACGTAGCGGTACGGGTGGGCCAGTGGCCACTTGGGGAAGGTGTTGGTGGAGAAGCGTTGGTGCACCAGGCCGATGGCCGAGATGCAACGTTCATCCGACAGGTCGAGGTAGTACACACCGACCTGGTCGGCCAGCAACAGGCCTTTGTAAACCACGGTGCGGCTGGACATGCTGGGAACGTAGTATTCCTTGCTGTGCTTCAGCTCCAGGTTCTGGATGTTGGCGCTGGCGGTCTTGCGGATCACGTAGAGCTTGCGTTCCAGCGCGTCCTGCACGATCACGTCGTTGCCACGGCCGATGAAGACCTGGCGCAGGATCGGCTCGGTGATCTTGACGGCGGGCGACATGGGCATGTCGCGGTTGACTGGCACATCGCGCCAGCCCAGCAGCACCTGGCCTTCGGCCTTGATGGCGCGTTCCATCTCCTGCTCACAGGCCATGCGGGACGCATGTTCCTTGGGCAGGAAGATCATGCCGACGCCGTATTCACCCGCGGGCGGCAGGGTCACGCCTTGCTTGGCCATTTCTTCACGGTAGAGCGCGTCGGGCAGCTGGATCAGGATACCTGCGCCGTCACCCATGAGTTTGTCGGCGCCCACAGCACCACGGTGGTCGATGTTTTCGAGAATCTTGAGGGCTTGCGTCACGATGTCGTGGCGCTTTTCGCCTTTGATGTGGGCGACAAAGCCCAAACCGCATGCATCGTGCTCGTTGGCAGACGAATACAGGCCGTGATCTTCCAGGTATTTGATTTCGGCAGCCGTGGTCATGGCGCTCTCCTCATGTTTTCGCAGGGAATGGGAGCTTAAATGACAGCAACAACAATGCCAAGAAGAATAATTGGGGTCAGATTCTTATTAATTCCTGACTTAAAAATTCAGAAATTAAATGGGGTCATATCAAAAATAATAGCTGTTAGCGCTTATTCCATGGGCGCTAGAGGCCCATTTTATTCAGAATCTGGCTTGCTTTTCGGCCGCCCGGCCCGCAATTTACCCACGCGGCGGGCCGTTGTTTTTTGCAGATCTGCCAAAAATTCAGCGTCTCCCAGCGCCCAACCACGGGGAACGGCGTCGGCCAGCGCCGCGCCGTCCGCCGCAGACACACCGGCATGCACCAAATCGGCATACGCGGCCTCGCGTGCAAAAGGGGTGTTGCCCAGCGCCCAGAACAGTGCGTGCGGTTTAGGCAAACGGTCGCTGCGCACCCCGCTGTAAAACCCGCAGCTCGACCACGGGTACAGCGTGGGCTCGGTGACCAGCCCCGCTGCCACAGGCGCGGTGTCGAGCCAGACCATACTCGGCAGCAGGTAACGCTCAGCCTGCACGGGTGTGGAGCGAAAACGCCCGTCCCACAGGGTGCCGGTGCGGCCATGGGTGTCGTTGAAGTACCGCACATACCGCCGCCCCACCGCCTGCATCAGCGCGGGCAAACCGTCGGCCGTGCCCGGTGTGGCCAGCAGGTGGAGTGAGCCCGGCATCAGCAGGTACGCGTGAACCGCCACGTCCAACGTGGGTGCGTACTCCGCCAGCAGGGCCAGCATGCGCTGGTAGTCGGCCATCTCCAGAAAAATCGCCTGCCCGTTGTTGCCCCGCTGCAGCACATGGTGCACGTGGCCGGGAAGGGTCAGGCGCGGGAGACGAGCCATCTTGCTATCAGGCGGGCAAGGCGAAGCGGCTTTGCAGCAGCTCGGACAAACCAAACTCGGCCAGCACCTGTTGCAGCCGCTCAGCCGCGGCGCGCTTCTTCTGGCCGGTGTGTTTGGCGATGATGAGTTCGTTTTTCATGCTGTGCTCCCAGCCGACCAGCTCGGTCACCGTGACCTGGTAACCCCAGGCTTCAAGGTACAGGCAGCGCAGCACGTTGGTGAGCTGGCTGCCCAGCTCGCGGGTGTGTAACGGGTGCCGCCACAGCTCGGCCAGCGGCGTGCGCTGCAGCGAAAGCGCCTTGTGCTGGCCCAGCACCCGCGCCACTTCGGCCTGGCAGCAAGGCACCAGCACCATACAGCGGGCTTTCTTTTGCAGGCCAAATTGAATAGCGTCGTCGGTGGCGGTGTCGCAGGCATGCAGGGCGGTGACCACGTCAATACGCTCGGGCAGCTCTGCGGAGTGCGCCGACTCGGCCACACTCAAATTCAGGAAAGACATGTGGTCAAAACCCAGCTTCGCCGCCAAGGCGCGGGATTTGTCGACCAGCTCGGTGCGGGTTTCGATGCCGTAGATGTGGCCAGGCGCGCCTTCACCCGCCCTACCCTTGCCGCTATCGGCATGAAAAAAAAGGTCGTAAATGATGAAGCCCAAATACGATTTTCCCGCACCGTGGTCGGCCAGCGTGGCGTGGGCACCACCGTCAGGCAGCTCCAGCAGCAGCTTTTCGATGAACTGGAACAGGTGGTACACCTGCTTGAGCTTGCGCCGCGAATCCTGGTTGAGCTTGCCTTCCCGCGTGAGGATATGCAGTTCCTTGAGCAGCTCGATCGACTGGCCGGGGCGGATGTCGGCGGCCAGCGGGTTGGCGACAGGTACCGCACCCGCCTTGCGCACAGCACGCGGCGTGTTACTCATGCTGACGTTCCAGGCTGGGCTGTCGCCCCCACACCCAAGGCATCCCAGCCCGCCTGGCCCAGTGTCTCAAGCGTCTGGATATTGGCCCCAAAAATAGCGTCAGCTTCGGGGAAGGCCTCGACTGCCTTGTCGATGCTGTCTTCACGCAGCAGGTGCAACGTCGGATACGGCGAACGGTTGGTGAAGTTACCCATTTCGTCCGGGTTCGTGCCGCCAAACTGGTACTGGGGGTGGAAGTCGGCGATCTGGTAGTCCTCGTCCAGCTCCAGGGCCACCAACAAAGCGTCAGCATGGGCCAGGAAGTCGTTGAAGTCGAGAAAGTCCGCCAGGTGATTCGGCACGATCAGCAGGCTGGTGTCCAGCTTTGCCGGGTCGGCCTCGGCCAGACGTTCCAATTCCACCTGCAAATCGGCCAGCAAGGCGTCGTCGTCTTGCGCGGCGCTGACGGCATAGTGCACCTGTTCTTTGACGTACACGGCCTTGGCAAACGGGCAGAGATTCAGGCCAATCACGGCGCGCTCCAACCAGTTGCGGGTGTCTTGGATGATGGTTTCAGTTTCAGTCATGGGGGTTCTTCTAATAGGTTCAGGCCAGCAAACGCTGACCAGTGAGGCGTTCATGTTCGCGGGCGGCGAAACGGTCGGTCATGCCGGCAATGTAATCGGCCACAGCGCGGGCCACGGTGCGGGCATCAGCATCCGGCGACGCGGCACGCGCAGCAAACCCGGCCTGCATCAGCGCCGGGTCGGCCGTGTACGCGTCAAACAACTCATGCACCATCTGCTGCGCCAAGCCGGTGGTCTGCATCACCTGGGGGTGGCGGTACAGGTTGCGGAACAGGAAACGTTTGAGTTCGGTGGACTGCGCACGCATGGCGGCGCTGAAGGCCACCAGCGGCGGCAGCTGGCGCACGGCGTCCACATCGGCAGGTTGCGCGGCGTCCAGTGCGGCGCGGGTGGCGGCGATCACGTCATAAACCTGCTCACTCAGCATGCGGCGGATAGCCTCGTACAGCAGGCGGCGGCTTTGCTGCGGCTCGGCCAATTGCGGGTGATCAGTCAATGCCTGCGCACAGAAATGCTGGAACAGGGGCACGTCCTGCATCTGCTCCAGCGTGATGAGGCCAGAGCGCACACCGTCGTCAATGTCGTGGGCGTTGTAGGCAATCTCGTCGGCCAGGTTACACAGCTGCGCCTCCAGGCTGGGCTGGGTGTGGTCGAGAAAACGCCGCCCCACGCCACCGGGCTCCAGCGCCTCCAGATGTTCAGCGTTGGTGCGCGAACAGTGTTTCAGGATGCCTTCACGCGTCTCGAAGCAGAGGTTCAGGCCGTCGTACTGCGGGTAACGCTCTTCCAGCGTGTCCACCATGCGCAGGCTTTGCAGGTTGTGTTCGAAGCCGCCAAAGTGGGCCATACAGCTGTTGAGCGTGTCCTGCCCCGCATGGCCAAACGGTGTGTGGCCCAGGTCGTGCGCCAGCGCAATGGCCTCGACCAGGTCTTCGTTCAGTTGCAGCGACCGCGCGATGGAACGGCCCAGTTGCGCCACCTCCAGCGAATGGGTCAGGCGTGTGCGGAACAGGTCGCCTTCGTGGTTCAGGAACACCTGCGTCTTGTAGACCAGCCGCCGGAACGCGGTGGAGTGCACGATGCGGTCGCGGTCGCGCTGGAAGGCGGTGCGGGTGGGTGCGTCCAGCTCGGGGTAACGGCGGCCACGGCTTTGGGCTGGGTTGCAGGCTGCAGCTGCAGGTGTCCATTCAAGAACTGTTTTATGCATCAAATAGGCCTCTAGCGCACAGTGGGCAAGCGCAAGCAGCTATATTTTTAATAGCAATCACTGTGTGCAGCACTGGTCAATCACTTCGCGCACCAGCGCATCAGGCGCGCTGCGCACGATGGCGCTGCCGGGTTGGTCGATCAGCACAAACTTGATCTCCCCGGCTTCGGACTTTTTGTCCACGCGCATCAGCTCCAGGTAACGCCCGGCGCTGTCGGTGGCATTGAGATGTGGCCCTTTCACAGGCAGGCCTGCGCGGCGGATGAGGGTGGTCAGGCGCTGTACAAAAGCCGCGTCCACCAGACCCAGTCGCTGCGACAGATGGGCGGCCATCACCATGCCACAGCCCACACCTTCGCCGTGTAACCAGGCACCGTAGCCCATGCCCGACTCGATGGCGTGGCCAAAGGTGTGGCCGAAGTTCAGGATGGCGCGAATGCCGCCTTCACGCTCGTCCTGCCCCACCACCCAGGCTTTGATCTCGCAGCTGCGTTTGACTGCGTGTGCCAGAGCAGCCGGGTCGCGGACCAACAATGCGTCCAGGTTGGCCTCGATCCAGTCGAAAAACACCATGTCGGCAATCGGCCCGTATTTGATGATCTCGGCCAGGCCCGCGCTCAGCTCGCGCTGCGGCAGCGTGGCAAGCGTGCCCAGGTCACACACCACCAGCTGCGGTTGGTAGAACGCGCCGATCATGTTTTTGCCCAGCGGGTGGTTGATGGCGGTTTTGCCACCGACCGACGAATCCACCTGCGCCAACAGCGTAGTGGGCACTTGCACAAACGGCACCCCGCGCATGTAGCTGGCGGCGGCAAAACCGGTCATGTCGCCCACCACACCGCCGCCCAGAGCGAACAGCACCGTCTTGCGGTCGGCACCACGCTCCAGCAAGGCGTCAAAAATCAGGTTCAGTGTCTGCCAGTCTTTGTAGGCCTCACCGTCGGGCAAGGTCACCGTGTGGATATGTGGGTACTTCGACGCCAGCGCCGCCTGCAATTGCTGGGCGTAAAGCGGAGCCACCGTGGTGTTGGTCACGATCAAGGCGGTGGCGGCCTTGGGCACCGACTGGTAGGTTGCGGGGTCGGCCAGCAGCCCGGCACCGATGGTGATGGCGTAACTGCGGTCGTCAAGATGGATGTCCACCCGCTGCGCAGCGGCGGTGGATGAGGAAACAGGGTGGAGTGAAGTAGATGTGGCGGCGTGCATAAGCCTGCAGTTTAGCGAGGCGGGAACCGGTAGCAGCGCAAATGCCCATGCACCACAGAAGACCCCGAGCGCCGCAGAGGGTCAGGGTGAAACCGGGGCCTGCGCCGCAAGGGGCAGCACACCGGCCAGCTCCAGCTGCATTACCACCATATTCACCAGCGTGGACACAGAAGGCCGCCCGGTTTCTGCCACGAAATGCGCCGTCTCCCGGTACAACGGGTCACGCAGTGCATACAACTCGCGCAGCCGCGCCATCGGGTCGTCCACCTGCAGCAAAGGCCGGTTGCCATCGTGCCGCACGCGGCGGTATACGTCTTCGGGGGCCGAGTGCAGGTACACCACATGGCCACGTGCATGCAAATGCTGCCGGTTGTTGGGGCGCAAGACAACACCCCCACCGGTGGAGAGCACACCAGCGTGGGAGGAAGTCAGCTCGTCGATGATGGACTCTTCCACATCCCTAAATGACGATTCGCCCTCACGGGCGAAATAGTCTCGGATCGAGCAGCCTAGTCGCTGCTCAATCAGATGGTCTGAGTCCACAAAGGGCAAACCCAACCGCCGTGCAAGGTGTTTGCCGATGGTGGATTTGCCGGAGCCGGGGAGGCCAATGAGGGCTATCAAGTCAGTAAAGTTCGAAAAACAAAGATAGCCTCAAAGTCTAATAGACGTCATCCCATTCACCCACTATCTAGGTGACGTACAGCTTGCAGCTGTCCCAAATGGGCTGATGTACCCAGCAGGCGTTGCCCCACTTGTCAGATCAGACAGCATGGCGGGTGCCCAGAACGGTAGCGTCATAGTACGCGACTCAGTTCCAGCTACTGTGGCACCAGCGGTAATCTCAAACTCAGTCCACAGCGCATATTGTTCGCCGTAGTAAAGATTGAAAGTTGCAAAACCAGTGCTATCAGTCGTTACCGTTGCTGGTGAGATAGTGCCAGGGCCACCAGGCTGGAGAATCGTATCGCCATTTTTATCTTCACCAGCATCCAAGAAGCCATTTTTATTAGCATCTTCATTATCACAAGTTGCAGCCACAACTGGAATCCAAGAAGTCGTTAAAATGTTTGGATCTTTGATCATGTTACCTTTTGCGTAACGCGTAGGCCACACCATCAAACTCACTGGCTGCCCCACAACTGGCGCACCAGCAGCATCGTTAACTAAAACTGAGAAAGGTTTTTGATACACCGTATCGTCACCCACTCTGTTCGAAATGGTATTACTCGTTGAAATTGTGATGAAAAGCGCACGAGTACTGACAGTCACATAAGCTGGTTTTATGGGGCTTAGCGTAGTTCCGTCTAATTTGGTGGTGGTAGCCATAATCACCACACCGTTTTGGCCTGTAGTGGTTGCACCTGGAATAAACGAAGCAGCCACTCGACCATTAGCATCGGACACTGCAATCCCGGGGGTGATCGTTCCGCCGCTAGTATCTTGCAACAAACTGAAGTTAACCACAGCACCTTGCACTGGGTTACCAGTAACGTCGCGCAGTATGGCGATGATTGCAGCAGAATTTGCTGTGGTGCCGGCTGCATTAGGTGGAATAGCTGCAGCATTGGCCTGCACAGTGATGCTGAATGGTGCTGCTGCGTAATAGTTGATGACAGTTGTTGTCACCGTGCTATCAAGCTGTGCACTGATCGTGGCAGGGCCTGCAGTAGCGGAACGTACGGTGGCACTTGCATATCCATCAACATCAGTTACAGCGCTGGTGGGCGACAGAACCTCGCCCCGTGTTGAACTGAAATAAACCGTTTTTCCAGCCTTGCCAGCAACTCCTTCCAAGTAACGGACCTTGACAGTTTGAACCGTATTCACGGGCACCAGTGGATTGCTGCCAGAGAGCGGGCTTGTGAATGCAAAATTAACATTACTGACCGACACACGCTGCTGGGCCGACACACCCGCGCCAGAAACCGAGAGGGTGTCATCACCGTTCTTGGTCGCGGTGTATTTAAATGTGGCAGTCCCGTTGCTGTCGGTCGTAACCTTAGCTGGCGTCAAAGTGTTGGCCAATGTTGAAGTAACCTGCACATCAACACCAACAACAGCTTTGCCGCCACTGTCTTTTAAGGAAACTGCGTAGCTTTCAACCCCATTGAGCAGAAGAGAAGACGCACCAGCGATGCCAATAGTGGTGCCAGAGACAGGAACCACAATTTTTTGAGAAACAGTACCGGCTGCCACTGTGATCGTGATATTGCGTTGCGACTTGTCAGCACCTGCAGACAAAGTTGCAGTTGCCGTGCCATTAGCGCTGGTAACTGGTGAGGCGTCCTGCAATACACCGGAGTCGGCAGAGAACTTCACGACTTCGGCTGCAACACCATTGTTGGCACCATTTTTGACCAATGCAGTAATCGTGACGGAAGAGCCCGTTCCCGATGGTAAAGATACAGCGGATGACAACGCCTCAATCGTCGCAACGGTGGATGGCGTAATCGCCGATACCGGTACAACGATATTTTTAGTAACCGCACCCGCCGTCACCGTCACTGTGATGTTGCGTGGGGTCAAATTCGCACCGGCTGACAGCACTACTGTGGCAGAACCTGTAGCGCTTGTCTGGGCAGATGCGCCTTGCAAGACACCCGAGTCGGCAGCAAATTTCACAGTTTCATTCGCGATACCGTTATTGCCAGCATTCTTCACAATAGCTGTAATCGTGACTGTGGATCCAAGTGTTGATGATAGAGTACTAGAGGAGGAAAACAGGTCAATACTCGTAACAGTGGACATCCCGACATTAGTTACGGCAACCACTACTTTGTTCGAAACGGAACCAGCTTTTACCGTCACAGTAATGTTGCGCGGTGTCGTATCAGTACCTGCAGACAACAGCACTGTAGAAACACCATTTACACCCGTTGTTACCGAAGCTTCTTGCAGAACGCCAGAGTCTGCAGTGAATGTGACGGGTTCATCCGATATTCCATTATTGGCACTATTTTTAACGATGGCTGTAATAGTAGCAGCTGAACCGACGGCACCAGCAACTGATGAAACGGTCGGAGATGACGAGAACACTTCAATAGTTGCTGCTGCAGATACAACAGGCACGACAATTTTGCTGGAAACTGAACCGACTCTCACCGTTACGGTGATGTCACGAGGTGTTCTGTCCGTACCCACTGAAAGAATGGCGGTTGCACGCCCCAGCGAGCCGCCGCCCAACAAACCGGTACCAGTAGCCGTTGATGCACTCGTCAACGCACCAGAGTCAGTTGTAAAAGTCACTGGTTCACCAGAGACACCGGTACCAGCTGCATTCCTTACTTCTGCAGTAATGGTGACAGTCGCATTTGCAGCGCCAGTCGCCGTTGAAATGTTCGCAGCCGAGGATGTCAAAGTGATACTGGTAGCGGTCGATGTAGAAGCACCCCCCGAGCCAGTGTCGCCCGAACCAACACCACCACCACCCCCACAAGCTACCAGCATTGCCGCAAGCCCGGCACCTGCCAAGAATTTCATGAATCGCATTTGTCTGTCCTCTCTGTACGTATGTCGATCCAGCCTGTCGTCAGGCTGGTTTACCGGTTTGCGGTGCGCTCTGCGACCATTTTGGGGGTGATAAACACCAGCATTTCCTGTTTGTTGGATGTGCGGGTGCGGGTCTTGAACAGGTTGCCAACGGCGGGGATATCACCCAGCAGCGGGATCTTGCTTTCGTCGTTGGTTTCGGTCAGCTCAAAAATACCGCCGATCACGACTGTACCGCCGTTTTCCACCAGCACCTGGGTGCGGATGTGTTTGGTGTTGATGGCAATACCGGCCTGTGTGGTTTCACCACGGCTGTCTTTGTTGATGTCCAGGTCCAGGATGATGTTGCCCTCTGGCGTGATCTGCGGGGTCACTTCGAGTTTCAGGTTGGCCTTGCGGAAAGCGATGGAGGTCGCGCCGCTGGATGTGGCCTGCTGGTAAGGGAACTCGGTGCCTTGCTCAATCAATGCTTTGGTCTGGTCGGCCGTCACGATGCGTGGGCTGGACACAATTTTGCCCTTGCCGTCGGCCTCAAGTGCAGACAGTTCCAACGTCAGCAAACGGCTGGTGATGGAGTTAAAAATCGAAACCGCGAAAGTGCCGGTGTCAAAGCCTGTACCCAGATTGGAACCTGGGAAGTTGACAAAGGTGCCCGAGGTGGGGTTGCCTGCCGCTCCTGCCTCGGAGTTGGCATAACTCGAGCCAATCGAAATACCTTTGCCACTGCTGGACGACTGCCATGCGCCATTACCGCCGAGTTTGATACCCAGAGAACGTCCAAACGTGTCGGATGCTTCCACAATACGTGCTTCGATCAGCACCTGGCGCACGGCAATATCCAGTTTTGAAAGCAGTTCCTGCACCTGGGCCAATTTCGCAGCCGTGTCAGTGACGAAGAGCTGGTTGGTGCGGGGCTCTGCGATCACGCTGCCGCGATCGGACAGGAAGCGGTTATTGCTACCACCACTGCCACCACTGCTACCGCTTCCATTCAGCTGCGCAACCATGGCATCGGCCTTGGCGTAGTTGAGCTGGAAAGCCTGGGTGCGCAGTGGCTCCAGCTTTTCAATGGCCAACGCGGCTTCCATGTCGCGCTTGGTGCGTGCGTCAATCTCATCCTTGGGTGCAATCCACAACACCGAGCCGGTCTTGCGCATGCCCAGGCCCTTGGCTTCCATGATGATTTGCAGGGCTTGGTCCCAAGGGACATCTTTCAAGCGCAGCGTGAGGGTGCCGCTGACCGTGTCCGATGTGACGATGTTGAAGTTGGTGAAGTCAGCGATGACCTGCAGCAGGGAGCGCACTTCAATACTCTGGAAGTTCAGCGAGATTTTTTCTCCGCTGAATTGGGGGCCATCCACCAGTTTGGACATGTCCACCTTTTTCTCACGCACTTCGACAACGAACTGGTCGTCGCGCTGGTAGGCGCTGTGCTCCCAGTCACCCTTGTTGTCAATCACCATACGCACCCGTTCACCTTGTTGCGACGTGGTGATGAGTTGCACAGGGGTTGCGAAATCGGTCACATCCATACGACGGCGCAGGCCTTCAGGCAGGGATGACTGCAAAAACTCCACGACCAGTGAACCGCCCTGCTTGCGGATGTCCACCCCCACCTGGTTATTGGCCAGGGAGACGATGACACGCCCCGCGTTGTCGTTGCCACGGCGGAAATCCACGTCTTTCAGGGGGTAGATTCCGGATGTTTTGGCTTCTGCAAACTGGGTGGTTGCGGCGGTGCTGGTAGGCACCACTACGGCGGCCACAGGGTCCAGCACCACCAGCAGGGACTTGCCCTGCAGCTCGGTTTTGTAGGCGGTCGGTTGCTTGAGGTTCAGAACCACACGGGTGCGGTCACCTGCCTGCACCACACTGGCGGAACGCAGGTTGCCCTGGTTGATTTCAACCGTGGAGCGCCCCAGTGCATTCGTGGTGCCTGGAAAATCCAACGCGATCCGGGCAGGAGACTGGATGGAAAAGCCCGTAGGCACGGCACTCAGCGCCTGGGACAGGTCGATACGCACTACTTCTGTCCCACCACGCACGCTGCCCGACACGGACTCGATGGCTGTTTGTGCCTGCGCAGCCAATGCCATACATCCTGCGACCACCACGGCGGCAGATTGCCTGAGCGCACGCGTGAGCCCTTTGTATTTTTGGTTCATTTCGACTTCTCCTGCAGCTGTAGCGTCGCTGGCCGTTCTATCCAATCACCGGTGGCGTCTTGCACGATTTCCCGTAGCACGACCTCGGTCTCCGTTACTTTCATAACCCGCCCGTAGTTTTGTCCCAGATAGGCCCCTACCTTGACCTGGTACAGCAGGTTGTCCACCCGCACCAAGGCCACAGGTTGCCCGGTTTTCACGAGGCTGCCAACCATCGCCATGGTGTCCAGCGGGTACGCCTCCAAGGGCTCTTTGCGGCGATTCAACTCCGGCGCAATCAGCGTGGCATTGGCCGCCACCTGGGTCGAGTCGCGCTTGAGCGCACGTGTCAGTTTTTGCGGATCAAAGGGATCAATCGCGCCACGCTGGGTATAGGGTTGTGGCACAAACTTTTTGGGCTCTTCCAATGGTTTGACCTTGGGCCTCACCATCGCGCGCTGCTCTGTCATCCACGCCGCAATTTCTTCATCACCCGAGGCTCCGCAACCCGAAAGCACGGCCCCCATACAAAGCACCAAAACACAGCGAACGGGCATCATTTGGCAGCTCCCGGTTTCGCAGTGGTGGCTTTCTGTGCGGCAATTTCATCTGCATCCAGATAACGGAACGTCCGCGCCGTGACATCCATGGACAAGTTGCCGTCTTTGCCCGGGTTGATGGACATGTTGTCCAGGGTCACGATGCGTGAGAGATGGGCAATATCCGAGGCGAAGTCACCCATGTCGTGGTACTGCCCGACCACACGGATGGCAATCGGTAATTCTGCATAGTACTGACGAACCACGACCTGCCCGGGACGGAACAATTCGAACTGCAGGCTACGCCCCAAACCAGCCTGGTTGATGTCGGACAACAAAGCAGACATCTCAGCCCGCCCTGGAAGTTGCTTTTCAAGCTGCGTCACAAAAATTTGCGCCTGCTCCCGTTGTTTTTTGAGATCTTCGAGGTTCACGGCTTTGGCCAGCTTGAACTCATAGTCTTGGCGTAGTGTTATCTCCTTGGCCTGTTCACCTTCCAATTCCACCTTGAAATCTGAAAGGAACGCGTACCAAGAAACCGCAACAACACCGACCACAATCAAGGCATACAAACCCAGACGTGGAACCAGTGGCCACAGGGATGGATCTTTGGGGTCGAGGTTGCGAAATTGCCGCTGAAGGCTTTTCTGCCATTCGGCAAAACCCGCGCGTTTTGAAGTTTTTTTCGACATCGCTGGGCTCCCTACTTTGCGACACCAGCAGCAGACGCCGCACTGGCAGCGCTCTGCGCCTTTTGTACTTCGCTGGCACGCATGAGGCGGAAGCGGATATTGAAGTTGGACACACGGCGCTGGTCACGCGGGTTCAGTGCAACGGTACCCGCAGTGATTTCCACCAGATCCGGCTTGGCAAGCCATGGTGTGTTGTCGCTGAGGTTGCGCAGCAACTCGGACACCCGCTCGTTAGACTGGGCAACACCTTGAATGGCAATACTCTGGCCTTCTTGTTTCAGCGCCCTGATATAGGTGCCGTCAGGCAATTGCTTCACCATTTCGTTCAGCAGGTGCACCTGTAAATTGCGATCCGACTGCAGGTTTTCCACCGCACTCTGGCGGGCCTTCAAAGCCGCAATTTCTGCCTCGATGTTGGAAATTTCCTTGATCTGCACTTCCAGCTTGGTGATTTCTGCCTGCAGGTAGTTGTTGCGACCTTGCTGGTTGGAGATTTGCGCCTGGTACCAAAGATAAATGGCACCCGCCACCATCAGGCCGACCAAAAAAGCCAAGCCTAAAGTAGCGTTGAAATTGTCCCGCCGACGCTTGCGCGCAGCCTCGCGGTGGGGGAGCAGGTTGATGAGAATCACTGCAGAAACCTCCGCATGGCCAACCCGCACGACGTCAGGTATGAAGGTGCCTCACGCACCATTTTTTTCAAGCGCACGGCGCTGCCCATTTCCATACCCTCGAACGGGTTCAGCACCGCACAGGAAAACGAGGATTGTTGTGAAACGGCCTCAATCAAACCCGGCAGAGCAGCAGAACCACCCGCCAGCAGAACCTGGTCAATGCGGTTGTGCGGAGTGCTGGTGAAGAAAAATTGCAGCGCACGGCCAATTTCCTGGGCCATGCTTTCCACAAAGGGGGCTAACACCGCAGAGGCATAGTCATCCGGCAACTCGCCGCTGCGCTTTTTGGCTTCTGCCTCTTCGTGTGAAAAACCATACTGCCGAACGATCAACTTGGTCAGCTGCGCGCCGCCAAACGCCTGGTCGCGTTCATACAACACGTCTTCGCCGCGCAACACCTGCATGCTGGTGGTGAAGGCCCCCACCTCAAACACAGCGACCAACATGCCAGCCCCATGGTTGGGCAGTGCATGGATCAACCGGCTGGTGGCGAGGCGTGATGCATACGACTCCACATCCACCACCACCGGCTTCAAGCCGGCAGCTTCAGCGAGTCCTTGGCGGTCTTGCACTTTTTCTTTGCGGGATGCGGCGATCAGTACGTCCACATCACCCGTGGAGTTGGCGCTGGGGCCAATCACACAGAAGTCGAGGCTCACTTCGTCCAGGGAAAACGGGATGTACTGGTTGGCTTCGGATTCGACCTGCACTTCGAGCTCCAGGTCACTGAGGCCACCCGGCAGGATGATTCGTTTGGTAATGACGGCAGAGGGCGGCAGTGCCAGCGCCACATTTTTGGTGCGGGTGCCGCTTTTCTTGACCACGCGGCGCACAGCCTCGGCCACCTCGTCGAATTTTTCAATGTTGCCGTCCACGATCCAGCCACGCTCCAGCGGCTCGATGGCGCAGCGTTCCAGCACAAGTGTTCCGGATTTGTCCCGGTCCAACTCCACCAGCTTCACGCTGGATGAGCTGATATCTACGCCGATCAAGGGCGCAGACTGGCGGCTAAACAACGTTCCCACAGTGGCCAAAATAATCCCCAGAAATCATTGCAATAGTTGCAACAAAATTTAACACCTCACTTGCATGCTATCAGCAAGATAGTGGAGGGGCAAAGATTTTTCTCTGGGGCAACTGTATTTTTCTGTCAACTTTTCGCCCACTGAGCCCCAACTCTTACCGTTGGGCGGACAAGTCTTGCTCTTCCACACAGCATTGGCGTGTGATCATCCACACCTTCCATCTGGCCCGCTTTGGCGCAGGTTGCCCGTTTTTTATAATCGCTGATTCTTCCCGCACAACGCACCTATGCCAAACCCCACCCCAACCCCCGACTCCAAACGCTCTGGGGCCAAACCACGCACTACACGTTCCGCGTGGTATTCCGGGGTTCCTCGCATCGTATTGTGGTGCTTCGGGTTGGTGGCCGCGGCGGCGCTGGGCGTCGCCATGATGGTGGCGGTGGCGCTGGCGCTGGCCTACCCCAACCTGCCGGACATCTCTGACCTGGCGGACTACCGGCCCAAACTGCCGCTGCGGGTGTATTCATCCGAAGGTGCGCTGCTGGGAGAGTTTGGCGAGGAACGGCGCAATCTGACGCCGATCCAGGACATTCCTGCGGTCATGAAAAATGCCGTACTTGCCATTGAAGACGCCCGTTTTTACCAACACGGTGGGGTGGACTACAAAGGCATGGTGCGCGCTGGTCTGGCCAACATTGGCCGCCTGAAAAGCCAAGGAGCCTCCACCATCACCATGCAAGTGGCCCGCAACGTCTATCTTTCGTCCGAAAGAACGTTCAGTCGCAAGATTTACGAAGTGCTGTTGACATTCAAGCTGGAGCACATGCTGACCAAGGACCAGATTCTTGAGATCTACATGAACCAGATCTATCTGGGCAACCGCGCCTATGGTTTTGCCGCAGCATCTGAAACCTATTTTGGCAAACCCCTGAAAGACATCAGTATTGCCGAAGCCGCCATGCTGGCGGGCCTGCCCAAGGCACCCTCGGCCTACAACCCGGTGGCCAACCCCAGCCGCGCCCGGTCGCGCCAGCTCTACATCATCGAGCGCATGGAAGACATCGGCTTTATCACCGCCGAACAGGCCACAGAGGCCAAGGCGGAAAAACTGGTCATCCGTTCCGGCTCCGACGGCACACGTGTCCATGCCGAATATGTTGCAGAAATGGTACGCCAGCTGATTTACGCGCAGTACGGTGCCGAGGCTTACACCCGTGGCCTGAACGTGTACACCACGCTGAATGCGGCCGACCAGGAGGCCGCTTACAAGGCGCTGCGCCGCGGCATCATGGACTACGAACGCCGCCAGATCTACCGGGGCCCTGAAAAATTCATTCCCCTGCCGGCCGACCCGAAAGAGATGGACGAAGCCATCGACGATGTGCTGCTGGAGCACCCGGACAACGGCGACCTGATGGCCGCGGTGGTGCTGGAAGCCAGTCCCAAGAAGCTGGTGGTTGTGCGCGGTGATGGCCAGACCATCGACATTACTGGTGACGGCCTCAAACCCGTACAGTCCGGCCTGAGCGACAAAGCCCCGCCCAACATCAAGCTACGGCGTGGTGCGGTTATCCGTATTGCCAAAACCGTGAAAGACACCTGGGAAGCGACCCAACTGCCCGAAGTGGAAGGTGCTTTTGTGGCCATGGACCCGCGCAGTGGTGCCATCAAGGCGCTGGTGGGTGGCTTTGACTTCAGCAAGAACAAGTTCAACCACGTCACACAGGCCTGGCGCCAGCCTGGCTCCAGCTTCAAGCCCTTCATCTACTCTGCGGCGCTGGAAAAAGGCTTCACGCCCGCCACCGTGGTGAATGACGCACCCTTGTTCTTTGACGGCAGCACCACCGGCGGCCAACCCTGGGAGCCCAAAAACTACGACGGCACGTTTGAAGGCCCGATGTCGCTGCGCCGCGCACTGGCGAAGTCGAAAAACATGGTTTCCATCCGCATCCTGCAGGCCGTGGGGCCGCGTAATGCGCAGGAATGGCTCACCCGCTTTGGTTTTGACGCCGACAAACACCCCGCCTACCTGCCCATGGCACTGGGCGCGGGCGCAGTCACCCCGATGCAAATGGCAACCGCCTACTCCGTGTTTGCCAACGGGGGTTACCGGCTCAACCCCTGGCTGATCACCAAGGTGACCGACCACAAGGGCCGCACACTGGTGGAAACCGCAGCCCCCGAACTCACCGAAGACCTGCGCGGCATCCCCGCCCGCAACGCCTTCATCATGGGCAGCATGCTGAACGAAGTGGCCCGCTCCGGCACCGCTGCCAAAGCACAAGCCACCCTGAAGCGCCCTGACCTGTATGGCAAAACCGGCACCACCAACGACTCGGTGGACGCTTGGTTTGCGGGCTACCAGCCCTCGCTGGCCGCCGTCACCTGGATTGGTTACGACACCCCACGCAACCTGGGCAGCCGTGAAACCGGCGGCGGCTTGAGCCTGCCGATCTGGATCAGCTTCATGGAGCGTGCACTCAAGGGTGTGCCGGTGATGGAGAACCCCGTGCCGGAAGGTGTGGTGAATTCGGGCGGTGAATGGTTCTTCAACGAATACGCCCGCAACAACGGCGTGTCCAGCCTGGGCATGGAAGACAAATCTGCCGAAACCAGCCCTACACCCTCTGGTGGCCCATCACCTGCCGAAGAACGCAGCAGGATCATGGATCTGTTCAGGAACTAACCCGGCTCCACAGCAGCACACACCGCTCTTTGCACCTTGTGCCAGGGGACGGTGTGGAACTCAAAAATCTCAATAAAATGAGGCTTTAGCGCCCGTCTGGCGGGCGGAGAACGCTATCAAATATGAAGCAAGCCCCCATTCACATGGGGTTGCCTATGCTTTGAACTCCAGCGCCATGTCGGCTTGTACGCTGCTGTCACGGGACAGCTGGGCAAAAAACTCACCCTGGCCCTTGCTGTCCATCCATTGGGCACCACTCAATTGGTAGTGGTACCCCCCCGACTTGGCCGCCAGCCACACTTCATGCAGCGGCTTTTGCAGGTTCACGATGATCTGGCTGCGGTTGGCAAACACCAGGGTCAGCATGCCGCCCACACGCTGGCAGTCAATATCAGCCTCGGTTTCTTCGTTGATGCGATCACAGGTTTCTTCCACCGCTCGCAACAGCGCCTCGCCCTGGTCCAAGAATTCAATATCGGTCATTACAATTTCGCCATGTTGCATGTTCACCGAATTTTAGTCAGGGCGATTGCCCTTGCCAGCTGTACGGCGGCCCTGGCCGCCTGCGGCCAGCGCGGCCCGCTGTACCTGCCCACCGACGCGGCAGCCCAAAACCGCGCCACCCTGCCCCAGACGGTCACGCCGCAGCTGCCCGGCAGCCCAGCCGCCACCCCACCCGCGACACCCGTAAGCCCCGCTCCTTCTCCCGCTGCTCCATGACCCACCCCACTCTGCCCGGCCAGCCCCATATCGCCTACCGCGACCAGCAACTTTTTGCCGAAGGTGTGTCCACCAGCGACTTGGCTCGGCAGTACGCCACCCCGCTGTTTGTGTACTCCAAAGCCGCCATGCTCGGCGCACTGGCCGCCTACCAGCGCGGTTTTGCAGGCCGCAGGGCGCAGATTTGTTATGCGATGAAGGCCAACTCCTCGCTGGCGGTGCTGCAGGTCTTCGCGCAGGCAGGTTGTGGTTTTGACATCGTCTCGGGCGGCGAGCTGGAGCGTGTCGTCGCCGCAGGTGGCGACGTGCGCAAGGTGATTTTTTCCGGCGTGGGCAAAACCCGCGCCGAAATGCGCCAGGCACTGGCTGCAGGCATTGGTTGCTTCAACGTGGAGAGCGACGCAGAGCTGGACGTGCTCAGCGCCGTCGCTGTGGATATGGGCCAGCAAGCCCCCGTCAGCATCCGCGTGAACCCAAACGTAGACCCGAAAACCCACCCCTACATTTCCACCGGCCTCAAAGGCAACAAATTTGGTGTGGCCCACGAAGACGCGGTGCGTATTTACAAGCGCGCCGCCGCCCTGCCCGGCCTGAAGGTCGTCGGCATCGACTGCCATATCGGTTCACAAATCACCGAAGAAACCCCGTACCTCGACGCGATGGACCGCATCCTGGACCTGGTCGAAGCGATTGAAGCCGCAGGGGTGCCCATCCACCACATCGACTTTGGCGGCGGACTGGGCATCGACTACAACGGCGACGTGCCACCCCAGGCCGATGTTTTGTGGGCGCGGCTGCTGGCCAAGCTCGACGCGCGCGGTTTTGGCGACCGCCAGCTGATGATCGAGCCAGGCCGCTCACTGGTGGGCAACGCCGGCATCTGCCTGACCGAGGTGCTGTACCTGAAACCCGGCGAGCAAAAGAACTTCTGCATCATCGATGCAGCCATGAACGACCTGCCCCGCCCGGCGATGTACCAGGCGTTCCACCAGATCGTGCCGCTGGCACCGCGTGGTGGCGACACGGTGCAGTACGACGTGGTCGGCCCGGTCTGTGAAAGCGGTGACTGGATTGGCCGCGACCGCGACTTAACGGTGGAACAAGGCGACCTGCTGGCCGTGTTGTCGGCTGGCGCGTACTGCATGAGTATGTCGAGCAACTACAACACCCGGGGCCGCGCAGCCGAGGTGCTGGTAGACGGCAACACTGCCCACCTCATCCGCGCCCGTGAAAACGCGGCGGACCAGATGCGCGGCGAAAGTCTGGTGGGCTAAGCCGCTCGGGCCATCACCACCGGTAAATTGCAATTATTTTGATAGCAACAAACGCACACTCTGCGTGCGCCAGTGGCTATTTTCTTTAAATTCCGTGCAGCACTGCTGGCCCTGACGAAGGTGCCGGCTTGGCCTTGATTTCAGGCCCGTCGATAGAAATGAGTGGTGCGTCTTGCTTCGGCAAGCGCAGAGCGTAGGCGTCGGGTGTCACCGTGACGTAGGCGTTGTTCCATGCAGTCGGTGGCACCTTGGTGCCCACCGTGCCGTACACACTCACCGCCAATTTGGCAGATTCAG
This sequence comes from Comamonadaceae bacterium AAW, assembly GCA_026314275.1. Lineage (GTDB taxonomy): Bacteria > Pseudomonadota > Gammaproteobacteria > Burkholderiales > Burkholderiaceae_C > JAGOEY01. The sequence continues at coordinate 727,050 of CP111109.1, forward strand.
AAGATGCGGATCGCAAAGGTGCCAACACCGCCTCGATCTGCCGAGCCTCGTCCTTGGCGACCTTCTTGACGATTTGAACCGCATTCGGCCCGGTGGGATGTGCCTGGTAGCCATCGACTTCGTACTTGTACCCAAAACGGTTCGATCCGCCTTTCCCGTTCGAGTCCCAACGGTAGCCTTCGGAAGCTCCCACCAAGTTGGAGAGCATCACCGTGTACGACTCGGTCGCCATGTCATACGGAGAAACATGCGCCGCCACAAAATCGGAATCCAGCCGAACCAACGGTGTCGCCGCCTTGCGCAGCGCAGCCAGATCTGCCGCCCTCGCTTTGGCCAGATCGTCCCGCTTGAACGCATCGGGCTCAACGCCAACCTCAGGGAACGCGGCAGCCACCAGCTCGGTGTCGGACACATCGGAGGCAGCAGCAAGCGATTTCATGAAGGTCTGGCGAAATTGCGCCAACCCGGCCTGGTCGAGTTCCTCGGTAAGCCGCACCACGGCATAAGCATCCAGCTTCTTCGCAATGGAAGGCTTGCCCTTGGAGGCTTCGGCTGGCGCGCTGCCCTGGGGCGCCTGCGCTGACGTGGCCTGCGGTGGCTTCTGGTCACACCCGCCAAGCACTGCCACAGCCACCGACGCCACGGCTGCCACCTTTGCCATCTGCCAAGTCATGGAACGCATAAAACCCTCTGAAAATTTAATAAATTAAAAACTGGTCCTGACGCCACTTCCCGACGGCTGCCATGGATTTTTCGATTCAAAACAGCATGGCCTGCATTGGCACCACCATGTAACAAAGCTACGCTGCACGGGCCAAACTAGCGGTTTGTGCGCTGCCCTCGCTGGGCAAGGCAGGACACCGCAACCAGCAACGGGGGCAGAACACAGCGTCGGCAGCCAGTAACGCACCACAGAATGTGCAAGAAATAGCCACAGGTTAAGGGCCGTGTGGGTGCACTACCTCTTCACCCACCAAAGCCACCAACGAGTTGCCAGCCGTCTGACGCCTTCACCAGACGCAAGGGCAGCACCTGCTTCAAGTGCCCCAGCATCGGCAATTCGATGTCCGACTCCACGTTGCACTGGTAGACACCGCCCTCCTCCTTGCACCCCACCTTTTTGAGCGAGTTGATCTTCCAGGCCATCTTGGGGGCCGACCCGGCCGCCTGCTTGCCCAGCATGGCGGTCATGGCGGCGTCTCCTGCAGCCTGGGCCTGCGTGAAGTGCTTGTCCAGGGCCGACTCGATGTCACTGTTCGACGGCTCACCCGAGCAAGCCGCCAAGGCAGCGGCCAGGAGCAGGACGGCTGGGGTTCTTTTCATGGAGCTGTTCCCCACGGTCTACTGCTGCGACCACAGCAGCACATAGCCATAGCCCTTCGACAGGTTGGTGAGCGCAGTCCCACCGTGCTCCACCACGGCATAGACCGTACTGCCGTCCGGCTTGCCGTAGCTGTAGGCATACAGCGAAACAAAACCATTAAAACCGTCCTCGGCTCCACTCTCCAACGGTGCATTGCCGACCAACGCATTCGACACCGCTGCTGCCGTGAAGTTGGTGGTGCCGCTGCCATCTGCCACGGTGGCATTTCCCGACGCATCAAAGCGCAAAGACATACCCGCCGTCACCGCGCAGTCCTCACGGGCAATAGAGAAAACCTGGTTGGCCAAAGCCTTGGCATCGGTGATACGGATGGCCTGGTCTTTCACCAGCACATCGGTGGACTTGGCTCCCTTGGTACCGTCGCCGCTGGCCGCTGCCTGGCACAGCATGGCGATGGCGGGCAGGTTGTCGGCAAGCAAGTTGTCTCCCACGGCCACACTGGCGGTGATGGGTGCGCCATAGACAATGCCGCCATCGGCCTGCGGCGTCATGCTGACCACTTTGCCCTGGGCACCGTAGGTCAAGGTTCCTTCTGCACCGACGCCGATGTCGCGAAAGTTGGCTGTGGTGCCGGACGAACCCAGATTCTGCAAATAGTGGTGGCCTGTGAATGTGGCTGTGACGGGCGCTGTCGGTGTACCGGCAACACCGCCTGAACCGGTTCCGGTTCCGGTTCCGGTTCCGGTTCCAGGATTTGCGGAGGGGGCATCATCCCCGCCGCCACCGCCACATGCGGTTAATGCCAATGCGGCGACAGCAACCAAAGCAAACGAATGGATCTTTTTCATGGAACGTCCTGGGTAATGGGAAAACGAAAAATGGCTTACCCCGCTTATTCGCTCGCCACCCGCCATCGGTTCTAACTATTTTCCGAAGCCGTAAAGCTATGATTCCGGCGCCTCTATGCAAACCCATCCCGACCCCGCCGAACTACTGACCGCCATGCGCAGCGGCGACACCCGCGCGCTGGACAGCCTGTACCGCACCTGGTCGGCCAAGGTGCGCTTGTTCGCCCGGCTGCAACTGGCACCCAGTGGGCTGGACGCCGACACCCTGGCCGATGAAATCACCGTGGATGTGTTCCACGACATCTGGCGCCACCCCGAGCGCTTTGATGGGCGGGTGGCCTTCAACACCTGGCTGTTCACCCTGGCGCGCAACAAAGCCATCGACCGGCTGCGCCAGCTGCAACGCCGCCATGCGTGGGAAGACAGCACCGGAATGGACGGCACCGACCACCCCGCCGATACGCTGAACGAGCCCCCTGCCCAACTGGCCCAACAACAACGCCAACGCGGCGTCATGGACTGCCTGCGCCGCCTTCGCAACCCGCTGCAACGCGAAAGCCTGATGCTCTGGGCCATGGAAGACATGCCCCTGGCAGACATTGCACGCCTGCAAGGCAGCCCCGAAAACACTGTGAAGACCCGTCTCCACCATGGCCGCCTGAACCTGCGCGCCTGCCTGGAACGCTGGCTCCAAAGCGAAGGAAACCCGCATGCCGCAGATTGAACCCAGCGCGGACGATGCGGCCCTGCGTGCCACCTTGCGCAATGCTTTGCAAGATGAACTGGCGCAGATGCCGCCCGACGCCGGGTTGGCCGAACTCCATATGCGCCTGCAGGCCGACACCGCCCATGCGCCTGCGGCCAGCTTGCCAAGTTGGCGTGCTGCCTTGCGCGCCTGGTTCACGCAGTGGCCTACTGCATTGGCCAGTGTTGTCATCGTGCTGCAAAGCGGCTTGTTGTTGTGGCAGGCGCAAACGCCGAACGACGTCCCCACTTGGCGCAGCACCAGTGTGGGAACTTTGGGCAGCGCCCCCACCGCGCTGCTGGTGGTGCGTTTTGCCCCGCAAGCGCCGCTGGCCGACGTCACCACGCTACTGCACACCCTGCAGGCCGACGCCGTGGCCGGCCCCGACGAAACCAGTCGCTGGACCCTGGCCGTGCCCATCGCACAGCGCGACAGCGCTCTGGCCCGCTTGCGTGCCAGTCCGCTGGTGGACGCGGCCGAAGCACCGTGATGCAACGTTGGATGCACAGCCTTGTGGTGGTGATGGCCGCGCTGGCCAGTGCCACCGCCCATGCCGAGCGTTACGCCGTGCTGGTGGGAGTGTCGGAGCTGGCCCACCAGCCGCGCAGCCTGTGGCTGGACGGCCCGCGCCACGATGTTGCAGCGGTGCAGGCCACCTTGGCTGCACAGGGCATCACCGCCGCGCGCACCACCGTGCTGGCCGACGGTGTTGCCGGTGCCACCTTGCCCACCCAGGCGGCCATCCTCCAGGCGATGGACGCGCTCACCCCCCGGCTGGTGGCCGGTGACAGCGTGCTGCTGTACTGGTCGGGCCACGGCGTGCGCAACCCGGCCCCGCGCAAAGCCAGCCAGGAGCCCGACGGGCTGGACGAGTACCTGCTGGCGCGTGACGCCCAGGTGCACCGCCGCACAGGGGCCCTGCACGGTGCCGTGCGGGACGCTGCGCTGGGTGCCCGCATCGACGCATGGCAAGCCCGGGGCGCACAGGTGTTTGCCGTGTTCGACACGTGCCATGCCGCCTCCAGCACCCGCACCGCAGCCCCCGCCGGGCTGCGATGGCGTGGGCTGCAAACCAGCCAGCTGGGCAGTGGCAACCCGACCACCGGCTTGGCGGAGGTGCTGCCCGCACCCCGGCACCGCCCGGCCAGCGTGGTTTTTTATGCCAGTGAAAGCCACCAGCGCACGCCTGAGTGGAAAGGCGCGGGTTTGTTCACCCAGGCCCTGCTGGCCGCCTGGACACCTGCCACACCGAGCTACCGCGCACTGGCCACCACCACCCTGCAGCACTACCAGCGGCTGGCCGCCACGTTGCCGATGGCCCGCAGCGTCTGGCCTTCTCCTTTGTTCGAGGGCAACCTGGACGCACCGCTGTGGGGCCGCAGCACGGCACCTACAACCGCACCCCTTGCAGACGCAAAACCCAGCATGCCCCTGCCTTCCGGCGTACAGGCCCAGCTGACGCTGCAACGCCCTGGTCAGCCACCCCAGGAGCGCGCCATCACCAACACCGACCTGGGCACGCTGCCCGCTGGCACCACGCTGCTGGTACGCATTCGCAACACCAGCGGCCACTCACTCGACATGGCGCTGACCCACCAGCCCGCGACCGGCCCAGCCCAGGTTGTCTACCCGGCGCTGCTGGGCGACTCCAACCGGCTGGAAGCCGGCGACCCCAACACCCCTGCACTCTGGCAACAAGGTTTCACACTGACCGATGACGGCGCAGGCCCCGAGTCGCTGCTGCTGCGCCTGGCACCGGCTCAGCCGCAGTCACTGCCACGCAACCTGGGGCTGGATGACACGAAAGGGCCAGCGCCATGGCAAGCGCGCATCCGCTGGCAAGTTAAGGGATAAATTGAGCTCTAGCGCCCACTGCATGGGCGCAAGCGGCTATTTATTTAATAGCATCTGTCGACATGCCTGCCAGCAACACAAAAGCCCCCCAGTAATAGGGGTGTGGGCCGCCTGGCGCGGCACCCTTGTGCACTTGCAGGCCCCGCGCCACCTGTGCTTGCCTTTGCCCCACGGGCTGCTCCAGCAAAGCCAGCTGTGCGGCGCGCAGCGCATCGGGCTTGTTCTGCCCATCGGCCAGTCCTTGGTAAAACTGCTGCATCAGCGTGGCGGTAGAGCCGTCGGGCACGGGCCACAGGCTGGCCAGCACGTTGTGCGCACCACGTTCGTGGGCAAGCCAGGCCAAGCTGTCCAGGCTGCGACCTTCTGCATCCACCCCCGGTGGCACAGCGGTGTCGCAGGCACTCAGGGTCAGCAAGTCCAGGCCGTCAAAGCGAAACCCATCACCCGCCAATGCCGCCAGCGACACCCGTTCACCGCCGCCCAGTTGCAGCCACGATGCCGCGCTGTCGCCCGGGGTCAGCACAAAGTGGCTGGCGATGTGCACCACACTGCGCTGGGCCAGAGCGGCTTGCAGGCGCGGCACGGTAAAAGCGGCATCCATCGCCTGCGACGTGTTGGCAGGCCCGGCCCGGCGAATGCTGGCCAGTTCACCCGGCACCTGGGACAGCGCAGGCAGACCCGCTGCAGCGCGACTGGTCCCAAACAAGGCCCAGCCTTGGCGCGGCGCGGGTGCTGGCTCTCGTTGACGGCCAGCACCCGCATTCAGCGACAGCGCATGGCGCTGCACCAGCCAGCGGGTGCCGTCATGCAGCGTGCCGAACGGCAGGTAGCGCAGCGCACCTTCGGGATGCAACACCACACGGCTGCCGCTCTCGGGCGGCAGCAAATGGGCAATGGGTGCCCACAGCAGCGCATACAGCGCCTGGGCTTGCGGGCGGGCATCACGCGCTGGGTTTTGCAGCACGGCACGCAGGTCGGCAATGTGGCGCAGCAATGCGGTCTCTGCCACCGGCACATCCACCACCTCGGTGCGCCCCGCGTGTACCACTGCAATCCGCAAGCGCTCAGGCGTGGGCAGGTAGTAAACATGGGGAACAGCTGACGACCCCGCAACCACTTCGGGAAGTATCGATTCCTGCGGCAGCGGCATGGCGGTAGCCGGTAGCTCCTGTGCCGCCAGCAATGCAGCAACCGTGGCGTCCAGCGCGTGCTGCACCGGCTGTTCAGGCGCCCCCAGCGGACGCAGCTGGCGGGTCCAGTCGGCAGTGGCGTGCTCCAGCACTTGCCGCCGCTCGGCCAAAGTCTGTGCCAGCGGCAACTCAGGCCCGGTGAAAACGATGTTCTGGCGGCGCGGCTCGGTGCTGCGCACGAGCTGGTGGTAGTCCTCCTCACGCACCATGGCCAGCAGTTGCTCGGCCTCGGGCAGGCGGCGCTGGTCGAGCAGGTCGTCGGCCAGCTCCACATAGTCTTCACGCTTGCCGGCCATGTGGCTTTGCTGGCGCTGCAGCGGCATGGCCAGGGTGCTGCTGCGTGTATTTTGGGCGGCGTCCACCCCCAGCTTGGCATAGAAGACTTTGGCCGGCATCTGCCCGGCGTCGCCCGCGCTGTGCGACAGGCGCTGGGCAGCATGCCAGGCCAGCTCAGCGTCGCCCGCGCCCCAGGCAATGGCCAGGGCCTGCGCAGCCAGGCGGGCACTGGCGTCGGTTTGGCCTTGGCGCAAGAGCAGGTTGGCCTGCACGCGCAGCAAATGGCCCCGTTGGGGGCTGGCTACGCCGTATCGCAAACGGGCCTGCTCCGCCATGGCCCCCACCTGAATGGCGGCCTCTGCCAGCATGGCAGGCGTGCCGGCGTCGGTGCGGGCCAGCAGATCGATCCGGGCCATCCGGGCCCCTTCGACTGCGGGGCTGTCGGCTGCGGCTCCCGAGGCCAAGGCGGCATCAAACCACTGCAGTGCTTCGGCATGGCGGTCCAGCTGGGCGGCCAACTGGGCAGCATTCACCGCGTTCCAGGCAGCGGCTTCGGGCGGTATCGGCGCAGGGTTGCGCTGGATGGATGCCGCCAGTGCGTACGCCGCTTCGGTTTCACCCAAAGCCCTGTGCAACTGCAAGCGGTGGCCCTGCACGCTGCGGCAAAGGTCGTCGGCACAGGCTGTATCGGCCGGTAGCCAGCGTTGCAATGCGCTCACTTCTCTCTGGGCATCGTCCAGGCGCTGCTGGCGCAAGGCATGCGAAAGCAAGGCTGCACGAAAGGCCAGTGCTTCGGCCCCACCGGGGCCGCCGCCCTCACCCTTCCAGCGCAAGCTGTGCTGCAGACCTTTATGGGCGGCGTCCACCGCCTCTGGCCATAGCCCGACCCCGGCATACAGCCAGGTGGACGTGTGGAGCGCACCCGTGGTGGCCAGAAACACCTCTTTGGGCGGCATTCCCTGGGGCTGCTGGTACAGACGCAGCGCCTGGCGGATATGTGGAATACCCGCCGCATGCTGGCCCTGGCGCAGCGCGCTGACGGCCAGCAGCACATGGGCCTGCGCCCGCGCCAGTGCGGGGGGGTCGGTTGTCAAAAGTGCTTGCAGGCGCTGCCGGGCCTCACCCCAGCGGGCCGCGTTCATGTCCTGGAACGCAGCGTCGATCTGCGGCTGCTGCGGCAGGCCCGCGGCCCCGGCCTGCAGGCCCAGGCACACCAGCGCACCCCACGCAAGCCGCCGCCAGCGCATCAGAAGTCTTTTTCCAATGCCACCGTGGCCGACCAGGGCAGCTTTTGCCGCACGGTGTCGCGCTGTTCGTTGCCGTAGGTGTCGGTCATCAGGTGCGACACGCTGGTGTAGCGGCTGCCCAGACGGCTGGCGTTGAAGCGCAGGCGGGTGCGGGGGTCGAAGGTCCATTGGGCAAACAGGTCGAAGCCGCGCGTGCTTTGGATCTCCAGCGTTTGCCGCGAGCTCACCCGGACGTCGTAGCCAGGCGATGTATTGAAGTTGCCGCCCCAGCTAAAGGGTGAGCCGGGCGGAGCCACCTCGAAGCCCAGATTGAGCACCGCACGGGGCTGGCCGGGCAGGCCGTTGGGGGCCTCCTGGCCATCCAGCCTGGAGCGGAACAGCCCCAAACTGGCGCGCACATTCACGGGCAGCGCCACGGGCGTGTGGGCCAGCGCCAGGCGGCCGTCCAGCTCCAGGCCCTGCACACGCGCATTGCCCGCGTTGACCGGTGTTAAAAGCCAGCGGTCATCCACAAAACTCAGCTGGTTCTGGATGCGCTGCCGGATATGGCGCTGCGACAGGGTGATGCCCACCTCGCCTTGCCGACCATCCGCGCCGAGCAGTTGCTCGAATCCCAGCTCGATGCCGGTGGAGCGCTCGGGTTGCAAGAATGGGTTGCCGCCCACGTCGGGGTTGCCGGGCACGTTCCAGTCGGTGGTGCGGGCTTAGGGCGACAGGTCTTTCAGACGTGGCGACCGGTAGGTGCGCCCCGCGTTCAGCCGCAGGGTGCGCAAGGCATCGATATCCCAGGCCAGCGTGGCCGACGGCAGCCAGACGCCACGGCTGCTGCGGCTGAGCTCGGTGCCGTCTTCCGTCACTGTGAGCTGGGTGCGCTCATGGCGCAGGCCCGCGTCCAGCCGCCAGTCGGGAGCCAACTGGGCTTTGGCCTGTACAAACGCAGCCGTTTGGCGGCGCTGCACACGGCTGTGGTAGATCTCTTCCCACTCGGTATCGGTTTGTTTGCGGGTTTCGTTTTCCATGCGCGCACCCAGCACCCAGCGCAGCGCGCTGCTGGTGGCCACGTCCCAGCGCATGCCAAGGTGGTGGCCACTCTCACGGGTGCGCCATTGCAGGTCTTCGGCCGACACCTCCTGCGCGTCCGCATCCAGCATCTGCTGGACAAAACTGCCGTTGTCACGGCCCCGGTTGGCGCCTGCGTCCAGCGTCAACCGGCTGCCGTTGTCCCAGCGGTGCTGCCACTGCAGCTGGGGGCGCACACCCCAGAAGCGGGACGTTTCACGGGTGGCGCTGGTGGCGAAGTAGGCGGGCCAATTGGCCTGCAGGTCATAGGTCTGGTCGGTCAACATGCGCATGTTGCTGCGCTCCAACAAGCCCCCCAGGGTCAACGTGTCGCGCGGGCTGGCGCGCCAGACCAGCTGCGGGGCGATCGACAGGGCGTCTGTGCGGTTGTTGCGCTGGGTGTCGGTGCGGTCGGTGTAGTACGCACTCCCGTCAGGGCTGATACCCGCGCCATGGGCCTGGGTGCGGGGCGATACACGGCGCTGGCCGGCGCGGGCGGTGATCTGGTAGTCCACATTCCCCGTGGAGCCGCCCCACTCCAGGCCCAGGCTGCCAACGGGGCGGCCACCGTCTGAGCCGCCCTGGGCCTTGAGCCGCAGCTTGTCGCGCCCACTGGCAGCGCGGGTGGTGATGCGCACGATGCCCGCTACCGCCTCACCGCTGTTGCTGGCCGACGCACCGCGCACGATGTCCACCTGCTCCACCATGTCCACAGTCAGGTCTTGCAGCATCACCCCCTCATTCAAGCCACCCACCGCCTGGCCGTTGATCTCCACGCGGGTGTAGCCGTTGCCCATGCCACGCAACTGGATACGACCCTCCGGGGTGATCTGCACACCGGGCAGGCGGCGCAGCGCATCGGTCAGGTCACCACCATCGCCGAAGCGGGCGAGGTCTTCATGCTCAAAAGAACGGGTGTTGGGATCGTGGCCGAGCGCGTTGCGGTCCGTGACGGTGATCGAGGGAAGTTCTGCGGAAAAACCGGCGCTGGTAGCGGTCAGCAGTGTCAGAAGTGGCAAGGAATAACGAAGTACAAACAGGCGCATAAGCCTGAAAGTATCCCCGAAAAATACACTTTGTTTCTAAAGCTAGTATTTTCATAGCTACTTGCGCCCGTCCTGTATACGCTGCAGCCTCTTTTTCTTCAAAAACTGAACCACCCGCCAGCCCAGCAGCACGGCGATGATGGCGGCATAGACAAACACTTCGGTGAAGTCGTTTTTGCCTGCCCGCATCCAGAAAAAATGCAGCAGGCCGAGCCCGGCAATCAGGTACACCAGCTTGTGCAGCATTTGCCAGCGTTTGCCACCCAGTGCCTTGATGGCGCGGTTGAATGACGTGGCGGCCAGCGGTGTCAGCAGCACAAAGGCGCTGAAACCCACCAGGATGAAGGGCCGCTTGGCGATGTCATTGGCGATGTCGGGCACGTCAAAACCCATGTCAAACCAACTGTACGACAGCAGGTGTAGCACCACATAGAAGTACACAAACAGCCCCAGCATGCGCCGAAAGCGCGCCAGCTGTGGCGTGCTGCTGAGCACCCGCAGCGGGGTCACCGCCAGCACGATGCACAGGAAGCGCAGCGTCCAGTCGCCAGTGGCGCGGATCAGGTACTCGGCCGGGTTGGCGCCCAGGTTGTTGGTGAACGCGCCGTAGAACAGCCACGCAAATGGCAGCAGGCACAGCACAAAAACCACCGGCTTGGCCAGTGGGTGCATCAGGAGTTTTCGCATCACGGGGTGTGGCGCACCAAACTCAGTAATTCGCCTTCAAATCCATCCCCGCATAGAGCTGTCCCACCTGCGCCTCGTAGCCGTTAAACATCAGGGTTTTGCGTTTCTTGGCAAACAGGCCGTCTTCGCCGATGCGCCGCTCGCTGGCCTGGCTCCAACGGGGGTGGTCCACGTTGGGGTTCACGTTGGAGTAGAAGCCGTATTCCTGCCGGGCCGCTTTGTTCCAGGCGGTGGCAGGCTGTTTGTCGGTGAAGCGGATCTTGACGATGGACTTGGCGCTCTTGAAGCCGTATTTCCATGGCACCACCAGCCGCACGGGCGCACCGTTCTGGTTGGGCAGCACTTCGCCATACATACCAAAGGTCAGCAGCGTCAGCGGGTGCATGGCTTCGTCCATACGCAGGCCTTCGGCATACGGCCAGTCGAGTACGGCGGAGCCGACGAAGGGCATGGTCTTGGGGTCGGCCAAGGTCAGGAATTCGACGTATTTGGCGCTGCCCAATGGTTCGACGCGTTTGATGAGTTCAGCCAGCGAGTAACCCACCCACGGCACCACCATCGACCAGCCTTCGACACAGCGCAGGCGGTAGATACGCTCTTCCTGCGCGCTGAGCTTGAGCAGGTCTTCCAGCGTGTATTTGCCGGGTTTCTTGACCAGGCCTTCGATCTCGACCGTCCAGGGTGTGGTCTTCAGGGTGTGGGCGTTCTTTACCGGGTCACCCTTGTCGGTGCCGAACTCGTAGAAGTTGTTGTAGGTGCTGGCGTCTTTGTAGTCGGTGATTTTGTCCATCACCACCGCGCCCGCCACGGCGGACTTGGCACCGGGCAAAGCGGTCAGTTTGTTGGGGCGTGTGGTTTGTGCCATGGCCTCACGGCCTGCCCAACCGGCCAGGGAGGCACCGGCAACACCACCGGCCAGCAGCTTCATCAGGTCGCGCCGGCCCTCGTAAACAGCACGCGGCGTGATGTCGCTGGGCACAGGGTGGGTGAAACCGTCGCGCGGGGTCTTGATCAGCATAAGAAGCTCCTTGGTTGGGCCATGGCACGGCCCCTCATGAACAGGGTACGCAAAAAACCACGCCTCGGATTCAGCGTTGCGCACCAGTGTCACCACAGACGGCAGCAGAACCTCAGGCGAGTACCACCCTTAGTTCGTGACTGCATCCATTCCGGTTACAGCCATTCCGCTTTTTTTGGAGCCAGCCGCTGCTTACAAGGTTCCGTAGCTGTGCAGCCCACTCAGGAACATGTTCACGCCGATAAACGCAAAGGTGGTGATGGCCAGGCCTGCAAGTGCCCACCAGGCCGACACGGCACCCCGCAAGCCCTTCATCAGCCGCATGTGCAACCAGGCGGCGTAGTTGAGCCAGACGATCAGCGCCCAGGTTTCCTTCGGGTCCCAGCTCCAGTAGCCGCCCCAGGCCTCGGCCGCCCAGAGTGCGCCCAGCACGGTGGCGATGGTGAAGAAGGCAAAACCTACGGCGATGGATTTGTACATCACGTCGTCCAGCATCTCCAGGCTGGGCAGCTTGGCGGCGATGCGCTCACGGCCCAGCAGGATGCCCCCAGCGATCAGCGCCGCCACACCGGCATAAGCCACCCAGAAATAACTGCCGCTGACAGCAAGCGATTGGCGAAAGGCAATGGGCACAAAACACAGGGCGATACCCAGCAGCCACAGCGGGGCCAGGCTGGTCCAGCGCCGCTCACCGGCCTGCAGCTTGATCAGGTAGGCAAAAGCCACCATGGCCGCCAGCGCAAAGGTGCCGTAGCCGACAAAGTTGGCGGGCACATGCAGCTTCATCCACCAGCTCTGCAGGGCGGGCACCAGGGGCTGGATCTCGTGGGCATCACGCACCACGGTGTACCAGAGCAGGAAACCCACCGCCGCACTGACCACCAGCATCACAAACGCGCCCATGGCGCGGGTGCCGTAATGCTCTTCGAAGTACAGGTAGAACAGCGCTGTCATCCAGCAGAACAGCACAAACACTTCGTACAGGTTGCTGACCGGGATGTGGCCTACGTCCGCGCCAATGAGGTAACTCTCGTACCAGCGCACCATGGTGCCGATGAGCGCCATGACCACGGCGGCCCAGGTAAAGCGGGAGCCCAACAGTGCCATGGTGGCACCCTCACCACGGGACACCAGACCCACCCAGTAAAACACGGTGGCCATAAAAAACAGCACACACATCCACAGGATGGCGGACTGGCTGGACAGGAAGTACTTGAGCAGAAACACCTCTTCGGCGCGCGCCAAGCTGCCACCGTCCACCCCTTGGTACAGGTAGATGGCCAACAAAGCGCAGGCCGCCACCCCCACCATCAGCCCACGCAGGGGCCGCCAGAACCAGCCGATCCAGATAGCGGCAGGAATGGTGCCTATCAGGATGGCCTTTTCGTACACATCCATAAACGCGGCATAACGCACAAACGCAAACAGCGCACCCGTGGTGACAAGGGCGGCAAACACCCAGTCAAACAGGTTGCGCCGGGCGAAATAGGCGTCATTCAGTGTCAGGCTGGTGGTGCCTGCCACCGCAGCGGGGTTGGTGTTGGTGGTCGCGGGATTCATAGCGTTTTCAGATCCTTGTCCTTGGGGGTGGCGGCGATCGGTGCCACACCTATCAGTTTGCTGGTCAGCCGGGCAAATTCGCGGTCTACGTCCAGTGTCTTGCGGTTGGACGACAGGGCCATGGAGGCGTGTGTGCTGCCGTTCTTGGGAACCACCCACACCCACAGGCGGCGGTCACGCACATACAGCATCGCAAAAATGCCAATGATGAGCAAGAGACAGCCGGTGTACACCACCTTCTTGCCCGGGGCTCGCGCCACCTGGAACACGCTGGCCTGCACCTGGTTAAATTCCTTGAGGGTAAAAACCAGGGGCACGGGGTAGGCCTGTGCGTCGCTGAGCGACAACACGGCCTGGGTCATGAAGGCGCGGGTTGCTTCGCTGTCGTCCAGCGCAGGCAGACCTGCAGTTTCACGTGTCATCTGGGCCAACTCGAACAACACGCCGTTCAGGATGCGCACCAGCACCTCACCCGCACGCGGGCGTTCGGCTTCGGGCACGTTGGCTTCCATGAAGTCGGAAATGGCCTGCAGCCCGCCCAGCGGTTTGCCGGTGCTGGCCGCCGCCGTGTTGGCCGCCACATCCCCCGCAAACAGGGCCAGCGCCCGGGCAGCAGACTGGTTCAGTTGCTGCGCCAGCTCGGGGCGTTTGGGGTCGATGGCCTTGGCCACATACCGGTTGACGGCCTTGGCGCGCACCGCCGGGTCGGCCAGCGCGGCACGCAGGTGCAGAAAGCCGTCCATGCTGCCTTGGTCGTCCATGGGCACACGCAGGTAGCGGAAGGTGTCGGCCAGGTTTTCACGCACGCCCAGCAAGAAGACCGGCTGCCCGTCACCGGTGTCCACCGGCAGCATGTAGTTGTGGAATTCGCGCGCCTGGCCCGCCGCATCACGCAGCTTGTAGGTGATGCTGGGGCCCACGTTGCGCAGTTCCTTGTTGGTGGCCGTCTTGTTGGCCGCACCCATACGCGCGTCGATGGCGGAGCGCAAATCCACCTTGCGCACATCGGCGCCCGATGCGCTGCCGCCGGCGAAGTTTTCGACGTTGATGACCCGCAGCGCCGTGTACTCGATGGTCATTTTTTCGCCATCCGCAGCATCCACACCGGTCGTGAGCTGAGAGCTGTTGCCGATGACCCCGTCGATGTCGAAACGTTTGCCTGTGCCTGCCATGGGCACCGCATGTAACTTGACCGAAGAGCCACCGTCGTCAAAGCTGGACTGGTAAATCTCCACACCTTTGAAGTTGGCCGGGTGGTTCACTTCGATGCGGGCCGGTTTCTGCTCACCCGTGGCCTTGTCATGGATCACCACTTCGCTGGCAAACAGCTTGGGCATGCCGGTGGAGTAATGCTCAACGATGAACTTCTTGAGTTCGATCGTGAACGGCAGGTCCTGCAGCAGGATGCCGTCCGACTGGTTCAGGATGGCGGTGCCCGCCTGCGTACCCTCGGCCACCAGGACATTGCCACGGAACGTGGGGTTGCTGTCACTCAGGCGGTGCACCGGGTTCACATCGGCGATCAGGCCGCCGCCGGTGTACGGCGTCTTGCCGTTGAACAACATTTGCGCCCGCACGATGAGGTCGCCGTCGAGCAGGCCACCAATACAGATCAGCACGATGGCGCTGTGGGCTGCGATATAACCGATCTTGTTGGCGGCACCGGCTTTGGCAGCCACCATCCAGCCCACGCCGTCGGCTGTTTCACGGCGCTGCATCTTGACCTTCCAGCCGCCACCCACCAGTGTCTTGCCCACCCGCTGCGCTGCTGCCTCGGCGGACTCATCCAGCGTGGCCTCGGCCCGGTGGCTGAACGCACGCAGGCTTTGCTCACGCATGTTTTCTTTGTAGACCTTCAGGTCGGCCAGGATCTTGGGGGTACTGCGGGCGATACACAGCGAGGTGCTGGTCACCAGAAACGCCAGGATCAGCAGAAACCACCACGCGCTGTACACCGTGTGCAGGTTGGCGCGCATGAACACCTCGGCCCAGAACGGGCCGAACTGGTTGACGTAGTTGCCCGGTGGCTCCCCCTGCTTGAGCACGGTGCCGATGATCGACGCAATACAGATGATGGTCAGCAGCGAAATCGCAAACCGCATCGACGACAGCAGCTCAACCGCCGAACGCAGCAGGTGCGAGGAGGTTTTGACGCGCAGACCGTGGGTGGAAACAGACATGGAGACAGTGAAGGGACGCAAAAAGCAAAAAGGGCGGGCCATCCTGGGGAGATGGGCCCGCCCTTTAGGGTTTGTTATTGGCGGTTAGTTCATACCAAATGCGCGAAGAATGCGCGCAGGATTACTTCAGGCCAGCGATGTAGTCCGAAACAGCCTTGATTTCACGGTCGTTCATCTTGGCAGCCACACCCGTCATCGGAATGCTGTTCTTGCGCACGCCATCACGGAAGGCCACCAGTTGCGCGGCGGTGTAGTCGGCATGCTGGGCACCCAGGCGTGGGAACTGGATCGGGATACCCGCACCGTTGGGGCTGTGGCAGGCGGCACAGGCGGGCACCTGGCGGTCGGCAATACCACCGCGGTAGATGCGTTCACCCAGGCTCACCAGTTCTTTGTCCTTGGCGAAACCGGGCTTGATGGCTTTGGAGGCCACCCAGAACGACACGTTACGCATGTCTTCGTCAGACAGTGCCGACGCAAAACCCTGCATCACAGCGTTCTTGCGTTTGCCGGATTTGAAATCCTGCAATTGCTTGACCAGGTATTCGGGGTGCTGTTGCGCCAGCTTGGGCTGGATGGGCACAGACGAATTACCGTCCGCGCCGTGGCAGGACGCACACATCGCGGTGTAGCTGGCTTCACCCTTGACCAAGTCAATCTTGGGTGCCTGGGGCGCGGCCGCGGGTTTTTCATCTGCCGCCACAGCGGCGAAAGTAGGAGCTGCCAGCGCGGCAGCCATCAGCAAGGAGGCGAGCAACTTCATATGGTGGGTGATCTTATATGCGCAAAACTGCGTGATTCTACAATGGGCCTTGCGCGTCCCCCAAAGCCCACTCCACAATGACCTCAACTCCACACCCTTATGCCAAAGACCGCGCGCCCAATCCAGCCGCCAAAACGGCCCACGCCTGGCTGCATACCGCGAAATTTCTGACCACCGCACCGACGCTCGACTTCCTGCCCCCGCATGACCTGCCCGAGATTGCCTTTGTGGGCCGCTCGAATGCGGGCAAGTCCACCTGCATCAACACGTTGACGCAGCAGAACCAGCTGGCTTTTGCCTCGAAAAAGCCCGGCCGCACCCAGCACATCAACCTGTTCAGCCTGGGCAAACAGAACATCCACGACGCCGTGCTGGCCGACTTGCCGGGCTACGGCTACGCAGCGGTGCCCAAGCAGGACAAGATCCGCTGGCAACGCGTGATGGCCAATTACCTGATGACGCGCCAGAACCTCATCGGCATCGTGCTGCTGTGTGACCCGCGCCACGGGCTGACCGAGCTGGACGAAATCCTGCTCGACATCGTGCGCCCGCGTATCAGTGAAGGGCTCAAGCTGCTGGTGCTGCTGACCAAAGCCGACAAACTCACCCGCGCCGAGCAAAACAAGGTGCTGTCCATCGTGCGACTGCAAGCCGGTGGCGGCGAGGTGAAACTCTTCTCCGCACTGAAGAAACAGGGCCTGGACGATGCTGCCATGCTGCTGTGGGACTGGGCCCATCCGGAAGGCGCGGCTGCAGCCGCCGCGCCACCGGCCGTTGCAGCAGAGCCCGAGCCCGAAGCCAACGACTGATCGCACGGCCCGCTCTTCAGCGCAACACCCCACGGCCGCCCCGCCGTGGCCTGTTTGTTACCTGTGGAGCCCCATGATTACCACCGTCGCCCGCACCCTGCCCCACGGCCCCACCCTGCACTGCCGCACCAGTGGCCCGGCCGGTGCACCCGTCCTGCTGTTTTTGCACGGATTCCCCGAGGGGGCTTTTGTCTGGGACGCCTTGCTGAAGCACTTTTCCCGGCCGGAAAACGGCGGTTACCGCTGCGTGGCCCCCTGGCTACGGGGCTTTGGCCCGTCCAGCGCACCGCTTGACGCCAAGGACTACCGGCCCAAACACCTGGTGCAGGACATCCTGGCGCTGATCGCGATCGAATCCCCCGGTGCCCCATTGGCCTGCCTGGTGGCGCACGACTGGGGCGGCGCCGTGGCGTGGAACACGGCCAACCAGTTCCCGCAGCAGATGCAGCGCCTGGCCATCATCAATTCACCGCACCCCGGCACCTTTTTGCGCGAGCTGCAAACCAACCCCGCCCAACAAGCGGCCAGTGCATACATGAACTTTTTGATACGCCCGGATGCTGAAAGCTTGCTTGCCGCCAACGACTTCCAGCGTATGTGGCGGTTTTTGAACCGGCCCGACGGCACCCCGCCCGCTTGGCTGGACGATGCCACCCGCGCCCAGTACCACGCCACCTGGAGCGCAGGCCTGACGGGCGGCTGCAACTACTACCGCGCCTCCCCCCTGCGCCCGGCCCGCCCCGGCGACCCTGCCGCCAATGCCGTGCAACTGCCACACAGCATGCTGACCGTGGACGTACCCACCTGGGTGCTGTGGGCGCTGGACGACATCGCCCTGCTGCCCAGCCTGCTCGACGGTCTGGACGGCTACATCCCCTGCCTGACCCTGGAGACCGTGGCCGATGCCGACCACTGGGTCATACACACCCACCCCGCGCGAGTGATTGCGGGTCTGACAGCGCATCTACTACGGAATTGATAGCTACCTGCGCACGGTGGATGTGCGCCAAGTGCCAAAATCGTTCATAAAACCTTGGCAGGGCTAGTACACCGAAGGCTCACCCGTCGGTCGGGTTTTAAAGCGTTTGTGCACCCAGTAGTACTGCGACGGCATGGTGTTGATGTAGCCCTCCAGCCGCGCGTTCATCAGCGCGGTGTCGGCCTCCACATCGTCGCTTGGGTAGTTCTGCCAGGCAGGGTGCACTTCCACGTCGTAGCCCCAAGGTGTCATACGCGGAATCACCGGCACCACCTTGGCTTTGCCCAGCCGGGCGAAGCGCGGCAGCGACGGCACGGTGGCGGCCTGGATGCCGTAGAACGGCACAAAAATAGACTCTTGCGGGCCAAAGTTCATGTCGGGCAGCAGGTACAGAATGCCGCCTGCGCGCAGCCCGCTCAGGTTGTTTTTGATGCCGTCAAAGCGGTTGAACATCTTCACGTCCCCAAAACGCACACGCCCTGCGGTAATCCACGCGTCCAGGCGTTTGTCGGGCAGCGGTGTGTAGATGGAGGTGAACAGGCGCGGCGTACTCATGCCAATGGCCGTGGCTGCCGCGTCCAAACCGTAAAAATGCGGGCCAAAGATAATGGTGGGGGTGGTGCCTTCCAGCTCCTGCACCGCGCCGTGGAGCTTCAGGCGCTTTTCCAGCACCGAACGCGGCGCGTGCCAGAGCCAGCTGCGGTCCAGCCAAGCCTGGCAGAAATAAATGAACGATTCGCGCGCCAGCGCCCGCCGCTCCTTCGCAGTGCGCTCCGGAAAACAGAGCAAAAGATTTTTCTCAACCACCCGACGGCGCGGTGCAGCCAGCACAAACAAAATCCGCCCGATCAGCGCCGCAAAGCCGCGCACCCACGACAGCGGCAGCTTCGCCAGGAAGCGCATGAAGAGAATTCCGAGATAACTGAACACGTCTCAGACCTTCTCTTGTGCTTTTTCTGGCAATTTTTCGGGGGTTTCGCGGCGCGGCTGTTTGTAACGGCCATACCCCCACAGGTACTGCGAGGGGCAGGCACGAATCAACCGCTCCATTTCCGCATTGATCTGCGCGACGGCCGTGGCCGTGTCGGCAGCCAGTGGCTCCGGCATGGCATAGGCGTGCAGCACAAAACCCCGGCCCCAGGACAAACGCTCGCTGCGCACCAGCAGCACCTGCGCGCCGGTTTGCTGCACCAGCCGGGCGGCCAGGGTCATGGTGTAGGCCTTGCGGCCAAACACGGGCGACCACAAACCCTGACCTTCAGGCGGCACCTGGTCGGGCAACAAACCCACGGCATGGCCCCGGCGCAGGGCCTTGATCATCTGGCGCACACCGGACAGGTTGGTCGGCGCTGTTTCAAGCCCCGGGCGGCTGCGCGACGCGGCCATCACCTCGGCCAGCCAAGGCTGGCGCGCGGGGCGGTACAACACGGTGACCGGGCCAAAACGGTCACCAAACAGCGCAGCCGCCGTCTGGGGCAAGATTTCAAAGCCCCCCATGTGGGGCGTCAGGTACACCACCCCACGCCCCTTGGCGTAAGCCTCTTCCACACAGGCCGTGTTGCGCCATTCGCTGGGCACCGGGCGGCCCAGCCACAGGCGGGGCAGCTCGGCCACCATACAACCCGCATGCCCGATGGCGCCGCGCACCTGCGCCAGCGAATACCCGGCCAACTTGGCGTGGGCAATCAACCGGCGCCGGTAGGTGGGCGACAGCAAAAAGGCGAGCCACCCCAGCACCCAGCCGATGGCATGCAACAGCCACAACGGGAAAAAGGAGAAGAACCGGAAAAGATGCGGCATGCGGATTAAAATAGTCGGGTCGCTGAGTTAAACGAGCAACTTGCAGGGCGACAAGCACAGAACGACCGCCATTGTGCCGCGTGTGTGCCGTGTCATTGGGACACAACTGCTAAAGCGTTCGCCAGAGCTCTGTCAGGCTTGGGCAACGCCCTCCAACCGTATGACAGGAGCTACCAACAACATGGCGAACGACTTTCTCTTCACTTCCGAATCCGTCTCCGAAGGCCACCCCGACAAGGTTGCCGACCAGATTTCCGACGCAATCCTTGACGCCATTTTCGAGCAAGACCCGCGCAGCCGCGTGGCTGCCGAGACGCTGACCAACACGGGTTTGGTTGTGCTGGCCGGTGAAATCACCACCAACGCGCATGTGGACTACATCCAGGTGGCGCGCGACACCATCAAACGTATCGGTTACGACAACACCGACTACGGCATCGACTACAAGGGTTGCGCCGTCATGGTCTGCTACGACAAGCAGAGCAACGACATCGCCCAGGGCGTGGACCACGCCAGCGACGACCACCTCAACATCGGCGCGGGTGACCAGGGCCTGATGTTCGGCTACGCCTGCGACGAAACGCCCGAGCTGATGCCCGCGCCCATTTACTACGCCCACCGCCTGGTCGAGCGCCAGGCCCAGCTGCGCAAGGACGGCCGCCTGCCCTTCCTGCGCCCCGACGCCAAGTCGCAAGTGACCATGCGCTACGTGAACGGCAAGCCCCACAGCATCGACACCGTGGTGCTGTCCACCCAGCACCACCCCGACCAGTCTGAGACCGCCACCAAGATGAAGGATTCGTTCATCGAAGCCGTCATCGAAGAAATCATCAAACCCGTGCTGCCCAAGGAATGGCTGCAGGACACCAAGTACCTGATCAACCCGACCGGCCGTTTTGTCATCGGTGGCCCGCAAGGCGACTGCGGCCTGACCGGGCGCAAGATCATTGTGGATACCTACGGCGGTGCCTGCCCCCATGGCGGCGGTGCGTTTTCCGGCAAAGACCCCACGAAAGTGGACCGTTCTGCCGCTTACGCAGCCCGTTATGTCGCCAAAAACATCGTTGCAGCCGGCATCGCGCGCCAGTGCCAAATCCAGGTGGCCTATGCGATCGGGGTGGCCGAGCCCATGAACATCACGGTCTACACCGAAGGCACGGGACTGATCCCCGACGAGAAGATTGCCGAACTGGTGCGTGCCCATTTCGACCTGCGCCCCAAGGGCATCATCCAGATGCTGGACCTGCTGCGCCCCATTTACCAAAAGACCGCGGCCTACGGCCACTTTGGCCGCGAAGAGCCCGAGTTCACCTGGGAAAATACCGACAAAGCTGCGGCGCTGCGTGCAGCGGCTGGCCTGTGAAGGCCATGATCCACGCTAGCGGATCTGCAGCTTTGCACTACAAGGCAGTTGCGCTGCGCGCGGCTGCAGGCCTGTAAGGCCTTGAGCGAAGCGAGCTTGTCGGTATTTCAGCGCAGGCTCACTTCGCAAAGCGAAGTGAAGGGGCAGAGGCCCGGTGCCGTAGCTAACATACCAACCAGGCCCAGGCGCTGCGCGCTGCGCGCTGCCGCCGGCTTGTAATTCGGCAGTCACAGGGAATCGGCACATTCCTTGCAATCAAGCCATTGTCCGCATCGGTGGACAATGGCTTTATTTTTACCCTATCGGACTTTCAGATGGCACACATCCATTTCATCGGCGGCGAAAAAGGCGGGGTTGGCAAGTCGCTGACCGCCCGCGTGTTGGCCCAGTACATGATCGACAAGGAAATCCCGTTCCTGGGGTTTGACACCGACCGCTCCCACGGTGCGCTGATGCGTTTTTATGCGGGGTACGCATCACCCGTGGTGATGGACAGCGTGGAAGCACTCGACGTGATTGTCGAGGCCGCAGCCGAAGCGCCCGACCGCCGCATCCTGGTGGATCTGGCCGCACAAACCCACGACCCGCTGGTCAAGTGGATGGAAGACACCGGTGTGGTGGAGTTGGCCGCTGAAATGGGCATGCCAATTTATTACTGGCATGTGATGGATTCGGGCAAGGACTCGGTGGATTTGCTGGCGAAGTTGCTCGACCGTTTTGGCAGCAGCCTGCAGTACGTGCTGGTGCGTAACCAGGTGCGTGGCAACGACTTCTCGGTGCTGGAGCAATCGGGCCAGCAGGCGCGTGCGCTGGACATGGGGGCCAAAGTCGTCACACTCAAGAAACTCCACGACGGTGTGATCCAGAAGATCGACGCTGGCAGCAGCAGCTTCTGGAAAGCCCGCACGGCACAAGACGCCGACAGCGGTGGCCTGGGCCTGATGGACCGCCAGCGCGTCAAGATGTGGCTGCGCGACATCTACACCGAGCTGGACAACGTCGGCCTGTAAAAACGTGTTCACGGCCTGTGCTGAGCCGCGCTGGGGCTCCCCCAGGATGGGTTGAAATCTCGGCGCGCCGCTGCAACCCGGGTGGCGCGCTGGCGAAATTCCGTGGCGTTGCACAGCTGCGCACACAAGGCCGATTCACACAGCAGGCCTTGAAACCACCCCAAAAGCCTATATCATTAGCACTCGAAGGGGTTGAGTGCTAGCAGTCGCACCGCGCAGTTCGCACCCGCCTCTCCAAGCCTCTGGGCCCGTCCACCGGACGAGAGCCTTGTTTCGAGCAACCCATCTGTACCCTCATCCAGGAGATTCCATGAAACTTCGTCCTTTGGCCGATCGCGTGATCGTCAAGCGTATTGAAAGCGAAACCAAGACTGCCTCCGGCATCGTGATCCCTGATGCAGCCGCTGAAAAGCCTGACCAAGGTGAAGTCCTGGCCGTCGGCCCTGGCAAACAAGACGAAGACGGCGACCGTATTGCACTGACCGTGAAGGTGGGCGACCGTGTCCTGTTCGGCAAATACAGCGGCCAAACCGTCAAGATCGACGGCGACGAACTGCTGGTCATGAAAGAAGACGATCTGTTCGCAGTCGTCGAGAAGTAATCTCTCACTATTAAATTCATAGCTTCTTGTGCCCTGTTTTAGAGCGCTAGAGGCTTATTTCATTCATATTTAGGAGCCACACATGGCAGCAAAAGATGTAGTTTTCGGCGGCGAAGCCCGCGCTCGTATGGTTGAAGGCGTGAACATTCTGGCCAACGCGGTCAAGGTCACCCTGGGCCCCAAGGGCCGTAACGTGGTGCTGGAGCGCTCGTTCGGCGCCCCCACCGTGACCAAGGACGGTGTGTCCGTGGCCAAGGAAATCGAACTCAAGGACAAGCTGCAAAACATGGGCGCCCAGCTCGTGAAGGAAGTGGCCTCCAAGACCAGCGACAACGCTGGTGACGGCACCACCACTGCAACCGTGCTGGCCCAAGCCATCGTGCGCGAAGGCAGCAAGTACGTTGCCGCTGGCCTGAACCCGATGGACCTGAAGCGCGGTATCGACAAGGCTGTGACGGCCCTGGTTGAAGAGCTGAAGAAGGCTTCCAAGCCCACCACCACCTCCAAGGAAATCGCACAAGTTGGCTCCATCTCCGCCAACAGCGACGAAACCATCGGCAAGCTGATCGCTGACGCCATGGACAAGGTTGGCAAGGAAGGCGTGATCACCGTGGAAGACGGCAAGTCGCTGGAATCCGAACTGGACGTCGTCGAAGGTATGCAATTCGACCGCGGTTACCTGTCGCCCTACTTCATCAACAACCCAGAAAAGCAATCCGCGCTGCTGGACAACCCTTTCGTGCTGCTGTACGACAAGAAGATCAGCAACATCCGTGACCTGCTGCCTACCCTGGAACAAGTCGCCAAGTCGGGCCGCCCCCTGCTGATCATTGCCGAAGAAGTTGACGGCGAAGCGCTGGCAACCCTGGTGGTGAACACCATCCGCGGCATCCTGAAGGTTGTGGCTGTGAAGGCCCCTGGCTTCGGCGACCGCCGCAAGGCCATGCTGGAAGACATCGCCATCCTGACCGGCGGCAAGGTTATCGCTGAAGAAGTCGGCCTGACCCTGGAAAAGGTCACCCTGGCTGACCTCGGCCAAGCCAAGCGCATCGAAGTGGGCAAGGAAAACACCATCATCATCGACGGCTCCGGCGCCGCTGTGGACATCGAAGCCCGCGTCAAACAAGTGCGCGTGCAAATCGAAGAAGCTTCGAGCGACTATGACCGTGAAAAGCTGCAAGAGCGCGTGGCCAAGCTGGCCGGCGGTGTTGCCGTGATCAAGGTTGGCGCTGCCACCGAAGTCGAAATGAAGGAAAAGAAGGCCCGCGTGGAAGATGCACTGCACGCCACCCGCGCTGCCGTGGAAGAAGGCATTGTGGCTGGTGGTGGTGTGGCTCTGCTGCGCGCCAAGCAAGCTGTTGGCACCATCAAGGGTGACAACGCCGACCAGGACGCAGGTATCAAGCTGATCCTGAAGGCCATCGAAGCCCCCCTGCGCGAAATCGTCTACAACGCCGGCGGCGAGCCATCGGTGGTTGTGAACAAGGTGCTGGAAGGCAAGGGCAACTTCGGCTTCAACGCTGCCAACGACACCTACGGCGACATGCTGGAACTCGGCATTCTGGACCCCACCAAGGTGACCCGCACCGCACTGCAGAACGCCGCTTCCGTGGCATCCCTGCTGCTGACGACCGAAGCCATGATTGCTGAAGCACCGAAGGAAGAGTCCGGCGCTGGCGGCGGCATGCCTGACATGGGCGGCATGGGTGGTATGGGCGGCATGGGCATGTGATTTAGCTCGCCCCCAGGCTGCGGCGCACTTCGTGTCGCCTCCGCCAACCCCCTACCGGGGGCGGCACTGGTGGACCAGCAAAGCCGGCTCCACGGTGCCCCACGAATGGGGGCAGCGCCCACATCAAAAAGCCCCGCGGCTCCAAGCTGCGGGGCTTTTTTTATGGGCGAATCAAGCCGCGCACGGGCCAGTAGGTGGGGAAGCGCCAAAAGCGCTTCGGGGGTTTTCTACATCAAGGCCGCGGCGTACTCAAGAGCGTGAGCAGGCCTGCGGTGGACGCATCCAGCCCGCCTGTATCCCCGGTCTGCAGGCGTGTTTCGATGTCCTTGGCCAGCACCTTGCCCAGCTCCACGCCCCACTGGTCAAAGCTGTTGATACCCCAGATGGCGCCGCTGACAAAGACGCGGTGTTCGTACAGCGCCACCAGTGCGCCCAGGCTGGCCGCATCCAGGCGGTCCAGCACCAAGAAGCTGCTGGGCCGGTTGCCGGGGAAATGTTTGTGCCCACCGGCATCGGTCTTGCCCAACATCAGCGCCTGGGCCTGGGCCAGCGCGTTGGCCAGCAGCTTGTTATGGTGGCCAGGCAGAGGGTGCGAGGCGTCGCGTACGGCAATAAAGTCGACCGGAATCACGTCCGTGCCCTGGTGCAGCATCTGGAAGAACGCATGCTGGCCGTTGGTGCCGGGCTCACCCCACACCACGGGTGAGGTGGCGTAAGGCAGGGCTTGGCCGTCCAGATCCACACGTTTGCCGTTGCTCTCCATCTCCAGCTGCTGCAGGTAGGCCGGAAAACGGGCCAGCGCTTGGTGGTACGGCGCAACACAGCGGCTGGTGAAGCCGTGGAAGTTGCGGTACCACACGTCCAGCAGGCCCAGCCGCACGGGCAGGTTGGCGGCCAGGTCGGCGGTGCGGAAGTGTTCGTCCATGGCGTGCGCACCCGCCAGAAAGTCGCGAAAGCCCTGCGCGCCCATCGCAATTGCCAGCGGCAGGCCGATGGCCGACCAGAGCGAATAACGCCCGCCCACCCAGTCCCAGAATCCGAAGGTGGTCTGGATACCCCAGGCCTGGGCGGCCTCGACATTGGTGGTGAGTGCGGCGAAGTGGCGGGCCACGTCCTGCCCGCCCCCCGCCTCGAACCAGGCCTTGGCAGACTGCGCGTTGGCCATGGTCTCGGCGGTGGTGAAGGTTTTGGAGGCGATGAGGAACAGCGTGTTCTCGGGCTTGAGCTGGCGCAGCACGGAGTCGATCGCGGAGCCATCGACGTTGGACACAAAATGCAGCCTCTTGCCTGCTGTGGCGTGCGCACCCAGTGCCAGCACTGCCATCTGCGGCCCCAGGTCGGAGCCACCAATGCCGATGTTCACCACGTCGGTGATGGTGGCGTCGCTGCGCACCACCTCGGCATAGGCCAGCATGGCGTCCAGGGTGCTGTGGACCTTGTGCAGTTCATTTGCTACAAAATCAGTAGCTGCTTGCGCTTTCCCATTGGGCGCAGGGGCCAGATTTCTTAATAAAAAATGCATCACAGCCCGGTTTTCGGTGCTGTTGATGGTTTGCCCTGCAAACATGGCGTCACGCCGTTCCACCAGCCCACATTGGCGCGCCAGATCCAGCAGCAGGGCTTCGGTGGGTGCATCGATCCGGTTTTTGGACAGGTCGGCAAACACATGCGGCGCACGCTGGCTGAAGTGCGCAAAACGCTGCGGGTCAGCCGCAAAGGCGGTGCGTACGTCCAAGTTTTTGCCCTGCGCGCTGTACGCCTGCGCCAGTGCGGCCCAGGCGGGCGTGTGGTCACAGCGGAGCGGCTTCATGCGGCCAGCATCAGTTGTTCAAGCTTCACGGCGTCGGCCGCGAACGCACGGATACCTTCGGCGAGTTTTTCAGTGGCCATGGCGTCGGCGTTGTGGGCGTAGCGGAAGGCGGCTTCGTCGTAGTTGACCGGCTCCAGCGCCAAAGCCCGGGCGGCGTCAGCGTCCAGTGCGCGGGCCAGTGGTGCATCGCTGGCCGCCAGTTCGGCAAGCAGGTCGGGGCTGATGGTCAGCAGGTCACAGCCAGCAAGTGCGGTGATCTGCCCCACGTTGCGAAAACTCGCTCCCATGATCTCCGTGGCAATACCGAAGTGTTTGTAGTGCTGGTAGATACGGGCGACGGATTGCACGCCCGGGTCCTTCGCGCCGGAATTGTCTGCCTCCACCCACTGCGCACCGGCCGACTTTTTGTACCAGTCGTAAATGCGCCCCACAAACGGCGAGATCAGCTGCACTTTGGCCTGACCGCACGCCACCGCCTGGGCGAAGGAGAACAGCAAGGTCAGGTTGGTGTGGATGCCGCGCTTCTCCAGCGCCTCGGCGGCCTGGATACCCTCCCACGTAGCGGCGATCTTGATGAGCACCCGGTCGGTCGGGATACCTTCGGCCTGGTACAGCTCGATGATGCGTTCGGCGCGGGTGCGGGTGGCCTCGGCGTCAAAACTCAGGCGGGCATCCACCTCGGTGGACACACGGCCAGGCACGCTGGCCAGAATCTCACGCCCAAAACGCACCAGCAGCCGGTCCATGATTTCATCCAGCGGGCGGCCCCGGAACTGGGCCACCGTGTCGGCCAGCAGCGGCTGGTAGTCGGCCTTTTGCACCGCCTTCAGGATCAGCGACGGGTTGGTCGTGGCGTCCTGCGGGCGAAACTGCGCCAGTTGCTTGAAATCACCGGTGTCGGCGACCACGGTGGTGAATTGCTTCAGGGCTTCGAGTTGGTTCATGTCGGTTGGGCACAAAAGGAAGAAAAGCGGTAACTGGATTACCCTGTGCAGGATACCGGAAATGCAGGCACTGCCCCGGCCTTGGTACTGCGCTTTGTCGCAAATGTCTCGAGCTTCAGTTCAGACGTATCTTCTGGCTCCATGGGATGTGGTGCGGTTGTGATGAAACCAAGTTACATTAAAAATATCCATTTACCCATCGGCATGACGACCCATGAGCTTTGACCTTGTCTTGTTTGGCGGCACCGGCGACCTGTCCTGGCGCAAACTGATGCCCGCTTTGTTCCAGGCCTTCCGGCACGGCAGCCTGCCAGAACGCGGACGCATCATTGGTGTGGGCCGTGACGACCTGGACGACGACGCCTACTGTGCGCTGATCCAGTCCCGGTTTGAAGCGGTGGAAGGTGCCAAACGCCCCACACCCGAAGAATTTGCGCAGTTCGCCTCCATGCTGCACTACCTGTGTATGGATTTGTCCCATCCGCAGGACTACACCCGGCTGGCCGAACTGCTCAAAACCCGTAACGCAGATACGGTGGTGATGTACCTGGCCACCGCCCCGTCGCTGTTCACCACCATCGTGGAACAGATTGCCGCCGTGGGCCTGAACGGCCCGAACGTGCGGGTGGTGCTGGAAAAACCCCTGGGCCACGACCTCGCATCCAACCGCGCCATCAACACCGCCGTGCGCCAGGTGCTGACCGAACGGCAGGTGTTCCGCATCGACCATTACCTGGGCAAACCGTCGGTGCAGAACCTGTTTGCCATGCGTTTTGGCAACGCGTTGTTCGAGCCACTCTGGCGGCGTGAGCACATTGCCAACATCCAGATCACCATTGCCGAAGACCTGGGTGTCGAAAAACGGGGCGCTTTCTACGACCAGACCGGCGCGCTGCGCGACATGGTGCAAAACCACGCGCTGCAACTGGTGTGCGCAATTGCCATGGAGCCGCCCATCAACGCCCATGCCGACGCCATCCGCGACGAAAAGCTCAAGGTGCTGCGTTCACTAAAACCCTGGACGGATGAGACCCTGGGCCTGCATGTGGTGCGCGGCCAGTACACCGCGGGCACGTCCTATGGCGAGCGGGTTCACGGCTACAAGGACGAGCCCGGCGTGGATCCCGACAGCCGCACCGAGACTTTTGTCGCCCTGCGCACCGAGATTGCCAACTGGCGCTGGGCGGGTGTGCCGTTTTACCTGCGCACCGGCAAACGGCTGGGCTCGCGTGATGCCCGGATCGAGGTGAACTTTCGGCCAACACCGCACCCTATTTTTTCGGCCCCGTCCGGGCTTGCCAACAAACTCGTGATCAACCTGCAGCCCAAAGACGGGCTGGAGTTGCACATGCTGGCGCAAGGCCAAAACAACCGCAAACTGGCCCGCACGGCGGCACCGGCGCTGTCGCCCGTGCAGCTGGATCTGGACTTTGACAAGAGTTTTGGCTCCGAACGGGTGGGTGCGTATGAGCGGCTTCTGCTGGATGTGATTGATGGCAGGTTGAACCTGTTTGTGCGCAGTGACGAACAAGAAGAAGCCTGGCGCTGGGTCGAGCCGATCCTCGAAACCTGGAAAAACAGCCCCCAAGGCCCCCGCCCGTATGCTGCTGGCACCTGGGGCCCCAGCGCGTCCAGCGCCATGATTGCGCGAGACGGCTACTGCTGGAGCGAGGAAAGTTGAACACCCCCAGGCTTCGCTTCTCTCTCGCCTCCCCCCTTGCAGGGGGCGATACCAGTGGACTGGCAAAGCCAGTTCCACGGTATCTCTGGAAGGGTAGAGCGCACTCTTCATGCGGCGGGCTGTGGCTCACCCTCAGGCTGCACTTCGCCCCCGCGTCTACACAGAAGAAAAGTGCGCATCAACATGCTTGACCGTATCAAGGCTTCTTTAACCTCGCTGGCACCTGCGGAGCAGCGCGTGGGCACATTGGTGCTGGAGGATCCACGCTCTTTTGCCAATCTACCGGTCAGCGAGCTGGCATTACGCGCCGGGGTGAGCAAACCCACTGTGGTGCGATTTTGCCGCAGCATGGGCTACGACGGATTGAGTGATTTCAAGCTCAAACTTGCAGGCAGCGTGAGTGAGGGTGTGCCTTTTATCCACCGCAGTGTGGACGCCGACGACAAGACCAGTGACGTGCTGGTCAAGGTGATCGACAACACCGTGGCCGCCTTCCTGAAATACCGCAACGACGCCAGCACCACCGCACTGGAAAAAGCCGTGCTTGCACTGGCCGCGACCCACAAAACCGGGCGGCGGGTGGAGTTTTTTGGCGTAGGCAATTCAGGCATCGTGGCACTTGACGCACAGCACAAGTTCTTTCGCCTCGGCATCACCTCGATTGCCTACAGCGACGGCCATATGCAGGTAATGAGCGCATCCCTGATGGGGCCGGGTGACTGTGTGGTGGTCATATCCAACTCGGGCCGCACCCGGGATCTGATGGATGCAGCCGATATTGCGCGCAAAAATGGTGCAACCACCATCGTTATCACCGCCAGCGGCTCACCCCTGGCTGCCGCAGGCCACATCCACCTCAGCGCCGACCACCCGGAGGGGTATGACCGCTACAGCCCCATGGTGTCACGCCTCTTGCACCTGATGGTCATTGACGTGCTGGCCACAGGGGTTGCGCTGCGTATTGGCAGCTCGCTGCAACCGCTGTTGCAGGAGATGAAAAATAACCTGCGTAGCAAAAGGTATGCATAATCCCAACCCCAATTCAATAGACCCATAATGGTGAATCTAATGTACTGAAGGATTTACCATGGCGAAAACGGCACGCGGCGAAGAAGTTATCGAAAGTGCGATGCAAAAAATCGCCAATGCCGTCACTGTCGAGCAGTTACGCCAAGCACAGGCGGTGGTTTTGCCACTGCCATTTGCCATGAGTGTTCAGCAGACCGCCGAGGTGACCGGACTATCCGTCGGATGGGTCAGCAAACAGTGAACCTGCCCCTGTTTGACGTACCGCTTAGCCATTCCATTATGCGACCTTCAATAGCTGTGCCGCGTGCCAGCGTTCTTCAAATTGCATGGGACTGACATCGCCCAGCGTGGAGTGCAATCGGCTGTGGTTGTAGAACGCCAGCCAGTCAATCGCTTCATCCATCGCCTGGCGTCGGGTTGCAAATCTTTGACCGTATAGCCTGCCCACTTGCAATCGATCCAACAGGACGCCCCTTCTCGGTTCAAGTGGTTGATCAACGTCTCCACTTTGTCACAGCGATGCCGCTATGGGTGGGGGCGTTCATCCCATTGCTTACGAGCAAGCGAGTGGATCGTGCTTCTGGGGAGGAACCGAAACGGTTGAGTACCGACCTCACAGGGCAAGAAACTTGATTGTCTCAAGGGCAAGTCATGTGAAGTCGCGCGTCCTCAATCGTCGTTGGCAATCTAGATATGGGTGCTTCAGTTCCTGCCGTAGAGCTCGTGCCACTGCTGCTTTTGCTCAGGCGTCACGTTGCGCAATTCGTCCTGAACTTGAGCGCGAGACTTCCCGGGACCTTGTCTTTGCAACTGGAAGTTGGGGTAAGCGCTGTCAGGGACACTCAAGAGTCCATTCTTCTTTGCGGCGATGAGTTCTTCGTAGACCTGTGCGCGTTTTTTGGTACTGACTTCGTGATCTGGATAGGCGTAGACCCCACGTTCGCTTCCATCGTAATGGTAGTAAGAGGATGCTGACGCTGTGCCATTCGCAGCAACAGCCACCACGGCGACAAAGAGGGAAGAGTAAATTCGCGATTTAACCATTGGTCAAGACTTTCAATTCAGTTCAACTTGCGGACGATCCGATCAAGAGATGCTCGATAGCATGAGGTGAACTGTAGAAGTCTTGGGCCTACGAGAGCACGACTATCCCATTACAAATTCGCAATCTGGTTGCCATTGCCCGCATTAAAGCTTGTTGGCTCGCACAGTAGCCTGCTGCTGGGTGTCTCGCATGACAGTGCGTTGTTCCGTGTGAGTTCCCGTTTGGCGTGGGCACGAACACATCAGCCTTCCCGTCGGCATCGCCCCCTTGGCGCAGGACAGCGCCGTTGCGCCATCCTCGACGCTGCCCACGATGCCAGAGATCAAGTTGTGATCTCCTGCGTGGTGGACGCATCTAATGCGAATGCGGAGGATGGGCGTCACTCTTCTGAGGCTCGACCTCACGGATCTCTGTTCCAAAATGAAATTCCTCATCGGTCTGTTCACACGGCGCCGACTCGATCTGCACGGTGATATGCGTAATAGCAAAGTTGGCTTTCATACAACGGCGAATCTCGGGAAGAATCGAAGCCTCTGCGTCTATCTCGGTCTGCCTAACCACGTGGACTGTCATGCTGGGTTTGCCGCTACTCAAAGCCCATACATGAAGATCATGGATGCTGCGGACACCAGGAACTTTCAGTAACGCATTCTGTACAGAGAGCAGGTCAATATCTTCTGGAACACCTTCAAGCAGAATGTTCAGACTGGATTTGAGTAGCGACCAAGTCCGGGGAGCACCCAGAGTCCGATCAGCACCGCCACGGCGGAGTCAACCCACGTCCATCCGGTGAACTTGATAATGATTGCGCCAAGGATCACGCCGGCCGACCCAAGTAGGTCGCTCCAGACCTCAAGATAGGCCCCTTTCATGTTCAGACTGTTGTCTTTTCCCGAGGCAAGGAACCGCATGCTGATCAGGTTCACGGCCATGCCGACAGCGGCAATCACCAGCATTCCTGTGGATTCGACGGCAGCGGGGGACGAGATTCGCACGTATGCTTCGTACAAGATATAGAGCGCGACTCCGAAGAGCAGCAAGGCGTTGAATGCGGCAGCCAAAATTTCGAAGCGGTAGTAGCCAAACGTGCGTCGCCGGTCGGCGGCGCGCTTGCTAATCTGAATGGCCGTCAGCGCAATCGCGAGTGCTGCCGCGTCGGTGAACATGTGCGCTGCGTCCGAAATGAGCGCGAGGCTTTTCGTGAGGATGCCGCCAACGAGTTCAACCACGAGAAAACTGGCGGTCAACACTAAGGCAATGGTCAACGCTCGTTGGTTTCCGCCGACCGAATGGCTATGGTCATGTCCTGTTGACATACATCTCCGATGTTTCAATAAATTGACCGTTTGAGGAAGGCTTGCGATATGACGGTCAGCACGAGCAAGCGAATGGCGAGTCGTTGCGGACTGTAGTTCCTTCCAACAAGCTGCGGAAGAGCTTAGCCAAATCACACCGCACGGATAGGGCCTAGCGGACTACAAGAAATCTGCTATTTGGGCCAGCCTCGTCTCACGACTCACGCCCAGAGTTCTACCTTCATGCTGCAGCAGGTGTGCCCGCGGTAGCCCCGATCATCGTCATTGGGGCCTTTTACCTGGTGCGCGCTGCGGTTGAGCGCCCGTCGCGAGGTCTGCAAGATTGAGAGGAATGTGACTGTCTGCGACCAGCCTTTACCGCGCCTATTTTCCCTGACCACCCCAACATTCCCGAGGCGGATGGCAGGTGATCGATGCCGCTCCGCCAAAGCCGCATCGATCACCTCGTCTCAATCTGCTGACACGGTTTGAGCACCGCCGCTTGATTGCTCACCGATTAGCTTCTTCTTTGTAGCATGCATCCATCTGTAGAGCACAGGCAGAACAAGCAGCGTCAGTGCTGTGGATGACAAGATTCCACCGATCACGACGGTGGCCAAAGGTCGCTGGACTTCCGCACCCGTTCCTGTCGCCAACGCCATCGGCACAAAACCGAGAGAGGCGACCAATGCAGTCATCAGCACCGGGCGCAGACGCGTCAGAGCACCTTCACGAACGGCGGTGTCCAAATCTCGCCCTTCCTCTCGGAGAGCGCGAATGAAGTAAATCATCACCAGTCCGTTCAGCACCGCCACACCCGATAGCGCAATAAAACCGACACCCGCAGATATCGACAGTGGAATGTCGCGTAGCCAAAGTGCCACGATTCCGCCGGTCAACGCGAACGGTACTCCAGTGAAAACCAGCAAACCATCCTTGACGTTGTTGAACATGGCGAACAGCAACAGGAAGACTAATAGCAAGGCCACCGGTACGACGATTTGCAAGCGCTGGGTGGCGGAATGCAACTGTTCAAACGTCCCCCCCCAACTGGTCCAGTAGCCGGACGGAATCTTGACCTTCTCTTGCAGCTGCACCTGGGCCTCGGTCACAAATGAGCCGATATCGCGGTCACGCACATTCGCCGTAACCACGACGCGGCGCTTGCCGTTCTCACGACTCACCTGATTGGGACCGGGTGCGATGTCGAAACTGGCGACGTCACCCAGCTTGGCGTAACTCACGCTTCCATTGCTGCTAGGCAATTTGATTGGCAGCCGCTTCAAGGCCTCGATGTCGTTGCGCACGGCATCCGGCAAGCGCACCAGGATGTCAAAGCGACGATCCCCTTGAAACAGGGCACCGGCCTCCTGGCCACCAACAGCAGTGGCGACCATGCTTTGAACCTCATCCAGACTCAGACCAAGCCGCGCTAGCTTGGCTCGGTCGATCTGCACGGTGAGCATGGGCAGGCCGGTGGTCTGCTCGACCTTCACATCGGCTGCGCCCGGCACGCTCTCCAGGACCCTGGAAATCTCCGCGGCCGTGGTTTCCATGATGCCCATGTCATCGCCAAAAACCTTGACTGCGACGTCACTGCGTACGCCCGAGATCAACTCATTGAAGCGCATCTGAATCGGCTGTGTGAACTCATAGTTGTTGCCAGGCACTTTGCCTACGGCCGTCTGAATAGCCGCGACCAAGGACTCGGTGCTGCGCTCGGGGTCGGGCCACTCTGAGCGCGGTTTGAGCATCAGGAAAGTGTCGGCCACGTTGGGCGGCATGGGATCTGTGGCGACCTCGGCCGTGCCCAGTTTGGCAAATACTTTGTCCACCTCAGGGAATTTCTTGATCGTGCGTTCGAGTTCAAGCTGCATATCGATCGCCTGCGTCAGGCTAGTGCCTGGGATACGCATGGCGTGCAAAGCCACATCGCCCTCGCTGAGACTCGGAATGAACTCGCTGCCCATACGGGTGGCCAACAATCCACTCAGAAGCACCGACACTGCGGTGATGGTCAACACCAGCGCGCGGTTCAGCATGGCCCAGTCCAACATCGGAGCGTAGCCACGCTTGGCCCACAGCATCAAGCGGTTTTCCTTCTCGCCAACGTTCTTGCCAATCAGTAGCGCCACGGCAGCGGGAATGAAGGTGATGGACAAAATCAT
Source organism: Comamonadaceae bacterium AAW (assembly GCA_026314275.1). GTDB lineage: Bacteria > Pseudomonadota > Gammaproteobacteria > Burkholderiales > Burkholderiaceae_C > JAGOEY01. The sequence goes on from CP111109.1 coordinate 761,113, forward strand.
CGCCCCGATCAGTGCGGCCACCACGGTGAAAGCCATCGGGTGGAACATCTTGCCCTCAACCCCGGTAAGCGCAAAGATGGGCAAATAGACCACCATGATGATCAACTGACCGTACACCAGGGGTCGACGTACTTCGCGTGCAGCCGCGAACACTTCATGGAAGCGTTCTTCCCGCGTGAGCGATCTTCCTGCTCCTGCTTGCGCGTGGGCCAGTCGGCGGACACAGTTCTCCACGATGACCACGGCACCGTCAATGATGATGCCGAAGTCCAGCGCCCCCAGACTCATCAGGTTGGCGCTGACCTTGTTGGTCACCATGCCAGTAAAGGTGAACAGCATGGCCAGGGGAATGACCGCCGCCGTGATGATGGCCGCACGAATGTTGCCGAGAAACAGAAACAGAATGGCCACCACCAGCAAGGCGCCTTCAACCAAGTTCTTCTTGACGGTGCCTACGGCCTTGTCAATCAGGATGGTGCGGTCATAAACCGTCTGCGCGATCACGCCCTGGGGCAAGGTCTTGTTGACTTCCTTCAGGCGTTGGTCCACGGCCTGAGAAACCGTTCGGCTGTTCTCCCCGAGCAGCATAAAAACCGTGCCCAAGACGACTTCGTTGGCGTCCTTGGTTGCCGCACCCGTGCGCAATTCCTTGCCGATACCGACCTCGGCCACGTCGCGCACACGAATGGGTGCACCTTGCACATTGGTGACCACAATGTTGGCGATGTCCTCGATGCTGGCCACCTGGCCCGGTGCACGAATCAGGTACTGCTCGCCACGACGCTCAATGTAGCCCGCGCCAACGTTCGCATTGTTTCGCTCCAAGGCCTGCACCAAGTCTGACATGCTGAGGCCGTACGCCACCAGTTTGTCGGTGAACGGTGCGACCTGGTACTCCTTGCCGTAGCCACCAATGGTGTTGATTTCCGTTACACCGGGCACGTTACGCAACTGAGGTTTGATGATCCAATCCTGAATTTCACGCAGGTCGGTAGGCGTGTACGGTGTGCCGTCGGGTTTGAGTGCGCCGTCCTTGGTTTCCACGGTCCACATGTAGATCTCGCCCAGGCCCGTAGCGATAGGCCCCAACGTTGGCGCTAGGCCACCGGGTAGCTTGCTTTTGGCTTCCTGGATGCGTTCGTTGACCAGTTGCCGAGCGAAGTAGATGTCGGTACCGTCCTTGAACACCACCGTCACTTGTGACAGTCCGTAGCGTGACAGCGAACGGGTTTGCTCCAAGTGGGGCAAACCGGCCATCGCCGTCTCAATCGGGAACGTCACGCGTTGTTCAGACTCCAACGGCGAGTAGCCTGGGGCTTCGGTGTTGATTTGAACCTGGACGTTGGTGATGTCGGGCACGGCATCGATAGGCAGGCGGTTGTAACTGAAGATTCCAACGGCCGCCATACCCAGCACGGCGAGCAGCACCAGCCAGCGCTGCTCGATGGCAAAGCGGATAATTTTTTCAAACATGGAGTTCCTGATTCAGATCGCGCTAGACCGCAGCATCGCCGCGCTCACCGTTTTTGATGCGCACGATGTCAGCCACTTCGGTCACGGCCACGATGCCGTCACCAGGCTGGCCCGTGCGGGCGGCGTTCTCGATGGTTTGCACCAAGCCAACAACATGTTCGTCGGCGCAATATATCAGCAATACCAAGCGCGGATGGCTGTCCGGGTCCCATTCATCGGCCACGTAGGCATGATCCGGTCCATGCCCACGCGCATGTCCATGCGCTTTAAAAACGGTGAAACCAGGCAGGTGCGGTAAGCGGTGCAGGGCCTCTTCAACTTTTTCCAGACGATGCGGCTGGAGGATGGCTGTAATCTGTTTCATCGCATGTTCCTCAGTGGGCGTGGCTTGCGCCGGCCTTGCCAATTTCAGCCTTGACCAAGAAGCTGTTCTTGGCGGCGTAGCGTTCACCGGCTTCCAAGCCCTTGAGGACCTCCACCAAACGTCCGTCACTGCGTCCCAGTTCCAAAGGACGGGTCTCGAACTGCTGCCCATACCGGCCAAAGGCCGCCGAGCCATTGCCCATCGACTGGATGGCGTCGGCGGCGATGGCGACAGGCACCCCGACTTCCTCCGATGTCAGATCAACCGACACGGCGAGACCAGGGCGCCACAAGCCCTTGGGATTGGCCATGACCAAACGGGCAGTCGCATTGCGGCTCTGCTCGCCCACCAGTGAGCCCACATACGCAACCTTGGCATTTGCCTCGGCTTCAAAGGCGTCGGCCTTCACCTTGGCTGCATCACCGACGTTGAGCCGGTTCACGTCCTTGGCGGGCACCACCACCTCCACCCACACATTGGAGATATCTGCGACCTGAAAAATTGCGGTGTCCTCCTTGAGTACCTCGCCTACACTGATCTTCTTCTCGGTGACAACACCGTCAATCGGCGAACGGATCTCGTAACGGGTCAATCCCTGGATCGATTCGGTAGCCCCAGCCCCCAGACTCGATAACTTCTGCCGCGCGCCGGCGACAGCGATCTCGGCTTCTTGGAACGTTTGGCGTGCGGCCAAGTAGTCCTGCTCAGCCGATATCTTGTCCTCCCACAGCTTTTTTTCCCGCTCGTACGTGGTTTTGGCAAGGGCCAGCCGCCTCTGCCCTGACAGCAAATCGGCGCGCTGATCTGCCAATGCTTGGCTGGAGATGACTGCCAAAACCTGTCCACGGCGTACCCTGTCGCCGGCATTGGCCGCCACCGTTTCGACGACACCTGCCAGCCGCGGTGTGACGAAGACGCTACGGTCCTGGTTCAGTTTGATCTCGCCCAAAAGTTGAAGACTGCTGCGGATACGAGCGGGTCCTGCGGTGGCAATCTCAACGCCATTGCGCTTGAGTTGCTCATCGGTCATGGGGACGCGGCCTTCAACCTGTTCAAACTTGAACTCTAAGGGTTGGCTACCTACCTTCGCCTCGATCGTGCCAGCGAACGAATGCGGTTCTTCAACAACGGCAGAACTCTTGAGGTAGTCCTTCTCTGCTACGAAAGCGATGGTTTCAGATTTTCGCCCCAACCGCTCAAGTGTCACGTTGACACTCGCATCCGATGGGGGCACCGGCTGACCGTCGCGCGTGACGTAAATGCGGAACTCAGGTTCGCCTGCGTTCTCAAAAATGGTTAGCTCCAAGCCGAAGCCGTCTTTGGCGAACTGCATACCGCCGTTCGGACCTTTAGCGGGAGCCGCGGTTTCCTCGTGATGTTCAGTGTCGCCGTGCCCCTTGTTGTCATCGTGCCCGGCTTCCGCCTTCTTGCCGTGATGTTCGTCATCGGCATGAGATGCGCTCTCGGCGTGGCTGCTGCCGTGCTCTTCGCCGGTAGGCTGTGACTTGTCTGTGCGCAGAATTGCGGCGCCAAGAGCAACGCCAAGCGCGAGCACTGCTGCGATGGCCGCAGCAGACTTCTTGTTTTTGATTGCAATCGTCATCATTTACTCCTGGTTTTGTCCTGTGGGGCGGGCGTCTTGGCCCAGCAAACGGTCGAGGTCGGCGGCGGCGCTGTAGGCCTCTGCCGTGCTGCGCAGCATTTGTTGGCGTAACTGAAACAGCGTGCGCTGGGCATCCAGAACCTCTAAGAACGCAAACTTCCCTAACTCGTAGCCTTTAGCGGCTGCGTCATATGCGGACTGCGCAGTCGGAAGCACTTCGGTGCGCAGCAGCTTCACTTGTTCACGTGTCAGGCGTAGCTTCTCCATGGATTGGGAAACGTCGGACTGGAGCTTGAGGGTGGTGGCCGTCAGAGCTTCGCGCGCCTGGTCCTCTCGGCGCAACGCCTCCAGGAGGTTACCCTGATTGCTGTCCATGATTGGCAACGGAATCGACAGGCCCATTACCGCCTGCGTTCGACCGAGGTCATTCGCGCGCTTCACACCGAGTGTCACGGTGAGGTCGGGAACCCTCTTGGCCCTCTCACTGTCAGTCAACGCCTGACGGCGGGCAACGTCGAGCTGCGCCATTCGGATCGAAGGTGCCTGCGACAACAGCTCATTCAAGCGTTGATCCAGCGGCATGTCAGGCAGCGCCTCGGCATTCCCGCCAACGCGGCTAAAAGCAATCTTTCCTTGACCCCAAAACGCACTCAAGCGCTGGCGTGCTAGTTGCAGCTCACTATTTGATTGAGCAAGCTCTGCACGCACGCCCGACTCTGCGACCTTGGCCTTGGCGAGCTCAAGAGGCGGAACTTTGCCAGCTTGCAAACGCTTGTCGGCAATACTGGTGGCGTTGCGAGCGAGCTCCAGCGAAGCCTGGACCAAGCGTACTTGCTCCTGGGCGCCGAGCACTTCAAAAAAAGCACTGGTGACAGCAGAACGCGTTTCGACCTGCTTGGCTTGCAGACCAACGTTCGCCTGATCGAGCGCACGCGCTGCGGCGGCCAGACGAGCCGCACGCTTGCCGCCCAACTCAATCGGTTGCACCCATTGCAGCGTCGTCGTGCGAGTGGCAGTGCGCGTGTCTTCGACAAGCACTCCTATCTCAGGGTTTGGCCTTGCTCCAGCCTGGATTTTTGCACCCTCCATGGCTTGGATTTCCAGTCTTGCGCTGGCCAACTCTGGGTTGTGATTCAGTGCCAAGCGAACCGTCTCATGGAGAGTCAGTTCGGGCTCAACAAAAACGGAACTAGCGGCAACGGGTGCCGAGTTCGGTGTGCTCTCGGCCAAGGCAGGGACGAAAGGTGACCAAAGTGCAGCCACGAGAAGTGGCGCACCGTAGCCTCGAAATGGGCTTCTCATCGAACTCTCCAGGGGGTTTAAATCAGAAAATGAGTGCGCGCTAGGCGCACCGGCACAATTGCGGCAAGCGACTGACGGCCGCGCGCGGCGTCAGATGCGGTGCCAGTTGGGGCGGTCTAGCCCGTGAGGTATGTGGGAGTCGCCAGACCCAACGGTGGCGATCGCCGGGATAACGCCTCTGGCATGAAAAGTGGAGATGCTGGGATTGCTCTCCATCGCCGCGCACATGGTGTGCCCGAGGCACGTACCTTCGGCGCACCGAGATTCCTGATCACCTGCCTTTGACACGTCCTGTAGGCCATCGAACCGTTCGAACGGTTCGCCGGCGATGTCGGTGGCTGGAGCCTTCATTTCATACACGCCATGCAAACCAATGGCAGCCCAGGCGAACTGAAGCACCATCACCAGCGAAAAAAGGGCTTTTAACCAACGGTGCATGTTTTGGAATGTTCTGCGAGTGACCTACGGCCCAAGATGGCACCTGAAGCAGGTCAAGAATCAAGTAGACGGAACTGACTGAGGAAGGACTTTAGAACCCGCAGCCGCACAAGTAAGCGTCAGAAAAATGACAAATTCGTAATATACACGAGCGTCCCCGTCCCGGGATAATGCTGACCATGAAGATTTTGGTTATTGAAGATGAACACAAACTTGCTCTTTACTTGCGCAAGGGGCTAAGTGAAGAGGGATATGTTGTTGACCTTGCCCACAATGGGATCGACGGTTTACATTTGGCCACCGAGGGTGAATATGACCTGCTAGTCCTCGACAGCATGCTGCCGGGCATTGACGGTTTGGCTGTACTGGCGGCTCTGCGCCAAAGTAAGCAAACACCAGTTTTGATGCTCACCGCCCGCATCTTGGTCGAAGACCGTGTCAGGGGTCTACGCGCAGGTGCAGATGACTACTTGCTCAAACCGTTCGCCTTTTCTGAGCTGGTAGCACGCATCCAAGTGCTTCTGCGCCGCGTCAACGGTGTTAACCAAGATACAGAAGCGACGATGCTGAAATTAGCCGACCTCGATCTAGACTTGGTGCGGCGAAAGGCCACCCGAGCGGGCAAGCGGCTCGACCTCACACCCAAAGAATTCAATCTGTTGAGTCTCATGCTGAGGCGCCAAGGTGAGGTTCTCTCTCGCACAGAGTTGGCGGAACAAGTCTGGGACATGAACTTCGACAGTGAGACCAATGTGGTCGAGGTCGCGATTCGACGGCTACGTAGCAAGTTGGATGTGCCCTTTGACAGCCCCTTGTTGCAAACCGTCAGGGGCATGGGCTACGTATTGGAAGTGCGAGACACATGAGCCGCGTGGGGCACGCCGGTGCACTCGGTCAACGCTTATCGTGGTGGTTGGCATGTCAAACATTTTTAGGCCTCAGCTTCATTTGCTCGGCAATCTACATGGTGACGGCGATCACCTTGTCTCAGCGTCAAGATGAGACACTAGATCAGAAAGTGCTGATGGTGCAGCACGTGCTCAAAGACGCTGATGCGCTGCGTGACGTCGACGCTCTGAAGCATGAGTTGGATGACTCCATTACAGGTCATGATGAGATTGCACTACGCATGTTGGCTGAGGGCGGTCAGATCGTCTATTCATCGACAAGAGGCGCTCAGCCTCAGGAACATAGGAAACAAATCAAGTTTGACGCCCGGGGGGCCAATTTTTTTGATGGTGCCTCCAGCGCCGTCCTCACGCTGAGCACGGCGCGCGACGACAAGTTGTTGCGTCGATTAGGCTGGACTCTGGCTGCCGCAGTCGTTTTCGGGTCTCTGGTAGTTTCGCTTGGCTGTTTCTGGCTTGTACGGCTGGGCCTAACGCCGTTACGGCAACTGGTACAACAGACTCGACAGCTCAGCGCCAATGATTTTAACAAAAGACTAGATGGGACAGCTCAGCCTGAAGAGCTTCAACCGCTAATAGCCCAGTTCAACGCCTTACTTGAGCGACTCGATAGCAGTTATGGCCAGATGGAGGGCTTTAACGCCGACGTCGCCCATGAACTGAAAACTCCTTTAGCTAATTTGATCAGCAGCTGTGAGCTTGGGCTGCGCAAAGGTCGTAACCTCGACGAGATGCAAGAACTCCTTGCATCAAATTTAGAAGAGCTGCATCGGATGTCGGGCATCGTCAATGACATGTTGTTTTTGTCGCAGGCCGATAGTGGGGCGACGGCCAGATGTGTCGAGGTGCGCAGCCTGGCCACGTTGACTAGTAGCGTCATCGATTTCCACGAGGCTGCACTCGAGGAGGCGGGACTGAAAATTGAAGTCGTAGGTGACGCCTCTGGTCAGTTTGATGCAGGGCTGTTGCGTCGCGCCTTGTCGAATCTTTTAGATAACGCTACGCGTTACGCGCAGGACAACTCGTCATTGACCGTTCGAATCGAATCTTCCCCTTTGGATGGAGTTGTATCCATTGTGGTGTGCAACCGAGGGTGCCCTATTGCTCCAACTGCTCTGCCGCATATCTTCGGTCGATTTTTTCGTGCGGATCCGGCACGTACAGAGGGTAAAAAAAACCACGGCCTTGGCCTGTCCATCGTCGCGGCGGTCGCACGCATGCACGGAGGTCATCCCATTGCTAATTCCAGTGGGGATACAACGCAGATCGGGCTCGTTATTCCTCAAAAAAGGAGCTGAACTTTGTGCCTGCTCTGGAGCAATTTCGCGTTTTTCTTCAGGTCTGGTGTGCCATCGCCACTTACGTGCTCATCGCCATCGTCAAGAAGGAGCTGCACCTCAAGTCATCACTCTACACATGTCTACAGATTTTGTCGGTCTCGGTGTTTGAGAAAACCTTGATTTCATGCGCCTTGCAGACCCATGACTACAAAAACTCACCACCAACCGACGCTAACCAGTTGATTTTGTTGGGGTTTTTATCGGACAGTAGTGGGGTGGCATATGGAATTTCTTCGCCGGTCAGCAAATGAGCCAACCCCGACAAGCTGGCATTTGTAGCAGAAAAGCGGGACCGGTCCCCTTCAAATGCCAAAATAATACGCACCGGAGAATCATCCAGCTCGCGCAGTTCCATGTCCGCACCGTCAATCAGTTCAGGCACAAGCCACGAAAACTTCACCACCCCCAGCTCAGAGGGTTCCAGACGCACCTGCTTACGGAGCATGCTGGCAGAGGCATCGGCCTGGACATACATGCCATGGCATCCCACATGGGTGCCATGGGTGAATAGCGTAGCTTGCTTGCCAGGAAAGACATCGTGCTTCCAGTGGGCATTCGCCTTGGGTTGAATAATCCCCACCATCGATTGCGCACCCCAGGCACCCATATCCTCGTTGGCCAAGACAGGCGCGGGTGCGTGTAATGAAGTACATGCGGCGAGTTGCAATGCGGCACATGCAGCAGCGCTCAACATCCATGTGCGGCGCGCGCGATAAATACGTGTCTGCAGGCCTTTGGCAACACAGGCAAACCAACGCAGGGAACGCCCCAGACAGGGTTTCAGGACAAAAAACATGCTCAGACGCCCGGCATGAGCCAAAACAAGAACCCCAAAAGAAAACCGCCGCACCTGTAAAGGTGCGGCGGTTTTAATGTCTTGACTTTAAAGGGCTAACAAGAAATCAGCCCAAAAAATCAGAACTTGTGGCGCAGACCAACACCGAAGCGGCGGTTCTTCAGATCGCCCAAAGTTGTGGAGCCAACATTGAGTGCACCAGCTGCGTCAAACGTGGTCACGTTGTAACCAACATATGCGCTTGTACGCTTGGAGAAGTCATACACAGCATCGATACCGATGGAGTCGTTTTCACGCGAAACACCTGCTACGGTTTGCTTCGAACGCGCGTACTGAGCCTTCAGCGTGGTTGCGCCGAGGGGTGCCGACAGACCCAGGAACCATTCCTTGAACTTAGGATCGGTCACACCATTTTGACGGACACGTGCTTCGTTGTAGCCGCCGCCCAGCTTGGCGTAGCCGAAGTCATAGGCACCAGCGAACAGTGTGTTTTCAGTTTCGTTCTTGCCATTGGTGGCAGAACGTGCGCGGCCATCATTTTGGTGCACGATACCCACGGTGATGGGGCCGTTAGCGTACATGGCACCAATACCGAAGGTGCTGGAAGCGCTGGTAGCAACGGTCTTGTCTTCGCCCATGCCATAGATGGCAGAGAACGACAGACCAGAGTAGTTGTTGCTTTGGAACTTGATCGAGTTGTTAATACGTGGGTTGTAACCAACCCATGCACCGATACCAGGGCCGTACGCGGTACCGATCACACCACCACCGGTAGCGTCAAAAGCGTTGTTACCTTGCAGGGACAGAGTGCCCTTCATGTCGTCGTAAGGACCGTATTGGCGACCCAGAGCAACGGTACCAAAACCGCTCTTCAGACCCACAAATGCTTGGCGACCAAACAGAGTTTGGGTTCTGCCGAGGCTGTCAGTTTGCGAACCAGTGTCAATATTGAAACCAGATTCGAATTGAGCGATAGCAGCCAAGCCGCCACCCAGGTCTTCGCTAACGCGCAGGCCCCAACGGCTGCCGTTTTGGCCACCGGAGTTCACCACGGTTTGGGTAATGCCATTAACACCAGGGGCGGTGGCGGTAGCGACAGTACCAAGGCGCTCGGAACCAATGTATGCATCAGCCAAACCGTACAGGGTGACCGAAGATTGGGCGGATACAGCGCCAATGACCGACATGGCGGCCAGAGCAACTAGAGACTTTTTCATTACAGATTTCTCCAAGGTTAAACATTTAGCGCCGGTCCGGGAGTATGCATTTCGCATGGATCCACAACAAGCTTACCGGGCCAACCTCCTTTGTGGGAAGTTGGCTCTATTGCACCAGACATGCAGTGCTTTCGCAAAGGAATTGCATGAAGCAACACGTGCGATTGTGTATTTCGTTGTATTGACACCACGACAACAGCTCAATTGCACCAAATTGGTGCAAACAAGTGGGCCAGGGGATTTTTTGCGGGAACAACGCTCTCTCAACGCAAATGCCAGGCCAGCACTCTCCCCAGCCAGGAATCCTGCACCCCCCCTTTGCGTCCCCAGCAAGCGACCACGAGTCTGCCGTCGCCCATCGGCCCGAGGCTCCTATGGCATACAGTGTCATTTTCAGCCCCCTGTTTAAGCAGACCACCTCTATGGACAAGTACCTGATTGCTGCCGACACCGCGCTGCGCACGTTGTTCGCCATTCCGCACGCCGTACAAACATCCCCGGCCCACGCAGTGCAGGAGGCCCCTCTCGACCCGGCCCAAAAACGGCTGGCCGGGGCCTTGATGCGGGTAAACCATGTGGGGGAGGTCTGCGCGCAGGCGCTGTACACCGCGCAGGCAGCGGTAACCAAGGACCCCGTCTTGCGGGCCCATTTGGTGGAAGCCGCCCGCGAAGAAACCGACCACCTGGCCTGGTGCCGCCAAAGGCTGGATGCACTGGGGGCACGTGAAAGTGCACTCAACCCCTTGTGGTTTGCGGGTGCGTTTGCCCTGGGTTTGGTCGCTGGCAAGATTGACGACCGGATCAGCCTGGCCTTTGTGGTGGAAACGGAAACCCAGGTTGCGGAACATCTGCAAAGCCATCTGGCCCGCCTGCCCGCCGAAGACCTGGCCTCACGCGCCGTGGTGGCCCAGATGAAAGAGGATGAAATGCGCCATGCCGACGAAGCCCGCGCGTCCGGTGCCACCGAACTGCCTGCGCCGGTCAAAGCCATGATGCGGGTGGCGGCCAAGGTCATGACCACCACAGCACACCACATTTGAATCAAGCTCTCAGGCTTCCAGCAACTCAAAACCCGTGGTGATCTCGGCAGTTTTGCCCAGCATGATGCTGGCGGAGCAGTATTTTTCGTGGCTCATGGCAATGGCGCGCTCCACTGCGCTGGCCGGAATGCTTTTGCCAGTCACGGTGAAGTGCATGTGGATCTTGGTAAACACCTTGGGGTCTACCTCGGCGCGTTCGGTGGTGAGTTTGACGGAGCAGCCACGCACATCGTGGCGACCCCGTTTCAGGATCAGCACCACGTCATAGGCAGTGCAGCCGCCCGTGCCCGCCAGCACGGTTTCCATGGGGCGGGGTGCCAGGTTCTGCCCACCGTTTTCAGGCTTGGCGGCGTCCGGCGCACCATCCATTGTCAACACGTGCCCGCTGCCCGTCTCTGCGACAAAACCCATACCCGAGCGGGTGCCTGCGCCGCCTGTCCAACTGACTGTGCATTCCATGAAACTCCCCTTTGATTTGGTAAACGTTTTAGGTGCAACACACCAAAAATGCCAACTAGTTCACAAAACGAACGGTTTTTGGCGAGGACATGTTGCAACGCAGCAAATTATCGCTACACTGAGAACATCGCATCAAAAAACAAGTTTCTTGGTGCACCACTTGTCTCCTCCACCTCCTCCTTTGGTGGATTTAGCCCCGAGTCTCACGACTCGGGGCTTTTTTCTTGAAAAATCGAAACACCCCCAGGCTGCGCGGACTTCGTTCCGCTTCCGCCAACCCCCTTGCAGGGGGCGACACCAGCGGACTGGCAAAGCCAGATCCGCGGTGTCTGCTGGAAGGAGCAGCGTTCGGCAAAACCTAAGTGCTATTGGGCGCACGACTAAGATTGTCGGCTTAATGCGCAACGCATTGCAGAGTGCGCCTATCGACCCCGACCATGACCAAACACCTCACCCCCGCCGACTACCTCAAAAAAATCCTCACCGCGCGTGTCTATGACGTGGCGGTGGAGTCCGACCTGACACTGGCCAAGAACCTGAGCAAACGCCTGCACAACCAGGTGCTGCTCAAACGCGAAGACCAGCAACCGGTGTTCAGCTTCAAGCTGCGTGGGGCGTACAACAAGATGGTGCAGTTGACCCCGGCACAGCTGAAAAAGGGGGTGATTTGTGCCTCGGCGGGCAACCATGCGCAGGGCGTGGCCATGAGCGCCCACACACTGGGCACCCGCGCCGTGGTGGTGATGCCCACCACCACGCCCCAGCTCAAGGTGGACGCGGTGAAAGCCCTCGGTGGCGAGGTGGTGCTGGCGGGCGACAGTTATTCCGACGCTTACACCCATGCCGCCGCACTCGAGAAAAAGCAGGGCCTGACGTTTGTGCACCCGTTCGACGACCCGGACGTGATTGCCGGCCAGGGCACGATTGCGATGGAAATCCTGCGCCAGCACCAGGGCCGGCTGGACGCCGTGTTTGTCGCCATTGGTGGCGGCGGGCTGATTTCCGGGGTTGCCAACTACATCAAGGCGGTGCGCCCCGAGGTGAAGGTGATTGGGGTGCAGATGAACGACTCGGACGCGATGATCCAGTCCGTCAGCGCCAAAAAACGTGTCACCTTGCCCGACGTGGGCCTGTTTTCCGATGGCACAGCGGTCAAGCTGGTGGGCGAGGAAACCTTCCGTGTCGCACGCGGTCTGGTAGACGAGTTCATGACGGTGAACACCGACGCGGTCTGCGCTGCCATCAAGGATGTGTTTGTCGACACCCGCAGCATTGTCGAACCCGCCGGAGCGCTGGCCGTGGCCGCCATCAAACAGTATGTGGCCGCCCACAAGACCAAGGGCGAAACCTACGCCGCCATCCTGTGTGGTGCCAACATGAACTTCGACCGCCTGCGCTTCGTCGCCGAACGCGCCGAAGTGGGCGAAGAACGCGAAGCCTTGTTTGCCGTGACCATCCCCGAAGAGCGCGGCAGCTTCAAGCGTTTCTGTGAAGCCATAGGCCAGTTGCCCGGAGGACCGCGCAATGTGACCGAGTTCAACTACCGCATCAGCGACGCAGCCAAGAGCAACGCGGCCCATGTATTTGTCGGACTGACCACCACGGCCAAAGGCGAATCACAAAAGATCGCCAACAACTTCAGCAAACATGGCTTCAAGGCGCTGGACCTGACCCACAACGAGCTGGCCAAGGACCACATCCGCCACATGGTGGGCGGCCAGTCGGCGCTGGCGCAAGATGAACGTTTGCTCAGCTTTGTGTTCCCCGAGCGGCCCGGCGCGCTGATGAAGTTCCTGAGTCTGGTGCGCCCGGGCTGGAACATCAGCCTGTTCCATTACCGCAATCAGGGCGCGGACTACGGCCGCATCCTGGTCGGCCTGCAAGTGCCCAAGACCGACGCGAAGGCGTTTGACAAATTCCTGGCTACGCTGGACTACCCCTGCGTGGAAGAAACCAACAACCCGGTTTACCAGCTGTTCCTGCAAACTTGAAACACCCCCAGGCTTGCCCGCTGCGCGTGGCCTCCTCCCCCCTTGCAGGGGGCAACACCAGTGGCCCGGCAAAGCCGGTTCCACGGTGTTCCTGACTGGGCCAGCCCTCGATGCCTGCTAGCTCCTTGTCAAATTTCGTCCGCCATTACCTGCTGGCCGTCCAGTTCTTTACCCGGTTGCCCATCACCGGCCGCCTGGCGGGTTGGGTGGGTTACAGCCCGGAGATGCTGCGTGCCAGCGCGGCGCACTTTCCGGGTGTTGGTTGGCTGGTGGCAGCCGTGGCGATGGGTGTGTATACGCTGCTGTGGACGGCACTGGCGGGCAGCTCCGGCGCGGCGCTGGTGGCAGCCGTCTTCAGCACCGCTGCCACCGTCTGGCTGACCGGTGGATTGCACGAAGACGGGCTTGCCGACGTAGCCGATGGACTGGGCGGCAGCCTGGACCGCAACCGGGCGCTGCAGATCATGAAGGACTCGCACATCGGTGCATTTGGCAGCTTGGCGCTGGTGCTGGCGCTGCTGGCCAAAGTGGCGTTGCTGGCACTGCTGGGCACCCAAGGCCTGGGCTTTGTGCTGGCGGCGCTGGCGGGTGGGCATGTGTCGTCGCGGTTCTGGCCGCTGCTGCTGGTGCGGGCATTGCCCCACATCGGTGACACCGCGCAGTCCAAAAGCAAACCCCTGGCCGGGCAGATCACAGCGTGGGCGCTGGGGGCGGCTTTTGTGTGGTGTTTTATGCCTCTGGCGCTTATAGGCTGGGCGCAAGGCGTTTTGTTTTTAATAGCATCCAGCGCCGCCAGCGCCCTCACCTTCATCACACTGTGGCGCTGGTTTGCGCGGCGCTTGCAGGGTTTTACCGGCGACTGCCTGGGGGCCACACAGCAGCTCTGCGAAATTGCGTTTTACCTCGGCGCGGCGGTGGCCGTGGCACAGGGCTTGCGCGCATGAAGCTCTGGCTGGTGCGCCACGCACAGCCGCTGGTGGACGCCGGGGTTTGTTACGGCCGGCTGGATGTGGCCGCCGACCCGGCAGCCACCCGTGCCAGTGCGCAGGCGCTGGCACAGGCCCTGCCGCTGCATGCGGTATTACATACCTCACCGCTACAAAGATGTGAGCACCTTGCGCACACCCTGTGTACGCTGCGGCCCGATTTGGCTTCAAAAACAGACGACCGGCTGGCTGAAATGGACTTCGGCAGTTGGGAGGGCCAACGCTGGGACGCGCTGGGTGCCCACGCGCTGGATGCCTGGACGCAGGACTTTGCCCACCACCCACCCGGCGGCGGGGAATCGGTCAACCATGTGATGCAGCGTGTGGCACAGGCGCTGGACTCCACCCGCAACAGCGGCCAGGACACCGTCTGGGTCACCCACGCCGGTGTCATCCGCGCCACCCGCCTGCTGCTGGCCGGCCAGCGCCAGGTGCAGCACGCCCACGAATGGCCCACAGAGGCCGTGCCGTTCGGCGCATGGGAAGTACACGATTTCTACCGTTGAAACGGAACGCAGTCCGCGCAGTCTGGGGTGTAACTACTGTTTTATTTCAAGCGTGACCGTGCCGGGGCCGTCGCGGTCAGCACCCAGCACCGCTGTGCGCCCACTGAGTGATTGCAGCACCAGGCCCTCTTCCAGCGTGCCGCCCACCCGCACCGGACGTGCGGGTTTGCCGTCCACAGCGATCAGCGCCGCACCGCCGCTATCGCGCCCCGCCAGCACACCCAGCAGCGTGAACCGGCTGGCCACCGCCGCGACAGGCACGGCGGCCAGCGGGCCGCTGGAGGCGCCCAACAGGCGCGCCACAGCCACCGGATCGGCAGCGGCTGGGCCACCCGCATCCACCGATGCCACCAGCGCACCACTCGCAGGTGCCGCCAGGCGCAGCCCCCAAAACACAGCACAGCCCGCAGCCCCTGCCCACAGCAGGAAGGTTGCGGCCCGAAGCATCCATCTGTTACGCGTATTGGTCACCATGCGGCATTATCATGGAAGCTTTGCTCACCCCCAGGCTTCGCGCACTGCGTGTCGCTACTCCTTCCCCCTTGCAGGGGGCGACACCAGCAGCCCGGCAAAGCCGGTTCTGCGGTGTCTGCTGGTAGGGAGCGTTGTGTCCACGGCGAAGGCTGGGCAAATCTGAACAAAATCCATCTTTCGGGCTCTCACCAAAATGAAAAAACATTTCTCCACCACACGCCGCCGACTGCAGGCCGGCTTCACGCTGATCGAATTGATGGTGGTGCTGGTCATCATCGGGGTGCTGGCGGCACTGATCGTGCCCAATGTGCTGGATCGTGCGGACGACGCCCGGGCCACTGCGGCCAAGACCGACGTCAACAACGTCATGCAGGCGCTCAAGCTGTACCGGCTGGACAACCAGCGTTACCCCACGGCCGAACAAGGCCTGCAAGCCCTGATCGCCAAACCCACGTCCGGCCCAGTGCCCGGCAACTGGAAGCCTTACCTCGACAAGCTGCCCAACGACCCCTGGGGCCGCCCGTACCAGTACCTGAATCCGGGCATCAAGGGTGAGATCGACGTGATGTCGTTCGGCGCGGACGGCCAGGCCGGTGGTGAAGGCAAAGATGCAGACGTAGGCAGCTGGCAGTAGATGGGCTCACCCCCAGGCTTCGCTTCGCTCTCGCCAACCCCCTTGCAGGGGGCGACACCAACGGCCTGGCAAAGCCAGCTCCGTGGTGTCTGCTGGAAGGGGCGGCGCGCACCGCATGCTTCGCGCAGCCGTGGCTTCACTTTGCTGGAGCTGCTGGTGGTCATCAGCATCGTGGCACTGGCCACGGCCGGGGTGTCGATGGCCATGCGCGACAGCAGCCAGACGCAACTGGAGCGCGAGGCCCAGCGCCTGGCCGCCCTGCTGGAGTCGGCCCGGGCGCAGTCACGCGCCAGTGGCATGGCGGTGCGCTGGCGCACCACGGCAGACGGGTTCCAGTTTGACGGTCTGCCGCAAGGGGCTTTGCCCACCCGCTGGATCGGCGAAGGTGTGGCCTTGTCGGGCGCAGGGGCTGCCGCGCTGCGGCTGGGCCCCGAACCGCTGATTGGCCGCCAGCACGTGGTGTTGACCCTGGCCCAGCAACCCGAGCGCCGCCTGTGGGTGGCCACCGACGGTCTGCGGCCTTTTGCGGTGCAGGCGGTGGAGCCGTCGCCGTGATGCGTGCCCCCCACCACGGCTTTACCCTGATCGAGGTGCTGGTAGCGCTGGCCATCGTGGCCATTGCGCTGATGGCCGGGCTGCAGGCCACGTCGGCGCTGACACGGAATGCCCAGCGCCAGTCGGACGTGCTGCTGGCCCACCTGTGTGCCGAAAACGAGCTGGTCAAGGTGCGCCTGTCCAAACAGATGCCCAGCGTGGGTGACAGCACCCAGGCCTGTGAACAGGCCGGGCGCAGTTTTGAAGTGGCCATCCGTGTGCGCCCCACGCCCAACCCGGTGTTCCGCCGTGTGGATGCCCAGGTGCTGAGTGAAGGTTCTTCGGTTTTGCGTATCTCCACCATCGTGGGGAGGAACTGATGGCCGCCCCCCGTTTCTCTGCCGCACCCACACGCGGCTTCACGCTGATCGAGCTGCTGGTGGCCATTTCCATCATGGCGCTGATGGCCATTCTGGGCTGGCGGGGGCTGGACGGCATGTCACGCGCGCAGGTGGCAACACAGGCGCGGGCGGACGAGGTGCTGACACTGCAGGCCGGGCTGGGCCAGTGGAGCGCCGACCTGGACGCGCTGGTGCAGATCCCACAAACCCAGTCACTCGACTGGGATGGCCGCGCGCTGCGTATCACCCGCCGCAGCAGCCAGCCCAACGACCCCGGCCCGCTGGTGGTGGCCTGGACCCGCCGCGCCACGGGTGGTGGCAGTGGCGTCTGGCTGCGCTGGCAGTCGCCGCCGCTGGTGAACCGGGGCGACTGGCAGCAGGCCTGGGCCCGCGCGGGTGTGTGGGCACAGAACCCGGGGGACGCCGAGCGGCGCGACGAGGTCAGCATCCTGCCGCTCGACGGCTGGCAGTTGTTTTATTTCCGCAGCAATGCGTGGACCAACCCGTTGTCGAGTGGCGACAACGCAGCAGGCGCTGCGGGGACCGCCGGGGCGGCCGGGGCGGCCGGGGCAGCGACCTTGCCCGACGGTGTGCGCCTGGTGCTTGACGTACCCGCAGGCCATGCCCTCACCGGCCGCATCACCCACGACTGGGTGCGCCCCACCGTCGGCGGGGGCAAGTCATGAACACACACACCCGGCCATTACGCGAAGCGGGCGCCGCCTTGCTGGCCGCCATGCTCACCGTCACGCTGGTGGCCACGCTGGCAGCGGCGGCGCTGTGGCAGCAGTGGCGCAGCGTGGAGGTGGAAACCTCCGAACGCGCCCGGGTGCAGGCGGCCTGGATTCTGGTGGGCGCACTCGACTGGTCGCGCCTCATCCTCAGCGAAGACGGCCGCTCCGGTGGCCCCGACCATCTGGCCGAACCCTGGGCCGTGCCGCTGCAGGAGGCGCGCCTGTCCACCTTTCTGGCGGCTGGTGACGGCGATGGTGTGCAGGACAACACCACCGACACCCGTGATGCGTTCCTGTCGGGCCAGATCGTTGACGCCCAGTCGCGCCTGAACGTGATGAACCTGGTGGACGGTGACAAGGTGTCGGCCACCGCCCTGGTGCGTTTCGGGCGGCTGTTTGAATTGCTGGGGCTGCCCCGGGCGCAGGCCAGTGTGCTGGCCAACCAGATGCTGCGCGCCACCAGCACCAGCGCCGATGACAGCGCCCCGCTAATGCCTTACCGCGTGGACGATCTGGTCTGGCTGGGCCTGCCAGCCCCCATGGTGGCGGTGCTGGCCCCGTACATCACCGTGCTGCCCATCAGCACACCGGTCAACCTCAACACCGCCAGTGCCGAGGTGTTGTACGCCAGCGGTGCGGCCGACGATCTGGCCGCCGCCCAGACCCTGGTCGCGGCGCGCCAGAACACCCATTTCAAGAACGTCAAAGACGCCTTGAAGCTGGTGAGCGACGACAGCGACAACCCCAATATCAACGACTTCGCCATTGCCTCGCGCTACTTTGAAGTGCGCGGCCGCCTGCGGCTGGAACAAACCATTGTGGAAGAGCGCTCCCTGGTGCAGCGCGACGGCAATACCGTCAAAACCCTGTGGCGCGAACGCGGTGCCATTGCCGGGCTGGACGAAGCCCTGGCTCCGGTGACCCGGTAACAACATGTCACCCCACATCCCTACAATGCGATCGCCGCACACATTCCTGCCATGAGCACCCTGATCGTTTTTCTGAGCCCCCCCGGCGCACCACCTGCGGCGGACTACCGCTACGCCCTCACGCTGGACGGCCATGCGGTCACCGACCACGGCAGCGTTCCCCTCGCCCTGCTGCCCCACACCGGGCGCACCGGAGGAGACGTGGTTGCTGTGGTGCCCGCACGTGCGTTGTCGTGGCACCGCGTGACCTTGCCCAAGGGCACGGGAGCCAACTCCCCGCGCCTGCGGGCCGTGCTGGAAGGCCTGCTGGAAGAGCGGCTGCTGGACGACCCGGCCGCCCTGCACTTTGCACTGGAACCCGGCCACCGCCCCGGCCAGCCCGTGTGGGTGGCAGCCTGCAACCGCGCCTGGCTGCAAGCCTCCGTGTTAGCGCTGGAGAGCGCCAACCGCCCGGTGGCCCGCATCGTTCCCGAATTTGCCCCACCGGATGCTGTGGCGGGCGACGGCACCCCTCTCACCCTCCATGCCATCGGCACGCCCGACGACGCCCAGTGGGTGGCTGTGGGGTATGGCGCGGACCGCAGTGTGGCCGTGTTCCCCCTGTCTGCCGCCACGCTGGCGCTGGTGCAGCTGCCCGCCGATGGCGACACCCCCGTGCTGGCCGAACCTGCTGTTGCGGCCCAGGCCGAGGGCCTGCTGGGCCGCCCGGTCACGCTGCAGACCGGTGCCCAGCGCTGGCTGGCATCGGCCCGCAACGGCTGGGACCTGGCGCAGTTCGACCTGGCCAGCTCGGGCCGCACACGGGCCTTCAAAAAGGCCGGCACCCTCGGCACCAGCCTGCTGCGTGCGCCCCAGTGGCGCGCGGCGCGCTGGGGGGCTGCGGCGCTGGTGCTGGTCAACCTGGTGGGGCTCAACGCCTGGGCCTGGCGCGAAAAGTCGGCGCTGCAGGACAAACAGAATTCGGTGCGCGGCCTGCTCACCCAAACCTTCCCCGGGGTGCAGGTGGTGGTGGATGCGCCGCTGCAGATGGAGCGTGAAGTGGCGCTGCTGCGCCAGTCAGCGGGTGGTGTGTCCGGGCGTGACCTGGAGAGTATTTTGGCATCATTAAGTGCTGCAGCGCCCGCTGGTAAAGCGGCAACAGCTATTGAATTTGCAGCAGGTGAAGCCCGCATCAAAGGCCTGGCCCTGAGCGCGGAAGAAGCCGCTGGGCTGGCCACCCGGCTGAAAACCCAGGGCTACGCCGCCCGCACCGACGGCGACACCCTGCTGGTGCGCCTGGAGGTGGCCCCATGAAGATGCCCGAAACACTCCAGCGCCGCTGGAACAGCCTGCTCCCGCGTGAAAAAACGCTGGCGCAGGTGACCGCCGCCGTGATCGGTGTGGCCCTGCTGTGGTGGCTGGCAGTGGCCCCGGCCCTGCAAACCCTGCGCACCGCCAACACCCGCCACCAGGCGCTGGACACCCAGCTCCAGCAGATGAAGCGCTTGCAGGCCCAGGCCCAGCAGCTGCAGACCCAGCCCAAGATCGGGGCCGACGAGTCGCTGCGGGCGCTGGAAGCCTCCGTGAAGCAACGCCTGGGCACCGGGGGCCAGCTGAATGTGGCGGGTGACCGCGCCACCGTGACACTCAAAGCCGTGCCCGCCGAGGCCATCGCTCCCTGGCTGGCCCAGGTGCGCACCAACGCCCGCGCGCTGCCGGTCGAAGCCCGCCTGGTGCGCAGCACCGCGCCGGTGGCCACAAAACCCGGTGAGGCAAGCACCCCACCCCCCGCACGCTGGGACGGCACGGTGGTGCTGACCCTGCCCGCGCGCTGAGCTGTGGTGTTGGCCTCCTCCCGCTCTTATTCCCCATCGTCCCGCGCCCGTGGGGGCACCGGGGTGCCCCGTGCGCCGTGGGGCTGGGCGGTGGCGGGTGGTGTGTGTGGCGTGCTGCTGGCAGTCCTTTTTTTTGCGCCCGCGCGTTGGCTGGCGTCGGGTGTACACAGTGCATCGGGCGGCCGGGTGGTGTTGGCTGAGGCGCGTGGCACGGTCTGGGACGGCTCGGCCCAACTGGTGCTGACGGGTGGCACCGACAGCCGCGACGCCACCGCCCTGCCCGGGCGCACCACCTGGCAGTTGCGCCCTGCGCTGGACGGCATCCGTGCGCGCATCGAGGCCGCCTGCTGCACGCAGCACCCGGTGCAGATGCATGCCCGGCCCCGCTGGGGCGGTGCGCAGGTCACGATGGCAGACAGCCAGAGCCAGTGGCCCGCGGCCTTGCTGGTGGGCCTGGGAACCCCCTGGAACACCATCCAGGCGCAGGGCCAACTGGGCCTGTCCACACAAGGCCTTTCAGTAGAATGGACCGAGGGCCGACTGGCCGTGGCCGGACAGGCACGGCTGGAGGCTTTGCAGGTGTCTTCGCGCCTGTCCACCCTGCAGCCCATGGGCAGTTACCGCATCACCTTCAACGGAGGCCCTGTGCCCTCACTCCAACTCGACACGATCGAAGGCGCGCTGCAGCTCAAGGGCAGCGGCAGCTGGGTGGGCTCGCGCCTGCGCTTCAACGGTGAAGCCAGTGCCGCCCCCGACCGCGAGGCCGCACTGTCGAACCTCCTGAACATCATCGGACGCCGCAACGGCTCCCGCTCTCTTATTTCTATATGAACACCCCCAGGCTTCGCGGACTTCGTTCCGCTACTCCTACCCCCTTGCAGGGGGCGACACCAGCGGCCTGGCAAAGCCAGATCCGCGGTGTCTGCTGGAAGAGCGCTTGTGCTTCGCACGGTGCGCGGCGTTTGCACATGGTCTCTGAGTCGCTGTGAATACTGGCATGAAATTTATGAAAACATCCTTTCGGCGTCGCTTGCAAACTGCTACTGCTTCTGTAGCTGTCATCGCCCAGCTGGCGGGCGCTAGTGGCACAATTTATGCACAAACAGCCACCTCGGGCAGTGTGCGCCCGGGTGAGCCCGTCACGCTGAATTTCACCAACGCCGAGATCGACGCCGTGGCCCGCACCATGGCCACCATCACCGGGCGCAATGTGGTGGTGGACCCGCGCGTCAAGGGCACGATGAGCCTGCTGAGTGAACGGGCGGTGTCGCCCCGGGCCGCGTTTGACCAGTTCCTCGCCGCGCTGCGCCTGCAGGGTTTCACGGTGGTGGAAAGCGCCGGGCTTTACAAGGTGGTGCCCGAGGCCGACGCCAAGCTGCAGGGCGGTGCGGTCAGTATGTCGAGCAGCGACACGGCGACTGCAGGTGGTGCCAGTGGCAGCCGCATCGTGACGCAGATCTTCCGCCTCAACTACGAGTCGGCCAGCAACCTGGTGCCGGTGCTGCGCCCGCTGATCAGCCCCAACAACACCATCAACGTCAACCCCGGCAACAACTCGCTGGTCATCACCGACTACGCCGACAACCTGCAGCGTATGGCGCGCATCATCGCCGCGCTGGACGTGTCGAACGCCACCGATGTCGAGGTGATTCCGCTGCAACATGCGATTGCGTCCGACCTGGCGCCTCTGGTGGCCAAACTGATCGAGTCCGGCAGTGCAGGCCCTGGCACTGCCGCACAAGGCCAGTCCGACAACTCTTTCAAAACCACGTTGATGGCCGAGCCGCGCTCCAACGCGCTGGTGTTACGCGCCGCCAACCCGGCCCGCGTGGCGCTGGTGCGCGCGCTGGTGGCCAAGCTCGACCAACCCACCGCCCTGGGCAGCAACGGCAATGCGGGCAACATTTATGTGGTGTACCTGAAGAATGCCGATGCAGCCAAACTGGCGGTGACACTGCGGGCTGCCATGGCAGCCAACACCCCCAGTGGTGCCGCCAGCAGCGGCGGTGGCAACACGGGCACCACAACCACCACGGCGTCCACCAACACAGGCGGCGGTTTGAGCGGCAGCAACAGCAACTCCAGCAGCACGGGCAGCGGCATGTCCGGCGGGCCGTCCGGCAGCCTGGGCGGCGGCTCCAGCCAGCCGTCCACCGGCGGCCAGATCCAGGCCGACCCGGCCACCAATTCACTGATCATCACCGCGTCCGAGCCGCAGTACCGCCAGCTGCGCGCCGTGATCGACAAACTCGACGGCCGCCGCGCCCAGGTGCTGGTGGAAAGCCTGATCGCCGAAGTCAACGTGGACAAGGCGGCGCAGTTTGGTGTGCAGTGGCAAAGCCTGCTGGGCCAGAACGGCAGCCTGATCGGGCTGGCGGGCAGCAACTTCACCGTCGGTGGTGTGAACCTGTTCACACTGGCCGCGGGTTTGTCCGGCGGTGTGACGTCCACATCCACCCTGCCCTCGGCAGGATTTAACCTCGGCCTGGCCGCCAAACACAACGGCGAATATGTGCTGGGCGCACTGGCCAACCTGCTGCAGAGCAGCGGCGACGGCAACGTGTTGTCCACCCCGAACCTGCTGACCCTGGACAACGAAGAGGCCAAGATCCTGATCGGCGAAAACGTGCCTTTCGTCACCGGCTCGTACTCCAACTCCAACAACGCTGGCACCGTGAACCCGTTCACCACGGTGGAACGCAAGGACGTGGGCCTGATGCTGCGGGTCAAGCCGCAGATCAATGAAAACGGCACGGTGAAGATGGTGATTTACCAGGAAACATCGGCCGTCAAGGAAGACACCGCCAAGGCCAGCAACGGCCCCACCACCACCAAACGCACCATCGAATCCACCATCCTGGTGGAAGACGGCTCCATCATCGTGCTGGGCGGCCTGCTGGAAGACCGTTTCACCGGCAACCAACAAAAGGTGCCCTACCTCGGTGACATTCCCGGTGTGGGAGTCCTGTTCCGCAGCGACACCCGCGTGCGCAAGAAGACCAACCTGATGGTGTTCCTGCGCCCGGTGGTGGTGCGCGACGCCAACGCCAGCACCCAGCTGTCGATGGACCGCTACGACCTGATGCGTGGTGTGCAGAAGGACACCCAGCCGGTGCAAAGCAGCACCGTGCCGATCAACGAAGCGCCGATCCTGCCCGTACTGCCGAATGTGCTCAACCCGGCCATGCCCCTGGGCCTGGCCGAGCCGCCACCGGTCAAAGGTCCAGCCCCCGTGACGGCACGACCGCCGCAGACCACACAAGTGCCCCTTGGCGACCCATCGGGTGCCGTGTGGCGCTGAGTTTTGGGATGTGTGACGCCTGATGCGATACCCCCTTCCCTACGCCTTTGCCCGCACCCACCAGCTGCTGCTGGAGGAAGACGGCGACCACAGCACACTCTGGCACGGTGCCGCACCCGATGCCAGCGCCTGCAGCGAAGTGATGCGCCGCCACCCGGTCACCGCCCTGCAGGCCACCGACGCCAACACCCTGGCCCAGCGCATCAGCGCCGCCTATGCGCAGGGTGAATCCAGCGCCGCCGCTGTGGTGAGTGAGGTGCAGGGCGACGCCGACCTGGCGCGCATGATGCAAGACCTGCCTGCGGTGGAAGACTTGCTCGAATCCGCAGGCGACGCGCCCATCATCCGGATGCTCAACGCACTGCTGACGCAGGCCGCACGCGACGGCGCAAGTGACATCCACATCGAGCCCTACGAGCGCCATTCGAGTGTGCGCTTCCGGGTGGACGGCACGCTGCGCGAAGTGGTGCAGCCCAACCGAGCCCTCCACGCGGCCCTGATTTCGCGCCTGAAGATCATGGCCGACCTCGACATTTCCGAGAAACGCCTGCCGCAGGACGGCCGTATCAGCCTGCGTATCGGCACCCGCGCCGTGGACGTGCGCGTGAGCACCCTGCCCAGCGCCCACGGCGAACGCGCCGTGCTGCGGCTGCTGGACAAAAGCGGCGGTACGCTGAGCCTCGAATCGGTGGGTATGCAGGGCGACGCACTGGCCAAGCTGCAGGGCCTGATCGCCCAGCCCCACGGCATCATCCTGGTGACAGGCCCCACCGGCTCGGGCAAAACCACCACGTTGTACGCCGCGCTGAGCCAGCTCGACGCCCACCGCTCTAACATCATGACGGTCGAAGACCCGATCGAATACGAGCTGCCCGGTGTCGGCCAGACCCAGGTCAACGCCAAGATCGACCTGACCTTCGCCAAGGCCCTGCGCGCCATCCTGCGGCAAGACCCTGACGTGATCATGATCGGTGAAATCCGCGATTTCGAAACCGCCCAGATCGCCATCCAGGCGTCGCTGACCGGCCACTTGGTGCTGGCCACCCTGCACACCAACGACGCATCCAGCGCAGTGACCCGGCTGACCGACATGGGGGTCGAGCCGTTTTTGCTGAGCAGCTCGCTGCTCGGTGTGCTGGCCCAGCGCCTGGTGCGCAAGGTCTGCACGGTCTGTGCTGGCAAGGGCTGCGACAGCTGCGGCCAAACGGGTTACCAGGGCCGCACCGGCGTGTTCGAACTGCTGGTGACCAACGACGCCATCCGCGCCCAGATCCACAACCGCACGTCCGAGGCCGACATCCGCACCACAGCGCTGGCCAGTGGCATGACGCTGATGCGTGACGACGGGGAGCGGCTGGTACGGAGCGGTATCACCTCGCGGGAAGAGCTGCTGCGGGTGACGCGGGACTAAACTCCGTAAAATAAGACGAAATTTCGTCGAAAAGGACCACCATGGACGCCCTGCTCTCCCGCCACAGCATCGGTATTTCCGACCTGCGTGAAGCCCCGGCCCGGGCTTTTGAGCAGGCGGGGGACGAGGCCATCGTGGTGCTGAACCACAACCGCCCGGCAGGCTACATCGTCTCCAACCGCTTGATGGCGCACATCCTTGACCAACTGGCCGACCGCGCCATCACCGACAAAGCCCGCACCCGCAGCACCAGCCTGCAGACCGCCCGCAAAATCAGCGTTGATGACCTTTGATCTTGCCATCCACCCCGATGCAGAGCAGGAGTGGGCGCGGCTGGATGAAAGCGTCAAACGCCGCTTTAAGCAAAAGCTGCTCAAAGATCGGCTGCAGCAGCCCCGCGTTGCCAAAGATGCGCTGCACGGCCTGCCCAACTTTTACAAAATCAAAATCACCACTCCGCAGTTCAGGCTGGCCTACCACGTGAATGACGCAGAAAACCTGCTCACTATCGTCGCCATCAGCAGCCGCGATGATGTGTATCTTCTGCTGCAAAGTCGGCAAAGTTAAGCGTATGCCTACCACCTCACACACCCAACCAATCAGTCACGTAAAAACCTGCGACTTGCAAGATCCGCAAACCCTGGCTTTGCTCCAAATTCTGGCTTTGGGCGACCAGCAAATTGCGCAGGGCCGCACGGTGTCTGTAGCACAAGCAGCGAACGACCTGCGCAGTCTGTTGGCCCGGCGCATTCTGCAAAGTTAGCCCATGTCCGCCTATTCCTTTGAAGCCCTCGACGCCAACGGTCAGACCCGCAAGGGCGTGATCGACGCCGACACCGCCAAGGCTGCACGCGGCCTGCTGCGGGCGCAGGCGCTGGTGCCGCTGGCGGTGGAGTCCGTGTCGGGCAGCGTGGCGGCCGATGGCACCCAAGCGGCCACAGGTTTTGGCCGCCAGGTGCTGTGGGCGCGGCCCGTGTTCAACACCACCGGCTTGGCCATCTGGACACGGCAGATTGCCGGGCTGGTGGCCGCAGGTTTGCCGCTGGAGCGCGCGCTGACCGCGCTGGCCGACGAAGCAGAGGACGAAAAACAGCGCAACCTTGTGGCCGCGCTGCGTGCGGAGGTGAACGCCGGGTCATCCTTTGCCAAGGCACTGGCCCAACACCCGCGTGAGTTCTCCGAAATCTACTGCGCAGTAATTGGCGCAGGAGAACAAAGCGGCAGCCTGGGCCTGGTGCTGGAGCGGCTGGCCGACGACCTGGAAGAACGCCAGGCGCTCAAGGCCAAACTGGTCGGTGCGGCGCTGTACCCAGCCATCGTGACGCTGGTGGCGATTGCCATCGTGCTGTTTCTGGTCAGTTATGTGGTGCCGCAGGTGGCCGCCGTGTTTGCGGGCACCAAACGCACCCTGCCCTTCCTGACGGTGGCCATGCTGGCCGTCAGCGGTTTTGTGCGCACCTATGGCTGGCTGGTGTTGATTGCTCTTGTTTTGATAGCTATAGGCGCACGCTTCGCCTTGGCCAACGAGGTATTTCGTCAAAAATTTGACGCTGCATGGCTGCAAATTCCGCTGATCGGCAGGCTGGCCCGTGGCTACAACGCCGCGCGGTTTACCAGCACGCTGGCGATGCTGGCGTCCGCCGGGGTGCCGATTCTGAAAGCGTTACAAGCCGCCGCCGAAACCCTGGGCAACCGTGCCATGCGCGCCGATGCGCTGGATGCATTGGTGCTGGTGCGTGAAGGTGCGCCGCTGGCGTCGGCCATGGCCCAGAAAAAGCGTTTCCCCGGCCTGGTGGCCATGTTTGCCCGGCTGGGTGAACAGACCGGCCAGTTGCCGCTGATGCTGCAGCGTGCGTCCGTACAACTCAGCGCCGAAGTACAGCGCCGCGCCATGGCCCTGGCCACCCTCCTGGAGCCACTGCTGATTGTGACCATGGGGCTGGTGGTGATGCTGATCGTGCTGGCGGTGCTGATGCCGATTATTCAATTGAACCAACTCATGAAGTAACCCATGGCAGTGACGCTGGACGACAAGCTGGTGGTGGCGATTTCTTCGCGGGCGCTGTTCGACTTTGAAGAAGAGAACCGGCTGTTCGACGAAGGTGATGACGCGGCGTATGTAGAGCTGCAGCGCAAGCGGCTGGACATTGCGGCCAAGCCTGGCGTCGCGTTCTCTCTGGTGCACAAGCTGCTGGCGTTTAACAGCCCGGCGCACCAGCAGGTCGAAGTGGTGGTGCTGTCGCGCAACGACCCGGTCAGCGGCATGCGGGTGTTCCGCTCGGCCAAAACCCATGGCCTGCCGATGGTGCAGCGCGGTGTGTTCACCCAGGGGCGCGACCCGTTCCGTTACCTGCGCCCGCTCGGTGCCCACCTGTTTCTGTCAGCCAACGGCGACGATGTGCGGGAAGCGCTGCGCCTGGGCTTTCCGGCGGCGCGGGTGTTGACCGAATCGGTGCAGGCCAGCCTGGCCAACCCGAACGAAGTGCGTATCGCCTTCGACGGCGACGCAGTGCTGTTTTCCGACGAGGCCGAACAAGTCTTCCAGGCCCAGGGCCTTGCCGCGTTTCAGCAACACGAGTCGGACAAGGCTGCACTGCCCCTGCCCGACGGCCCATTTAAACCGCTGCTGGCCGCACTGCACCGGTTGCAGCAGGCAGGCAGCGCGGGCATGCGTATCCGCACCGCGCTGGTCACCGCCCGCAGCGCCCCGGCGCACGAACGCGCGATCCAGACCCTGATGAGCTGGAACATCGCGGTGGACGAAGCCATGTTCCTCGGCGGGCTGGAAAAAGGCGCGTTCCTGCGCGAGTTCGAACCCGACTTCTTCTTCGACGACCAGACCGGCCACGTCACATCCGCCGCCCTGCACGTGCCTTCAGGCCATGTGCACAGCGGCATTGCCAACACCCCGCGGAACGCCGCATGAGACGCCTGTCTGCGATGGCACTGACCTTGGTGGTGGCCTGTGCCACCTCCACGGCATTACTGGCGCAGACCCCGGGCGACACACCCGACACCCCGCCACCTGTGAGCAAGGGCGAACAACTGGCCGCGCTGCAGTTCAAGCTGCTCGACGCCAACCACGACGGCCAACTCTCGCGCGACGAGGTTGTCATGTTCTCCCGCCTGGCGGACGCCTTTGATACGGCCGACAGCAACCACGACGGGTTTGTCGACTTTGAGGAAATTCGCGTGTTTGCCAAGGCCTACCGCGCACAACGCGACGCGGCCAAGAGGGCTGCTTCGGCTCCGCAGTAAGGCAGACCGCAGGAGTTCCAACTGTCGTAAATGATGACACTGGATGATGAAAAACGCCGTGTGAAATAGGCATGCCTTTACCAGAGCACCCGTGGAACTGGCTCTGCCAGGCCACCAGGTGCGCCCCCTTGAGGGGGAAGCGCCGCAGGCGCTTCGGGGGTGTGTTCCACGTTAAGGTTTGGCTAAGCCAGGCGGGCTGACCGGGGCTACGATGTGTGCCCATCTGCACACGGCCCAGGACACCCCATGAATTCACCCGGTAAATTCGCCAGCTTCAAGGCCACGGCGGCCAAAGTCTGGGCACTGTCCACGCCCTATTTCCGGTCGGAAGAAAAATGGAAGGCACGGGGCCTGCTGGCGGCCATCGTGGTGCTGAACCTGGCCGCTGTGTACATGCTGGTGCTGCTCAACGACTGGAACCGCGTGTTCTACGACGCGTTGCAGAACAAGGACCAGGTGGTGTTCTGGCAGCAGCTGGGCCGCTTCAGCTACCTGGCGTTTGCGTTCATCATCATCGCGGTCTACAAGTTTTACCTCACGCAGTTATTGGAGGTGAACTGGCGGGCCTGGATGACACGCCAGTATCTGGCGCGCTGGCTCGGCCACGATGCGTTCTACCGCATGGAGCTGGCCCGCTTCACCGGCACGACGGTCGGCAGCCCCGACAACCCGGACCAGCGTATCCAGGAAGACGTGAACCAGTTCACGGCCTATTCCGTGTCGCTGTCGATGGGCCTGCTCAACGCCGTGGTCACACTCGTGAGTTTTGTCGGCATCCTGTGGGGACTGAGTGGAGCCTTCAGCTTCGAGGTGCAAGGCAGCACGTACACCATTCCGGGTTTTATGGTCTGGATGGCGGTGTTGTACTGCGTGGTGGGCAGCGTCATCACGCACTATGTAGGCAAACCCCAAATCAAACTCAACTACGAACAGCAGAGGCTGGAGGCCAACTTCCGGCACCACATGGTGCGGGTGCGTGACGCAAGTGAATCCATCGCGCTTGACCGCGGCGCACGCGTGGAAAGCCAGCAGCTGGACCTGCGGTTCAGCAGCGTGGTGGGTAATTACTTTCAGCTCATCCGCACGCAAAAGCGGCTGGTGTGGTTCACCAGCTTCTTCGGCCAGGCGGCGGTGATTTTTCCCTTCATCCTGGCGGCTCCGCGCTTTTTCAGCGGAGCCATCCAGCTGGGCGAGCTGATGCAGATTGCCTCGGCTTTTGACCGGGTGCAGGGCGCACTCAGCTGGTTCGTGGAGAACTACAGCACCCTGGCCGTGTGGCGCGCGACCACCGACCGATTGACCCATTTTGACGACGCGCTGAAGCGCCACGAGGCCAGCCTGTCGCCCACCGTAGAGAACCACACCAGCACCGACGGCGGCCTGCATCTGGACAACCTGGCGCTGGGCCTGCCCCAGGGCACCTTGCTGGCACGCGCGTATCTGGACGCTCAGCCAGGCGACCGCATTGTTGTCAACGGGCCGTCGGGCAGTGGCAAGTCAACCCTGTTCCGCGCGATTGCCGGTATCTGGCCCCACGCGAGTGGCAGCGTTGCCTTGCCTGAAAATTTTCGCGATGAAGCCATGTTTATTCCGCAGCACCCGTACCTGCCACAAGGCCCGCTGCGCGACGCGTTGGCCTATCCCGAACCCGCCAGAAAGTACACCGATGAAGCCCTGGCCCAGGCGCTGCATGACGCACTGCTGCCGCACCTGGTTGACCGGCTGGACGAAGACGATGCCTGGGGCCAGCGCTTGAGTGGCGGTGAACGCCAGCGCCTGGCGATTGCGCGCGTGTTCCTCAAACAACCCCGCTGGATCTTTGCCGACGAAGCCACCAGCGCACTGGACTCCGCCGCTGAACAGACGGTGTACACAAGGCTCACCGACCTGGTGCAGCGCCGCGATGGTGCACTCATCTCCATCGCCCACCGGCCCACGGTAGCGGCGTTCCACACCCAGCAATGGCTGCTAGAGACACGGCCACCCGACGAAGAATCACTGTTCACCATCCGGGCCCAAAAACTGCCGCAAGCGGCTGGGGGCTGAAGCTGCAGATCGCTATAAATTCAGAAGCAAAGACCAAAGAAAAAATGGGTGCTACAGCCCATTTTCCCTAAAAACAACCGTCCACGCGGGCGCACATTCTCCGCGTGCTATTGGGTTGCTTGCCGACTAGAATTTTGACCGCCCGTCGGGCGATTTTTTAATTCGAGGAGAGAGAGAAATGGACACAACAGATATCACCCGTTACCAGGACATCTTTGTTGCCGCGGTGACCACCGTGGGCCTCAAGGTGCTGGGCGCACTCGTTTTCTGGGTCGTTGGCCGCTGGCTGATCGGTCTGGTGCTGGGCATGATCCGCAAAGCCCTGGAGCGCCAGAAGGTGGACCCCACCGTGCTGCGTTACCTCAGCTCGGTGGTGTCGGTCACGCTGAACGTGTTCCTGGTGATTGGTATCCTGGGCTACTTCGGCGTACAGACCACCACGTTTGCCGCACTGGTGGCGGGTATCGGTATCGCCATTGGCGCGGCCTGGGCTGGGTTGTTGGCCAACTTCGCAGCAGGTGCTTTCATGATCACGCTGCGGCCCTTCAAGGTGGGTGACTTCGTCACCGTGGCTGGTGTCACCGGCACCGTGACCGAAATCGGCCTGTTCGCCACCACACTGAACACACCCGACAACGTGTCCACCGTGATCGGCAACAACAAGATCTTTGGCGACAACATCCAGAACTTCGTGACCAACCCGTTCCGCCGGGTGGAACTGAAGTGCCAGCTGTCGGGTGCCGCCGACCACCGTGCGGCCATCGCCCTGCTGCGCGAAAAGATTGCAGCCCTGCCCAACGTGCTGGCAACCCCCCCGATCGAAATCGACATCCTCGAATTCAACCTGGTCGGCCCAGTGCTGGCGGTGCGCCCCTACTGCCACAACGACCACTACTGGCAGGTGTATTTCGACACCAACCAGGTGCTGCGTGAAGCACTGGCCGAAGCGGGCTTCCCGGCCCCGATGCCCGCGCAGAACGTGGTGGTAACCCAAAACGCGTAAGGCGTGTGGGGCGGCCTTATTTTGCTACAAATTAAATAGCAATTAGCCCTTATAAAACAAGCGCAAAAGCCTGTTTTATTAACAAATTACCCCGCCTGCACAAACCGTGCAAAACCCTTGGCCCGCAAATCACATGCCGGGCAGGTGCCGCAGCCATAACCCCAGTCCTGGCGGTGGCTGCGGTCACCCAGGTAACAGGTGTGGGTGTGCTCCACGATCAAATCCACCAACGGCTGCCCACCCAGCTGCTGCGCCAGCCGCCAGGTCTCGGCCTTGTCGATCCACATCAGCGGGGTTTCGATCAGGAAACGTTTGTCCATGCCCAGCGACAGCGCGAGCTGCATGGCTTTCATGCTGTCGTCGCGGCAGTCTGGGTAGCCGGAATAGTCGGTTTCACACACGCCGGTGACGATGACTTCCAGCCCGCGCCGGTAGGCCAGTGCAGCGGCCAGGGTGAGGAACAGCAGGTTGCGGCCCGGCACAAAGGTGTTGGGCAGGCCGCCCTCTTCCATCTGGAAAACCATGTCGCGGGTCAGCGAGGTTTCACTCACCTGGCCCAACACGGCCAGGTCGAGCAGGTGGTCGTCGCCCAGCTTGTGGGCCCAGTCGGGGAAGTGGACTTTGAGTTCGGCCAGCACCTTGAGCCGAGCCTCCAGCTCGACGCTGTGGCGCTGGCGGTAATCGAAGGCCACGGTTTCGACCCGCTCGTATTTCGACAGAGCGAGAGCCAGGCAGGTGGTGGAGTCCTGGCCACCAGAGAAAAGGACGAGTGCAGTCTTGTGCATGGGTTTGGACTTAACTTTCATGAATGGTGACTCCCCGGATGATGAAACACGCCGCGTGAGACGGGAGCGTCGCCAGGGCACCCGTGGAACTGGCTCCGCCAGGCCACCAGGTGCGCCCCCTTGAGGGGGAGGCGCCGCAGGCGCATCGGGGGTGTTTCACTTTACAAGAACCGTTCCAGCAGCTTGCGTGAGGGTTTGTCGAGTGCGGCCACGTCGGGAACCAGGAAGTGGATGCCCTCTTCACTCGCAATCATCAGCTTGCTGCGGCTGCCAAGGCGGCGGATGTCTTCTTCACCCTTGAGCACAAAGGTGGTGTCGCCCCGGTCGGTTTCGACGCGCCAGGTGGACGGGGTGGTAAAGCTCGACACACTCACCAGGCGGCGCACCTGGGGCACAAATTCACGCGTGGCCAGCTCTTCGTCGAGCAGCGTGCGCAGGGGTGCTGGCAGCGCGTCCAAGCGCGCAATCCAGGCGGCCTCATGGCCGTCGGTGTTGACCAGGGAAAGCCCCTCGTTGGGGGCTACCACCGGGAACGCACGCACGGGCACCACACCGACGTGCTGGGTGCCGTCCGCAGTGGTCAGCACCAGGCGGCCAAACGGGTTGCGTTCCAAGGTGAAATCAGGATGTGTCATGGGGTTCCTTGGGTTCACACCGTGCCGGCCGGGTGTTCGGAATGGGTCTGTACGGGCGGGGCTGCAACCAGGCCCATGTCTTCCAGGTCCTGCGCATCCACGCGGCGCACCTGGGCTTCGTAGAGCCGCCAGTACGCACCCTTGCGCGCCATCAGTTCGTCGTGTGGGCCGACTTCGACCACACGGCCCCGGTCCATCACCACCAGGCGGTCGGCCTTGCGCAGGGTGGACAGGCGGTGGGCAATGGCAATGGTGGTGCGGCCCTGCACCAGGTTGTCCAGCGCCTTCTGGATTTCCTTCTCGGTCTCGGTGTCCACCGACGAGGTGGCTTCGTCCAGGATCAGGATGCGCGGGTCGATCAACAACGCCCGCGCAATGCTGATGCGCTGGCGCTCCCCGCCCGACAGGCCCTGGCCCCGTTCGCCCACCTGCGAGTCGTAGCCGTGGGCCAGGCGCAAGATAAATTCATGCGCATGGGCGGCACGGGCGGCGGCCACGATTTCCTCGCGGCTGGCGTCGGGTTTGCCGTAGGCGATGTTCTCGGCGATGGTGCCGAAGAACAAAAACGGCTCCTGCAGCACCAGGCCGATGTTGCGGCGGTAGTCGGCCACGGCGAAGCGGCGGATGTCGGTGCCGTCCACGCGAATGGCACCATCCGACACGTCGTAGAAACGGCTGATCAGGTTGACCAGTGTGCTCTTGCCCGAGCCGCTGTGGCCCACCAGTCCGATCATTTCGCCGGGCTGGATGTCCAGGTCCAGGTCACGAATCACGGCGCGGTTGCCATACCGAAAACCCAGGCCACGCATCTCGATGCGGCCTTGCAGCTTGGTGATGGGCACGGGCTGGGCGGGCTCGGGCACGTTGGACACATGGTCGAGGATGTCAAAAATGCGCTTGGCCCCGGCGGCGGCTTTTTGGGTGACGGACACGATGCGGCTCATTGAGTCGAGCCGCGAATAAAAGCGCCCGATGTAGGCGATGAAGGCCGTCAGCACCCCGACGGTAATCTGCCCGCGCGACACCAGCCAGATACCAAACGCCCAGACCACCAGCAGGCCCAGTTCGGTCAACAGCGACACAGTGGGCGTGAACAGCGACCAGACGCGGTTGAGTTTGTCGTTCACTTCCAAGTTGTGCTGGTTGGCGGCTTTGAAGCGTTCGGCCTCGCGTTTTTCCTGCGCAAACGCCTTGACCACACGGATGCCGGGGATGGTGTCGGCCAGCACGTTGGTGACCTCGCTCCAGACCCGGTCGATCTTCTCGAAGCCTGTGCGCAGCCGGTCGCGTACGGTGTGGATCATCCAGGCAATGAAGGGCAGTGGCACCAACGTGACAAGCGCCAGCCACGGGTTGATGGAGAACAGGATCACCGAGGTCATCACGATCATCAGCACATCGGTCAGGAAGTCCAGCGCGTGTAAGGACAGGAAAACGTTGATACGGTCGGTCTCCGAGCCGATACGCGCCATCAGGTCGCCGGTGCGTTTGCTGCCAAAGTAGTCGAGCGACAGCTTCAGCAGGTGCTCGTAGGTGGTAGTGCGCAGGTCGGCACCAATACGCTCGGACACCAGCGCCAGCACATAGGTGCGGCCCCAGTTCAGCGCCCAGGCCGCAAGCGCCGCAAAACCCAGCGCGCCCAGGTACATCAGCACCAGGTTGGGCGGAATCTGCTGGCCGTTTTGGAACGGAATCAGGATGTCATCCATCAGCGGAATCGTGAGGTAGGGCGGCACCAGCGTGGCAGCGGTAGAGGCCAGCGTCAGCGCAAAACCCAGCGCAAGCTGCCCCTGGTAAGGCTTGGCAAAACGCCACAGGCGCAGCAGCACCCAGGTGGACGGCGGGGCCTGGCCCCCTGCCACGTCAAAATCTTCCTCACCATCGCTGCCCGTGTCGACATCGGTGGCGTCTGCCTGCAGGCCGGCCAACTGCTGGTCAAACAGTTGCACCAGGCGCAACGCCTGGTCGTGCATACGCAGGGTGTAACGCCAGGTTGCCAGACGCCGGGTGGCATCGTGGAGTTCGACCGTGCCAATCCCGCCATGGTCAAACTGGCGCAACGCCAGTGTGCCGTCCAGTGGCCACACCTGCCAGGGGTGGCCGGCGGGGGCATCAGGCTCCCGCACCAGCAGGCGTTTGTCGGTCAGGGCCACACTGCCCGACGCAAATTGCAGCTGCGGGTTCAGGTCAACCGGGAACACCGCGAGAACGTTTTCGTGGGGGGCCAACTGCTCCTGCAGGCCGGAATGGTGTGCAGGGCTCGAAGCCTCTTCCAGGCCCCGCACGCTTTTGACAGGATTTTGATGTTGTTGCATTTTGGTTCCGTACCCCATGGCCACACGCGGAATTCCGCAGCCCGGTGGGGCGCGATTTTCGCTGAAAAAGACACTACCAGCTGTTGCCAACCGCAAGCTTCGGGAGCAAGCCCGGTTCCGGAGGCACAATTGCACAATGCGCCCAGCCGGACGCCCCCTACCGACCCCCAGTGGACCATGAAAAATTTGGACGACATCAAGCTGCTGCGTATCAACTACCTGCGGGGGCCCAACATCTGGACCTACCGCCCGGTGCTGGAGGTCTGGCTCGACCTGGGTGAATTCGAAAACTACCCGTCCAACCTGCTGCCCGGCTTCAACGACCGCTTGACGGCTTGGTTGCCCGCCCTGATCGAACACCACTGTGGTGTGGGCGAACGCGGCGGCTTTCTGCAGCGCCTGACCGAAGGCACCTGGGCAGGCCATGTGCTGGAGCACATCGTGATCGAATTGCTGAACCTGGCGGGTATGCCTACCGGGTTTGGCCAGACGCGCAGCACCTCCGTCACCGGGGTGTACCGCATGGTGTTCCGCGCCCGTGATGAGCAGGTGGCCCGTGTGGCGCTGGCGCAGGGCCACAAGCTGATCATGGCGGCCATCCGCGACGAAGCTTTCAGTGTGGACACCGCCGTGGCGGCGGTGCGCCAGCAGGTGGAAGACGGCTACCTCGGCCCCAGCACCGCCTGTATCGTGGATGCCGCCACCGACCGGCGTATCCCCCACATCCGCCTGAACGATGGCAACCTGGTGCAACTGGGCTACGGTGCCAGCCAGCGCCGCATCTGGACGGCCGAGAGCGACATGACCAGCGCCATCGCCGAAGGTATTGCCGGTGACAAGGACCTGACCAAAAGCCTGCTCCAGTCCTGCGGCGTGCCGGTACCCGAAGGCCAGGTGGTGGACAGCCCCGCAGCCGCCTGGGAGGCCGCGCAGGACGTGGGCCTGCCGGTGGTGGTGAAACCGTCCGACGCCAACCATGGCCGGGGGGTCACGCTGGACCTGAAAACACAAGAAGACATCGAAGCCGCCTACCTGCTGGCCGAGCCCGAAGGCAGCGAAGTGCTGGTGGAGCGCTTTATCCGTGGCAACGAACACCGCCTGCTGGTGGTGGGGGGCCGTGTGGTGGCGGCAGCACGGGGTGAAGTGGTGGCCATCACCGGTGACGGCCAGTCCACCGTGGACACACTGGTCGCGCGCCAGCTCAACACCGACCCACGGCGCGGCCCGGAAGAAGAATTCCCGCTCGACCTGATTGACATTGAGCACACCGCTGTCCAGCTGGAGTTGCGCCGCCAGGGCCTGACCGCCAGCTCCGTGCTGGCTGCGGGCCATGAGGCCATCATCCAGCGCAACGGCAACGTTGCCATCGACTGCACCGACCAAGTTCACCCCGAGGTGGAATACGTCGCGGCATTGGCCGCCCGTGTGGTTGGGCTCGACATTGCAGGCATTGACCTGGTGGCGCTGGACATCTCCAAACCCCTGCAAGAACAGGGCGGTGCCATTGTCGAAGTGAATGCCGGCCCCGGCCTGCTGATGCACCTGAAGCCCGGCGTGGGTGCGCCCCGTCCGGTGGGCCAGGCCATCGTGGAACACTTGTTCCCCGAAAGTGCGTCCGACCTGCCTGGCCGGATCCCCGTGGTCGGGGTGGCCGGAACCCGCAACACCGCCACCATCTCGCGTATGGTGGCCTGGCTGCTGCACCTGAACGGTCGCGACGTGGGCCTGGCCTGCCGTGACGGCCTGTTCCTGAACCGGCGCTGCATCGAGTCCGGCGACAGCACCCAGTGGGCTGCCGCACACCGCCTGATGGTGAACCAGGGAGTACAAGCCGCCGTGCTGGAAAACAGCGCCGCCACCATCCTGCGCGATGGCCTGGCCTATGACCGCTGCCAGGTGGGTGTCGTGACCGACCTGGAAGGCGCCGACACACTCGCAGAATTCGACATTTTTGAGACCGAACAGATGCTGCGGGTGCTGCGCACGCAGGTGGATGTGGTGCTGCCCGACGGCGTGGCCGTGCTCAACGCAGAAGACGAACGTGTGGCTGGTTTGGCCCCGCTGTGTGATGGCAGCGTCATCCTCTATGGCCGCGACCCGGAGCTGCCCACCATCGTGGCCCACTGTGCACAGAATGGCCAGGCGGCTTACATCCGCAAAGGCCGCATCGTGCTGGCCACGGGCCACACCGAAGTGGTGCTGACCGACGTGGCGCGTATTGCGTCACGCCATGGCTCCAACGTGGTCCACAACGAAGAAACCCTGCTGGCGGCCATTGCAGCGGCTTGGGCCATGGACATTTCGCCCGACCTCATCGTCGCAGGCATCGAAACCTTCGACGCCGAAATCCAGTCCGCACGGACGGCTGGCAGCAAAGCACGGGCACACTGAACAACCACAAAAACCACCGCAACCAGTCTGCGGTGAGATACCAGAAAGACCAGGTGATGGAAGTTTCTCGCATCCGGGCCTTGCGCGGGCCCAACCTCTGGAGCCGCCATACCGCGATTGAAGCGATCGTGGCATGTGCCGAGCACGAACGCTCAATCGACAACCTGCCGGGGTTCGAGCAGCGCCTGCGGGCCCGGTTCCCCGCCATTGGTGAGCTGCACCCGGGTGGCCCAAGCAGCCCGCTGACCCTCGCCCATATCCTGAAAAAGGCAGCCCTTGCCATGCAGGCGCAGGCCGGTTGCCCGGTGACGTTCAGCCGTCTCTCCGCCACGATGGACCCGGGGGTGTACCAGGTGGTTGTGGAATACAGCGAAGAAGAGGTAGGCCGCCAGGCCTTTGCGTTGGCGCAGTCGCTGGTGCAAGCCGCGCAGGACGACACAGCTTTTGACATCACGGCAGCCATCGACCAGCTGCGCGACACCGATGAAAGTGAACGCCTGGGCCCCAGCACCGGCGCCATTGTCGAAGCCGCAGCCGCGCGCAACATCCCGTGGCGGCGCCTGACGCAGGGCAGTCTGGTGCAATTTGGCTGGGGTTCACGCCAGCGCCGCATCCAGGCCGCTGAACTGGACTCGACCAGTGCCGTGGCCGAGTCTATTGCGCAGGACAAAGACCTGACCAAAAAACTTCTGCATGCTGCCGGTGTGCCCGTGCCGTTTGGCCGCCCGGTGGTGGATGTGCAAGATGCCTGGCGTGCCGCCAACGAAATCGGTTTGCCGGTGGTGGTGAAACCCCAGGACGGCAACCAGGGCAAAGGGGTCACCGTCAACATCGCCACCCAGGCCCATCTGGAACTGGGCTACAAAGCCGCCGCCGAATATGGCGAAGTGATGGTGGAGCGTTATTTGCCGGGCCACGACTTCCGCTTGCTGGTGGTCGGCGACCGCCTGGTGGCTGCGGCGCGGCGCGACCCGCCCCACGTGATTGGCACGGGTGAACACACCGTGCGTGAACTGGTAGACCAGGTCAACACCGATCCCCGCCGTGGTGAGGGCCATGCCACTTCCCTGACCAAAATCCGGCTGGACGACATTGCCGTCGCCCGCCTGGCCACGCTGGACCTGACACCCGACTCCATCCCGCCCGTGGGACAACGTGTGGTGCTGCGCAACAACGCCAACCTGAGCACCGGCGGCACTGCCACCGACGTGACGGACGACGTGCACCCCGACGTGGCGGGCAGCGCCATTGCGGCAGCCCGTATGGTGGGCCTGCACATCTGTGGTGTGGATGTGGTCTGCGAGACGGTGCTGCAGCCCCTCGAAGAACAACACGGCGGCATTGTGGAAGTGAATGCCGCGCCCGGCTTGCGTATGCACATCTCGCCGTCGTACGGTAAAGGCCGCCCCGTGGGGGAAGCCATGGTGGACGAGCTGTTCAGCCACGGCGACGATGGCCGCATCCCCGTGGTGGCCGTCACCGGCACCAACGGCAAAACCACCACGGCACGCCTTATTGGCCACCTGTTTGCGGCCTGTGGACTGCGGGTGGGCATGACCAATACCGATGGCGTGTACGTCAATGGCCGCCAGATCGACAGCGGCGACTGCAGCGGCCCGCGCAGTGCGCGGAATGTGTTGCTGCACCCCGATGTGGATGCCGCTGTGTTTGAAACCGCGCGGGGTGGTGTGCTGCGTGAAGGCCTGGGGTTTGACCGCTGCCAGGTGGCCGTGGTGACCAACGTCGGCTCGGGTGACCATCTGGGTCTGAACTACATCACCACGGTCGAAGACCTGGCGGTGCTCAAGCGGGTGATTGTGCAAAACGTGGCCACCACCGGCTACGCGGCGCTGAATGCCGCCGACCCTATTGTTGCGGGCATGGCCGCCAGTTGCCCCGGCAACGTGATCTTCTTTGCCGCCGACCGCAACCACCCGCTGATGGCCACCCACCGCGCCCAGGGCAAACGCACCGTGTATGTGGACGGTGACGCCATCGTTGCAGCGGAAGGCTCATGGCGTGAACGTATGCCCCTGCGTGACATCCCCATCACGCGTAATGGCACCATCGGGTTCCAGGTGGAAAACGCCATGGCATCCATTGCGGCTGCGTGGGGCGTTGGCCTGCACTGGGACACCATCCGCCGCGGCCTGGCCAGTTTTGTCAACGATGCCGACAACGCACCGGGCCGTTTCAACGTGATGGACTACCGCGGTGCCACCGTGATTGCCGACTACGGCCACAACCCTGACGCCATGCGCGCCCTGGTGGCCGCTGTGAACGTCATGCCTGCCCAACGCCGCTCGGTGGTCATCAGCGGCGCAGGTGACCGGCGCGACAGCGACATCCGCGACCAGACCGTCATTCTGGGAGATGCCTTCGACGACGTGATCCTCTACCAAGACGCGGCCCAGCGTGGGCGCGGCGATGGTGAAGTGATGGCCTTGCTGCGTGAAGGCCTGGCCAATGCCTCCCGCACGCGGCGCATCGATGAAATCCGGGGTGAGTTCCTGGCCATCGACGCGGCACTGGAGCGGCTGGAGCCCGGCGACCTGTGCCTGGTGCTGGTGGACCAGGTGGAAGAAGCGCTGGCCCATCTGGCCAGCCGCATCAGCCAGGGCAGCGTCAGCGCCTGAAGGTGTGACCTTCGGGTGAATCCCTACACCGCCACGGCGTAGGGCACCTGCAGCACCACATCCGAGGTGGGGTGGGCCACACACGGCAGTATCCAGCCCTCCTCTTTTTCATCCACGCTCAGGCCCGGCCACGCAATCAGGTAGCGTACCGAGCCACTGCACGCCAGGCAGATACAAGTGCGGCAGGTGCCGTTGCGGCAGGAACTGGGAAGCTCAATTCCCGCATCCTCCGCACTGTGCAGGATGGACTGCGTTGCACTGGCAGCGAAAGACCAGCCTTGCGCGACGAGAGACACCGTCCACGTGGACTGTTGTTCGCCGTTTACATCCCCATCTTCCGCCACAGCTGTTCCTTTTTCATGCGCCCTATTATCCGGGCGACACAATGGGGCACATAGCCACTACGCTTGCATCAGAAAGGACACCATGTATTACAGAACACTCAGCATTGCCTTGGCGTGCACACTCACGGCATTTGCACACGCTGAAACTGTGGGCGAAGTGGATACCGTCTTTAAGTTCATCGGCCCTGACCACAAGATCGTGGTGGAGGCTTACGACGACCCGCGCGTGCAAGGTGTCACCTGTTATGTGTCGCGGGCCAAAACCGGCGGCATCTCGGGTGCGCTGGGCCTGGCCGAAGACAAAGCCGAAGCCTCCATCGCCTGCCGCCAGGTGGGGCCGATCAGTTTTCCAGCCCCCTTAAAAGCCCAGGAAGAAATCTTCAGCGAACGGATGTCCATCCTGTTCAAGAAGCTGCGGGTGGTGCGGATGGTGGACCGCAGCCGCAACACCCTGGTGTACCTGACCTACTCCGAACGAGTGGTGGAAGGGTCGCCCCAGAACAGCGTCACCGCCGTGGCCGTGGACCGGGCCACACCGATTCCCGTCAAATAAACCGTTGCCCAAAACAACAAGAGCCCTGCGCGGGCTCTTGCGGGTCGGGACACATCGGCTTATCGCTTGTCTTTACCCACTTGGTTGCCAATCACACCACCGACGGCTGCGCCGCCCACCGTGCCAATGGTGCTGCCGCCGGTCAACACCGCACCACCCACCGCACCTACACCCGCGCCAATGGCGGTGTTTTTGTCCTGGGTTGACATGCCAGAGCAAGCAGCCAAACCCATCACCATTGCCACAGCCACCACTGGTTTTGTCCATTGTGTGTTCATGATTTCACCTTTTTAGAAACAGTTAAGAAGTGCTTTCGGCGGGATGTATGGGACAACGCCCTGGCCCGCAAAAGCCGAGGTGTTCACCATAAGGCCGATCGGGCTGCGAATACAGTCGATTTGGCTGTTTCAGACCTGGCCCACAGGGCTATGCGCCAGCGTCCTACAAGAGAGTGCACTAGGCCCCAAAACACAGTGTTGTTTTGTAGAAGGCCACGCTGCAGGCTATTTGTAGAAAACCTCTACCGTGCCCTTCAGTGTGATCAGCAGCGGCTGGCCTTTGCGGTCCAATGTTTTGCCAGCGGGAACCTTGACCCAGCCTTCACTGATGCAGTACTCCTCCACATCAAAACGTTCTTTCGCGTTGAAGCGGATGCCAATGTCGTGTTCAAACACGGCCGCCACATGGTGGGGGCTGCGGGGGTTGACGGACAGGCGGTCGGGCAAGGCGGGGGCGGAAGAAGTGTTTTCGGTCATGGACATGAATCTCAGTAGCAGGGGCAAAAAGAAAGGGGCATTTTCCCGGATGTTGCTGGCAACATGGCTGCCCGGGCAACAATAAAGTCTATTTCGCAGCGTGTAAGAACGTGTTCTAAGCCCTGGGGCACACTCCACAACGCCTGCTGACAGCCCCGCCCCGCCTATCCATGCCCCTCACCTCCCGCCAACAACTGGCCGTCGCCCTGATCTTCATCACGCCCGCATTCTGGGGCGTGAACTACCTGGTGGCCCGCAGCGCACCGGGCGTCATCGAGCCGCACCTGCTGGCACTTTTGCGCTGGCTGATGGCAGGCCTGCTGTTCGCGGTGCCCAGCTGGCGTGAGCTGGTGCAGCACCGCAAACACATCACAACCGAGTGGGCGCGTTACCTGCTGCTGGGTGCCCTGGGCATGTGGATCTGCGGCGCGTGGGTGTACATCGGCGGCAAAACCACGGCCGCCATCAACATTGCGCTGATCTACGCCTTGTCACCCGTACTGATTGCCGTGGTGTCAGCACTGTGGCTCAAAGAACGTTTTGACCGGCTGCAGGCCCTGGGTGTTGCCCTGGCGCTGGCCGGGGTAGTGCATGTGATTCTGAAAGGCCAATGGACCTCATTGGCCGGGGTCAACCTAGTGGCCGGTGACGCGTGGATCCTGGGTGCCACCGTGTCCTGGACGCTCTATTCGGTGCTGCTGCGGCGCTGGTCCAGCCCCTTGTCACCCATGGCGCGGCTGGCAGCCATCAGTGCGGCAGGTGTGCTGGTGCTGCTGCCGTTCACGGTGTGGGAAGTTGCAAGCGCCACCCAACCAGTGCTGTCGCTGCAGGGCTTCACCCTCGCGCTGCTGGCGGCCGTGTTGCCAGGTTTTGCCGCGTACCTGGCGTATTCGGTCATGCAACGCGAACTGGGCGCGGCGCGGGTGGGAGTTGTGATCTATCTGGGGCCGCTGTATGCCGCAGGCCTGGCCTGGCTCCTGCTGAATGAGCCGCTGTACCGCTTTCATGCGATGGGGATGGCGCTGGTGCTGGCGGGGATTTACCTGGTGAACCGCAGAAGCCATTAGTCCGGCAAGATGGGCACCTGCGAGCCACGTGCAGCGGCTACGACCGCCGTGTGTAACAGCCCCGTGCCTGGTTGGATCAAAGAAGCCATCCCCAGCTTTTTGGTCTGCTCCATACCTGCATTAAATAAACATACGCAGCTATGGCTGGGGTGCTGGGCAGACGCATACAGCACGCCATGCAATTCTTGCTGTCTGCAGGCTTTTGCAAACGCCTGGCTGGTCTCATAACGCATGGACTGAAGCACGGGAAAACGCTCCTCCAGCCCGCGCAAGTCCACCAGCCGCACAGAAGCCTGTGTTTCAAAGCTGACCAGCACACGCTGCTCTATGCTCTTGAGTGGACAACTACGCACTTCACGCCGGAAGAGGGATTCGTACAACGCCGTCTCCTGGCTGTCCGCAACATAGGCGGTGGCTTCGTCGGCCAGATCGAAGCGACCGGCAAGTCCACCCGGCGGTGCAAGTACGTAGCCCTTGTGGCGCACGCTGTCTTTGCGAGCGGTTTTGCGTTGTATCCGGTGCCAAACCTGGTGTGCAGGCAGCTCCAGAATGGGAGGCGTGTGGCCCAGTAACTGCAGGGTTTTGAAATTCATGGAATGAGGTCAATGCGCCTCAGCCGTTGCCAATGCCACGATACGTTCCAGCGCAACACCCTGCTCCAA
Source organism: Comamonadaceae bacterium AAW (assembly GCA_026314275.1). Lineage (GTDB taxonomy): Bacteria > Pseudomonadota > Gammaproteobacteria > Burkholderiales > Burkholderiaceae_C > JAGOEY01. The sequence goes on from CP111109.1 coordinate 804,218, forward strand.
AGCCGAACGGGGGGTATGCCCATCCAGCGCAGTGGCGGGAGACTCCAGAAACGCCAGCAACTGCCAGCCATCGGTTGTGCCCAGGTGTTTGGCCACAGGTTGCAAGGCGGGCCAGATGGCTGGTTCAAACTGCCAACGTGGCAGTTTGAACCCCCGGCGCAGATTGGCCACACCGATGCAGCGCCCGGACTTGATCCAGGCATTGATGGTCACCCGCGTGGTGCCCGCCAATGCTGCGGCTTCATCGGTGGAAATCATGTCGGCGGCATCCATACGGTCGCGACGGTACTGCGCACCCGAGCGCAACACGGCAGCGGTCTGCGCGGCAGTGGCGTAAGGGCTGCTGGTGGAGCCATGCTGCGATTGGGCGGAATCGGAGGCAAACGGTGAGGTGAGGGTTAAGGTGTTCATGCGTGTACGGGGAGATGGATGCGCTTCAGGGCGCGTTACGCAGATTGGCCTTGCTGGCAGAGAAGAAGCCATTCGGCCGTGCGCTTAAAACCAACAAACCAACCGATTCACTCCGTCGAACAACCGGTGTCCCTCGCTCACGGCACGCCAACACAACCCGTTGGACAGGTGCATTTACGCAAGAGGAGACGCCCATTTCAGACTTGCGCAACAGGACATTGGCAAGAATGGGCAGCGTATGCCGCTGCTCTACGATTCCAGCGACAGATTGCAGAACGCGAAGAACTTTGTCTTGCGTTGCTTTGAGAACGATCATGTAACCCCTTTCAAGACCCACATCAACTCAGCCCCCATACTGAGAGAGCCTGATGAATTGGCGGTCTTGATTTTAGGTTATTTCGTTTTTTTTGCAAACCTCGTTAAGTTGGATAAATTCACTCCACCGTCACACTCTTTGCAAGATTGCGTGGCTTGTCCACATCCGTCCCCCGCGCCAGCGCCGTGTGGTACGCCAGCAGCTGCAGCGGCACGACGTGTAGCAGCGGGCTCAATGCACCGTAGTGTTCAGGCATACGGATGACGTGTAAGCCTTCACCGCTCTCGATACGCGTGTCGGCATCGGCCAGCACGTAGAGCACACCCCCACGGGCGCGCACCTCCTGCATGTTGCTTTTGAGCTTTTCGAGCAGTGCGTCGTTCGGGGCCACGGTGACCACGGGCATGGCGCTGGTGACCAGGGCCAGGGGGCCGTGTTTGAGTTCACCTGCTGCGTAGGCTTCGGCGTGGATGTAGGTGATCTCTTTGAGCTTAAGTGCGCCTTCCAGCGCGATCGGGTAGTGCAGGCCGCGGCCCAGGAACAGGGCGTTTTCGACCTTGGCAAAGTCTTCGGCCCAGGCGATGAGTTGTGGCTCCAGCGCCAGCACCGCTTGGAGTGCGGCGGGCAGGTGGCGCATGGCCTTGAGGTGGGAGGCCTCCTGCGCGTCGCTGAGGCGGCCCCTGCTCTGCGCAAGCGCCAGGGTCAGCAGGAACAGGCCGGCCAGCTGGGTGGTGAAGGCTTTGGTGGACGCCACACCAATCTCGACCCCGGCGCGGGTGATGTAGGCGAGTTTGCATTCGCGCACCATGGCGCTGGTGGCGACGTTGCAGATGGTCAGCGTCTGCTGCATGCCCAGGCTTTGCGCGTGGCGCAGCGCGGCCAGGGTGTCGGCGGTTTCTCCGCTCTGGGTGATGGTGACGACCAGGGTGCGCGGGTTGGGCACCGAGGTGCGGTAGCGGTATTCACTCGCCACTTCCACCTGGGTGGGGATACCTGCCATGTCTTCAAGCCAGTATTTGGCCGCGCAGCCGCTGTAGTAGCTGGTGCCGCAGGCCAGGATCAGCACCGAATCGATGTCCTTGAACACGCGGTAAGCGCCGTCGCCAAACAGCTCGGGCACGATGCCTTCGACACCTTCCAGCGTGTCGGCAATGGCACGCGGCTGCTCGAATATTTCTTTCTGCATGTAGTGGCGGTACGGGCCCAGCTCGGCCGCGCCGCTGTGGGCGTGTACGGTTTTGACGGGGCGTTGCGCCGCCTTGTGGCTGCGGTCGAACACCCAGTATTTGCCGAGCTGGATGTCCACCAGGTCGCCCTCTTCCAGGTAGACGATCTGGTCGGTCACACCGGCCAACGCCATCGCGTCGCTGGCGAGGAAGTTTTCAGAATCGGCCTTGCCTACACCCAGGATCAGCGGCGACCCGGCACGGGCACCCACAACGCGGTGGGGCTCGTCCTTGCAGAACGCGGCGATCGCGTAGGCACCATGTAATTGCGCCACGGCAGCCTTCAGGGCATCGAACAAATCGCCGTCGTACAGGCTGTCCATCAGGTGCACGATGACTTCGGTGTCGGTCTGGCTGTCGAACACGTAACCCTTGGCTTGCAGCGCGGCGCGCAGCTCATCGTGGTTTTCGATGATGCCGTTGTGCACCAGCGCGATCTTGCCGGGCTTCTGGGCTGTTGCGCCCGGGCCGTGGCTGAAGTGCGGGTGTGCGTTGTGCACCGCCGGTGCACCGTGGGTGGCCCAGCGGGTGTGGGCAATACCGGTGCCGCTGGCCAGATGGTCTGCGTCCACCTGCGTTTGCAGCTCGGCCACACGCGATGTGCTGCGCGCACGCTTCAGCCCGTCGGCATACACCGCCACGCCACACGAGTCATACCCCCGGTACTCCAGCCGCTGCAGGCCTTGCACCAGGATGGGAACGATGTTTCTGGCCGAGACGGCTGCGACGATGCCACACATAAAAGCTGCTCCTGAAGGATGAATGCCGCGATGCTACGGATTTGCTGTTTTCGGATGTGATCTAAATTTCCATAAATTCGGAATTTAATTTCATAATGTCGACACAAGGGAATTTAATTCCGTTAAAAACATAGATATGGAACAAATAACCCTGGACGACACTGACATTCGCCTGCTGGATGCGCTTCAACACGACGCATCCCTGAGCAACCAAGACTTGGCAGCACTCGTCCACGTGTCCCCGCCCACCTGCCTGCGCCGTGTGAAGCGACTGCGCGACGCGGGCCTGATCGAGCGGCAGATTGCCTTGCTCAGCCCCGACCGGCTCAGCCACATCACAGGCCACGGCCTGACGGCGCTGGTGGAAATCACCCTCGACCACCAAGGCACCGACCACCAGGAAAGTTTTGAATCACGGGTGGTGCAAGACGCCGCCGTGCAGCAGTGTTACCGCGTGTCGCCCGGCCCCGACTTTGTGCTGGTGGTGCATGTGGCCGACATGCCGCAGTACTTGGCGCTGGCGCAGCGGCTGTTCACCAGCAACGCGAACGTGCGCAATGTGAAGGTGTTTTTCAGCACCAAGCGGGCGAAATTTGAGCCAAAAGTGCTACTGGCGCAATAGCAGCGGGCGCAAGCTGCTATCAAAACAGGAATGGCTTCACACCCCTGACCGGACCGCTTCACCGCACTGCTGCGCGCCAAAGATTTGCCGGCGTGGGCAACAAGGCAGATGCATTGCACTTGCAATACAATCTACCCATGAAAACAGCCACACTCCCCCCCATCCGTGTTGCGCCCGATTTCAGGCACGAACTTGAAGGCGTGCTGGAGCAAGGCGAATCGCTGTCGCAGTTTGTGGAGAACGCGGTGCGCGCCACCGTCGCGCGGCGCAAGACCCAGACAGAGTTCGTCCAGCGGGGCATTGAGGCCATTGAAGCCACCCAACGCGACGGAGGGGGTATCGCTGCAGATGTGGTGCTTGCCAAGCTGGAGGCCAAGCTGGCTGCGGCGCGGCAGGCCAAGGCCCAGCGCGGCGAATGAAATACACGGTCATGTTCAGCGAAGCTGCGGCGGCCGACCTGGAACAGCTGTTTGATTTCACGCTACAGCGCGAACTCAACAGCGCAACAGGCGACCTGGACATTCCCGACCGAGCCATCCAGTCCATCAAGGACGGCATGGCTTTCTTGGCCACATCACCTTTCGCCTGCCGCAAGGCAGGAACCGGCTCTTTTGTCCGTGAGCTGGTGATTCCGTTTGGCCGGGCGGGCTATGTGGCCTTGTTTGAGATTGTGGACAACACCACCGTGGTCATTGGTGCCATCCGCCACCAACGTGAAGACGATTACCACTGAGCTTTTGACTTGGTGAAGCAAAGCGTCCTATGCTCCGCAGAGCTTGGCTTCAGATAAAAACAGGCTGTAGCGCACGTCCACCGGGCGCTAACAGCTATCAACTCAATAGCAATCCGCTTATTCGAGCTTGATGCCTTTCTTGGCGATCAGCGCGCCGTACAGCGTGGTGTCCGCCTGGATGCGCTGGGCCAGCGCGGCCTGGGAGGTGTCTTCCACCTTCCAGCCCTGGGCAAACAGCTTTTGCTGGATGTCGGGTGTGTGCAGGATCTTGGCCAGCTCGGTGTTCAGCCGGGCCTGGTGGGCGGCGGGCATTTTGGCGGGGGCCATCACTGCGTTCCACACTTCGATGTTGATGCCTTTGGCACCCAGCTCGTCCATGGATGGCAGGTCGGGCGCCAGCGGGCTGCGGGCTGCAGACGTGACAGCAATCGCCTGCAGCTTGCCTGCCTGCACCATCGGGGCGACGGTGGAGTTGGGCAGCAGTGTCATCTGGATCTGGCCGCCGAGCATGGCGTTCAGGATGGCAGGGCCGCCCGCAAACGGCACGTGCAGGGCGTCGAACTTCAGGCTTTCCTTCAGCAGCTCCATGCCCAGGTGCCCGCCGGAGCCTGCGCCCACCGAGCCATAGGCCAGCTTGTCACCCGCCGCCTGCGCGGACTTGATGAAGGCCGCAGCATTCAAAGGTGTGGCGGGTTTGGGCGCAGCCCACACCAGCGGGGCGCTGCCAACCAGGGCGATGGGCGCAAAGTCTTTGATCGGGTCGTAGGGCAGCTTCGCGTACAGGAACTTCGAGCTGGTCAGCGCGCCGTTGCCAATCACGCCAATGGTGTGGCCGTCGTCCGACTTGGCCACCACGTCGGCACCAATGTTGCCGCTGGCACCGGGGCGGTTTTCCACAATCACGGCCTGGCCCAGGGCTTTGGACAGCGGCTCGGTCAGCAGGCGTGCCTGGATGTCGGGCGACGATCCTGCGGGGTAACCCACGACGATACGCAGGGCCTTGGTGGGCCACGCCGCCGTCTGGGCAGAGACACCGGCTGCGCACAGCGCCAGGCCGGTGGCCATCACAGCCGTGCGCACGATGAAGTGGCGCTTGCCTGCGGTTGGGGGGATTGTTGTCATGGGGTGTCTCCTGGTGTGAATGAAGAAAAAAGAGCCGTCTTTGCGGGCTGCCGGGTATACGTCGGGGGTGACTGTAGCGGCTGCGCCTCCGCAGCCGTTGGAGTGGTGACTGAGGCCAGTGCGTCTTGGCGCACCTGGCTCAGCAGTTCAAAAAATGCGGTGGGGGACACTGGCACAGCCGCCGGGGCCAAGGTGGCCGCCAGTTGCGTTGCGCTGGTACTGAGTGTGCTGCGGTCCAGACCTTGCAGCAGCACCACGGCTTCGCTGCCTTGTTCTGTGGATGTATCAAGGGTGGCGCGGTTGGCGATGGGAAAGTCACCCGACGCAGAGACCCAGCCCCACTGCGCACTGACCACGGCGGCGCGCGCGACCAAGTCGTTCAGCGCTGCACCAAGTGCAGTTGCCATCATTGCCGCGTCGCCGTGCAGATGCAGCGTACACAGCTGGCTGGCGCTGGACGGGCCGACAACACCGCCCAGTCGGCAGGGCAGACGAAAGAAGTCCGTCAACCCTGTGCGCATACGCGCAGACCAGGGTGTGGGGTATGTGAACACATCGCGGTAAGGCGCGGAGTCCAGCGCGTCCAGGCTGTCGAGCCAATAACAGGTGAAGTACAGCGGTGTGCCGTTCGCAGTGGGCTCCCAACTGCGGTACCGGCGGGCCTCGATGAAACCCGGCAGGCCCACCCGCTCGGGCACATGCTCCATGGTGTGCCAGGTTTCGTATTCGGGCTGCAGCGCGGGGCTGCTGATGCTGTTCCACAGCGCCAGGAAGGCGCCGGGCGGGCGCGTCATGCGGCCACCGCCGTATTAACAGCACCAGGCAACACCATCACCTTGGTCGCACTTTTGTTGCGCGCCAGCGTGAAGCCCGCATACGCATCCGCCAGCGGCACACGGTGGGTGATCATGTGGCGCAGGGTTGCCTGGTGGGTGCGCATGAACTCCACCACCACAGGCCAGTTGTGTTCGGGCGCGCGGTACGAGGCACGGATCTGCTGGTGTTTGCGCACCATGGCGGTCAGGTCAATCGGCACGGGCGCGGCGTGGATACCGGTCACCACCAGCACGCCGTGGGGCTTGAGCGCGGCCAATGCCGGGTTGATGACCGCTGCGGCACCGGTGGCTTCGATCACCACGTCGAACAGGCCCTCGGCCAGGTAAGGCGCGAGGCCTTGTTCCATACCCCCCGTTTCCGCAAAGTCCACCAGCTCGTCAAACCCCATCTGGCGCAGCACCTGCAGGCGCGCGGCGTCGCCGTGACCGGCCACCACCACCTGGCGCGCACCGGCAGCGCGTGCAAACAGCGCGATGCCCTGGCCAATGTTGCCGGGGCCGAGTACCAGCACACGGTCGCCCGGGGCCACACCACCCATCCGCACGGCCTCGTGGCTCACGGTCAAAGGCTCGGCCGTGGCGGCCACTTCGGCGCTGACACCGGCAGGAATCGGCACGCAGTTGCGCGCGGGCACCAGCACCCAGGGCGCAAACGCGCCGTCGCGGGTCACACCAATGCCGCGCCGCGTCACACAGCCGTCCGGGTTACCCGCCGCACACGCGGCACAAACACCACAGGTGACCGACGGGCGCACGGCCACCAGTTGCCCGGGGGCCAGGCCTTCAACACCCTCCCCCAGCGTCGCCACCTCGCCGCTGAACTCATGGCCCACCGTGACCGGCAGCGCGGCGGTAAGGAAGTGGTAGCTGGACGTCCACTCGTCGATGTGCAGATCGGTGCCACACACACCTGCCGAGCTGACGCGCAGCAGCACCTCACCCGGGCCGGGGGCCGTGGGCGCGGTGGTTTCGGTCAGGCTCAGGCCTTTGCCAGGCTGGATTTTGCGCAGGGAGTACATGGCGTGGTGGGGCTTTGTGGAGGAATGGCGGGAGTGTCACGCGCCTCAAAACATACGTAAAAGACTCATTTCATATCAAAAACATATTCATAAAATATGGCAGCACCTCTGGAGACTTTATGGAACTGCGACACCTGCGTTACTTCGTCACTGCAGCCGAGCTGGGCAGCATCACCCGCGCGGCGGAGAAGCTGTTCATCGCCCAGCCGCCGTTGTCCGCCCAGCTCAAGCAGTTGGAAGAAGAAGTGGGTGTGCCGCTGCTGGTGCGCCTGCCGCGGGGGGTGCGGCTGACCGAGGCGGGTGAGTCATTTCTGGAAGATGCCCGGGCCATCCTGGCGCGTGCGCAGCAGGCCGCTGTGCGGGCGCGGGAGCGCCAGTCCGGCCAGCGCGCCACGCTGCGCCTGGGGCTGGTGCCGTCCACCATCCACTCGGTGCTGCCCGGCTTTTTGCGGCGGGTGCACGAGGCCGGGCTGGTGGTGCGTATCGAGTCGCGCGAGATGATCACATCACAACAGCAGCTGGCGCTGCGCAACGACGAGATCGACCTGGGTTTTGCCCGCCCCGGCGCGAGTGGTATGCCGGTGGAAACCGTGGCGTCGATTGACGACCCGTACTGCCTGGCGCTGCCCACCGACAACCCGCTGGCCCACAGCCGCGCACCGGTTGCGCTGAAGCTGGCGGCGCATGAGCAGTTTGTGACTTTTGCGCGTTACCAGGTGGCCGACTACTTCGACCGCACCGCCGCGCTGTGCCAGGAGGCGGGCTTCACCCCCGACATCCGCCACGAGGCGGGGCAGTTCGTCAACGTGCTGGCGCTGGTGGCGTGTGGGCTGGGCGTAGCGATCGTGCCCGCGTCGTTCTCCACCCTGCCCGCTGCAGGTGTGGTGTTCCGCCCGCTGGGAGCGTCACGCGACAAAAGCCGCTTGGCGATTCTGGGGCGACCCGGGCAGCAGCAGGATGGGTGGTCACAGCAGGTGGCGCAGCTGGCCGCGGCGGAGCTGGAGAGTCTGGCGGCGCGGCTGGCGGGTGGGCCTTTTTAGCAAAATTTCACACCAAAACCGCCTCTAGCGCATATTGAACGGGCGCAGACAGCTATCCAATTAATAGCACACCACAACTACACCCTCACGCGTCCGGCTCGCCCACTTTCCGCGTCTGCCGCGCCAGCGCCCACGCCATCAGGCCCAAAGCCAGCACACCGGCCAACAGCACACCCCACAGCACCATGGTTTTGGTCGAAGTTTTATTGCTCAAGTCAGGTGCCTGCACGCTGGCTGGAACATTCGCTGCGCCTGCGGCAGCAACCTCTGTGCGGGCCAGCGGCAAAGTGTTTTCCTGCGCGGGCTGGTAACCGGGCACCAGGCTCTGCAAAGGCAGGTACGCACTCGCCGCAGCTTGGGCGTCCGTGGCGGGGAGGCCCGCCGCGAGCGTGAACGGCGCGTCACCACTGGCCACAAACACCAGTTGCACCGGATCAAACTCCACCGACACGGCAGGCGGAACGGTGAACCCTGGGGTTTTGGCGTCGACCTCGATACGGATGTCGCGCCAGCTGGTGCCCCGGTGGGCGGGCAGCGTGATGGCGGCACTGCGCTGGTCCACCCCTGCCGTCTGCAGGCTGTACACCACGGCCTGGGCCAGCGGTGTCCACGGCTGTTGACTGGTGTTGCGGCCCAGCACCCGCACGGGCACCAGCACGTTGCTGCCTTGCGGGGTGATGCCGATAGCCGCTACAGGTGTGGCAAAGGGCAGTGAAAACCCCAGCTCGTGGGGTTTGTTTTGTGCGGGCAAATTCACTTGCACGGTGGGACGTGCAGCAGCTGCGGCACTGCGTGAAGTGGTCACGGTGGCGCCCCGCAATGCGACGTTTGAACCCAGTTCCACCCCGCCCTGGGTGGGGGCCCAGGTGACACGCAGGTACTGGTCTTTCAGGTCGGCACCGGTCAGGTGGATGGTGCTGGAGCCCAACTGGGCAGCCCCCGCAGCACCGTCTTGCGCTGGAACACGGTACAGCACGGTGCTGGCCAGCGGGCTCCAGTGCGTTAGGTCGCGGCTGGTGGCCACCTGGAAGCTCACCGGTTGTGCGGCGGGCAGGTCTACATCCAATGCAAGCGACACTGCGGGCGCAGCCAGCGTGCGGGTGTCGAACAAAGCGCCGAACACCTGCTGGCCTGGTGGGGCTGCGGGTGTGCCTGCGCTGGTGTTGATCTGCACCACACGCCGCCCCTGCTGCTCTTCAATCCGCAGCGACAGGCCTTCCTGCGCGAGCGTGCCCGCAGACGCACCCGCCCCGCCGAGGATCGGGTAGGCGGGCAGCGTGATCTGTTTTTCGGTCGCAGCCAAAACCGTGGCCGAGCCCCCCGCCGCCAGCGCCATGGGCACCGGCTGGCCCTGGGCGTTGAAGATACGGATGTCGCGGTAGTCCGCCGTTTGCAAAGCGGCCAGCACCTGCGCGGGCAACACCACACGCTGCAGTGCCGCGCCGGGCACGGTGGCCAGCGGCAGGCGCTGCGCGTACGACTGCGGGCTGTTGGCGTCCGCGGCCCACAGGCCACCGGCAAACGCCAGACCCACACAGGCCAAACCTGCGCTGCGCAGCAAGGGGTGGATCGTGGTCATGGCGTGGCGTCTTTCAGTGTGTTGGCCGTGGCAGGTTTGGGCGGCAGCGGCGCAAAGTAGCCCACCACCAGCATCAGCACACCCACCACGATGAAGGTGATGATGCGCTCCACACCACCCACGTTGGACAAATCCACCAGCAGCAGTTTGACCACCACCAGCCCCAGCAGGCCCGCGCCCACCAGCCACAGCGCGCGTTGCACACGGCGGTGTGCCAGCACCATGAGGCTGATGGCCATCAGGGTCCACAAAATGGCGTAACCGGTCTGCACCACAAAGCTGTTGAACAGGGCGTCGCCGTCCCACGGCACATGGAAGAAATGGTGCGCAATACGCAGCCACACGGTGTTGATGGCCACAAACGCCAGCACGGCCACGGGCACCAGCGACGCGGTGCTGCGCACCCAGCCCGCGCCCACCGGTGCCGGGTGGGCCGCCACCACCACACGCCGCCAGAACACCAGCCCGGCCACGGCCAACGCCAGCGTCAGATCGGTCGGGTTGAGCAGCGGGATGTAGGGCAGCGGGTCGGTCTTGCCCGACGACCACACTGCGCCCACCAGCGCGCCCACAAACACCAGCGCGGCCAGCGGCAGCGCGGCGTACCAGTAATAGGCCTGGGCATGCGGATTACGCGGCCAGGCAAACGCAGTCAGCGCCGACTGCTGGTTGGCGCGCCCGGCCCACACGGCCAGCAGCAACAACACCGCAATGGCGCTGACCAGCAGCACCACACCGGCCCACGCGCTGTGCCAGAGCGCGCCCTGGTCGATCCAGAACCACAACATGTCGGCGACCAGCACGGTCAGCAGCCAGACGCTGCCAACATGCAGCGCGCGGGCCAAACCGACGGGTATGGCGGTGTCCTGTTTGTCACTGTGCCGCAGCATCCAGTAGTGCAGCACCAGCACCACCGGCCAGATGATCCAGGCCGGGAAGTCCAGCACATGGTGGCCCATGCCCACCTGCCCGAAGGCGGTGAAACCCATCACCACCAAGGTGGCACGCGCGGGCCAGCCGGCCACCGGCCACTGCAGCCGCCGCCCCAGCAGGAAGGACAGGCCCGCCGACAGCACCAGCACCAGCATGGCCAGCAGCTGGGCGGTGCTCTGGCCAAACACCGGCACCGGCAACGCGCCGGATTCGAGCGCGGGTGTGGCACGTGTCACCTCCAGCAGCCAGGCCAGGCACCAGAACACAAAACCGTAGAGGTAGAGCGGGCTCGACAGCTCGCGTTCCACGTTGGTATACAGCTGCGCCCAGCGCGATCCGCTGTGGGGCAGTGGCTTGCGCAGCCACCAGGCCAGCAGCAGAGCGGGCAATGCAATCAGCAGTGCGCCCATAAAACGCGGGTTCAGCAGCGCCAGTGCCCACACGTCGCTGGCTGCCATGGTCGAGAAGCTCAGCATGGCGGCGGACTGCAGCAGCAGGCCAAACAGGCGCGGCATCCAGCGGGCCTGGCGCATGCCCACCCAGAACGCGCCCGCACCTTCAAGCGCCCAGACGGCGGACGTCCACTGCGCGTCCAGCGCCAGGGGCACGGCCAGTGTGGCAAAACCCACACCCACGGCGGTGAAACATTCGACCAGCAGCCGGTAAGCGGGCTGGCCCCGGCGCGACAGCCCCAGCGCCAGCAGCAGGTAGAGCGCACCCAAAGCCAGCGCCGAGAAAGCACTGCCCAACGGCAGGTGCTGCACCAGCCCCACCTGCAGGCCAAAAGCCACCAGCGGGGTGCCGAACACCAGGGTGGAATCCACCGCATTGCCCAGCTTCGTCGGTGTGTTGCGGGCATAGAGGATGGCCGCCGCCACATAGACCAGCACAAAGGCGATAAGGAAGGGCTGGGTGCTGGCAAACTGGCCACTGTGGTACTGGAGCACGCCCCAGGTGGTGGCCACACCAAAGGTGGCCACAAAACCCAGCAGGTTCAGCACGCGCCAGGAGCGCTTGAAAGCGATGAACAGGATGGCGAGGTTCAGCACCAGGTAGTAGCTGAACAGCCCCACATGGCTGCCCTGCCCGGTGGACAGCAGCACCGGCACTGCAAAACCACCCGCAAACGCCGCCACGGCGAGTGCCTTGGAGTTTTGCAGTAGCGCCAGCGCACAACTGAGTGCACACACCACCATCATCAGCACAAAAGCCAGCAGCGGCGGCACCAGGCCGTACAGGCGGAACGCGGCAAACACGGTGAGGTACATCACCGCCACACCACCCCCCTGCAGCGCCAGCGCGAAACCGGGTTTGGCCAGTCGTTTGCGAAAACCCACGGCCAGCAGCGCAATACCTGCCGCGCCAATGGCGGCAAGCCGCAGCTCCACCGGGAACAGGCCCGCCACCACCGCATAACGCGCCAGGAACGAGAGGCCGATAAACAGAATCACCAAGCCCACCCGCACGATGGTGTTGCCGCCCAGCAGCCAGTCGCGGGCGGCGCCCACGGCCTGCGCGGCAATGGACGGTGGGCGGGGGGCGGCTGGCGCTGCCGGAGGTCGCACGGGTGCAGAGGCCACAGCCACATCCGGTGTGCGCTGCGCAGGGCTGGCGGGAATACTTGCGTGTGCGGGCACATCCGCCACGCCCAGGTCCAGATCCACCCCACGGTCCAGCTGCTCAGTGGGCGCGAAATCAGGGTGCGGCCGGGGCGCAGTGGCCGCCGCACGGGGGCCTGCGGCACCAGCGCAGCAGCCCGGCTGGCCGCAGCCACTTCGCTGCGTACGGCTTTGCGCAGCGTCAGCCCCGCAATGGCCCCCAGCACCGCCCCCACCACAGCGCCCGCTTCATCCCAGCCCGGCCACAGCAAACCCAGAATTGCACCCCACACCACGCCCCATAACACCATAGTGTTTCCCTCGCTTTTTTATGGCCCACCGGTCAGCCGGTGGATGGGCGCGATAGTGCCACGACTTCAGCCCTTGGGCAGTTTGGCCGGGCGGCTCCAATTGGCGATGCTGACCTGTTTGCCCCGTGCCACGCTGAGTGCGCCGGGTGCGGTGTTTTTGGTGATGGTGGAGCCGCCGCCCACCGTGCCACCCGCACCAATGGTGACCGGGGCCACCAGCACGCAGTTGCTGCCCACATGGACGTCGGCTTCGATGACGGTGCGGTGTTTGTTGGCACCGTCGTAGTTGGCGGTGATGCTGCCTGCGCCGTAGTTGACGCGCTCACCCACGGTGGCGTCACCCAGGTAGGCCAGGTGGTTGGCTTTGGCACCTTTGGCCAGGGTGGAATTTTTTACCTCGACGAAGTTGCCGATGTGCACCTCGGCCCCCAGCTGCGCGCCAGGGCGCAGGCGGGCGAACGGGCCGATGAGTGCGCCCTCCCCCACGGCCACACCGAGTTTTTCGCCGTCGATATGGGTGAAGGGGTGGATGACAGCACCCGCGGCGATGGTGGCGTTGGCAATGACGCAGTTCGCGCCAATCCGCACACCTGCGCCCAGGCTGACCTGGCCTTCAAAGATGCAGTTGACGTCGATCTCCACGTCCTGCGCGCAGGTCAGCGTGCCACGCACATCGAAGCGTGCCGGGTCGGCCAGGCGTGTGCCCTGCTCCATCAGTGCATCGGCCTGGCGGCGCTGGTACACACGCTCCAGCTCGGCCAGCTGGGCGGGGCTGTTCACACCCGCCACCTGGGGCGCGTCGGTGATCTTGTGCGCGGCCACGGCCACACCGTCGGCCACCGCAAATTTAACGATGTCGGTCAGGTAGAACTCGTTTTGTGCATTCTTGTTGTCCAGCCGCGCCAGCCACCCGCGCAGCAGGCGCGTGGGCACGGCCATGATGCCGCTGTAGATTTCGCGGATGCTGCGCTGGGCGTCGGTGGCGTCTTTGTGTTCAACGATGGCGCGCACATTGCCGTCAGCGGCACGCTCGATGCGGCCGTAGCCCGTGGGGTCGGGCAGCTCCAGCGTGAGCAGCGCCAGACGCTCTCCGCCGCATGCGGCCAGCAGCGCGGCCAGGGTGTCGGCCTGGGTCAGCGGCACGTCGCCGGACAGCACCAGCGTGACGCCGTCGTCGGCCAGCAGCGGCACTGCCTGCTGCACCGCGTGGCCCGTACCGAGTTGCGGCTCCTGGCGTGCAAACTTGAGCTCACCCCCAGGCTTCGCGCACTGCGTGTCGCTACTCCCCCCCCCTTGCAGGGGGCGACGCTGGTGGCCCGGCGAAGCCGGTTCCACGGCGTCTGCTGGAAGGGGCTGTGCCGTAGCCATTTGAGAGTAAAAATAGCCTCCAGCGCCCGCCAGATCTGCGCAAGCTGCTTCTACTTCGATAGCACCATGGCCTGTGATGACCACCGCTTGCCGGGCCGATAACCGTGCGGCGCAGGTGATGACATGGGCCAACAGGGCGCGGCCGCCCAAACGGTGCAACACTTTGGGTCGTGTACTTTTCATCCGCGTGCCTTTGCCTGCGGCCATGATGACGACATCAACTGGGGTTGCCATGAAATTTCCTCTGGAGGGTGGTGGGTGGTTCAAACGGGCCCGGCAGCGGGCCGGAAGCCCCCGGATTATCGGCTTGCTGGCCACACTGGCCGTGGCCCTGCTGCTGCAGGCCTGCAGCGCCATGAAACTGGCCTACAACCAGGCCCCTGACCTGGCCTACTGGTACCTGGACGCCTATGTGGACTTCAGCCCATCGCAGCGGCCGCAGGTGAAGGACGCACTCGACAATCTGCACACCTGGCACCGCCAGACCCAGCTGCCGGGCACCATCCACACATTACAAAAGCTGCGCGCCCAGATGCCGGGTGACATCGACGCACAACAGGCCTGCACGGTGTATGCCGATGTGCGCCGCCAGCTGCTGGCTATCCCCGCCCAGGCCGAGCCTGCGGTGGTGGCACTGGTGGGGCAGTTGAGCCCCTCACAGCTGGCCCACATGGAGCGCCGGTTCACCAAAAGGGACGCGGAGTTCCGCGCAGATTTCATCGACGCCACGCCGCAAAAGTCCCGCGCCGAGCGCAACAAAAAAGCGGTGGAACGGGCCGAGAAGTTGTACGGGCGGCTGGACGCGGCCCAGTTGGCCGTCATCCACCAGCGGGTGGATGTGTCCAGCTTTAATGCCCGCCAGACCTACGCCGAGCGGCTGCGCCGCCAGCAGGACATCCTGCACACCCTGCACCCGCTGGTGGCGCAGCAGGCACCCGCCGCCGCGGTGCAGGCCGCCGTCCACGCGCTGTGGCAGCGCACGGTGCAGTCACCCGACCCAGCCTTCCGCGCCTATAGGGAGAAACTGGAGCAAGAAGCCTGCGCCACCTTTGCCGCCCTGCACAACAGCACCACCCCGGCGCAGCGCCGCGAAGCGGTGGACACACTGGGCCGCTACGAGCAGGACTTCCGGGCGCTGGGCAGCCCGCTCAGTTGAGAGGCCTACAACAGCGGTGCCTTGCGCAGCGGCGCGTCGTAGTAGTCGGCCAGCCGCACCAGTGCCTTGGGGTTGAGCAGCCGCAGACGGCCGTCCACGATGTCGTGCAGGCCCAGCTGCTGCAGCCGGCGCAGGGTTTTGTTGGTGTGCACCAGCGACAGGCCCAGCGCGTCGGCAATGTGCTGCTGGTTGATGGGGAATTCGATCCACCCTGTGCCCGCCAGGCCCAGCCGCTCCATGCGCCGGTACAGGTGCATCAACAGCATGGCCACCCGTTCGGCCGCGTTGCGCCGCCCGGTGGTGACGAGGTTGTCGTCCACCATGCCCTCGCCGCGTGCGGCGAGCCAGGTGATGTCGTAACCCAGGGACGGGTGCTCGCGGTACAGGTCCCACAGGCCGTCGCGCGGGAACACACACAGCTCCACGTCGGTGATGGCCTCGACGCCGTGCATGGCCCCGTCGGCAAACTGCTGCTGCAGGCCCACCAGGTCACCGGGCAGCATGAAGTTCAGGATCTGGCGGCGGCCGTCCTGCAGGGTTTTGTAGCGAAACGCCCAGCCTGCATACAGCGTGAACAGTTTTCCGTTGGGTTTTTGCTCATGGATGATGGCGCCACCCGCCGCGACACAGGCGGTACCGTTGCGAAACTTCTGGATGAATGCCAGCTCCTCGGGCGTGACCGGGGTGAAGGCCTCCAGCGTGCGCAAGCGGCAGTTCTGGCAGGTGTGGGTGCACTGTGCCGCTGCAGGCGCACGGGCGGCGGTCATCGGGTGGGGCATGGCAAAAATGGTGGGCTGGTGGATGCCGTGTGGGCTATGTCTTTTCACATTGCGACAAGTAACAGACGCTCCTACATTGTGCCCAGTATGTACACATCTTCCAGCCTTTACGAAGTCCTCTATGTCAGCACCATCGCGCCCGACGCCCCCGTCAGCGTGGTCGCCGGGATCGCCGCAAAGGCACGGATTTCCAACCAGCAACGCGGTATCACCGGCTTGCTGATTTTTGACGGGCAGCGTTTTTGCCAGCAACTGGAAGGCACACAAAAGCAGGTGCTGTCGCTGCTGGAGCGTATCCGCCTGGACCCGCGCCACACCGACGTGAACGTGGTCCACCACGGGCCGCTGGCGGTACGCCGTTTCAAGCAGTTTGACCTGGGTTACGCCTCGGTGGACGGCGAAGACACGCTGGCTGTGCTGGAGCAACTGGACGGGCAGGCCGCCATCGAGGCATTCACGGCGATGCTGTCGGCCGTGGATCTGTAGCCGTTTGCAGCTCCTGGATCCACGCCGCAGCACGGGCGGCCACCTGGTCCAGCGGCGCGGTGCCGTCCAGCGTCAGCACACCCGGTTCACCTGACGGGTCTTGCAGCGCCTCGAACTGGCTGGTGACCAGGCTCGGCGGGTAGAAATGCCCGGGCCGTTCGGCCACCCGGCGTAACGATTCCTCGGGTGTGATGTGCAGGTACACAAAACGCAGTCCGGGCACCGCATCACGCAAGCTGTCGCGGTAGGCACGTTTGAGCGCCGAGCAGCTCAGCACGGCACCTGCCGGTTGCTGTTGCAACACATCCGCCAGCTGCGCGAGCCAACCCACGCGGTCGGCATCGGTCAGAGCAATACCCTCGCGCATCCGCGCCACGTTGGCGGGCGGGTGAAAGTCATCCCCCTCCACCATGGGCAGTTGCAGCGCCGCCGCCATACGCCGCCCCACGGCAGATTTGCCACACCCGGCCACCCCCATCACCACAACAGAGGGCAGGACGGACAGATCGGCGGGGGGAGTGGAAGCTGCGTGCATGGCCGGATTATCCAGCCAACACGCCGTGTTTCAAGCAAAAAATGCCTGCAGCGCTCTACACACGGGCGCGAGGCGCTATCGAATACAGAGCAAAACGCCCCACACCCGCCACGAGCCGACCGGCCGCCCCAGCGGCGCTGTGCAGCGACTGCACCAGATCGGACAGGGGCTGCGCCACAGACTGCTGGTACTGCACGCTGCCCGTGGGGGCGGCCGCAGCAGGCAACCAGTCAAAGCGCACCGGCGCACTGCCGGGCTTGCCGAGCGACTCCAGCACCACGCGCTGGCCGGCGGGGATGTGCAGCGTCTGCCCCGCCTGCAGGAACACGTCGCCACGCTCGTTGCCGTGGCCCGCGTGGGGCCCCGTCAGCGTGACCCAGGCCTGGCCCTGGGTGACATGCAGTGTGGAGGGCTTGCGGGGACACATCGCCATGGCACGCGACGCCGCCAGCGTCCAGTCGCCAATGCTTGCCGGTGCGGCAGGGGCCAGTGCGATGGATTGTTGCGCTGAATGGGCGAATTGCGAGGCCATGGTGTTCTCCGGTGGGGGCTGTTTGGAAGTGAATGATCGTCGGCAGCCGCTTGGCAGTCCAATGAAATCGCGCTACGCTATTCATTCCGAAACCGCATCAATCGCTTTTCCAGCACCCATGCAGCAACCCCAGACCCATCTGCGCACCCGGCCTATCTCTGTTGGGCAGTTGCGCACCTTCGAGGCCGTGGCCCGCCACCTGAATTTCCGCGCTGCAGCCGACGAGCTGTCGCTGACCCAATCCGCTATCAGCCGCCAGATCCAGGGGCTGGAGGACGAGGTGGGGGTGCCCCTTTTTCTGCGCCACACCCGGGCGGTGGAGCTGACCAGCGCCGGCGCGCAGTTGCTGCGCACGGTGGTGCCCGGGCTGGAGCGTATCGACAGCACAGTGCGGCTGATCCGCCAGACCTCCGGGCGCAAGAGTGTGGCCATCACCACCTGGGCCTCGTTTGCGTCGATGTGGCTGATCCCGCGGCTGGAGGCCTTCCAGCACAACCACCCCGACATTGACATCCGTATCGACGCCACCGACAACTCCGTAGACCTGGACACCGCCGACGTGGACCTGGCCCTGCGTTACGCCATGCCCGCGTCGGTCACCCGGGGCGCCGAACGCCTGTTTGGCGAACAGCTGACCGTAGTGGCCAGCCCCTGGCTGCTGAAAAGCGGCGCACGGCTGGACCGGGTGGCGGACGTGGCGAATTTCACGCTGATCGAAGCCGGTGACGCCCACCGCACCCAGCACATGGAATGGCTGACCTGGCGGCGCTGGTTCGACCAGCAGGGCCTGAAGAAGCTGGAGCCCAAACGCTGGCTGCACTTCAACTATGCCCACCAGATCGTGCAGGCCGCCCTGACCGGCCAGGGCATCGCACTGGCACGTATGCCGCTGGTGGCCGACAGCTTGGCCAGCGGCGACCTGGTGGAAGTGCTGCCGCGCCACCGGCTCGATTCACCGCTGGCCTACTGGCTGCTGGTCGGCCAGCGCAGCGCGGTGCGGCCCGAGGTCAAGGCGTTTTCAGAGTGGCTGCGGCTGGAGGCAGCCGCCACCCGGCACACGGTGGGTGAGGTGCCCGACCCGGATCTGAACGACAACCTCGATTAGGCCAGTGTTACCCGGGCGAATTTGCGCTTTCCCACCTGAACGACATACACCCCAGCGCCCAGCTTCAACCCCTTGTCGCTGACCACGCCGGAGTCCACGCGTACACCGCCACCGTCGATCAGGCGGTTGCCTTCCCCGGTGGATGCAGCCAGCCCCGCCAGCTTGAGCAGCGCGGCTATACCCACGGGCGCACCGTCGGGCAATGGCAAGTTCAGCTCGGTGATGTCGTCCGGCACACCCCCCTTGCTGCGGTTCATGAAGTCCTGCTCGGCGGCATCGGCCGCGGCGGCGCTGTGGAAACGGGCAGTGATCTCTTTGGCCAGCGCCACTTTGGCGTCTTTGGGGTTGCGGCCAGCGGCCACTTCGGCCTTGAGCGCAGCAATGTCGGCCAGCGACTTGAACGACAGCAGCGTGTACCAGTCCCACATCAGCGTATCGCTGATGGACAGCACCTTGGCGAACATGGTGTTGGCGTCTTCGGTGATGCCGATGTAGTTGTTCTTCGACTTGGACATCTTGTCCACACCATCAAGCCCCACCAGCAGCGGCATGGTCAGAATGCACTGGGGTTCCTGGCCATATTCCTGCTGCAGGTGGCGGCCCATCAGCAGGTTGAACTTCTGGTCCGTGCCGCCCAGCTCCAGGTCACTTTTCAGAGCCACCGAGTCGTAACCCTGCAGCAGCGGGTACAAAAATTCATGCAGGCTGATCGAGCTGCCATCGGTGAAGCGCTGGTGGAAGTCGTTGCGCTCCATCATGCGCGCCACGGTGTACTTGGCCGCCAGCTGGATCATGCCCACAGCACCCAGCGGCTCGCACCACTCGCTGTTGTAACGGATCTCGGTGCGCGCCGGGTCCAGCACCTTGGCGGCCTGGGTGTAGTAGGTTTCGGCGTTGGACTTGATCTGCGCGGGCGTGAGCGGCGGGCGCGTGGTGTTGCGGCCTGACGGGTCACCGATCAGCGTGGTGAAGTCACCAATCAGGAAGATCACCGTGTGGCCCAGGTCCTGCAGCTGGCGCATTTTGTTCAGCACGACGGTGTGGCCGATGTGGATGTCGGGCGCGGTCGGATCCAGTCCCAGCTTGATACGTAATGGCACACCCGTGGCTTCGGAACGCGCCAGTTTCTGCACCCAGTCCGGCTGCGGCAGCAATTCGTCAACCCCACGCAAGGTGATTTCGAGCGCTTGTCTTACACCGTCGGTTACCGGAAATGTTGTAACAACTGATTGATTCATATGGATTTTCTGACCTTCAACGCGCCCTGGAAGCTATACTTTGTGACTTATTTCACGGCCCGATTTTAAGGGGCCACCTTGGAGAGCCGCCCAGCAGCCGATGCGGGCCGCAGCACTGCCGGGCACCAGACACCGCAGAACCCAAGGCCTGAATCACCTATTCCGGGGACAGATATTTGAAAAACCGCTTGATGGTTGTTGGCGAAAAGTGGGCGCACCAGGCTGCCCAGCTCGTCCAGAAGCACCCCCGGCGCCTGACGGCCATTGTCGGCACCTGCCTGCTGGCAGCGGGCAGTGGTGCGTTTGCGGTGGCCTCGTTCGCACCCGACCCATCGGACATGCCCGTGCGCGAGGTGTTACAGGCCATCGAACCCATGGTGGCAGCCCTGCCCGATGATGTGCTGGACGCCCACCGCTTCCGCCTGTTCCGCACCGAAACTGTCCGCTCCAGCGACACCGCCATCAGCCTGTTGCAGCGCCTGGGTGTGGATGACACCACCGCCGCGGCCTTCCTGCGCACCGACGCCAATGCCAAACAAGGCCTGTTTGCCCGCGCCGGGCGCACAGTACACGCCGAAACCTCCAACACCAACCAGCTGCTCAAGCTGACGGTGCGCTGGTCACAAGACGAATCCCCCCTGTTCCAGCGCCTGGTGGTTGAAAAAACCGCCACCGGCCTGCGGTCCCGCATCGAACTGGCGCCCCTGGCCTCGTCCAGCCGCCTGGCCAGCGCCACCGTGCGCACCACACTCTTTGCGGCCACCGACGACGCCAACATCCCTGATTCGGTTGCCATCCAGCTGGCCGAAATCTTCTCGAACACCATCGACTTCCGCCGCGCCCTGCGCCGTGGCGACCGCCTGTCGGTCGTGTACGAAACGCTGGAAGCCGACGGTGAACCCCTGCGCACCGGCAAGGTGCTCAGCGCAGAATTCGCCAGCGGCGGCAAAACCCACGAGGCCGTGTGGTTCCAGGAGCCCGGCACCAAGGGCAGTTATTACGCCCTGAACGGCAACAGCATGGGCCGCGCCTTCCTGTCGTCGCCAGTGGAGTTTTCGCGGGTAAGCAGCGGCTTCTCGATGCGGATGCACCCCATCCTGCAACGCTGGCGCGCCCACCTGGGCACCGACTTTGCCGCACCCACGGGCACAGCCGTGCGCACCGTGGCCGACGGCACGGTTGAATTTGCCGGTGTACAAAACGGCTTTGGTAATGTGGTGTTTGTGGACCACGGCGCAAACAAGGTCACCGTCTACGCCCACCTGAGCAAGATCAATGTGAACCCCGGCCAACGGGTGTCGCAGGGGCAGAACATCGGCGCTGTCGGCTCGACCGGCTGGGCCACCGGCCCCCATCTGCACTTTGAATTCCGCGTGAACGGTGTCCACCAGGATCCGGAAAACCTCGCTGGTCAGGCCGGTGCCGCGCCCATTTCCACCGCGTCACGCCCGGCATTTAACCAACTTGCCTCTGCCATGCGCACACAGCTGTCGGCGGCGGGCTTGGTGCAACAGGCCAGCGCACAGTAAATCAACCGACCCCTTCGGACTTGTTGCGAGGCCGAAGTTTTTTTCAGGGAACCGGGCGCCATTGAGGTTCGCCCGGTTTTTTTGTATCTGCCATGGCCACTGCTGCATCTTCCGAACTTTTCATCGGGCTCATGTCTGGCACATCGCTGGACGGCGTAGACGGTGTTTTGGTTGATTTTTCACAACCAAATATGGCCCTAGCGCAGGAGGCATCTGCGCCTCTAGCTCCTGAATTAAGAGCAAGCCTGCTGACTCTCAACACCCCCGGCCACAACGAGCTGCACCATGCCGCACTGGCCGCCAACGCACTGGCGCACACCTACGCGGCCGTGGTGCACCAGCTGTTGGCCGCCGCTGGCCTGCCCGCCAGCGCGGTGTGTGCCATCGGAGCCCACGGGCAAACCGTGCGCCACCGCCCGGGTGAATTTGATGGCACGGGTTACACCCTGCAGCTCAACAACCCGGCATTACTTGCCGAACTGACGGGCATCGACGTGGTGACCGACTTTCGCAGCCGTGACGTGGCGGCCGGTGGCCAGGGCGCCCCGCTGGTGCCCGCCTTCCACCAGTCCGTCTTTGGCCGCCCTGGCCAGACCGTGGCCGTGCTCAACATCGGTGGCATCTCGAATGTGAGTGTGCTGGCACCCGGCCAGCCCGTGACGGGGTTTGACTGCGGGCCAGGCAATGCCCTGATGGACCACTGGTGCCAAATGCACACCGGCCAGCCCTTTGACAAGGACGGGGCCTGGGCTGCCAGCGGCACAACGATCCCGGCCTTGCTGGAAGTGCTGCTCGACGACCCGTTTTTTGCCAAAGCCCCGCCCAAAAGCACAGGGCGTGACCTGTTCAACCCTGCATGGCTGCAGGCCCGGCTCGACGGGTTTGCGTCGGCGCAGCCTGCCGATGTGCAAGCCACATTGACAGAATTCACTGCCCGCGCTTGTGCAGACTGCGTCAACAGCTATGGAAAAGAGAGCAATCTGCTGATCGTCTGTGGCGGCGGTGCTTTTAACCAGCACCTGGTGCAGCGCCTGCAAGCCCACCTGCCCGGGGTGGTGGTGGAATCGTCCACAGACCACGGCCTGCCACCGCTGCAGGTCGAGGCCAGCGCCTTTGCCTGGCTGGCAGCGCGCACTGTGCAGCGCCAGGCGGGCAGCCTGGCCAGCGTGACCGGTGCCCGCGGCGACCGGGTGCTGGGAGCTATTTATCCAGCCGACTGAGAAGCCGGCCTTCCCGCCTTATCCATAGAGCGTGTGCTGCCCCTTCAAGCAGACACCGCAGGATGTGGCCTGGCGGAGCCTGGGATTCAGTGGCAGTGGAGGACATGCTGGGGCAGTGAAAGAGACAAAGCCCAGTCAAAAGCAAAAAGCCGCCTTGCGGCGGCACTTGTCAGAACCAGCTGCAGTGCGCAGCGGCCTGGCTGGGGCGATCAGGCTGAAAAACTGGAGCCACAGCCGCAGGTGCTGCTGGCGTTGGGGTTCTTGATGACAAACTGCGCGCCTTGCAGGTCTTCCTTGTAGTCAATCTCGGCACCCAGCAGGTACTGGTAACTCATGGCGTCGATCAGCAGGGAGACACCGTTCTTGGTCATGGTGGTGTCGTCTTCGTTCGTGATCTCGTCAAACGTGAAGCCGTACTGGAACCCGGAGCAGCCGCCACCCTGCACAAACACGCGCAGCTTCAGGTCGGGGTTACCTTCCTCGGCGATCAGGTCGGCCACTTTCGCGGCGGCGCTGTCGGTAAAGACGATGGGGGTGGGCATTTCAGTGGGGATCAGTTCTGCGACGGCGCTCATGGCGTACTCCAACAATGGGTTTGGGCCAGACTGTACTGCAATCGGCCGGTTGCTTCACACATGCATCCGCTTGACGCCATTACAAGTGTGGATTTAAGGCGTAAAAAAACCGCCCAAGTGAACTTGTGCGGTTTTTTGGGCAAGCCCCCTTTTCCAGAGATACCGCAGAACCGGCTTTGCCGGGCTGCTGGTATCGCCCCCTGCAAGGGGGAAGGAGCAGCGACACGCAGTGCGCACAGCCTGGGGGTGTACCAATATCAGCGCTTGCTGAACTGCTTGCGGCGGCGAGCAGAGTGCAGACCGACCTTTTTACGTTCGACTTCACGCGCGTCACGCGTCACGAAGCCGGCTTGGCTCAGTGCGGACTTCAGCGTCGCTTCGTAGTCGATCAGGGCGCGGGTGATGCCGTGGCGGGACGCGCCTGCTTGGCCGGACTCACCACCACCGTGCACGTTGATCTGGATGTCGAAGGTTTCGACATGGTTGGTCAACACCAGGGGTTGCTTCACGATCATGATCGAGGTTCCACGGCCAAAATATGCTTCGATATCTTTGCCGTTCACCGTGATCTTGCCGGTACCTTTTTTGATGAACACACGTGCGACGCTGGATTTGCGACGGCCGGTGCCATTGTTCCAATCACCAATCATTCTCAAGGCTCCTTACAGTTCCAGCACTTTGGGCTGTTGGGCGGTGTGGGGATGCTCAGCACCACCGTACACCTTGAGTTTCTTGATCATCGCGTAACCGAGCGGGCCCTTGGGCAGCATGCCCTTGACGGCCTTTTCCAGGGCGCGGCCTGGGTGCTTGGCTTGCATGTCGCGGAAGTTGGTCGCGGAGATGCCACCTGGGTAGCCAGAGTGGCTGTAATAGATCTTGTCGAGCGGCTTGGCGCCGGTGACTTTGAGCTGGGCTGCGTTGATGATGACGATGAAGTCACCGGTATCGACGTGAGGCGTGTAAATGGCCTTGTGTTTGCCGCGCAAACGGAGAGCAACTTCGCTGGCTACTCGTCCGAGGACCTTGTCGGTCGCGTCAACCACAAACCACTCGTGCACCACGTCAGCGGGTTTGGCGCTGAAAGTTTTGGTCATGAGATTTCTTCAATAAAAGAAGGGTTTGGCGGGCCCTTTTCCACGGTCGGCGTTCCTCTGATGGGAATCTCTTAGGTGGGATTTGCCTCGGTACCGGCCAAAAGCCTGCACCCCAGCGTCTTCGCCGCGGGGCCACTGGAGCGCTGCGAAGCCCGCCATTATAGCCAGCAACCATACCGCAGCACAAGCTTGCCCCCGCGCCGCCCTGCATCCCTTACCATAGGCCCATGTTCAGTTACCGCCACGCCTTCCACGCGGGCAACCACGCCGATGTGCTCAAACACATGGTGCTGATTGCCACCCTCAAGCATCTCACCGAGAAAGACGCGGCCCTGACCGTGATCGACACCCATGCGGGTGCCGGCCTGTACCGGCTGGACGGTGACTATGCGTCCACCAGCGGGGAGGCTGCCGATGGTATTTTGAAGCTTATTTTGAAGCAAAAAGAGGCCCTAGCGCCCGCTGCACCTACGCAGACAGCTCCTAAAAGTGGAGCAAAAGCCGCATCCGACCTGTTTGCCGATGGCCTGGCCCCCATGGTGCAGGATTACCTGGACGTGGTGCAAACCTTCAATGGCGGCAAGTCGCTGAAGGTCTACCCCGGCTCCCCCTTCATCACCCAGCACCTGCTGCGCCCCCACGACAAACTCAAGCTGTTCGAGCTGCACCCCACCGACGGCCGTACGCTGAATGCCAATATTGCCCAGCTGGAAGCGGGCCGCCAGGTGGCGGTGCTGAACACGGACGGGTTCGAGGGTGTGAAGAAATTCATCCCACCGCCCGCGCGGCGTGCATTGGTGCTGTGTGACCCAAGTTATGAAATGAAGGACGACTATTTCCGCGTCGCCGCCATGGTGGCCGACGGGTTGAAGCGTTTTGCCACCGGCACCTACGCCGTCTGGTACCCCATCATTCCCCGCCCCGAGGCGCACGACCTGCCGCGCAAACTCAAAACCATGGCCCAAAAAGCCGGCAAGAGTTTCCTGCACGCCACCCTGACCATCAAGTCCAGCAAACTGACCAAGGACGCCGAAGGTGAAACCGTCCGCCCCGGCCTGCCCGCCAGCGGCATGTTCCTGATCAACCCGCCTTACACGCTGCAACCGGCGCTGAAAGTGGCATTACCCCAACTGGCAGCCTTGCTGGGCCAGGACCGCAACGCCACATTCACGGTCGAAGCCGGCTGACCCCACCCACGCAAAAAAGCCGCCCGGTGCACAACACAAGGCGGCTTTTTTTAATTGAAAGTTAGCCAAGACGAAGAACCGCTCACCAAACAGCCCGATTCTCAGCAGCTAACTTCCAGCAAACACCGTGGATCTGGCTCCGCCAGTCCACTGGTGTTGCCCCCTGCAAGGGGGAAGGCGGAAGCGGAACGCAGTCCGCGCAGCCTGGGGGTGTTCAATCAAAACCGATGGCGAATGCCCGCACCGTAGCTGGTGCCGCTGCTGAAGGTGGTGATCTTGTCGTGCATGACGATGGCGTAGACGTCGGTGCGTTTGGAGAACGAATAGTCATAGCCCAGCGACACGGTGTCGCGCTTGGCGCCGCCCGTCACCTTGGTGTTGGCCCAGGCGGCCAGGAACTTGCCGCCGCCCATGGGCACGGACGCACCCAGGGTGGTGGTTTTGCCTGTCACACGGGTGGTTTTGACTTCGGCTTCACCGTAGGTCACAAAACCCTTCACCACACCGGCGTCGTAAGAGCCACCCAGCATCCAGTCGTCCTTGGTGGACGCCAGAGCGTTCACGACGGGGTTGGAGACTTCGGCGCGTTCGTAGAAGCCGGTCAGGGCCAGCGGGCCGCTGAAGTACAGGGCATTCACACCCACGTTTTTCTTGCCCGAGCTGCTGGTCGGTGTGGAGGACTGCTCGCCAAACTGGTACTGCAGGTTGACGGTCAGCCCACCCATGTTGGGGGTGGTGTACTTGATCTGGTTGCTCCAGCCGGTGTCTGCCGGGGTGGTCGCGCTCCAGCCCGTGCCGTTGAACAGCGGCACGTTGGCATGTAACACCAGGGGCGAGAAGGTGAACGAGTCACCGTAGGGGTTGAACAGGATGGATGGCAGGAAGTTGGGGGCCATGCCGCGCCCCAGCATCACCGCACCAAAGCCGCCCGACAGGCTGACGTTGGCGTCGCGCGAGAACAGGGTGTCGCCCGTAAAGCGGCCTTGCACACCGGTGTCGGCCTGGAAGAAGGAGGTGAGTGCGAAGTTGGCCTTCAGACCGCCGCCCAGATCCTCGGAGCCAGTCATGCCGAACCACGAGGTGGTCATACCGCCACTGCCCACCGTGGCCTTGCGGGCCGCGTCGCCCGACATACGCATGGAGCCTGCGTAGGCGTCTACCAGGCCGGCGAGTTGAACCGAGCTTTGGGCATGGGCAAAACCGCCCAGGGACATGGCGGCGCAAAGGGCAATCAATTTCTTATTCATGGGAGTCCCGTGAGTTGGTGCTTGGATACGCGCCCAGAAGGCGCTGCATGCCACACAAAGTGGTGATCCAAATTAGCAAAACCCGTGCCCGTCCATGCACCGCCTGGGTGCAGATCGGGGAGAACCAGGCTCCTACTGCGCGCAGGCGGCCGGCTTTGACGTCGGCAAGGTCAGCACCACCTGTTTAATGCCCAGCCCCAGCATGCCCAGCACGTCGGCGGCCGCGCGGCTCAGGTCGATGATGCGGTTTTTGGCAAAGGGCCCGCGGTCGTTGATACGCACCAGCACCTGGCGGCCATTCACCATGCTGCGCACACATACCAAAGTGCCAAAAGGCAGTGTCCGGTGGGCCGCCGTCAGTGCGCCCATGTCAAAACGCTCGCCACTGGCGGTACGGCGTTTGTGGAACTGGATGCCGTACCAGGATGCGCCTCCGCGCCCAATTTCTTCCCCCACAGGGGCATCGAGTGCGGTCATCTGGGTCAGCTCGTCCGACGCGGGAAGCCCATCCTGCAGCCCCACCGCGTTCACGTCCGCGGCCATCTGGTCCAGCACCGGGTTGTCCACGCGGGGCGGCGCAGTCAGGCCCTGGGTGGCTGCGGGCAGTGGGCAGGCCAGCGCCACCAGCACCCACACACCTTGCATCAGCAGCCGGCGCAGCACTAACTTTCATGCGCTGACGCGCACCCCGAAACATGAAACAGCGCGCGCCCCAAGCCAGAAATGCCGTGGAACTGGCTCCGCCAGACCGCTGGCATTGCCCCCTTGAGGGGGAGAGCGCCGAAGGCGATCTGGGGGTGTTCCACGCTAAATCCCCAGGCGTTTGCAGAGCTCCAGCGTCGCACTGCTCTGGTTCATGGTGTAGAAATGCAGGCCGGGCGCGCCCCCCGCACGCAGGCGCGCACACAGGTCGGTCACCACGTCCAGTCCAAAGGCTTTGATGGAGGCAGAGTCGTCGCCAAAACCCTGCAGCCGCAGGCGGATCCAGCGCGGGATTTCAGCGCCACAGGCGTCGCTGAAACGCATCAGCTGGGTCGAGCTGCCAATCGGCATGATGCCCGGCACGACAGGCACGGTCAGCCCCAGGCGCTGCGACTCGTCCACGAAGCGGAAGTAGGCGTCGGCGTTGTAGAAATACTGGGTGATGGCGGCATCGGCCCCGGCGCGTACCTTGGCGGCATAGGCCTGCAGGTCGGACTCTGCGCTGCGGGCCTGCGGGTGCACCTCGGGGTAGGCTGCCACTTCAATATGGAAGTCGTGCCCGGTCTCGGCGCGGATAAAGGCCACCAGGTCGCTCGCGTACTGGAACTCACCACCCGCGCCATACCCGCTGGGCAGGTCGCCGCGCAAGGCCACCAGGCGTTTGACGCCCATGGCCTTGAGCGTGGCGAGCTGGCCACGCACGGTGTCGCGGGTCGCACCAATACACGAGAAGTGCGAAGCGGCGCTGACGCCCTCCGCCAGGATCTCGCTGACCGTGCCAAAGGTGCCTTCTTGGGTCGAGCCCCCCGCACCAAAAGTCACCGAACAGAACTCGGGCTTGAGCGCGTACAGCGACTGGCGCACGGCGCGCAGCTTGACCGCCCCTTCAGGCGTCTTGGGCGGAAAAAACTCCACACTCACAGGAAATTTTGCGGACATGGGTTTCAGCCCTTTCTAGCGTGCAAAAAGAATTCACGGTTGCCGTCGCCACCCTCAACCGGGCTGTCGAACCAGGCTTGCACTTTCAGGCCCAGCTCGTCACAGCAGTCGCGCAGGCGCTGCTCGACCACGCCATAAAACGCCTCTTCACGCACGATGCCGCCTTTGCCCACCTGGCCGGGCTGCAGTTCGAACTGTGGCTTGACCAGCACCAGCAAGTCGCCGTCGGCCGCCAGAAACGGCACCACGGCGGGCAACACCAGCGTGAGGGAGATGAAGGACAAATCGGCCACCACCACTGCAAATTCAAGGTCAAATTGGCCTTCAGCGACCGCCTCTTCTGCGCAAGCAGCTATCAAATCAGTAGCAACCAGCGCACGGGCGTTGACCTGCTCGATACACAGCACACGCTCGTCCTCGCGCATGCGCTGGTGCAACTGGCCCTGCCCCACGTCCACACCCACCACCCGCGCTGCACCGTGCTGCAGCAGGCAGTCGGTGAAGCCGCCGGTGGACTGGCCGACGTCGAGGCAGAGTTTGCCGGTGACGTCGAGCCCGGTGGTGCGCAACGCGCCCTCCAGCTTCAGGCCACCGCGCGACACGTAGCGTGCCTCGGCGTCGTTCAGCAGCTCCAGCGGCGCATCTTCCGGGATGTCGTCCTTGTTTTTGGCAACGGTACGCCAGACGTCGCCGTCCTGCCAGCGCAAACCGCCCGCAATCAGGCGCACGGCTTGTGAACGGGACGCGGCGAGGCCGCGTTCTACTAAAAGTTGATCAGCACGCAAAATAGGCCGATCAATAACGGTAAGTGTCAGGCTTGTACGGGCCGTTTTTGTCCACGCCGATGTAGGCGGCCTGTTCGTCCGTCAGCTCGGTCAGCATGGCGCCGACCTTCTTCAGGTGAAGGCGGGCGACCTTCTCGTCGAGGTGTTTGGGCAGCACGTAGACCTGGCCCACTTCGTATTTTTCGGGCTGGGTGAACAGCTCGATCTGGGCAATGGTCTGGTTGGCGAAGCTGGAAGACATCACAAAGCTTGGGTGGCCGGTGCCGCAGCCCAGGTTCACCAGGCGGCCCTTGGCCAGCATGATGATCTTCTTGCCGTCGGGGAAGGTGATGTGGTCCACCTGGGGCTTGATCTCGTCCCACTCGTATTTTTCGAGCGAGGCGATGTCGATCTCGTTGTCGAAGTGGCCGATGTTGCAGACGATGGCCTGGTCTTTCATCGCAGCCATGTGTTCGTGGCGGATGATGCCCTTGTTGCCGGTGGTGGTCACGAAGATGTCGGCCTTGTCAGCCGCATATTCCATGGTCACGACCTTGTAGCCTTCCATCGCGGCCTGCAGGGCGTTGATGGGGTCGATTTCGGTGACCCACACCTGGGCGCTCAGGGCGCGCAGCGCCTGGGCCGAGCCCTTGCCCACGTCGCCGTAACCAGCGACCACGGCCACTTTGCCGGCAATCATCACGTCGGTGGCACGTTTGATGCCGTCCACCAGCGACTCGCGGCAACCGTACAGGTTGTCGAACTTGCTCTTGGTGACCGAGTCGTTCACGTTAATGGCGCGGAACGGCAGCGTGCCCTTGGCCGACATTTCCTTCAGGCGGTGCACACCGGTCGTCGTCTCTTCGGTCACACCAATGATCTGCGCGGCCTTGCGGGTGTACCAGGTCGGGTCTTGCGCAATCTTGGCCTTGATGGCGGCGTACAGGCAGGTTTCTTCTTCGCTGGTGGGGTTGTCCAGCACCGACAAATCCTTCTCGGCGCGCTGGCCCAGGATCATCAGTAACGTAGCGTCGCCGCCGTCGTCCAGGATCATGTTGGGGCCTTCGCCTTCGGTGCCCTTGTCACCAAACTCAAAAATGCGGTGGGTGAAATCCCAGTATTCGGTGAGTGTTTCACCCTTGTGGGCAAACACCGGTGTGCCCTCGGCCACCAGCGCGGCAGCGGCCTGGTCTTGGGTCGAATAGATGTTGCACGAGGCCCAGCGCACGCTGGCGCCCAGCGCTTCCAGCGTCTCGACCAGCACGGCGGTCTGGATGGTCATGTGGATGCTGCCGGTGATACGCGCGCCCTTGAGCGGCTGCGACTGGGCAAATTCACCACGGATGGCCATCAGGCCGGGCATTTCGGTTTCGGCGATCTTGATTTCCTTGCGGCCCCAGGCGGCAAGGGTCAGGTCGGCGATAGCGTGGTCAGACGCGGGGACGGATTTGAGAACAGCGCTCATGGGGGAACTCCACAACAAGTTTGAAACATGCCGCTGCACAAGAGGGAGTCTGAAAAAGAAAACTCACCGCGAGAACAGCGGGTGAGCGTGGTTGCGATGTGTGTCCGAGCCTCACGCTCCTCATCTGCACATGCGGATGGGTGCGCTGCAACGCTCCTCGGAGGGCGGATTTTAGCGCAGCCCGTAACGGGGACCTGTAAAATCGCCCATCCTGGCACCCGGCTGCCTGCCACACACCGTGGCCAGCCTCCAGCAACCCATCCTGTACCGAGGCCTGTCGCCCGGGGGCACAACCCCGTTGCACAGCCCTGACCCTCTTCTGGAACCCCTGTGTCCTACGTCTCAGAAACCCGCCGCCGCCGCACGTTTGCCATCATTTCCCACCCCGACGCGGGTAAAACCACGCTGACGGAAAAACTGTTGCTGTTCTCGGGCGCAATCCAGATCGCGGGCTCGGTCAAGGCGCGTAAGGCCAGCCGCCACGCCACGTCCGACTGGATGGAGATTGAAAAACAACGGGGTATCTCGGTCGCATCCAGCGTGATGCAGATGGTGTACCGCGAGCATGTCATCAACCTGCTCGACACCCCCGGGCACAAGGACTTCAGCGAAGACACCTACCGTGTGCTGACCGCCGTAGACTCGGCGCTGATGGTGATTGACGCCGCCAACGGTGTGGAAGCCCAGACCCGCCGCCTGATCGAGGTGTGCCGCCAGCGCGACACCCCCATCATCACCTTCGTCAACAAGATGGACCGCGAAGTGCGCGAACCGCTGGACATCCTGGACGAGATCGAGCGCGAACTGGGCATGCCCTGTGTGCCCATGACCTGGCCCGTGGGCCAGGGCAAGACCTTCGGCGGCATCATGAACCTGCGCACGCAGGCGATGACGGTGTTCGACTCGGGCAAGGAACGCCTGCCGCAGGAGTTTGAAACCATCGACCTGGCCAACCGCGAGGCACTGCTGCAGCGTTTTGGCCACGAGTTTGAAACCGCCGAACAAAGCATGGAACTCGCCGCCGGGGCCTCCCCCGCCTGGGACCGCGAGGCGTTTTTGGCCGGCAAACAAACCCCCGTCTTCTTCGGCTCCGGCGTGAACAACTTCGGCGTGATGGAAGTACTGGACGCGCTGGTGGATTTGGCCCCGTCGCCCCAGCCGCGCACCAGTACCACCCTGGTCAACCGCCAACCCGTGGTGAAAGAGATCCTGCCCGAAGACAAGGACTTTGCCGGCGTGGTGTTTAAGGTGCAGGCCAACATGGACGCCAACCACCGTGACCGCATCGCCTTTGTGCGTATGGCCTCGGGCAAATACACCCCCGGCATGAAACTCAAGGTGATGCGCACCGCCAAGGAGCTGCGCCCCACCAGCGTGGTGACCTTCATGAGCCAGCGGCGTGAAGCGGTCGAAGAGGCCTACGCCGGTGACATCGTGGGTTTCACCACCCATGGCGGCGTGCAGCTCGGCGATACCATCACCGACGGTGCCAACCTGCAGTTCACTGGCCTGCCCTTCTTTGCGCCCGAGCTGTTCATGACCGTGATCCTGAAAAACCCGTTGCGCACCAAACAACTCCAGCAAGGCCTGGCCCAGCTCGGCGAAGAAGGTGCCATCCAGGTGTTTCGCCCCGAAGTCGGCGGCCCGATGCTGCTGGGCGCCATTGGCCAGCTGCAGTTTGAAGTGGTGCAGCACCGCCTGAAGGGTGAATACGACTGCGACGTGCGTATGGAGGGCTGCCAGTACACAGGTGCCCGCTGGATTACGGCAGACACGCCGCAGGAACTCAAAGACTTCGTTAACGCCTACCCGGTGCGGATGGCGCTGGACGCGGCCAACACGCTGGCCTACCTGTGCACGTCACCGTATGACGTGCGGCTGGCACAGGAGCGGTTTCCGAAGATCCACTTCCACCCACTGCGGGAGCATGCGGGGTTGAGTTTGCAAAGCGCCAACGGGGGTTAGTCGTTTATCCCCCCGCCGCGCGGCGGGGGTGCAAAACTTGCCATGCACCGCTGTTTTAGAAGTGGATGCCCCGCATCATTTGCTGCATCGCCACCGCCTCTGCCGACAGCTGGGTTTTGCCGGATTTTTCGCCCTTGGCGGCGGTCGAGTCCGGGAACATACGGAAGGTGGTGTTCATGGCGATCTGCGCCACACGCGGCACCAGGGCATGCATGACCTGCCCCGTGATGCCCATGCGTGTGGCAATACGCACCGGTTTGAAGATGCAGGCCTGGGCAATCAGGTCGGCGGCTTCTTCGGGGCTCAGCGTGGGCACGTTGTTATAGATGCCCGTCGGGGCAATCATCGGCGTGCGCACCAGCGGCATGTTGATGGTGGTGAAGGTGATGCCCCGGTCCGAGAACTCGCTCGAAGCACAGCGTGTCCAGGCATCCAGCGCCGCTTTGGACGCCACATAGGCGCTGAAACGCGGGGCATTGGTCAGCACACCGATGGAGCTGATGTTGACCACATGCCCTTTGCGCTTGGCAGCCATACCCGGCAGCAGTCCCATGGTGACACGCAGGCAGCCAAAGTAATTGAGCTGCATGGTGCGCTCAAAGTCGTGGAACCGGTCGTAGCTGGACTCGATGGCACGGCGGATGGAACGCCCGGCGTTGTTGATGAGGAAGTCCACACCGCCATGGGTTTCGACCAGCTGCTGCACAAACCGGTCACAGTCAGCCATATCGGCAATATCAGCGGCATAGGCGATGAACTGGTAACCCTTGGCAGCGGCCTCTTTGCAGGCTTCATCGAGTTTGTCCTGGTCGCGGCCACAGATGATGGTGACGGCCCCGGCTTCGGCAAACTTGTGCGCTGCGGCCAGGCCAATGCCAGACGAGCCGCCGGTCACCAGCACCACTTTGCCGGCCACGGTGCCTTTGAGTGAGCGGTCGATGTGCAGGTCGGGGTCGAGGTTACGCTCCCAGTAATCCCACAGCCGCCATGCGTAGTCTTTGAGGTTGGGGCACGACACACCACTGCCCTTCAGCGCAGCGAGGGTTTCGCGGCAGTCGAAACGGGTGGGGTAGTTCAAAAAGGTGAGCATGTCTTCGGGCAAGCCCAGGTCTTTCAGCACCGCCCCCCGGATGCGCCGCACCGGTGCCAATGCCATCAACCCCTTCTTCACCGCCCGTGGGATGAACCCCAGCAGCGCGGCGTTGACAAACACGTTCATCTTGGGCGCATGGGCCGCCCGGCTGAAAATGTCCAACACGTCACCCACACGGTAACCCGTGGGGTCCACCAGGTGGTAACACTTCTTGGTAATACCCTGCTGGTGGCTGATGGTGTCGAGTGCATTCACCACAAAGTCCACCGGCACGATGTTGATCCGCCCGCCCTCCAGGCCCACCATGGGCATCCAGGGCGGCAGCAACTGGCGCATACGCTGGATGAGTTTGAAGAAGTAGTACGGGCCGTCGATCTTGTCCATCTCGCCGTTGGTGCTGTCACCCACCACCATGGCGGGGCGGTACACCGACCACGGCACCTTGCACTCCTTGCGCACGATGCCCTCACTCTCGTGTTTGGTCATGAAGTACGGGTGGTCGTAGTTCTCGGCCTCCTCGAACATGTCTTCGCGGAAGACGCCTTCGTACAAACCGGCGGCGGCGATGGACGACACATGGTGGAAGTGCCCCGCGTCAATGGCCTTGGCCAGCTCGATGGCGTTGCGGGTGCCGTCGATGTTCACGGCCACCTGGCTTTCTTCGTCCGCATCCAGGTCGTACACGGCGGCCAGGTGGTAGACATGGCCCACAGTGCCTTTCAGCTTCTTGATGTCGTCCGCGGCAATACCCAGCTTCTTCGACGTCAGGTCGCCAAACACCGGCACCGCACGTGCCGTGCTCACGCCCCAGTAGCTGCGCAGATCGGCCACCTTGGCCGCACTTTCCTTGCGCAGCAGGAAGTAGACCACCGAGCCTTTGCGCTCCAGCAGCTTCTTCACAAGACGTTTGCCAATAAAACCTGTTGCCCCTGTCACGAAATACTGCATGCGAACCTCCGGATTGAGCGAGGATTCTTGCCCAAAGCAGGCCTGCCGCCATTCAGCACAAACCCGCATTGGGGGTACACCCCCAGGCTTCGCGGCACTGCGTGTCCGCTGCTCCTTCCCCCTTGCAGGGGGCAACACCAGCCGCCCGGCAAAGCCGGTTCGACGGTGTTTCTTGAATAAGCCAGGCCCTGTTTGCGATTTTTTTAGAACCCACTGCCTACACCCTGGCGGCACTCGCGCGTACAGTCTGTCTCCAGCACATTCCGCGCGCGTATTGAGCGCGGGCACACATCCATTTCCCACTTTATTCTGGAGCCCTCCATGGTCAAAAAACTGCAAAAACTCAGCGCCGAAAAGAAACCGGGCGCCCAGCTGTCCGGCACCGTCAAAGACTCGGCCCAGCAGATCTGGCTGGCGGGCTTGGGCGCTTTTGCCAAAGCCCAGGAAGAAGGCAACAAGGTTTTTGACGCCCTGGTCAAGGAAGGCCTGTCCATCCAACGCAAAACCCAGGTGGCGGCAGAAGAGAAGATCACCGAAGCCACCAGCAAGATGACCAGCATGGCAACCGGCATTGGCTCCAAGGCCGTGGGCCAATGGGACAAGCTGGAAAGCATTTTTGAAGAACGTGTGGCCAAGGCCTTGGGCAAACTGGGTGTCCCCACCGCCAAAGACATCGCCGCGCTGAATGCGCGTATCGATGCCCTCAACAAAAAGGCCCCGGCAGCCGCCAAGCCGGTTGCCAAAGCCGCCCCAGCCAAACCCAAGGCCGCTGCAAAACCGGCAGCCAAAGCCGTCAAACCGGCCCAGCCCGCAGCCAAACGCAAGGTGACCAAGCCTGCTGCTCCAGCCGCCGCACCTGCAGGCGACACAAACAAGGCTGAATAAGCCCCGTGTGTGCCGCCTCTACAGGCGGCACACACACGGGCCAGGATTAATCTGCACAAATGCACTCTCCGTGTGATTCGTGCAGAGCATCCCTAGGATGCCTGTCGGACTTGGGGAGCGCCGGCTGCAAATCGACCGCAGCGGTCCATTTTTCACCGTCTTTTTGACCCATAGCGGGGCTATGGGCCTGCAAATCCGGCAAAAACTGTCCTCGCTGGGGCCGATTTTCGCTTTCGACGCCCCAAGTCCGACAGGCTCCTAGCGGCATCCCTAATGGCTGCTGTCATGGTCTTGGGTTAGAGTCTTTGCGCACGGAGTCACATACACAGGGGGGCAAAGACATCCATGGTGAAAAAGGCGCCACGCCGCACCGCAGAACGGATTCTGGAAGTCACGCTGGAGCTGTTCAACCGCTTCGGTGAGCCCAATGTCTCCACCACGCTGATATCGGCCGAGCTGAATATCAGCCCCGGCAATCTCTACTACCATTACCCCGCCAAAGACGAGCTGATCAACGCCCTGTTTGACCGCTACGAACATTCGCTGGGGGAATTGCTCAACGCCAGTGATGGTGTGCGTGATGTAGAGGATGCCTGGTTCTTCATGCACACCCTGTTTGAGCTGATCTGGCAGTACCGCTTCCTGTACCGCGACCTGAACGACCTGCTCAGCAAGAACCGCCGGCTGGAAACCCATTTCCAGTGGGTGCTGAAAAACAAGACACGCGCCATCAAGTCCATGCTCGACGGCATGGGCCGCGCCGGTGCCGTCCACATCGACGCCCGCGAACTGGACGCCACCGCCACCACCATGGTGGTGGTAGCCACCTACTGGCTCAGTTATGAATATGTGCGCGACCCCCGCCGTGCACTGGAGCCGGAGCATGCCCAGCTGGCGCTGCTGCGGGGTGCCCACCACACTTTGTCCCTGCTGCTGCCCTACCTGGAGCCCGGGCAACGCGCCCACCTGCTGGGCCTGGCGGCTGCCTATACTGAACCCGCCGCCCCCTAAAACGAATACAAGGAGACACCTATGCCGAAATGGACGACCTTCCCCCACACCGGCGACTACACGTTCGATGCCGCCAGTGCCAAGAAACAATGGGCACGGCTGCACACGGGAGACGCGGAGCCGCTGCCCAAGGACGCAGAAGTGCTCAAGGCCTGGGTTCTGTTCCACAACGGCGACTTCCAGAAGGCGGCCGAGGCCGGCTTGAAGGCAGGCGGCCATGGCATCACGGTGGCCAACAAGGCCACCGCCATGTACGCCACCTACCTGGAGCCGAAGGAAAAAACCAAACTCGACCTGTTCATGGAAGTGGCCGCACGCGCCGAAGCCCAGGCCGCAGAAACCCCCGACAACGCCAACGCCTGGTACTGGCACGCCTATGCGCTGGGACGTTACAGCCAGGGCATCAGCGTCGCCAAAGCCCTGGCGCAGGGCCTGGGCGGCAAAGTGAAAGAGTCGCTGGAAAAAACCATCCAACTCGCACCCCGCCACGCCGACGCCCACATTGCCCTGGGAGCCTTCCACGCCGAAGTGATCGACAAGGTAGGGTCGCTGATTGGCAGCATGACCTACGGCGTGAAAAAAGACACCGGCCTCAAACTCTTCCAGGAAGCCCTGCGCCTGAACCCAGGCTCGGCCATCGCCATGGTCGAGTACGCCAACGCCATGGTCATGCTGGACGGCGACAAAAAGATCAAGGAAGCCACCAAGCTTTACGAACAGGCAGCCGCCGCTACCCCCGTCGACGCCATGGAACGGCTGGACGTGGAGATGGCCAAAGCCGAACTGGAAGAATAGGCGCACCCCCAGGCTGCGCGGACTTCGTTCCGCTGCTCCCGCCCCCTTGCAGGGAGCAACACCAGTGGACTGGCAAAGCCAGATCCACGGTGTTTTCTGGAGGAGCTGCCTTGCTGCGCTCGACAGCAAGGGGATGATCGGTATTTATTTGATAGCACGCTGCGCTCACCCACTGTGCGCCAGAGGCCAATTTCATTCATAAAATCAGACTGCGCGCCAGCGCCAGCGCCAGCCCCTGCAGGCCAAGCGCAGCAAAGGCCCGCCGGGCTTCGTCCCCAACCCCGTGGGGCTGGGCCGAGGAGCGCAGGAGGCGGCAGGTTGCCGCGCACCGCGCGGTCGGCGAGGACTGTCTGAGCGAAGCGAGTTCCGCAGCCGCCTGCCGACTCCGAGCACCGCAGGTTGCCCGAAGCGCAGCGCAGGGCCCCAGACTTCGGGTCGCCTTCTTTTGCTTACTTTTCTTGGCGAAGCAAGAAAAGTGAGTGCGCAGCCGGGCGCACTTCCCGGCCTCCGGCCTCAGCAAAGAGCAACCCACCCAAATCAAGCAGACCCCACAAGAAGCAAACCTCACGGCCCCCCATACAACCAAG
Source organism: Comamonadaceae bacterium AAW (assembly GCA_026314275.1). Classification (GTDB taxonomy): domain Bacteria; phylum Pseudomonadota; class Gammaproteobacteria; order Burkholderiales; family Burkholderiaceae_C; genus JAGOEY01. The sequence goes on from CP111109.1 coordinate 841,909, forward strand.
GCACATCCAACAGCCTCTCCCCCAGCAGCCGAATCGACACATCCCGCCCCCACCGCACCGGCCCCACCGCATGAAAAATGCGCCCATTCCGCACCGCCCGCGCCTGCACGCGCGCACAGCGTTCCCAACGGTTCAGCGCATACCGCCGCAGGCGCAGCGGAATTTCCACCGCATCCATACCCAGCGCATGGGCCAGCTCCGCAGCGTCTTCAATCGCCATGCCTGCGCCCTGCGCCAGGTAAGGGCTCATCGGGTGCGCCGCATCGCCCAGCAGCGCAACGTGGCCCTGGGCCATTTCGTCGGCGCTGCGCACGGGTGCACGCGCGTTCATGACCCACAGCCGCCAGCGCGGCAAGGCGTTCACCATGTCCTGCAGCGCCGGGCAGGTGCCCGCCAGCGCGGCCAGCAATTCCGGCGCGTTGGTGCTGTGGTCCCAGCCGTGCAAAGCTTCTGACCCGCCCGGCACCTCGCCGTGCACAAATGCCACCACATTCAATGCGTCACCGCCGCGCACGGGGTAATGCACCACATGCAGCCGCGGCCCAAGCCACACCGTCACCACCTGGCTGCGCAGCGCGGCGGGCAGGTCGGCCTGCCGCACCAGCGCGCGGTAGGCCAGATGGCCAGTAGGGCGCGGCAGGCCGTCACCCAGCAACTGCTGGCGCACGTTGCTCCACAGGCCGTCAGCGCCTACCAGCACCTCGCCCTGCATCGGTTTGTTGTTCTGGTCGGTCAGGGTGACGCCCAGGCCGTCGTCGGTGAAACTCTTGAACGAGCGCCCGAGAAACATGCCCACCTCGGCATGCTGTTGCACTGCCTGCAGCAGCAGTTGCTGCAGGTCCGCGCGGTGGATGGTGGCGTACGGCGCGCCGTACAGCTGCTCGGCGCGTTCCCCCATGGGCAGCACACCCAGCGTGGCGCCCGAGAGTGCGCTGCGCACCTGCAGCCGGTCAGGAAAAGCGGCCACGTCGGCCAGTGCATCCTGCAGCCCCCAGCCGTGCAGGATGCGGGTGACATTGGGGCCGATCTGGATGCCTGCACCCACCTCCCCCAGCGCGTCGGCACGCTCCAGCAAGCGCACATCCCAGCCCACCCGCGCACAGGCCAGCGCAGCGGCCAAACCGCCAATACCACCTCCAGCTACCAACACCTGATTCATCATGCCGGCATTGTGCACAGCCTCAGGTTGGCAGCTCGCAATACTGTTGGGCCAATGCCAAAAAATCGGGTAGCGCGGTGGGCAGGCCGGTTTCTTCAGCCAAGATTTCGGCCACACGCGGGGCCAGTGCAGCGGCCAGACGGGCGTCCAGGAACAGCAGGCGTGAGCGCCGGGCCAGCACGTCTTCCAGGGTGCGCGCATATTCATAACGCACGGCAAAACGCACCATGCCCTCGGTGAGTCCGCCGCCCAGCCAGATGTCGCCTCCGGGCAAGGCCTGCACCAGCGACTGCTCGGTGCCGTAGGCGTGCAAGCCGGGTGCATCGCTGATCTTGGGGCGCTGTGTCTCCACAGCAGCACCCGCGCCGATCAGGCGCAGGGTGGCGGTAGTGCCGGGCTTGCGCGGTTGCAGCAAGTGCGCGGCAAAACATTTGTCCAACACGTCCTCGGCCATCGCGCGGTAGGTGGTCCACTTGCCGCCCGTGACGGTGACCAGGCCGCTTTTGCTGACCAACACCGTGTGCTCGCGGCTGATGCCCTTGGTGTTGCCACCATCCTCGTCTTGGGGCTTGACCAGCGGACGCAGGCCGACCCAGACGCTTTTGACATCGGCGCGGGTGGGGGCGCGGCTCAGGTAGCGGGCAGATTCGTTCAGGATGAAGTCCACCTCCTCTTTGAACGGGCGCGGCTCACGGGCCAAATCATCACGCGGTGTGTCGGTGGTGCCCAAAATGACCTTGCCCAACCACGGCACAGCAAACAGCACGCGGCCATCGGCCGTTTTGGGCACCAACATGGCGTGGTCGCCCGGTAAAAACTCGCGGTCCACCACGATGTGTACACCCTGGCTGGGGGCCACCATGGGCTTGGCGGCCCGGCCTGTGGCTTCGCCGTCTTGCTGGCGGAAGGCATCCACCCAGACGCCGGTGGCATTCACCACGCAGTCTGCGCGCAGGGTGATCTTGGCGCCGGTTTCTCCGTCTTGGCAGTGCACACCCACCACTTTGCCGTCTTCATGCAGCAGACCGGTGGCCGCGCAGTAATTCACCAGCACCGCGCCATGCGCTGCGGCTGTGCGTGCCAGCACCAGGGCCAGCCGCGCGTCGTCAAACTGGCCGTCCCAGTACTTCACGCCGCCTTTGAGGCCTTGCGGCTGCACGGTGGGTAAATACTGCAGGGTTTTATCGTGTCCTAAGAATTCGGTGGCGCCTAGGCCCGCTTTGCCTGCCAGCGCGTCGTACATCTTCAAGCCGATGCCGTAAAACGGCGTATCCAACAGCTTGTACGACGGCATCACGAAGGCCAACGGCTGGGCCAAATGCGGTGCGTTTTGCAGCAGCGTGGTGCGCTCATGCAGGGCCTCGCGTACCAGGGCGATGTTGCCCTGGGCCAGGTAACGCACGCCGCCGTGGACAAGCTTGGTCGCGCGCGACGAGGTGCCTTTGGCGAAGTCATGTGACTCCACCAGGGCCACGCTGAAGCCACGGGACGCAGCATCCAATGCAACCCCTAAGCCGGTCGCACCGCCGCCTACCACCACTAGGTCGAAGCGGGCGGGCGCAGTCAATTGCGCCATCAACGCAGAGCGCAGGGTTACCGAGGGGGGGATACGAGCGTCATAAAACTACATTTCACCAATCAAACAATCCCACCAGATATGCTGCCCGGTGGGATGAAAAAAGCCGCGTAGTACAGAGTCTACGCGGCCCACTCCGGGCCTATTGCATCCCGGTTATTGCATTAACGTACTTTGCCATTTCTCCAGGCGTTTAACAGCGTTTCGTAAGCGATGGTTTCGCCCTTAGGCTTCTCATTAGCCAGCTTCTTCCACGGTGCACCCTTGTCGCTCAGGTACTTGTTGGGGTCACCCTTGGGATTGAGCTTGGGTGCGCAATGCGCCATGCCCGCACGCTCCAGCCTCGACATGACCTGGTCCATTTCTTCGGCCAGGTTGTCCATAGCGCCTTGCGGGGTCTTTTCACCCGTCACGGCCTGGGCTACGTTTTTCCACCACAGCTGAGCCAGCTTGGGGTAATCGGGCACATTGGTGCCAGTGGGGGACCAGGCAACACGGGCGGGGCTGCGGTAGAACTCCACCAGACCACCCAGCTTGGGAGCCATATCGGTCATGGCCTTGCTTTGGATGTCGGACTCGCGGATGGGGGTCAGTCCCACTACGGTCTTTTTCAGCGAGGTGGTCTTGGCCGTCACGAACTGCGCATACAGCCAGGCGGCGGCGGTCTTGTCGGCATCGTGGTTGGCAAAGAAGGTCCAGGAACCCACGTCCTGGTAGCCGTTTTGCATGCCCGGTTTCCAGTACGGGCCGTTAGGGCCGGGGGCCATGCGCCACTTGGGTGTGCCGTCGGCATTCACCACCGGCAGGCCGGGCTTGATCATGTCGGCAGTAAACGCGGTGTACCAGAAAATCTGCTGGGCAATCTGGCCCTGGGCGGGTACGGGGCCAGATTCGCCGAAGGTCATGCCGCTGGCCTCTTTGGGCGCGTATTTCTTCATCCAGTCCACGTACTTGGTCAAGGCGTACACGGCAGCGGGCGAATTGGTGGCACCACCGCGCGACACCGACGCACCGACCGGGGTGCACTTGTCGGCACCCACGCGGATCCCCCACTCGTCCACCGGCAAGCCGTTGGGGTTGCCAATGTCGGCGGTACCGGCCATGGACAGCCAGGCATCGGTGAAGCGCCAGCCCAGCGACGGGTCTTTTTTGCCGTAATCCATATGGCCATAGACCGGCTTGCCGTCAATAGTTTTCACGTCTTCGCTGAAGAAGGCGGCGATGTCTTCGTAGGCGCTCCAGTTCTGCGGCACGCCCAGCTCGTAGCCGTACTTGGCCTTGAACTTGTCTTTCAGGTCCTGGCGGGCAAACAGGTCGGCACGGAACCAGTACAGGTTGGCAAACTGCTGGTCGGGCAACTGGTAGAGCTTTTTATCGGGGCCGGTGGTGAAGCTGGTGCCGATGAAGTCTTTCAGGTCCAGGCCGGGGTTGGTCCACTCTTTACCCTTGCCGGCCATGTAGTCGGTCAGGTTCATGATCTTGCCGTAACGGTAGTGCGTACCGATCAGGTCCGAGTCGGTGATCCAGCCGTCATAAATCGACTTGCCCGATTGCATGGAAGTTTGCAGCTTCTCGACTACGTCGCCTTCCTGGATCAGGTCGTGCTTGACCTTGATACCGGTGATTTCTTCAAACGCCTTGGCCAGCGTCTTGCTTTCGTATTCGTGGGTGGTGATGGTCTCTGACACGACCGAGATTTCCTTCACACCCTTGGCCTGCAGCTTCTTGGCTGCGTCGATAAACCACTTCAACTCGGCTGCCTGCTGGTCTTTGGTCAGCGTTGACGGTTGAAACTCGCTGTCGATCCATTTCTTGGCCGCTGCCTCATCTGCAAAAGCGTGGCCTGTCAGCGCACAAACGGCGGCCATGGCTACTAGGGAATAACGCATCTTCATGTCTCATCTCCTGATTGGAATGCCCCCATGGAACACAAAGGCTTGCTCGGCTCTGGGGGAAATAAAAGCCGAATCCCGAAAACTATGTGTTTAACCTTTGCGCATGACCAGCGCCAAAATCGCCATGGACAGCACAAAACTGATCCAGATTGATGGGTCGCCATCCAGACTGAACCACGCAGCAAACTTGCCACTCAGCCCGACAAAAATCAGGTTCACATACGCCGCGCTGAGCAAGCCGATGAACAAGCGGTCACCCCGCGTGGTTTCGATCGGCAAAAAGCCACGCCGCAAGGTGGTGGGCGACTTGATCTCCCACACCGTCATGCCTGCCAACATCAGCGCGATGCAAATAAAGAAAACTGCGACCGGCAAGGTCCACGCCATCCACTCAAACATAGACACTCCTTCGCTTCAAACTCGACCCATCGCAAAACCTTTTGCGATGTAGTTGCGCACAAACCAGATCACGATGGCCCCGGGAACAATGGTCAGCACACCCGCCGCCGCCAGCGTGGCCCAGTCCATGCCCGATGCCGACACAGTGCGCGTCATGGTGGCCACAATGGGCTTGGCGTTCACACTGGTCAGTGTGCGGGCCAGCAGCAGCTCGACCCAACTGAACATGAAGCAGAAAAACGCCGCCACGCCCACACCGGCCTTGATCAGCGGCAGGAAGATGGTGATAAAAAAGCGCGGGAAGGTGTAGCCGTCGATGTAGGCTGTCTCGTCGATCTCGCGCGGAATGCCGCTCATGAAACCTTCCAGAATCCACACCGCCAACGGCACGCTGAACAGCAAATGCGCCAGCGCCACCGCCAGGTGCGTATCCATCAGTCCCACCGTGGTGTAGAGCTGAAAGAACGGCAGCAAGAACACCGCAGGCGGGGTCATGCGGTTGGTCAGCAGCCAGAAGAACACATGCTTGTCGCCCAGGAAACTGTAGCGAGAAAACGCATACGCCGCAGGCAGCGCCACGGTGAGCGTGATCACCATGTTGATGCTCACGTAGATCAGGCTGTTGATGTAGCCCGAGTACCACGATGGATCGGTCAGGATGGTGCGGTAGTTGTCCCAGGTAAAGTTCTGTGGGATCAGCGAGAAGCTGGCCAAGATTTCGCTGTTTGTCTTGAACGACATATTGACCATCCAGTAGATGGGCAGCAAGGCGAAGACGATGTAGGCGAACAGAAAGATCGTCCGCTTCTGGAACTTGGGCTTATTCATGGCCGCCTTCTTTTTCTTGGGTGCCGACGCGCTGCATCCAGTTGTAGAGGATGAAGCACAGCAACAGGATGATGAGGAAATAGATCAGCGAGAAGGCCGCGGCCGGTCCCAGGTCAAACTGACCCACGGCTTTTTGCGTCAAGAACTGCGACAGGAAAGTGGTCGCATTGCCCGGCCCGCCACCCGTCAGCACAAACGGCTCGGTGTAGATCATGAAGCTGTCCATGAAGCGCAGCAGCACACCAATCATCAGCACGCCGCGCATCTTGGGCAGCTGGATGTAGCGAAACACCGCCAGCTTGCTGGCTCCGTCGATACGCGCTGCCTGGTAATACGCATCGGGAATCGAGCGCAAACCGGCATAGCCAAGCAAAGCCACCAGCGGTGTCCAGTGCCACACATCCATCAGCAGTACGGTGAGCCAGGCGTGGGTGGCGTTGCCGGTGTAGCTGTACTCGATGCCCATGCCTTGCAGCGCAGCCCCCAGCAAGCCAATATCCGAGCGACCAAAAATCTGCCAGATGGTGCCCACAACGTTCCAGGGGATCAAGAGCGACAGCGACACGATCACCAGCACCACCGAAGCCTTCCAGCCATCGGCCGGCATGGACAAGGCCAGCAAGATGCCCAGCGGCAGCTCCACCGCCAGCACCGCCAGCGAGAAGGTGATTTGCCGCAGCAGCGCGGCATGCAACTCTTCGTCGCGCATCACCGCCACAAACCACTCGGTGCCCACAAACACGCGGCGCTCAGGCGAGATGATGTCTTGCACCGAATAGTTCACCACCGTCATCAGCGGAATGATGGCGGAAAACGCCACGCAGATCAGCACCGGCAGTATCAAGAACCAGGCCTTCTGGTTCACCGGCTTAGTCGTAGTGCTCATGCCACAATTTCCTCGTTTTGGTAAAAGCAGGTGTGCTCGCCCAGCACCTGCAGCCAGACGCTCTCACCTACTGCAGGCAGTTGCACCTCGGGGCTCAGTCGGGCTTTGAGCGTTTGCCCATCCACGGTGGCGGTCAACATCACATGCGTGCCCACGTCCTGTATCTTGGCCACTGTGCACAACAGCGCACCGGGATCGGCGGGTGATGCCAAGGCCACGTATTCGGGCCGCACGCCCAGCTTGAGCGCACCCAGGGGCAGGGCACGGGGCAAAGCCCATTGCGCACCCGCCACCTGCAACTGGCTGCTGGTGGCCTGCACGGGCAAAAAATTCATGCCGGGCGAACCAATGAAGTTGCCCACAAAGGTATGGCTGGGCCGCTCGAACAGCGCATCGGCCGAGCCCACCTGCACCGCACGGCCCCGCGTCATCACCACCACCTGTTCGGCAAAGGTCAGCGCCTCCACCTGGTCGTGGGTCACGTAAATCAAGGTGAGCTTGAGCTCGCGGTGGATCTGCTTGAGCTTGCGGCGCAGCTGCCATTTCAGGTGCGGGTCGATCACAGTCAGCGGCTCGTCAAACAGCACGGCCGACACATCGGGCCGCACCAGGCCGCGGCCCAGCGAAATCTTCTGCTTGGCATCGGCTGCCAGATTGGCCGCGCGCTGGTTGAGCTGGCCGCTCATCTCCAGCATCTCGGCAATCTCGCCCACGCGCTTGTCGATCTGCGCCTGCGGCACCTTGCGGTTGCGCAGTGGAAAGGCCAGGTTCTCGGCCACCGTCATGGTGTCGTAGATCACTGGGAACTGGAACACCTGGGCGATGTTGCGCTCTTGCGGCGAGGCCCGGGTGACGTCCTTGCCATCAAACAGCACCGTGCCTTGTGACGGTGCCACCAGGCCCGACATGATGTTCAGCATGGTGGTCTTGCCGCAGCCCGAGGGGCCCAGCAGCGCATACGCACCGCCGTCGTTGAATGTCATCTTCAGCGGCAGCAACGCATAGTCGCTGTCTTGCGTGGGATTGGCACGGTAAGCGTGCGCCAGGTCGAGTTCAATGCGGGCCATTAGATAGTCCCTTTGCGTGCTGGAGCGAGCAGCAAAGCGCCCTGCCCGTCAAACACATAAGCCTGGGTGGCGTGGAAGTACAAAGTCAAGGCCGTGCCCAGTTCAAAGTAATGCACCCCGGTGAGCTGGGCGACCAACTCGCCGATGGGCGTGGAGACGTGGACAAAAGTGTCGGAGCCCGAGATCTCGGCCAGCTCGACATGCCCATTCAATGCCACGTCGCCGGGGCGTTGTTGCACCCGCAGCGCACTGGCGCGCAGGCCCACCGTCAAGCCTCCGGCCACGGTGGGCGGCAAGGCCAGTGTCAGCAGCGGCCCGGCCTGCAGTTGCACACCGCCCGATGCCGTCCGGCCCGCTGCCAGGTTCATCGGCGGGTCGCTGAAAGCCCGGGCCACACGCAATGATTTGGGTTGGTGGAACACCTCGGCCGTCGGGCCGTACTGCAGCAGTTCGCCCGCATCCATCACCGCCGTGTAGCCGCCCAGCAGCAAGGCTTCGCCCGGCTCGGTAGTGGCGTACACCACGGTGGATTCACCGGCGGCAAACAGCGAGCTCAACTCGTCGCGCAGCTCTTCGCGCAGCTTGTAATCCAGGTTGACCAGCGGCTCGTCCAGCAGCATCAGCGGAGCCGCCTTGGCCAGGGCGCGGGCCAGGGCCACGCGCTGCTGTTGGCCGCCCGACAGCTCGGCCGGATAGCGGTCCAGGAACATCTCGATGTGCAGCTTTTCGGCCAGTGCGCTGACTTTTTGGTCCATGTTTTTTTCGCCGCGCAGCTTGAGTGGCGAGGCGATGTTGTCACGCACCTTGAGCGACGGGTAGTTGATGAACTGCTGGTAGACCATGGCCACATTGCGTTCGCGCACCGGCTGGCCGGTCACGTCCACACCGTCCACTTTGACCCGGCCGTGGGTGGGCACGTCCAGGCCGGCCATGATGCGCATCAAGCTGGTCTTGCCCGCCTGGGTGGCCCCCAGCAATACGGTGACAGCGCCGGGCTGGGGCGCAATGCCCATCTCGTACAGCCACGTCTGCGCCCCCACCTTTTTGCTGATGCCTTCTAAGCTCAACTGCATCATGTTCCTTTACTGAAATGGACTCAAATCTTCGAATTTGATAATTATTGTTCGTTTACGATTCTTTTTTCTCAGTAACAACCCTTGGTAGGTTCTTTGTCTTTCGTTTTAAAGTCGCCATGACGACATTTACCTAAAACGAAACTTTGTGAATCCCAACCCCCGACAACTGCTGCTGCTGCATGCCGTGCAAGCCCAAGGCTCTCTCACCGTGGACCAACTGGCCGAGAAGCTGGGCGTGACCCTGCAAACCGTGCGCCGCGACGTGCAGCGCCTGGCCGACGACGGCCTGCTCAGCCGCTTCCACGGCGGCGTACGCGTGCCCAGCTCCACCATTGAGAACATCGCCCACCCGCAGCGCGAGAACCTGCACGCCGAAGGCAAGGCCCGCATCGCCCGCGCAGTGGCCGCCGAGGTGCCCAACGATTGCTCGCTGATCCTCAATATCGGCACCACCACCGAGGCCATCGCCAAGGCGCTGATGCAGCACAAGGGCCTGCGCGTCATCACCAACAACCTCAACGTGGCCACCATCCTCTGCGCCAACCCGCAGTGCGAAGTGATCATTGCCGGTGGCGTGGTGCGGGGCCGCGACCGCGGCGTGGTGGGCGAGGCTGCTATCGATTTCATACGCCAGTTCAAGGTGGACATTGCGCTGATCGGCATTTCGGCTATCGAAGTGGATGGCACCTTGCGCGACTTCGACTACCGTGAGGTCAAGGTGTCACAGGCCATCATTGCCCACGCTCGCGAAGTCTGGCTGGCCGCCGACTGCAGCAAATTCAATCGCCCGGCGATGGTCGAAGTGGCCAGCCTGTCGCAAATTGACCGCCTGTTTACCGACGGCCCTGCGCCCGACCCCTTCCCCGCCCTGCTGCGCGATGCCCAGGTGCGTAACTGCATTGCCGACGACTAAGACACCATGACCTACCTGCTCGCCCTGGACCAGGGCACCTCCAGCTCCCGCAGCATCGTGTTCGACGAGACCGGCCGCACGGTGGCCATGGCGCAGCTGGAGCTGCCGCAGATCTACCCGCAACCGGGCTGGGTGGAACACGACGTACTGGAAATCTGGCGCATCCAGCTGGCCACGGCGCGCGACGCACTGGCCAAGGCGGGCATCCCCGCATCGGCGGTGAAGGCCCTAGGCATCACCAACCAGCGCGAGACCACCGTGGTGTGGAGCCGCTTGACCGGCCAGCCCATCCACAACGCCATCGTCTGGCAAGACCGCCGGGCCGAGCCCCTCTGCGCCGACCTGCGCGCACGCGGCCTGACGGACACCATCCAGGCCAAAACCGGCCTGCTGGTGGACGCGTACTTTTCAGGCACCAAACTCAAATGGCTACTGGACCATGTGCCCGGCGCCCGCACGCTGGCCGACAACGGCGAGCTGGCCTTTGGCACCATCGACAGCTGGCTGATCTGGCAGTTGACCGCTGGCAAGGTACACGCCACCGACGTGAGCAACGCGTCGCGCACCATGCTGTTCAACGTACACAGCAACACCTGGGACGCCGACCTGCTGGCCGCGCTGGACATCCCCGCGAGCCTGATGCCCACCGTGCAGCCCTCGGCATCCGTATTTGGCGAGGTGGATGCTGCCCTGCTGGGCCACACCATCCCCATCGGCGGTGTGGCGGGCGACCAGCAGAGCGCCCTGTTCGGCCAGGCCTGCTTCAAGGCCGGCATGGTGAAAAACACCTATGGCACCGGCTGCTTCATGCTGATGCACACGGGCGAGCGGTTTCAGACATCCCACAACGGCCTCATCACCACCAGCGCTGCGCAGACTTCAAAGCAACCACAGTTCGCCATGGAAGGCAGCGTGTTTGTGGGCGGCGCCGTGGTGCAGTGGCTGCGCGACGGCCTGCGTGCCATCCAGGGCAGCGGCGAGGTGCAGCAACTGGCGCAAAGCGTGCCCGACTCGGGCGGCGTGATCGTGGTGCCCGCCTTCACCGGCCTGGGCGCGCCCTACTGGAAGCCCGACGCACGCGGCTCCATCACTGGCCTGACGCGTGGCTCCACCCTCGCCCACATCGCCCGCGCCGCGTTGGAGAGCATCGCCTTCCAGAGCGCCGCCCTGCTGCAGGCCATGAGCCGCGACGCCATCAGCGCCGGGGGCGCGGCGGTGTCAGAGTTGCGTGTGGACGGCGGCGCCAGCGTCAATGATTTGCTGATGCAGTTCCAGGCCGACCTGCTGGGCATCCCCGTGGTGCGCCCCGCCGTCACCGAGACCACCGCCCTGGGCGCCGCCTACCTCGCAGGCCTGGCCACGGGGGTGTATGGCGGCACCGACGAGTTGGCCGACATGTGGAAAGCCGAGCGCCACTTCCTGCCCACACTGGCCCCGGCGCGGGCGAAGGAGTTGATGGAGCGGTGGGAGCATGCGGTGCGGCAGACGACGCTGTGAACACGTTCTGAAACTCGCCTCGCCAGCCACACGCGTCCTGATGAACAATCTCGGTTAATTACTGGCAGAGCATCATTCGTGTCTACAATGTAGATACTTAATGGAGCTGATCATGGAAGCAATTATTCGCAAGTGGGGCAACAGTCCGGCGCTTCGCCTGCCGATGTCTGTGTTGAAGGAGGCCGCAATGGGTGTGGAGCAAAAAGTAAACATTGTGGTGACCCGTGGGCGCATCGTGATAGAGCCATCGCAAAAGATTGAATATGACTTGAACGAGCTACTGGCTGGAATCAATCCTGAAAATGCGCATACAGAAGTCAGTTTTGGCAAACCAGTTGGCAAAGAAACGCTTTGATGGTGACGCGCCGTTACGTGCCGGATTGTGGGGATGTCGTCTGGCTGGAGTTCGACCCGCAGGCCGGACATGAGCAAGCGGGGCATCGTCCCGCTTTGGTTATGAGCCCCGCGAGCTACAACAGCAAGACTGGACTCATGGTCTGTTGCCCAATGAGCACAAAAGTTAAAGGACATCCCTTCGAAGTAGTCGCTGAAATCGATGACATTGCCAGTGCGGTACTTTCCGACCAGGTCAAGTCGCTGGACTGGCGGGCGCGACATGCCAAGAAAAAGGCAGTTGTCTCCAGCGAAGTCATGGCGCATGTACGCGCAAAAATCAAAGCCTTGCTCCTGATTTCATAACCCGAAAACTGAAGGCACTTAAGACTGGAAGCCCGACGCACGCGGCTCCAGCGCCACGCTGGAAAGCGCTCACCTTCCAGGTGCCGCCCTGCTGCAAACGATGGGCCACGACGCGATCAGCGCCGGTGGCACTGCAGTGTCAACAGTGCGAGTGGACGGCGGAGCCGATGTACTGAAGGCCATCAAGGAGAAGTTAGATGTCCAAAACCGAAGACCCTGAAGTGCTGGAGTTCGAGGCGGCGCTGCTACGCAGCGTGGGCCAGGCTGTGCGTGGCGAGTACGCTGCTGTGCACACACCAGAGCAGATCGCTGCGCGCAAGCGAGGCCGCCCGGTCGGCACGGTGAAAGCCAATGTCAAGGTGTCCACCACCATTCGCTTCGATGCGGGCGTATTGGAGGCGCTCAAGGCCACTGGACGTGGGTGACAAAGTCGTACGAGCGATCTGCTGCGGGTCGCCATCACCTATTGGGATTGGAAGCTCGACAAGCGTCTTTTCACGAGATCGAGCTTGGCCTTGTGGGCCAGCGGCCGATTGAAGACTCGATTCTGGATTTGGTCAGTCACCTTGCTGATGGCGATGTACGCCATGCTCAGGCCAGACTCGCGCTCGGATGCCTTTTTCTCTACAAAGTCGTAGGGGAAGTTCTCGCAGAACTTGTGGAAGCCGGAGAACTGGGCGACTTCCTTCGTGAACCGGAAGTCGTCGGGGGTTAGGCGCGAGCGTCGGGGGTGGTAAGGATCGACGAACAGGATGAACCACTCTGCTCCGTTGAATGAAACCGCCTCGAACACGTCCACCTTGCCGATGGCTCCGAGGCGGTGGAACAGGATGCGCTGGCCGGACTGCGTTTCGAGTCTGGACAAGTAAGCCAGCTGGCCGATAGGCCCGTTCACAGGAATCGGGTTGGTTTCGGTGAAGCCGAACGGGCCGGTGCCGTTCGGGTCTTTGTCGTAGGCGGGAGCCGACTCCAGCATCGCCTTCATTTCAGGATGGACGAGCTCCAACTGGAACGCTTCATCGTCGAGGATGCGGTGGATTTGCGCCAACGTGTCACGCAGCGCCTTATCCTCTTTATTTCCCCCGAATAGGTTTGAAAGAAACCCCATAACGCTGCTCCTCTGAATTCTCGATTGAATTATTCCAACAACTCGCTCAATCTGCGCAGCCCAGGCTTCTTGAAGCCCATGCGAATGGCTTGCTCCATAACGTGCGTGTTCGCACCGTGAATATAGGAAACTCCGGCGTTGACCTTTTTGTCGTCCTTGGCTCCAACGCAGAAAGAACCATCTGCGCTCCACACGTGGACTTGGCCCCACGAACACCGCACCTTTTCGTTGGAGCCAAGAAACTTGCGCTTCACAAGCGTGATGCCGTCGTCGTGAAGAAGCGCATCGCCAAAGTGCAGGTCGCGCCCATCTTTCAGCGCTTCGAGCATTTCAGTGAGAAGGCGCACGCAGACCGCTCGCCAGAGCTTGTCAATGAAAGCGGAGTAGATGTCTTGCTTCTTCAGTTCTACGACCGCTTCGGAACGTCGGTCGCCGAATGCAATCGTATAGATCGTCCCCGTGGGAATACCGTTAACGGAGTGTTTAACGGCACCCCAGCGAACACGGGTGATTGATTCGAGCGGAAAGCTTTGACCCTTCCACGAAACGCCCTTCGGAGAAATGCTCAAGGCATCCTTAAACACCATGCCAATCTCGGCACGGTAAGTGATTTCGCGCTCCAACTCGTCTTTGCGCGCCGCGGCCTGCTTACGCTGCTGAAAGATGTCAGCGAGCGCGCCCTTATCTTCCTCGGCACGATCCGAGATTTCTGGAAGCTCAGAAAAAAGTTCCTGAATCAATCCAGTGAGCCGCTGCGACTGCGCAAGCATGTCGTGTTTGTTGAACAGGTCAATGGCGAGGCTACGAATCTCATACGCCAAGTCACGGCTTGCTTCGTGGTCGATGCCGCGCGCTTTCGAACTCAGTTGGATGGGCTGCGCGATCTTGTCCCAATTGCGTGCGACCGCATCGAGCTTGTCCACATAGGGCTTGACGGCTGCCTCGCCGGAGTCAGCATAGTCTCTGGCGACCTTGATGAGCTTGTGAACGTTCTCGGCCTCCTTTTGCAAGATGCCTTGGGTTTCCACCTCGTAGCTGTCAACAAGATCATCAATCAGCCCTGGCGCATGATCCTCACCGCCGGATGTCACGCCGTCCACCGTTTCCGTCATCACCTGAACAAGCGTCATCGGCGGGAGTCGGTCGAGGGCATCTTTGATGGCCCCACGGTAGTACCGCTTGCGCTCCGTGAGTTCGGCCTCAATCTGATCGAGCGCGCGCACCTCCGGAAAGCCGGAAACGGCGCGATCCTCGTTGATGTCGCGCAGCACCACCTCCGGAGTCAGCTCTTCGGCGAGGTAGGCGGCCTCCATGATGAACTCGGCCAAGTCGTCCGCATCGTGCTTGCCATCTACAGCTTCGAACGCGGCGGCCAGCAGATTCAGGTGCGCGAGCGTGGGCAGGCCAGACTCTTGGCGTATCGCCATCGGGGCGTTAATCAGGTTCTCGACCAACTGGTTCGCCTTGCGCGGCGAGACGCCGGGAAGCCACCCGATCTCCACGCTCAAGCGGGTGCGCGGGTTGGTCAGGTCGGAGCGTGCTTTCTGGCAAACGTCGTGATCCAGTTCCAACGACTTCTCTTCCGCCAACTCGACGATGCGCCTGCGGTTGTCGCGGGTCGTTACGCCCAAGACCGAGAACGCCGATTGATGAAGTGCGGTCGTAGTGAGGCGAGGCATTGGCTTGCTCGAAATCGGCGGCGGTACAAAAGCAGCCCCATGATGCGGGGTCACCCGCGATTGCTCGGTAGGGTTCGATGGAAATTCCCTCCAGGAAGGGGGGACTCCGAAAATATCACCCCATCCTTGTTGACTGAAAAGGAACGTTCGCATTTTGGACAATCGAAGTCAATTTCACTGCGACCCGGAAAACGCAACCTCTGTCCGCAGCTATCGCAAGTGAAGTGCCATTTCTCAGAATTGTCTTTTTGCTGGACAGCATAAAACTCTTCTACCAAACCAACTTTTCTCTTTGAATTTGGTGGTTTAGAGGAAGATTCTGGAGTCGGCGACTGAGCGCCGAGCATCGCCAGTAGCTGCGGGTCTTTCAGTGCCTCGAACGCCTGAACAAGCGCCTCACGCGGGAGGGACAGCTTATTGCCGTTGCGCAACTCGTGGCTGTATTTCGCAAGTTGATCGTTGGAGCACAGGTGATCGGACAGCGCTAGCGAAACGGCGTATTCGCTGTTCGTGCGCGGGGCAGTGTTGCAGCTCCGGCAGACGACCAGTGCGCCGAACTTCGCGGAGCCACATTTGAAGCAGATTGCCATTGCCATATCGATGCTCGCTCCTATCTGCCTAATGCGCGAAGTTGTGCAACAACGCACCTGTTGTAACTTGCGGCCCCTTCACTGCGTTTCAGGATGCAGGCAGTTTCAATGGCATCCTTTTCGTCATAGGCCAAACCTGACAAGCTCGGTAGTCGAGGCGCATTGGCAAGAGCGCCAAGTTGGGCAACCAGACACCTGTTGTAGCTAGCGGCTCCTTCGCTACGTTTCAGGATGCAGGCAGTTTCGATTGCATCCTTTTCGTCGTAAGCCAAGCCTGACAGATCAGGCTTACGAGGGGCGTTGGCGAGAGCTCCAAGTTGGGAAGTTAGACATCGGTTGTAAGTGGCAGCTCCTTCACTACGTTTCAGAATGCATGCGGTTTCAATGGCATCTTTCTCGTCGTAGGACAAGCGAGATAAGTCTGGTGTTCGGGGGGCGTTGGCAAGAGCACCAAGTTGGGCGGATACGCACCTGTTGTAGCTGGCGGCTCCCTCGCTGCGTTTCAAAATGCAGGCGGTTTCGATAGCATCCTTCTCGTCGTATGTGAGTGACTCAAGGCCGGGGGCAGAGCGATCTTGAGAACTAGATACGGCCACGCTCGGGTTGGTGCGAGTGGGCGCTGGTGTCGAAAGCGAGCCAGTGGACGCACGAGTAAATCGGCTTCGGCCTTCGGATTGAAGCTGGCTCCGGTACGGATCGATCACCCGCCGTGCACTTTCCAGCGCGCCCCTGCGATAACGGAAGCTCCCACAGCGGCTGTTGTAGTCGGCCACCATCGCGTTGAAGCGATCCACGTCGGAATCGATGTAGTTGTTGATAGCAGACTTCGCGCCATCCATGCGAATGTCTTCTGCCAAGCAGTAGCGAATTTGCGCTGTTGAGAGCACCTGGTTTTGCCCAACAGGCGGCATCGATTCCTCGGGTCGGGACGGTGCTTGCGGTTCAGCAGGAGGCGCGTAACTCGGTGTTGCGGTCTGCGCGGGCGGGGAATAGACGGGAGCAGAGGAAGTCGTCGTGGTCTTGTTGGCTTGGCCGATCCACCAAAACACGCCGATGACAGCTGCAATGCCCAGCACCCATTTGCCAACGGACGAGCCATCAGAGGACGGCTGCGCGGGCTCCTGATACGTTTGACGCTGTTGGCTTGGTTGTGGTTGGGCAGGCTGTCCGACGCTCGGCGCAGCGGCGGCAGGCCCCGTCTTTGGGGTGGGCGGTGGCGGCGTCATGTCCACGGCGGACACGAGTGAGGAAAGGCCTGCGAAGCCTTTGCCCTCCTCTCTTTTTTCGGTTCTTCTCCTCCCGTCACCACCATCTCTCCTTAAACGAATCCGATGCGCCGTTTGGTCTCGCCACCCTCGCGCTCTCGTGCCGGTGATGCACGCAGGGCGGACAACAGGCTGGCCTGATCCAGTTTTTCCTTGCCGGATCGTGCCGCCAGCCGCGCGCCTTCTCGCACCACAAAAGAAACGTCGGACAAGGGTCTGCCAGCCAGCTCCTTCGCCAGCGGCTTGGAGTCCACGTCCGATTCCTTCGGCAAGGAAGACAGCAGTTTGTCCAGCAGCGACTGCACTTCAACCTCGCTGGCGAAATCTACCTTGATGACGTGATCGAAACGCCCTCGGCGCTGGATGGCCGGGTCGATCATGTCGATACGGTTGGTCATGGCGACGATCAGCACGTCGTTCTTCACCGCCTCCGGAATGCGGCGCAGGAACTCGGCCACTTCCTCGACGCGGTGGTGACCCGAACCCATCTCGCGGTCGGCAAGGAATGCTTCCATCTCGTCGATCACAAGGACGGACGGCGCGTTCTCCATCGCCTTGTCGAACACCTGCGCGACCTTCTTGCTGGTCTCGTGAATGTAGGGGCTGGCAACGCTGGAGGCGTCGATCTGGAAACTCGGCCAGCCGAGGAAGTCCACCAGTCGGTCGACCGCGAAGGTCTTGCCGCAGCCCGGAGGGCCATGCAGGATCACCGCCGACGGGAACTCGATGCCGAGCGCCTTGTAGCGGTCGCGGTGCAGGATGATGTCGACGATGTGCTCGTTGAAGAAGGCCGCCAGTTCCGGACGCCCGGCCAACTCGAATAATTTGTTCGACTCGGGAGCAGTGCGTTTGGTCTCGCGCTTTTCCTCGGTGGTGATTGTCTCGGTCTTCTCTGGTGGGGTCTCTGGCTTGCGCTCAAGCGGAATGATCTCGGCAACCTCGAACCCCGCTGCTTGCACGACATCCTTCAAATGGCCCGCACCGAGCCAGCTCATGGACTGACGCAGCCGACGAAAGGATGTGGCCGGAATGTTCGTGCCGCCCGTCAGCCAGTAGCCGAGCACCACGTCGTCGCCGGCTCTGGAGCTGATGCTGTAGGTGGGCAGCAGGCGGGTGATCTTCTCGATATACAGCGCGTCTTGCAGTGGCGATTCCGCGTCGATGTCGCGCGTTGCTTTCAACGCCAAGGCGAAGGACAGCGCCTCGGATTTATTGTCGGGAGACTTCCCTTCGCTGACAGGGCAAAGCGTCTGGCTTGGCGCGCTGGAGATGGACCGCAACTGGCGGTCGCCGAACTGTGCGGCGTTGAGCGTTCCATCTTCAACCAGACCTGCATCCTGCCAATGCTGCGCCAGCGCGGCCAACACAACGAGCGCACGCCCGCCGCCCATCGTCTCGTAGATTTGCCAATCCGTCCCTTCGAACAGCGCGGCGCGAACTTTCGCGCCGTCTGGCAGCTTGAATCCAATGGGGAGCCATGCGTCGAGTGCCATGAGCATCAACTCCGAACGATGTTGGAACCGGCCATCATGTCATCGTCACCCGCAGAGCCCACTTGAATCGAGATGAGTTGGCCGACCACTGCGCGCAACTTGTCGATGTCATTGGCCTTGATGGCTTCGGTTCCGACAGCCACAAGCTGCGCATGCTCTCTGGCGTCAGAGAAGAGGTAGCTTGCCTGAGCCAGTCGTTTGAAGTGGTCGATCACGAACCAGTCTTGACGCCACAAGATCATGAAGTTGCGGCTGCGCAGATCATCCAAGTGCGACTCGAAATCGCTGCCGTTGTTTTCGAGCGCGCGCTGCGCCGTCTTGACCAAGTTGTCGAAGGACGTGGCCTCGGTGGGCCGTGCGTGCTGGCGCACAGCCTTCTCGAAGAAATCGACCGCCCTGTCCAGTTCGAGTTGGCGGATGTCTTTCAGGTGCTCCTTGCGGGTTAGCGCCAACAGGCGCTTGGCTTCCTGCACGTTGTCCATTGCCTGTTTCGCCGTTTCTGGATCGGCTTCGCCTGACTCGATGGTGCTGGCCTGCTCCAGCCTCTCGCGGGCCTGGTCCAGACGCGGGTCATCCACTTTGGATGCCATCTCTTCGAGACGCTCCATCGTGTGCTCCGACTGCTCCTGAATATTCTTGGCCTGGTTCGAATAGTCGAGCTTGGCTGTCAGACTGGAGTAGAAGTTGCGACCACTCGGAAACGAGCCGCTGATGGAGGGAACCGAAACCTCCAAGAAGATGTTGCCGGAATCGAGCACTTCGTAATCGCAGATCAAGTCGGCACCTGCAGTGATGACACCGTCGTCGAAGTCCGTGCCCTTGATCTCGAACATGCCAATGAAGCGGTTGTCGTTGATAGGGTCAGAAATTTCGCCTTCCCACAGCTTGAACTTGATGGACCCGGCGCTTCCGGCCTTGAGGGACTCTTCCGCCTTGAATGTTTTCTTGGCTTTCTTGGGTAGCTGGTCGCCTTCTCGAATCAGGTAATCCGGTATCAAACGACCACCGACCTTGTCACGAGCTTCCACAAAGATCGAATGAGATGCTGGGATCGCGTCTATGCTGGCAGCCGTGCGAGCGATGACGATTTTGTCTTCGCCCAGCGCAATAGGAGCCCCGTTCGAGTCAAACACGAACACCTTGAAAACGTTGTCGCCAGGCTTGGACAAACTGAGTTCAACGCTCGCGCCATCCTTCAGCGCGACGCGGCCAGACGACCAGCCCGTGTCGAGGCTATCGATCTGAAACTCTATGCCCGCAGGCGCGTGCGACAACTTGGCGACGATCTTGGCCTTGTGCTCCGGCGTGCGTGCGATGTAATTGAATGAAAGGTCGAGCGCGCCACCGGCGCTGAGTGCGCCACGTGAACTCTTGCGCCCACGACTCTGCGAAGCCCAATCGATGGACTCGGCAAACACTGCCGCGCCTTCGGCAACGGCAGTCATCGGGTTCACGTCTGTGGACGGTGCGATGCCCAGCTCGAAAGCCACCTTGTCGCGCAAGTGTTTGTACTGCGCTGGCCCACCCACGAAGACAATCCGCTCAATGTCGTGCGAGCTCAGGCCTGCCTTTTCGATGCTCTCGCGGGTGGCCTGAATGGACTCCTCGACCTTGGACGCAATTAAATCGTCGTACAGGCTTCGCGTAATCGGAATGTCGAGGTAGATTGCTTCACCAGCCTGATCGCGTACACCCAGTTCATTCTCGTCAAGGGTGATAACGGACTCTTCACTTTGCGACAGTGCAATCTTCGCTTTTTCCGCTGCCCAAGTTGCAATAGTGCGCAACGATTTGTACTGCGGATTGGATGCTAGGTCTTCCGGCAAATCAAAGTTGTCAAGCAACCATGGCTTGACCACGTTGTCGAACAGGATGCGGTCGAAATCGCGTCCGCCGCACATGGCTATGCCGCCATGAGCCAGCAGGTTAACGCGACCACCGATACTCTCGGCAATCGCGACATCCAGCGTGCCACCGCCAATGTCGTAGACAAGAAAAATACCGTCGTTTTTGCGTTGGCGCATGACGCTCATCACGGCAGCGACCGGCTCTTGCATTAATGCAACCCGCCCCAGCCCGGCTGCATCAGCGGCAGCCATCGTGGCGTCCTTCTGCATTTGATTGAACGCGGCGGGAACCGTGATGACTGTGCCTGTGTCGCCATCCCCACGAACATCCTCCGGCAGATAGCCAAAGAGCGTCCGCAACACCTCGGCAGAACATTCTTCCGGCGTCATTGTGAGGTTGACAGCTGATAGTTTCACAGGCGTGCTTGTCCCCATAAGCCGTTTGAACAGTACGGCAGCATTATCTGGAGATCTCGCAGCGTTGTTGTAGGCGCGCGAACCGACGTACTTGTTGCCGCGCCGGTCGATGAAGATGGCCGAAGGCGTTACATCGTGCTGTTCCGGACTCTTGTAGAGGTAAATCTTGTCCCCATCGAACGAGCAGATGGCACTGTTGGTTGTGCCGAGGTCGATCCCGACGTATTTCATGATTCCACCTTCCTGAGCATTACCGTCCCTTGTTTGCGCAGCCCCTTTGGCCCCATGATGATTGGCTCCAGCATCTGCTCAACGAGCAGCACATCTTCAGGGCCGAAGTCACCCAGGTTCAAGGCAGATGCAGCCATCCCCGCGTCGTAGGGCTGCCCCTCGACATTGACCAGCTTCAGACCGTTGGAGTCCAGGCTTTCCTCGACTTTCTTCTGGAAGTAGCGAAGCTGATTGAGATATCGGGTTGATTCGCCGACATCAAGCTTGCTGACCACCTTGCCGAACAGGCGTGAGAACCGCCAGCTTTCAATTGCGATGTCGATCAACGACTGCTCGAGTCGCCCCCTCTCTTCAATATGCTGCATCATCAAACCTTCCTCTGGTTGCTTCTTGCCGGTTTGCCCGCCATCAAACTGCTGCTGAATCCATTGATTAACCTCTACTTTGAAGAACCGGCAAGCCCAGCGTGACTGCAGAAACTCTGCGGCCTACTTGAGAGCGTAAGAACTTCTCCCTTTTCTTGCTTGTCGGTATGGGAATGACCAATTCGTATCAAACAGTGACATCCTATCAGGAGCTTACGGCGATCCGCTCAAGCCAACATTGAGTGACCATTTCTTCTTTTCGTCGCCGGCTGCACCTGACCGATACTCGCCTTTGATCGGCAGCGCCCCCGCTGACAAGCTTGTCCAGGCTGTGAATCGTTTTGTGTCTGCCTTGACGTCCCCCGGCCCCCAAAAGCAAAAGGCCCTGCTCTCACGAGCAGGGCCTTTTTTGGGACTATGACTGGTCAGAGCTGCACGGTCAAATGGCGCCACCCGCCTTGCGGGGTGTCTTCCAGCACAGTGGCACTGGCAACACTCACACTGCGCGTATCAGCAGCAGGCACCCGCAACTGCACCCGGCTCTGGGCCAGCGCCTGCACACTTTCACGCGCCACACTGATCCGTACAGCCTGCGCAGTGCAGTTCACCTGCAGCTTCCACTGCCCCTGGCCAGCACCCGTACCGCTGCCGATGCGCGAATGCCCGTCGTCCTCAAAGCAGGTGGCCTCAAAAGTGCCCTCACCCACCAACGGAAAAATCTGGAACCCGCGCACATCTTCAACCTTGCCGAAATGGATGGCTCCGTCATTCGTCGGGATCGCGCAACCCTCACGCGCCAGCAGCGGCGGTGCGCCGTCCAGCGGGGCTTGCAGGGTGACTTCCTGGCCGGCTTTGTAGTGCTGGGCTGTATGCCAGTCGTACCAGCCACCCGTGCCTGGCAACCACACGCGGCGCTCGGTTTGGCTGGGCTCCACCACGGCGGCGGACAGCAGGTTGGTGCCGACCAGCATGTCGTCGTTTTCTTCCAGGCAGCGCACGTCTTCGGGGAAGTCGTGGTACGTCGGGCGGATGATGGGCTCGTACGTGGTGTGGTAGCGCCACACCAGGTCGTACAGGTAGGGCATAAGCCGGTAGCGCAGCACGATCAGGTCGCGGATCTGCGGGGTGACGGCGGGGTACATCCAGGGTTCGTTCACCGTCTGGTCGTCGTTCCATGAGTGGATGCTGAAGCGCGGCAAAAAGATGCCGTGCTGCACCCAGCGCACCAGCAGCTCGGGGCTGGGCGCGGGGCCCGAGAAGCCGCCGATGTCGTGCCCGGTGTTGGACACACCCGACATGGCCAGGCCCAGGCCCATGCGGATGTTGTACTTCAGCGTTTCCCAGGCGGTGTAGTTGTCGCCCGACCAGGTTTGCACATAACGCTGCATGCCGGCCGCGCCGGAGCGCGACACCAGGTAGGGACGCTCGTCGGGGGCAAACGCGGTCTGTGCGGCGTGGGATGCCTGGATCATCAGCAGGGTGTGCAGCGGGCGCGCCTCGGCCATGGCACGGGGCGTGCCAAAGCCGTGTACCTGCGCCTGGTCGCTCCACACCTCGAACTCGTTGTTGTCGTTCCAGGTGCAGGGGATGCCGTACTGCAGCAGCTGCTCGGTGACCTGCTGCTTCCACCAGTTGATGGTGGCGGGGTTGGTGAAGTCGAGGTACGCACCGGTGCCGTCCCAGAACTGCACGGCGGTGGGTTGGCCGTCGGGGTCTTTCACCAGCAGGTCGGCCTGCTGCGCGGCGCCAAATTTGGGGTGGTCGCGCAGCAACGCGGGCTTGATGTTGGGCACCAGGCGCACGCCATGGTCGAGGTAGCTCTGCACAAAGGCGGCGGGGTCGGGGAACTTGTCGTGGTTCCAGTTGAAGACGTAACGCCCGGGGCCGATGGAGGTGTAGCCCGACGACAGGTGGAACGAGTCGCAGGGGATGTCGTGTTCGGTGCAACGGGCGATGAACTCACCCATACGCTCCTGCGCGTTGGGCGCGTCGGTGTACGTCATGGTCGAGCCCGAATAACCCAGCGCAAAACGTGGCGGGAAGATGGGCGTGCCGGTCAGCCAGGTGTAGCGGCGGGTGATGGCGGCGGCGTCGGCACCGGCGATGTAGTACAGGTCGAGGTCACCATGGTCGGCCACAAAGTAGCGGTAGTGACCGTGGTAGTTGTCCATCTCGCGGCCCATGTCGAAGCTGCAGTCGGACAAGGTGTCGTAGAACAGGCCGAAGGTCAGGCCTTCGTCCTTCTCGCCCGCTTTGCGGGTGATGTAGAACGGGATGTGTTTGTACAGCGGGTCGGTCCTGCGCGCGTCGTAACCCATGGGGTCCAGGTTCTGCATGCGGTAACGCTGGCCGGCGCGGTTGGCGTCGCCCGCGCGTTCGCCCAGGCCGAAGTACATCTCGCCACGCTCGCGCTGCAGGTAGTGGTAGACCTTCTCGTCCCACCAGCCGAAGTTGTAGGCCTGGGTGGGGCGGTCTGCCGCCGTGGTGCGCCATGCGCCCTGGTGCTGGCTTTCCCAGCGGCAGAAGAAACCTTGCAGTGCGATGGTGAGGCGCACGTCGCTGGTGGTGATTTGCAGCTGTTCGGCGTCGTGTGTCAGCGCAAACGTGGGCAGCGAGAAGCCGCTCACGTCGAAGCGGTCACGCCCTTCCACGGGCAGGTCGCTCAGGCCCGGCGCCACCGTCCAGCTGCGGGGCATTTGCAGCTGGCCCTGCGGCAGCACCAGCACACGCACGATGTCTTCTTCCAGCACCCAGACATGGGCGACAGCGCCGCCGGTGCTGTGCAGGATGATGTGGTTGCCCTCGTGGGACTGGAGGGCGAAGTGGGGAGCTTGATCGAGACGCATGGTGGATCAGCAGGCCTGACGGTCTGAAAAAAGTGGATAACAAAATGGGGGGACGCTGCCGCACGACGCGACAGCGCAGGGTTTACCGGCAGGTCAGCCGGTCTTGCCCAAGAGCACCTGCGGCAGCCACAACGACAGCGCGGGGATGTAGGTCACCAGGCCCAGCGCAACAATCATGAAGGCGAACATGGGCAGCAGGGGTTTGGTCAGCTGGGCCAGTGGCACATTGGACACACGGGACGCTACAAACAGCGTGCTGCCCACGGGCGGCGTGGCAATGCCGATACACAGGTTGAAGGTCATGATGATGCCGAAGTGCACCGGCGAGATGCCCAGCTTCATGGCCACGGGCAGGAAGATCGGGGTGAAGATCAGCAGGCCGGGCGTGATGTCCAGGAAGGTGCCCAGCACCAGCAGCAGGATGTTGAGCAACAGCAGCAGCACGTAAGGGTTGGACGACACACCAATGATGGCCTCACCCAGCATCTGCACCGACCCCGTGCTGGCCAGCAGCCAGGACATGGTCATCGACACACCCACCATCAACATCACCACAGCCGTGCCAACCGATGCGTTGATGACGCTGCTGACCAGGGTTTTCAGCGACAGGCTACGGTAGAGCAGCCCCAACACCAGGGTGTAAAGCGCTGCAACGCCGGCGGCCTCGGTGGCGGTGAACACACCCGCCACAATGCCACCCATGATGATGACGATCATGGCCAGGGCGGGCAGTGCACGCCAGAAGATGTGCGCCGCCTCGCTGAGCGTGTAGCGCCGCACGTCGGTGGGCAGCTCGCCACGCCGGGCGATGATGGCCAGCCACACCATGACTGAACCCGCCATCAGGATGCCGGGGATATAGCCCGCGACGAACAACACGTCAACAGGCGTGCCGCCGGAGATCAGCGAATAGACAATCAGCGCGCCCGACGGCGGAATCAGCAGGCCACACGGCGACGAAGCCACGTTGGCGGCTGCACAGATGGGCATGTTGTAGCCCGCCTGGCGCTGCAACGGCGACAGCGTCGCCCCCACGGACGCTGCGCTGGCCACAGCCGAGCCAGAGATAGCACCAAACAATGCGTTGGCGACCACCGAGATTTGCGCCAAAGAGCCAGGCAGCCAGCCCACCAGCACCTTGGCCAGGTCGATCAGGCGCATCGCAATACCACCGGTGTTCATCAAGCCACCGGCCAGGATGAATAACGGAATGGCCACCAACGTGAAGCTGTCCAGGCTGGAGGCTACCCGCTGGGCCGACACAATCAGGGCGGTGTCTGGCGTGGGGGTCACGGTGAACAGCGCGAGCAGGGTGGCGATGCCGATGGAGAAACTCACCGGCACACCAAACATCATGAGCGCGGTGAAGACCACCGCCAGAATCAACAGGGCAGTTGTCATGCCAGCTTCTCCTTTTCCACATGCTCGAGCGCGGCTTCAACCTCGTCGGCAATCTTGAAATCCTGCGGCGCGATCAGGATCAGCACCTGGTAAAACACCATAAACAGGCCCGCGATAGGAATGCAGGCGTACACCCAGGCCATGGGCACCTCCAGCGTGGCGGACAGCTGCTCCACCTGCAGCGCACGCAGCACCAGGCGGCCACCGCCATACAGAAACACGGCGGCAGAGAACGCCAACGTGATGGCCGCCACGGCACGCATGTGCAGCAGCAGGCTGGCACCCGACAGCCGTGACTCCAGCATGTTGTAGGCCATGTGCTCCAGCTTGCCGCAGGCGTAGGCGGTGCCCAAGAGACTGAGCCAGATCACGGCGAAGCGCGACACCTCTTCGGTGAAGGTGGATGGGTCGTTCAGCGCGTAACGGCTGAAGACCTGCCACAGCACACAGAGGAACAGCACCAAAAAACTCAGGATGAGACCGGCCTCAAGCAACCGGTCGGCAACCTTGCGCAATGATTTCAGCATAGGAGCACTTCATGGATGGCGCAGCGACCGGGCAGCCCGCTGCGCCTCGGGGCACAAAAGGATCAGCGGGTGGCTTCGATCTGGTCGAGCAGCGTCGCGATCTTGGCGTTCTTGCGCTCTTCGTCCATCATGGGTTTGACCTTGGCCACGAAGGGTGCCTTGGCCGGGCTGCTGATCTTCACGCCGAGTTTTTCTGCGGCAACGGCTTCGGTCTTTTCAGCCTCGGCCCAGACCCCGCGCTGGAACACCGAGGATTCCTTGGCTGCGGCCATCAGTGCGTCCTGCAGCGGCTTCTTGAGCGAAGCCCACTTGTCGGCGGAGATGACCAGCACGTCGGGCACCATCTGGTGTTCGGTCTGCGAGAAGAACTTGCTCACCTCGCCATGGCGGCCTGTGGTCAGGGCGGTGATGTTGTTCTCGGCACCGTCCACCACACCCGCCTGCAGCGCGGGGTAAACCTCACCCCAGGCCATAGGCGTGGGCGATGCACCCAGCGCCTGGATCATCTTGATGGTGGTGGGGCTTTGTTGCACACGGATCTTCATGCCCTTGAGGTCGTCCGGCGTGGTGATGGCCTTCTTGGCGTAGAAGCTGCGCGCACCCGAGTCATAAAAGGTCAGGCCGATGAAACCCCGGCTCTTGCTGGATGCCAGGATGGTGTTGCCCACCGGGCCGTCCACCACCTTGAAGAAATGGCCCTTGTCACGGAACACGAAGGGCAGGTTGAACACCTTGTATTCGGGCGCAAAAGTTTCCAGCGGGGAGGCGCTGGCCTTGGTCATTTCCAGCACGCCGTTCTGCACCTGCTCCAGCGTTTCGCGCTCGCCACCCAGGGTGCCGTTGGCAAAAATCTTGACTTCGAGTTCACCGTTGGACTTCTGCTTGGCCAGCTCGGCGAACTTCACCATGGCCAGGTGCACCGGGTGGTTTTCGGCCAGGCCGTGGGCCAGGCGCAGGGTCTCGGCAGCAGAGGCAGCCTGGCTGGCCAGTGCGGCCAAGCCAGTGACGAGGGCGATAGCGCCCAACTTCAGATGTTGCATGTTTGTCTCCTGGAAAAAAGGAAGGTCTCGGGAAAATATCTATGGCGGCGCACAGTGCACTGCGTGACAATTTGATTATGGCAAACGTTTGCCAAACATTGGCAAGCGTTTGCCACACTTGTAAGATAGTTATTTTTGGAGTAAGCGTTTTCCCTATGACGAATTCCCACCGCAGAGGTGTTGGCCCGGTATCGCTGGGGGAAGTTGCGGCCAAGGCAGGGGTTTCGATCTCCACCGTGTCGCGCATCGTGAATGGCGAAACCCGTCGCGCGTCGCCCGAAACGCTGGCGCGGGTGCAGGAGGCGATCAAGGCAGTGGGCTACCACCCCAACCAGCTGGGCCGCGCGCTGCGCAACCGCGAAAGCCGCCTGGTGGCCATGCTGGCCGCCAACCTGGACAACCCGGTGATGGCCACCATCGCCGCGTCCACCGAGGCGGCGCTGCGCGAAGCCGGCTACACGATGATTTTGTGCGACACCCACGACCGGCCCGACCTGCAGGACGACTACCTGAACGCGATGCGCTCGCAGGTGGTGCAAGGTTATGTGATGGTGGCCACCCAGCCCAGCCCCGGCCTGCAGGACTTTGTGGCGCGTGGCGCGCCGATGGTTTTTGTGAGTCGGCGCAGCCCCTATGGCGACTGTGCGTTTGTGGGGCCCGACAACCTGGCCGCTGGTGCGGCCGCGGCCGACTACCTGCTGGACCGGGGCATCGCAGCACCAGCGGTGGTGTTTCCGTCGCGGGGCTCGTCCACCACACGTGAACGGGTCAAAGGTTTTTGCGACCGTGCCGTGGCGTGGGGCCTGGCACCCGGCGACATCCGCCAGGTTGAGGCGCCCGGCATTTCACATCTGGATATTGGTTATGCCGCAGCGGCGCATTTCGCTGCACACGGTTGGCCACGAGGTGCCATGTGTATCAGTGACCAGGTGGCCTATGGCGTGCACCGACTTGCGCGTGAAAGCGGCATCCACGTGCCGCGCGACTGTGAGCTGGTGGGCATCGACGGCAACCCCATCAACACCTGGCTGGCGCCCTGGCTCACGTCGGTGGAAATTCCCCACCGGGACTTCGGCCCCCGTGTGGTGGACCTGATGGTTCGTTTATGGGGCGGCGAGCCACCACGCGAGCATTTGATGCCGCACCGCATGGTGGCTGCGCTGGAAGCCTGACCCGAGGCGTCTGTGGGGGGCTTACTCCGCGCGGATGTTCGCGTCTTCGATGACCTTCTTCCACTTGGCGGCTTCCTTCACCGCGTAGGCGTTGGCTTCTTCGGGGGTGCCGCCGGCGGGCTTGATGCTCAGAGAGGCCAGCTTGTCCTTGGTCTGCTTTTCGTTGAGCACGAAGTTGAGCGACTTGTTCAGCTTGGCGATCACGTCGGGTGGCGTGCCAGCGGGAGCCAGTAACGTGTACCAGACCACCATCTCAAAGTCTTTCACACCGGCTTCCGACGCGGTGGGCATGTCGGGAAACATGGGCGAGCGCTGCGGCGATGTCACGGCCAGCGCACGCAGTTTGTCGGAGGCAATCAGCGGCATGGCCTCAGGTGCCAGGATCAGCATGAAGTCCACCTGGCCGGCCATCAGGTCCTGCACGGCAGGGGCGCCGCCTTTGTAGGGGATATGCACGGCCTGCACACCTGCCGCCTTCTTGAACAGCTCCGTGGCCAGGTGGTTGGGTGTGCCCTGCCCTGGCGACGCATAGTTTCTGTTGGGATTGGCCTTCAGGTAGGCCAGAAACTCATCCAGGTTCTTGGCGGGCACAGCGGGGTGCACGGCGATCATGCCCGGCACATCGGCCACTCGGCCCACGGCGGTCAGCTCCTTGGTGGCGTCGAACGACAGCTTGGGGAACAGCGTGGGGTTGATGGCCTGCGTGGTGAGTGTGGACAGCAGCAGCGTGTAGCCATCGGCCGGGGACTTGGCCACCATACCCGCGCCCACCGCCTCTGCAGCGCCGGGGCGGTTGTCCACCACCACGGATTGGCCCAGGTTCTCAGACAGCCGCTGGCCGATAAAACGCGCCAGCACATCTGTGGTGCCGCCCGGTGCGTAGGGCACCACGATCTTCACCGGCTTGGTGGGAAAGTCTTGGGCGGCAGCAAAGCTGGCGCAGGCCGAAAGGGCTATCAGTGCAACCATCCGTCGTGTCAGTGTCTTCATGCTTGTCTCGCTATAGTTAAAAGTGACTGAAAGGATGCGGCGACTTACCGCGTCGGGTCTTCTGCTCCAGCGGAGAGAATTTCTTCGATGAGCCGGTGGGTCAGCAGCGCTTCGCGCCCGCTGACCAAAGGCTCTCGTTGGTGTGTGATGGCGTCCAGAAAGTCCCCGTGCAGCGCAATGTGGGCATCGGGTGCGAAGTCCATGATCGAATCGCCGCTGCCGGTCTTGGCGTCGCCGTCCACCACCTCGGTGCGCCCGTCGTGGTAATGCACTTGCAAGCCGCCACCGACCAGTGAAACGTGGGCCTGGGTGCACACCAGCTCGATCGACTCGGTGCGCCCGGGGTACATGGCGGTTGTGGCCATGAGGTTGCCCGGTGCGCCGTTGCCCAGGGTCAGCAGGGCAGAAACAAAATCCTCGGTTTCCATGGTGTGGAGCGCAGTGGTGATGACCTGGGCCGCCACCACCTTGCGCACCCCCACCAGGCTGCGAAACAGGTCGAGCGAGTGGATGGCCTGGGTCAGCAACACGCCGCCGCCGTCACGCTCACGGGTGCCGCGCCCCGCCTTGGCGTAATACCCGGCCTGCGAGCGCCACCACGGCACCTGCAGCATGCCGGCCTGCAGTTCACCCAGTGTTCCACCCGCCATCAATTCACGCAGCCGAACGGCGCCGGGGCGAAAGCGGTGCTGCAGCACCACGCCAAAACACAGCTTGCTGGCCTCTGCGATACGGACCAGTTCTTCGGCGCGCTCCAGCGACACGTCCAGCGGCTTTTCCACCAGCGTGTGTTTGCCCGCCGCCAGCACCTGCCTGGCAATGGCCAGGTGGGTGTTGGCGGGTGTGGCCAGCACCACGGCATCCACCGCCGCGTCCGCCAAAACTTCATTCAGGTCGGTGGTGAGGCGGGTGCTGCCGGGCAGCAGCCTCTGGCGCTGGGGTACACCGCTGCGGCTCACACACCAGCGCCAGTCCACACGGTCTTGCAGCGCGTGCAGGCTGGCGATATGGGGCTCTGACCCGGGGCCCAGACCCACCAGGGCGATGCCTATTTTTTTCGTCATGGTTTGCCTTTCAGTGCATAGGCATCGGCGTCGAGTGCCAGCCGGCACACGGTGAAGACATGGGCGTGCGAGATCGCTGTTTCTGTGCGGTCCTGGATGTCCTGGACCAGCTTGTTGAAGAAGGTGATGGGCTCGCTGGCGCAGTCGATGTAGCGTGTGCCCTGGCGGTCGCAGAGGAACAGGTGGTCTGTGCCGCCGCGGCCTTCGATGTCCACATATTTGCGCAGCTCGATAGTGCCTTCGGTGCCGGTGATGAACAGCCGGCCGTCGCCCCAGGTGGGCAGGCCTTCGGGCGTGAACCAGTCCACGCGGATGTAACCGCGCGAGTGGTTGGTCTTCGACTGGAGTGCGACTTCGCCGAAGTCCTGAAAGTCCGGCCGGGTTGCGCGGCCCAGGTGCCCGATGGCCGCATGGCTGATCTCGGCATCCGTGGAGCGCGTGAGCACCAGGAACTGGTCGATCTGGTGCGACGCAATATCGACGAGGATGCCGCCGTACTGCGATTTGTCGAAAAACCAGTCCGGGCGGATGGCGGCGTTCAGGCGGTGCGGGCCCATGCCCAGGGTCTGCACCACCTCGCCAATGGCACCGTCCTCGATCAGCCGGTGCGCCGTTGCGACCGACGGCACGATCATCCGCTCGGAAAAACAGATCGCAAAGCGCCGCCCCGTCGCCTTGACTGCGGCTTCCACCTGTTGCAGCTGCGTGCGGTCGGTGACGCCGGGTTTGTCGGTCAGCACATCCTTGCCGTGCTGCATGGCCTGGATGGCGATGCCTGCACGCTCGCAGGGCACGGCCGCCGTCACGATCAGGTCGATGGCCGGGTTCTCATACAGCTCCTGCGCCGTATCGACGGCACGGAGCTGCGGAAACCGGCTTTGTACGCCCTCCACCACCTTGGG
This sequence comes from Comamonadaceae bacterium AAW, assembly GCA_026314275.1. Taxonomy (GTDB): domain Bacteria; phylum Pseudomonadota; class Gammaproteobacteria; order Burkholderiales; family Burkholderiaceae_C; genus JAGOEY01. The sequence continues at coordinate 872,841 of CP111109.1, forward strand.
GTCTGACGACGCGGACACATAACCCGCGCAGACCGCGCCCGCGCGCAGCAGCCCCTCGATGAGGTGGTAGATATGGCGGTGGTCCGCGCCAACGACTCCGAAAGTGACCATGTATTCGGCTCCCTGAATGGGTGTTGAGGGCAGGCGGCCCGGCGGCCGCCGGGGGCAGGAAAATCAGCGCACCATACAAGGGCTCTTGTTGTTGAACTTCCAGCCGGGGATCAGGTACTGCATGGCTTGCGCATCATCGCGTGCGCCCAGGCCATGCTGCAGGTACAGCTGGTGGGCCTTTTCAACTTCCGCCATGTCCAGCTCCACACCCAGACCTGGCTTCTTGGGCACCTGCACATAGCCGCCTTCGATCTTCAGCGGCTCTTTGGTCAGGCGCTGGCCGTCTTGCCAGATCCAGTGCGTGTCGATGGCGGTGACCTTGCCCGGTGCGGCTGCGCCCACATGGGTGAACATGGCCAGCGAAATGTCGAAGTGGTTGTTGGAATGGGAGCCCCAGGTCAGGCCAAACGCCTGGCACAGCTGCGCCACACGCACCGAGCCGGCCATGGTCCAGAAATGCGGGTCGGCCAGCGGAATGTCGACCGACTGCAGCGACAGGCTGTGCGCCATCTCGCGCCAGTCCGTGGCGACCATGTTGGTAGCCGTGGGCAGGCCGGTGGCGCGGCGGAATTCGGCCATCACTTCGCGGCCGCTGAACACGCCTTCAGCACCACACGGGTCTTCCGCATAGGCCACCACGCCGCGCATGCGCTGGCCCAGGCGAATCGCGTCTTTCAGCAACCAGCCGCCGTTGGGGTCGAGTGTCACGCGGGCTTCGGGGAAGCGTTCATGCAGTGCAATCACGGCATCCACTTCCTCGTCGCCACGCAGCACGCCGCCCTTGAGCTTGAAGTCCTGGAAGCCATAACGCTCTTGCGCTGCTTCGGCCAGGCGCACAACGGCCTCGGGTGTCATGGCTTCTTCGTGGCGCACGCGGAACCAGTCGTTGTCGGCGCCGGGCTCGCTGCGGTAAGGCAGGTCGGTCTTGTTGCGGTCGCCCACATAGAACAGGTAACCCAGCATCTGCACCGCGTCGCGCTGCTGGCCGTCGCCCAGCAACGCGGCAACCGGCACATCGAGGTGTTTACCCAGCAGGTCAAGCAGGGCCGCTTCAGCGGCGGTGACCGCATGGATGGCGATGCGCAGGTCAAACGTCTGCTGGCCGCGCCCGCCACTGTCGCGCTCGGCAAACTGCGTGCGCATGGTGTTGAGGATGGCGTTGTAGCTGCCAATCGGCTGGCCCACGATGAGTGCGCGCGCGTCTTCCAGCGTTTGGCGGATCTTTTCGCCGCCGGGCACTTCACCCACACCCGTGTTGCCTGCGCTGTCGGTCAGCACCAGGATGTTGCGGGTGAAAAACGGGCCATGGGCGCCGCTCAGGTTCATCAACATGCCGTCGTGGCCGGCGACGGGAATCACGCGTAATTCGGTGACGCGGGGGGTGGAAGCAGCAGAGGGAGTGGACATAAGCAGTGAGGGTCAATGGCTTTATGGTGGTGATATCGAAAAATGTTATCGATACCAATTGGAGACGAGTTTATAACCGCGACACCATCAAAAACAGAGGGTTAACCCTTTTCCAGAGTGGGAAATAAAGTTTAAAACCAGCCAGAGACCGGTTCAAACAGTCTGTTATTGATAACATTACTGCCACCCACACCCCTTCCTGAACCCTGCCTTCGCATGTCGCAAACCCTGACCGTCCACGATATTGCACGCCTCGCTGGCGTGTCCGCCATGACGGTCTCACGCGCGCTGAACCACCCCGACAAAGTCTCGCCCGCCATGCGCGCCAAGGTGCAGGCCGTGGTGCAACAGACCGGTTTTGTGCCCAACGGCATGGCCGGGGGGTTGCGCTCCTCCAAAGCCAAACTGGTGGCTGCCGTGCTGCCCACGCTGGTGGGGCCGGTGTTCCAGGAGACCACCCGCGCGCTCAACGCCGCGCTGGACGCCATGGGTTACCAGCTGATGATTGGCCAGAGTGGGTATGACGTGTCACGCGAGGATTCGCTGCTTGACGCCATCATCCGCCGCCGCCCGGACGGCATCGTTCTCACCGGCATCATGCACACCCCGGCCGGGCGGCGCCAGCTGCTGGCCTCGGGTATTCCGGTGGTGGAGACCTGGGACCTGACCCCCACACCCATCGACATGCTGGTGGGGTTCTCCAATGAAGAAATCGGCTCCTCGGTCTGCACCTGGCTGTACCAGCGCGGCTACCGGCGGCCCGCACTCATCAGCGGCCAGGACACACGCGCCCAGCGCCGCAACGCGAGTTTTCTGCGCCAGGCCCGCAGCCTGGGGCTGGGCACGGACATCCCCGTCTGCCTGACACCTCCACCCACCACACTGGGCGCAGGCCGCGCCACGCTGGCCGAACTGCTGGCGCGCCCCGGCGGTGTGGATGCCGTGTTCTGCAGCTCCGATATGCTGGCACTGGGTGTGATGGTCGAAGCCCAGGCGCGGGGCATCCGTGTGCCGGACCAGCTTGGCGTCGTGGGCCTGGGCGACCTGGAATTTGCAGCCAACCTGGAGCCCGCACTCACCACAGTGCGGATTGACGGCACACGTATCGGTGAAACCGCCGCACGCTACATCGTGGACCGGGCCGAGGGCAGAACGGTGGAGCAGCCGATTCTGGACATTGGCTTCTCCATCATCGAGCGCGGGTCGGCCTGAAGGCCATGGCGTTTGCCCTGTGCAAGGATGCTGGCGCACACCCCGTATTTTTATGGTCAAAATGACCTCTAGCGCCTATTCACAATGCGCCAGAAGCTATTAAATTGATAGCAATTGATCGACTGCCGGAACGGGGAAGCCAGCAAGCACTGCGTTTCGCTCAGTCCCACTGCGGCGCGAAGTCTGGGCTGGCAAGACGCTCACCCCGGTCGAGGGTTGCAATCTGCGCCATGTCCTGTGTGGTCAGCGTCAGCCCTTGCGCCTGCAGATTGGCCTGCTGGTTGGCACGGCGGGTGGACGATGGAATCACCGCATAACCCTGTTGCAGCGCCCAAGCGAGCGCCACCTGCGCAGCCGTCACACCGTGGGCGGCGGCGATGGCTTGGAGCACGGGCTCGGTCATCACCTTGCCATAGGCCAGCGGCATGTAGGCCGTGATGTGGATACCCTGGCTGCGGGCGAAGTCAACCACTTTGCGGTTTTGCAGGAAGGGGTGGATCTCGATCTGCAGCGTGGCAATGCGGCTGGCGCCCACGGCATCAATGGCCTGCTGCAGATGGGCCACGGTGAAGTTGGACACACCAATGCGGTCGGCCAGGCCCTGTTCCTGGGCATCCGCCAGCGCCTGCAGGGTCTCGGCCACGGGCACAGCATCACCTGGTGATGGCCAGTGGATCAGCGCCAGGTCCACCCGGCCCAGGCGCAGCCGTTCCAGGCTGGCGCGCAAACTGGGCACAAGTGTGTCTGCGGTCAGGCTGTCGGTCCAGACCTTGGTGGTCACAAAAATGTCGTCACGCGCCACACCGCTGGCGGCAATGGCCTGGCCGACTTCGGCTTCGTTGCCGTAAATCTGTGCGGTGTCGATATGGCGGTAACCCACGTCCAGGCCAGTGGCTACGGAGTCGATCACGGTCTGGCCCTGCAGGCGGAAAGTGCCCAGGCCGAAAGAAGGAATGGAAGCAAACATGGAGAAAAGTCCTCAGTAAGAAAATAGAAAATCAATGGGCCGCGATACGCGGGGAACCCACAGACACAACTGCGGCGGGGTCCCGACCATCACGCTGGTCAAGCCGTCCAGCCCATGCCGTTAATGCCAGTGCACCCAACACCACCAGCCCACCAATCCAGCCGGTGTGCACCAGGCCCAGGCGCTCGACAATCAGGCCGCCAGCCCAGGCACCGAAGGCGATGCCCACGTTGAACGCGGCGATGTTCAGGCCCGACGCCACATCCACGGCACGCGGCGAAAAGCGCTCAGCCTGCTTGACCACATAGACCTGCAGCCCCGGCACATTGCCAAACGCCACCGCGCCCCAGGCCAGTACCGTCGCCAGCATCAGCCACTTGTGCGGCGCGGTGAACGTGAGCACCAGCAGCACCAGGGCCAGCAATGCAAAAATGATCTTCAGCGCGGGCACCGCACCACGCTGGTCAGCCAGCTTGCCGCCCCAGATGTTGCCCACGGTGACGGACACGCCGTACACCAGCATGACCAGCGCAACCGCACCGGCCTCGAAGCCCGACACCTGCTGCAGCAACGGCGCAAGAAAAGTAAAGGCAATGAAAGAGCCGCCGTAACCCACAGCCGTCATGGCGTACACCAGCAGCAGGCGCGGCTGCAGCAACACGCTGGCTTGCACTTTGAGGGACGCGGACGCGGTGTGGGTGATGGTGCGCGGCACAAACAGCGCGCTGCCGATGAAGGCGATCAGGCCCAAACCCGACACCGCGAGAAAGGTGGCGCGCCAGCCATAGTTCTGCCCGATGAAGGTACCGAGCGGCACACCGGTGACCAGCGCCACCGTGAGGCCGGTGAACATGATGGCAATTGCACTCGCGGCCTTTTCACGCGGCACCAGGCCGGTGGCGATGGTCGAGCCGATGGAGAAAAACACACCGTGCGCCAGCCCGGTCAGTATCCGCGCCACCACCAGAGCCTCGTAACTCGGCGCCTGCCAGGCCACCAGGTTGCCCACGGTGAACAGTGCCATCAGCGCCAGCAGCAAGGTTTTGCGTGGCAGTTTGCCGGTCAACGCCGTCAGCACCGGGGCACCAATAGCAACACCCAGCGCGTACAGGCTGACCAGCAGGCCCGCTGAGGTCAGGCTCACCCCCAAGTCAGCCGCCATGGTCGGCAAAAGGCCAACAATCACGAACTCGGTCGTTCCAATAGCAAAGGCGCTGATCGTCAGCGCCAATAGAGCAATAGGCATAAAAACTCCAGAAATCTGTCAGAAGGCCTGCAGTGTCATCGCTTCACCTTTGCAGAAAAAGCCTGTTTCAATCCATTGATATTTGAATAAAATTCAACAATGAAGACCACACTGGATGAACTTCTGGCGTTTCGCACCGTGGTGGACAGCGGCTCCATCACTGCGGCAGCGGAGCAACTGGGGCAGACGGTGTCGGGCATCAGCCGGGCCTTGGGGCGGCTGGAGGAAAAACTCGACACCACGCTGCTCAACCGCACCACACGCCGACTGGTGCTGACCGAAGAGGGCAGCAACTTCCTGCTGCGTGCGCGGGCCATCCTGGCGTCGGTGGACGAGGCCGAGGAGCAAATGGCCCGGCGGCGCCAGCAGCCCGCGGGCCGCCTGCGGGTCAACGCCGCCATGCCCTACATGCTGCACGTCATCGTGCCGCTGGTGCCCGCGTTCCGGCAGCAGTTTCCGCAGATCGAGCTGGAACTCAACACCAACGACCTGGTGATCGACCTGCTGGAGCAGGACACCGATGTGGCGATTCGTATTGGCGAGCTGCGCGACTCCACGCTGCACGCCCGCCCGCTGGGCAGCAACCACCTGATGCGGGTGCTGGCCAGCCCGGCCTACCTCAAGGCCCATGGCCGCCCCACCCGGGTGGACCAGCTGGCGCAGCACAGCCTGCTCGGGTTTGCGCAGCCAGTGTCACTCAACCACTGGCCGCTGCGGGGCCCGCAGGGTGACAGCCTGCAGATCACACCCACGCTGCATGCCTCCAGCGGAGAAACCTTGCGCCAGCTGGCGCTGGCCGGTGCAGGCATCGTCTGCCTGGCCGACTTCATGACACTGCACGACCGCCAGCGCGGTGACCTGGTGCAGGTGCTGGTGCGCGATACCGTGCCGCAGCACCGGCCCATCAACGCGGTGTACTACCGCAACACCCAGCTGTCGTCGCGTATTGCGTGTTTCCTCGACTTTCTGGACCAGCAGACACGGCAGTAGCATTACACCTCCGCCATGTCTTCTCCAACCCCCTCCTCCCTTCTGAACCGCTGGCTCACCCGCCTGCACGCCCACCACGACCGTCTGCTGCGTGTGGCGCTGAGCCAGTACGTCACCAATGGCCTGAGTGTGACGGTTGGCCTGGTGGTGATCATGCTGCTGATCTTTGAAACAGCGGGCCTGGCCGGTGCGTCCAGCGCTGCGGTGGGGGTGATGGTCACCAGCCTGCCCGACGTGCCGTCAGCCCGCAAACGCAAGATCATGCAGATGCTGCCCGCGCCGCTGCTGGGCACACCCCTGTTCATGCTGGTGCAGCTGACGGACCACGATGCCTGGCTGCTGGGCACTGTGCTCGTCACCGGCACCTTCCTGGCCGTGATGATGATGTCCTGGGGCAAACGCGGCGGGCCGCTGACGTTCTCGCTGTTGTTCTCGATGCTGTTTTCAATGGCCGCACCACCGGCCACCTCGCTGGAGCAGATCGCCCTCCACGGCGGCTGGTTCTTGCTTGGCGCGGTGTTGTACCTGCTGTGGGGCGTGTTCACCACCCATGCACTCAACAACCGCTTTCGCACCCAGATGCTGGCCGAATGCCTGCACAGCTTTGCGCAGATTCTGCGCACCCAGGCCCAGCGGTTTGCGTCGGATGCCGACCACCCCGCGCTGCTGGCCAGCATGCTGGAGCAGCAGTCGGTGTTTGCCGACCACCTGCAAAACACACGCGACGTGGTGCTGGAGTCGCCCACCACACCGCAACGCCAGCGGCTGTCCGCCATGCTGCTGGCGCTGCTGGAAGCACGCGACCACCAACTGGCCTGCGACCTCGACCTGGACGCCCTGCGTGGCCACGAAGTTGCGGGTGCCACTCTGCCCGCGTTACGCGCCGCACTGGTCACCACGGCAGGCCAGTTGGAAACACTGAGCCTGGCGCTGCTGCTGGGACGGCAGCTCCACGCCATCCAGCCCATCACCGACCAGCGCCCCCACCTCGCCGGTGTGCTGCCACCCCGTACCACGGCCGACCCCACACAAGGCCCGGAGCCACTGACGCTGGAGGCACCCGACGCCACCGCCCTGCTGCACAACATGGCCGACCGCATTGGCCACATCAACGACGAAGCCGTCAAACTGGCAGCGCTGGCACGGGGCGACGCCGCGCCCGAACTGGCGGCGGTGCGCACCCAGTGGCAGCTGTTTGTCAGCACCACCCGCTGGTCGCTCGCCCCACTGACCAGCCAGCTCGGCTGGCGCGCACCCGTGCTGCGCTACGCACTACGCGCCACGCTGGCCGTGGCCACGGGTTACGTCGTGTCGCTGCACCTGCCGTGGGCGGCGCACAAGTACTGGATCCTCACCACCATCGTGGTGGTCATGCGCGGCAACCTGGCGCAGACACTGCAGCGGCGCGACGCCCGTATCGGCGGCACCGTGCTGGGCTGCCTGCTGGTGATGGCCGTCTTGTCCACCCACCCGGAGGCGCGCACCCTGTTTGTGATCGTGGCGCTGAGTATGGGCATTGCCCACGCGTTTGCGCTGCGCCGCTACCTGTACACCACCATCGCCGCCACCCTGGCCGGCCTGCTGCAGGCCCACATGCTGCTGGGTGGTGGGTTACAACCCGACTTTGCCGTCATGGAGCGGCTGGCCGACACCGTGCTGGGCGCCGCGCTGGCATGGCTTTTCAGCTACGTGCTGCCGTCGTGGGAACGCAACCAAATCCCAGCGCTGGTGCGCCGCAGCGTGCAGGCGCAAAGCCAGCATGCCCGCCTGGCACTCGCTTTGCTGGAGCCCGCACAAACAGCCGACGTGCCCTGGCGTCTGGCCCGGCGTGAAGCGTATGACAGCCTGTCCGCCCTGACCCAGGCCACCCAGCGCACCCTGGCCGAGCCGCGCCAGGTGCGCCCGCCGCTGCAACCGCTCGAAGCGTTGCAGGCCCGCAGCTACCAGTTGCTCGCACAACTCACCGCCATCAAATCATTGCTGCTGTTGCGCCGCGCCCAGCTGGACCTGGACGTTGCCCTGCCCGCGTTGCAGCAGGCCAGCCAGGACATCGACGCCGCGCTGACCGGCGCAACCGACGCACCGGTACAAGCCCCTCCAGCCGATATCCCAGGCACTGCAGGCCAAGCCTTCCAGCCACGGCCCGACCCGCTGCTGGCAAACGACCTGACTCCTTGGCTGCTGCGCCGCCTGACCCTGGCCACGGCTATGGCGCGGGAGCTGCGGCAGGCGGAGTTGCAAGTGGTGCGCGGTTGAGCGACTTGCCACGGTCTGCGGTCTCTCGATGGCAGACTGTGGAAACTGGATGCTGGCGACCTATCCAGCCAAAGCAAAGAATCAAAATAGCATCTAGCGCAATACCATCAAGCGTATGAAGCTATCTTTTACATAGCAAACAACAGCTTCACCCCCGCAGCGCTCCCGCCACCCGCACCACCCCCTGCAGCACCCGCTCCACCGATTGATTGGCTCGGGCATCGCTCAACGCACCGTCCGCACCAAAAGCCTCATACGCCCGGCCCAGCGCGTACTGCTGGGGCACCACCAGCATGGCAAAGGCCATCTGCAGGTACTGGCGCACAAAGTTCATAAACCGCTGTCCGCACAATGGACCGGGGGATGCCCAGCGCAGGGCCATCGGTTTGTCGGCGGTGGTGATCAGCCCGGCTGGGTTGCCGTCAACCTCCTGGATGCTGGACAGCCAGTCGAACGCATTGATGAACAGGGGCGTGTGAAAGCCGTTGTAATCGGGCGTGACGACCAGCACCGCGTCGCTGTCGGTGATGGCCTGCTGCAGGCGCATACTGCGCCAAAATTCAGCATCAAATCGGCATCAAGCGCACGCTCCACGTCCGCATATAGCTATGTTTTTAATAGCAATTTGAAGTGTGAGCCCCACACCACCAGCGTGTGCCCGTCCTGCGGGGCAAAGCGGGCATCGGAGCCCACTTCCTCAAAAGCTGTAGTTCAGCGCCGCAGCGGCCGCGACGGGCTTCATACGCATGGTGACGCTGCGCTCCACTCCACCGGCGCGCACCGTCAGGCGCGACTTCACACGGAAGGTGGCCACCGAGACCTGCGCCGACCACCTGTCGTTGATCTTGTACGACAGCCCGGCCTGCGCGGCCAGGCCCCAGGAGCTGCCGATGTGCAGGTCAACCAAGCCCCCGACATTGCTGCCGATGGCCGACACCGATCGCGCAGACAAGCGGGTGTAGTTCAGGCCCAGGCCGACAAAGGGCCGCCATGAGCTTTGGGCGTCGCCAAATTTGTAGTTGAGGTACAGGCTGGGCGCGACCTGCCGCACCTGCGCCAGCACACGCCCGTCGAACTGGCCCAGCACCCCGGGGGCGCTGGGGGCCACACGCACCGAGATGTCGTGCGTGGGCGGCAGCCCCGCCGCCAGTTCAATTTCCAGCTGGGGGGTGATGTCTTTTGCCACGGAGAAAAACAGCAGCGTTTCCTTGCTGATGTCCACGCCCAGCCCCGCCAGGGGTGTGGGCAGGACATGGGCAAACGAGGTGCCCGAGCCCGTGTCGGGGTTGAGGTGGGCAAAACCGGCGCGCACGTGGGTGCCGCTCCAGAAGTCGTTGGCAGTGGTCTGGGCCAGCGCGCTCCAGGGCAGCATGGCCAGTGCGCTACCGAGGCAAAGCCCCAAGGGAGTGATTTTTTTCATCCTGATTCCTCGCACGTGTGCGGTTTTTCTGGCGCACAGAGTGGAAAACAACGCCGGACATGGTGTGCCCACCATGCGTCAAACAGTGTACGAGGCACAGCCTTGAAACACCACAACCCGTGCCCTGAAACGAGAGCAGGCGCACAAACCCCTTTGTTTGTGCTGGATCAAGGACAGGCCAGAACACGGTGGCCTGCTGGTGCGCCATTCGCTACATTTCAAATAGGCCCTTAAACACCCCCAAGAATCAGCCGCGCCCAACAGCCATCGGCAAGCGACATGGAAAACACTGTGAAAGAGTTGTGCACGGAACGCGAAGTGGAAAACATGGTCCACAGCTTCTATGCCGACGTGCGGCGCGACGAGGTGCTGGGCCCTATCTTCAACAGCCAGATCCACGACTGGGACACGCACCTGGCCAAGCTGGTGGACTTCTGGTCGTCCATCCTGCTGCGCACCGGGCGCTTCACAGGCGCGCCGATGCCCCTGCACGCCGCCATGCCGGGCCTGAGCGCCGACCTGTTCCAGCGCTGGCTGGCCGCCTTTTACGCGTCCAATACACGCCAGCCCAACCAGGCCATGGCCGCGCAGGCCAACGCGATGGCCGAGCGTATCGCCCAGAGCCTGTGGATGGGTTACCAGATGCGCAACGGCGGCGACGACCTGCCCACACCGCTGGAGGCCCCACGCCATGGCTGAACTGCTGCAGATCGAAGAGCCCACCCCGCCCCGGCTGGCACCGCCCACCTGGCAGGCGTTTCTGGAGCTGGGTTTTCGCCCGCTCTACCTGCTGGGCTGCGCCTGGGGCATCGTGGGTGTGGCGCTGTGGGTGTATGCGCCGCAGGGTATCGTGGGGCAGATGCCCGGTGTCATCTGGCATGCACACGAAATGCTCTGGGGTTTTGTGGTCACCGTGGCGGCGGGTTTTCTGCTGACCGGTGCCACCAACTGGACGGGCCTCAACCCCTTACACGGCCCCGCGCTGGGCGCAGCGTGTGGGCTGTGGCTGCTGGCACGGATTGGTTTTCTGCTGCCGGGCAGCACGGCGTTTGTGCTGGCTGCCGCGTGTGAACTGCTGTTCCAAATCACCGTCACCATTGCCGTGGCCCGCGTGATTTATGGTCGCCGCAGCCAGCGCAATTACGGCGTGCCCGTGCTGATGGCCGGCCTGGTGCTGACCAATGCCCTCTACCTCTGGGCTGCGTGGCAGGGTGACTATGGGCTGCTGATGCAACGCTTCAACACCGGCCTGCTGTGTATGGCCGTGGTGGCGCTGCTGATCGGGCGGCGGGTGATTCCGTTCTTCGCCTCGCGTGCCGTGGCCGGGCTCAGCTTGCCAGACCACAGCACCACCGGCCAATGGCAACTGGGTGTGGGCGGGCTGGCAGTCGTTTTTTCACTGCTGCATTGGACAACACCCCAGGCCATCACACTCGCCATTGCCGGGCTGCTGGCCGTGTGGCAACTGGTGGCCTGGCGGCCGCTGGCCGTGCGCAAGGTGCCGCTGCTGTGGGTGCTGTATGCGGGTTACGGCGGCCTGGCTTATGGCCTGTTGCTGGCCGCAGTGCAGCTGATGGGTGGCGTGGCGCGGGCCGCGTGGCCCACCCATCTGATTGGCGTGGGTGGTTTTGCCATGCTCATCATCGGTATGGTCACCCGCACGGCCATGGGCCACACCGGCCGGCCGCTGAAGGCCGACCGCAGCATGGTCACCAGCTACCTGCTGGTGCTGCTGGCCGCCTTGTTGCGCCTCGCTGCCCTGTCCCCGCTTGTGCCTGCCGCCGCGGTATTGCCCCTGCTGCACTCCAGCGCCGCCGCCTGGGTGTGCGCCTTCGGCCTCTATCTCTGGCGCTTTGTGCCTTGGCTCATCCGCCCGCGTGCGGATGCGCGTGGCGGCACGCCGGTGTCGGTGGCACTGTCACGCGCGTCGAAAACCAGGCACTGATACGGCTGGGGCGCGCAGCGTCGAGCCATACTTTTCACGGGTCGCACGCAGACGACCTGCATCACCCACCGCGTGCCGCCAAAACGCACCATTTTTGACAGGAGCTTCTGACCATGGCCTTGGCCGATTTTTATCCGCTCATCAAAGCCTCACACGTCGGGCTGGTGATGCTCAGTGGTGGGCTGTTTGCTGGCCGGGGTGTGGGGGTGCTGTTGGGTGCAACGATGCCGATGTCACCGCTGGTGCGCCGCTGCAGCGAGGTGATTGACACAGCCCTGCTGGTGGCAGCGGTGCTGCTGCTGGTCACCTTGCAACTCAATCCGTTCAGCACACCGTGGTTGCTGGCCAAACTGGTGCTGCTGGTGGCCTACATCGTGTGTGGCAGCCTGGCACTGCGGCGTGCCCCCACACAAGCAGGAAAAGCGCTGGCATTTGCTGCCGCGCTGCTGTGTTTTGTGGTGATGTTCACCATTGCAAGAACCCACGACCCGCTTGGTTTTTTGCGGATCATGGGTCTTTGAACGGCCTTTAAAAATCAGCGCAGCACGGCTCCACGCGGGGTGTTGTGGACAGCGCGCGGTGCGGGCGTCTTGTCCAGCAGGCCCAGCACCACTTGCAGAGCCATCGCCAGTGCACCGCCGATAAACACCACGTCACCAAAAGTGCGCACCCAGCGCAGGTTCTGCAGCAGCGGCTGCTGCATGAAGGCTTCGCTGCGGGCGTACCACAGACCTTCGGTCACGCTGGCGTGGAACTGGATGATGCCGATGGGCAGCAAGCTCGTGAAGATCATCAGCACCAGACCCGCATTCAGGCCCCAGAACGCGGTTTGCATCAGGGGTTTGCTGAACTGGTAATGCGGACGGATATAGCGCAGCACCAGCAGCGTGAAGCCCAGCGCCAGGAAGCCATACACCCCAAACAAGGCAGCGTGCGCGTGCACCGGCGTGGTGTTCAGGCCCTGGATGTAGTACAGCGAGATGGGTGGGTTGATCATGAAACCAAACACCCCGGCACCCAGCATGTTCCAGAACGCCACGGCCACGAAACACATCAACGGCCAGCGCAGGTTTTCCATCCATGGCGTGCGGTTCTTGAGGCGCCAGTTCTCCCAGGCCTCATAGCCCAGCACGATCAGCGGCACCACTTCGAGCGCACTGAACGACGCACCCACGGCCATCACCGGTGTGGTGGTGCCTGCAAAGTACAGGTGATGGAAGGTGCCAGGGATACCACCCAGCATGAACAGCGAAGCCGAAGCCAGGCTGGCCGCCGTGGCCATACGCACCGACACCAGGCCGAGTGTGGAGAAGATGAATGCGAGTGCCGTGGTGGCGAACACTTCAAAGAAGCCTTCCACCCACAGGTGCACCACCCACCAGCGCCAGTACTCCATCACCGACAGGTGGGTGCGTTCGCCGTAAAACAGGCCAGCGCCGTAGAACAGGCCAATGGCGCCCACCGATGCAGTCAGCAGCGCCAGCAGGTTCTTGTCGGTTCCGTCGCGCTTGAACAACGCGGGCAGCACACCCCGCAGCATCAGCACCAGCCACAGCAGGATGCCGACCCACTTGAGGATCTGCCAGAGGCGGCCCAGGTCCACGTACTCATACCCTTGGTGGCCCAGCCAGAAGTTCCACTGGGGCGGCATGATCTGCGCGATGGCCAGGTAGTTGCCGATGAAGGAGCCCACACACACAAACACCAGCGCCCAGAACAACACGTCCACACCGATCTTCTGGTACTTCGGGTCTTTGCCGCCATTGATCAAGGGGGCGAGGAACAGGCCCGCCGCCAGGAAGCCGGTGGCGATCCAGAACAGGGCGGCCTGGATGTGCCAGGTGCGTGTCAGCGAATAAGGGAACCACTTCGACACGTTGATGCCATAGAAGGTCTGCCCCTCCACCGTGTAGTGCGCCGTGAAGCCACCGATAAACACCTGGAACACAAACAGCGCCACCACCAGGAACAGGTATTTGCCCAGCGCCTTCTGTGACGGCGTGAGTGCAAACGTGGTCAACGGGTCACGCGCTGGTGCGTCCGGCAGGTCTTCGTCATGGTCACGCAGGAAAGCCCAAGCCCACACCAGGAAGCCGATACCCGCGAGCAAGATCACCACGCTGGCAATCGACCACATGATGTTTTCACCACTGGGCACATTGCCGATCAGAGGCTCGTGCGGCCAGTTGTTGGTGTAGGTCACATGCTGGCCGGGCCGTTCGGTGGCGGTGGCCCAGGCGGTCCAGAAGAAGAACTGTGTGAGGTCTTCACGCCGCTCGGCGCTGGGCAGGGTGTTCTCTTTCATCGCAAAGTTCTGACGGCTCTTTTGCAGCACCGGCGCGTCGGAGAACAGTTCCGCGTAGTACGCGGCAGTCTGCGTGAACGCCTGCGTGCGCAGCGCGCTGAGCGTGAGCGTGCCAGAGGCATCGACGCGGTTGGTGCGGTACTCGGCGCGCAATTGCTCGCGCAGCGCCGCCTGCGTCGGGCCGTCGAGCGCGGCGTAGGCCTTACCGTGTTGCTGCTGGGCGGCCAGGTCGAGCCAGGCCGTCAGCTCACGGTGTAACCAGTCTGCAGTCCAGTCCGGGGCCTGGTAGGCACCGTGCCCCCAGATGGAGCCCAGTTGCATGCCACCGACTGATTGCCACGCGGTCTGGCCATCAAGGATGTCCTCTTTGCCAAACAGCGCTTTGCCGTCGGCCGTGACCACTTGGGTGGGAATGGGCGGCGCTTGCCGGTAGACCTCCGCGCCGTAGTAACCCAGCAGCGAAAAGGTGACGATCAACACGCCGATCAGCGTGAACCAGAGTTTCTTGTACGGTCCCATGGGGTGCTCGCTTTCAGTGCACCGCTGCGGGCGCAAAACGCTCGAACAGGATGTTGTTTTCGGTGTGGATGTGCTGCATCAGGTCTTCGCGGAAGGTGCGCAGGCCCGTGTACAGCGCGCGCCAGGTGGTGCAGGCACCGCGCGGTGGGGTGATGCCGTCGGTCAGTGCCTCCATCTGGCGCAGGGCGACACCATGGTCGTCGTGTTCGTGGCGCATCATGCTGACCGGCGCGACAGCCAGGGCACCGTGGCCGCGCGCGATCATCGGGAACAGCACCAGCTCTTCCTTGCGCATGTGGCTTTCCAGCTCCTGTGCCATGGCCGCCAGGTGGTCGGCCAGGCCACGTGGGCACTCAGTGCGCTCACCATGCACCTGCTCCACCTTGCGCGCCAGGCGGATCAGCTCGGGCAGCTGTTCGCGGTGTACGGCGTGGTAACGCGCCAGGATGTGGTCCACCAGTGCGGTGTCCGTAGCGGCGCTCCAGTCCGTCACCTGGCTGTTGGCGGCGCGGTCTTCGAGGCTGCGCAATTCAGCCACGATGCTGTCTGCATCCACACCCGCGGCGGCAGCCACCGTGCGCAGCGTGCGGTTGCCCGCGCAGCAGAAGTCGAAGTGGTGTGTAT
This sequence comes from Comamonadaceae bacterium AAW, assembly GCA_026314275.1. Classification (GTDB taxonomy): domain Bacteria; phylum Pseudomonadota; class Gammaproteobacteria; order Burkholderiales; family Burkholderiaceae_C; genus JAGOEY01. The sequence goes on from CP111109.1 coordinate 887,843, forward strand.
CAAAGACGCGTGTCGCGCCCGGAATACGCCGGGCCAGTTGGCCCAGGGATTGGTCGATCATTTCCATCGTGTTGCTCCTGTGAATCTATGGGTTGGAGTGCGTTACAGCTTGCCGGCCTTGTAGACACCGGAGGTGGGCTCGCCCGTCACTTCGAGCACACCCACCGCGCCCTTGCCGGTACGCGACAGCGCGTGGTCTACCAGCAGGTAGCTGCCGGGGTGTTGCACCTTCAGCTCGGCGATGGTTGCGCCGCCGGGGGCCACCAGCGTGGTCTGCACGTCGGTCTTGACGGCGTTCAACGAGGCTTCGCTGTACACCTTGTCGAAGATCTCGCCGATCACATGGAACGAGGAAATCTTGTTGGGGCCACCCACACCGAAGTACAGGCGCACGGTCTCACCCACCTTGGCGGTGAGCTTGTGGGTCTTGGTCAGTGCACCAACCGCACCGTTGAAGACGTAGTAGTCAGGCAGCTCGTTGGCCATCTTGTCCAGGTCGGGCTCCTGGTGCACCTTGGCACCGTGGGGACGGTGGGTGTACATGTCGCCCTGCATCACGTAGTACTCACGGTCCACCTTGGGCAAGCCACCTTCGGGCTCGATCAGGATCATTCCGTACATGCCTGCAGCAATGTGCTGCGGCACCAGCGGCGTGGCGCAGTGGTACACATACAGGCCCGGGTTCAGCGCCTTGAAGGTGATGGTTTTTTCCTGACCGGGGGCCACCTGGGTGTGCTCACCGCCACCATGGCCGCCCGTCACCGCATGCAGGTCGATGGAGTGGATGGCCTTGCTGTCGCGTGCGTTGGCCAGCGTCAGCTCGATGGTGTCGCCCACACGTGCCCGCAGCATCGGGCCGGGCACCTGGCGGTCAAACGTCCAGTAGGTGAAGCTGGTGCCGTCGTCCAGCTTGCCCGCCAGCTCCACCGTCTCCATGCGGTACTTCAGTGTGGTGGGTGCACGGGCCCCAATGGCGGGGGGCACTTTGGCGGGGTCGGCCGAAATGCTGACGGCTGCGGGGTCGGCACCCCGTTGCGGCACGGCCGCTGGGGTGTACAGCGCCAGAGCGGCCTGGCTCGACGCCTGGGCGCCGCTGGCGGCCTGGGGCACCGCTTCACCGGTGACGCTTAAAGTGCCCGCCATGCCAATCTGGCGGTGCCCGGGGATTGAGCAGAAGTAGGTGAAATCACCCGGCTGGGTGACCTTGAAGCGCACCGTGGTTTTGCCCGTAGTGCTGTTGAACTTGGCCGATGCCACGTTGAGTTCGCTGATCACAAAGTCGTGCTCGGCGCCTTCACCGCTGTCGAGCACCACTTCCACCGTGTCGCCCACGCGGGCGTTCAGGGTGGGGTTGACCTGGCCCTTGTCATTCACGTAGACCATCTTGCCGTCCACGATGTTGGTGTGCAGAACAAAACGGTGCACCGTGGGACTGGCTGCGGACAGTGCAGGCGCAGGGGCCGCGGCATTGGCAGCGGGTGCCGAATGGATGTGCTGTGCGTTTGCAGCGTAAGTGGCAGCCAGCGCGCAGAGTGTGACGGCGCGGGCAACGTGGGTCAGAGTGAGTCGCATATTGTTTTCCTTGGACGTTTTTGCCAACTGAGGCCTTAACGCTCTTGCGAACAACGTGCCAAGAAAAACCTGAACAAAATCAATGACTTGAAAATTAACAGGTAAAATTTACCCAATTCAAAACTGGTATTTATTACCCATAACGGTATTTATGACCTTCAACACCATTCCCCTGCTTTTGCTGGCCGACCTCGTGGCCGACCTGCCTGCTGCGGTGCGACTGCAGCGCCTGGTGGGCAGCCTGCGTGCGCACTTCGCCTGTGGTGCCGTGGCTTTGCTCAAACTTGAAGAAGAACACCTGCGCCCCATCGCGGTGGACGGGCTATCCAGCGACGCGTTGGGGCGGCGTTTTGCCGTGAAAGACCACCCCCGCCTGGCCGCCATCCTGCAGCGCCAGGGTGTCACCTGTTTTCACCACGACAGCACCCTGCCCGACCCCTATGACGGCCTGATCGAAGAACACGCGGGTGAGCCGTTGCCGGTGCACGACTGCATGGGCCTGGCGCTGAACGTGGAAGGTGGGCGCTGGGGTGTGGTCACGCTGGATGCACTGCAGGTTGGCACTTTTGACGCCCAGGCTCAGCGCGACCTGGGCGCACTGGCCTGTGTGATCGAAGCTGCCGTGCGTATCACCCGGCTGGAGGCCGAGGTGCGCGCGCTGCGCCTGTCACGTGGCCAGGCCCCCACCAGCAACCACAGCCAACGCGAAGAAAGCGAAATCGTCGGCCAAAGTGAAGCCATCACCCACCTGCTGCACGAACTGCAGGTGGTGGCCGACTCCGAACTGCCGGTGCTGCTGCTGGGTGAAACCGGCGTGGGCAAAGAGCTGTTTGCCCACCGACTGCACCAGCTGTCACGCCGCACAGCCAAGCCGCTGGTGCATGTGAACTGTGCCGCCCTGCCCGAGTCGCTGGCCGAAAGTGAACTGTTTGGCCACGTGCGGGGTGCGTTCTCGGGGGCAGTGAGCGACCGGCCTGGCCGGTTTGAAGCGGCCGAGGGCGGCACACTTTTCCTTGACGAGGTGGGTGAGCTACCGCTGGCCGTGCAGGCCAAACTGCTGCGCACCTTGCAAAACGGCGAAATCCAGCGCCTGGGGGCCGACCGCCCCCGGCGCGTGAACGTGCGTGTCATCGCCGCCACCAACCGCAGCCTGCGTGAGCATGTGCGCGACGGCAGCTTCCGCGCCGACCTGTACCACCGCTTGTCGGTGTACCCCATCCCTATCCCGCCGCTGCGCGAACGTGGCAACGACGTGCTGCTGCTGGCCGGGCGATTCCTGGAGCTGAACCGCGCCCGCCTGGGACTGCGCAGCCTGCGCTTGTCCGCCCCTGCGCAGGACGCCTTGCACCGCTACCCCTGGCCCGGCAACGTGCGTGAACTGGAGCACGCCATCAGCCGCGCCGCGCTCAAAGCCGTCAGCCGGGGTGCGGACCGCCGCGACATCGTGACGCTGGAGGTGGACATGCTCGACCTGGATGCCCAGGCCACACCGCTGCCAGCCGCCTTGCCCAACACCTCAACCACCACCACTGACCCGGTAACAGCAACACCTCTTGCCCCAGGGGCGTCCATGCGCGACGTGGTGGACACCAGCCAGCGCGAGGCCATCCGCCAGGCCCTGGCGCAGCACCAGAACAACTGGGCCGCCGCGGCGCGCCAGTTGGACATGGATGCCAGCAACCTGCACAAGCTGGCGCGCCGGCTAGGTGTCAAAGCGTGACGCCATTGGCAGGAATCAAACGGCCATAAAAAAAACCCGCACAAGGCGGGTTCTTCAAAAAGGCTTGACAGCTTAGCTGCCAGCGCCCGTAGCGCCCGTGGCACCCACCACTGGGGTGTCGTTGGCGGCAGAGGTCGCCAGCGCACTTGCGGCAGCCGCAGAGGGTTCGCCAGTCGATTTCACCACGCCTGCGGTCCTCAGCTTTTCCAGGTCTGCGTCGGTGGCAGAAGCAGCAGGGTTGGCGACGAATGCCATGAACAAGAAGTCCGTGTTTGCAACACTCAAGGTGGGCAGCAGGGTCCTCAGGGCTGGCAGGAAGTCGCGGGTGATACGGGTTGACAGGCCAGTGGTGTCGGTCAACAGCGTCTTCACGACAGGCTGTGCAAACCAGGCTTCAGGCGTGGCGGCCTTCATGCCGGGCACGTTCAGCAGGTAGGTCACCAGCATGTTGGTCATGGGGGTGATGTTGGCGGTTTGGGTTGCGCCAGAGCCGCTGGTGATGGAATACAAGGTGGCACCCGTTGCGGGCTGGATCTTCAGCAGGCATGGGCCCACACCACCAACAATTGCCACGGTGTAGGTGCCGTCCGAATTCGACGTGGCCGAGCCCGTGCCGGTCTTGCAGGTTGCGGTGATGGCCCCCACCAAAGGCGCGCCCACTGCGGCGGTGCCCTTGACGGTCAATGCCGCGTCACCGTCACCGCCGCCGCCGCACGCGGCCAGCAAAGCGCTGCCGCCCAGAACCACACACGCCAAAGAAATTTTGTTCATACGCATTTCATTTTTCCTTCATAAAAAAATAGAAAAGTACCAAGTTGATACACACCACCATGTTAGCCGAACACACCTTGCGGCATGGGCGGCAGACCTCACTTCACTTCACTCATCCAACTTTTCACGCGCATACAGGTAGAAAGACTCCCGCATACGCTGCACTTGGCCGCGGATGTCGACCGGTGTGATACGGCCCGAGTTCAGCAATTCCACCTCGGGCTTGAAATTCAGGTCCACGGGTCGCACGGACGACGCATCCACATAGTTCAAACTGTTGCCGCCCGTCGTCATCAACGTGCGGATGGACTGTGCATACCGTGGGGCACCCGTCACCTGCACCGGCCCCGCGCCCATGGCCTGGCGCGGCCCCAGCGGCAGGCTCACCTCCAGGCCGGCAAACGTGTTTTTGCCGCCTTTGCGGGCAAACACCTGCACCGCCACATCACCAAACCAGCGGGTGAATGCCAGCGACGGGCCGGTGGAACGGTCGGTGTACTGCTGGTAACCGGCCTCGATCCAGGTGTTGGCGTTAAAGCGGTAGCGGTACGAGCCGGCATACGCCTCCTCGATACGCGGCAGCACATCGGCCTGGTGGCGCATGTAGCGGCCCTTGGCGTGCAGGGTGTCGGCGTTCCAGGGCAGGAACAGGATCGACTCACCCTCCACACCCCAGTCGTCGTGGTTGTACTGGCCCGCCCCCACGCTGGTGAAGATGCTGGGCCCCACCCACAGCGACTGCTGCAAAGCCACCGTCTGCAGGCCGTTGCGGTGCCGCGAGCTGGCAAAAATATGGCCCGGGTCCATGTTCACCGAGCTGGTGACCCGCTGCACCACATCGGCGTACACCACAGCACCACGCCACAGGTTGACCGTGCCACGCGCCTGCACGGCCAGCGAATAGTCAAAAGCGCCGTATTCGGTGCCCAGCGTGTAGTTGAGCAGCGGCTTCAACCCCACCCGCAGCCACGTCTGACGCGCGCCTGCACCGGCCGCACCACTGGCCCACTGCACCGTATCGGCGTCATACCCCGGCAGGCGGCCAACACCCAGCGTGTTCTGCACCTGGGTGGCGTCGCCGTCGCGCAAAAAGGCCCGAAACGCCGCCACATCCACCGAGGTTTCAAACACCACCTGCCCCGCCTTGAGCGTGATGGCATGCACACGGGTGGTAGCCACGGGTGCCGTCTCGGCGGCCAGGCCCAGCACCACACCCAGCGCATCGGCCTCGTTTTGCTGGTAGCGGTGGTTTTCATACTCCACCACCAGTTCACTGCCCAGCATGCCCACCCGCACCCGGTCCAGCCCCATCGCGCGTAACGCACGGGCCAGGCGGTCCAGCCGGTCTTGCGCCGTGGCCACCATGGCGGGGGCATCGGCCACCGGCTCCAGCGGTGGCAAGGGCCTGCCGGTGGCACCCGCCTGGGCCTTGCGGCCTGCTTCGGTCTGCCCCAGTGGCAGCACCAGCGACACATTGACACTGGTGGCGTCTGCCCCCTGCCCGGCCCGCGTGCGTGCGCCAAACGAGCGCTGCACCGTGCCCACCAGTTGTGCGTCACCCAGCCAGGGCAAGGTCTCGGAGTAATAACGCAAGCCCGCATGGCGCTGCGTGCCATCACTTTCAACCAGCGCCGTGGCGCGGGTGGTGCCCAGCTTGAGCTCTGCCCCGCCAAACAACCCGTCCAGCACCTTGGCGCCATCACGCTGGTTCAGCGCAGGTTTGCCCCGCGCGTAGCCCACAGACCAGCGCAAAGGGCCGTATTCATCACTCGCCACCAGGTACTGCGAGCTGAAAAACACAGCACCACCACTGAGGTCGGTGGCTCCCACTGCCAGCTTGGGCAGCCCCTCCATCGGAACCGGCAGCTGCCACTTGACGTTGCCCGATATGTCACGCGGGCCATTGATCTGGAGTCCATTGGCAGGGTAGCTGCCTGGGTTCTGGTACTCGGCAAACCGCCCAAACACCTCCACCCCTGGCACCAAACCAAAACCCAGGGTGTAGTTTTGCTGGCGGCTGAACGTGCCCAGGCGCGGGTCCTGGTAGTTGCCCAGGCTCAGCGCCATGTCACCGGACTGCACCACATAGGCCGACGGAATGGTCAACCCACCGGTGGCACCCAGGCTGGCCACACCCAGCCCCTGGGCCTGCACCACCACAGGCAACAGCAGTGCCGCCGCACTGAAGGTGAACCATGGGGTGCTGCGTGGGCACCGGCGGTCACGTGTCGAGAATTTCATGCGCAGGGGTCTTTGAGTTAGTAGGCGTTTTTGTTGATAAAACCCTTGAACACCGTGGCCACGATGATCTTCAGGTCCAGCCAGAGCGAGAGGTTTTCGATGTAGTACAGGTCGTACTCAACGCGTTTTTGCATCTTGTCGAGTGTGTCGGTCTCACCTCGCAGGCCATTCACCTGCGCCCAACCGGTGATGCCGGGCTTGACCTTGTGGCGCAGCATGTAACCCGGCACCAGCTCTTTGTAGTGTTCGTTGTGCACCAGGGCATGGGGGCGCGGCCCCACGATGGACATACGCCCCTGCAGCACGTTGAAGAACTGCGGCAGCTCGTCCAGGCTGGTGCGGCGCAAAAACGCCCCCAGCGGGGTGATCCGTGCGTCATGCTTTTGCGCCTGGGTGACCTGCCCATGCTGTTCGGCGTGCACCACCATGCTGCGAAACTTGTACACCCAGATCTCTTCACCGTTCCAGCCATGGCGGCGCTGGCAGTACAGCACCGGCCCCTTGGAGGTGAGCTTGACGGCCACCGCAATGCCCAGCAGCAGCGGGCTGATCAGCACCAGAATCAACGCGGCCAAAACGTAGTCTTGTGCAGTCTTGAGCAGCCGCGCATCCCCCGTGAGGGGTGACGCCGACAAATCCAGCATGGGAATACCCACCACTTCGCTGATGCCGTGGTTGATGAGCTTGAGCGAAAACATGTCGGGCACCAGCCGGATGTTGGCCGTGCTGTGGCGCAGCGCCTCCAGCGTGGTGAAGATGCCAACCTTGTCCCCCACGGGCAGGCACAGCCACACTTCGTCCACAGGCCGCTGGCCGCGCTGCTGCGCAACAAACGTGGCCACATCGGCAGGGGCCACCGTGGCCAGCACCCGCAGCCCGCTCCAGGCCGACTGGCCCAGTGCCTGCTGCACATGCTGGCTGGTGGCGCCCTGCCCCACCAGCAGCACCGTCTTGAAGTTGTAGCCCTGGCTGCGCAGCCAGTGCAAACCGCTGTACACCGCCAGCCGCTGCAAACACAGCACCATCAGCGTGCCGCCCGCCCAGCCCACAAACCACACCCGCGACAGGTCGGACGACGACTTGGTCAAAAACAGCCACAACATGACAACAGCCAGCGCCCCCAGCCACCCCGTGGCCACCGAGCGCAGCATGGCCCCCAGCTCTTTAACCCGCCACGAGCGGTAAATGCCGTTGGAGAACACCAGCAACACCAGCGAAGCCGCCAGCACCACCAGCTTGTAGCGCGCGGGAATCTGCTCTAGCGCGGCGGTGCCGTGGTACCAGTAGTAGGCAGCCAGTGCACACCCCCAGATGATGAAACCATCCATCGCCATGGCGATGTAACGCACCGCAGGGGAAGACAGCCTTAACGGCGAACGCGACATACAACCACTCCATAAATTAGCCCCAAGCCCACCAAGGCCCCGGCCATGTCAATACCCACGTCAAGCCAGCGCGGGTGCCGGTCGGCGGCCAAAAACTGCAGCCCCTCACTCAGCAGCGCCAGCCCCAGCAGCAGAAGCACAATTCGCGCCGTTGGCCAGGCCAGTGGCCGCGCAGCCAGCAACATGGCCATGCCCGCAAACAGCACAAAATGCCCCACAGACGACACCCACGACGGCGCATGCAGTGCCTGCACCGCACTGTTGCGCCAGGCATTGGGGATTTGTGTACCCACCAGCAAAGCCAGCACCAGCAGGCCAAGCAGGCCCCAGGCAGCGGCAGGGCTTAAACCCTGGCGATTCATATAAAAATGTTTGATGTGAAAACCTTGAACACGCTGTGCCGTGTGTGCATCCATGGGCATTGCCATGGAAGAAACCCCGAAACCAATTACCGCGTGGGCCGCACCACCGCCTGAAGCGCCGCCACAAAGCGGGCCAGCACCGCGTCGGTGTCCAGATGCGCCTCGGCATATCGCCGGGCAGCTTGCCCCATGCGGGTGCGGGTGGGCGCGTCCTGCGCCAGCTGCACCAATGCGTCGGCAAAAAGCTGGGGCTGCTCGGGTGGCACCACGAAGCCACAGGCATGGGCGTTGGGCATGGATTGCCGCGCTTCGCTCGCAATGACGGGCTCGTCATCGCGAGGCCGCAGGCCGTGGCGATCCATGTTTGGGCGCGGTGCGGGTGCATGGATTGCCGCGCTGCGCTCGCAATGACGAACCCCGGCAGCTGCGGCACCACCGGCCACCACCAGCGCCAGCTCCGTGCCCGGGTGCGCCGTGGCCAGCACGGGCCGGCCACTGGCCAACATGCCGGTGAGTTTGCTGGGCATCACCAGATCGGCAGCGTCGGCCCGCTGCGGCAGCAAATGCACGTCGGCCATGGCCAACAGCGCGTTAAGCCGCTCCATCGGCTGCAGATCAAGAAAGTGCACATGTGCCAAACCGGCACAACGCTGCACCAGATCGGCCCGGCCCGCGCCGTTGCCACAGAACACAAAAACAATAGCAGGCTGCGTAGTCCCCGCCTGCGTCTGGCACAGTTTTGCCACATCGGCCAGCAGCTCCAGCCCTTGCTTGCCGCCCATGTTGCCGCTGTACAGCGCCACCACCGCATCAGGGGCAATACCCAGCTCGGCCCGAAAACTGCCGGGTGCGGCCTGCCCCGTGGGCATCGGCGTGATGGCCGAAATATCCACCCAGTTGGGGGCCAGCACCGCCTTGGCGGTCAACACCCCTTTGTCCAGCAGCCGCTGGTGCATACGCTGCGAAATGGTGGACACGCGGTCAAACCGGCGCATCAGCCAGCGCTCGGCCCCCAGCACCAACCGCTTGATGCCGTCGCCCTTGAGCAGGCCGAGGTCAAACGCCGCATCCACCTCAAAGTCCTGCACATGCAGCCATGCCCGTGCGCCCCCCAGGCGCGCCACACCCCAGGCCGTGGGCGCACAAAACAGCGCGGGCTCGACCACCCACACCACATCAGGGCGCCAAAAAATCTGCCGCAGCATCACCGGCAAACTGCCCAGCGCAAAGCTGGCCAGGTGCAGCAGCCGCTTGGCCCCGCCTGGCTGTGCAGGCACCCACAGCGGGCAGCGCCACACATCCACCCCCTGCCAGCGCTCACGCCGCCAGGTGGTGCCCGAGTAACCGGGGCGCACCTGCCAGTCGGGGTAGTACGGCGGTGCGGTGACCACACGCACATCGTGCCCCTGCGCAGCCAGCCACACGGCCATCTCGCCTGTGTACTTGCCAATGCCGGTGAGTTCGGGGGCAAAGTTGATGCCGTAGAGAAGAATTTTCAAGAAACTGTCCGAAGGAAAAATAGTGAAAACAGCGGTGTTGTGCGACGGCGTAGCAAAAGCTACAGAGCCCTGGATTGCTGCGCTGCGCTCGCAGTGACGGGGCGAGACGGAGCAGCGTGGCTGCTCATCTTTGCCTCAATCCTGCCCAAACAAGTCCCGTGTATAGACCTTGGCGCGCACATCGTGCAACTCGTCGGTCAGACGGTTTGCCACGATCACATCGGCCTGCTGCTTGAACACATCCAGGTCACGCACCACGCGGGATTGGAAGAACTCATCGGCCTCCAGCACGGGCTCGTACACCACCACCTCGACCCCTTTGGCCTTGATGCGTTTCATCACACCCTGGATGGACGAGGTGCGAAAGTTGTCCGACCCGGCCTTCATGATCAGCCGGAAGATCCCCACCACCTTGGGTGAACGTTTGAGGATCTCCTCGGCCACAAAATCCTTGCGTGTGGTGTTGGACGCCACCACCGCCTGGATCAGGTTTTGCGGCACACCGTCGTAGTTGGCCAGCAGCTGGCGCGTGTCCTTGGGCAGGCAATAACCGCCGTAGCCAAACGACGGGTTGTTGTAGTGGCTGCCAATACGCGGGTCGAGGCACACGCCGTCGATGATCTGCCGCGTGTCCAGCCCGTGGCGGGCGGCATACGTGTCCAGCTCGTTGAAGTAGGCCACGCGCAAGGCCAGAAACGTGTTGGCAAACAGCTTGATTGCTTCGGCCTCGCTGTTGTGCGTGAGCAGCACCGGCACGTCTTGTTTGATGGCCCCCTGGCGCAGCAGGTCGGCAAACGCCTGGCCCCGCGCCGAACACTCGCCCACCACAATGCGCGACGGGTGCAGGTTGTCGTGCAAGGCCTTGCCCTCGCGCAGAAATTCGGGCGAGAAAATCAGGTTGGCGCAACCCAGCTCCTGCTTGAGCCGATCGGTAAAACCCACCGGAATGGTGGACTTGATCACCATCACCGCCGACGGGTTGATGGCCATCACCTGGCGCACCACCGACTCCACCGAACGGGTGTCGAAATAGTTGGTTTGGGGGTCGTAATCCGTTGGCGTGGCGATGATGACAAAGTCGGCCCCCGCATACGCATCGTGCGCGTCCAGCGTGGCCCGCAGGTTCAAAGGCTTGTGCGCCAGGTAATGCTCAATGTCGGCATCCACGATGGGTGAACGGCCCTGCGAAATGGCAGCCACCTTGGCCGCATCCAGATCCAGAGCCACCACCTCGTTGTGCTGCGCCAGCAGGACGGCATTGGACAAACCCACGTAGCCAGTGCCCGCGATAGCGATTTTGGTCATGTACTGAGATTTCTTTCTTGTTTAAAACTTGTCGGGCTGGGGATACAAGGCATGGATTGCCGCGCTTCGCTCGCAATGACGAAACCCTGCCCTGCCATCACACCCGTGTCACCAACCCCGTCATCGCGAGCGCAGCGCGGCGATCCATCCCCGAACTGTTCACAGGCCTTGATAACTGCAAAAACAATAGCTGCTCGCGCTTGCTGCATAAGCGCCAGAGGCACTTTTTATGCAAAAAACTGGATTGCCGCGCTTCGCTCGCAATGACGATACTCAGCCCCGTCATCGAGAGCGCCAGCCGCAAGTCAGGCCATAACCACGGCTGTGCGAATTTCTACCTTGAGTGCACGCTTGATAGCGGCAAAGATGGCCGAGATGTTGCTCATCGTCGGATTGCCTGACTTCGACAGCATCCGGTGCAGGCTCTTGGCGGGCTTATGGATGTCTTGCGCCAAAGACTCGAAACCTACCGTGGCATTCACCAAATCGCGCAGGATCAATTTAGCCGTATCGGGCTCGCCATTAAAAAACAGCGTCACCGCCTCATCCAGCAGTGCCTGCGCAAAAGCCGGATCGTTTTGCACACGCGCAACAACCGTATCCTTGAAATCTCGGGTCAGTGCCATATCACATTCCTTTCAGTATTTGCGACTTACGCCGCTTGTAGTCATCCCACAAGGCAAGCGCTTGATCGATGTCCTTTTGCTGCCGCTTCTTGCTTCCCCCACCCAGCAAGACAATGATCTTCAGACCGTCTTTCGCCAGATAGATGCGATAGCCTGGACCCCAGTCGATTTTGTATTCGCCAATGCCACGGAACCACTCCACATTGGAAAGATTACCCTGCTCCATTCGCGCGGCAGCCACGCTGACCTTGGCCGCAACCATCGCATCCAGCGTGCCAAACCAGTCGGCGTAGGGACTTGTGCCATCTCGCAGCAGCAGCTCTTTGACTTGGTAAACCATGGGCTTAACAGTAACACATACGTTCCTATTGGGCGAATTTTATGCTCGAAGCATTTCACCGCTCGCATACCGCGTCTGTACCCACTCTCGCCCCCTCACCAGCCCCGTCATCGCGAGGCCGCAGGCCGAGGCGATCCATGTTCGGGGGCGGCGCGGATGCATGGATTGCCGCGCTGCCCACAGCCCTCGACAACTACAAAAACAATAGCTGCTTGCGCTTACTGCATAAGCGCCAGAGGCACTTTTTATGCACAAAACTATAGATTGCTACGCTGCGCTCGCAATGACACGCAACACCCCAACCCACCGTCATCGCGAGGCCGCAGGCCGTGGCGATCCATGTTCGGGCGCGGCGCGGGTGCATGGATTGCCGCGCTTCGCTCGCAATGACGAAACCCAGCCACCGTCATCGCGAGCGAAGCGTGACGATCCATCTCCGAACTGTTCACAGCCCTTGATAACTACAAAAACAATAGCTGCTTGCGCTTTCTGCATAAGCGCTAGAGGCACTTTTAATACACAGAAACTGGATTGCCACGCTGCGCTCGCAATGACGAAACCCAGCCCCGTCATCGCGAGCGAAGCGCGGCGATCCATGTTCGGACACTCAGCTCGCCATGACGGTACGCAGCCCTCAAAAAGCCTTCACGGCAGTGCCAACCGCTTCTCGATCATCGACGCCAACACCCGGTTGCCATCGGCCGTGGGGTGAATACTGTCGCGGTACAAATGGGACTGCCACTGGGCGTCTTCGCGCACCTCCAGCAACTCGCAACAGCCATCCATGGCATTTCGCAAGCCTTGGCGAAACGCCAGGTAATGCGGCGTAGCTGCCTTCAGCTCTGTCTGGTCTGGGTACAACACCACCAACACACGTTTACCGGGGGCCAACTGAGCCAGCCTTTTTTGCAAAACACGGATGGTGTCGGCAGCAATCAGGTCAGGCTGTTCGGCTGTTCGGCTGTTCGGCTGTTCGGCTGTTCGGCTGAGGATCACACGTGGCAGCAAATACTTCTCAGCCACATGCCACACAGCACTGAGCGGCTTGCTGCGCGGGTGGGTTGCATCGCTGCTCCATACCGAACGTTTCTCCGCAAAGTCCGCCGTGTTCAGCACCCACACCAACACATCGGCCTCTTGCTGCACATCCGCATAACGGTCAAGGTAAGCCACTTGGTTCAGCACCGACCAACTCCCCGCAGAGGCCGACCACACACGCCACTGCGGCAACTTGCCCTGCAACACCGGACCCAATTTGTCGGGCTGGTTCAGCGGATTGCCACCCCACACCACCGAGTCACCCAGCAGCAGCACGTCGCGTTGCCCATTCGGCTGCCAGGCATCGCTGCCCATGGAGCGCTCGTTCACCTGCCAGCCATTACGGTTGAGAAAGCTGCCCTGCTGGCCAGGTGCCGGGATGTAGCCAATGGTCTCGTCGGTGTCGTAGACAGGGAAATCAGTCACACCTGCGAGGCGCAAGACCACCTCTGACAGCACAAACAAAACCAGCACCACAGGCAGAACGAACCACCACCAACGCAATTTTTTGATTTGTTTCATTTCAAGTTATTTGGATTGCCGCGCTTCGCTCGCAATGACGAAACCCAGCCCGGCCATCACACCCCCGTCACCAACCCCGTCATCGCGAGCGCAGCGCGGCGATCCATTTCCGCACAGCCCACAGCCCTCGACAACTACAAAAACAATAGCTGCTTGCGCTTGCTGGATAAGCACCAGAGGCACTTTTAATGCACAAAACCATAGATTGCCACGCTGCGCTCGCAATGACAAGCCACACCCAGCCCACCGTCATCGCGAGGCCGCAGGCCGTGGCGATCCATGTTCGGGCGCGGCGCGGGTGCGTGGATTGCCACGCTGCGCTCGCAATGACAGACCCCTGCCCCGTCACCAGCCCCGTCATCGCGAGCGCAGCGCGGCGATCCATGCCCGCTGTCCCCTGTGCCTGCACCACTAACGGCGCTTGCGAAAACTCCGGTGCTTCAGCAAAACAGCAGGGTTGCCCACATAAACACCAAACGGCTCGGCATTTCGAAACAAAGCCGTTCTAGCCCCAACCACGGCGTAGTCACCCACCGTGACCCCGGGGCCGATAAAAGCCTCAGCGGCAATCCATGCGCCGGCACCAACCACGATGGGCCGGGCCTGCAGTTGAAAATCCGGGTCGTTGATGTCATGTGTGCCACCACACAGGTGCGCCCCTTGCGATACCACGGCCTTTTCACCCACCGTGATGCGATCCATGCAATAGCAGTTGACACCCGGCCCAAACACGGCGTGGGCCCCCATGGTCAGGTTGGGCGGATACCAGATACGTGCCGCACCATACACACGTGCAGTGGGGTGCACTTGCGCACCAAAACATCGCAACAACCAGTTGCGCCAACGGTGCAACGGCGGTGGCGTCCATGCGGCCAGCAAACACCATGTGATGTTCCACACAGCCCGAAAAATACGGTGCTGCAGCGAAAAACTAGGCCCCCCTTCAAGAGGCTTTGACTGCGTTGCGTCTAGCAGGGTCATGTCAGGCGGTTTTCTTTATTGCAGGCTGTGCCTGACTATCCAGCGCAGCAGGCACATGGGTCTGGATGATGCGAACCAAACTTTCGGCCACGCGGTCGATACGAAAGCGGTTGTTAAAGCAGCGCTGGGCGGCTTGTTGCATGGCCTCACGCGCTGGCGGGGAGAGTGCCAACCACTTTTCCAGGCCTTGCGTAGTGGCCTGCGCGGTGTCGTCTTGCACAATGCCCGCGCCATCGGACTCGATCTCGCGCCAGATGTTGACCTTGTTGCTGATCAGCACGGGCTTGCCGCAGGCCAGCGCCTCGGCCACCACGATGCCAAAGTTCTCCTGGTGCGAAGGCAGGCAAAACACCTCGGCGGCATAGTAGGCCCCCCATTTGTCATCGCCCTGCAGCATGCCGGGCCAGGTGATGCGGTGTGCAACACCCAACTTTTCAGCCTGCTGCTTCAAGGTGGCCACCCAACCCGTCTGGTCGGGGCCCGCCATGACGAGGTGCAAAGCCGGGTCGGTATGGGCCACTTTGGCGAAGGCCTCGATCAACAAGTCGCAGCCTTTCTTTTCTTGTATGCGGCTGAGAAAGAGGAACAAACGCTTGCCCCGCAATTGCGGATGCTGCGACAAAAAGTGTTCACTGAGCCGGGCAGCATCGGCAGGTGGCGCCGAAGTGCCATAAGCGGTGACCGCCTCATTGCTGCGGTAAAGCCAGAACGAATCACGCGCCAGCACCCGCTCTTCTTCCGAGGTGAAGATGACCGCTTTGGCATCACGCAACACGCGGTATTCGGCCCACGGCCAATAAAGCCATTTTTTCAGGTGCTTGAGCGGGTAAGTGCGCTTGAACCAGGGGTCGAGCATGCCGTGGGTAAACACAAAGTAAGGCGTACCCGTACCAGCCAAAGCACGCCAGGCACCAAAGCCGTTGTATTGCCACAGACCATTCACGATGACAGCGTCGTAATTTTTGGCATGGGCACGCAGCCAAGGCACCAAGGCGCTGTTGTAGCGGTAACCGCTCTTGGATGGCCCCAAGGCATACACCTTGCGCGGGTGCGCAGCCACAAAGGCCTCACCAGGCGCATCAAGACAAACGATTTCTTGTACATGGCCCAACCGGGTCAGCTCGGTACCGATCTTGGTGACACCTTCGATGGGGCCACCCCCTTTGGGGTTGATGCTGGGGAGGACGTTGAGAATTTTCATGCGGTTGTTTGGCCCAGGATGCCGCGGTAGATATCGATATAGCGCTCGATGGTTTGCTCTTCGCTGAAGTGCGTGACGTGCTGCAGGCCTGCATTTCGGGCCAGTTCACGCTCGGCTGGCGACCGGGCCAGCACGCAAGCCAGGACATCGCAGCATTCATCGGCCCATGCCTGGCGGTCCATGCCATCTGTGAGCAGGGGCAAATACGTTGCGGCCTGCCCCCCCGCTTCGGTCATGGGTGCGTCATTGGTGGTCAACACCGGGCACCCACACGCCATGGCCTCGATGATGGGCCAGCCAAAACCCTCAGCCAAACTGGGGAACAGCAATGCCGATGCCAATGAATAAGCGGCCTGCACCGCTTCTACCGGTGGACGGACGACGAACTGCACCTGCGCACTGGCAGGCATATCGCCCACCATTTGCTGCAAATCAGCAGTTGGGGGCGCACCCACCATCAACAAAGGCAGCGGGGCCGCTGTGCGGCGTACATAAGCGGCATAAATGGTCAAAACACCAGCGCGGTGCTTGTACCACTGGTTGCCACCGATGTGCATCAGGAATCCGTCGACCACGCCAGTGACACCTGCCTGGGCAAGCGCTTGAAAAGCCGTTGCACGCGGCATAGGTGCAAATGGATAGTTCAACCCGTTGTGCACTACGTGCACCTGGGCCTGATCTGGGTGGTCTCAGAAAACGCAGCAGATCTTGCTTGGAACGGTGGGAGATACAAATGAAATTCTTACCGTGGTTAAAACCACGGCGAATCAGTTGTTGGTATTGCTTGCCTGTGGCCGATACCGGATTCTGTGAAATTTCACCCAACGAAGAACGCAGTGCCAGAAAGTCATGGCAATGGATGACGTGGGGTCGCTTGGCAAAACCTGACACCCAAGGCCCTTGCGCCTGATCTCCAAAAATAAAAATAGTGTTTGCGGGAAAGTTTCGAGTTTTCAACCAAGCTACGAACGGAAAAATTAATAACTGATCAATATAGCCCAGCCATTTTTTAAAACGTTTCGGACACGGGACTCGAAAGAAAAGAGGTTGGGGAAATATTTTTATAACTTCTACATTTCTAATTCTCAAGCCTTTTTCAATTAACTGTACAAAAAGAGGCATGCTCGTAGAGTCAAGAAAATTAGGATGAGCAAATATAACAACTCTCATTTCTTCAATCACTTGTACTTTAAAGAAGAAAAAAATCTGGATAAAAAACTAATAAAAATAAAAAATAAAGCAAAAATAGCTAAATTTCTTAAAAAAATCCAATAAGAAATCATAGAAGCCTCAATGCCGAGCATCAAATACAAAAAGGCAAATATAGAAAATAAATAAAACCAACCAAAAAATCTTTTTTTCACAAAAATCAAGAAAAGTCTCAAAGCAAAAATAACAACCAACACATACACAAAAGCCCCCGTCCAGCCAAAATCAGAAAAACCAGTAGTCAAGATACTATTTGCACGATCTACAACCGGCATACCAAAATGAGGGTGTATCAAATATTCATCAATAGGAAAATTTTTCTCGCCAATAAAAACAGAAGGAATAATCATTGCAATAGTCGATAAAAATGCAACCCCATTCAAACCGGATTTACTAGAAGCTGCAGACACTATTTCAGACAAATACCCAATCACAAAAGGACGCTCAAGAGCATTATCTGAAACTTGCTCATACAAACCATAAGACTCAGGATTAAATATGATATCAAAAGCAGAATAAACTTGATCAAACAATGACATCCCAGAACTTGACATCCAAGAAGCGAGACGCATCGCATAAAAAAATACATAACCAAACATACAAACAGCCAAAAGCACGAGAATATAAAAAATATCCTGCATGACATTTTTTGACCTCCATCCACTCATCCTCAATGCAATTACATATACAAAAGCAGCATATATCGTAAGCCGCCTACCTTGAGTAAAATTAAGCAGAAAGAAAACCACTGCAATCAAAAGCATGGATATCTTCAATAGTCTTCCACTATTTTCCCTAGAGGCAATATAGACAGCAAGAGCACCTGTAGGCGCAAGAGAGAACGCAACCAAAGCGCCCATCTCGGAGATTCGTGACGAATTCTCACTAACAAAAACAGCCCCCTGGAATCCAATCAAACCAGATGCAAAAGCATATAACGCGAAGAAAAAAACAAAAATGACAAATAAAGTGCAATCAGTCATTTGTTTTTTATTTAAGCTCACCTCTCCCAATCTAAAAGGAAACACCATTCCGGCCACTCTCAATACAACCGATGTAATGCCAACAGATATTAATGCCAAAGATAAATAAAATTGATCAATATTGAATAACTTAGCAGCAAAACCACCTCCTGCAAAAAAAACATTAAACTGAGTCAAAGCAGTACTTAATGCGTATGCAGCAAGTAGTGAACTTGCAAAAAACTCACACACCTCTATCTCAGCAGGATTCGACACATAGCCAAAAAAATCCCTAGCAACAATTGCACTCATCCAAATAGAGACCAATAAAAAAACACCGCCGCTTTGAGGAAAAATCAACAAAACAAAACAAAGCACGATCACCGAGATTAAGGACAAATAACGACTCATGCTAACAATTTTTACCAATATTAAATTTTATAAATCTAAAATTTATAAACAAAAACCAAGCTCCACCCAACCAAAATAGCACCCATGATAAAACCACTAAAAAGCACAAAACAATAAACCAAACTTTGAAAAGCAATTAAATACCATATTTAATTCTTATTATTTTTGCAATTAAATATGCCAAGACTTCTGGAATGAGAAGAACCAAGGAAATCCCTGCTATCGGCGAAATCCAATTCGCCATCAGCCACCAAACAATCAAAGTCACACAACTAGCAACCCCATAACAAAAAGCCAAGACTGTATGTCGATTAGTTGCAATTAACATTGAAGCCGATATGAACCATGCAACATTAGCTAAAGCGTGCAGACCAATAAGTGACAATTCATTCCACTGCATCGAAACTTTACTGTGTCCCCACAATTCGATGACACTAGGCCCCACGAATAACAATACACAGTACATAACAAAACATGCACCCAAAATCCAGCGAGATGTTTTGTCGGAAAACTGCTTCGCCTCAGCCAGTTTTCCTTGACCTGCTAGTCGCGATATTTCGGGCTTAAGCGCATTGTTGGCAACAACTCCCGCTTGAATAATCAGGCGCATCAAGGTGCGCGCCATCGTGAATGCAACCACCACCGAGGGTGATGCCACTTGGTTAAGGACTTGCAAACCACCTTGCAGGGTGACAACTTGCGCAATGGGGAACCCCATATAACCCACCGCCGGTTTTAGCGTAGCTTTGAACACCGTCCAAGAGGCCGCTCGTAAACCGAAAATAGGCCAGGGCGACCAGTGGATGGCCAATACATACAGCCCAACCATGGCAATGATCTGCCCGCCAAGAAGCCATGCTGCCAGCGTCACGGGGCCAGCACCCAGGGCCAACGCGGTGACCGAAATGACGACATCCAACATACGTCGATTTGCCAGCATGAACGCCCCTGCAGGCGTCCTGTCGATAGTGCGAAACCAAGCGTCTAATGGCCCGCCCATCAAGCCAGCACACAAATAGCCCGCCATCAGAACAACGATGAGTGATGCGTCATCGGTCGTGATGGTTGCAAGCCGGAGCAGGGAGGTCCAGTCGATCCACAAACCCACTGTGCAGGCCAGCAGCAAAACAACCGCACAGAGGCACAGGGTGAAAGCCAAAGCAGTCTGCAGGCTGCTGGTGGCGTCATCTCTTTTACCGGCACCAGCTTGCATCGTTGCCCGGTTGGCCAATGCCTGTGCCACGCCGAGGTCCAGCAGGGTCAGCATGGTGGGGATACCTGTCAGCACCAGCCAGTTGGCGTAACGCTCGGTTCCCCAATACTTGAGGAAAAAAGGAACAAGCAGCAATTGCACAGCCAACGTGACCACCTGCGCATAGCCATAGCTCAGCACATTCAGCTTGAAGCGGCGACGGAGCGTGCTGGGGGGCTTTACGCTGGGCACGGCTGTGGTTTCAGTCATGGCTGGCGAAAACGGGGATGGATTGCCGCGCTGCGCTCGCAATGACGGGGACGCGAGATCCGGGGATGGATTGCCACGCTGCGCTCGCAATGACGGGCACCCAAGGCATAGATTGCCGCGCTTTGCTCGCAATGACGGGTTGGTCAGCCTGGGCGTGGGGCGCAGGTCTGCCGGGCGGGCATTGGCGTTGGTGGGGGGTGGCGGTCATGGGGTTGCGGGGGCCGGGGTGGTGATGTGGTGGTGCGGCTTGGGGGCGTGGCTTGTGCTTTAAATCAGCATTAAATTGGCTTCTGGCGCTTTATAGGTGGGCGGTAGCAGCTATTAATTTAGGAGTGATGGCGGGGTTCGGGGGCGTGGATTGCCGCGCTTTGCTCGCAATGACGAACACCCAAGGCATGGATTGCCGCGCTTTGTTCGCAATGACGAACATCCAAGGCATGGATTGCCGCGCCGCGCTCGCAATGGCGGGTTTGCGTCAGGCCGCCTGAGAGAGCAGGCTCTCGTAGGGGATGCGCAAGCCGTCATGCAAGCGCTTGATCATGCGCAGGCTGAGTGCACGCTTACGGTTCAGCACTTCAGACACGCGGCCACTCGGGCCAATGAAGGGCTCCAGGTCACGCGGGGTCAGGCCCTGCTGCTCCATACGGAATTTGATGGCGTCCACGGGGTCGGCGGGGCTGATGGGGTAGTGCCTGTTCTCGTAGGCTTCGACCATGGCGACAAGGATTTCCATCTCATCAGCTCCGGGCGTACCGGCTTTGGCTTGAAACACGCTTTCTAGCTGCTTGAAGGCTGCGCGCAGGTCGTCATCGGTGCGGATCGGTTTAATGTGCATTGATGTTCTCCACGTCGATAAGGTCGTACTGGGCATGTGTGCCAATGAATTTGACCCAGACGATGCCCGCCTGGTACTGGATCTCAACTACAAGGCGGTATTTATTGCCTGCAATGTTGAACACTACGCGGTTGTTGCCGCAGATGCTTGCATGCCTGTACTGGGCTTTCACGTCTTGCGGGGATGCCCAGCTGCCTTTGAGTGTCTCGTCATGCCAACTTTGCAGCGCGCCTTTGGCATCAGCGTACTGAGGGGTTTCCCAAAACTTTTTGAGTGTGCTTTTGGCAATAATCCGCATGGCGCTAATTTATCCCATTTTGGGAGAATTGTACACGCCGTGCTTGAAATGCCAGGGCCATAGCAAAGTCATTCAGAGCCTACACAACACGCGCGGTCATCGCGAGGCTGCAGGCCGTGGCGTTCCATTTGTGGGCGGGGTGCGGGTGCATGGATTGCCGCGCTGCGCTCGCAATGACGGGGTCCGGGGTTGCGGTCATTTTTGCGATGCCAGAAAGTCTGCATAGGCCCTCGCCAACCCGTCTTCCAGCGTCACCTGGGCTTGCCAGCCCAGGCTGTTCAGGCGGGTGGAGTCCATCAGTTTGCGCGGCGCGCCGTCGGGTTTGGTGGTGTCAAAGGTCACCGCACCCTGGTAACCCACCACTTTGGCCACGGTGCGGGCCATGTCGGCAATGGTTACGTCGCTGCCATAGCCCACGTTGATGTGGCTTTGCATGGGCTGGGTGTGGGTGGTGTAGGTGGCGGCGTCCAGTTGCATCACGTGCACGCTGGCGGCGGCCATGTCGTCCACGTACAAAAATTCACGCAGCGGGGTGCCGGTGCCCCAGATGGCCACGCTGGGGGCCTGGCTGGCCTTGGCCTCGTGGAACCGGCGAATCAGCGCGGGGATGACGTGGCTGTTTTCGGGGTGGTAGTTGTCGCCGGGGCCATACAGGTTGGTGGGCATGACGCTGCGGTAGTCGGTGCCATGGCTGGCGCCGTACTGGCGGTTGTAGCTCTCACACAGCTTGATGCCGGCAATTTTGGCAATGGCATAAGGCTCGTTGGTGGGCTCCAGCGGGCCAGTCAGCAGCGCGGCTTCATTCATGGGCTGGGGGGCCAGCCGGGGGTAGATGCAACTGCTGCCAAGAAACAGCAGTTTTTGCACGCCTGCGCTCCACGCCTGGTGGATGACGTTGGCTTCCATCATCAGGTTTTGGTAGATGAAGTCAGCCGGGTAGGTGTTGTTGGCGTGGATGCCGCCCACCTTGGCTGCGGCCAGGTAAACCTGGTCGATTCTTTCGGTGGCAAAGAAGTGGCGCACGGCTTGCTGGTCGGTCAGGTCCAGCTCGGCATGGGTGCGGGTGACGATGGTGGGCGCGGGGGCAAGGGGGATGGATTGCCGCGCTTCGCTCGCAATGACGGGGGTCAGGTGGCGCACGATGGCGCTGCCCACCATGCCACGGTGGCCGGCGACGAAGATGCGCAGTGGCTGGGTGCTCATGCGGGTTTACTCCACGCTCACGGCAACGTCGTAGCCGTGGGTTTTGAGCAGGGCGTGGCGGCGGGCCTGGTCCAGGTCGTGGGCCACCATTTCTTCAATCATCTGGTCGAGGGTGATCTCGGGCACCCAGCCCAGTTTCTCTTTGGCCTTGGTGGGGTCGCCCAGCAGGGTTTCCACTTCGGCGGGGCGGAAGTAACGCGGGTCGATCTTGACCACCACGTCACCCACGGCCAGGGCGGGGGCTTTGTCGCCAGTGATGGCGGCCACGCTGCCTACTTCGTCCACCCCCGTGCCTTCAAACCGCAGGGTCACGCCCAGCTGGGCGGCGCTGCGGGTGATGAACTCGCGCACGCTCACCTGCGTGCCGGTGGCAATGACAAAGTCTTCGGGCTGGTCTTGCTGCAGCATGAGCCACTGCATACGCACGTAGTCGTGGGCATGGCCCCAGTCGCGCAGCGAGTCGATGTTGCCCATATACAGGCAGTTTTCCAGGCCCAGGGCAATGTTGGCCAGGCCCCGAGTGACTTTGCGGGTCACAAAGGTTTCGCCCCGGCGCGGGCTTTCGTGGTTGAACAGGATGCCGTTGCATGCATACATGCCGTAGGCCTCGCGGTAGTTCACGGTGATCCAGTACGCATACAGCTTGGCTACGGCGTAGGGGCTGCGGGGGTAGAAGGGTGTGGTTTCCTTCTGCGGGGTTTCCTGCACCAGGCCATACAGCTCGGAGGTGGACGCCTGGTAGAAGCGGGTTTTCTTCTCCAGACCCAGAATACGGATGGCCTCCAGGATGCGCAGGGTGCCCATGGCGTCCACGTCGGCGGTGTATTCGGGGGCCTCGAAACTGACGGCCACGTGGCTTTGGGCGCCCAGGTTGTAGATCTCGTCGGGCTGGGTCTGCTGGATGATGCGGGTCAGGTTGCTGCTGTCGCTCAGGTCGCCGTAATGCAGCACAAAGTTGCGGTTGTTGATGTGCGGGTCTTGGTAGATGTGGTCAACCCGGGCGGTGTTGAACGAGCTGGCGCGGCGTTTGATGCCATGCACGATGTAGCCTTTTGCCAGCAAAAACTCCGCCAGATACGAGCCGTCTTGCCCGGTTACGCCGGTGATGAGTGCGGATTTTTGCGTAGTAGTGGTCATAGAGATCAGGTTTTCAAAAATGTGTGCGTTTGGCATTCGGTGCTAACGCGGGTTTGGTCATTGCGAACGCAGCGCGGCAATCCATACCCTCGCGCCGCGCCCGCATCTCAAGATGCAGCCAGCGCCACTGGCGCACGCCCGTACACGTCTTCCAGCCGGACGATGTCGTCTTCACCCAGGTAGCTGCCGGACTGCACTTCGATCAGCTCCAGCGGGGTTTTGCCTGGGTTCTTCAGGCGGTGCACGGTGCCCAGGGGGATGTAGGTGGACTGGTTTTCAGTCACCAGAAACACCTTGTCGCCACAAGTGACTTCAGCAGTGCCTTGCACCACGATCCAGTGTTCGGCACGGTGGTGGTGCATTTGCAGTGACAGTTGCGCGCCAGGCTTGACGGTGATGCGTTTGACCTGGAACCGCGTGCCGGTGTCCACGCTGTCATACGCGCCCCACGGGCGGGCGGTGTGGCGGTGGCTGTTGGCCTGGGCAACCCCCTGTTGATTCAGATGGCTAACCACGTCTTTGACCTGCTCGGCATGGCTGGCCGCCACCACCAGCACGGCGTCTGGTGTGTCGATGACCAGCAGGTCCTGCGTGCCCAGGGCCACCACGGGGCGGTGGGGGGCATGCACAAAGGTGTTGCGGGCGTGCAGGGTGTGGGCCTGGCCGTGGTGGCGGTTGCCATGGGCGTCGGGGGTGGACAGCTCTGCCACGGCGTTCCAGCTGCCGACGTCGCTCCAGGCGCCGCTGAAGGGCACCACGGCCACGTCGGCATGGTGCTCCAGCACGGCGTAGTCCACGCTGTCTGCACGGCAGGCGGCAAAGGCCTGGGGCTCGGGGCGGATAAATGCGTTGTCGCGGCTGGCGGCAGCCATGGCCTGCTGGCAGCTGGCCAGGATGTCGCCGGCATGCTGCTGCAATGCGGCCAGCAGCACACCCGCCTGGCACAGGAAGATGCCTGCGTTCCACAACACGTCGCCCTGCAGGATGAGGGCTTGGGCCGCGTCGGCTTGTGGCTTCTCGATAAACCGGGCCACCGCATGGCTGCCGTCGGCGCGGGCCGCGCCCTGCTGGATGTAGCCATAGGCGGTGCTGGGGAAGCTGGGCACCACACCAAAGGTGACGATGGCACCCTGCGCAGCGGCGGCCTGGCCTTGCAGCACCATGGCAACAAAGGCCTGGGTGTCGGGGATGTGGTGGTCGGCGGGGCAGAACAGCAGCAACTGGTCGGCGGGCACAGCCAGCGCGGCCAGTGCCATGGCAGCGGCAGTGTTGCGCGCAACAGGCTCCAGGATGGTGGTGCCAGCCACACCGGCGCCTTGCAGGGCTTCGTCCACCAAAAAGCGATGTTCGTCCGCGGCCACACACAGCACGTGTGCAGATGTTTGGCCCGGCAGCTTGGGCAACTGCGCCACACGCTCCAGCGTGTGTTGCAGCAGGCTTTTGCCGGCTATCAAAGGCACAAATTGTTTGGGCAAGGCTTTGCGCGACAGGGGCCACAGGCGCGTGCCAGAGCCACCGCACAGAACAACGGGTTGGATCAACATAAGGTGGTTGGCAGAGCGGCAGGCTCTGCTGAAGGGGTGAATGAAGGCGCGGGTTAGTTAATGACCGCAGCGTCATCGCGAGGCCGCAGGCCGTGGCGACGCATGCTCAGACGCAGCGCTTGATCGTGGATTGCTTCGCTACGCTCGCAATGACGGCTACGAGTCAGCGTATGGCGGAACTGATTTCGCAAACTCTGTACATCAGTATTTGTAGTCGGTGTACCGATAGTTGCCGTATTTGTAGCCCATGCCATAGCCATAACGGCGCTTGGTGACATGTAGGCCGTTGAAGATCACGCCCCGGGTTTGCACGCCCGATTGCAGCAGCCGTTTGGCAGACTCTTGCAACTCGCCCAGGCTGGTGATCTCGGCCCGCGCCACCAAGAAGACAGCCCCCGCCAACGAGGCCAGGATGGCCGTGTCCGACGCGGCCAGCACGGGCGGTGTGTCGATGATGACCAGGTCGTATTGGCTGGACAACTGCTTCAGCAAGGCCTGGGTGGCCGGTGTCATCAGAAGCTCGGCCGGGTTGGGCGGCAGGATGCCGGTGGCCAAAAAGTCCACGTTGGGCGCCACATTGCGGCGCAGGGCATCGGCCAGCGGCACGCTGCCACTCACCACCTCGCTCAGGCCACGTTCTCGGCCCTGGCCAAAGTACTGGTTCAGGTGGCCCCGGCGCAGGTCGGCGTCGATGAGCAGCACCTTTTTGTTGGCTGCGCCCATCACGGCTGCAAAGTTGACGCTGGTGAATGATTTGCCAATGCCGGGCGTGGGGCCGGTGATCAGCATGATGTTGTTGGCAGCGTCCAGCATGGCGAACTGCAGCGCGGTGCGCAGGCTGCGCAGGCTTTCCACCACCGGGTCTTGTGCGGCCACCACGGCCAGCACGTGGCTGCCACCCACCTTGTCTTTGATAGCTTTGGCCTGCTGCACCTGTATGTCGGAATGCGGCAGGGTGGCAAACACGTGCAGGCCTGCATGCTGCTCGATGTCGGCCGGGTCTTTGATGCCAGGGCGCAGGCTGTTGCGGATGAAGGCCAGCGCCAGCCCGGCCAGCAGGCCCAGCACGCCCGCCAGGGCAACTACCATGGATTTGCGGGGTTTGACAGGAAGCTCTGGAACAGCGGCCACGTCCACAATGCGCACGTTGCCGACCTTGCCCTCTTTCACCAGGCGCAGCTGCTGGAAGCTGTTGAGCAGGCTGGTGTACAGCTCGTTGTTGACCTTGACGTCACGCGTCAGGCGCAGCAGGTCTTGCTCGACGTTGGGGAAGGTCTTGACGCGGCCGTTCAACGAGCCCAGCTCACCCTGCACGCTGCGAATCTGGGCGTCGATGGTCTGGATGGTGGGGTGCTGTGCGGTGAAGCGGGCTTCGAGTTCCTTGCGTTTTTGCTGCAGCTCGATCAGCTTGGTTTGCAACAGCACGCCCTGGTCCAGGATCACCTTGGCTTCGCTGCCCAGGTCAAAGGTGCCGTTCTGGTTGCGGAACTGGTTGAACTTGCTTTCCGACGTTTCCAGCTCTTTGCGCAGCTGGGGCAGCTGGGTGTTGAGGAAGTTGATGGATTTTTCGGCCTCGGCAGCCTTGCGCTCGACGTTCTGGCGCACGTACAGCGTGCCGATTTCGTTCAGGGTGCGGGCGATAAGTGCGGGTTCGTCGCCCTGCAAAACGCTGCGGATCACACCGGACTGTTTGCCTTGCTCGCTGATGCGCATGGCACTTTGCAGGTCTTCGGTGACGGCAAGCCAGGACGCACGGGTGACATAAAACGCGGCACCGGGTTTGCCCTCTGCGCTGGCCACCAGCATCTCGCCCGCCGCACCTTCCACGCTGAAGGCCAGCGGCTGGCCAAAGCTGCCTTGGCCCAGGGTGTCGCCGTCTGGTGACAGCAGGGTGTAGCCCGCTTCGGTAAGCACCACGGTGAAGCGTTTGCCCTCCTGCGCTGGCGGCACCTTGAGGTGCACAACACGCAGCGCCTCGGTGCCGCTCACGTAGCCACCCATGCCCAGAAACCCGGGGTTAGACACCTCGGTGGCGCGGCGTGACAACCAGCGGCCCACCAGGGGGATGTATTTGGGTGTGACCTCCATGTCGAGCTGGAGGTTGGTGACGGCCTGGCCCACCACCAGGCGGGAGCGCAGGATTTCGATTTCAGCGGTGGCTGGCGACTTGATGTCGAACATGCTGCCCAAATCACCCAGCATGCTGCCCACGCCGCCCGCTTTGCTGTCTTCGACCTGGATCAGGGTGTCGGCCTCATAGGCGGGTGTGCTGAGCAGGGCATACGCCACGCCCACGGCCAGCGCCAGGGCGGTGATCCCGGCGATGAGCCAGCGGCTGTCGAGCACCACGTCGAACAGTTCAAGCAGGTTGATTTCGTCGCCGTCGTCTTGTGGGGGTTGCTGGTAGGTGGGAGAGTTCATACGCTAACTAACTTTTGGCTAACTTTTGGCATATGCCAAGGTGTCTGGATGCCCGCTTGTCTGCGGGCCCGGCCCTGTGGTGGTGGTGCCAGGTTCAAAAAAATGAAGGTGACTGGGACTGCGCGGGGCGCGCCCCATGGGTCTTGTGCCTTGTGGTGGCGTGGGGTCAGTCCAGCAGCCGGATGCGCGGCACCCAGTCGGCTACACCACGGGCAATGTGGGCATAGGCGGTGTCGAAGGCTTCACGCGGCTTGCGATGGGGGTCTTCAATATCGAACTTGCCCAGCTCACCCAGGCGGAAGACTTTGCCACGCACCAGCGGGTGCAGCTGCTCGACTTCGACCTTGTGGCGTTGCTCCATCACCAGGATCATGTCTGCGGCCTGGCACATCCAGCTGGACAGTTGCCGGGCACGGTGGGCCGACAAGTCCACGCCCTGCTCTGCCGACACTTCGATGGACAGGGGGTCTGCGGGGTAGCCCACCAGGGCACCCAGCCCGGCTGAAGAGATGGTTTTGTCGGGGAATTGCTGGCGCAACAAGGCTTCGGCTATGGGGCTGCGGCAGATGTTGCCAATACACAGAACCAGGATGTTTTGCATCGGTCGAGGTGCTTTATTTGACGGCCGAGACCGAGCCGTTGACGATGTTCGCGCTGGGCAGGATCAGGTTGATAACACGGCTCCACAGCACCAGGGGCACGGGGTCGACATAGACCACGTCGCGCGACTTGAGGGCAAAACCTTCGGCCAACGCGTAGGCCACGGGGGAGCTGGCATCGAGGTGAAAGATTTCGGGCTTGTCGTCGGCCGTGGCGCGCACCACGTACACCTGCCGTGGGTCACCCGATGTGGTGCTGACACCACCGGCTTCGCCCAGGGCTTCGTTGAGGGTGAGGCGGCCGTTGCGCAGCACCAGCGCCATGGGGCGGGTGACTTCGCCCAGCACATAGACCTTGGCTTCTTCTTTGCTAAGCACCCGCACCATGTCGCCGCCGCCCAGCAGGATGCTGGAGGGGTTGACGCCGAGTTCGGTGAGCTGCTGCAGGTTGATGGGGGTGGTGGTGCCGTTGCGCGAGATGGCCAGGCTGGAGCGGTCGGCCAGGGCGGTGAAGCCGCCTGCGCGGTTGATGGCCTCCAGCAGGGTCATGGGGATGTCGTTCACGGCCTGCAGGCCGGGGGTGCGCACTTCACCGTCAATGTACACGCGGCCGCTGCGGTAGGACTGGATACGCACCGTGACCTGGGGCTCCTTGAAGTACCTGGACAGGCGCTGGACCAGCAGGTCGCGGGCCTCAAACTCCGTCAGCCCACCCAGCTTGAGGTTGCCCGCGTACGGGAACTGGATCAGCCCGGCCGGGCTGACGTTGTAGCCGTTGCCCACGGGGGACAGGCTGGAGGCGTCGGTGGCCAATGAGGAGCCAGCAGGGGCAATGGCCAGCTCGGGGTGGTCCCACACCACGATGTTGAGCACGTCGCCCGGGCCGATCTGGTAGGGCTTGGCCACACCAAACAGGCGGCGCACGTCGTCGCCCACGTCGGTGGCCCGGCTGGCGCGCTGCTGGCGGATGAGTTCAGGGGTGACGGCTTGCAACACGCCGGGTGGCGGCATGTCGAGGCTTCCCGCCTGCTGCGCGCCCGTGGTGGAGGTGCTGCGCTGCGCAGTGATGGAATACGGGTTGCCTGCGGAGGCATCTTTTGCAGGCAGGGCCCGGCCCATGGACATGCCGGGGGCATATGCGCAGCCGCCCAGCCAGGCAGCGGCCAACAGCATGGCAGAGCAGCGGGCCCAGGACAGGCGCGACAGGAAATGGAGGTTCTTCAACATGGGAGACATTAGGGACGAGAGGCTATCGCGACAGCGGGGGCACTAATGGCCACACCGCGAGGGGAGGGAGGCTGAGACAAGCTGAGACGGCGGATTTTAAGGGACGCCAGACAATCCCCAAAAAGTATCCAAACTTTACGAAAACACGTGGAAAAAATGCAAACGCGCAGGCTACCGCAATGTTTTTCTGCTTTTGCACAGAAAAAACACAGAATTTTTGCGATTTTTGAAACCCAACACCCCCGATGGCCTCGCCACCTTGAAGTGCCTCACTGCGTCACAGCACGTCCAACCGGTGGTGCTCTACCTTGACCACCTGCGGACGGCCCACCAGCTCTAGCAAGACGGATACCCGCCGACTGGACACTGACTTCACCAAACCCTCCAAGCCCTTGAAGGCCGGGTCACTGAAACGAACCTTGTCGCCAGGGCGCAAAGCACTGAGCTCTGCGACGTCGGCGGCGTTGCGGTCCGCTTCAAACTGCCGGATCACGTCCAAAATATGCGGGCGAATCGTGGCAGCTTCATGACCAAAACGCACCACATGGGACACTCCCCGCGTGGAACGAACTGGTGCAATGGACTGGGTGGGACGGGTGGGCCGAAAAAATACATAGCGCGGGAACATGGGCTCAGAGATGACGCTGGAGCCCCCTTCCAACAGCTTTTTCAGGCGCTTGTACAACGGCAAGTAGGCGTCAAAGTTCTGCAGCGCCAGATTTTGGTGCGCCACAGCTTCGAGCTGGGGACGGGTATAGGCCAAGAACCAGGGCTGCGCAGTGCATGCCTGGCTTGAACTGGCCAACAAAGATTCATCGCCCGCGGCGGTTTCGCCATCCAACAGAATCACTTTCCTGCCTCACTTTTTTGTACTAACGCCGTTTGAAACGACTTGTATTTATTAACACCCTTCATAACCAAAAACCAGAATGCGAAATTAACTGCCAAGCAGTTTAAATGAAAACCCTTACAACCCGGAAATAGTGCAAGTAACATGCTGTTTTCCTTGGCTAATTTACGGAAATTGCGGGAAATGAAGCGCAAGTCTGGTATTCAGTACACGGGCTGCAGTGCATGAAAACTGGGTAAAACTGTGTATTGCGCAGCCCCATCGGATGCGGGGCGCAAAGCTTGGAAACAACAGGGCAAATGCCTCTATTTGTAATGAAACAGCGCACCGTGGTGGCGTGGGCAGCTTGGCAACGTGCGCAAAGCGGCATGCCCACCTAAGACCGATCTGTGCCACGGGATAATGCGGGCCGCACCGAGAGACACGTATGGCCACCCCTCCCCCCTGAACAGCACACACGCCAGCATCCCGAATCTGGACCAGCACACCCCCATGATGCAGCAGTACCTCGGCCTGAAAGCCGACCACCCTGGCACGCTGCTTTTCTACAGGATGGGCGACTTTTATGAGATGTTTTATGCCGACGCCGAGAAGGCTGCGCGGCTGCTGGACATCACCCTGACCAAACGCGGGCAGTCGGCCGGTGAACCGGTCATCATGGCCGGTGTGCCCTTTCATGCGATGGAGGGGTACCTGGCGCGGCTGATCAAGCTGGGGGAGTCGGTGGCGATTTGTGAGCAGGTGGGTGAAGTGGGCGCTAACAAAGGCCCGGTGGAGCGCAAGGTGGTGCGGGTGGTGACCCCCGGCACACTGACCGACACCGAGCTGATGGCGGACAAGTCCGAGTCGATGCTGCTGGCCATCCACCAGGGCACACGTAATGTGTGTGGCCTGGCCTGGCTCAGCGTGACGCAGGGGCAGATCCACCTGGCCGAATGTGCGCCCGACGAGTTGGAAGCCTGGGTGGCGCGGATTGCACCGAGCGAGTTGTTGTACAGCGCAGGTATCACCGCCCTCTTCACCCAAAAGCTGAAGACCCTGAGCGCCGCCACACCCGTCACCTTGACGCAGCGGCCCGACTGGCAGTTCGACCCGGCGCTGGGCCAGCGCAAGCTGCTGGAACAGCTGCAGGCGGCCAGCCTGTCGTCCTGGAACGCCGAAGCGTTGACCCAGGCCCATGCCGCCGCTGCCGCGCTGCTGCAGTTTGCCGAGCACACACAGGGCCGCGCGCTGTCGCATGTGCAGGGCCTGCAGGTGCAGCGCAACGACGCTCTGATCGACCTGCCGCCCACCACGCGCCGCAACCTTGAGCTGACCCGCACGCTGCGCGGCGAAGAGTCCCCCACGCTGTTCTCGCTGCTGGACACCTGTATGAGTGGCATGGGCAGCCGCCTGCTCAAAAGCTGGCTGCTGGAGCCACCACGTGACCGCGCCCCGGCGCAGGCCCGGCTGGACGCGATTGCCACGCTGCGCGGCCCCAACGGCGCAGGCCCTTGGCACCGCCTGCGTGAGCAGCTGAAGGGCAGCAGCGACGTGGAACGCATCACCGCCCGGATTGCGCTGCGCCAGGTGCGGCCGCGTGAACTGGTGGCATTGCAGCAGACGCTACAAAAAGCAGAGCTGCTTGCGCCCGTCATTCCTGCGCAATCGGCACTTTTGGTTCATATTTCTGCCTCGCTGCGCCCCCCAGCCGACTGCATGGCACTGCTGCAGCGCGCCATCCTGGAAGAGCCCGCCGCCCTGGTGCGCGACGGCGGCGTCATTGCCAACGGCTTTGACGCAGAGCTGGACGAGTTACGCGCCATCCAGACCAACTGCGACGCATTGTTGCTGGACCTGGAAACCCGTGAACGTGCACGCAGCGGCATCGCCAACCTGCGGGTGCAGTTCAACAAGGTGCACGGCTTCTATATTGAAGTGACGCAAGGCCAGGTGGACAAGGTGCCCGACGACTACCGCCGCCGCCAGACGCTGAAGAACGCCGAGCGTTACATCACACCCGAGCTGAAAGCTTTTGAAGACAAGGCCTTGTCGGCACAAGAGCGGGCGCTGGCGCGCGAAAAATGGCTGTTTGAACAGGTGCTGGATGCCTTACAAGCGCACATCGGCGCACTGGGGCAACTGGCCCGTGCGCTGGCCACACTCGACGTGTTGTGTGCACTCACCGAACGTTCGCTGACGCTGAACTGGTGTGCCCCGATCTTTGTGAAAGAGCCGTGTATCGACATCGAAAAAGGCCGCCACCCGGTGGTCGAAGCGCGGCTGGCCGAGTTGTCGAGTGGCAGCTTCATCGCCAACGACACACGGATGCACAGCCGCCAGCACATGCAGGTCATCACCGGCCCCAACATGGGCGGTAAATCGACCTACATGCGGCAGGTGGCCATCATCGTGCTGCTGGCCAGCATCGGCAGCCATGTGCCCGCCAGCGCCTGCCGGCTTGGGCCGATCGACGCGATCCACACACGGATTGGCGCGGCCGACGACCTGGCCAATGCGCAGTCCACCTTCATGCTGGAGATGACCGAGGCCGCGCAAATTCTGCACAGCGCAGGCCCACACAGCCTGGTGCTGATGGACGAGATTGGCCGAGGCACGTCCACGTTTGACGGGCTGGCGCTGGCGTCGGGTATTGCCACGCACTTACACGACAAAACCCGCGCGTTCACGCTGTTTGCCACGCACTATTTCGAGCTGACCGAGTTTCCGGCGCAACACCATGCGGCCATCAACATGCATGTGAGCGCCACCGAGGCGGGCAACAACATCGTGTTCCTGCACGAGATCCAGCCCGGCCCGGCCAGCCGCAGCTACGGTATCCAGGTGGCGCGGCTGGCGGGCATGCCCGGTGGGGTGGTGCAGCATGCGCGGCATGCCCTGGCTGCGCTGGAGTCGCGCGCCACCGCTTCGCAGGCCCAGGTGGACCTGTTTGCGCCGCCACCCGTGGTGGAGGCCGTCACAGTCAGCGCCGTAGAATCGTCACTTGCCGGTATTGATCCCGATGTGTTGAGCCCCCGCGAAGCCTTGGATCTTCTGTACCAACTCAAGAAATTGAGCACCCACGGATAAGCCTTGTAGCCCCAAGCCATGAGACCCTCGACCTCCCTCGAACTGAAACGCCAAGCTGTACGGGAAGCGGCCAGCCGCTACCACACCGCGAACCCGCGCGTTTTTGGTTCGGTTGTGCGTGGTGAAGATGCAGATGGCAGCGACCTCGACCTGCTAGTAGATACATTGCCCGGGACCACCTTGTTTGACTTGGGCGGCTTGCAGGTCACGCTGGAAGCATTGTTGGGCGTGCCGGTGGACGTGCTTACCCCTGGAGACTTGCCACCCAAGTTTCGCGCCAGTGTGCTGGCCGAGGCCCGCCCGGTATGACGTCTGACCGTGTGCCGGACTACCTGGACCACATGCTGGAAGCGGCTACCCAGGCCTGTGTGTATGTTGAGGGTTTGTCCAAAGATGCCTTTCTGCAAGACAAACGCACGCAGCAGGCGGTAATCCTGAACCTGATTCTGGTGGGCGAAGAGGCAACCAAATTACTCAAGAGTGACCCTGCGTTTGCAGAGCAGCACCCGGACGTGCCATGGCACGCCATGAAAGGCATGCGCAACCGTATTGCCCACGGTTATTTCGAGATCAACCTGGATACGGTGTGGGAAACCTTGCAAACCGCCTTACCCCAACTGGCCCGGCAATTGCAGGCCATCCGTGGCGGCATCGCATAAACACATCACCCATCCACATACTTCACCTCAGTGGCAACAGCCCAGCCACTGCCTGTTAACACAACCTCTTTATTCACATGACCTATTGCGTCGCCATCAAACTCGATGCCGGACTGGTGTTCCTGTCCGACTCCCGTACCAACGCGGGGCTGGACCAGATCAGCACCTTCCGCAAGATGATCGTTTACGAGAAGCCGGACGACCGCTTTATGGTGCTTCTGTCGGCGGGCAACCTGAGCATCTCGCAGTCGGTGCGTGAGATTTTGCAGATCGAGCAGTTGAAAGAAACCGAAGACAGCGACCCGATCACGATCTGGAACGCCAAGAGTATGTTCGACGCAGCCCGCGTGCTGGGCTCGGCAGTGCGCCATGTGTACGACCGTGATGCGCAGGCGCTCAAACAGTCGGGTGTGGACTTTAATGTGTCGCTGATTTTTGGCGGGCAGATCAAGGGCGAAGGCATGCGACTGTTCCAGATGTATTCGGCCGGCAACTTCATCGAAGCCACACCTGAGACGCCGTACTTCCAGGTGGGTGAATCGAAATACGGCAAACCCGTGCTCGACCGCGTGCTGATGCCATCGCTGCCGCTGGACGAAGCCGCCAAATGTGCGCTGGTGTCGATGGACTCAACACTCAAATCGAACCTGTCGGTCGGCCTGCCGCTCGACCTGGTGGTGTACGAAGCCGACCGCCTGGAGTCCGACAAGGTGGTGTGTATCGACAGCGACAACCCCTACTTCCAGATGCTGCACGGCAACTGGGGCCACAAGCTGCGTGAGGTGTTTGACAGCATCGAAGACCCGGTCTGGGACGGCGGCGCCACCGACATTCCGCTGGTGGTGGCATCGGCCCGCGCCAAGCCACTGCGCAAGATCACCTCCCCTGAAGAGAAACTGATCTGAACCGCGCCCGCACCATGCACCACATCGTGTTTGCGCACGGGAACAGCTTCCCGGGCGGAACCTACGGTGCCATGCTCACGAGCCTGCGTACGCGCGGCTTTACGGTCAAGGCGCTCGACAAATTTGGCCACGCGCCGGAGTACCCGGTCACCAACAACTGGCCGCACCTGGTGCAGCAGCTGGCGGACTTTGCCCAGGCCGAGGTGGACAAACACGGTGAGCCCGCCTTCCTGGTCGGCCATTCGCTGGGCGGCTTTGTGAGTGTGATGACCGCTGCGCTGCACCCGGCGCTGGTGCGTGGTGTGGTGCTGCTGGACTCGCCGCTGATTGGCGGCTGGCGGGCGAACGCGCTGGGAATGGCCAAACGCACCCAGCTGGTGGGTGCCATTTCACCGGGCAAGGTCAGCCGCATGCGGCGCAACAGCTGGCCCGACCGCGCCACCGCGCTGGAGCACTTCCGCCACAAACGCGCGTTCACCCGCTGGGACCCGCAGGTGCTGGAGGACTACATCGACAGCGGCATGGTGGAAGAGGACGGCAAGTTCGTGCTGGCCTTTGACCGCGATGTGGAAACCAGCATCTACAACACCCTGCCACACAACCTGCGTGCGCTGCTGCGCAAACACCCGCTGAAATGCCCGGTGGCCTTCATCGGGGGGCGGCAGTCGGAAGAAATGAAACAAGTAGGCATGACGCTGACGCTGGAAGTGACGCAGGGCCGCACCATGGTGCTGGACGGCACCCACCTGTTCCCGATGGAAAAACCGCTGGCCACAGCGGCTGCGGTGGAAGCAGCGCTGCGCAATATGCTGTAAATAGCGCCGTTATTCAACCCAGACGACGAGGCCCAACCAAGCCGTCACAAGTACGGCAATACCAAACGCAATGCGGTACCAGGCAAACGGCACGAAGTCGTGGGTGCTGATGTAACGCAGCAGCCAGCGCACACACAGCCAGGCACTGATGAACGAGAAAAACAGGCCCACCGCAAACATCGGCAGGTCGGCCATCGACAACAGGGCGCGCTCTTTGTAGAGGCTGTAGGCACCGGCTCCGATCAGCGTCGGAATGGCCAGGAAAAACGAGAAATCCGTGGCTGCCTTGCGCGACAGGCCCAACAGCATGCCGCCGATGATGGTGGCCCCACTGCGGCTGGTGCCCGGGATCATGGCCATACATTGCACCAGCCCCACCTTGAGTGCGTCGAGTGCACTCATGTCGTCCACGCTGTGGATACGCGCCGCCGACTGGGGGCGCCGCTCGGCCCACAGAATCACAAAACCGCCCAGGATGAACGTGGTGGCCACCACGGTCGGGGTGAACAGATGCTCCTTGATCATCTTGCCAAACAGCAGGCCCAGCACCACGGCGGGCAGGAAGCCGATCAGCACATTGAGCGCAAACTTCTGCGCCTGCCGCTCAGTGGGCAGGGCCACCAGCGTGGCGCGGATCTTTTGCCAATAAACAATGATGACCGCGAGGATGGCCCCGGTCTGGATCGCAATGTCGAACACCTTGGCCTTGGCATCGTCAAACCCCAGCAGCGACCCCGCGAGGATCAGGTGCCCGGTGGATGAAATCGGCAAAAACTCGGTAAGCCCTTCGACCACACCCATGATGGCGGCCTTAACCAGCAACTCAATATCCACGCGCACTCCTTGAAATACTCATACCCCCAGGCTTCGCTTCGCTCTCGCCTTCCCCCTTGCAGGGGGCGACACCAGTGGCCTGGCAGAGCCAGTTCCACGGTGTCTGCTGGAAGGGGCAGCGCGCGCTCCATGCAACGTCATGCTGCGTGGATTGGGTAGTCACAAAAGAGTGGAATTATCGCTGGTGACTCGCGCGGCCATTAAGGCGCACCCTCTTGCCAGCCCCCACCCAACGCCTGCACCAGCCCCACCGCCGCCACCTGCCGGCCCACTTGCAGCTGCAGCAGTGCACGCCGGGCGTTCAGGGCGCTGGCCTGGGCGGTGACGACGTCGGTGTAGCCGACCTGGCCGGCACGGTAGCGGTTCAGCATCTGCTGCTCGGCCTGGTCGGCGGCGGCGGATGCTTCGCGGCGCAGGGCCTCCTGGGCCACCAGCGTGCGGGACTGGGTGAGCTGGTCTTCCACCGCCTGGAACGCGGCCAGCACGGTCTGGCGGTAACGCGCCACGGCAGCGTCGTTACCGGCCTGTGCGCCCTCGACGCGGGCGGCAATGGCCCCGGCGTCCAGCACCACCTGCGCCAGCGACAGGCCCAGCGACCACAGGCTGTTGGACGAGCGCAGCAGGTCGCCCACCACACTGCCGCTGCTGCCCAGCGAGGCGCTGAGGGTGACGCTGGGGAAATACGCCGACCGTTGAATGCCGATTTGTGCATTGGCGACTGCCACGTCACGTTCGGCGGCAACGATGTCGGGGCGGCGCTGCAGCAGGGTGGACGGCACACCGACGGGCACCACCGGCACGGTCGGCACCCAGGCTGTGGCGAGTGGGGCCAGTGTGAAGTGGGCCGGTGCGCTGCCAACCAACACCGCAATGGCGTGCTCCAGCTGGGCGCGGTCGGCCTGGACACCCGCCAGATCAGCGCGGGTGTTGGCGAGCTGGGTCTGCGCCTGCAGCACGTCGGTGTTGGCCGCGATGCCTGCGGCGTAGCGGTTGCGGGCAATCTGCAGGCTGCGCTCAAAACCCTGCACGGTGCTTTGCAGCAGCGCGGCTTCAGCGTCAGCCGCGCGCAGTTGTACATAACTGCTGGCCAGCGTGCCCAGCGCCGACAGCCGCGCTGCCGCCAAATCTGCGGCACTGGCCTGGGCGCTGGCCTGGGCGCTGCCACTGAGCTGGCCCAGGCGGCCCCACAGGTCGGGCTCCCAACTGGCACCGAGTGCAGCGTCCAAGTTGGTACTGCTGCCGCCGCGCCCGTCGCCACCCACACGCTGCGCACCACCACCCAGCGTGAGTGACGGAAACAGCGCCGCGTTGCGCTCGTTCACCAGCGCCCGCGCCTGCGCCGTAGCGGCCACGGCGGCGGCGATGTTCTGGTTGGACACCTGCACCTGGGCGGCCAGCTGGTTGAGCGTGTCGTCGCCTAGCAGCGTCCACCAGTCGCTGCGCACCAGTGTGTCAGCAGGGGTGGCGAACGGGGCCCAGCCTGCAGCAGGGGTGGACTCTTTCCAGGCGATGGGGGCGTCCACTGTGGGCGGCTGGTAGGCCGGGCCGACGGCGCAGCCTGCCAGTGCCAACGCGCCTAAAAGCGCTGAAAATTTAAGAAAAATAGGCCTCTCGCGCCCGGTGGACGGGCGCAAGCAGCTATTATTTTTGCAGCAAATATCAGAATCAAAAACAAACTGGGTTTTCATAAAGCGCCCTCGGGGCGGAGTGGCGGGGGTGCCAGGTGGGTGGCAGGGCGGCTGCGTAATTTGTCCATCAGCACATACACCACGGGGGTGGTCAGCAGCGTGAGCAACTGGCTGGCAATCAGCCCGCCGATGATGGCCACACCCAGCGGCTGGCGCAGCTCGGCACCCTGGCCGAAGCCAATGGCCAGCGGCAGCGCACCGAGTGCAGCGGCGAGTGTTGTCATGAGGATGGGGCGGAAGCGCAGCAGGCAGGCCTCACGCACGGCCTCGGTCGCACTCAGGCCCCGCGTGCGTTCCGCCTCCAGCGCGAAGTCGATGATGAGGATGGCGTTTTTCTTGACGATGCCGATCAACAAAAAGATACCGATGAGTGCAATCAGCGAGAAGTCCATACGCAGCGCCAGCAGCGCCAGCAGCGCACCCACACCCGCCGACGGCAGTGTGGTGAGCACGGTCACCGGGTGGATCAGGCTTTCGTACAACACCCCCAGCAGGATGTAGATGACGGCCAGCGCCGCCAGGATCAGCCACAGCTGCTGGGACTGCGACTGCTGGAAACTTTTGGCCGTGCCCCCAAAGCTGCCGCGCACGCTGGTGGGCAGGGCAATGTCGGCCTCGGCCTGCGCCATGATGCGCTGCGCGTCGCCCAGGGTTGCGCCCTCTTCCAGGTTAAACGACAGGGTGCTGGAGAGTTCGCCATCTTCATGGTCGATGCTGGAGGGCACGGCGCGTTCGGACAAGGTGGCCACGGTGGCCAGCGGCACCATGGTGGTGGCACTGGTGCTGAGCGGCTGGCCGGTGGACGCGCCGCGCTGGCCGGGGTTGGCCGAGGTGCCGGTGCTGCCGGACGTGGGCAGGTACAGGTCGTTCAGCGCCACCGGCCCCTGGGCGAAGCGCGGTGCCCATTCCATCACCACGGCGTACTGGTTCAGCTCGTCAAAAATGGTGGCGACCGAACGCTGGCCAAACGCGTTGTACAGCGCGCTGTCCACCGCCGCCGAGCTGATGCCCAGGCGCGAGGCCTTGTCGCGGTCCACCTCGACAAAAGTCTCGACACCGTTGTCGGCCTGGTCGGTGTCGATGTCGCTGAGCTGCGGCTCTTGCTTCAGGCGTTCGGCCAGTTTGGTGGTCCAGGTGCGCAGCGTGGCTTGGCTGTCGCCTTTGAGGGTGTACTGGTAGGTGGAGTTGCTGGAGCGCCCGCCCATACGCAAGTCCTGCACCGGGCCCAAGAACACACGCAGCCCGGTGATGCGGTCGAGTTGCGGGCGCAGGCGGGCCACCACGGCCAGGCTGCCCTCCTTGCGCTCCGCCACGGGTTTGAGGTTGACAAACATGAAGCCACCACCCGCGCGGCTGCCACCCGAGAAACCGACCACGGTGTCCACTGCGGGGTCCTTGCGGATGATGTCCACCGCCTCGCGCAATTTGTCGCCCAGCGCCTGCGACGAAATGCTCTGGTCGGCGCGCAGGCCCGCATTCAGTTGGCCGTTGTCTTGCTGCGGGAAAAAGCCCTTGGGCATGGCTGCGTACAGGTAGACGTTCAGGCCAATCACCGCCAGCAGAATCAGCACCACCAGCCCCTTGCTGGCCAGCGCCCAGTCCAGGCTGCGGGCATAGGTGCGCAGCACCCAGTCGTAACTGCGGTCGATGCCACGCACCAGCCAGTTGCGGCGTGGTGCTGGTGCGCCGGGTTCTGGCACAGGCTCAGGCTTGAGCAGCAGCGCACACATCATGGGCGTGGTGGTG
Organism: Comamonadaceae bacterium AAW; assembly: GCA_026314275.1. Classification (GTDB taxonomy): domain Bacteria; phylum Pseudomonadota; class Gammaproteobacteria; order Burkholderiales; family Burkholderiaceae_C; genus JAGOEY01. Next base: position 927,280 of record CP111109.1, read on the forward strand.
AGCGAGATAACGAGTGAGATCAGCACCGCCACCGACAGCGTGATGGCAAATTCGCGGAACAGCCGACCGACCTGCCCGTCCATAAACAGCAGCGGGATAAACACCGCCACCAGCGACAGGCTGATGGACAACACGGTGAAGCCCACCTCGCGTGCGCCTTGCAGCGCCGCCTGCATCCGGTCCATGCCGGCCTCGATGTGGCGGCTGGTGTTTTCCAGCACCACGATGGCGTCGTCCACCACAAAACCGGTGGCCACCGTCAGCGCCATCAGGCTCAGGTTGTTCAGGCTGAAGCCCAGCAAATACATCACCCCAAACGTGCCCAGCAGCGACACGATGGTGGCCACCGCCGGGATGATGGTGGCACGCGCCTTGCGCAGGAACAGCCCCACCACCAGCACCACCAAAATGATGGAGACCACCAGCGTCAGCTCGATCTCGCGCAGCGACGAGCGGATGGAGTTGGTGCTGTCCGACGCCACCTCCAGCGTGATGTCCTGCGGCAGCTGGGCACGCAGCTCGGGCAGCATGGCACGTACACCGTCCACCGTGGCGATGATGTTGGCATCGGCCTCGCGCCGGATCAGCACGATGATGGCCGGGTCGCCGTTGAACAGCCCCAGCGTGCGCCGGTTTTCCACCCCGTCCACCACGTTGGCCACGTCCGTCAGCCGCACCGCCGCGCCGTCGCGCCAGGCAATCACCAGGTCGCGGTACTGCGCCGCGCTACGGGCCGGAGTGGGGGTGTAAACCTGCAGCCGCCGCCCGTCGCCCTCGATCGCGCCCTTTGGCCGGTTCGCGTTGGCGGCCTGGATGGCGGCGCGCACGTCTTCGGTGCTGATGCCGTAGCGGTGCAGTGCAAACGGCAGCAGCTCCACCCGCACCGCAGGCAGCGAGCCACCGCCCAGCTCCACATCACCCACACCGTCCACCTGCGCCAGCCGCTGGCTGACCACGTTGGACACCGCGTCGTAGATCTGCCCCGGTGTTTTGGTTTTGGACGTGAGCGCCAGGATGATGACCGGCGACGACGCCGGGTTGGCTTTGCGGTAGGTCGGGTTGCTGCGCAGGCTGGCCGGCAGGTCGGCCCGCGCCGCGTTGATGGCGGCCTGCACCTCACGCGCGGCGCTGTCGATGTTGCGCGACAGGTCGAACTGCAGGCTCACCCGGGTTGACCCGCTGGAGCTGCGCGAGGTCATCTCGTTGACCCCGGCGATGGTGCCCAGCCGCCGCTCCAGCGGTGTCGCCACACTCGACGCCATGGTGCTGGGGCTGGCCCCGGCCATGCTGGCGGACACGCTGATGGTGGGGTATTCGACCTGGGGGAGGGGGAGACGGGGAGGACGAAGAACGCGGCTATACCTGCCAGGGCTATGCCTATGGTGAGCAGCACCGTTGCTATCGGGCGCTGTATGAAGGGTTTGGACAGGTTCATTTGCTGTCCTCTCTGCGGCGGGCGCAGGCCGGGTCTCGGCCCGGCGGCCGACTTACTTTCTCTTGCTTCGCCAAGAGAAAGTGAGTCGGCCGCCGGGGCGAAACCCGGCCGCCGACCTCAAAACAGCAGCAACGGCTGTACAGCGAAGAGCGCAACCCCGTCATACAGACCGCCCAGAAAACCGACGCCCCATCCGGTCAAACGCCAAATACACCACAGGCGTCGTAAACAGCGTCAGAACCTGAGAAACCACCAGCCCCCCAAAAATCGCCAACCCCAGTGGCCGCCGCAGTTCAGCCCCCTCCCCCACACCCAACATCAACGGCACCGCCGCAAACAAAGCAGCCAACGTCGTCATCAAAATCGGCCTGAACCGCAACAGCGCCGCGCGGTGAATCGCCTCCTGCGGCGACATCCCCTCATTCCGCTCGGCGTCGATGGCGAAGTCGATCATCATGATCGCGTTCTTCTTCACGATGCCGATGAGCAGAATGATGCCGATGATGCCGATGACCCCCAGGTCGTTGCCGGTGACCATCAGCGCCAGCAGCGCCCCCACCCCGGCCGAGGGCAGCGTGGACAAGATCGTCAGCGGGTGCACATAACTCTCGTACAACACCCCCAGCACGATGTAGACACACACCACCGCCGCCAGAATCAGCCACAGCTGGTTGGACAGCGACTTCTCGTACGCACCCGCTGCGCCCAGGAAGTTCATGGTCACGCCCTTGGGCAAACCGATCTCTTGCGCGGCCACGCGGATGCTGTCGACCGCCCGGCCCAGCGACACACCGGGCGCGGTGTCGAAGCCCACCGTGGCCGCCGGGTACTGCGCCACGTGGGTGATCTGCAGCGGGGCGAGTTGCTCGCGGATGGTGGCCATGGCCGACAGTGGTGTGGGCTGGCCACCGCTGGTGCGCAGGTTCAGGTTGCCCAGTGCGGTGGGTGAGTTGAGCTGCTCGGGCTGCGCCTCCAGGATCACGCGGTACTGGTTGGTCTCGGTGAAGATGGTGGACACGATGCGCTGGCCAAACGCGCTGTAAAGCGCGTCGTCCACCGCACTGGCCGTGATGGCCAGGCGGGACGCGGTGTTGCGGTCGATGTCCACAAAGGCCGACAAACCTTCGGCCCCGGCGTCGCTGGTGACGTTGCGCACCTGGGGTGCGCCTTGCAGCTGTTGCATGAGTTTGCGCACCCACTGGGTCACGGTGGCCGAGTCCACGGCCTCGATCGACAGGCGGTATTCGGTGGGGCCGGTTTCGGCGTCGATGGTCAAATCTTGTGTGGGCTGCAGGTACAGGCGCACACCGGCCACCTGCTGCACCCGGTCACGCAGGCGCTGCATGCTGGCCTCCTGGTCACCCCGGCCCGGCACCATGTTGATGAGCATGCGCCCGGTGTGCAGCATGGTGTTGTTGGCTGCGTCCACACCAATCACGGTACTCAAACTTTGCACCTCGGGGTCGGCCAGAATGGCGCGGGCCGCGGCCTGCTGCAGTTCGGCCATACGGTCAAACGACACGTCCTGCGCGGCCTCGATGCGGGCCTGCAGCTGGCCGGTGTCTTGTGTGGGAAACAGGCCTTTCGGGATCACGATGTACAGCAGCACGGTGAGCACCATGGTCAGCACGGCCACCACCAACGTGAGGCCCTGGTGGCGCAGCACCCATTGCAGCTGGCCGTCGTAGCGGTGCACAACGCGGTCGAAGAAGCGCTGCACCGCCGTGCCAAATTTGCCACCTTCTTCGGCTTGCGGCTTCAACCAGCGCGCCGACATCATCGGCACCAGCGTGAGTGACACCACCGCAGAAATCAAAATGGTGATGGCCAGCGTGACCGCAAATTCGCGGAACAGACGCCCCACCACGTCACCCATAAACAGCAGCGGAATCAGCACCGCAATCAGCGACACGGTGAGCGAGATGATGGTGAAACCGATCTGTTTCGCGCCTTTGAGTGCGGCCTGGAACGGTGCCTCCCCCTCTTCGATGTAGCGCGCGATGTTCTCGATCATCACGATGGCGTCGTCCACCACAAAGCCGGTGGCAATGGTCAGCGCCATCAGGCTCAGGTTGTTCAGGCTGTAGCCCAGCAAGTACATCGCGCCGCAGGTGCCGATGAGGGAGATGGGCACGGCCAGGCTGGCAATCACCGTGGCGCGCAGGCTGTGCAAAAAGAAAAAGATCACCAACACCACCAGCACCACGGCCAGCAGCAGCTCCAGTTGTACATGTTTCACCGACGCGCGGATGCCGGTGGTGCGGTCGGACAAGACCTCGACCTTGAGCGACGCGGGCAGGCCGGCCTGTAACTCGGGCAGTTGTTGCTGGATGGCATCTACCGTGGCGATCACGTTGGCACCGGGCTGGCGCTGCACGTTCAAGATGATGGCTGCGGTGAGTGGAGATTCCTGTGTGCCCGCCCATGCACCGAGCCGGTTGTTCTCCGCCCCCTCCACCACCCGCGCCACGTCGCGCATGCGCACCGGGGCCTCGTTGCGGTAGGCAATGACCAGGTTCTGGTAGTCCGCCGCTGTCAGCAGCTGGTCATTGGCGTTGATGGTGTAGGCGCGTGTGGGGCCGTCGAAGCTGCCTTTGGCGCTGTTGGCGTTGGCGCTGCTGATGGCGGTGCGCAGGGTGTCCAGGCCAATGCCGTAGGACGCCAGCGCCTTGGTGTCGGCCTGGATACGCACGGCAGGGCGCTGCCCCCCCGCCAGCGTGACCAGCCCCACACCGTTGACCTGGCTGATCTTCTGCGCCAGCCGCGTGTTGACCAGGTTTTGCACCTCGGTCAACGGCAGTGTGTCGGACGTGATGGACAGCGACAGGATGGGTGCGTCGGCCGGGTTGACCTTGGCGTAGACGGGGGGTGCGGGCAGGTCGGCCGGCAGCAGCGAACTGCCCGCGTTGATGGCGGCCTGCACCTCTTGTTCGGCCACGTCGATCTTCAGGCCCAGACCAAACTGCAGCGTGACGATGGACACCCCTGCCGCGCTGGTGGAGGCCATACGGGTCAGGCCCGACATCTGGCCCAGCTGGCGCTCCAGCGGCGCGGTGACGGTGCGCGCCATCACCTCGGGGCTGGCACCGGGGTACAGCGTTTGCACCTGGATGGTGGGGTAGTCCACCTGCGGCAGCGCAGCCAGCGGCAGGAAGCGAAAGCCCACCAAACCGGCCAGCACGATGGCCAGCATCAGCAAGCCGGTGGCGACGGGCCGCTCAATAAACGGGCGCGAAGGACTCATGCTCATGGGTTTTGCGCAGGGCGACGCCCTTCACGGCGGGGGCCGGATGCGCCGTTGCGCGGGGCCGATGCTGCACCCGCAGGCCGTGCCGCTGTATCGGACGCCAGCCGCACACTGGCCCCGTCGGTCAGCCGGTCACCGCCTTCGGTCACCACCCGTTCACCCTCTTTCAGCCCTTCGGTGACCACGATGTTTTCCACCGTGCCCTGGCCGCGTTTGACAACACGTGTGGACACGGTGCGGTCTTCGTTGATCACATACACAAAGTCGCCGGTGGCCCCGGTGCGCAGCGCCGTGACGGGCACCACCACCGCGCCCTGCAGCGTGCGCAGCAGCAGCCGTATGTTCACAAACTGGTTCGGGAACAGCGTACCCGCCGCGTTCTGGAAACGTGCCTTGGCGCGTACGGTGCCGGTTTGCACATCGACCTGGTTGTCGAGCGTGAGGAACACCCCTTTGTCGAGCACGTTGCTGCGGGTGCGATCCAGTGCGGTCACCGGCAGGCGTTTGTCCTCCGCAGCGCGGGCCTGGATGTCGGGCACGCGGTCTTGCGGCACCGAGAACTGCACGTCCACCGGGTTGATCTGGGTGATGACGGCAATACCCGCCGCGTCGCCCGACGACACCACATTGCCCGCGTCCACCACCCGCAGGCCGACCCGCCCGCTGATGGGCGCGGTGACCCGGGTGAAGTCGAGGTTGAGCTGCGCGGTTTTCTCGGACGCGCGGTCGGACGTGACCGTGCCCTCCAGTTGCTGCACCAGCGCGGCCTGGGTGTCCACCTCCTGGCGGGCAATCGAGTCCTGCGCCAGCAGGGTCTGGTAACGCTGCAAGGTGATGCGTGCATTGGCCAGCTGGGCCTCGTCGCGCTGGCGTGTGCCCTGCGCCTGCATCAGCGCCTGCTGAAACGGACGCGGGTCGATCTGCGCCAGCAGCTGGCCCTTGGTCACCATCTGGCCCTCGGTGAACAGCACCTGCGTCAATACCCCCGACACCTGTGGCCGCAGCGTGATGGTGGCCACCGGGGTGACCGTGCCCAGCGCGTCGATGTAGACCGGCACGTCGGCACGGCGGGCTGCCGCCTCACCCACCGTCACCCGCGCCCCCCCGGGGCCACCAAAACCACCGGGGGCCTTGACCGCCGGGCGGTGGATCAGGTACCACGCTGCGCCCCCCACCGCCAGCATCACCAGCAAAGCCACCAGCGCCCCGAACCAGCGGCCCCGGCGCGAAGGTGGGGCGGTAACGGCGACAGCGGGTGCGGCCTCGGCAGCGTCCTGGGCGGTGGGTGATTCGTTCTTCGGGTTCATGGTTTTCCTGTCTGAGCCTGCACCGACCCGTGCAAGCAGCCGCCGCCATGGTAGCCGCAGGGTATGGCGGGCCCACCAACGGCGTGCGAAGAAAAGTAAAGAACCTTGCGCTTCACACCCGCTGCCTGCATTTCGCGCTCCTGTTTGCGGCTTCCGTCGCAAACCGCTGGTGGCGACATGTAAGCGAAGCCACAGTACAGCCCATAGATCTTTAACCCCCTTTTTACCGAGGAGTTCCCCATGCTGCTGCAAATCCTGGCCCACACCCCCACCTGGGTCTTCGCCCTGTTCGGCGTCCTGCTCTGGGTGGGCATCCAACAGCTGTTCCCCCGGCGTGCCAGCCTGGCACGGATCACCGTGATGCCGGTGGTGATGACGGCGCTGGCGGTGTACGGCGTGGTGTCCGCCTTTGCCGACACGCCCTGGGCGCTGGCAGCCTGGGCGGCCACAGCGCTGCTGGTGGGGGCGGCCACGCTACTGCTGGCACCGGCCTCCACGGCGCAAAACCAGCCGCACTACCAGCCGCAGACCCGCAGCTTCAGCCTGCCGGGCAGTGGGGTGCCGCTGGCGCTGATGATGGGCATCTTCACCACCAAATACGCCGTGGGTGTGGCCTTGTCCCTGCAGCCTGCGCTGGCGCACGACACGCTGGTCGCGCTGGGCATCAGCAGCCTGTATGGGGTCTTCAGCGGCAGTTTTATCGCCCGTGCGCTGTGGCTATGGCGCCTGGCGCTGGCGGCCCATGCCGCGCCAACAGCGGCCTACGCACAGTAAACCCCACCACATTACACATACCAAGGAGCACGCCATGCACTACCGCAACCATTCCGACACCACACCCATCGACCAGCTCGCCCGCCGCCGCGCGGGTGCCAAGCTTGGCTGGTACCTGCACGCGGGTATCTACATCGCGGTCAACATCCTGCTGGCCGTGTTGTCGGCCCAGAGCGGGCGCAACTGGGCCGTGTTCCCGGCGCTGGGCTGGGGCCTGGGGCTGGCGATCCATGGGGTGGTGGTGTGGCTCAAGCTCACGCAGCACGGTTTTTACGCCCGTATGGTGGCGCGTGAACGCGCTGTGCTCGAAAAAAGCGGCGCAGCAGACCCGTGGTGAAGCGCCCCGCAGGCTGTGCCCTGCCGCACAATGGCAGCCACGCCATGGACCACACCCTGCCCCCCGGTTCGCCCCTTTGACTACCGCGTTGCGGCCCGCCACGGGCTGGTGACTGCCGCCTTCTGCTGCCTCATCGCCGCCGGTCTGACCCTGGCAAAACAAGCAGCGTGGGATGTGCAGCTGGTCTATTCACTCGCCATCGGGCTGACCAGCTGGCTGGTGATCGAGCTGGGCCGCCAGTGGCTCACGCGCCGCTCGCCCATTCCCTGGCCGCTGGGCTGGCGCGGTTTTGCACTCACTGCCGCCGGGGTCTGCATCGGCTTTGTCGTGGGCACCGCGCTGGGTGACCTCTACAGTGGCGGCCACCAGGGTGGGCGGCCCCGTATGTTCGAATCTGGTGGGCTGCTGCCAGGCTTGGTCACCACGGTGTTTGCCACGGTGGCCATCTCGGGTTTCTTCTACAGCCGGGGCAAGTCGCGCCACCTCGAGGCCCTGGTAGCCCTGGCCCAACGCGACGCCGCCGAGGCGCGCCTGAAGCTGCTGGAGACCCAGCTGGAGCCGCACATGCTGTTCAACACCCTGGCCAACCTGCGGGTGCTGGTGGCGCACGACCCGGCTCGTGCCCAGCACATGCTGGACCACCTGATCGCCTATTTGCGCGCCACGCTGGGCGCATCGCGCAGCACCGAACACCCGCTGCAGGCCGAGTTTGACCGCCTGCGCGACTACCTGGCGCTGATGGCGGTGCGTATGGGCCCACGCCTGCGCTACACACTGGATCTGCCCGATGACCTGGCCGACCAGCCCGTGCCCACCCTGCTGCTGCAGCCGCTGGTGGAAAACAGCATCACCCATGGGCTGGAGCCCCAGGTGGAAGGTGGCCACATCACCGTACAGGCCCGGCGCGAGGGCGACCGGCTGGTGTTGAGCGTGACTGACAGCGGTGTGGGCCTCGACATGCCCACCACACACGCCGGTGGCGGCTTTGGCCTGGCCCAGGTGCGCGAACGGCTGGCCACGGCCTATGGCACACAAGGCACTATCGAATTGATAGCTGGTAGCGCAGTTGGAACGTGCGCCAGAGTCATATTTCCTTTAAAAAATGAGCCTTAAAACCCCCACCGCGCTGATTGCCGAAGACGAGCCCTTGCTGGCCCTGGCATTACAAGCCGAGCTGGCCCGAGTCTGGCCCGCTCTGCAGATAGCCGCCACCGTGGGCGATGGCCTGTCGGCCGTGGCCCAGGCACTGGCGCTGCGGCCCGATGTGTTGTTCTTTGATATTCGTATGCCCGGCCAAAATGGACTGGAAGCCGCCGCAGCGCTGGCCGACGCCTGGCCGCTGGACGTGCCCTTCCCCGCGCTGGTGTTTGTGACGGCCTACGACCAGCACGCGCTGGAGGCGTTTGATGCCCAGGCCGTGGACTACCTGCTCAAACCCGTGCAGACCACCCGCCTGGCCCGCACCGTGGAGAAAATCCAGCGCAGCCTGCCCGGCTCCGCCGCCGCCCCCGACATGGAACACACCCTCGACCAGCTGCGCCAGCTACTGGCCCCCACACCCACCCCGGCAAGCCCCCGCCTGCGCCACATCCAGGCCAGCGTGGGCAGCCAGATCCACCTGGTGCCGATGCAAGACGTGCTGTATTTCGAGGCCGCCGACAAATACGTGCGGGTGCTGACCGAAGGACATGAATACCTGATCCGCACCCCGCTGAAAGACCTGCTGCCCCAGCTCGACCCCGATCAGTTCTGGCAGGTGCACCGCGGCACGGTGGTACGCGCCGACGCCATCGACCGGGTGCTGCGCGACGAAGCCGGAAAACTCAGCCTGACACTGCGCGGACGGGCGGAGGTGTTGGGGGTGGGGCGGGTGTATGGGGGGGTGTTCAGGGGGATGTGAGGGTGAACGCAATCCTGTTGCCCCCGCTGCTTGCACTGCGTTTTGAGCTGCCTGTGCGGCAGTGAACAAGAACGCAACGGCTGTGCTGGACAAGCTGCTTTTCTGAGCTGCCTATGCGGCAGTGAACGCAAGGCACCGGGCAACTACCCGCATGCGAGTTTTTCTGAGCTGCCTGTGCGGCAGTGAACGAGGTGTGTCTACGTGGGTTCCGTGTCTACGTTTTCTGAGCTGCCTGTGCGGCAGTGAACGCATTGATTGCCTTGTAGGCAAACCATGACATTTTCTGAGCTGCCTGTGCGGCAGTGAACACAGCAGAAGCGAGTCGTCAGCCGCACCGCTGTTTCTGAGCTGCCTGTGCGGCAGTGAACCCGCTCCACCTCCGCAGCAAGGGCGGCGTTCTCTTTCTGAGCTGCCTGTGCGGCAGTGAACCCGACCCGGCGACGGTGGCCGCGCCGCGTATCTTTCTGAGCTGCCTGTGCGGCAGTGAACCCGACCCGGCGACGGTGGCCGCGCCGCGTATCTTTCTGAGCTGCCTGTGCGGCAGTGAACAAGATGAAGGCGCTCGGGCTTGACCCGACGATTTTCTGAGCTGCCTGTGCGGCAGTGAACAAGTACACCGTACTCACGCCCATCAAGCACGATTTTCTGAGCTGCCTGTGCGGCAGTGAACGGGCGCGGCAAGCACCTGAACAACAGCCTCATTTTCTGAGCTGCCTGTGCGGCAGTGAACAAATCTGGTCTGCCAGATAGACCACTGAATTATTTCTGAGCTGCCTGTGCGGCAGTGAACGTTGATCTGGTGTGCGAGGTGGTTTCGTAATGTTTCTGAGCTGCCTGTGCGGCAGTGAACGACTGCAAGCTGTCTCGGGCTTCAATGGCTTTTTTCTGAGCTGCCTGTGCGGCAGTGAACCCTGTCTGCCTTGACCACCGGCATGCGTGCAGTTTCTGAGCTGCCTGTGCGGCAGTGAACGTAGCACCCACCCCGGTGACTACCGACGTAACTTTCTGAGCTGCCTGTGCGGCAGTGAACACGCCATACGGCCCGACCGACTGATACCCGTATTTTCTGAGCTGCCTGTGCGGCAGTGAACGCGACAAGGCTGTGATGATCCACCGACGTGACTTTCTGAGCTGCCTGTGCGGCAGTGAACCGTGAACTGCGCCGGGTGAACCCGGACAACCTTTTCTGAGCTGCCTGTGCGGCAGTGAACTTTTCATGGGAGGTAGTCGCTTTCTGTGCCGATTTCTGAGCTGCCTGTGCGGCAGTGAACATGCCAAGGTCTTCGACCAGTGGGCACACCTCTTTCTGAGCTGCCTGTGCGGCAGTGAACCCTCTTTTTGACCGGGTGACCGACCCGGCGACTTTCTGAGCTGCCTGTGCGGCAGTGAACGTTCGGTCATACGCGCCGCGTCTGGCCGTGATTTTCTGAGCTGCCTGTGCGGCAGTGAACGCTCGGTCATACGCGCCGCGTCTGGCCGTGATTTTCTGAGCTGCCTGTGCGGCAGTGAACGCTCGGGTTGCGGCAATCGTTGCGGTTTTGCTTTTCTGAGCTGCCTGTGCGGCAGTGAACGCACCAGTCAGGGCAGTATCTGCGCCGACGTATTTCTGAGCTGCCTGTGCGGCAGTGAACATGCCCTTCACCCTGCTTTGTGACTTCGCGACTTTCTGAGCTGCCTGTGCGGCAGTGAACCCGTCTTTGAAATGGAAGCCTCCCGCGAAGACTTTCTGAGCTGCCTGTGCGGCAGTGAACCAGATCAAACTGCGCGTGCACATCCCCCTGATTTTCTGAGCTGCCTGTGCGGCAGTGAACGATGCTTGGGCTTCTAAGGCGCAGGTTCAGCATTTCTGAGCTGCCTGTGCGGCAGTGAACGCCGTGTACCAGCAGGCCGGGGCCGTGTCTGCTTTCTGAGCTGCCTGTGCGGCAGTGAACTTGAGGGTGAAGCGCCTTTACCCCAAGCTGGATTTTCTGAGCTGCCTGTGCGGCAGTGAACACTGCGACGCATTTCAAGTGTCCTTTTCCTCTTTTCTGAGCTGCCTGTGCGGCAGTGAACCGCTGGCGAACGTGCCGATTTCCGCGCTGCGTTTTCTGAGCTGCCTGTGCGGCAGTGAACATCAACACCCCGACCACCGCGCCCGTGCGGCTTTTCTGAGCTGCCTGTGCGGCAGTGAACAATTCGATTTTGGTAATCATCGACTTTGTGAATTTCTGAGCTGCCTGTGCGGCAGTGAACACTTTTGGATTCATCGTTTCCTCCATGTCCAGTTTCTGAGCTGCCTGTGCGGCAGTGAACCGGCTGGGACGTGGACTGGGGCCTCACCGACTTTTCTGAGCTGCCTGTGCGGCAGTGAACTTGCAGGGCGCGCTGGCGGGCGGCGTCGGCATTTTCTGAGCTGCCTGTGCGGCAGTGAACGAACCGGGTGGACAGCATCACCGACGCGCGCGTTTCTGAGCTGCCTGTGCGGCAGTGAACTACAACGCCGTGCTGATCCAGTACATGCCGCTTTTCTGAGCTGCCTGTGCGGCAGTGAACGGATCCTCACGCTCAGCTACAAACCTGGCTCGTTTCTGAGCTGCCTGTGCGGCAGTGAACAGCGGCAAATTCCTTGCCCCCAATCTCGAAGATTTCTGAGCTGCCTGTGCGGCAGTGAACCCCATGAAGGCGGTACGCATTCCGGCCAGGGTTTTCTGAGCTGCCTGTGCGGCAGTGAACCTGAATACTGGGCGGCCTTGGTCGCCGTACTGTTTCTGAGCTGCCTGTGCGGCAGTGAACTTGGTGAATGGTGCGGCTGCGGTGACAGACTGTTTCTGAGCTGCCTGTGCGGCAGTGAACCCGGGGAAATCGCCGCGCGGCTAGCGCCCACTTTTCTGAGCTGCCTGTGCGGCAGTGAACACTACCAGCGCGGCATCGTCAAGTGGACATACTTTCTGAGCTGCCTGTGCGGCAGTGAACACCCCGACACCTCGGCAATGGACCGGGCTTTTTTTCTGAGCTGCCTGTGCGGCAGTGAACCAGTGCGCGCGGGGCTCAAGGTGCAGTTCGATTTTCTGAGCTGCCTGTGCGGCAGTGAACACGTTGGGCAGCGTGACGGCAGCACTTGCCGTTTTCTGAGCTGCCTGTGCGGCAGTGAACAACCAGACCCAAACCATCAACATCAATATCGATTTTCTGAGCTGCCTGTGCGGCAGTGAACTAAATGCGCAAATCACCCGTGGTGTAGTCGATTTTCTGAGCTGCCTGTGCGGCAGTGAACGCCAAAGCCGGTGACCAGGCAGGCGGTGTGCACTTTCTGAGCTGCCTGTGCGGCAGTGAACAGGGGGAATTTGTCGATGACCGGGCTTTCGACTTTCTGAGCTGCCTGTGCGGCAGTGAACGCGCAGTCCTGAGCGTGTAGCTGTTGGTTGGTTTTCTGAGCTGCCTGTGCGGCAGTGAACGCAGAGCTGGCGAAGCTGGCCCCCTTGCGGCATTTCTGAGCTGCCTGTGCGGCAGTGAACTGCAGCACCCGGCAAGCGCGCCGAGCCGGAATTTTCTGAGCTGCCTGTGCGGCAGTGAACCTGGAGCACCAGATCGCCGTGGGCCTGGGCCTTTTCTGAGCTGCCTGTGCGGCAGTGAACTACACAAGGGATCGCGTCCAGGCCATGGAAGCTTTCTGAGCTGCCTGTGCGGCAGTGAACACTCGGCAAGCTCGGCCATCTTGTTTACAGACATTTCTGAGCTGCCTGTGCGGCAGTGAACGCAGGTAACGGGCATTGGGTGGGCGCATCACTTTTCTGAGCTGCCTGTGCGGCAGTGAACGAAATATTTTGATGCGGGAACTTGCGCGCGATTTTCTGAGCTGCCTGTGCGGCAGTGAACAGCAAGGGGGAACCGGGCGCAGTCCTGATCATTTTCTGAGCTGCCTGTGCGGCAGTGAACTTGGTGGACTGGCCGGAAAGCAAAAAGCCCGCATTTCTGAGCTGCCTGTGCGGCAGTGAACCATGCGGAATGCAGTCGGCCACGGGCGTCCCTTTTCTGAGCTGCCTGTGCGGCAGTGAACGCACGTACTCCACACGACTCACAAAAAACGTCTTTTCTGAGCTGCCTGTGCGGCAGTGAACGCAGCAGGGGTGCAGGAGCTTCTTCGCATGTATTTCTGAGCTGCCTGTGCGGCAGTGAACCACAGGCTAGAACCCTGCATGCAAACCTCTACTTTCTGAGCTGCCTGTGCGGCAGTGAACAGTCTGCAATTCCTTCCATGGTCAATCCTTACCTTTCTGAGCTGCCTGTGCGGCAGTGAACGAGTGGCAGGGCTGCGCCGAGGTGTGCCCATTTTTCTGAGCTGCCTGTGCGGCAGTGAACGCGAAAACCACCGCGCCGAGGGCTGTAACGATTTTCTGAGCTGCCTGTGCGGCAGTGAACAGTGCCGCATTGATGAAACAGGCACACCTGACTTTCTGAGCTGCCTGTGCGGCAGTGAACTTTGCGGGCTGCGTTGCCCATGCCTTGGTAGATTTCTGAGCTGCCTGTGCGGCAGTGAACGTGGCGTCGCCCTTGAAGTCCTTGGCCTGCGTTTTCTGAGCTGCCTGTGCGGCAGTGAACAGACCAAGGCCGGCTTGGGTCGGGGAATCGCGTTTCTGAGCTGCCTGTGCGGCAGTGAACAGTTAGCGGATTTTAATGCAATATGCTTTATTTTTCTGAGCTGCCTGTGCGGCAGTGAACAAATACGATGGGCAGGTCCGGCGCTGGCCCTTTTTCTGAGCTGCCTGTGCGGCAGTGAACGTCACAGTCGAAGAACCGGGCGGTGGGCGATCTTTCTGAGCTGCCTGTGCGGCAGTGAACATGACCGCCTCGTAGCTGGCCTTCGTCTTCTCTTTCTGAGCTGCCTGTGCGGCAGTGAACTAGAGAAAAACCACCAAAAACTCAATCCCCACGTAACCAAACCCCGTATTTCTTCCGCAAGACCCTAAAAACAAGCACTTTCATAAGTACTTGTTTTTATTAGATATTTTTCCAATGCAAGAAAAAGGGTCAGTTAGAACCAGGGCACGGTAGTCTGCGGGCTGAAGCCGTAAGCACTGAAGATGCCGCCAATCGGAACGGCTTGCATCGCGCCGTGGCGCACGAACAGCCGAAACCTCTGATCAGTCGAGCTGCTGTGCACATCCAGGTAGGGCAACGCCAGCGTTTCGCGGGCGCTGTCGGGCACTTGCTCCAGGGCCTGCGCTTCGGTCAGGCCCTTTCGCTTCATCTGCCGACGGCGCAGGCGCTCGGGGCTGCTTTTGGCCTGTACGCGGTTGACGCTGCGGTGTTGGGCGTGCAACGGCACGGGTGCCGCTTCGCCCACTTGCACGTGGTCAGACATGCCTTGAAGCCAGGGCAAGGCTTGCAGGCTTTGCAGCGCCTCCGGGCTGCCATGCAGCCGCAGCACCTGGCCCAAGTGTTGCCCTTGGGGCGCGAGTTGGGGAAAGCTCACGCCTACGTCGCCGGTGCCTATGTGCGCCAAGGCGCGGTGCAGCTTGGCGTACAACGCATTCAGCAGGTGTGCGGGGCCGATTTCCGGGTCGGGCCGCAGCGTGATGTCGAGGTAATGACTGACTGCCATGGCATCAACCTGCATCGCCAAACACGCCACCACGGATCAGCACTGCCATCACAAAGTGCTGTTGCTCCAGGGGCGGCACTTGGTCTTTCAGCAGCCAGTTGTCCAGCAGGGTGTAGAAGTCCAGCTTCTGTTTGGGCTGGCGGTAGGCCTTGCCTTGTGTGGTGACGGAGCCGTAGGGTTCCACGGCGATGGGCCCCAGCTCTTCGGCACCTTCGTACCAGGTGTCGATGCTGCGCAAGGCATTGCCGATTTTTTGGGAGTGGATAGCCGCAACACCTTGTACGTCATACAGCGTTTTGCTCTTTTTGCTGGCACCTTTGTCGAGGATCAGCTCTTGCGACGGGAACACCTCCTGGCCCGCGCCCATACGTACAAAAGCCGTCACCTGCAGCAGCACGTGCTCAGTTCCGGCCAGGCCGCTGGCAATAGTTTGGCCCAGACTTTTTACTTCACTATTGATAGCACTCAGCGCTCGCAGGTTGTGCGCCAGAGCATCAAAAGACCATGAATTTTTGGCTTTTCCGCCCTGCAATTGCTCCACCAGCACCTGCACACTTTCTGCCCCCACCCGGTTGCGCCACAGGAAGCGGCCGTTGGCCAGGTTGGCTGCGTAGCGCTGGGCCAGCTCGGTGAAGCCGTTGGTGTCCACATAGCCTTTGACGGTGCCCAGCAGCTTGGCCTGGTAGGGCGCGCTGTTGCAAGCCGACGGGGTGCCCGCGCCCGCCAGTACGCGCAGGGTGAACTGCACTTTCAGGGTGTCGGCATTTGCGGGCAAGGCAGCAACATCCACCGTTTGCAGGTTGGGGTTCTCGATGGCGGCGTCGAGCTTGGCCGGGTCTTGGTCTTTGGTCTTGAGGCGGTTGGAGATGGTGCCGCGCACCGACTTCTCGCGGATGGTGATGGGTGCCCAGGGGCTGGCGCGTTCATGGGCGGTCTCGCGGTCGGCCCAGAGGCCTGCGTGGAACACGGCGTCAGAGGGGTCGAGCTTGCGCTCGAAGGCCAGGACAGATGCGGTGGTGAGTTTTTCAGACATGGTGTTGATCCTTAAAGATGGGGTGAAGTTGCCCAAGGCGCTCGCACTGGGGCGTCATGAAGTCCGGTTCGTCCGTTAATCAAAGTCAGGCTCTTCTTCGTCCAAGGGGGCTGCGTCTGCCCCTGCGGGTACGTAGCCGCTACGACAGCGGTACAGGCCCTGGGTGCCGTCGGTTTCAGCGTGCCACAGCAGCGCATGCACACTCTGCAGCCGGTGCGGGCTGATCCATTCGCCCAGCGAGTACACCGACTCCACAAACGCGACAGGTGTGGTGCTGTCACGCGCATGGGCCACTTCGCCCGGTTGGTAAGGCTTGTCCGTCAGTGACACGTAACCCACCGGGATCGGAACCGTCCAGCCCATGCCCTTGCGATGCAGCGGATCCTCCCAGCGCACCTTGCCGTCCGCCGGTGCCGCCGCACCCTCGGCCACGGGAATGGGTGCATGGTTAAAGCGCGCGGCATGCAGCCAGGCGTCGAGCAGCGTGGCGTCGGGCTGGGTTTGCCGCAGGTTGTCCAGGCGCGTGGCCAGCAGGTCGTCGCGCCCCACCAGCACATAACCTGGCAGCCACTGGCGGCGCCACTGCTTGAACGCCGTGGCCTGCGCCTCTGCGTCTTCGGGCAGCAAGGCCAGCCAGGGCCGCGTGCGCCGACCCGGTGCCTTGCGCGAAGGCAGCACGGTGCCGCCCGCGATGCGCAAAGTGGCCAGCACATCGGCGATACGCTGCGCCAGTTTCTGTTGCGGGTCATCGGCTGCTTGTGCCAGCGGCAGCGCCGCACTGGCCTGCGCCACGGCGAACACCAAGGTGATGTCGAGGTGGATTCGCCCCTCTTCCACAATGGCGGCCGTGTTCCCGTGTT
Source organism: Comamonadaceae bacterium AAW (assembly GCA_026314275.1). GTDB lineage: Bacteria > Pseudomonadota > Gammaproteobacteria > Burkholderiales > Burkholderiaceae_C > JAGOEY01. Next base: position 943,754 of record CP111109.1, read on the forward strand.
GGTCGACCGGGTTGCGCGTGAGGCGGAAGGTTTTGACATACCCATCCACCACCTGCTCGTCATGTGCATGGCAGACCACGCCCACCTTGAGCAGGTGCAGCGGGATGCCAGCTTGAACCAGCTTGCGCTCCAGCGCCCACATCAGCCCGGTGAAGGCGGTCATGGACGGGAACCCATGCGTGAGCGGGCTGGAGATGGCGTTGGCGTTTTGCACCCGCAGGTGGGGGAACACCAGCAGGGCCTGGGCTTGTGTGGGGCGGTTTGCGCTCATGCAGAAACCCCCGCAAACAACCACGAATCATCGGCCAGCAACACCCGACGCCACTCGCGTGCTTCGGCGTCGCCCACCGGCAGCTTGCCTTGCAACTGCGCATTGAGCCAGTTGGCAAAGCGCTTGCCCACTTGCTCGGGCCAATCCATGTGGCTCCACTCTTGTGCAAATACCGTTTCGCCGGTGAGTTCTGCACGCCCCGGGTCTAGCCAGAGTTTCTCGGGCGGTGCCAATTTTTCGTAGCGTTCATCTTGACTCCAGCCCGCAGGCTGCGACTGCAACTCGCCGGCATGAATGACGACCTCATCCACCAGATTGTCCAGAAAGTCATCCACCTGCTGGCGGGTGTGGCGGTTGGGTTCTGGGTCGGTCAGCAAGAACGCCAGGAAGGCTTTGACGGTTTTGCGGACGGCAGGCCGGGCCCCGAAGGCACGGTCAAACACCGAGTTGGAGTGGATGGGTAGATAGCGCTGACCGGTCTGCCAAGCGGGCGGCGGCAGCGAAGCCAGCAGGTAGTTGGTGCCGCCACGTTCGCTGTTGAGCTGCGAGATGTTTTGGGGTTTTGTCCCCCCCATTTTCTGCACAGCCAGACCCCGGTACTCGTGGTAAGCACCGTCATGCACCTTTCCCTCTCGCCGCGCCTGGCGGGCTGCCTTGTTGGCCTCGCCAAACCGGGCTTCCTGCAAGGGGGCGTACACCGCATGCGCCAGGGATGTGGCGTACAGCGGTGCCAGCAGGTGGTAGGCCGCATCGTCACACGGGTCACTGCCCACCAACCAATACAACTGCTTGGCACGCACGTGCGAGCTGGCTCCGCCTTCGCGGGCCAGGGTGAGGCCCACAAATGCGTCGCGCAAGGCCTGCGCCTGCTGCGGGTCGGTGCTCAGCGCCTGCAGTGCGTCGGGCTGGCTTGTCTGCAAAGCGGCCAGCAGATTGACACCGGCCACCTCCAGCTTGAGCAGCTTGTACACATCTAGCGCAGCGGCATTACCGACCACATCGGGCGTGAGTTTGGTGCCCAAGGCATGGCTGCCCAGTTCGGCAAGCGGTGCCAGTGTTGCGGACTGCACATACAAATTGGTGCCACGTGCATCGGGATGGATTGGCTTGAGCGAATGCGTGACAGCCTGGATTTGCTGCACCCGTTTGGCCGCGCTTTGCAACCATGTGTCACGCTGATGCTGCGCGATCAGCTCTGCACGCTGGGCGTCTTCATCGGGCTTGAGCTTGTCGAGTTTGGCTTGCAGGCGCTCTTGAAGGAACGCATCTACACCCGCACGAAAGCCTTGCCCGGGCCCTTTGATAAGGACTTCAAACATAGGAAGCTCTTTCCACATAAAAATGAGAGAAAATCCCGCGTCAGCACAAAACCGACACGGGATTCGATTTAGATCGCTCGCGAAGCGAGCTCAGACTAATAAGAGCGCGCAAAAGCTATTCACTGAATTACCCTCCGCCACTTTGGTGGCCGTTGTTAGCCTCGACAGCTATGTGTTGATAAGCCGCAGCCCAGCTCGAACCTGGACTGCGGCTTTATTTTGCCCGGAAAACATCAAACCAGTCAATAGATAGGTGAAATTTTCTTTTATGCACCTTGACGTTTGAAAGTGGTATCTTCAGCGGCACTGCCGTAAGGCAGCTTAGAAAAGTCACCAGATGGGTGAAATCATTCACTGCCGCATAGGCAGCTCAGAATCGGACACCTCGGGAAGCCAGAGCAGGAGTTGGAACATGGTCAAAAATGGCATGCGCCCGGTGCATCCCGGGGAAATTCTGCGAGAAGACTTTCTCAAGCCGATGGCGTTGAGTGCAAACGCGTTGGCAAAGCATCTGCATGTACCTGCTTCGCGCATCAACGACATCGTGCTGGAGCGGCGAGGCATCACGGCCGATACCGCGCTGCGCCTGAGCCGCGCGTTTGGCGGCGACGCGCAGTCTTGGCTGAATCTGCAAACGGCCTACGACCTGCGAACCGTGGAGCTGAATGCGGCAGTGCAGGCGGAGGTTAATGAAGTCGGCCCTTTGCACTTTTTGCCTGCATAGTTGAGTCAGTGCTGGCGCTTGAAACCCAGCACGGAATGCCAATACCAGCCGTCTTGCGCACTGGGCAGGCTGGCGGTGGTGACCTTTTCAGCGCTGCGCCGTAGCGACTGGTCTTGCTGCTCGGCCCACTGCTGCAGCGCTGCCAGCAAGTCCAGTTGCATCCAGGGTGTGATGCGCGCCCCTTGCACCGCACTGTCGGGCACTGGATTAACCAAACTCTGGATGGGCACAAACAGCTTGTCACGCGGGCCTGTACCGTCATCTATCCGGTGCAAGACGAGGTTTTCGCCATCTTCGTCGGGCAGCCATGCCACGTCCACACGCGGCAATGGGTCGTCCCGAAAACGCTGGAACTGCGGCAGCAGACCGGTGAGCCAGAGGCTGCCGGGCGCTTGCCAGTGCAAGGTCGCATTGCGCGTTACGGGTGTGTACAAACTGGTGCTGGCATCGCGCGGCAGCATGGTGTCGCGCATGCGGGCGTGTTCCAGGTCTACCCATAAAGTTTTGGGCTGCAGCTTGTCCCGGGGCGCAATGCGGGGGCGGGCATCAATGGCCCCGCCCTCTGCCGCCAATTCGGGCAACAGGTCGGTCAGACTGTGTGACTGCAAGTGAAAGTGTGTGGCCGAGTCGCGCAGGTCGGTGCGCTTTGCATCTTTGGGCACTTCGACCCGCTTCATTTCAAACCCGGGTTTACAGAACACGGCTTCACCCGTGTTCTTCTGTTCCATGCTGCGCAGGTTGCTGTCCAGCACCACCATGTTGGTGTGCTCCACAGCCCCAAGCCGATGCCGCCGCACGCGGCCCGCAAGCTGGATCAGTGAGCGCATGGACGACGGCTCCACCACGGCCCAGTCGTAGTCATGGTCGCGCCCCACCTCGGTGACAGGGCTACCCAGAACAATGAACAGGTGGTTCTGCTCGGGGTATTTCTCCAACAGCGCACGCACTGTGGGCCGGGTCAGCGCAGGGTCCTTCGCCGCATCCACGGCGTCTTTGGTGGGCCGCCGGTTGAGCACGGTGTCGAGTTGGTGCTCGATGCCCGAGCGGGTGAGCAGCGGAAACTGCGAGTGGTACACACACAGGTGGATACGGGTGTCCACAACTGGTGCGCCGAGGCGGAACATGGCCAGGGCGACATCAAACAGCGGATCGATATTGGCCATACGAACCAAGCCAAAACTCACACGTTTGCCAGTGGCTTGGTCGATGCTATGGTTTTGCGAATCCTGGTGCAGTTCCCATGAGCGCTGCAGCACGAAATGGGCAAAACTTTCGCGGCGCTCGTCTGGGCCCATGCCAAGCCAATCGGTGGGCAAGGGAACCAATGCTGCGCGACGGCGCACCTCGGCTTTGGCCAAGGCATCACAACGGTTTTGAACGAAGGATTCATGTGCGGCACGGAAGTCCCGGGCGTCTGTGCAGCTGGTGTGGGTTTGCGCAAACTCATCCACCCACAGGCAGCACAGGCTCAGTGGCTCGTCGGGGCGTTCGCTGCGATGGCGCTGGTAATGTGCCCGCCCATCACGGTAGGCGAGGTACAACCCCTCGACCAGCGCTGGCGGCAAAGTGGCAGACGACAGCAGCACGCGCGACCCCAGCAGCCCGGCCCAGTGCACCAGCCGGGTGAGCGCAGGCAGGTCGGCCATGTCGAAGTCGTCGGGTTCGTCCAGCACCAGATCCCCCGTCATCAGCCGCAGCATGGGCGCGATCTGGCGGCCACCACGCAGGCTTTCCGTCGCGGGCGTGAGGTGGTCGATGGTGCAAACCAACAGCGGTGCGGCCAGTAGTGAACGGGTTTGTGCGTCTCCGGTCAGTCGCATCAACAAGGGGTGCTGGTCGTTGCCCTCGAACAGCACCTGTCCGCCTTCATCGAGCAAGGCCTGGGCCGATGCCGAGCCGGTGGCTTCGGCCTGGGCTTCGTAGTAGGTGAACAGTTCACGGCTGGCGGTGCCGCCGACCTTGATGGCCAACTGGTCGTCACCCAGCCCCAGGTCATGCTGGAAGCTGCGCCCGGTTTGCAGGGTCAGCGTGCGCAGTCCCATGGCGAAGGCGCAGCGCAGGCCCAGCTGAGGGTCGGCCAGCGCGTTCATGATGCGGGCATTGCCCAGCGTCTTGCCGCAGCCGGTGGACGCCATATTCACGATGAAAGCCCCTTGCTGGGCAGCGCTGTGGCGCACGCCGGCGGCCAGATCGGCCGCCTTGTCCTGCCACTGGAAGCGGGCGTTGTCGGTGCGCTTCTTCAAACCCTTGTGGCGTTGCAGCGCAGGCAGGCTACGCACCAGGCTGGTCAAGGCATGGGTGACGACGCTGGTATGGGCTTGCACACCCAGCAGGTGTTCGTCCAGCGTCTGGTTGAGCACGGTGTCACCCACGGTATTGCGTGTGGTGTTGGCGTACAGCTTGGCCATGGGTTGCAGATAGGCCGTTCGCTCGGGCACGGGTTGGTCGCGCGGGGCATGGGTGGTGCCAAGGTTCGGCGCAGGCTTTTGCAGGCCGAGGCTGGAGTAATGGTGGTCGGCCAGCATCAGGCACAACCGCGCAACGTGGGCCACAAACGGGTCTGCAGGCCACAACGCGTCACCCGTGCCGGGTGGCAGGGCTAGCAGCTTGCGGGCGAAGCGCGACGCCTGCTTGCGCCAGGCCGGGTTGCGCACGGGCAGGCCGTGCGGAAAAACCCAGTAGGTGTCCCGACTCGCGGCGCTGACGGATTCGCGTGGCTCGTTCCAGTCGGCATTGATTTGCTGCAGCAATCCGTCCAATTGGTCGCGATTCAAGAACTTGGGCTTGGTACCAAAACGCCGCCATTGCAGTTCACCTTCTTCCAGCGCTTCGTCCGATGCATCGGCCTTGTTCTTCACCGGCTTGCACGGCAAGCGGTGGTGCGTTAACACCAACCAGGCGATGGCCTGGGCCAGTGGGGGCAGTACAACGAAGGGGTTGTGCTGATGGTCTGCGCCCTTGATGTCCTTTCCGTCACGCAGCAGGCGGCCTGCGGCATGGTCCAGCCATAAAGCCTCAAAGGTATCGGCGTGCGTGGCGTCATCGACCGCTGATGCCAGGCGCTGCAACCAGCCCGCGTCGTTGTCGTCCCCCACAAAAGCCTGGAACAAACGCACCGACACCCATTCATGGCGGTAGTGGTTGCGCTCTCTGATACCGGGGTTGCGCAGGCGGTTCTGAAACGCCTGCGTAGCTTTGCCCAGGTCGTGCAGCAGGGCCGCCAGCGTGGCCAATGCGCTGATGGCGGGCAGGTGATGCCAGGTGTTTTCGTCTTCCGCGCGCAGCACATTGTTGGCGGTGAAGTTGGTGGGCACCGCTCCGCTGTCGTTGAACTGCCGCCCGTCCCCCACCACCCACAACAGCTCGCTGTGGTCCAGCCCACGAATCCAGTGGCAGGCCACAGCGGTGTTCTTGCGGGCGGTCTTGCGCAGCAGGCGGCGCAGGGTGTCCAAGCCATCTTGCGTGATCGGTGTTTGCCAGGTGCGGTCACCGCGCCGCTCGGCGAACTGGTCGAGGATGCGGCGGGTTTCGGTAAGGGCGCGTTTGCTGCATTGGGAGATCAGCAGCACATTCATGGCGTGGGCGGCTCTTGCACGGCGTTGACTTGAGCCTGACGGCCCAGTTGCTGGGCGACGGTTTGCAAGGTGTCGATCATGAAGTCCAGGGCTTCGCCGCGGGTCAGGCTTTCGATACAAGCGCTGCGGAAGTCTTGCTCAGAATCGCCGCGCTGCGCCGAGACAAACGCCTGCGGCAGGATGTGGGCGTCTTTCACCAGATCGGCTACGTCGAACACCAGGCCACCCCGCCGCGTCTTGCCGTGCAGAACGGCCAAACCATGCGGGAGGCCCAACACCCAGGTGGCAGTGGCGCCCAAGCCGTAAGCCAGGTAGTTGCCATGGTCAAGGAATTGATTGGCAGGATCACCACCGCTGCCTCGCTTGGCGCGCGTGAAGTCGCCATATTGCGAAGCACGGGCGGCAAGCATGTACAGGTGTTTGGTCAGGCGTGCCTCTTCCGTGAGCAGCGCCGTATTGTTTGGAGCAGCAGCCACGTTGCGTGCCGAGGCATCGAGGGCTTGCTGCAGTGTGGCTGCATCCACAGTAAAACCCGCCGCGCGTAATGCCTTGCTGCCCACCCAGTGCTGGCGAATGCGTTGCAAGCGTGCCTGCTGAAAAGCCTTGGCGGCGGCCAGGCGCAAACCATCGTCAAACCAGAATCGCACCCAGTGCTGCAGGTATTCGGTGGGTCGGTACTCACTTTGGGGCGAGAACCAGGCGACCTCTACATCCACCTCGTTGGCGCTGTACAGCGGGGTTCCCCCACCGCCACAGAAACCGACCAGCACACCCGCTTTGGCCAGCTCCCGCATCGCCGCCTGCGTGACCGAGGTGCCTGTACCCAGCAATACGCTGGTGGTGTTGGAGATGGGAATGTTCCAGTACAGGCTGCGTTTGCCTGCGTCCGTCACATATTCGACCCGGCCACCGTTAACGAGCACTCGGCAGTGCTCAAGGTAATAGAGGTTGGCACGTTTGGAGTGAAGGATCGACTTCACATCCGAGGCTGCCAGCGGCTCTGCCATACCTCCCTCTCAACCGACTACCGCGACAACCACCACAGCACCACCAGCACCACAATCCCCACCGGCCACACCCAGCCCGGAAACTTCTTGTCGTCCTTGTACAGCGGGCTGTTGGCGCGGGTGGAGGGGGTGTCTTCGGCCATCAGGGTGGACTCGAAGCCATCGTCGACCTCTGGCTGGGCGGGCGCAGCTGGGGGAACGGTGGGTTTGAGCGGGTCTTGCAGAGCCATGGTGTGTGTCCAATACGTCAGTTGATGTATATCTTATTGTTTCAATAACACACGCCATTCTGCCCGGTTTTCAGTGCGATTTCGCCTGGATTTCACCAGCTCAGCGGATTCACCCGGTAGAAGCTGCACAGCTCGGCATACAACGCGGGCTGTTGGGCCGCCAGCTGCTGCGGCTGCTCAAAAAACACCTCTGACACCACGGCAAAAAACTCGGCCGGGTTGGTGGCACCGTAGCCGTCGATCAAGGTGGGCTCGCCCTGCGCCAGTTGCTGCTGCAGCTGGCTGAACGCGGTGCTGAACACCTCGGTCCAGCGGCGCACCCGGGCAGCACCTCCGGCCATGGGCGGTGCGCCGTTGGCACTGCCGTTTTCCTGGTCCAGCTGGTGGGCGAACTCGTGGATGACCACGTTGTGGCCGTCGTTGGCCGTGGCAGCACCTTGTACGGTGTCGTTCCACGACAGGATCACCTGGCCCTGTGTCCACGACTCTCCGAGCAAGGCCTGGCGCTGCTCTTGCTGCACGCCGCCGTGGTTTTGCACGCGGTCCACCATAAAAGCGGCGGGGTACACGAGGATCTGGCGCAGTTGGGGGTAACCGGTGCGCCGGTTCAGCGTGAGCAAACAGGCTTGCGCAGCAATGGTGACGCGCATCTCGTCGGTGACTTCCAGCCCGGCACAGCCGATGAAAGGTTTCTCGGCGATGAAGACCTGGATTTTTTTCTTCAGTTGCAATTGCAGGTCGGTCGGCATTTGCCGGAAGTACGGCACCCGCTGGCGCAGGATCTCGCGCCATGCGGCAGGAAACGGTTGACTGCGCAGCGTGCGGCGGCGCAACGCGGTGCGGAGGGGCGTAGCAAACAGGGCCAGCAGAATCAGCGCAGCCAGGGCGAGGAGAAGAAAGATGGCCATGGCCGATGCTCAGATACGTAAGAGCTGAACATCTGGGTCTGCGCCGGGCACTTTCAAGCTTGGGGTGTTGAAGTCACCCCGGCAAGGCGACCACCACCGCCGCTTCGTCCACCGACACCACCACCGACTGCTGCAGCACCATGCCACTGCCCGCTGGCGCAAAACCCACCAGTTGCAAACCGCCACCGGCCAGCGCCACGGTGATCTCGTCACCACTTTCACCCGCCGCGACCTGGGCCACACTGCCCACCAGGTGGTTGCCAGCTTCTACAGCCGCACTGGCGTGTGCGCCCTCGGGCGCCACAGACACTGCGGTCGCCTTGCATAGCGCGATGGCTGTTTTGCCCACACCCAGGCCCAGCAGCTCGGCACTTTCGGTGGTGATACGTGCCGTCACCGTGCCACTGCCACCCAGGTGCATCCCCACCCGCACGATGCGCCCGACCGCCTGCATCGACGCAACCGTGCATGGCAGCTGGTTGCGCATGCTGGTGCGCAGCGACAGGCGGGCATACACGGCCTGGGCCGTCTGCAGGCTGCTGTCTGGCAGCGCCCCCACCGCCGCCCAGCGGGCGTGCACCAGCTGCCGCGCTTCGTCCAGCGCATCGGCCAGCACCAGCAACTGCTGGCCCTGCGCTGTCAGAAAGGCTCCGCCGCCGCCCGTGCCCCCGACGGCACGCTCGACCAAAGTCACGCCCGCCAGGTTGGTCAAGGTGTCCAGCGCCTGCCAGGCTGCTTTGTAGCTGACTGCCACGTCACGCGCGGCCTGCGAGATGCTGCCGGTGCGGGCAATGGCGCGCAGGATGTCGATGCGTTTGTCGCTTGCGCCGTGGCCCAGGGCGTCGATGAGTTGGGGGGTTTCCATCGCTGCATTGTGGCTGCTGTATCTGGCATAAACTAGGCGCTATTCCATAAATGAATAGCGAGTCACCATGGCACATCTGAATCTCCGAAAAACCTCTCTCCGCCTGTCTATCGCCCTGCTGGCCCCTTTTGCGTTGGCCGCCCAGCTGCATGCACAAGAGCTGACGGTGTCGGCCGCCGCCAGCCTGACCAACGCGTTCCAGGCCATCGGCCAGGCGTTTGAGAAGGCCCATCCGGGTAGCAAGATCACCTTCAACTTTGCGGCGTCCGGCCCGCTGCTGGCGCAGATCCAGCAGGGCGCACCGGTGGATGTGTTTGCCTCGGCCGACCAGGAGACGATGAACCGCGCGGCCACGGCCAAGCTGCTGGCAGAGGGCACCCGGGTGGACTTTGCGCAGAACACGCTGGTGGTGATCGTGCCGTCCACCGCTGCCAAAACACCGCAAACGCTGCAAGACCTGACGGGTGCCGACTTCAAGCGCATCGCCACCGGCACACCGGCCACCGTGCCCGTGGGCCGCTACACGATGGAAGCGGTGCAGAAGGCTGGCCTGACCGATGCCCTCCAGCCACGCTGGATCTTTGGCGAAAGTGTGCGCCAGGTGCTGAACTATGTGGCCCGGGGTGAGGTGGACGCAGGTTTTGTGTACCGCACGGATGCACTGGTCGAGCCTGGCAAAACCCGCATCGCCTTCACCGCCGCAACCACCACGCCTGTGAGTTACCCGATCGCGGTAGTGGCTGCCAGCAAGAACGTGCAAGCAGGCCGCCAGTTCGTCAACTTTGTGCGCAGTCCGGCTGGGGTGGACATCCTGGTTCGCCACGGTTTCGCCAAGCCCTGACCCACCCACACACGTATGTTTGAACCCCTCTGGTTGACCCTTAAAGTGGCCATATTGGCCACCATGTTGGCCGGCGCCACAGGTATTGGTCTCGGCTGGTGGATGGCACGGCGGCGGTTTGCCGGGCATGCGCTGGTCGACGCGTTTTTGATGATGCCGCTGGTGCTGCCCCCTACCGTGCTGGGCTATTACCTGATTGTCCTCATCGGGCGCAACGGAATATTAGGCCGCTACCTAGACCAGTGGTTCGGCATCAACCTGATGTTCACCTGGCAGGGTGCGGTGCTGGCGGCGGCCCTGGTATCGCTGCCTTTGATTTACCAAGCGGCACGCGCTGCCTTTGAAGACGCGGACAAACGCATGGCCGACGCAGCCCGCACCCTGGGTGCCGGTGAGTGGGAGGTTTTTTTGCGCATCACACTCCCGTTGGCCACCCGTGGGGTGGTCGCCGGGCTGATGCTGACTTTTGCCCGTGCCATGGGGGAATTTGGCGCAACGCTGATGATTGCGGGCAACCTGCCAGGAAAGACACAGACACTCTCGATTGCCATCTACGACGCGGTGCATGCAGGCAACGACGCGCAGGCGCTGTGGCTCACGCTGCTGATTTCGGTGGTGTGTATGGTGATACTGGTTACCTCGGGGCGCCTGCTGCAGGCGAAACATTGATGCAGCCGCTGCTCGACATCCATCTGCAGTTGGTACTGCAATCCCTGACCGGACGTTTGTGCTGGATGCAGCCTTCCAGTCGCAGCACATGCGCACCGCACTCATGGGGCCATCAGGCTCGGGCAAGTCCACCGTGCTGCTGGCGGTGGCCGGTTTGCAGCCGCAAGCACGCGGCCATGTGCGGGTGAACGGCAGCACACTGCTGGACAGCACCACCGACATTGACCTGCCCGCGCGTGACCGGGGGGTGGGCATGGTGTTCCAGGACTACGCCCTCTTCCCCCACATGACGGTGGAGCAGAACCTGCTGTTTGGGGTGCGCCGTATGGGCAGCGCCCTGGCCGACGCTGACCGCGCGCGCGTGGACGGATTACTCGACCAGTTTGACCTGCAGACGCTGCGCAACGCCCTGCCGCGCAACCTGTCGGGCGGGCAAAAACAACGTGTGGCGTTGGCCCGTGCGCTGGCACCCGCGCCGCGTTTGCTGCTGCTGGATGAGCCGCTGTCTGCGCTGGACGCATTGCTGCGTGTGCGCCTGCGCAACGAGCTGGCCGAGATGCTGGAGCGGGTGCAGGTGCCCACGCTGCTGGTCACCCACGACCCGGACGATGCGGCCCTGCTGGCGCAGCAGGTCGTCCATATGGCGGACGGCCGCCTACAAAGCCCCGAAGCCAGCCTTGCGCAGGATGGCCTGGCCGCTGGCCACCAGCACACCATAGACATTGCGGTCTGTCGGGGGCGGTGGTGACGTGGGCCCTCCGGTGAGTTGCAGCGCCTTGGCCGCCAGTGCCGCGCCCGACCCGGCGGGTGCACCTGTGTTGTCGACCCGCTGGAACATCTCGAACGCGTAGTCACCCGACGGGTCGGCCTTGGGCGTGGAGGTGCCCAGCTTCACGTCGGGGCGCAGCAAGGTGGCGACCAGGTTGGTGCTGTCCACCGCCAACCCAGGGCGCACCAGGGCGCACAGGGCATTACGCGTGAAGACCTGCGTGGGGCCGAAGCTGCCAGCGGCGCTCAGCGCCTGCGGGTGCGCCATGTTGGCGGAGGCAAACACCTGCGCATCAGCACCGGTCTTGATGCGATCAAGCAGCAAGCCCGAGGCACCGAAAGTCAGTGCCACCGGTGCCCCACCCGCGCTGGCCTCGAAGGCCTTGGCGGCTTCTGTCAGCGGGCCGCGCAGGCTGCCTGCGGCGAACACGGGCACGGGGCTTTGCTGGGCCATCACAGCACCACCGGCAAGCGCCAAGCCCACCGACACCACACAGCGCCGCAGCACATGGCCGAACCGCTTACTTGTTCGCATTGGGGAAGAACAGCTGTTCGCCGCCAATCTTGTAGCTGGCGATGGTGTCCTGGCCGGGCTTGGAGGTCACCCAGTCCACAAACTTCTGCGCGTCGCGGCTGTTCAGGTGCGGGAACTTGGCAGGGCTGACCACCATGACGCCGTACTGGTTGAACAGCCGTTTGTCGCCTTCGACCAGCACCGCCAGGTCACCGCGGTTCTTGAAGTTGAGCCAGGTGCCGCGGTCGGTCAGCACATAGGCGCCGCTGGAGCTGCCGATGTTCAGCGCCGGGCCCATGCCGCAGCCGCATTCCTTGTAGCCGCTGCCCTTCTGGTCGGTCAGGCCAGCGGTCTCCCAGAAGCGCAACTCGGCGGCGTGGGTGCCGCTCTTGTCGCCGCGCGAGATGAAGGGGGCGTTGGCGGCAGATATCTTCTTCAGCGCGGCCACGATATCGTTGCCCTTGGTGCCCACGGGGTCGGCCTTGGGGCCTACCAGCACGAAGTCGTTGTACATCACGGGCAAGCGCTTGTCGGCAAAACCGGCGGCCACAAATTTTTCTTCGGCGGCGGTGTCGTGCACAAACAGCACATCGGCATCACCCCGGCGTGCCATGTCGATGGCCTGGCCGGTGCCCACCGCGACCACCTTGGTGTCAACCCCTGTGGCCTGCTTGAATGCAGGCAGCAGGTGGCCAAACAAGCCCGACTGCTCGGTGGACGTGGTGGATGCCATGGTGATGGACTGGGCCATCACCGCCGGGCTGGCGGCCATGAATGCTATTGAAACAATAGCTATCTGCGCACGGCAGATGGACGCCAGAGGGCTAAAACGCTTAAAAGATGCTTTCATGACAACTCTCCTTTGAGGAATAGGCGGGCCTCTTCAGGCAAAGGCCCGTGGAAGAAATCGTGGACGGGCAGGTCGGCCAACACGCGACCATGCTCCAGGTACAACACACGGCTGGCCAGGCGTTTGACCTGGCCCAGGTTGTGGCTGCTGAACAGCAGCGTCATGCCGGGCTGTGCGGCGAAGGTGGCCACCAGTGCTTCGACCTCGCGTTTGGCGGTTGGGTCGAGGCTGGCAGTGGGCTCATCAAGCAACAACACATCCGGCTGCAGCGCCCAGGCACGCGCCATGGCCAGGCGCTGCTGCTGGCCGCCGGACAAGGTGCGCGCGTTGCGCTGCGCCAGGGGCGACAAGCCCACCTGCTCCAGCGCCTGCAGCGCCCGGGTTTTGGCCACAGGCCAGCGTGTGCCGCGCAGCCACAGGGCCAGCGCCACGTTGCTCTGGCAGCTGGCACGCAGCATGTGCGGGCGCTGGAACAGCATGGCCTGGTGCGTGTGTGCCGTGCTGCGGTGCAGTTGGCCGCCGCTGGGCGGGATCAGGCCGTGCAACACCCGCAGCAAGGTGCTTTTGCCACTGCCGTTGGCGCCCACCAGAGCGATACGTTCCCCCGCATGGACGCTGAGTGTGGCCTGGCGCAGCGCCTGCACAGCGCCGAAAGACACGTCCACGGCGCGCAAATCCAGCAAGGCGGAAGTGGCGTTCATGCCTGCACCCCGCGCCACGCCGGCTGGGGCTCGGCCACACTACCGTCCAGCCGCTCGCGCCAGCGCCGCACGATGGCGACCAGCAGGTTCAGCAGCAGCACCACGGCCAGCAGCACCAGACCCAGCGCCATGGCCAGCGGCAGGTCACCTTTGCTGGTTTCCAGCGCAATGGCGGTGGTCATCACGCGGGTGTAGCCGTCGATGTTGCCGCCCACAATCATCACCGCGCCCACCTCGGACACGGCCCGCCCGAACGCGGTGATGACCACGGTGAGCAACGCATACCGCTCGTCCCACACCAGCAGCAGGCTGCGCACCAGCGGCCCCGCACCCAGCGAGCGCAGCTGCTCACCATGCGCCCGGTCGGCGTCTTCCACCGCCTGGCGTGTGAGGGCAGTGACCACCGGCAGCACCAGAATGGCCTGCGCCAGCACCATGGCCTTGAACGAAAACAACCAGCCCAGAAACCCCAGCGGCCCGCTGCGTGACAGCAGCAAATAAACGGTCAACCCCACCACCACCGAGGGCAGCGCCAGAAAGGTGTTGAGCAGCGCCAGCACCAGGCCCCGCCCCCGGAAGCGCGCCACACCCAGCCACGCGCCCAGCACCAGCCCGGCACCACAGGCCAGCACACACGCAGCCGCACTCACAGCCAGCGAGCGGGCAACGATGGCGAGGAACGTGGGGTCAGCGCTGCGGATCAGTCCGAGCGCGGCCGTGAAACTATCGGCAAAGGTATTCATGGGCGTGGTTTTTTTGTGAACAGCAGTATCGGAAAGTGACAAAGCCACGCTATGCAGTGGCGTGCATAGGTTTTCTTTGCGGGATGAGGGCCGCCAGCCTGAAACTGGTTTCACGCAAGCCTTACCATTCCGCCATGTCCACCCGCCCCACCCGCCCTGTCCCCACGCACACTCCCGCGCCCGCCACCCCACGCGCCACCATTGCCGACGTGGCGCGGGTGGCGGGCGTGTCCAAGGCCACGGTGTCACGGGTGCTAAACCGGCGCACCGACCTGCTCACGCCCGACATCGCGGCCCGGGTCGATGCGGCCATTGCCGCGCTGGCCTATGTGCCCAGCCCGATGGCGCAGGGCCTCAAACGTGGGCGTTCGCGGCTGATCGGGCTGGTGGTGGCCGACATCACCAACCCGTATTCGGTGGCGGTGCTGCGCGGCGCTGAAAAAGCCTGCCAGGAGGCCGGTTACCTGGTGATGCTGTTTAACCTGAGCAACGAGAGCGGGCGCGAACGCGAAGCCATTGAGGCCTTGTCGTCTTACCAGGTCGATGGCTTCATCCTCAACACCCTGGGCGGTGAGGCGCGCGCCGTGGCCGAAGCCACCCGCCACGGCAAACCGGTGGTGCTGGTGGACCGCCGCCACCCCGGTATGCAGGCGGATTTTGTGTCGCTCGACAACGCCGGTGCGGTGCGTTTGGGGGTGGAGCATCTGGTGGACACGGGCCACCAACAGCTGCTGTATGTGACCGAACCGGTGGCGGGCGTCAGCTCACGCGAGGAGCGCAACGCCGCCTTCCACAGCTGTGTGGCCGCGCACGCCCCGCAAGTCACCGGGCACACTTTTGAGAGCACCGCCGACAACCCGCAGGCGCTGGACGCTGCGCTGCAAACCCTGCGCGCACAGACGACCAACACACCCCGCCCCGCCGTGTTGTGCGGCAACGCCGTGATCACCCTGCGTGTCGCCGCCGCCGTGGCACGCCTGGGCTGGCTGCTGGGCCGCGACGTAGCCCTGATCGGGTTTGACGAGACCGAATGGGCACCGCTGGTGGGCCCCGGCCTGAGCACCCTCGCCCAGCCCACCGACGACCTCGGCCGCCTGGCCGCACAGTGCCTGCTGGAGCGCCTGCAGGGGCTGGTGATGGCCCCGCGCCAGATCCTGCTGCCTGCGGAACTGGTGGTGCGGGGGTCGACCCGCGCTGCGGGTTAAAGCCCTTTTCAGCCCCCAACATCCCCACTACGGGAAACCCCTTATGCCGATTGAGCAGACGCTGATTAGACTCTGAAACCGGTTTCAAGAACGCTTCCACAAAGAACTTCCGTGAACTACACATTCCAATTCGGTGACGTATTTGCCGCCTGGCCCCTGCTGGCCAAGGGCACATGGATCACCATCCAGCTGTCGATGATGGCCATGCTGCTGGGCCTGATGGTGGCCATCGTCTGCGCCTGGGGCAAGACGGCGGGCCCGGCGTGGCTGCGTTTCATCATCAACGCGTACATCGAAGTGATCCGCAACACACCGTTCCTGGTGCAGTTGTTTTTCTTCTTCTTCGCGCTGCCCGCACTCGGCGTGCGCTGGTCGCCCTATACCGCCGCGCTGACCGCGATGGTGGTGAACCTGGGGGCCTACGCCACCGAAATCATCCGCGCCGGTATCGAGTCCATCCCCAAGGGCCAGATTGAAGCGGCGATGGCGCTGAACCTGAAGCGCTGGGAAATCTTCCGCTTTGTGATCCTGAAGCCCGCACTCAAAGCCGTGTACCCCGCACTCACCAGCCAGTTCATCCTGCTGATGCTGAGCTCGGCCGTGGTGTCGGTCATCTCGGCAGACGACCTGACCTCGGTGGCGGCCAACCTGCAGTCGCAGACCTTCCGCAGCTTCGAGATCTACATCGTGGTGGCCGTGATCTACCTGGCGCTGTCGCTGGCGTTCTCGGCGCTGTTCAAGCTCATCTACGAGCACACCCTCAACTACCCTGACCGGAGATAGCCCCATGCGTACCTTTGGTTGGTCCGACTTTCTTTTTATCCTGAGCGCCGCGCAGTGGACACTCGCGCTGTCGCTGATCGCGTTTATCGGCGGTGCCGTGCTCGGCCTGGCGGTGGCGTTGGCCCGCACCGGTGGTGTGCGCTGGCTGGAGCGTGTGGCGATGGTGTTCACGCAGATCTTCCAGGGCACACCGCTGCTGCTGCAGCTGTTCCTGATCTTCTTTGGTGCGCCGGTCATCGGCATGGACATCAACCCGTGGATTGCGGCTGGCATTGCGCTCATCCTGAACAGCGGCGCGTTTCTGGGCGAGATCTGGCGCGGTTGTATCCAGGCCATTCCACGTGGCCAGTGGGAGGCCGCCGAGGCGCTGTCGCTGTCGTACACCTCGCGTATGCGTGACGTGGTGCTGCCCCAGGCGATGAAGATTGCCGTGGCGCCCACCGTGGGTTACATGGTGCAGATCATCAAGGGCACGTCGCTGGCGGCCATCATTGGTTTCACCGAAATCACCCGCGCCGGGCAGATCATCAACAACGCCACCTTCCAGCCGCTGCTGGTGTTCAGTGTGGTGGCGTCGTTGTACTTCGTGATCTGCTGGCCGCTGTCGCTGCTGGCCTCGCGCCTGGAGCGCCGCCAGGCCCGTGCGCTGGCCCGCTGAATTTTTCCCCTGTCCTTTTTTCTACCAACCCCAAGGAGACATTCCATGACTGTTCACTTCCAACGCCGCAGCTTCAACGGTGCCATCGCGGCCCTCGGCCTGGGTGCCACGCTGTCGCTGCTGGCCCCGTTTGCCAGCGCCCAGACGGTTGCAGACATCAAGAAGAAGGGTGAAATCACCGTCGGTATGCTGGTGGACTTCCCACCCTACGGCACGATGAACACCAGCAACCAGCCCGACGGCTACGACGCTGATGTAGCCAAGCTGCTGGCCAAGGACCTAGGTGTGAAGCTGAACCTGGTGCCCGTGACCGGCCCGAACCGCATCCCCTTCCTGCTGACCAACAAGCTTGATCTGCTGGTCGCGTCGCTGGCCATCACGCCCGAACGCGCCAAACAAGTGCAGTTCTCCAACCCCTACGCTGCTGCCACCATCGTGCTGTACGGCGACAAGAAGGCCAACATCAAGGCCCCCGCCGACCTGAAGGGCAAACGTATCGGTGTCGCCCGCGCCAGCACCCAGGATGTGGCCCTGACCGCCATCGCGCCTGAAGGCACAGAAATCCGCCGCTTCGACGACGACGCATCGGGCATGCAGGCGCTGATCTCCGGCCAGGTTGATGCGATTGGTGCGTCCACCACCGTGGCAGCGCAGATCGCCAAACGTGTGCCGCCCAACACCTTTGAAGACAAGTTCATCCTGCGCCAGCAGCAGATGGGTGTGGCCATGCGCCCCGACCAGGCCGAGCTGCTGAAGACGGTGAACGACTTTGTGGCGAAGAACACGGCCAATGGTGAGCTGAACAAGCTCTACCAAAAGTGGCTTGGCACCGACATGCCTGTAATGAAGTAACACCCCCAGGCTGCGCGGACTGCGTTCCGCTACGCCAACCCCCTTGCAGGGGGCGACGCCAGTGGACTGGCAAAGCCAGATCCACGGCGTCTGCTTGCATTTCGGCTCGCTGCGCCTTGCCTTGGTTGTGGCAGCGCACGGCCCTTGAGATTGAACAAAGAGAGAAGACCATGACGGACGCCACCCCAAGCACATCCAGCACGCAGCCCATCATCCGCATCGAGGCGTTGAACAAGTGGTATGGCAGCTTTCAGGTGCTGACCGACATCAACCTGCAGGTGCAGGCGGGTGAACGTATCGTGGTGTGTGGCCCCTCGGGCTCGGGCAAGTCCACGCTGATCCGCTGCATCAACCGGCTGGAGGTGGTGCAGAAGGGCCGCATTGTGGTGGATGGCATCGACCTCACGGCGGGTGGCAAAAACGTGGACTCGGTGCGGCAGGAAGTGGGCATGGTGTTCCAGCAGTTCAACCTGTTTCCGCACCTGACGATTTTGCAGAACTGCACCCTGGCGCCCATGCGCTCACGCGGCATCAGCCAGGAAGAGGCAGAAACCATCGCCATGAAATACCTGACCCGGGTGCGTATCCCCGAGCAGGCGAACAAATACCCGAGCCAGCTGTCTGGCGGCCAGCAGCAGCGTGTGGCCATTGCCCGTGCGCTGTGTATGACGCCCAAGATCATGCTGTTTGACGAGCCTACCTCGGCGCTCGACCCCGAGATGGTCAAGGAAGTGCTCGACACCATGATCGGCCTGGCCGAAGACGGTATGACCATGCTGTGTGTCACCCACGAAATGGGTTTTGCCCGCAGCGTGGCCGACCGCGTGATTTTTATGGCCGACGGCAAGATCATCGAACAAGCACCACCCGAGCAGTTCTTCGGCAACCCGCAGAACGAGAAGACCCGCCAGTTCCTGGGCCAAATCCTGACCAATCACTGAGATGCCGCCGATCCTCATCTCCCTCACCTCGTTTGGTGCCGCCGAAACACGCCGCCACGGGCAACTCTGGTTCACCTATCTGGCCCATGCAGCAGGCGTGCAAGGCGTGGAAGTGCGCGAGGAATTACTCGTTGACGCCAATACAGAAATCCCGCTGATTGCCGCTGCCGTGCGTGACGCAGGCATGGCTGCGGTGTACTCCTGCCCGGCCCCGCTGTGGCTGCCGGACGGCACGCTGAACCAGCCCGCACTCGACCAGGCTTTGGTCTACGCCGCGCAGCTCGGCGCCACCCGGCTCAAGTTCGCCATTGGGCATTACGGCCCCGGCGCACACCCCGACAGCCTGCCCGCGCTGCAACGCACCTTGGCTCACACCAACATCGAGCTGGTGATCGAAAACGACCAGACGGTGACCGCAGGCACCGTGCCCGCGCTGCAAGCCTTTTTTGCCGCCGCAGATGCCCACGGCCTACGGCTGGGCATGACCTTTGACATGGGCAACTGGCACTGGACGGGTGAATGCCCGCTGCAGGCCGCAGAAGCGTTTGCGTCCCGCGTGGTGTATGTGCACTGCAAGGGTGTGCAACGCCTGCCCACCAAGTGGGTGGCCGTGCCGCTGGCCGAGTCCGCCGCACCCTGGCGCGCCGTGTTACGCGCCCTGCCTGCCACCGTGCCGTGGGCGATTGAATACCCCTTGATGGGTGACGACCTGCTGGCCGTTACCACCCAGGAATCGAAACATATGCGCGCCGTTGCGTCGGCCGCCGGAGCCCTTGCATGAGCACGCCAACCACTTTCGATGTCGCCACCTTTGGCGAAGCCATGATGCTGCTGGTCGCCGACCGGCCCGGCCCGCTGGAAGACGCCCAGTCCTTCCACAAACGCACTGCCGGTGCCGAGACCAATGTGGCCATTGGCCTCGCGCGGCTGGGCCTGAAAGTCGGCTGGGCCAGCCGCCTGGGCGCGGACTCGATGGCGCGTTACCTGCTGGCCACCATGCAGGGCGAAGGCATCGACTGCAGCAAGGTCGTCTGTGACCCAACACAGAAAACCGGCTTCCAGTTCAAGGGCCGGGTCATGGACGGCAGCGACCCACCGGTGGAATACCACCGCAAAGGCTCCGCCGCCAGCCACATGGGTGTGGCCGATGTGGATGAAGACTGGCTGCGCTCCGCGCGCCACCTGCATGCCACCGGCGTGTTTGCCGCCATCTCCGACACCAGCCTGGAAGCCGCACGCAAGAGCATCAGCGTGATGCGCGCCGCGGGCCGCACCGTGTCGTTTGACCCGAACTTGCGCCCCACGCTGTGGTCGTCCACCGAACACATGCGCGCCTCGATCAACAGCCTGGCCGCCGGTGCCGACTGGGTGCTGCCCGGCCTGGAAGAAGGCCGCCTGCTCACCGGTGAACAGACACCCGAAGCCATCGCCGCGTGCTACCGCGCCCAGGGCGCCAGCCTGGTAGCCATCAAACTCGGGGCCGAGGGTGCGTACTACGACGGCGCAGCGGGCAGCGGATATGTGGCGGGCTTCCCCGTGGCCGAGGTGATCGACACCGTGGGCGCGGGCGACGGTTTTGCAGCCGGAGTCATCAGCGCACTGCTGGAGGGCAAAACAGTGCCCGAGGCCGTGCGCCGTGGATCGTGGATCGGTGCCCGCGCCGTGCAGGTGCTGGGCGACACCGAAGGCCTGCCCACACGTGCGCAACTCGACGAGGCGGGGCTGTGAGCACCATGGGCATGCGCAAGAAAGTCCTAGTCTTCCGCGAATTACCCGCCGACCAGTTGGCGCGCCTGCAGGCCGAACACGACGTGACCGTGGCCAACCCCAAGCTGCCCGAGCAACGGGCCGCTTTTGACGCCGCACTGCCCACCGCCCAGGGCCTGATCGGCTCCAGCTACCCCATCACCCCGGAACTCCTCGCCAGGGCACCGCGCCTGGAAGTCATCTCCAGCGTGTCGGTGGGCGTGGACAACTACGCGCTGGCCACACTGCACCAGCGCGGCATCACCCTGTGCCACACGCCGGGCGTGCTGACCGAAACCACCGCAGACACCATCTTCGCCCTGACGATGGCCACCAGCCGCCGCATCGTCGAGCTGGCGCAGCTGGTGCGCGAAGGCCGCTGGACCAAGAACATTGGCGAGGATTTGTTCGGCTACGACGTACACGGCAAAACCATGGGGCTGCTCGGCTTCGGCCGCATCGGCCAGGCCGTGGCCCGCCGCGCCGCGTTAGGCTTTGGCATGCCCGTGCTGTACCACAGCCGCAACCCCGTCAACCTGCGCGCCAGTGAACCCGCCCTCACCGGCAAAGCCGTACACACCCCCCTCGACACGCTGCTGGAGCGCGCCGACATCGTGGTGGCCACACTGCCACTGTCCAACGAGACACGCGGCTTTATGGACGCGCAAAAATTCGCCCAGATGAAACCCGGCGCCCTCTTCATCAACGGCGGCCGTGGTGCCACGGTGCAGGAAGACGCCTTGCTCAACGCCCTGGACCAAGGCACCCTGCGCGCCGCCGGGCTGGACGTGTTTGCGACCGAGCCACTGCCCATGGATTCCCCCCTGCGCACCCACCCGCGTGTGACCGCCCTGCCCCACATCGGCTCCGCCACGTTTGAGACGCGGCATGCGATGGCGGTGTTGGCTACGAGTAATTTGCTGCAGGCACTGGCGGGGGGAACGCCGGGGGCGGTGTTTGATACGGTTGGGGCTTGAGTTATGCATCAAAATGGGCTCTAGCGCACACTGGACAGACGCAAGCAGCTATTGATTTGATAGTGATTGCACAAACAATACAAGGCATCAAGCGCGTTAACTTTTGACTTAAGCTGCGCCGGATGCGTCCGCTTGAAGGAAGTTAGAACTTACCGCTTGTTCCTCTGCCATGACTCCAGAATGAAAAGCGTGACAGTGTGGGCCGCGTGAATCGCAAGCCGCGCATGGCGCGGTTCAAGCTTGTACTGCTTCAATCCAGCACCATGCGCCGAGCTTGCATGCGTTCGCAATGCACCGATTCCATCAACGATTGCCAGCAGTCCAGTAAGGATGGTCTGAAGATCTTGGTCTTCAACCGCTCCCGGATCAAAGCCTAGGTCTTTGCGTACTACTGTCCAGACCGGTTTGAGATCCTGTTTGCTCGGCATTTCTAGGCCGCGCTCACCGATATAGACCTTGCACACACTTTCTAAAATATTGCTGGCCGCCGACACAGCTTCCCTCGGGCTCTGATCCACGTTTGACAGTGCTCTGGTGAATTCATGATCGAGGGCCGGAACGTCCTTCTCCCGAATGAAATCATCCAGCGTTTTCGAGGGTGAGGCGAGCATTCCTGTGATGGCGGCACCTCGCACGTACTGGAGCTCATATCGACCGAGCGCTTTCTTGATCTTTTGTTGATCTTCAGTTTCGGTCGGCGGAGGGAAGTCGTCGAATGGCCCCCCTACCGGGGGCTCTTCTTCCATGTAAGCCTCGATCAGACGCCCAAGCAGCTGCAACGGATGTGTGACCTGGTCGTCTAAGTTGATTCGACGAAGCCACTCCTGCGCCTTGATCCATTTGCTTCCCTCCGGTGGTTCGCCTGGTGCTCCGGCATACATGAAGAGGTTGTCGAGCGAAGCATGCGTTTCACGCCTCGACAGAACTTCAGCGCATACGGCGATTACTGGAGCGGGTATGAGCCTACGCATGTTCTTGTGAGTTGTAACGTTGTAGCTCAGCGGGCGGAGAAGCCGTCCGCTGGAGCGAAAGGTTGGGCATCAGCCGGCGAGCTACTTCCAAGAGTACGACCACCGGCAAGCGAGAGCGTTAATTGCCACGGAATCCAATTCGGGAAAGAGGCGCGCCGCTATTGACTCAAACCTGAGCTGCTCCCGGGCAAGATCCGAATTGCTCCAGTCCGAAGGGGGATGTTCGAGGGCAAGGAATTTTTGAATCTCGCGCAGCCAATCGTCCGCCCTGTCCGCGAATGCGGATGTCATGCGATCCGCTTCCCCGTACGGAAGATAACCGCCAGATCCGCCCGCACCCAGGTAGACCCGCAGCGCATTACTCACATCTTTGCTCATGATGCCCAATGAAATATAGACCGCAAAACACTGCAGTCAAACTTGACAAAGTGATCCATAAAAAGTGGCATTCCCTCCGTCCCTATCTCTATAGTTTGCTGCAATAAAAATAGCATAAGACCCGGCATGCAGGTTCTGTGCTTGAGATCGTTATTGAGCCCGGTTCGCGAAGGCTTTTGTTGGCGTCACTATAGCCTTCGCACCAAGCAGCCATTCCGCCGCAAAATGACTTTTGCACCCTGCAGCGCGCTTGCCCAATCTGCCTTGCTGTGGCGCTGCAAAGCTCCGGTTTCCCCGCCGTGGCGACTGCATGGGCAGACCAGCATTTTTATGGATAAAAACAGCCTCCAGCGCACACAGGACAGTCGCAAGCAGCTATCAATTTTAATAATTCTTTCGCTTGTAGCGAAGCTGCCATTGCACCGCGTAATAGGTCACAAACATACAGAGCCCCGCAAACGCGGCGCAATGGGCAAAGAAGCCCGCCACGGATTCCTCGAAGTTCCACCAGTCCAGCGACATCTGGAACAGCAGCCGGGAGCGCAGGTTCAAAGCCCCCGCGCTGTAGACACCTTGCACGGCGATGCCGACGGCGACCAGGCGCAGCACCGCTGTGCGCACCCCATTCGGCTGCTTGAGGCCCAGCAGCTTGCTGGTGACGGCCATCAGCAGGGGCCAGCGCAGCCCCAGATGAATGGCCAAGATAACCAGCAACCAATAGGCGATGCCGGCATGGATTTGCCGTGCCGTGAAATCGTCTGCCAGTCGCAGCGCGGCAAACAGCGTTTCAGAAATCACCAGGCTTGTGCCCAGCAGGGCCAGCATTCCCGCCAGCAGCACCATGGTCAGGGCGATGTTGAACCTGCCCCGCCGCTGGCGCGGCCCTTTGGCGAGTGCGGCAAACCATCGGCGATGGAAGATGTTGTGGACGACGATCAGCACGAACATGCTGGTACCTGCCAGTTCATGCGCCGTGTTGCCCTGCCAGTAGTACGCAAAAGCAAACAGCAGCAGCCCGGCGGCGGCCAGGTCCAGCACCAGTCGGAGCAGGAAAACGGGGTTCACGCCACGGCTCCTGGGCTATTCACTCGACTGGCTTGCCACGGTAATCGGACAAGCGTTTGGCGGTGTACAGGTACTGGTTGTCTTTTTGCGACGAGTGGCAGGCCATGCAGCGTGTGGTGTTTTCCTGCAGGTTGATCGTCCGATCCGGCTTGAACCACTGGTACTGCCAATCGCCGGTACGGCGGCGCTCGTCATAGTCGTTGCCCCAGCCCGCGCCCTTTTCCATGACGAAGTAGCGGAAGATTTTTTCGTCACGGTAGTCGGCCAGTACAAAGTGCGTGCCGTTTGGCACGGGTTGCCCCTTCTGGATCGCTTCGAGGGCCTCGCGCGTGGTAGAGATGTGTTCGGTCACATTGCCGCGGCGCACCGTGGTGTAGTGGATCAGCTCCTCCAGCTTGGGGAAGGTGACACGGTTGGCTTCGGCCCGCGCATGCAGGGCGAAGGCAAAGACTGCGCTGGTGACCAGCAGGGCCAGCACACCGGTGCGTACGGTTTTTTTACGGGTGGGGTTCATGGTGATTTCCTGATGTGTTGCTGCCAGAACTGAACTGCGTCGCCAATCCACCCCTGCGCAGAGGTGCCTTGGCCGGTGCCGAATCCATGGCCGACGTTCGGATAGGTGTGGTACGCCACCGGTGTGCCGATGCGCCGCAGCGCCGCCACCCGCGCTTCCATCGCAGCGGGTGGTGCAATGCCGTCGTGGTCGCCTACCACCACAAACGTGGGTGGCTCGGATGCGGTGACCTCCGAGTGGCCGGTGTAGGCCATGACCACCACAGCGGGTTTGGGCAGCGGCTGCGCCCCAAAAGCAGCCGTGCCATGGGAGCCGATGGCCGCAGCCATACGCGCACCGGCCGAGCTGCCCCACAGCGAATAACCTTCTGTGCTGACCTGCAGAGCGCTGGCGTTCTGAAAGATGTACGCAAGCGCTGCGGCCAGATCCTCGGTGGCCACACGGCCACCAGCCCCTGCGCGGTACTTCAAGACGAAGGCATTCAGCCCCTGCTTGCTGATCTCCTGTGCATACGGAAACCCTTCGTGCACCGAGCCCACATACGCAAACCCACCGCCGGGCGCAATGACGGCAAAGGGCGCACCAGGCTTGCCCCGAAAGAAGAACAGGCCGGTGTGCTGCAAAGCCGGGTTGGCTTTTTTCTCTGCCTCGGTATGGAAGTCGTAGAAAACGGTGCGGCCCGCGTTGGCTTCGCCCACCATCCGGTTGAGTGCGGCGACAACCACGCCCAGGTCCACATGGCTGTGGTACGGCAGGAGTTGACCGATCTCGCCCAGTGGCATGGACTGGTCATAGACTCGCCCATCCCACGGCAGTATCCGCTGGCTGAAGCCACGGAAGGCGGTGTGGTTCAACACATCACCCAGGCGATCCTGCGGGCGCAGAGGGGCATGCCGGGGCGTGACACCCCCTTCCTGCGTGGCATGCACTGCGGGCTTGGGTGTTGACACAGCACTCGCCTCGCTGAAGGGCATGGCCAGCAGCATGGGCAGCATGCCGCCCACCAGCTTGCGGGCGCGGCAGAGCCAATGGAATGCGCTCATGGCTTCATCGCCTCACTGCCGGTATGGAAGTGCACGCCACGCACGGCTCACCGCAGCGGTGCCTCGACACCGCTGTACACAAGCACCGCTGGGGGCAAGCGTTCCCCCTGCACCGTGATGGCAGCCAGGCCCGCATTCAGGGCCTGCAGTTCGTCGGCGGAGAAGGTGACTTCTGCGGCACCGATGTTGTCGACCATGTGCGCCATCTGGGTGGTGCCGGGGATGGGGACGATCCAGGGCTTTTGTGCCAGCAGCCACGCCATGGCGATACGGGCGGGGGTGGTGTTCTTGCGCTCGGCCCAGGTCTTCACGAGGCGCACGAGCGCCAGGTTGTTCGCCCGGGTTTCGGGCGAGAACCGGGGCTCTATCCTGCGGATGTCGCCTTCGGCAAAGCGCGTGTTCTGGTCGATGGCCCCGGTGAGGAAACCCACCCCCAGCGGGCTCCAGGGCACAAAGCCAATACCCAGCTCCTGGCACAGGGGCAAAACTTCTTTCTCGGGGCCACGCCAGAGCATCGAGTATTCGCTCTGCACCGCAGTGATGGGCAACTCGGCATGGGCCCGGCGCAGGGTTTGTAAACCCATTTCGGACAGGCCCCAATGCAGCACCTTGCCTTGCGCTTTCAGGTCTTTGATGGCACCGGCCACATCCTCGATCGGCACCTGGGGATCAACCCGGTGCTGGTAGAGCAGATCAATGCGGTCGGTGCGCAGGCGCTTGAGCATGCCTTCCACGGCCAGCTTGATATGGGCCGGGCGGCTGATGAGGCCCGGGCCACGCGCGCCGGTTTGCAGGTCGATGTTCCAGCCGAACTTGCTGGTGATCACCACCTTGTTGCGGAATGGTGTGATGGCCTCGCCCAGAATCCGCTCGCACTCATGCGGGCCGTAGGCTTCGGCAGTGTCAAAAAACGTGACGC
The DNA here is from genome assembly GCA_026314275.1 of Comamonadaceae bacterium AAW. Lineage (GTDB taxonomy): Bacteria > Pseudomonadota > Gammaproteobacteria > Burkholderiales > Burkholderiaceae_C > JAGOEY01. The sequence continues at coordinate 969,791 of CP111109.1, forward strand.
CCCGTTCATAAGCCGCGCGGATGATGTTGACCATCTCGGGCCGTGAGGGGATGGTGGTCTGGTAGGTGCGGGCCATGTTCTGCACACCCAGGCCCACACTGGACACCTCCAGCGTTCCCAGTTTGCGGCGGGCACTGATATGGCCCGGCGCGGCTTGTGCGAAATGCGCCGCCCCTGCGGGGGTCTGTGCAGTGGCACATCCCAGCAGCCCCGCACTGGCAGCGGCTGCACCCGATGCGGCCACCATGGATGTGCTGAAGAATTTGCGCCGTTCTGAATTCACTTTTGCGTGGGTCATCACTAACTCCTTTGGTATGAAAAATGGCGGTACCGTTCGTTTCGCCGGTCACCTGCCAACGCTTTATTTCCGGGCTGCAAGCGCCTGTTTCAGTGCTTCGCTGGCACGTTGTGCTGCCTGCGCATCGCCGCGCTCGGCCAGCACCTGCGTCAACTGGTGCAGCTGCGCCGCCGTCAAACCCACACGCATGCTGGCGGCCATGTGCGAGCGCAGTTGGGCCTCCACGCCCGGCGTGGCGGCCAGCGCACCGACGGTGGCCAATTCGCGGCTTTGCCAGTCGAGGTTGTCGCGCTCGAAGATGTCGCCAAACAGATGGGCTTGCAGGTACTGGTTGATGACGGGTGCAAAGTCGAACACCGGGCCTTGAACGGGGGTGCCCGAAATTTGGGTCTGGTTGGCCCGCCCCGCCGCGACCAGTGCATCACCCGTTGGAATGGGGCGGCTGGGCTCGCGCCCCGGCGCATCCTGGATGCCGCGCTGTTTGCGCGCGTCCACCACCTTCAACAACTCACCCAAAGCGTTGAGGCTCTTGGGGAAGCCCACATACGCGTAGAGCTGTACCAGTACTTCCCTGGCTTCGCTGATGGTCAGGCCCGCGTCCAGGCCCTTATTCAAGGCGGCGTTGAGCCGGGGCATGTCGCTCGCCGCCATGAAGGACGCCATCAGCGGGATGGCCTGCTGCTTGGCGGAAAGCGCCTCGGAGCGGGTTTGTGCGGCGTCGGCGGATGGTTGCGGGGTGTTCGGGGCGGCGTGCGCGGGTGCGTTCACCAGGCCCAAGCCCAGCAACATGGCAACGGCTGTGGCCCGGACACTGCGCGGCTTAGCGGGCTTTGTATTGTTCATCGGTCACTTTCTCCATCCAGGTCACAGATTTGCCATCCACCGAGCGCCCTACCGCCAGGTGGGTCATGGCTGCGTTCGGTGCAGCGCCGTGCCAGTGTTTGACATCGGGCGGGCACCACACCACATCACCTTCGCGCAGCACTTGCACGGGCTTGCCCCATTCCTGCGTCAGCCCGATGCCGGATGTCACTACCAGCCGCTGCCCGGCGGGGTGCGTGTGCCATGCCGAGCGCGCACCGGGCTCAAACGTCACATACGCACCCGACGCATGGTTGCTCTCGTTGGGGGCAAACAAGGGGGTGACCCACACCCGCCCGGTGAAGTAATCGGTCGACCCGAAGGTGGCCGCTTGTTCGCCAGCGCGTGTGATGTGCTGGCCGGGTGCTGCTGATGCAGCCGGTCGGACAGTTTGGTCGGCTGCGCTGGAAAAGGAAGCGACGGCGCACAGGGTCAAGCCAAAGAAAAATGATTTATGCATGGTGCGATTGCCTCTTCAGATATCCAGCCGACGTTCGGCCATCCACCGGACCATGGCTGGGTCGCGATGCGAAAAGAAACTGCTGGTCTGGGTGTCCAGCGCCGTGATGCGGGCCATATCCGCCTCGTCCAGCTGGAAGTCGAAAACGGCCAGGTTTTCTGCCATGCGCTCTTTGCGCACCGACTTGGCAAGCGCGCCAATGCCGCGCTGCACCAGCCAGCGCAGCACCACCTGCCCCACCGACTTGCCATGGCGTTCACCGATGGCGCTGAGCACTTCGTTGTGGAACAGGTTGTTGCGGCCCTCCGCAAACGGGGCCCACGCCTGGGCCTGCACGCCCTCTTCCTGCATGAACGCCGCACTCTCCAACTGCTGCTGGAAAGGGTTGACTTCCACCTGGTTCACGGCCGGCGCAATGTCGTTGAAGGCCTTGATGTCCATCAGCCGGTCCGGATGGAAGTTGCTGACACCAATGGCGCGCAGCTTGCCTGCGCGGTACGCGTCTTCCATGGCGCGCCAGGATCCGTGGACGTCTGCGTAGGGCTGGTGAATCAGGTACAGGTCCAGGTAGTCCAGTTGCAGGCGCGCCAGCGACTTGTCGATGGCCTGCTGGGTGCGCTCGTAACCCGTGTCCTGCACCCACAGCTTGGTCGTGACAAACAGGTCTGCGCGGGCCACACCGCTCGCGCGGATGCCAGCGCCGACCGCCGCTTCGTTGGTGTACGAGGCAGCGGTGTCGATGAGGCGATAACCGGACTGGATAGCGTCCACCACGCAGCGCGTGCACTCCTGCGCATCCGGTATCTGGAAAACACCGAATCCCAGCATCGGCATCTCGACGCCGTTATTCAAAGTTGCTTTCAAAGTTACCGTGTCCATCGTGGCCCTGTGCAGTTCGTATGGCCCTGACTTTAGGTTTGCAACCCGCATCTGAATAGCTGCAAATCATTTGTTTCATTGGCATCTAAAAAGGGATAATCAGGCGCAAAAAGGAGGCTCTGCATGGCCATCAACGAACTGCGTTCCGTCTCCACCTTCATCAAGGCAGCAGAGCTGGGCAGCCTGCGCAAAGCCGCACTGGCGCTGGACATCAGCCCCCAGGCAGCGAGCAAGGCTTTGGCCCAGCTGGAAAAGCACCTGGAAACCCGCCTGTTCCACCGCACCACACGGGTCATGTCCTTGACGGATGCAGGACAGCGGCTGCTGGAAGATGTCCAGCCCGCACTCCTGGGCGTGCAGCGCGCGCTCAAAAAGGCCCAGACCACCAAGGATGAGATTGCGGGGCCGCTGCGTATTGCAGGCCCCCGCACCACCTTCCAGCCCATCCTGTGGCCCGTCATCGAAGAATTCTGCGAGCGATATCCAGGCATCCAGCCCGATGTGCTGCTGGAGGACCGTGTGGGTAACTGGGTGGAAGACCGGATCGACGTGGGTTTTCACCTGGGCGCGTCGCCCCACGAAGGCGTGATTGCACGCAAGCTGTTTCCACTGCAGATGCTGGTGTGTGGCGCGCCCGCGTATTTCAAACGTTACGGGGTGCCAGACTCTCTGGCGGCTTTGTCTGCCCACCGCTGCAGCGTGTTCAGGCACCCCGGCACCGGAAAACTCGCCCCGTGGCATTTGCAGCTGGACGGCCAAAGGGTCGAACAGCCCGTGGCGCCCACCATCGTCAGCAACGATGAAACACTGGAGCTCCACGCGGTGCTGTCGGGCAAAGTGCTGGGGCAGCTGGCGGGTGCCACGGCTGCGCCGTACATACGCTCTGGCCAGCTGGTGCCGATTCTGTTGGACCACATGTCTGACATCGCCAGCTACTTCGTGTACTTTGGCAGCCGGCAATCACAACCCGCTCGCGCCCGGGCATTTGTGGACCTGGCCGTTGAACGCCTCACGGACTGCGAGAAATGGGTGCTTTCTGGCAGAGAGCTGGCGCGCGCAAAAAATCGACTTCCAAGCCTGATGCGTTCGCTTGCAGAGCCTCCCTAAGGTGCATGCGCGGTGCAAGGAGCGTCGGCTGCAACACGGGAGAAAACGCTCCATGGCGGGACCTCCATCTGCGCCCATCACTGCAGGACTGGCGAAGCACGCAACCGTGGTGGCGGCGCCAGCGGATTAAATGAAGCATCAAAATGGCCTCTGGCGCTTTCTGGATGTTCGCAAGAAGCTACTAAATAAATAGCAAAAACCCCGACACCACCAACCCCCATCTAACCCGTGAGACTTTGTAACCAGAATCAGTTAAAGTGCACCGGACACACCTCTCGCGTGTGCCACCTTGTCCCGTGAACGCTGCTGAAGCAGCCCCCTCCACCACCGTCACTGTGCACAACCCCACCCTCGTCATTCTTGCGACCCTTTTGCTGGGGATAGTGACGGCCGTGGTGTCCACCGTTTGGCACTTCAACCGCAACATTCCGGGGCTGCGGCTGTGGGCCCTGTCGTTCTTTTTTGCGGCGGTGTTTTCTTTCACGCTGTTGGTGCGTGACCATATCCCCGAGGTGCTGTCGGTGGTGCTGGTGCAAGCGACCAGTGCGCTGACCGCTTACCTGGCCTGGCTGGGAAGCCGTGCCTACATGGGGCGGCCCGCGCCGGCCCACTGGTACGCGGGGGCCGCCGTGGGGGCGCTGATGGCGGCGTCGGTGTATTTGACGGTGGTGCTGCCCCATGCCAACGCACGGTTTTTGCTGGCGGGGCTGTTCTCGGGCACGTGCTTTTTGCTGGCCGCGCACACCCTTGCCGATGGTGGGTTTCGGCGGGTGCCGATGCGTTACCTGCTGGCGGGGGTGATGGGGTTTCATGGGGCGTGGGTGCTGGTGCGCCCCGTGGTTTTTCGCCTGGCTTCGCAGAGCAGCCTGCTGGAGCAGCTGCCGCAGTGGGTGCTGCTGGAGGCCACGGTGGCGCTGCTGCTGATGGCGTTTGGGGTGCTGATGCTGGCCAATGAGTTTGTGACCAGCGGGCTGCGCCACCTGGCCGATGCAGACCCGCTGACCGGGGTGTTCAACCGCAGGGCCTTTCTCACGCTGCTGGACAAGGGCCTGAGCCGTGCCCAGCGCACACAGGCCCCGCTGGCGGTACTGGTGGTGGACCTGGACCATTTCAAGAAGATCAACGACACCTGGGGCCACCAGAGTGGGGACGATGCGCTGCGCCACTTCGTGCGGCGGGCCGAGCAGTGCCTGCGCCGCGAGGATGTGCTGGGCCGCCAGGGCGGCGAAGAATTCGCCATTTTTCTGCCCGCCACCGATAGCGCGGGTGCCGCCAAGGTGGCCGAACGCCTGCGGGTGCAGGTGCAGGCCGAGCCCCTGCAGATTGACCAGCGCAACATGCTGGTGACGGTGAGTATTGGTGTCACGCTCTCCACCGGCGAAGAGTCGGCCGAGGCCGTGATGCAGCGGGCGGACGAGGCCATGTACCTCGCCAAGAAGCGCGGGCGCAACCGGGTAGAGGTGCAGGCTTAGGCGCAGCTGCTGCAGGGGCCTGGATCGGCAATAAATCAGAACAAAATTAGCCTCTAGCGCCTGTCATACGTGCGCTGATAGCTATATTTTTAATAGCATTTTTCCGTCACCGTGCGGGCGCCAGCCTGTCAAACCCCCACAAAGCCACCACCACCATCACCGCTGCCACAGGCCCGGCCAGCGGATGCACGATAAAACCCAGCATGGGCGCCACCAGCACCAAGTGCCGCAGCCCCCAGCCGTAAAGCAGGCCCGCACGCTGCAGATACACCGCCCCCGACGCGGCCCACAAGCCGCGCTGCGCCGAGCCGACGGGCATGGACACGATGAAGCCCACGTGGTTGTAGTAACGCACCGCCATCACCGAATACACCAGCGAGGCAAACAGGGTGGCCAGCAGCAGCAGCTCCATCACCAGCCGGGGCGTGGCGTGTAACAAGAGGCTGCCCGCCTGCAGCGGTGGCTGCAGCGACGTGGCCACCAGCGAGGCCACCCCCATCAGCCCGATCGCGGCGGTGGAGGCGATCATGGTGGCCGACATCAGCGAGTTGCGCAGCGTTTGCACCGCCAGCAACTCAGAGCCCGGCATGGCAGAGACGGCGCTGAACCATTCCGTGCGCAAATGCGCATGGGCGGTGCGCGCCACCTGCCCGGGCCGCTGGCGCTGCGCCCACCACAGCACCAGCTCATACAGCAAAGGAATGGCAGCGGTCACCAGCGCCGCCCACCAGGCGATGGATGTGTTCATGGCAGACAGGGGGCTCACGGCAAACGGGTGGTGGCCTGCCAGCGTTCGATGGCCTCAAACAGCCCCATGCCCACCAGCATGGCCAGCACAAACACATAGGCCTGCGGCACACCCATACCCAGCGCCACCAGCGCCGGCCCGGGGCAGAACCCGGCGACACCCCAGCCCGCGCCAAACAGCAGGCTGCCCAGCACCAGCCGCCGGTCAAGCCGGGTGGCGGTGGGCAACTGCATGGGAGCACCCAGCAGCGACACCCGCCGCTTGCGTGCCCACACGAAGGCCGGGGCCGCCACGGCGATGGCCCCGCCCATCACCAGCGCGAGCGACGGGTCCCACGGCCCGGCCAGGTCCAGAAACCCCAGCACCTTGGCCGGGTTGGCCATGCCGGACAAGATCAGCCCCAGCCCAAAGACCAGGCCCACCACAAAAGACATCACAAGCAGCATGGTGCGGCTCCTTACACGGTAAAAAGATGGCGCACGGCGTACACCGTGGCAAACCCGGCGGCCATAAAACAGGCCGTGGCCACCAGTGAACGCGGCGACAGCCGCGAGATGCCACACACCCCGTGGCCGCTGGTGCAGCCCGCGCCGTAACGTGTGCCCACACCCACCAGCAGCCCGGCCAGCACCAGCGCGCCATACGACGCGTCCACCTGCACCGCGGGCCACGCAGCAAACAGCAGGTACACCAGCGGCGCCACCAGCAAACCGAGCACAAATGCAACGCGCCAGCCCGCGTCACCGAAGGCAAGAGACGCTGGCCGCAGCAGCCCGCCCAGCACCCCGCTGATGCCCGCGATGCGGCCGTTGAACACGATAAAAAGGGCCGCTGCCGCGCCAATGAGTGCACCGCCCAGCAAGGAAGACCAGGGCGTGAAGTTGTTCCAGTCAATCGTCATGTGTTGGCTCCTGTATCGGGTTGGGGGCAATACAGGCGGTACAACAGGCCCAGGATTTCCAGCACCTCGGCGTTGGCCACGCTGTAGTAGATGTTTTTGCCGTCGCGGCGTGTGGCCACCAGGCCCTGGGTGCGCAAGACCCCGAGCTGCTGCGACAGCGTGGGCTGGCGGATGCCCAGCTGCGCCTCCAGGTCACTCACACACAGCTCACCCTGCGAGAGCTGGCACAGCAGCAGCAGGCGGTCTTCGTTGGCCAGCAGTTTCAGCACGCCCACAGCCTGTGTGGCAGCCACACGCAGCAGCGCAGGATCAATGACGGAATGGGTATCGGACATGGGGAAAAAGAAAAAGGATTGACAACACTTTACTGAATTATATAATTTAAATCAATAAACTGAAAAGGCTGCGTGATGACGGTGCAAGCGTTCTTCGACCCCCACACCTGGACGGTCACCTATGTGCTGGCAGACCCCACCACAGGCCGCTGCGCCATCATCGACCCGGTGCTGGACTACGACTTCAAGTCCGGGCGCACCCGCACCCATTCTGCCGATCAGGTGCGGGACTATGTGCAGACCAGCGGCCTGGTGGTGGACTGGATTCTGGAGACCCACGCCCACGCCGACCACCTGTCGGCGGCGGTGTACCTGAAGCAGCACCTGGGCGGGCGTATTGCGATTGGTGAGCGTATCCGCACCGTGCAGGCCACGTTCCAGAAAATCTTCAACTTGGAGCCCGGCTTTGTGCCGGACGGCAGCCAGTTTGACCATCTGTTCCAGGACGGTGAAACCTTCCACATCGGCAGCCTGCAGGCAACCGCCCTGCTGGTGCCCGGCCACACCCCGGCCGACATGGCCTACCTGGTGGGCAACACTGTGTTTGTGGGCGACACCTTGTTTATGCCCGATGTGGGCACGGCGCGGGCCGACTTTCCCGGTGGCAATGCGCACACGCTGTACCAGTCGGTGCAGCGTCTGCTGGCCTTGCCGCCCGACACACAGATGTATGTGTGCCACGACTACCCGCCTAACAACCGCGCCCCCGCATGGTTGACCACCGTGGCTGCACAAAAGGCACACAACATCCATGTTAAAGACGGCACCACCGAAGAAGCATTCGTCGCCATGCGCACCGCGCGCGACGCCACGCTGGAGATGCCCACGCTGATCATCCCGTCGATCCAGATCAACGTGCGAGCGGGCCAGCTGCCACCGCCGGAAGACAACGGCCAGACCTACCTCAAGATTCCACTGAATGTGCTGGGCTGAGCCCACACCAGACACGCTTTTTTCACAACCTGGAGATCACCATGAAAAAGAACGTTGGCGGCATCGACCGCACCCTGCGCATCGTGCTCGGCCTGGTGCTGATCGGCCTGGCGGCCACCGGCACCGTGGGCTGGTGGGGCTACATCGGCGTCGTGCCGCTGCTCACAGGTCTGGTCGGCTGGTGCCCGCCCTACTCGCTGCTGGGCTGGAACACCTGCTCGGTCAAGTGACACTCCCCCAGGCTTCGCTGCGCTCTCGCCAACCCCCTTGCAGGGGGCTCCACCAGCGGCCTGGCAAAGCCAGTTCCGCGGTGTCTGCTTGAAAGGCTGCGCGCGCCTCAGCCTGCGGGATGGAGTGGTTTGCCTACTTCACGCCGTGTAATTTGAACCACTCCAGCGCACGTGCCCAGCCATCCTCTGCCGCGTCCTTGCGGTAGCTGGGGCGGTAGTCGGCGTGGAAGGCGTGGGGCGCTGCGGGGTACACCACGAACTCGGACGCCTTCGCCGCTTTGTTGCCTTTGGCACCGGCCTCGGCCAGTGCGTCCTTCATCTGGTTCACGGTGGTGAGTGGGATACCACCGTCCTGCCCGCCGTACAGGCCGAGCACGGGGGCCTTCAGGCTGGCAGCCAGGTCCACCGGGTGTTTGGGCGTCAGCGCGGAGGCGTTGCCTACTAGGCGGCCATACCAGGCCACACCGGCACCCACGTTGGGGCTTTGCTCGGCGTACAGCCAGGTGATACGGCCGCCCCAGCAGAAGCCAGTGATGCCCACTTTTTTGGTGTTGCCGCCGTTGGCACGCGCCCACTTCACGGCACCGTCGAGGTCGGCTATCACCTGTGCGTCGGGCACTTTGGAGACCACTTCGGCCTGCAGCTTGGCGATCTCGGTGTACTTGCTGGGGTCACCCTGGCGGGCATACAGGTCGGGCGCAATGGCCAGGTAACCGGCCTTGGCAAAGCGGCGGGTGGTGTCGGCGATGTATTCGTGCACCCCAAAAATCTCCTGCACCACCAAGACGATGGGCAGGTTGGTCTTGCCTGCGGGTGCGGCGTAAATCGCGGGCACTTTGAAACCGTTGACCTCGAACGTGGTCTGGCCGGTGCGCAGGCCGTCGGCCGGGGTTTTGATGGCTGTCTGCGCCATGATCGGCATGGCCGCTGCGGCGTAACCCACACCCAGCGCGACCTTCAAAGCGGTGCGGCGGCTGGCCCCTGCCTCGCTGGAAGTGCCGGGCAGCAAAGCGTCGAAATCCTGTTTCTGGTCGCGGTTCAGCATGGCAGTATCCTTGGTTCAAAGGGTTGGGTTGGAAAAACAAAACAGACCGAACACTAGCGTAATTCGCCCACCCGCGCCAATGCCTTGGTGATAATCCCCCGGCCACGTACTGCGACCCATCACCTTGCACAAAGTCGAACTCTCCTACTCCCTCGCACCCCACCGCAACGCACCCGCGCCTATCCGCAACCCGCTGATGGACCTGCTGCATGCGGTGCGCGAGCAGGGTTCCATCTCGGGCGCGGCACGGGCGCTGGATTTGTCGTACCGCCACGTATGGGGTGAGCTCAAGCGCTGGGAGGTCACGCTGGAGCGGCCACTCATCCTGTGGGAAAAAGGCCAGGCGGCGCGCCTCTCGGAGTTTGGCGACAAGCTGCTGTGGGCCGAGCGCCAGGCGCAGGCGCGGCTGAGTGCGCAGATTGCGTCGTTACACGCCGACCTGGAGCGCGTCTTTGCCATGGCGTTTGACGACAGCACCCATGTGCTGAGTTTCCACGCCAGCCACGACGACGCGCTGGCCCAGCTGCGGGCCCACACCGCCACCACCGGGCTGCAGCTGGACATCCAGTTCACCGGCAGCGTGGACGCCATCAGCGCGCTGAACCAGGGGCGCTGCACCATGGCGGGTTTCCACACGTTGGAGTACCCAACCAAAGGTTCGCTGGCGCAGCGCACCTACCAGCCGCTGCTCAAGCCCGGGCAACACAAGATCATCGGTTTCGCCCGGCGCAGCCAGGGGCTGATCGTGGCGCGCGGCAACCCGCTGGGGCTGGTCTCGCTGGCCGACATCCCACGCAAGGGGGCCCGCTTTGTGAACCGGCCCCTGGGCACGGGCACCCGGGTGCTGCTGGACGAGCTGCTGGCGCAGGCAGAAATCGCCCCCACGGCCATCAGCGGGTATGACAGCACCGAACCCTCCCACGCGGCGGTGGCCCATGCCGTGGCTGCGGGCCAGGCCGATGCGGGCCTGGGGCTGGCGTCCGCAGCCCACAGCCACCAGCTCGACTTTGTGCCGCTGGTGCAGGAGCGGTACCACCTGGTGTGCCTCAAGTCCACGCTGGAGCAACCCGCCACGCAGGCCCTGCTGCAGGTGCTGCGCAACCCCACCTGGCAACACCTACTGGGCACGCTGCCGGGGTATGCGGCGGCGGACAGTGGTGAGGTGCAGGCACTCCACCGGCTGCTACCCTGGTGGCATTTTTTAAGCAAAAAGTAGCTCTAGCGCCCTATCCACGGGCGCAAACAGCTACCTTTTTGAGAGCAAATTCAGTTAAACGAATTACAACCCGGCCAGTTGGCGGGTGAGCTCCGCCGCCCCGATGGCGCGGCAACCGCTGGTGTTCTGCCCCGCCCACAGCGGCGAAAAGTCGCCACTGCCCAGCCGCTCGGCATGCGCGCGCAGCGGCGCGATGGCAGCGGTGGCCAGCGGGAAGGCCGGGGCCACCGGGCTCAGCGGCCCCAGCTCACGCATCACCCGGTTCACGATGCCCCGGGCCGGGCGGCCGGTGAACAGCCGGGTCAGCGCTGTGTGGCGTGCAGCTTCACTCTGCAGGGCAGCGCGGTGGATGGCGCTGGTGGTGGCCTCAGGGCACAACAGATAGGCGGTGCCCACCTGCGCCGCCGCAGCACCCAGCGCCAGCGCGGCGGACACCCCGGCTGCATCGGCAATACCGCCCGCCGCGATCACGGGCACATCCACCGCCTGCACGATCTGCGGCAGCAACGCAAAGGTTCCCATTTGCGCGCTCAGGTCGTCCGACAAAAAGTGCCCCCGGTGTCCGCCCGCCTCCAGCCCCTGGGCAATCACCGCGTCCGCACCGTGTGCCTGCAGCCAGCGCGCCTCGTCCACCGTGGTGGCGCTGGCCAGCACTTTAGAGCCCCAGCTTTTGACACGCGCCAGCAGATCGGCCGGCGGCAGGCCGAAATGAAAACTCACCACGGGCGGGCGGAACGGCTCCACCACATCGGCCACCTCGGCGCTGAACGGCGCACGCCCCGGCCCCGCTGCAATCGCCCCCATGTCGAGCCCGAAGGCGTCGTAGTACGGTGAAAGTGCAGCGTGCCAGGTGGTGTCGCGCTGCGCATCGGGCACCGGCGGTGTGTGGCAGAAGAAGTTGATGTTGTAGGGGCGTGTGGTCTGCGCAGAAATAGCCTGCAGCTCGCTGCGCAAGCTGTCCAGCGTGAGCATGGCCGCTGGCAGCGAGCCCAGGCCGCCCGCGTTGCTCACGGCCACGGCCAGCGCACTGGCTTGCACCCCGGCCATGGGGGCCTGGATGATGGGCAGATCAATATTCAGTAGGGTATTCATACAAAGACAGAGTTACAGCGCACAAGACCGGAAGCCGACAAAACCTTCGTCCCACTCGGGCAATGCAAAACCCCGGAAACGCGGGTGTTTCATCCGTGCACGGGTGGCAAACGAGGCCCCGCGCAGCACCCGCGCAGTGCCGATAAACGGGCCAGAATAGTCGGCCCAGGGCCCCGCCTGGAAACCGTCCCACGGATGCAGAGAGTTGGCCACCCACTCGTGCACATTGCCCCAGCGAAAGCCCTGGCGCGCCCCCCGATGGGCGGCGATTTCCCATTCGATCTCGGTCGGCAGCCTGCGCCCGGCCCAGCGGCACCAGGCGTCGGCCTCCCACCAGGTCAGGTGCATGGCGATCTGGCGCGCGGCCATACGGGTGGGGACGCCAAACCGGGTCTGCATCACGGCCCCGCTGGTCACACCAATACGCTCCACATGGCGCGGTGCCCGCCGGCCCGGCCCCTGCGCCATCTGCTGCAGCCAGGCCCAGCCGTCGGGCCGCCAGAACGCGGCGTTGTCATACCCGCCGTCGGCCACAAACTCGACAAACTGCCCCCAGGTCACCGGCTGGGCGTCAATCTCAAACTCGGGCACCGCCTGGCTGGCATGGCCTTGTTCCACGTCAAAGGCAAAACCACCGCTGGGCATGCCCAGTGTCCAGTGCAGGGCGGGCAGGCGCACCGGGTCGCTGGCGGAGGCCACACCCGGCAGGTCAATCACCAGCGCCAGGCCCTGGGTTTGCGCCTGCACCACCAGCGCCTCGCCACACAGGTCTTCGTGGAACAGGGCCAGGCGGTAGAAATACAGCGAGGCGTCGTCCTCGGGGGTTTTCTCCAGCAACTCCAGCGTGCTCTCCAGCGTCTCCAGCAGGAAACTGCGGGTGTCCACCGTGTCGGGCGGCTCGGCCAGGTCAACCAAATCACTCCCCGTGGCGCCGTTTTGCAGCAGCGGGTTCCACCAGGCATCGGCCTGCGGCTGGATCGACGCCAGGCGGGTCGGGTTCTGTGGGCAGGCGGGGCCCAGCGCGCGCTGGGTGTTGCGGCCAATCCAGTGCTCGGCAAACCAGCCCGCATACCCGGCCAGCCACAGCGGCGGTGCCGACGGCACGGGGGTCTGGCGCGGCAGCTCCGCCATGTCGTCACTCAGGCCGCCCTGCTGCGCCGCGCTTTCGTGCTGCGTCAGCAGCTGCAGCGTGTGGTTGCGCGCATCCATCAGCGCCAGCGACAGCAGATCACGCCCTGCAGCACGCATGGCGGGGGAGTCGATGGAGTCGGGGGCAAGAAGTGGGCTGGTAGAGGGCATGGCAGTGCCATTCTGATACACGGCGGCAGGTGTGGCACCCGCTACGGGATTACACCGCTCTGAGCGCTGTCAGTTTACTTATATAGTCGCCCCTAAAATCCACCCTGCTCACAAGCACCGGCACACCGACACGATCTGGTTTGCCGGGTGTTTTCGTGCCCACCGGCAATTTGTTATGGAGATGAAATGCGTGTCCTTTTGAAATTTTCCAATGCCGTGGACTGGCTGAACCGCCAGATCGGCAAATATGCGATCTGGCTGATCCTGGCCTCCACCGTCATCAGCGGCGTGAACGCGCTGGTGCGCAAGATATTTAACTTCAGCTCGAACGCGTTCCTGGAAGTGCAGTGGTACCTGTTTGCCGCCGCTTTCCTGCTGGCGGCGGGCTACACCCTGCTGAACAACGAACACGTCAAGATCGACGTGATTTACAGCAAATTTTCCAGACCCAAGCAGATCTGGATCGACATCATCGGCTTCACCTTCTTCCTGACGCCCGTTTGTCTGGCCGTGCTCTGGTACAGCATGCCTTTCTTCCTCAAGGGTTACCACTCCGGCGAAATGTCGAACAACGCCGGTGGCCTGATCCGCTGGCCGGTGTATGCATTGATGCCGATTGGCTTCACATTGCTGATGCTGCAGGGCTGGTCCGAGCTGATCAAACGTTTTGCATTCCTGCAAGGCCTGATCGAAGACCCCGCCATCAAACGCGACGAGAAATCGGCCGAAGAAGAGCTGGCTGAATCCATCCTCCGTCTGGCCGAAGCCAAGGCCAAGGCCCAACAAGCAGGCTGACCCGGAGACCACCATGGAATTTCTCATCGCCAATTTCGCCCCCATCATGTTTGCGGGGCTGATCGTCTTCCTGTTGGTCGGCTTTCCAGTCGCCTTCAGTCTCGGGGCCTGCGGCCTCTTCTTTGGCTTCATCGGTATCCAGCTCGGTCTGCTGCCCGAAGCGCTGATGCAGGCGCTGCCGTTGCGTATCTTCGGCATCATGCAGAACGACACGCTGCTGGCCATTCCGTTCTTCACGCTGATGGGGCTCATATTGGAGCGCAGTGGTATGGCCGAGGACTTGCTCGACACCATCGGCCAGCTGTTTGGCCCGCTGCGTGGTGGACTGGCCATTGCCGTGATTCTGGTGGGTGCGCTGCTGGCGGCCACCACCGGTGTGGTGGCGGCTTCGGTCATCTCCATGGGCCTGATCTCGCTGCCCATCATGCTGCGTTATGGCTATGACCGGCGGCTTGCCTCGGGTGTGATTGCGGCGTCCGGCACGCTGGCACAGATCATCCCGCCGTCTCTGGTGCTGATCATTCTGGCCGACCAACTGGGCCGCAGTGTGGGCGACATGTACAAGGGCGCATTTGTGCCAGGCTTCATCCTGACCGGCTTCTATGTCCTCTATGTGGTGTTGCTGGCCTTTATCAAACCCCAATGGGTGCCTGCACTGCCTACGGAAGCGCGCATCTTCCGCGAGAAGGACGGCAGCAGCGGGTTGCCATCACTCATCATCCTGACCATCATTTCGAGCGCCCTGGCCATCTATATCGGCCGCAATATGGCTGCCGTGCACACGTGGTGGGAAGGTGAGCTTGTCGAGAAGGTGGCGCTGGATGAAACCATCGTGGTGGCCATGTGTGTCGGCGTGCTGCTGGCTTTTATCATCGCGCTGATCAACAAGGTCACCCGCCTGGGCCTGCTCTCGCGCATGGCAGAGCGTGTCACCTTTGTGCTGATTCCGCCGCTGCTGCTGATCTTCCTGGTGCTGGGCACCATCTTCCTGGGCATCGCCACACCGACCGAAGGCGGTGCCATGGGTGCACTGGGTGCCTTCATCATGGCCATGGCACGGGGTCGCCTGAACATGCCACTGCTGAAGCAGGCCCTCAACACCACCATGAAGCTGTCGTGTTTTGTGGTGTTTATCCTGATCGGCTCGACCATTTTTGGCCTGGTCTTCCAGGGTGTGGATGGCCCGCGCTGGGTGGAGCATCTGCTCAGTGGTTTGCCCGGCGGGCAGCTTGGCTTCCTGATTGTGGTGAACGTGCTGATCTTCTTCCTGGCGTTCTTCCTGGACTTCTTCGAGCTGTCCTTCATCGTGGTGCCGCTGCTGGCCCCGGTGGCCGAGAAGCTGGGCATCGACCTGATCTGGTTCGGGGTGCTGCTGGCCGTGAACATGCAGACCTCGTTCATGCACCCACCTTTTGGCTTCGCGCTGTTCTACCTGCGCAGCGTGGCCCCCGCCAAGGAATACACCGACCGTGTGACCAAGAAGCAGATCCAGCCCGTGACCACGATGCAGATCTACTGGGGCGCCGTGCCTTTCGTGCTGATCCAGATCATCATGGTGGGCCTGATCATTGCGTTCCCGGGCATCGTCTCCAGCGGATTGGACAAAACGGAGGTATATGACCTCGACAAGGTCCGCATCGAGATGGAAGCCAACATGCCGGGCACAGAACCTTCTGCCGAGCCGACCGACCCTGCGGCAGCCGCCGCTGCAGCGGCCGAAGACGACCCGATGAAGGCCATGCAGGATTCGATGACCTCCACCGAACCGAAGAAGTAAACCAACCTGCGGGGCACCAGTGCCCCCTGGTTTATCTATCTGAAAGCCGCCCGGCATGACCTGCCGGGCGGCTTTTTCCATGGTGCCCCGCCCGCCGACCCCGGGGGGCTCCTCCGCCAGGCTGCGGGCATGAAAAAAGGCCCCGAAGGGCCTTTGGTCTGTGGGGTAAGAACCCCGTGAATTACAGCTTTTGTTTGGCCATGAAGGTGTCGAAGCCGGATTCGGCAAAACGGAACCACAACACAGCATCGCGCTGGAACGAGCGCAGATCGGCGTAGATCTTCTTCCACTCGGGGCTCTTGGCGTCGTTTTCGGCAAAGACTTCCATGGAGGCCTTGAACGAAGCGTCCAGGATGCCTTGCGAGAAAGGCAGCACCTTGGTCTTGGCGGCCACCAGTTGCTTCAGTGCACCGGGGTTGCGGGCATCGTATTTGGCCAGCATGTCAACGTGTGCGTGGCTTGCGGCAGCTTCGACAATGGCGCGGTTCTCGGGCGACAGCGCGGCCATGGCCTTCTGGTTGATGAAGAAGTCCACTTCCGGACCACCTTCCCACCAGCCGGGGTAGTAGTAGAAAGGCGCGACCTTGTTGAAGCCCAGCTTCTGGTCGTCGTACGGGCCGACCCACTCGGCCGCGTCGATGGTGCCTTTTTCCAGCGCCTGGTAGATTTCGCCGCCAGGGATGCTCTGGGGCACAGCGCCCAGCTTGGTCATCACGTCACCGATCAGACCGCCGCCCAGGCGCATCTTCAGGCCCTTGAAGTCAGCGATGGTCTTCACTTCCTTGCGGAACCAGCCACCCATCTGGGTGCCGGTGTTGCCGCCAGCGAAGCTGACCATACCGTAGCCGGAGTAGAACTCGTTCATCAGCTTGCGGCCATTGCCGTGCATCATCCACGAAGTCATCTGGCGGGCATTCAGGCCAAACGGCACTGCCGAGCCCAGCGCAAACGCAGGGTTCTTGCCGTAAAAGTAGTAGGGCACGGTATGCGCCATCTCGACGGTGCCGTTCTGCACGCCGTCCACCACACCAAACGGAGGCATCAGCTCGCCACCGGCATGCACCGAGATTTCAAACTTGCCGCCCGACATGTCCTTGACGGCCTTGGCGAACACTTCTGCGCCGCCATAGATGGTGTCCAGCGACTTGGGGAAGCTCGATGCCAGGCGCCAGCGCACTGCCGCCTGCGCATGCACGGCGGGTGCCACACCTGCGGCCAGCACACCGGCAATGCCAGCATTCTTGATAAGGGAACGACGATCCATGGATTTCTCTCCGATTTGATTAAGTGGAATCACTGTGCGCCTCCCTGGTGTTGGCGCAAGCACTTCGTGAAGCGTGCCAATTGTAAGAATCGGCACCTTCGCCTTCGGCGGGGGTTTTCCCGCACCAAAGGACTCTGGCGGCACAAGGTACCGCCCTCGCATCCTACCCTGCGTAACACCTTTTTCTGCAGGGAGAAAACCCGCTAAACCGGGCGGTTTGTGATCTATTCGCGGATCTGCAAAGGCGCAAAAGATTTGACGAGGTCGTCCACCGCCTTGAGCTGTGCCAGGAAGGGCTCCAACTGGTCCAGCGGCAAGGCGCTGGGGCCGTCACATTTGGCCTGTGCCGGGTCGGGATGTGCTTCGAGAAACAAGCCTGCCATGCCCACGGCCATGGCTGCACGGGCCAGATCCAGCACCTGGGCCCGCCGTCCGCCGGACGCTGCGGCACCCGCTTCACGCTGCTGCAGCGCATGGGTGACATCAAAGATCACAGGCAGGTTGCCGGTGGTTTTTTTCATCACGCCAAAACCCAGCATGTCCACCACCAGGTTGTCGTAGCCGAAGCAGGTGCCCCGGTCACACAGGATCAGCTGTTCGTTGCCCGCTTCCCTGAACTTTTCGACGATGTGGGCCACCTGCGACGGGCTCAGGAACTGGGGCTTCTTGATGTTGATGACGCGGCCTGTCTGCGCCAGCGCCACCACCAGATCGGTCTGCCGCGCCAGGAACGCGGGCAGCTGCAGCACATCGACCACCTCGGCCACGGGCGCAGCCTGCCAGGGCTCATGTACGTCGGTGATAACGGGCACGCCAAACTCGGCTTTAACCGCCTCCAGAATCTTCAAACCTTCTTCCAGGCCCGGGCCGCGGTACGAATGGATGGAAGAGCGGTTGGCCTTGTCGTAGCTGCCTTTAAAAACGTACGGAATGCCCAGCTTGTGGGTGACGCGCACAAACTCTGCGGCCGTGCGCAGCACCAGGTCGCGCGACTCCAGCACGTTGACGCCGCCAAACAGGACGAAAGGCAGATGGTTGCCGACAGCGATTTTTTTGCCGATGGTGACCGTGGTCATGAAGTGCTCCCATTCTTAAAGCGTGCAGCCACCGATTGCGTAATACCTGCCGCATCCAGCCCCTGCAAGGACAACAAATGGGCCGGGTCGCCGTGTTCGATGAACTCGTCGGCCAAGCCCAGATGCAGCAGCGGCACGGTCACGCCCGCAGCGTTCAGGGCCTCAGCCACGGCGCTGCCTGCGCCGCCCATAACGGCGCCCTCTTCCACCGTCACCACCGCGGTGTGGCGCGCGGCAATGTCCAGCAGCAGTGTGGTGTCGAGTGGTTTGGCCCAGCGCATGTTGACCACCGTGGCGTCGAGCTGTTCGGCAGCCGCAAGCGCCGGGTACAGCAGCGTGCCAAAGGCCAGGATGGCAATACCACTCTGGCCCTCGCGGCGCACTTCGCCCTTGCCATAGGGCAGGCCCTGCAGGTCGGGTGTGGTGGCCACACCGGCACCTGCACCGCGGGGGTAACGCACGGCCACAGGGTGGTTCTGCGCGAATGCGGTGGTCAGCAGCTGGCGGCACTCCTGCTCGTCGGCGGGGCAGGCCACGGCCATGTTGGGGATACAGCGCAGGAACGGGATGTCGTACGCACCCGCATGGGTTGCGCCGTCGGCACCGACCAGCCCGGCGCGGTCGAGTGCAAACACCACAGGCAGGTTTTGCAGCGCCACGTCATGGATCAACTGGTCGTAGCCGCGCTGCAGAAAGGTGGAGTAGATCGCCACCACGGGCTTCAGTCCTTCACAGGCCATCCCGGCGGCAAAAGTGACGGCGTGTTGCTCGGCAATACCCACGTCGTAGTACCGACCGGGAAAGCGTTTATGAAACTCGACCATACCCGAGCCTTCACGCATGGCGGGGGTGATGCCAACCAGGCGGTTGTCCTGCGCAGCCATGTCGCACAGCCACTGGCCGAACACCTGGGTGAAGGTTTGTTTGGGTGCAGTGGGGGGTTTGACCAAGCCCACAGACGGGTCGAACTTGCCCGGGCCGTGGTAAGCCACCGGATCGGCTTCGGCCAGTTTGTAGCCCTGGCCTTTTTTGGTGACCACATGCAGAAACTGCGGGCCGGTCAGGTGTTTGATGTTTTCGAGTGTGGGGATCAGCGAGTCGAGGTCGTGCCCGTCGATGGGGCCGATGTAGTTGAAGCCAAACTGCTCAAACAGTGTGGCAGGCACCACCATCCCCTTGGCATGCTGCTCAAAACGTTTGGCCAGCTCGAACAGGGGCGGCGCGGCTTTCAGCACACTTTTGCCGACGTTTTTGGCTGCGGCGTAGAACTGGCCGCTCATCAACTGCGCCAGATAGCGGTTGAGCGCCCCCACGGGCGGGCTGATCGACATGTCGTTGTCGTTCAGCACCACCAGCAGGCGGGCGTCGTGCTCCACACCGGCGTTGTTGAGCGCCTCGAACGCCATACCTGCACTCATGGCCCCGTCACCGATGATGGCCACGGAATAACGGTCTTCACCCTTTTGTTTGGCCGCCATGGCCATGCCCAGTGCGGCCGAAATGGACGTGCTGGAATGGGCTGTGCCAAAGGTGTCGTATTCACTCTCGGCCCGCTGCGGAAAACCCGAGATGCCACCAAACTGGCGCAGCGTGGACATGCGGTCGCGCCGTCCGGTCAGGATCTTGTGCGGGTAGGTCTGGTGGCCCACGTCCCACACCAGCCGGTCGTGTGGCGTGTTGAACACATGGTGCAGCGCCACGGTCAGCTCGACCGTGCCCAGGTTGGAGCTGAGGTGGCCGCCGGTCTTGGAGACGCTGTCGATCACATAGGCACGTAACTCGTGGGCCAGTGTCTTGAGCGTGTCCCGCGACATGGGCCGCAGATCGGCCGGGCTGTTCACGGTGCGCAGCAGCGGGAAGCGGGTGTCGGGGCTGGTGACCGGCAAGTGTGTGGATGTGGGCATTTGCTATTTTTTTAGGAGCTAATTGCGCACGATGGACGGGCGCTAGAGCATGATTTGACCATCAACTGGAGCGTTGTACCACCATTTTTGCCAGCGCACGCAGGGCGTCGGTGTTCTGCAATCCGCTGGCATCCAGCGCGGCGAGCGCCTGCGCCAGCAGCGCTTCAGCATAGGCACGTGACGGCTCCAGGCCCAGCAGCGACACATAGGTCGGTTTGTCGTGTGCGGCGTCTTTGCCTGCGGTTTTGCCCAGCGTGGCGGAGTCCTGCGTCACGTCGAGGATGTCATCCACCACCTGGAACGCCAAGCCCAGGGCCGCGCCGTAGCCACGCAGCGCGTCGAGCACCGCTGGCGTCGGGGCACCACACACGGCACCCATTTCGACGCTGCCTTGCAGCAGTGCGCCGGTCTTCATGCGGTGCATACGGCGCAGAGCGTCTTCGTCCAAGGCCAGGCCGACGCTGGCCAGGTCGATGGCCTGGCCACCGGCCATACCTTCGTGCCCGGCAGCCCGCGCGAGCAGGCGGCACAGGTTCGCCTGGATGCTGGCGGGCACAGCGTCACCTTCGGGGGCCAGCAGCTCGAAGGCCAGCGCCTGCAGCGCGTCGCCCGCCAGCAGCGCACCGGCTTCGCCAAACTTCACATGCACCGTGGGTTTGCCCCGACGCAGGATGTCGTTGTCCATACACGGCATGTCGTCGTGCACCAGCGAGTAAGCGTGGATCAGCTCGACCGCACAGGCGGCGCGTAATGCGGCCTCGGCATTGCCCTCCACAGCCTCACAGGCCGCTAACACCAGCAGCGGGCGCAGGCGTTTGCCGCCGTCGAGCACGGCGTAACGCATGGCGTCGCTCAGGCGTTCGGGCGCGTCCTCGGCCACCCAGTGCGACAGTGCAGCCTCGACCTCGGCCAGGCGGGCGGTGTTCCAGCTGCGCAGGTCAAATGGGACGGCTGTGTTCATGTTTGCTCCCAGGGCTTCAACACACCGTCGTCCAGCACCTTGATCTGGGACTCGACCGCCGCCAGGCGTGCCCGGCAAAACTCCAACAGCACGGCACCGCGCTGGTAGCCGCTCAGCAACTGGTCCAGTGGCATCTGGCCGGACTCCAGCCGGCCCACCAGCTGCTCCAGCTCTTGCAGCGCGGCTTCGTAACTCTCGGGTAATGCGGCAGATGCGGGTGGGGCGGAAGACGGGGATGCTTTGGGCATGGGACGTGGGGTGCGAGCGGGAAGGGAAAGCCGCTGATTTTAGGCGGTGTCGCGGGGCCATCATCTGTCACCAGCCGCAACAGACGCGTATTCACGCATGGTGTGTGCGGGAATAACCCTACACAGTACAATCCCATTCCACACACGCCGACCCCGGTGTCGGCTTTCTTTTTCCCCCGTGCACAAGCCTTTTTGTGCAATTTCCTCCCTGTGGGGAGCTTGGTCAGGTCACCCATGTCTGATTTAAGTCTTCAACTGCAGCAGGCCGCAAGCCAACTACCAGTTTCAAGCTACTTTGACGAAGCGCTGTTCCAGCGCGAACTGGCAACCATCTTTCAAGGTGGGCCCCGCTACGTGGGGCACCAGCTTTCCGTGCCCCACCCGGGCGACTACTACGCACTGCCGCAAGAGGGTGAGGGCCGCGCTTTGGTGCGCAACACCCAGGGTGGTGTCGAGTTGGTCTCCAACGTATGCCGCCACCGCCAGGCGGTGATGCTCAAGGGCCGTGGCTCACTCACCACCCAGGCGCCTGGCCATGCGGGTGGCAACATCGTGTGCCCGCTGCACCGCTGGACATACAGCCAGAGCGGCCAGTTGCTGGGCGCGCCGCATTTTGCGCAAGACCCCTGCCTGAACCTGAACAACTACCAACTGCGCGAGTGGAACGGCCTGCTGTTTGAAGACAACGGCCGCGACATCAACGCCGACCTGGCCCACATGGGCCCCCGCGCTGCGCTCGACTTTGACGGTTATGTGTTCGACCGCGTGGAGATGCACGAGTGCAACTACAACTGGAAGACCTTCATCGAGGTCTATCTGGAGGACTACCACGTCGGCCCGTTCCACCCCGGCTTGGGGCAATTCGTCACCTGCGACGACCTGCGCTGGGAGTTTGGCCGCGAGTATTCGGTGCAGACCGTGGGTGTGGCCAACGCACTCGAACAGTCGGGCAGCCCCGCCTATAAACGCTGGCAAGAGGCCCTGCTGGCCTACCGCAATGGCGAAACACCCGAGTACGGCGCGATCTGGCTCACCTACTACCCGCACATCATGGTGGAGTGGTACCCCCATGTGCTGACCGTCTCGACGCTGCACCCCATCAGCCCGACCAAAACCATGAACATGGTGGAGTTCTACTACCCCGAAGAAATCGTCGCGTTCGAGCGCGAATTCGTCGAAGCACAGCAGGCCGCCTATATGGAAACCTGCATCGAGGACGACGAGATCGGTGAACGGATGGACGCCGGCCGCCGCGCGCTGATGGCCCGGGGCGACAACGAAGTCGGCCCCTACCAGAGCCCGATGGAAGACGGCATGCAGCACTTCCATGAGTGGTACCGGGGTGTGATGGACGCCAAGTCGCTTCAATTTTGATAGCTGCTTGCGCACGCAGATCGGGCGCTAGAGCCCTATTTCACTGAAGAAATTAATACTACAAGCCATGGGATACCCTCTCAGCAGAAGCACACCCCATTCCAGCAGACGCCGTGGAACCGGCTTTGCCGGGCCACTGGCGTCGCCCCCTGCAAGGGGGTTGGCGAGAGCGCAGCGAAGCCTGGGGGTGTACCAATAATGCAGGCGCTCTGGATGGTGTTGGGGGCATTCTTGTTTGCCAGCATGGGGGTTTGCGTCAAATACGCCTCCAACAATTTCAACCCGGCCGAACTGGTGTTCTACCGGGGTGTGCTGGGCATGTTGTTCCTGTGGGTGCTGGCCCGCTCCACCGGCGTCAAGCTGGGCACCAAGTACCCCGGCATGCACCTGTGGCGCAGCACCATCGGTGTGACGTCGCTGGGCGCCTGGTTCTACGCCATTGCCCACCTGCCACTGGCCACGGCCATGACACTCAACTACATGAGCAGTGTGTGGGTGGCGGCCTTCCTGATCGGCGGCACGCTCCTCATGTGGCGGCCCAACACCGGTGGGCCCGGCCTGCTGGCCCAGGGGCCGCTGGTGATGACAGTGCTGGCCGGGTTTGCGGGTGTGGTCATGATGCTGCGCCCCACGCTGGACGACAACCAGATGTTCGCCGGGCTGATCGGCCTGATGTCCGGACTGACGGCTGCATTTGCGTACATGCAGGTCATTGCGTTATCCAGGCTGGGTGAGCCCGAAACCCGCACCGTTTTCTACTTCGCCGTGGGTTCCGCCGTGGCGGGTGGCGTGTTGATGCTGCTGATTGGCATGTCACCGTGGAACTGGCAGGCCGCCATCTGGCTGCTGCCCATAGGCATGTTTGCAGCGGGCGGCCAGCTGTGTATGACCCGCGCCTACGCCACCGCCCGCACCCCGCGCGGCACCCTGGTGGTGGCCAACCTGCAGTATTCAGGTATCGTTTTTGCCGCGATCTACAGCGTGGTGCTGTTTGGTGACGTGATTCCGCCCCTGGGCTGGCTCGGGATGGCGCTGATCGTCAGCAGCGGGATCGTGGCCACCATCCTGCGGGGCCGCGCTGCGCCAGACGCGCCCGGCGAAGAACACTGACATCTGAAGGACGACCATGTACACGACCCTGATCTCCGTTGAACAACTGCAAGCCCTGCAACAGAGCGGCCAGCCGTTGATGGTGTTTGACTGCAGCTTCGACCTGGTGCACCCGTCGGCAGGCGAAAAGATGTTTCTGGACGCCCACATCCCCGGCGCGGTGTATGCCAACCTCGACACCGCCCTGAGCGCAAAACACGGTGCGCCCGGTGCCACCGGAACGGTGGTGGCGGTTGAAGCCGATGTGCCCGCATCCGGCGGTCGCCATCCGCTGCCCAGCCGCGAGAAGTTTGCGGCCTGGCTGTCCAGCGTCGGCTTCAGCAACACCATGCAGGCCGTGGTGTACGACCGCAACGGGGCCAACTACTGCGGCCGCCTGTGGTGGATGCTCAAGTGGGCCGGTGTGGACACGGTGGCCGTGCTCGACGGCGGCCTGCAGGCCTGGCAGGCCGCAGGCGGTGCGGTGGCAAACGGCGCAGAGCCGGGCCACTTCCAGTCCAACTTTGTGCTGCAACCCGCATTACGCACGCTGGTCGTCACCCAAACCGTGCTCGACCGCCTGGGCCAGCCCGGCCAGACCATCATCGACGCCCGGGGCGCCCCCCGTTACCGGGGCGAAGTCGAGCCACTCGACCCGGTGGCTGGCCACATCCCCGGCGCACTGAACCGCCCGTTCGGCGAGAACCTGGGTGCCGACGGCAAGTTCAAACCCGCCGCCCAGTTGCGTGCCGAATTCGAGGCCTTGCTCGGTGGCCGCGACCCGGCCAGCGTGGTGCTGCAGTGTGGCAGTGGTGTCAGCGCCGTGCCCAACATCATCGCCATGGAAATTGCCGGCCTGGGCCAGGCGGCGCTGTATGCAGGCAGCTGGAGTGAATGGTGCAGCGATCCGGCACGGCCGGTGGAAAAGGGCTGAAAGCCCCACCACGCGGCGTCTTGATATGGGTCAAGAAGCCCGTAGCGACCCACCGCGATTCTTCACGCCGGCGCCATGGCAGCTTACGATGCTGCCACCATGCACACACCTACCCATCCCCTGTTCAGCCTGCACGGCAAACGCGGCCTCGTCCTCGGCCTGGCCGACGCCAACAGCATTGCCTACGGCTGCGCCCGCGTAGCCCGCGCTGCGGGCGCACAGCTGGTGCTGTCCTGCGTCAACGACAAGGCGCGTGCTGCCGTGCAGCCTCTGGCCGACCAACTCGAATCGCCGCTGGTGGTGTGTAACGTGGAGGCCGAGGGTGCACTCGACACGCTGGTGCAGAACGCCCACGCCCAAATGGGCGGGCTGGACTTTGTGGTGCACTCGATTGCCTGGGCGCCGCTGGCCGACCTGCATGGCCGGGTGGTGGACAGCTCGACCGAAGGTTTCGCCCGTGCCATGGAAATCTCGTGCCACTCCTTCGCCCGGCTGGCCCGCAGCTGCGAACCGCTGATGCCCGAGGGCGGCAGCCTCATCACCATGTCCTACCTCGGCTCGCAGCAGGCGGTGGAACACTACGGAATGATGGGCCCGGTCAAGGCGGCACTCGAATCGCTGGTGCGCTACATGGCGCTGGAGCTGGGGCCGCGCAAGATCCGCGTGTACGCCGTGTCGCCCGGCCCGGTGCCCACCCGCGCCGCGTCGGGGCTGGAAGACTTTGACGAACTCATGCAGGCCGCAGCAGCGCGCGCACCGCTGGGCCGCCTGGTCACCCTCGACGAGATTGGCGCACTCACCGCCTTCCTGGCCAGCCCTGCCGCATCGGGCATGACCGGGCAAACACTTTATGTGGATGCGGGCGACCACGCCACACGCTGAACCCTCCCTTCCCCCACACGCCATGCACACCAACACCACTCCACCGACCACACCCATCTCGCCCCTGCTGGACCCGCAGGCCCGGCTGCACGCCTGGATCGACACCTTCCGCGGCAGCCCGGCCATGGCCTGCGGCGTGGTGCACCCGTGTGATGCCGAGTCGCTGCGCGGCGCGCTTGATGCCGCAGCACGCGGGCTGATCGTGCCCACACTGATCGGCCCCGAGGCCCGTATCCGCGCCGTGGCAGAACAGGCCGGACTCGACTTGCAAGGCATCACCATCGACCCGGTGGCCCACAGCCATGCGGCGGCGGCACGTGGTGCCGAGCTGGCGGCCCAGGGTGCGGTGCAGATGCTCATGAAAGGCAGCCTGCACACCGACGAGCTGCTGGCCGCCGTGCTGGCCACCCCGGCGCTGCGCACCGGGCGGCGGCTGTCGCATGTGTTCCGCTTCGACATCCCGACCTACCCCAAACCCCTGCTGCTGACCGACGCCGCCGTCAACATCCAGCCCACCCTCGACGACAAAGCCGACATCGTGCGCAACGCCATCGGCCTGGCGCAGGCGCTGGGGGTGGCCGTGCCGAAGGTGGCGCTGCTGTCTGCCGTGGAAACCGTCACCGCCAAAATCACCTCCACCCTCGACGCCGCAGCCCTGTGCAAGATGGCCCAGCGCGGGCAGATCAGCGGCGCCATCCTCGACGGCCCGCTGGCCTTTGACAACGCCATCTCGGCCGAAGCGGCGCGTATCAAAGGCATCGTGTCCGACGTTTCGGGCGACGCCGACATCCTGGTGCTGCCCGACCTGGAATCAGGCAACGTGGCCGCCAAATTGCTCGAATACCTGGCCGGGGCCGCCAGCTGCGGCGTGGTGCTGGGTGCACGCGTGCCCATCGCCCTGACCAGCCGGGCCGATGGTGCGGCGTCGCGCGTGGCCTCGGCGGCACTGGCCGCCGTGGTGTCACGCGCCACCCTGGCGGCGGCACCATGAGCAGCAGCACCGCCCAGGACGTGGTGCTGGCCGTGAATGCCGGCTCGTCCACACTGAAGTTTGGCTTCTACGGCCGCGACCCGGCGCAGGCGGTGTTCAGCGGCAGCATCGAGGGGCTGGAGCCCGGCGGCACCCCCACGCTGCGCTGTGCGGGCCAGCCCACGCAGCCGGTGGCAGTGGGGCAGGACGGCCCGTTCGCGGCAGCGCTGCGCCACCTGTCCACCGTGTTCCAGGCGCAGGCCAGCCAGAGCCGCCTGTGTGCCGTGGCCCACCGCATCGTGCACGGTGGCGACCGCTACACCAGCAGCGTCGTGGTGGACGCCGACGTGCTGGCCCACCTGCAGCAGTACGCGCCGCTGGCCCCCCTGCACCAGCCGCACAACCTGGCCGGTGTGCGGGCGCTGCAGCAGGCCTTTCCCGGCCTGCCCCAGGTGGCCTGCTTCGACACGGCCTTCCATGCGGGCATGCCAGCGGTGGAGCGCCGCTTCGCCCTGCCCCCACATGCCGACCTGCAGGGGGTGCAGCGCTACGGCTTCCATGGCCTGTCGTACCAGTACCTCGCCACCCGGCTGGCGCAGCGCAGCCCGGCCGCTGCCGGGCGCTGTGTGCTGGCGCACCTGGGTAATGGTGCGAGCCTGTGTGCCACCCGCGGCGGCCGCAGCATGGCCACGTCCATGGGTTTCTCGGCACTCGACGGTTTGGTGATGGGAACCCGCAGCGGCAGCATCGACGCCGGGGTGTTGCTCCATCTTTTGCAGCGCGGCTGGAATGCACAACAGCTGGAAGACCTGCTGTACCGGCAGTCCGGCCTGAAAGGTGTGTCGGGCATCTCGGCCGACATGCGGGTGCTGCGCAACAGCAGCAGCCCGGCCGCCCGTGATGCGGTGGCACTGTTCACCTACCGTCTGCTGCGCGAGTGTGGCGCCATGGCAGCGCTGCTGGGCGGCATCGACCTGCTGGCCTTCACCGGGGGGATTGGTGAAAACGACCCCGGGCTGCGCGCTGCAGTGTGTGAGGGTCTGGCATTCCTCGGCGTCCGTATCGACCCGGACGCCAACCGACAGGAATCTCCCCACATCCGCCCCATCCACACACCCGACAGCACGGTCGAGGTATGGGTGGTGCCCACCGATGAAGGGCGGGTGGCGGCTGCAGAAGCGTGGCGGCTAATCGGGGGTTAGGAACTCGGCAGCGCTGACACCAGCCGCTGGTGCTGGTGGGTCGGAATGGCTTTGCGCACGCTGGCCAGCCGCTCCAGATCCATCTCCCCCATCACCAGTCCTGGCCCCGATGGCAGGCAGGCCACCACATCACCCCAAGGGTCCACCAGCATGCTGTGGCCATGGGTCTGGCGGCCATTGGTGTGGACACCGCCCTGCGCGGCGGCCAGCACGTAACACTGGTTTTCGATGGCGCGGGCGCGCAGCAGCACCTCCCAATGGGCGCGGCCCGTGGTTTCGGTGAAGGCCGACGGCACCAGCAGCAGATCCACCGGCCCCATGGCACGCACCAGCTCGGGGAACCGCAGGTCATAACAAATCGTGAGCCCGACACGCCCCAGGTCAGTCTGCGCCGCCACCAGCGCACTGCCCGGCACCATGGTGCGGCTCTCGTCCAGGCTACGTGTGCCGTCCTGGTAGCGGAACAAATGCAGCTTGTCGTAGCGCGCCACCACCTCACCCGAGGGGCTGTACAGCAGGCTGGTGTTGCTGACCTTGGGCGGCTGCGGCGTGGTCAGCGGCAACGAGCCCCCAGCCAGCCAGATCTGGTGCTGCCGGGCTTTGACCGCCAGGAAGTCCTGCACCGGGCCTGCGCCCAGCGGCTCGGCAATGGCGTATTTGTCGGTTTCGTGCAGGCCGATCTGGCAAAAGTACTCCGGCAGCGACACCAACCGCGCACCCGCGTCAGCCGCCTGGTCAATCAGCTGCCCGGCGGTGGCCAGGTTCTCGGCCAGCACTGCCGACGACACCATCTGGATGGCTGCAATTTTCATGGTCTGGTATCCCCCAAAAAAGAAAACAACAGGCACATCAGACAACAAAAAAGCGCCTCAAGGGCGCTTGTTTGCTGGGACTGGAGGAGAGAGAGGGATTCGAACCCTCGATACGTCAGAAACGTATATCGGATTTCGAGTCCGACGCATTCGACCACTCTGCCATCTCTCCTTGTCGAATCATAGATTCTAGCAGGTCTTTAAGCACGCCAAACCACCCAAGTACGGCCGCAGCACTTCAGGCACTTCCACGCTGCCATCGGCTTGCTGGTAGTTTTCCAGCACCGCCACCAGCGTGCGGCCCACGGCCAGGCCGGAGCCGTTGAGGGTGTGTACCAGTTCGTTTTTGCCTTGTGCGTTTTTGAAGCGGGCTTGCAGGCGGCGGGCCTGGAAGGCTTCGCAGTTGGAGATGGAGCTGATCTCGCGGAAAGTGGCTTGCGCGGGGATCCACACTTCGAGGTCGTAGGTCTTGGACGCGCCAAAACCCATGTCACCGGTGCACAGCGACATCACGCGGTACGGCAGGCCCAGCTTCTGCAGGATGGCTTCGGCGTGGCCGGTCATCTCTTCGAGCGCTTCGTAGCTTTTCTCGGGGTGCACGATCTGCACCATCTCCACTTTGTCGAACTGGTGCTGGCGGATCAGGCCACGGGTGTCGCGCCCGGCGCTGCCCGCTTCGGAGCGGAAACACGGTGTGTGCGCGGTGAGTTTCATCGGCAGATCGGACTCGGCCAGGATCTCGTCGCGCACAAAGTTGGTCAGCGGCACTTCGCTGGTCGGGATCAGGTACAGCGCGGTGTGGTCGGGCACGGCCTCGCCGTCCTGGCCACCCTTCTTGGCGGCGAACAGATCCCCTTCAAACTTGGGCAACTGGCCCGTGCCTTTGAGCGACTCGGCGTTCACCACGTAGGGCACATAACACTCGGTGTAGCCATGTTCCTGCGTTTGCACGTCGAGCATGAACTGCGACAGCGCACGGTGCAGGCGGGCCACCGGGCCCTTCATGACGGTGAAACGTGAGCCCGACAGTTTGGTGCCCATCTCGAAATCCAGGCCCAGCGGCGCGCCGATGTCCACATGGTCCTTCGGCGCAAAGTCCATCGCGCGGGGTGTGCCCCAGCTGCGCACTACCACGTTACCGGACTCGTCCGCACCCACCGGCACGCTGGCGTGCGGCAGGTTGGGCACAGCTTGCAGCAGGGTGTTCAGCTCGGACTGCAGCGCGTCGAGGCGGGTGGCGGACGCATCCAGCTCTTCTTTCAGGCCATTCACCGCCGCCATGATGTCGTCGGTGCTTTCACCCTTGGACTTGCGCTGGCCGATCTGTTTGGACAGGGTGTTGCGCTGCGACTGCAGCTCTTCGGTGCGGGTCTGCAAGGCCTTGCGCTCCGCCTCCAATGCGGTGAACGCGTCCACCTGCAGGAAGGCTTGGGGGGTCTTGCGGGTTTCCAGCCGGGCGATAACGCCGGGCAGGTCTTTTCGGAGCAGGGTGATGTCTAGCATGGGGGCAATTTTAGGGGGGTGCAGTGTATTCAGGCGAGGCTGGCCGGATCGACGTTGGCACCACAAATGATGAGGCAGACCTTCTCGCCTGCGTTTGGCACATAGGCACCACTCTGCAGCGCGGCCAGGGGCAAGGCGGCGGCGGGCTCCACGGCCAGTTTCATTTCTTTCCAGAGCCAGAGCTGTGCGGCGCGGATGCTTTCATCGGTCAGCAGCAGCGCGTCGCGTACATGGCGCTGGGTGATGTCCCAGGCGATGCTGCCGATACGTGCGGCACCGAGGGAGTCGGCTGCGACACCACCCACCTCGACCTCGACCGGATGGCCTGCTTCGCGGGCGCGGAACAGGGTGGGCGCACGTTCAGGCTCCAGGGCCACCACGCGGCTGCGCTGCGCGAACCAGGCTGCCAGGCCACCGATCAGGCCGCCGCCACCCACACTCACCAGCACCGCGTCGGGCAGGCCGCCTTGCTGTTCGATCTCGCGGCCCAATGTGCCTGCACCGGCCACCACTTCGGGCTGGTCGTAGGCGTGGGTCAGCAGGGCACCGGTCTCGGCCTGGCGTGCCAGGCAGGCGGCCAGGGCTTGGGCGTACATGTCGCCCACCACGGTGACCTGGGCACCGAGGGCGCGCAATTTGGCGCGTTTGGCTTCGGGTGAGACGCCGGGCAAAAACACCTCGCAGCGCACGCCCAGCGCCTGCGCCGCAGCCGCTGTGGCGATGCCTGCGTTGCCGCCCGACGCCACCACCACACCACTGGCGGGAATGGTGTGGGTCAGCAGCCGATTCATCATGCCGCGCGCCTTGAAGCTGCCGCCGACCTGCAGGTGCTCCAGCTTGAGCCAGATTTCCACGCCGGGAGCGGAGTTCAGGCCAAATGCCGCAGCGGGCAGTTTCCAGAGCGGAGTCTCAAGCAAAAAGTGCCCGTTGCGCCCGTCCAGCCTGCGCGAGGCGCTATCAATTTCACAGTTCCAGTCGATTACAACGGCACTCACGAGATATGGCCCGGCGCACTGCTGTCATCCAGCTTTAAACCCTTGGGCAGCGGGAACTTGATGGTTTCCTCAATGCCGTCCATCTTGCGCACCGACACCGCGCCCAGCGCCTTGACGCGGTCAATCACCTCACGCACCAGCACCTCGGGGGCCGAGGCTCCGGCGGTGAGGCCGATGCGGGTTTTGCCCTCGAACCAGGCGGGCTGCAGCTCGGCGGCGGAATCGACCATGTAACTCTCGGTACCCAGGCGCTGCGCCAGTTCACGCAGGCGGTTGCTGTTGGAGCTGGTGGGGCTGCCCACCACAATCACCAAATCCACCTGCGGGCTCATCACCTTGACGGCGTCCTGCCGGTTCTGGGTGGCGTAACAAATGTCCTGGTGTTTGGGCTCGCGCACCAAGGGGAAACGTGCACGCACGGCGGCGGCAATCTCGGCGGCGTCGTCCACACTCAGCGTGGTCTGGGTGACGACGGCCAGCTTCACGGTCTGCGCGGGCTGCATCTTGGCCACGTCAGCCACGTCTTCCACCAGGTGGATACCGCTGGTCAGCTGGCCCATCGTGCCTTCGACTTCGGGGTGGCCCTTGTGGCCGATCATGATGAACTCGAAGCCTTCTTTCGCCAGCTTGGCCACTTCGACATGCACCTTGGTCACCAGCGGGCAGGTGGCGTCGAAGATGGAGAAGCCCCGGTCGCGGGCCTCTTGCTGCACAGCCTTGCTCACGCCGTGGGCGCTGAACACCAATGTGGCACCGGGTGGCACGTCGGACAACTCTTCGATAAAGATCGCGCCCTTCGACTTCAGCTCGTTCACCACATAGGTGTTGTGCACGATCTCGTGGCGCACATAAATCGGCGCGCCAAACTTGGCCAAGGCGCGCTCGACAATTTCAATCGCCCGGTCCACACCCGCACAAAAACCACGCGGCTCGGCCAGCAGGACTTCCTGGATGCCCTGGTTCATAACACGCCGATCAGTTGCACTTCAAAGGTGACGGGCTGGCCCGCCAGCGGGTGGTTGAAGTCGAACTGCACCGCCGTGTCGTTGCTGTCGATCACCGCACCGGCGTAACTGCCTGTGCCGTCGGGTGTGGGGAACTGCACCACGTCACCCACCGCGTATTTCTCCAGCGGGTCGCCCAGTTTGTGCAGCAATGCACGCGCCACCCACTGCTGCATATCGGCATTACGCTCACCAAAAGCTTCACCGGCAGGCAGATCGAACGAGGTGCGTGTTCCCTCGGCCAGGCCCAGCAGGCGCTGCTCGACGGCAGGCGACAACTCACCGGTGCCCAGCGACAGCGTGGCCGGTTTGTCGTTGAAGGTGTTGATGATGTCGCCTGCAGGGCCGGACAGGCGGTAGTGCAGCGTGAGGAAGGACCCGGCTTCAACGCGGGCGATGGTGGTGTCTGGCATGGAAGAAGTCCCGATAAACTGGAGTCACTACACACCCCCAGGCTTCGCTGCGCTCTCGCCACCCCCTTGCAGGGGGCGATACCAGCAGCCTGGCAAAGCCAGTTCTGCGGTATCCCTGAAAAAAGCAGCGCACACTTCGCAGAAGAGCTTGGCGGGTTCAGTAGTTACAAAATTACCCTCCATTGTAGAAACCCAACCCACCTCTCATCCGCCATGGCCCTAAAAGACCTTCCTGCTGATGCCCAGCCCCGCGAAAAGCTGCTGGCGCGTGGCCCCGGTGCGCTGGCCGACGCCGAGCTGCTGGCGCTGCTGCTGCGCACCGGCATCGTCGGCAAAGGGGTGTTGCAGCTGGCGCAGGAGCTGCTGGAGCCGCCGCCTGTGGGCTTTGGCGGGCTGGCCGGGCTGCTGCACACCACGGCGGACGACCTGGGCCGCATCAAGGGACTGGGGCCGGCCAAACGGGCCGAGCTGGTGGCGGTGCTGGAGCTGGCGCGCCGGGCGCTGGCCGAGCAGCTCAAAACCCGAGAGATCTTCGACACCCCCGGCAGCCTGAAGCAGTACCTGCAGCTGCAGCTGGGTGCCCGCCCGCACGAGGTGTTTGCCGTGGTTTTCCTTGACAGCCAGCACCGCTTGCTGGCGCTGGAGGAGCTGTTTCGCGGCACGCTGACACAAACCAGTGTGTACCCGCGTGAGGTGGTGCTGCGCGCGCTGCACCACAACGCCGCCGCCGTGGTGCTGGCGCACAACCACCCCAGTGGCAGCGTGCAGCCGTCGCGCGCCGACGAGGCGCTGACGCAGACGCTCAAAAGTGCGCTGGCGCTGGTCGACGTGCGGGTGCTGGACCACATCATCGTGGCCCCCGGGCAGGCCCTGTCGCTGACCGAAACCGGGCGCATGTGATGAAAGCCAAGTCCCTGCAAGACCTGCAGCTGATGCAGAAAAAGATCACGGAAACCCGCGCCCAGGCTGCCGCGCAAGAGGCCGCGCGCCAGGCCGAACAGGCGCGTTTGCTGGCCGCCAAAGAGCTGTTCACCCGCAGCGTGGGCCGCGTGAAACCGCTGCCGCACAAACCCGTGGCGGCCCTGCAACCCGACCCACCGCCGCCCATCCCCGTGCAGCACCAGAAGGACGAAGCCGAGGTGATGCGCGAGTCGATCAGCGACAACTTTGACGTGAGTTCGCTGCTCGACACCGACGACGCTTTAAGTTTTCGCCGCCCGGGCATCAGCGTCGAGGTGACACGCAAATTGCGCCGGGGTGAGTGGAGCATCCAGCGCGAGATCGACTTACACGGCATGCGCACCGACGAGGCGCGCGAGGCGCTCGGCCCCTTCATCCGCGAGGCGCACAAACACGGCATCCGCTGCGTGCGGGTGGTGCACGGCAAAGGCCTGGGCTCCCCCGGCAAAACCCCGGTGCTCAAGGGCCGCGTGCAGAGCTGGCTGGTGCAGAAGAAGGAAGTGCTGGCTTTTGTGCAGGCCAAACCGGCCGAAGGTGGCGCGGGTGCGCTGGTGGTGCTGCTGATTCCGATGCAGCCCCGGCACGGCTGATTTTTAAGCAAAAAACAGCCCCTAGCGCCCGTTGCATATGCGCAAGCAGCTATCTATTTAATAGCAATTTCCGCACACCACCGCTGCGCCAAATTCAGCCTACTTCGACAGCTCCAGCCGCAGCCGCGCCTTGAAGCCCTTTTGCGATGACAGGGCGATCCAGTAGTGCGTGCCATCCCACTCCGCCAGCGTGCCCGCACCTTCGCTCCAGCGCTCGTCGGTGCGCTGGCAGCGCACGTTCCAGCCGTCCGCCGTGGGGGTGGTCTTGATGGTGAGGGTGTCGCGGAACAGGTATTCACCCTCGACATGCTGGTCGAGCCAGAGCTTTTGGTCGATGGTGTACCCCGTGGTCGAGACCGCCAGCTCCACGCTGAACACCACGGTCTTGCCCACGGTGACTTTGGAGGTGTCGAGAAACACCGAAAACAGCACCGGCGAGCGGGGTGCATCCAGCCCGGCCTGCCCCACCCGCAGCAGCTCGTCGAAGCTGCGCATGATGGCGCTGAAGGTGCTGCAGCGGCGCTCGGTCAGCGCGTAGCTGTTGGCGCCGCGTGGTGCCACCCGGGCCTCGAAGTAGTACGAGGCCCGCACCGTGCGGCCTGCGTCCTTGGCCTTTTGCACCGAGGGCGGCAGCGGCAGCGCATCCACCTCCAGCACACCGTCCACCCGCAGGTCACCGAACAAAAACCGCACCAGGTTCTGGTAACCCTCTTCCGAGTTGACCACGCCGTACGGCCCGCTGTGGCTGCGGTAGGCAAAGGCGCGCGGCGCGCCCTGCACCGTGGCGTTGTCGATCTGCACCAGGCCGTCGCTCATCTCGCCGGCCAGCGCGCGCGACAGGCCTAACGCCACGGCGTAGTCGCTGTGGTTGGTGCCGACAAAACAGAAAAACCGCTGCGGGTCGAACTTGCCGTCCAGGGAATCGACCCGCGCGCTGCCCGCAGGCAGCCCCAGGTAATCGGCCATGACGGAGCGGTTGAAGTTGTTCATGTCCCACAGGCCCAGCAGCGCTGGCACGTTGAGGCCCGCCATCTCGATGCCGTTGTGCGGCGTGGCATAGGTGAACACCTTGTCCACCAGCGCCCGGTCGGCCGGGGTGCTGACGGCGTCGTTCTGCAGAAAACAACGGCACACCAGACCGCCCATCGAATGTGCGACCAGGTGCACCTTGAACCCGGCCAGCGCCTCGGCATCATCGCCGCAGACCTGCACGCGCAGCCGGTGGACCAGATCCCGCAGTCCCTCTGCGGCCGCCACGATGGACGGCGCCTTGCCCGCGCCCAGGTCCGGGTCGGCGCTGTCGTAATAGCGGTAGATAACCACGCTGCGCGCGGGCACCGGGCCGATGATCTCGGTGCCGTCGGTGTAGATGTCGCGGTAGCCGCAGTCCTTCATCAAGCGCACCAGGGGCGACTCGAACACATGCCGCCGCACCTGGCCGTCCCAGGCCTGGCGCAGCTTGGTCGCCCCCACGTTGAAGCCCATGTAGGGCGAGGAGACAGCGTCAGCGATCTCGGCCGGCGTCATCGCGTAGCCGCGCACATAAACGATGGGCCAATACGGAGCGAGGACGGGGGCGGGGACAGTAGCCATGGCGTGGACTCCTGCAGGCGGGATGCCCCCAATTCAAAACCCCGGCCGGTGAAAAGTCAAACCGGCCCGCGCAGGGCCTACCCGCCCCGGTTCCGCATCCAGTCCGCCGTCTGGAAAAAGCTGTCACGCAGCCGGGCGCGCAAATCGTCGGGCACCCCGGTCTCGCCCATCGCCTGGTCCATACAGGCCAGCCACTGGTCACGCTCCAGGATACCGATGGAGAACGGCATGTGGCGTGCCCGCAGGCGCGGGTGGCCAAACTGTTCGGTGTAGTGCTGCGGCCCGCCCAGCCAACCACACAGGAACCAGAACAGGCGCTGGCGCGCGTTGTCCAGCGTGTCGCCGTGGCTGGCGCGCAGGGCTTTGTATCCGGGCTCCAGATCCATCAGGTCGTAGAAACGCTCGGTCAGCGCTTTGACCTTGTCTTCGCCGCCGATCCATTCAAACGGGGTGGCGAAGGGGGATTTTTCCTGGATCTGCATGGGGTGGTAGGTACGGCTGTGGAGCAGCTATTTTAAGCATCAAAATGGCATTTTGCGCACGCTGCATCTGCGCAACCAGCTACAAAAACAATAGCAATCACTCCTCACAGCGCGCCACGTGCGCGAGAACGCCCCGTCAGCGCAAGCACCAGTGCAACGGCCACCAGCACAGCGGCCACCGCAAAGGCCACTCGCAAGCCCCAGGCCACGGCCTCGGGCTGCGCTGTGGTGGTGTCGGGCACCGCCACGGCATAGGCAAACACCGCGCCCATCAGCGAGGCCCCGGTGACCAGGCCCAGGTTGCGCGACAAGCCCAGCAGGCCGGAGATGACTCCGCGCTGGTCGGCCCGTACACCGGCCATCACGGCGGCGTTGTTGGCGGTCTGGAACAGCGCGTAGCCGACAGTGACCAGCACGATGGGGCCGATATAGCCGGGGATACCCAGCGCCGTGGGCAGCAGCGCCAAAGCGGTGCAGCCCGCCAAGGCCACCGCCAGCCCCACAGCGGTCATACGCTGCGCGCCAAACCGGTCGGCCAACTTGCCAGCGGGCACGCCAGTCAGCGCAGCGGCCAGCGGCCCGGTGGACAAGACCAGCCCGACCATCGCCGCGTCCAGCCCCAGGCCCCGCGCCAAGTAGAACGGCCCGACCACCAGCGTGGCCATCACCACCGTGGAGACCAGTGCGCCCATGGCCAGGGCGGCACGCAGGTGGGCATCGCGGAACAGGTCCATGCGCACCAAAGGCGACGCCGCCCGCTTCTGCGCCTGCACAAACAGGCCCGCGCCCAACACCGCTGCCAGCAGCAGCGCCGCGTTCAGCAGGCCCCAACGGCCGAGCCCCAGCGTCATGGCCAGCGCATACGCGGCCAAGGTCAGCGCCAGCAGCAGTGTGCCCAGGTAGTCAAAACCCAGCCGCCCCGCCTTGGGCCCATCGGCAGGCAGCGTGTGGTACGCGAGAAAAAATGCCAGCAGGCCCAGCGGCAGGTTGATAAAAAACAGCGCCTGCCAGCCCACCCCGGCGATCAACAGGCCGCCCAGCGAGGGGCCGAGCGCGGTGCCGATGGCCGACATCGTGCCCAGCAGGCCCATGGCGCTGCCGGTTTTGTCCTGGGGCACCGTCTGCGCCACCAAAGCCATCGTCAGCGCCATCATCACCGCCGCGCCCAGCCCCTGCAGCGCCCGGGCGGCGATCAGCAGCCCGAGTGTGGGGGCCATGCCGCACAACACCGACGCCAGCGTGAACAGCGCAATCCCCGCCAGCAGCAGCCGACGCCGGCCCACCATGTCGCCCAGCCGCCCGGCACTGACCACCAGGGTGGTGGTGGCCAGCAGGTAGGCCAGCACCACCCACTGCACCTGCTGGAAAGGCGCGTTAAAGGCCCGCGCCAGGGTGGGCAACCCGACGTTGGCGATGCTGGTGCCCAGGGAAGACAGCAGCATGGCCAGCGACAGGCTGGCAAGTGCCCAGCGGGCGGTGGGGGCCTGCGGCGTAACGCGGCTTATAAGGGGCGTGGGCTTCAACGTGAACTCCTGGTCGGGCATCCGGCTAGAGGGATAGGGATGACCTGCAGCGTAGTTTTTTACGACCCGTGGCGGAAGGCGCAGCGTTTGCACTTTATTCGTGCATCAAACGCCATGCCACCCGCAAACTCCGCTATCGTGAAGCCATGGCCCTCCCCGATCTGAACCTGCTGGTCACGCTGGACGTGTTGCTCACCGAAGGCAGCGTGGCACGCGCCGCCCGGCGTTTGCGGCTCAGCCCGTCGGCCATGAGCCGGGCGCTGGCGCGGCTGCGCGAGGCGACGGGTGACCCGCTGCTGGTGCGCGCGGGCCGGGGCCTGGTGCCCACACCACGTGCGCTGGAGCTGCGCGAGCGGGTGGGCCAGCTGGTGCAGGACGCCACCGTGGTGCTGCGCCCGGTCGAAGCGATCAACCTGCAACAGCTGGAGCGCACCTTCACCCTGCGCACCCGCGAGGGGTTTGTCGAAAACTTCGGTGCCCGCCTGCTGGCACGTGTCAGCGCCGAGGCCCCCGGCGTGCGGCTGCGTTTTGTGCCCAAGCCGCATAAGGACAGCAGCCCGCTGCGCGACGGCAGTGTGGATCTGGAAACCGGTGTGGTCGGTGCGGCCACCGGCCCCGAGGTGCGGGTGCAGGCCTTGTTTCGCGACAGATTTATCGGTGTGGTGCGCAGCGGCCATCCGCTAGATCAAGGTGAAATCACCGCCGCCCGTTATGCGGCAGGCCAGCACATTGCGGTGTCGCGGCAAGGCACCGACAAAGGCCCAGTGGATGATGCCCTGCAAGCGCTGGGGCTGGAGCGGCACATTGCCACCAGCGTGGACAGTTTCTCAAGCGCGCTGGCCCTGGCGCGTGCGTCTGACTTGGTTGCCACGGTGCCCGAGCGGCACACCGGCAATCTGCGCACCGGCATGCTGAGTTTCACCCTGCCACTGGCCCTGCCGGACTTCACCGTGTCCTTGCTCTGGCACCCCCGGCAACACGCCGACCCGGCGCACCGCTGGCTGCGGGGGTGTGTGCGGGAGGTGTGTGGTGAAAATTTAGAGTGAAATTGGCCTCTAGCGCAGGTGGAAACTGCGCTAGCTGCTATCAAAACTATAGAGAACCAGAGTCACGACTCCGAAGCACGTCAGGACGCCGCCCGCCGCAGCGTCTCCACCACCGGCCGCCGCAGCACATCGCGCAGCCCCCACCAGCCCGCCGCCAGCGCCAGCGCGGCACCGGTCAGCGCGCCCAGCAGCGGCACCCACCATGCGCCCGTCCAGGCGAAGTCAAACACATACTTGGCCAGCGACCAGCCCACGGCCATGGCGACCAGGCTGGCCAGGAAGCCCGCCAGCATGCCCACACCGGCCAGCTCGGCCCGCTGCACCTGGCGCAGCAGGCGGCTGGGGGCACCAACGGCGCGCATGATGGCAAATTCACGGGCGCGCTCTTCACGCGTGGCAGTTACCGATGCAAACAGCACCACCAGCCCGGCGGCCAGGGTGAAGGCGAACAAAAACTCCACCGCACGCACGACCTGGTCAAGCACCCGCTGCACCTGCAGGATGGTGCTGGCCATGTCCACGTTGGTGATGTTGGGGTAGTTGCGCACCAGCTGGTTGTCAAACCCTTTGGTGTCGGGCGCACGGAAGGCGGCGAGGTAGGTGATAGGCATGTCGGCCAATGTGTCCACCGGGTAGATCACAAAGAAGTTGGCGCGCATGGAGCCCCAGTCCACCTTGCGCAGCGAGGTGATTTTGGCCTCGCTCTGCACACCGCCCATGTCGAAACGCATCACGTCACCCAGGTGCAGGCCCAGGGTTTCGGCAATGCCACTTTCCACGCTGATGGCACCTTGTTCTCCGTCCGTCCAGCGCCCGGCCACCACCTCGTTGTGCTGTGGGCGGGTGGCGGTGTGGGAGATATTGAACTCGCGGTCAACCAGGCGGCGGGCGCGGTCTTCGGTGAAGTCGTCGGGGGTCACGGCTTTGCCGTTCACGGCGATCAGGCGGCCGCGGATCATGGGGAACCAGTCGAAATTCTTCACGCCGCCGTCGCGCAGCGACTGCTGGAACGACGCGCTCTGGTCGGGCATGACGTTGATGACGAAGCGGTTGGGTGCATCGGGTGGCGTGGCCTTGCGCCAGCTGCTGATGAGGTCGGTGCGCAGCAGCACCAGCAGGATCAGCGCCAGCAGGCCCACCGCCAGCGCACTGACCTGCACCACCGCAAACACCGGGCGGGCCGAGATTTGCCGTGTGGCCAGCACCAGCCAGCGCGGGGCTGTGGCCTCGTTCACCACCCGGCGCAGCAGCACCACAGCCCCCCAGCTCAGGGCGGCGAACAGCACCACCGCCACGGCAAACCCACCCACGGCAATCAAGCCCAGCTTCAGGTCACTGCTGGCAGCCACCAGCAGCGCGGCAAAACCGGCCACACCGAGGCCGAGCACCGACAGCGACGTGGGTTTGAGCCCGCCCATGTCACGGCGGATGACGCGCAGCGGTGGCACCTGCGCCAGTTGCAGCACCGGCGGCAGGCCAAACGCCAGCAGCAGCGTGAGGCCCATGCCCAGGCCAAAAAACACGGGCTGCAGGCTGGCCGCAGGCAGGGCCGCGTCCACCAGCCCGGCGAGCAAGGCGACAAACACATAGTGCACGGCGTAACCGATGGCCACACCCAGCGCGCTGGCAAACAGGCCGATCAGGATGAACTCGAACGCGTAACTCCAGGCGATGGTGCGCTGGCTCTGGCCCAGCACCCGCAGCATGGCGCAGTCGTCCAGGTGGCTGGCGGCAAAGCTGCGCGCGGCCAACGCCACGGCCACGGCGCTGAGCAGGGCTGACAACAGCGCCACGAGGCTCAGAAACTTCTCGGCGCGGTCGAGTGCCTGGCGCATTTCGGGGCGGCCGCTTTCCAGCGACTCGACCCGCACACCGCGCAGGTCGCTGCGTTTGATCTCCGCCGTGGCCCAGTCCGAGAACTGCTGCACCGCCTGCGGCGTGCCCACCACGGCAAAGCGGTAGGTCAGGCGGCTGGCGGGCTGTACCAGCGCGGTGGCGGCCAGGTCGGCCTGGTTCAGCATGACACGCGGGGCAAAACTCATGAAGCCGCCGCCCCGGTCGGGCTCCAGCACGATGGTGCGGCTGATACGCAAGGCGGCGTCGCCCAGCAGCAGCTTGTCGCCCATGGCCAGGCCCAGCGATTCGAGCACGGGTGCATCGACCCACACCTCACCAGGTGCGGGAATGTCCCGCGTGGTCTGCTCGGCCCCACCCGGTGTGTCGGCCACCTTCAGGCTGCCGCGCAGCGGGTAGCCAGGCTGCACGGACTTCAGCGCCACCAAACGGCTGGCACCACCTTGTGTATCACTGGCGCGGCCCATGGTGGGGAAGCCCAGCGTGCCTGCGCCCTGCAAACCGAGCGCGGCGGCGCGGTCTAAAAAAGCCTGGGGTGTGGGGTTGTCGCTGACCACCACCAGGTCACCGCCCAGCAGCTGGCTGGCGTCACGCTGCAACCCGCCCTTGAGCCGGTCGGCAAAAAAGCCCACGGCGGTGAGTGCAGCCACAGCCAAGGTGACGGCCACGATCAACAGGCGCAGTTCACCCGCACGCAAATCGCGCCACAGGGTGCGCCAGCCAAGGCGAAGAAAAGAGGTGTTCATGGTTTGGAAGAAGTAGAGGCGGGCACTGGCTCGACCGGTGTGCGGCGCGGGCCTGCCAGTTCCGGCTGCAGCAGCAGGCGGTCGCGGCCGCTGTAACAAACGAAATGCCGGTTGGTGGCACGGCCAATGGCGCACAGGCCCAGCTGCTGCGCCACGGCGTGGCCCATCTGGGTGATGCCGCTGCGCGAGACCACGATGGGCACACCCATCTGGGCGGATTTGATGACCATCTCGCTGGTGAGGCGGCCGGTGGTGTAGAAAACTTTGTCCGTGCCCTGCATGCGCAGGGCGTCGGTTGTCTGAGCGGCGTCCTGCATCCACATCCAGCCCGCGATGGTGTCGATGGCGTTGTGGCGGCCCACATCTTCGACAAACACCAGCATATCCTGCCCTTGGAACAGCGCGCAGCCGTGTACCGACCCGGCGGACTTGTAGGTGCTCTCTTGCAGCCGGATGGCGTTGACGATGCCGTAGAGCTGGGCCTGGCTGAGTGTGGCGGGGGGCAACACCAGCGTGTCGATGTCGGCCATCAGGTCGCCAAACACACTGCCCTGGCCGCAGCCGGTGGTGACCACACGGCGGGCGGTGCGTTCCTCGATCTGGTCGATGCCAGAGCAGGTTTTGACCGCCGCTGCACCGACCTCCCAGTCCACCGTGATGGAGTCGATGTCGGACACCGATTGCACCAGCCGCTGGTTGCGCAGGTAACCCAGCACCAGCAGCTCGGGCTGCGCACCCAGCGTCATGAGTGTGACCAGCTCCCGTTTGTCCACATAGACGGTGAGTGCACGTTCGGCGGGGATGGAGACGGTCTCTACATCGCCGTATTCGTTGACGGCTTCGATCGCCTGCGTCAGTGGTGCACGGGCCTGCGTGAGGCGGGGCACACCCATTTGCGGTGCCGCATCGGGCGAAGGTTCAGAGGGCAAGGAGCGGGGCATGGGCCCCAAGGCTACAGGAAAACGCAGTGTCCCCACCCCTTGGCCGGGTAAGACTATGGGAATCCCACACGCTGCGCTGGCTCCGCAGCGCAGCACCCTGTTTTATTTTTTGGCCGGTGCCAGCTCGGCAGCCGTCTTGGGCCCGCTCGGCGGGCTGGCTGCGGTGGTGGCGGGGGAATGGGCACCCGCTGCCTCCAGCGGTTTGGCCTCGGGGGCCACGTAGGCAAAAGGACCGGGGTCCGCACAGGGAGGTGTGGCGATGGCGGGTTTCACCTCGCGCCCCTCTGCTTTGGCATTGGCAAAGAAGTTGGCTGCTGCGCGGTCTTGTGCGTTACACAGCAGGTAGTTGTCGACCTTGCCAGTCCAGGCGGCTTTGGCTGCGGCTTCGGCAGCCTTGGCCTTGGCTGCGTCGTCGGGTGCGGGCAGTTTGGCAAACGCGGCGCTGGCGCACAGCACCGACACGGCACACACAGCGGATAAGGAAAAAATCTTCATGGTGTGTGTCCTCAGGCTTGTGCGGGGCGGGCGGTTGCAGCAGTGGCGGGGTCACCTTCGGGTGGCACAGCGCTGCGTTGTGCGGGGATCTTGCCGGACTGGATATCGTCGTACCACAGGTCGTGGTGCTGGCGCGCCCAGGTTTCATCCACTTGCCCGGTCTTCATGGCGTCGAGTGCACCTTCCGAACCGATGGTGCCGAGGTAGATGTGACCGATGAACATACAGATCATCAGCACCGTCGCCACCGCGTGCACCATGTGGGCCACCTGCATGGTGGCGCGCACATACTCGATGCCGGGCAACACCTTGTCGAGCACCAG
The DNA here is from genome assembly GCA_026314275.1 of Comamonadaceae bacterium AAW. Classification (GTDB taxonomy): domain Bacteria; phylum Pseudomonadota; class Gammaproteobacteria; order Burkholderiales; family Burkholderiaceae_C; genus JAGOEY01. The sequence goes on from CP111109.1 coordinate 1,012,423, forward strand.
GCCCGAGGCGGCCACGATCAGGCCCAGGCCAAAAACACCGAACCAGAACACGATTTTTTCACCGCCGTTAAAGCGGTGCGACGAGACATGTTTGCCAGAGAAAAGACCGCCCCCCTTGAGCAGCCAGGTGACGTCGGCCGCAGTCGGCCAGTTGTCGCGCAAGAAGGTGAAAAACACCACCACCAGCGACACCACAAACATGGGCCCGACAAAATTGTGCGCGGTCTTCAGCACCCAGGTGAGCCAGCCAAACAGCGCCCCGCCCATGATGGGCAGCAGGAAGAATTTGCCAAACGCCATAACGATGCCCGAGATCGCCAGGATGGAAAACGCCGTGGCGTTGACCCAGTGCGCGGCACGCTCGAAATAGGTAAAACGTTCAATCATGCGCCCGGTGGGGGCACCCTCAACGCGGATCGGGCCCTTGGTGAAATAGAACAAGGCCACCGCCAGCAATGTGATGAGAATGAGCGCCCCGCCGTACGGAATGATCCAGACATTCCGCGTCTGGCGCCAGGCCTCACCGGCCGTGGTGTAACGTGAGCCGGGGTACTGCACAAAACCCTGGATCAGGTTGCCCGCCTCGGGGGCCTCGCTGTGCGGCAGGCTGCTGAAACCGGTGACACCACCACCCACCTGCCGCCACATGGGCGCGTTGTTGCCGGGCTGCACACGGGCACGTTCGCCGTTGGTCTGCTCCATGTAACCTGGGTCTTCGCTGGCCGCAGGTTTGACGGTGAAGATGTTCTGGCTCTGGATGCCGCCGGGGGCCGCTGCGGGCACGGCGGCAGGCTGTGCCGCGATAGTGGCCTGGTCGGGTGCGGGCGCTGCGGCTGGGGCTTGCGCCCAGGCCGAAACCAGCAGCCCGTTGGCGGCGATCACAAGAGCTGCAAGCACTTTTTTCATAAGGGCTCCGGTCTTATCGGCTGGTGATCTTGTTGTACTCGTTCTGGCCCTGCTGGGTGCGCACCTTCATGTGCTGCTCCCAGCTGTTGCGGTCACCCGGCGTCCAGCCTGAAGCGGTGAAGTTGCTACCCGTGCCCGTGTACGCAGTTTTGTCCAGCTGCCCGGCCCCGGCGGTCTGCGGCTTTTCGCCACAGGCACCCAAAACGAACAGCAATGAGGCCCACAAGAGGATGTTGCGTTTCATCATTTGGCTCCTGCAGGGGGTTGGCCTGCCTGGCGTGAACCGTAGGCCGTGCCCCAGCCCCAGACTTCGGCGCCCTTGCCGCGCTGCACAACACGGGTGCGGAAGATGTCGGCCACCACGTCGCCGTCACCGGCCAGCAAGGCCTTGGTGGAGCACATCTCGGCACAGGCAGGCAACTTGCCTTCGGCCAGGCGGTTGCGGCCGTATTTTTCAAACTCGGCCTGGCTGCCGTGGTCTTCTGGCCCACCTGCACAGAAGGTGCACTTGTCCATCTTGCCGCGCACACCAAACGTGCCTTGCGACGGAAACTGCGGCGCGCCAAACGGGCAGGCATAGGAGCAGTAGCCACAACCGATACAGATGTCCTTGTCGTGCAACACCACACCTTCGTCGGTGCGGTAGAAACAGTTGACCGGGCACACCGCCATACAGGGTGCGTCGCTGCAGTGCATACACGCCACGGAAATGGAGCGTTCACCGGGCACACCGTCGTTGAGGGTGACCACCCGGCGGCGGTTCACGCCCCAAGGCACTTCGTGTTCGTTCTTGCAGGCCGTGACACAGCCATTGCACTCGATACAACGCTCGGCGTCGCAGACAAATTTCATTCTTGCCATGGTGCTTCTTCCTTATGCTTTTTCGACGTTACAGATCGTCGTTTTGGTTTCTTGCATCATGGTCACGCTGTCGTAGCCATAGGTGGTGCCGGTGTTCACAGCTTCACCACGCACAATCGGCGCAGCGCCAGCGGGGTAGTGCGCCAGCATGTCCGCACCTTGCCAGCGGCCCGAGAAGTGGAATGGCATAAACACCGTGTCGGCTGCCACACGCTCGGTCACCAAAGCCTGAACGTTGAGCCGTGCACCCGTGGGGGTGTGCACCCAGGCGCGTTCGCCATTGCGAATGCCCTTGGCAGCGGCCACAGCGGGGTTGATCTCGATGAACATCTCCTGCTGCAGCTCGGCCAACCAGGGGTTGGAACGGGTTTCCTCGCCACCACCCTCGTACTCGACCAAGCGGCCCGAAGTCATGATGAACGGGAACTTCTCGTGCAGTTTGTCGGCCACATTTTTCTGCTGCACCGACTTAAACAGCGTCGGCAAGCGCCAGAAAGCCATCTTGTCGTCGTGGGTCGGGTACTTGGCAACCAAGTCGGGGCGCGTGCCAAACAGGGGCTCGCGGTGCTGCGGAATGGCGTCGGGGAAGTTCCACACCACGGCCCGTGCACGGGCGTTGCCAAACGGGTGGCAGCCATGGTTTTGCATGAACACACGGATCATGCCGCCGGAGTTGTCGGTCTTCCAGTTCTTGCCCTCGGCGAGTTTTTTCTCGGCGTCGGTCAGCTCGTCCCACCAGCCCAGTTTCTTGAGAAAAATGTGATCCAGCTCGGGGTAGCCGGTGGTGATGGCCGCACCCTTCGAGTGGGAGCCATCGGCTGCCAGCAGGCTTTCCCCATTGCGTTCCACACCGAAGTTGGCCCGGAAGTTACCGCCGCCGTCCATCACATGCAAAGACGTGTCGTACAGGTTGGCGGTGCCGGGGTGTTTGAGGCTGGCCGTGCCCCAGCAGGGCCAGGGCAGACCAAAGAAGTCGCCGGTCAGGTCGTAACCCGTTTCCGCATCCTTGCCCGCCTTGGCACGCAAGGTCTTCACGTCAAACACATGCATGTTTTTCATGTGGGCCTTGAGCCGCTCGGGCGTCTGCCCTGTGTAGCCAATGGTCCAGACGCTGCGGTTGATTTCACGCAGGATGTCCTCGATCATGGGTTCGTCCAGCCCCTTGACCTTATGGAGCTTGTAGTTCTTGACCAGCTCAGGCCCAAAGCCCAGCTTTTGGGCGAACTGGTACATGATCATGTGGTCGGTGCGGCTCTCCCACAGCGGCTCGATGACTTTTTCGCGCCATTGCAGCGAGCGGTTGGATGCAGTGCAGGAGCCACTGGTTTCAAACTGCGTGGTGGCGGGCAGCAGGTAGACCGCGCGGTTCGGGTTCAGGTCTTCGGGCTTGCCGGGCATGGCGGCCATGGCGGCGGTGGCAGACGGGTAAGGGTCCACCACGACCAGCAGGTCGAGCTTGTCCATGGCACGCTTCATCTCCAGCCCGCGTGTCTGCGAGTTGGGTGCATGGCCCCAGTACACGACCCCGCGCAGGTTGGATTCCTGGTCGATCAGCTCGTTTTTCTCCAGCACGCCGTCGATCCAGCGCGACACGGTGATGCCGGGTTTGGTCATCATGGCGGGGGACGCAAACCGGCCCTTGATCCAGTCGTACTCCACACCCCATGCATTGGCGAAATGCCTCCACGAGCCCTCGGCCAGGCCGTAGTAGCCCGGCAGCGAGTCAGGGTTGGGGCCCACATCGGTGGCGCCCTGCACGTTGTCATGGCCCCGGAAGATGTTGGTGCCGCCACCCGACTTGCCCACATTGCCCAGCGCCAGTTGCAGGATGCATGACGCCCGCACGATGGCGTTGCCGATGGAGTGCTGCGTCTGGCCCATACACCAAACGATGGTGCCTGGACGGTTCTCGTTGAGCCAGGTCGCCACCTTGAGCACCTGAGCCTCTTTGACGCCGCAGACTTCCTCGACCTTGTCGGGTGTCCACTTGGCCATCACATCCTCGCGCACTTTGTCCATGCCGAACACGCGGTCGTTGATGTACTGCTTGTCTTCCCAGCCGTTCTTGAAGATGTGGTGCAACACACCAAACAGGAAGGCGATGTCAGAGCCCGACCGGATACGCACGTACTCGTCGGCCTTGGCCGCGGTGCGGGTGAAACGTGGGTCCACCACAATCATCTTGCAGCCGGTTTCCTTGGCATGCAGCATGTGCAACATGCTCACAGGGTGGGCTTCGGCGGCGTTGGAGCCAATGTAGAGCGCAACCTTTGCGTTCTGCATGTCGTTGTAGGAGTTGGTCATGGCGCCGTAGCCCCATGTGTTGGCCACACCGGCCACCGTGGTCGAATGGCAGATACGCGCCTGGTGGTCGCAGTTGTTCGAGCCGAAGTAGCTCACAAACTTGCGCATCAGGTAGGCCTGCTCGTTGCTGTGTTTGGACGAGCCCACCCAGTACACCGAATCGGGCCCGCTGGCCTTGCGCAGGTCGAGCATCTTGGCGCTGATCTCGTCGAGCGCCGTGTCCCAGCTGATACGTTCGTATTTGCCGTTGACCAGCTTCATCGGGTAACGCAGCCGGTATTCACCGTGGCCATGTTCACGCAGTGCCGCACCTTTGGCGCAGTGTGCGCCGAGGTTGATGGGGGAGTCGAACACCGGCTCCTGGCGCACCCAGACACCGTTCTCGACTACCGCATCCGACGCACAGCCGACCGAGCAGTGACCACACACGGTGCGTTTGACTTCGATTTTGCTGGTACCCATACCTGCCCCAGCACCGGCTGCGGCTTGGGCTTTTTGACCAGCGTGAGCTGGGAGGCTGCCAGACCGACACCGACCCCCATACCGGAGCGGCGCAGGAAAGCCCGGCGGTCCATGGTGGGCAGGGCCTGTGACAGGCCCCGGCGCAGGCTGTGGACAAATTGCGAGCGTGCAGCACCGTGCTGCACGCTGCCCTCGTTTTTCTTGGTGAGCAACATGGCAGTCCAGTCAGAGACGGGTGGTTTTGTAGTAACGCTTGACGTGTTCGGAGAGGTGGTACCCACCGCCCCGCTCGGGCACGGGTGGATGCTCTTCCACGGCCACGGGGGTGACGGCGGCGAGCTGGGGCAACGCAGTCACCGCTGCGGCAGCGGCACCGACGGTGGCTGCTCCGAAAAAGAACCCACGGCGTGAAGGGGCCGGTAGGGTGATAGGCTGGCTTTCCTGCATGGAGTGTCTCCAGGATGGCGGGCAGTTATGAAATGATTTGCATACTGTAAAGGACTCACCATGCTGGTGCAATGGAAGACCCCCGTATACGGTTCAAGTTTTCAGAGGGGAAACCCCCGGTAGCGTGCTCAATCGAGCATGTCAAAACCCTGGGCTTCGACCTGGATGAATGCAGCGGTGAATGTGGCAAGTGCACGGTAGAAATGCGCATCCGGATGCTGGGCCACGGCGTCACACATGGCGGGCAGCCACGGCTGCAGGTGCTGGCTGAAAAAAACCTGCTGCTGGGTGAGGTTGCAAACCGCCATGTCGTCCCCCGCAATCAGGTAACGCATGACCTCCGACACATAGGCCACGTGGTCTTCGGTCTCGGACATGGCCTCGTCGCGCGCCAGGCCCAGGCCTGCGAGGTCGGTGCGCAGCTTGGCCAATGGTTTCTCGTTCAAAAAACCACTCAGGTAGTGTGAGCCAAACAGGTAAACCTCGGGTTTGCCAACACCTTCAAACAGCGCCTGGTACTCGGCCTGGATAGCAGTGTCCGGCAGTTCCCGCGCCACACCCACCAGCTGTTGCCAAGGCTCCTGCAAAAAAGCCCCGGCCGCTGGTGCCTCGGTCACAGCCACGCGCAGGGCGTCCAGCAGATCGGCTGGTGGCACCGCATAAAACAGCTGCGCCAGCAGGCCGTACACCTCAGCACGTGCGGTTTCTTCGTCCAGCGCGGAGGAGCGTGGTGGCAGCAGTGCATCAGGTGCCTCGGCTTCGTTCAGGGCTGCGCTCATAGGTCGGTCACTTTCACTTCGTTCTGCGCAGAATAAATATCGATCACACGGCAGTCGCTGCACATCTTGAGGCGCTCCAGCGCTTCCCCCTGGAACATCGCATGGCCTGCGAGTTTGCCCAGCATGGCTTCGATGGCCTTGAGGGTGCCAAACGGTTTGGCGCAGCGCACACAGGCATAGGGCTTGGTTTCGTTCAGCACCCGGGCTTCGCGCCGTGCGGGGGTGAGCAGCAGGCGTGGTACCAGTGCAATGGCGTTTTCGGGGCAGGTGGTGGCACACAGGCCACATTGCACACAGTTCTTTTCGATGAAGCGCAGTTGCGGCAGGGCGGCGTTGTCCTGCAGCGCGCTAGCCGGGCAGGCGCTGACACAGCTCAGGCACAAAGTACACGCGTTTTTGTCCACCGTGATGCCGCCCAGCAGCGCACCGGTGCCGGGTGCACCCGCAGGCAGCGCAATCGCCTCAGGCAATGCATCGGCACCCAGCGGTGCGTGGGTGATCAGGTGGTCGAGCGCCATGTCCAGCGTGCTGCGTTTTTCCTGCACGGCGGCAAACCGCGCGGCCACGGCAGGCACCCGCTGGCGCGTGGCGGACAAGGCCTGCAGCCCTGCATCCAGCGCCGCAGCCGTCTCGGCGCGGACCACCCGCAAGTGGGTGCCGGTGTAACCCAGCCCCTGCAGCACCGCCTGGGCCACGGCCATTTGGGATTCCAGCCCACGCACATAGTCGAGGGCCTCTTCGCCAGTTGTCAGCACCACCACTTGGGACGCACCCTGGGCCACGGCTGACAGCCACAGGTCGATACCGGTGCTGGCGGTGTGCCACAGCGCCACGGGGATCACGTTGGCAGGCATGCCGTGTAAACGTTTCAGGCGGGCTTCGCGGCCCAACTGCTCCACCAGCTTCTGGCCTTGCTGCTGGCTGTGCAGCAGCAACACGGCGTCTTTGCCACCGGCTTTGGTATAGGTGCTGAGCAGGGTTTTAAAACGCAGCCCCTGCTCCGCCACGCGGGGGTAGGCATAACTCAGCGCGCCGGTCGGGCACACCGTGGTGCAGGCCCCGCAGCCCACACACAGGTTGGGGTTGACGGTGATCTTCTGGCGCGCTTTGTCGCTGCTGACGGCCTGGGCCGAGCAGATGTCGATACACGCGTTACACCCCACCTGGGTGTTGCGGCTGTGGGCGCACAGAGACTGTTTGTAGGTGAAGAATTTGGGCTTCTCGAACTCACCCACCATGCCACGCAGCTTGAGCAATACGTCAGGGCTGTGGCCGTCCCAGCGGAAGTAGCCCTGGGGCGGCGCATGCAGCGTGACCAGCGGCTGTGCGCCCAGGTCCAGCACCAGGTCAAACGACTCACTCAGCGTGCGCACCTCGCGGCCAAACTGGATGGCACCGGCGGCACCACAGGCCTTGACACAGCTCCGGTGCGAGGTGCAACGCGCCAGGTCGATCTGGTAGTCCAGGCCAATCGCACCCTCGGGGCAGGCCTCGACGCAGGCATTACAGCGGGTGCACAGGTCCAGGTCGATGGGGTTGTCTTGCGTCCACGCGAAGGTGAAAGCCCCCAACCAGCCCGTCAATACCGACGGGCGGCCCGCCAGCACCGGAAAGCGGCGCTCTTGCAATCCACCCGCCTCACCATCAACACCCGTGGAGAAAATCGTCACATCCAGCGTGTCGCCCAGCAGCAATGCGGCGCGCTCGGCCTGCGCCAGGGGGCCAACCACCAGCAGGCGGCCTGCACTTTTGTAGGTGACTGTGGGCACGGGCTCGGCGTCGGGCAGACGCGCTGCGGCCAGCAGCGCGGCGAGTTTGGGGGTGGCACTTTGCGCGTCACGGCTCCAGCCGCCGGTCTCGCGGATGTTGACAAATCGGACGACCGACACCGCACCTTCGGCCTGCTCGGCCAGTGCGGTGAAGAGTTGTTTTTCCTGGGTGCAGGCCACCACCACGTCGTCGCCCGATTGCAGCGCCTGCAGATACGCACCGGCGTCCCGGCGGCACAGGGTGGAGTGGAGGGTCAGTTTTTCATCCAGCACCATGCCCAGCGCCTGGGGCTGGAGGGGCATGGTCTGGTTGCAGTCGCAAATCAGCGTGGGCATCGGTAGTGTGGCTGGCCAGTGGCTCTTCAAAAGAGGCCACCGACTGGCTAGGAAGTGGATTACATACCTCGGACTGTGCCACGTCCGGAGTGGATTCTCCATCCGCATTTACCGCAACTGAGGGCAGCACGGGGTCTTCCGATGCAGATAGCGCCGCTTTTGCGCCCTCCTCGTCGTCTTCCACCAGCCCCAAGGCCTTGGCGCTCACCATCTGGCGCAGCACGGACAGCGGCAACGGGGACGGTTTGGTGTAGTCGTCGATGTAAATATCCAGGCCGTCCATCACGTTGAAATGCGGGTCGGTGAACAGGGTTTTGAGTGCGGCGTTTTTCACGTCCGGTGCCACACCCCGGGCGATGAAGGGCGCAAAGTCGGACTGCAGCGTGAGGGACTGCGCGTCTGCCAGTGTCAGGGGCGGGGGTTCGGGCGCTGGTGATACCGCCGTTGGGGCAGTGGGTGCAGGCTCCGGCAGTTGCGGCGCGGGCACCGGCTCGTCCAGCGGCAGACCGGCCCGCTCATCTTGTTTGCGGCGTGACCACCGGCCCAGAAAACCATCAGCCATGGCCACCTCCTCCACCACCGCCGCCAAACCGCTTGACCGTGCTCACCGTGGCAGGGTTGCCAAAGCGGTCTTCCAGCGATTTAAAACTCTCGGGCCGTTTGCGGCGTTTGGGCTCCTGCACATGGTGGGCGTCCACAAAAGCCTGCAGCCACTGCACCACCTCGGGCGGCGCGGGCACCTGCTCGACCGTCTCCTGCGCATCGAGCCAACGGCCCGCATCGTGGTAACTCAGGCTCACCGCCACCGGGCGCGCTATCGGCTCTGCGGCCACCGTGGCCTGCTCTTCAACACGCCAGAACACAAACCAACCGGGTGCGTCGGTAGACACGTTCAGGTAATACCCCTCGGCGTCGTCCCGGTACAGCTCGACCACGATGCCCGGATGCAGCCAGCGCTCTTCGTCGTCCGTTTTGGACAACAAACGCGGCTCCACCCCAAAACTGGCTTCGTTGGGCACAACGTCGGCCAGCACCCAGCGCATCGGCTGCCAGCGGCTCATTTCGCCTTGGATACGTTCGCGGCGCATCACAACAGCCACCACCAGCGCGGGGCGGGCGCTGGCTGAGGCATCAGGCGAGGACGGGGAGTTGGACGGATGGAGACTCATGCGCCCATGGTAGCGGGTACGGCCCCGGTGCCATACCCCGCTGCGGCCTCGGGTGTGCCGCCTGCCATGACCCGCACCGCGCAGTATTTAAATTCAGGAATCTTGCCAAACGGGTCGAGTGCGGCGTGGGTCATCATGTTGGCCGCCGCTTCATAGTAGGCAAACGGCACAAACACCGCACCCCGTGGTGTGCCATCGTCGCGCCGCACATGGATCGCCACCTCGCCCCGGCGCGACTGCACGGTGACCACATCCCCCGGGGCCAGCCCCAGCTGCTGCAGATCGTCGGGGTGCATCGAGGCCATGGCGATCGGTTCGATCGCGTCCAGCACCTGGGCGCGGCGGGTCATGCTGCCGGTGTGCCAGTGCTCCAGCTGCCGCCCGGTGATCAGCACCAGTGGGTAGTCGGCATCAGGCCGCTCGGCCGCCGGCATGATGTCGGCAGGCACCAGCGTGACACGCCCGGTCGCGGTCGGAAACCGGTCGGTAAACACGATGGGCTGGCCGGGATCTTCCTCGCTCAGGCACGGATAGGTGACGCTCGACTCGCGTTCCAGCCGCTCCCAGCTGATGCCGCCAATCACAGCATGCATGGCCTGGCGCATTTCCTCGTACACCGCCGCCACACCCGACTCGTCCCCGGGGTAGTTCCAGTCCAGGGCTGTGCCGGGTGTGCTGGCCCCCATTCTTTGGGCCAGTTGCTGGATGATCCAGAGATCGGGCCGGGCCTCGCCCGGCGGGTTCAGTGCACGCCGCCCCATCTGCACCATGCGGTCGGTGTTGCTCACGGTGCCGGTCTTTTCGGGCCAGGCGCTGGCGGGCAGCACCACGTCGGCCAGCCAGGCGGTTTCGGTCATGAAAATGTCCTGCACCACCATGTGCTGCAGCGAGGCCAGCGCATGGCGGGCGTGGTGCAGGTCGGGGTCACTCATGGCCGGGTTCTCACCCATGATGTACATGCCGCGCACCTTGTGCGGGTCGCTCTCAGGGGCCAGCGCTTTGTGCATGATTTCAACCACGGTGTAACCCGGCTGGGCGTCCAGCGGCGTGCCCCAGAAGTTCTCGAACCACTGGTGCACCGCCGGGTTGTCCACCCGCTGGTAGTTGGGGAACATCATCGGGATCAGCCCGGCGTCACTCGCCCCCTGCACATTGTTCTGGCCCCGCAGCGGATGCAGGCCGGAGCCGGGTTTGCCGATCTGCCCGGTCACGGTGGCCAGGGCAATCAGGCAGCGCACGTTGTCGGTGCCGTGGACATGCTGGCTCACGCCCATGCCCCACAGAATCATGGCGCTGGACGCCGTGGCATAGGCGCGTGCCACTTCACGCAGGGTCTGCGCCGCAATGCCGCAAATCGGGGCCATGGCCTCGGGGCTGTAGCCTTTGACGTTGTCACGCAGGGCCTCGAAGTTGCTGGCGCGGGTGCGCACAAATGCTTCGTCCACCAGGCCTTCGTCGATCACCGTGTGGATCAGTGCGTTGAGCATGGCCACGTCGGTGTCGGCCTTGAACTGCAGCGTGCGCCAGGCGTGTTTGCCGATGTCGGTGACACGTGGGTCGGCCAGCACAATTTTGGCCCCGGCCTTGGCGGCGTTTTTCATCCAGGTGGCCGCTACCGGGTGGTTGGCCGTGGGGTTGGAGCCAATCACCAATATCAGCCCGGCCTGCGCCACATCGGCCACCGGGTTGCTCACTGCCCCCGAGCCCACCCCTTCCAGCAGCGCGGCCACACTGCTGGCGTGGCACAGGCGGGTGCAGTGGTCCACGTTGTTGCTGCCAAAACCGGTGCGCACCAGCTTCTGGAACAGATAGGCCTCTTCGTTGCTACCTTTGGCCGAACCAAACCCGGCCAGCGCCTTGGGGCCGTGGGTGTCGCGCAACCCGCGCAGACCACCTGCGGCCAGCGCCAGGGCTTCGTCCCAGGTCGCCTCACGGAACACGGACGACCAGTCACCCGGCTGTGGGGCCTGGGCCGGGTCTTTGGGCACACCGGGCTTACGGATCAAGGGCACTGTCAGGCGCTGCGGGTGGTGGGCGTAGTCAAAACCAAAACGGCCCTTGACACACAGGCGGCTGTGGTTGGCCGGGCCATCACGGCCCTCGACACCGACGATTGTTTCGTCCTTGACCTGGTAGGTCAGCTGGCAGCCCACACCACAGAACGGGCACACCGAATCCACCTTGCGGTCCACCTGCTGCGAGCCGATCAGTGTCTTGGCGCTGAGTGCGCCCGTGGGGCAGGCCTGCACACATTCGCCGCAGGCCACACAGCTGCTCTCGGCCATCGGGGCGTCCAGGTCGAACACAATTTTGCTGTCCGCACCGCGCAGGGCGTAACCGATCACGTCGTTCACCTGCTCCTCGCGGCAGGCGCGCACGCAGCGGTTGCACTGGATGCAGGCGTCGAGGTTGACGGCCATGGCCGGGTGCGACACGTCGGCAACCGGTTGCACGCGGCGCAGCGCACGGAGTTCAGGTCGCACTTGCACATCCAGCTGCGCGGCCCAGTCGCTGAGTTCACCGTGCGGCCGGGTCGCGTCGCCACCGTTCCACTTGTAGCCCTGGTCCGGCATGTCGGACAGCAGCATCTCTACCACCATCTGCTGGCTCTTGCGCGCACGCGGGCTGCTGGCTTGCACCTCCATGCCGGGGGTGACGCTGCGGCAGCAGCTGGGGGCCAGGGTGCGTTCACCCTGGACCTCGACCACACAGGCGCGGCAGTTGCCGTCGGGGCGGTAACCGTCTTTGAAACACAGGTGCGCAATGTCCACCCCGTGGCGCTGCGCCGCCTTCAAAATCGTCTCGCCGTCCAGCGCCTGCAGCGGCTGGCCGTCGAGCGTAAAAGTGATGCTCATGCGACCTCCTGCGGGAAATACGTCTGCACGCAACGGATCGGATTCGGCGCAGCCTGGCCCAGCCCGCAGATGGACGCGTCACCCATCACGTCGGCCAGGTCATTCAAGGTGACTGTGTCCCACACCTCGGCCTGCATCAGCCGCGCCGCCTTGGTGGTGCCCACGCGGCAGGGGGTGCACTGGCCGCAGCTCTCGGCCTCAAAAAATCGCATCACATTCAGCGCCGCATCCCGCGCGCGGTCGTGCTGGCTCAGCACCATCACCGCCGCCGAACCAATGAAACAGCCATAGGGCTGCAGGGTGTCAAAGTCCAGCGGAATCTGGTTCAGGCGGGCGGGCAGGATGCCGCCCGACGCGCCACCGGGCAGGTAGGCGTACAGCGTGTGGCCGTCCAGCATGCCGCCGCAGTATTCGTCGATCAGCTCCTGCACGGTGATGCCGGCCGGGGCCAGTTTGACGCCGGGGTAGTTGACCCGCCCACTCACGCTGAACGAACGCAGCCCTTTGCGGCCATGGCGGCCAAAACCACTGAACCACTGCGGGCCTTTCTCCAAGATGTCGCGCACCCAGTACAGCGTCTCGAAGTTGTGCTCCAGGGTGGGCCTGCCAAACAGCCCGACCTGGGCGATGTAGGGCGGGCGCATCCGCGGCTCACCGCGTTTGCCCTCGATACTTTCAATCATGGCCGACTCTTCACCGCAGATGTAAGCCCCCGCACCGCGCCGCAGTTCGATCTGCGGTAGTCCACACGGCGGATCAGCACGCAGCCGGGCCAGCTCAGCCTGCAGCAGCGCGCGGCAGCCGTGGTATTCGTCGCGCAGGTAGAGGTAACACGCGTCCACCCCCACCAGCTGCGCCGCGATCAGCACCCCTTCCAGAAAGCGGTGCGGGTCGCGCTCCAGATACACCCGGTCTTTGAACGTGCCGGGCTCCCCTTCGTCGATGTTGACGGCCATAAGGCGCGGCCCGGGCTGTTCACGCACGATGCGCCATTTGCGCCCCGCCGGAAACCCCGCCCCGCCCAGGCCCCGCAGGCCCGAGTTCTCCATCGCCTGGATCAAGCCTTCCGCATCCACCTCCCCCGCCGCCAGCGCAGCGGCAAGCCGGTAGCCGCCCTGGGCACGGTAGGCGGCGTAACCGGTGAAGGCGGGCACCATGTCAGTGGTTTGAGGCGGTGGCGAGACACTTTTCTCGGCCCAGTCAGATGCTACAAAATTAATAGCTGACTGCGTATATGGATTGTGCGCTGGAGCCCTATTTTCCTTAAAAACAAGCGCTGCTACGGCTTCGGGTGTGGCCAGCGGCACCGGCTGCTGGTGCACCACCACCACCGGGGCCTGCTCACAGCGCCCCACACAGGGCACGGCCAGCACGCGAACGCCATTGCCGTCCCTCCCCGCGCCCAGCAGCACAGGCAACCGCGCCAGCAGATCCTGCGCCCCCGCCATGCTGCAGGCCAGGCTGTCACACACCCGCACCGTCAGGCCCGGCGCGGCCCCGTCGCCCCGCACGATGTCGAAGTGGTGGTAGAAGCTGGCCACCTCGAACACCTCGGCCATCGGCAGCCGCATCTCGCGCGCCAACGCCACCAGATGGTGGTCGTGCAGACAGCCAAAGTGGTCGTTCAGCAGGTGTAAATGTTCGATCAGCAGGTCCCGCCGGTGGCCGTCGGCCGGTGCCGGGCCCAGCAGCAGACGCACCTGCTGCAGCGACGCCTCTTCAGGCTGGCGGCCCTTGAGGCGGCTCTTGCGCCGGATCAGCGCACGCAGGGCATCCGCGCTGGCCGTGGCAACCACGTTGGAAGCCGGGGCCGCAGCCGGGACTGTGGTGGGGTCTGGGTGGGGCATCTGCCTGGACCTTGTCTCTGGGGTGAATCGTGGGGGCGCTGAACTGTGGCGTCACGGCGGCATGCCCGGTCGCGCTTTCGTGCGCGCAGTGTCATTGGCGCGGGGCGGGGGCGTCAAATTCAATCGGTGGATGGGGGGATTCAGCGGGTGAATGTGGGGTGGGTGTGCTGCGGATGGCATGCATGCAGCCCTGCATACGGCCGCCGCCACGGCCTTGGTGCTGTTCTCGCAGAACTCAAAAATGGAGTGGGAATTGCGATCTGGGCAGACACAGTAGAAAGTCACTGTTGGTCAGGGATGCCCATCAAATTTCGTGTAATAGGTTGATTGGCATAACTTTTCAAGTCAGCATGCCGAGATATCTCTGCATCGGGTTTGCTCACATGGCTCGATTGGATAAAGCCACAAGTGATCGACGGCAATTCGACCCACTGAACTGGTGGACCCAGGCAACTGAAATGAGCGGTTGTGTATGGACTGGCATACAGCATCCCCCGAAATAGTATTCGGCAGTTCTTCGAGCCGCCCGATCAGCTCCATTTGGGCACTCAGTCTGGGGGCGTCAAGAGCTGTTGACAGCCCTCCTGGGAGGGTGCAGACATTGCGAACATAACCAACCATCATGGCCCTATCAACCCCCCAAGCGTAATCGCCATTCACAAAGCGAATCAGGCCATCACAGCAATAAGTGCTTGGCAAAGGATGTCTGGCATCGATGGGCTTGCATTCGATGAAAATCGCTACAGGGACTGTATTTCGACAAGGTATCCGACCCCGAATAGGGCGAAATGCCAAATCTGGCTGCTTATCGACGTGGGTGCCATCGTAGTTGCTGACGTTTCCTTCCCGGACAGGGGTCTGAAATTCGGTCAAACCTAGAACCGCGCTGTCGCCAGCCGCATCCAGCTCGCCGAGGATCGTCTGCAAGCGTTCGGTGATTTGATCCTCCGTCGTGTCGCAAATTGAGAAGTCACCCTGCCTGACATCTTCCAGCAGGACGCGCCATGCTGTGGACATGACGTTCTGGACAACGATCATGAGTGCCGGAGGAATTGCCGCTACGTGCCCGTCGGTTGCAGACCGACGATGCGCTTGGGTCATAAGGCCGCTCATCGTCTCGCTCTTTCCTCCAGCATTGCCCCATGTTCCCAGATGATGTCCGAGGCCAGCAGGCGTGCCTGGGTTGCTGTCCAGTAGCGGGACCGGTCAAGCAAACCGATAACGATCAAAGGACGTTGGGCATCGATGATTGTGATACGGCTTACCGACAGATCGTCGGCGCTTTCGATCCAGTTTGCGGGGGGAGTCGTCGGCAGGGCTCGCGTGTCCAGCGATACCGCGATGAATTTCCAAGGTAGATGGGCATGCTCTGTCAGCATCTGAACCTGAACCGCGTGTCCATTTTCGCCCAGCACGCCCTCCAATTCTTTTTTGAGGCGCGTGCGGAAACGCTCTACCCATTCCGGCAAGACCAGTGCGCAAGCAAGCTTCTTGGCCGCCGGGAACGGGGAGCGTGTAGACAGTGCGTCTGCTATAGCCTCGGCATCCAGCGGGCCGATGCCATAAATTTTCTGCACCGCTCCGTCAAGTTTTTGCCAATCGAGTTTGTTCCGCACAAGGCTATCGGCTGCGTGTTCGACCAAAGCCCGTTCGGCTGGGGTGAGCTTTTCTGGGGCGATGATCGGAAAATTCTCGACATCCAGAAGCTGAAGTGCTTCGCGCTCCACTCCAAATTTGCCACTCGTCATCAAAGAAAAGTATTCAAACAACTTGCTGTGCATCAACACCAAGAGGTAGCGAGTCAGAAACTGCCCATCTTTGTGGTCAGCCGCCGAAAACCCGTAGTAAGACCGTGAATACGCAATGTCGGTATCGGCAATCAATGCACGTCCCCGTGCACGGTCGGCTCGAAGTCCCTCGCGAATTAGCACGAGTGGTGCGCGATAAATTTTCCGTTTTCGGGGGCGATCCGAACCGTTGGTTAGATACGGCTGCAAGTGCTCCACAACTACTTTGAAAGGGTGTGCCGAATACTCTGCGTCCAGTGCAAGCAGTCCAGCTAGAAAAGTGTCATTTCTAGACCGGCTGCCAGTTTGGTATCCCCGTTCATGACACAGTCCGTGCGCAAGTGTCCAAAAATTCCCGATGGTGTATTGCGTTTTTTCGCGGATGCGTCGGACGATCGTGGCATCCAGTGCCGTTCCCCGGTACAGCGTTTTTAGGAGGTCGGGCTGCTCTGCTGCCTGACCCAACGAAACCGGTACCGCATCATGGGCATCGATTCGCATGCGCCCCTTGGCGCTGAGGCCGGGATCATCGTCTGGACTGATAAAAACGAATTGGCCCCCTGAATCTGGCAAGCGGTTATCCGCAAACAGCAGACAAAAGGGCTGATCGACATTCGGCCATACCTGGCTTTTTCGGATGGATGCACCATTCAGAATGCCTGTGATGCTGAGTGCCTGGAAGATTGCCTTGCGGGCAGAAAAACCAGACGGAGACATTTTGAAGAGCCAGCGCCCAGCCAAAGCCAGAGCGATCCGTCCACCAGGCTTGGCCCACTCCATCGCCCCCCAAATAAAAGGCAGATCGGTGACCTGGTCCGGGTTTAGGTAGTCCCTGGCAATGCTTGGCAGGCCACGTCGGACCGCAATTTCCCGGCAGCGATCGGTAAAAATCTGATCAATTGCCTTATAGGTCGGTTTCAAGCTGGTCCACGGCGGATTGCCCACTACCAAGCCAAAAACATTTCGGTAGGCATCGGGCACATGTTTTCCGAGACTTCCTGCCATAGGCCGGATGATCGTTGGGTCTGAACCGGGGTCCGCCACATCAACCAGCACCCGGCCCTCCAGCTTCTCGAAGATCAGCGCCTCCACTGGCGCAGGAGCAGGGTCAAGTTCAAGAGCGGTGAGATACAGCGCCAATGCGGCCAATGTTCTGGCATGGCTGTTGATGTCAAAACCAACTAACTGGTTGTTCAGCATCCCCCGCAACGCAGAGCGGTCAGGACGTTGGCCGGTTTCGACAAACCGCAGTTCTGCAAGTTTGCGGAAAGCTGCAACCAAAAACACTCCCGCGCCACACGCAGGATCTAGCACCCGTGCATGGGAGCCGTCAGGATGTCCATGAAACGCTTCGGCCACCATGTACTCGGCAATATGGGATGGCGTGTAGTACACGCTGGTGTCGCGCCTCGCATCGGCATCGAAACGGTACATCAGCTCCTCGTAGGCTTCGCTGAGAAGACCAATCGGGACATGGTCAAAATCTAGGTCGCCCCAATTCAGTGGTCTTTGCGAAGCACCGGGAACGATGGGAACATCCAAACCCAGAATAGCGGCAAGAGGCCTGGTAACGCCGGGACCAAATTTTTGAAACAACTGCTTGAAGTATCCGGAGTAATCGTCCGTTGGCAATTTCAGCAGGTCGCCGTTAAACGTCTGGTCTAGCCAAGCGTTGGATTTGACCAAGCTCAGTACATTGCTAAAACACGCATCCAGAGAACTAGTTCCGGGCGAAATCTTGACCAGATGCGTTTCGTCAATAATCCTCCGCCCCATAAGGTAGCGAAAGAACAGCGCACGCCCCGTAAGCGCGATGCTCTCGTCTGTCGTCAGGCCAAGGGCTTTCAGCTCCTGGCCTGCATCCACCATGAGCCCGAGCAGCACATCTCGCAGCATGAGGCTAGACGGGGGTGCCAAGTTCTCGCCCTGTGCGAGTCGTGGAAGTACCCCAATGGATTCAGCTTCATCAGAGCCGAACGACGCTGCTTGGCTATCGCCTGCGGGGTTCAAGTCGGTTGCATAGATGTCGAGCCGGCCTGGCCGCAGCACGCCGAGCCATGCGGGTTCACCGCGCATCGCCAAGCGACGGCGCCACTCGTTGATCTGATGAGCCTGTTCTGAAGAGCCAGCAAGGCGGGCTGCATTGATGACATAGAGCAGCGGTTGGGTCTGCTCCTCCACCACTGCATCAACCATTGGTTCCCCCCTGTGGCGCACGAGATCAACGTAGCGGAGCAGACGCGGATCATTCTGGGACTGAAGCTGAACACAGTCAGCGGCGCGGGCACCGAAACCCGCGAGTTGCTTGAGAAGCGAATCCATCTGCTCAGCCCTGCACGCTTGCTACCAGCGAAAGCTGGCGTTGAGGTGAAGCGATACCAAGGAACACGTTAATTCGATCCCGTTCCTCTGCGATATCCAAGACCAAGCCGGGCTCACTGATCAACGCAGCATCCAGATTTCGTACGCCTCCGTCCTTCAGTCCCACAAATACCAGTTCATTCGTATCAATAGACTTCGGCTGAGCAAGGTAGCGGTGAATACCTTCGGAGAAGTGACCTAGATGGCGACTCTTGATGCCATAAACGTCTTCCAGTTTAAGAAGCGCAGCCAATGTGATCATGTCAGTGACATCGAACCTACGGGCGCTCCGTTCAGATGTTTCTATCAGAGAGAAAGGGGGCAACTGGGTCCAGGCGTGAACACGCGAACGACTTACATCTCCAAGCGCGTGGCATATGTCTTTGACCGTAAAAGAGAGCGCATGAACCACAACTGCCTTGCAAAAGCATCAGAACTGTTTTTAGTTTACGACAGTTTTGCCAAAAACCGCATTGCCGTAGCCATAAAAACCTTTAAACCTTATCCCCACATGCAGCATCCGCTACCAGCAACAATCGTCGCGCAGTGAGTCGGCCTCGTTGGACACAGATCAATCGTCGCCTTCACCGCAAAGCAGAGCCCCAATCGCGGCAAGCGCAGCCATCTCATTCATTGCAGCGCCCCACTGTGCCCCGCCACCTCCGCCCCCCCAAGTCTCCTCCTGCAACATCCCCAACGCCGCCTCCAGCGCCCGTGAAGGCTTGACCGCCGCTGGTGCCATGAACCCAATCGGCGTACGCACTTCAGGCGCAACCAGCGGCAGTGCCTCCAGCGCACCATGGCCGCGCACGGTGTCCACCATGGCACCGGGCAGCACGGCGCAGACGGTGCCGCTTTGCACGCTAAGCGCCAGGGTGAGCACAGAGTTGGTTTCGATGGCGGGGCTGACGGTGACACCCGCCTCGGCAAAGGCCCTGTCGACGATGGCGCGGTTGTGCATTTCGGGGGTGAGCAGGCACAAGGACAGCTGCGCAGCCTCGGCCCAGCCAATGGGCTGGCCGATGTGTAATGCGGCTGCGGCGCTGCCTTTGGTAGCAGGCTTGTCCGCACGGCGGCGCAGCAGAAAGTAGTGCTCCACGGTCTGCGGCCAGGTGTTCAGTTTGAGGTCTCGGCCTGCGGTTTTGGGCGCACCGGGGCCGGTGCGCTCAATGTAGCCCAGGGCCAGGTCCAGCGCCATGGTTTCAAGGCCGGTTTCCAGCTCCACCGAACTCATCGACAACACGGTGGGCACGATACCGGGGTGGCGGGCTTGCAGGCGTGTGGCAAAACGGGTGAGCAGCGGGATGGCGGTGGGCACCGCGGCCATGCGCAGGCGGCCCCGCGGGTGGCCTGCCTCACTTTTAAGGTGCTGCTGCAGGCGCTCGTGTTCGTGCAGCATGTGGTGGGCGCTGGCACACACGGCTTCACCCTCGGGGGTGAGACCTGCGTAGGTGCGGCCCCGGCGCACGATAACCACACCAAACTCGGTCTCTAGCGCGCGGATGGCGTTGGACAACGCGGGCTGGGTGATGTGGCAGGCCTGGGCGGCGCGGCCGAAGTGTTTGTGTTCGTCCAGCGCCGCCAGGTAGCGCATCGCAGTCAGCAGGTTCATGCGTGCGCCCCGGCCCGGGTCAGGTGTTCTTGCTCACCGAGATGGTGGGGAACTTGCTCGAAAAGTCCTTGGCTTGTGCCGCGATCTTCACCGCCACCTGGCGCGCCACGGCCTTGTACAGCGCGGCCACTTCACCGTCGGGGTCGGCCACCACAGTGGGGCGGCCGTTGTCGGCCTGCAGGCGGATGTTGATGTCCAGCGGCAGCGCGCCGAGGTAGTCCATGCTGTATTCCGCCGCCATCTTGCGGCCACCGTCCTGGCCAAAGATGTGTTCGGTATGGCCGCATTTGCTGCACACGTGCACGGCCATGTTTTCGACGATGCCGAGGATGGGCACGCCCACTTTCTCGAACATCTTGATGCCCTTGCGGGCGTCGAGCAGGGCGATGTCTTGCGGCGTGGTGACGATGACCGCGCCGGTCATGGGCACACGCTGGCTCAGGGTGAGCTGGATGTCGCCGGTGCCGGGGGGCATGTCCACGATCAGGTAGTCCAGGTCTTTCCAGTTGGTCTGGCGCAGCAGTTGCTCCAGCGCCTGGGTGGCCATGGGGCCGCGCCAGATCATGGCTTCGTCCTGTGCCACCAGGAAGCCGATGGACATAACCTGCACGCCGTAATTTTCCAGCGGCTCCATGGTTTTGCCGTCGCCCGACTCGGGGCGGGCGTCGATGCCCATCATCATCGGCTGGCTGGGGCCGTAGATGTCGGCGTCCAGCAGGCCCACGCTGGCCCCCTCGGCGGCCAGCGCCAGGGCCAGGTTCACAGCGGTAGTGCTTTTGCCCACGCCGCCTTTGCCCGAGGCCACGGCGATGATGTTCTTGACGTTGGGCATCAGCTGCACACCGCGCTGCACCGCGTGGGCAATGACGCGGGTGCTGAGGTTGACCGACACGTTGTCCACCCCCGCCACGCCTTTGGCCGCCGCCACCAGCGCACGGCGCAGGGCCGGGATCTGGCTCTTGGCGGGGTAACCCAGCTCGATGTCAAAAGCCACGTCACCGCCACTGATCTGCAGGTTCTTCAGCGCACGGGTGCTGACAAAGTCGGTGCCGGTGTTGGGGTCCACCACGCCTTGCAGCGCGGTCTTGATGTCTTGTTCTGTCACAGCCATGGTCTGTATTACTCCTGAATGGCGCTGAGTCTAACGAAAGCGCTCTATCCTTCAGCCCTGTCCGTGAATCCCGTGCCATGCCCCCACCGACACCCCTCCCTGCCCCCACCACCGGCCTGCTGCTGACCGGTGGTGGTGCGCGGGCGGCCTACCAGGTGGGTGTGCTCGAAGCCATCGCCGACATCCGCAGGGCTGCAGGCCAGCAGCAGGCGGGCAACCCGTTCCCGGTCATCACGGGCACGTCGGCCGGGGCCATCAACGCTGCGGCGCTGGCCTGTGGCGCGGACGATTTCGACGGGGTGGTGCGCCGTATCGCCGATGTCTGGCGCCATTTCCACACCGCGCAGGTGTACCGCGCCGACTCACTCGCCATGCTGGACGCCGCCGCCCGCTGGCGCATGGTGCTGGGTGTGGGGCAGCTGATTGCCAAATGGCTGCATATCCGCCCGCGCTCGCTGCTGGACAACACCCCGCTGGCCGCGCTGCTGGCCCAGCTGGTGCCGCTGGAGCGGCTGCCACAGTTGATGCAGCAGGGCCACCTGCAGGCACTGGCCGTCACGGCATCCAGTTACAGCTCGGGTGAACACGTCACTTTCTTTGATGCCGCCGTGCCAATGGAGCCCTGGGTGCGCTCGCAGCGGCTGGCCGTGCGCGGGCCCATCACCCACGGCCATTTGATGGCCTCGTCCGCGATTCCGTTTGTGTTCCCGGCCACGGGCCTGCCCATGGGGGGCCACACCGAGTATTTTGGCGACGGCTCGATGCGCCAGTCGGCCCCGATTGCGGCAGCCATCCACCTGGGCGCACAACGTATTCTGGTGGTGGGCGCGGGCCGGATGCACGAGCCACGTGAACAGCCCGCGCCCAACACACATACCGGTTACCCGTCCATCGCCCAGATCGCGGGCCATGCGCTGTCAAGCATCTTCCTCGATGCACTCGCGGTGGACATTGAACGGCTGGAGCGTATCAACCACACACTGAGCCTGATCCCGCCCGAGGCCCGCAGCCAGAGCCACCTGCGTCCGCTGGAGCTGCTGGTGATTGCCCCCTCCGAGCGCATCGACACCATCGCGCAGCGCCACGTGCAAGACCTGCCCGGCGCCGTGCGCCGCCTGTTTGGGGGTATGGCTGCGCCCGGTGAGGCGGGGCCAAAGGCGCTGCGCTGGCGAGTTACCTGCTGTTCGAGTCGGCATTCACGCAGGAGCTGATGGCGCTGGGGCGGACCGACACGCTGCGCCAGCGCGAGGAAGTGTGTGCCTTCTTTGGCTGGAAGTGCAGCCCGCCCCACTAAAATCGCCGGTTCCGCTGCCCATTTGCAGCTCGCGCCATTACCCAAGGTCTGCCCCATGTCTGCCCGCCAACTCTTCGTCACCACCGCCCTGCCCTACGCCAACGGCAATTTCCACATCGGCCACATCATGGAATACATCCAGGCCGACATCTGGGTGCGGTTCCAGCGCATGCAGGGCAACCAGGTGAACTTCGTCGGTGCCGACGACACCCACGGCGCGCCGATCATGATTGCGGCCGAAAAGGCGGGCAAGACACCGCAGCAGTTTGTGGCCGACATTGCAGCAGGGCGCAAGCCGTACCTGGACGGTTTCCACGTCGCGTTTGACAACTGGCACAGCACCGACGCGCCCGAAAACCACGCCATGGCGCAGCAGATCTACCGCGACCTGAAGGCCAACGGCCTGATCGCCAGCAAGGTAATCGAGCAGTTCTTCGACCCCGAGAAGAACATGTTCCTACCCGACCGCTTCATCAAGGGTGAATGCCCCAAATGCCACGCCAAGGACCAGTACGGCGACAACTGCGAGGTCTGCGGCTCGGTCTACGCGCCTACCGACCTGATCAACCCCTATTCGGCCCTGTCGGGTGCCAAACCCGAACTGAAAAGCTCCGAACACCTGTTCTTCCAGCTGTCAGACCCACGCTGCGTGGCGTTTCTGGAAAGCTGGACACAGGACGGCCGCCTGCAACCCGAGGTGGCGAACAAGGTCAAGGAATGGTTCAGCGTGCGCACCAACCCCGACGGCACGCAAAGCGAAGGCCTGGGCGACTGGGACATCAGCCGCGACGCGCCTTACTTCGGTATTGAGATCCCCGACGCGCCCGGCAAATACTTCTATGTCTGGCTGGACGCACCGGTGGGCTACCTCGCGTCACTCAAGAACCTGCTGGACAAACGTGGTGAGGACTACGACGCCTACATAGCCAACCCCGAGCTGGAGCAGTACCACTTCATCGGCAAGGACATCGTGACCTTCCACACGCTGTTCTGGCCCGCGATGCTGAAGTTCAGCGGCCGCAAAACACCGGATTCGATCTTTGTGCACGGCTTCTTGACCGTGAACAACGGCGAAAAAATGAGCAAGAGCCGTGGCACCGGCCTCGACCCGCTCAAGTACCTGGGCCTGGGCATGAACCCCGAGTGGCTGCGGTACTACCTGGCCGCCAAACTCAATGGCAAGAACGAAGACATCGACTTCAACGCCGACGACTTCATGGCGCGGGTGAACAGCGATTTGATCGGCAAATACGTCAACATCGCCAGCCGCGCGGCGGGTTTTATTGCCAAACGGTTTGCAGGCAAACTGGGCACCGTATCGGCCGATGGCGCAGAACTGCTGGGCACCATCAGCTCCCAAAAAGAGAGCATTGCAGCCCTGTTCGACAGCCGCGACTACGCCAAAGCCCTGCGCGAGACCATGCTGCTGACCGACCGCGTCAATTCTTACGTGGACGCCAACAAACCCTGGGAACTGGCCAAACAGGAAGGTGCCGACGCGCGCCTGCAGGACGTGTGCAGCACCTGCATCGAAGCCTTCCGCCTGCTGACCATCTACCTCAAGCCCGTGCTGCCCGCACTCGCCACGCAGGTCGAAGCTTTCCTGAATGTCACCCCACTGGGCTTTGCCGATGCCGACACCCTGCTCGGTGCGGGCCACACGATTGGGGACTACAAACACCTGATGCAGCGTGTCGACGTGAAGCAGCTTGATGCATTGTTTGAGCCTCCAGCCCAGGCAATACCTGCGCAAGCAGCTACAGAAATTGCAGAACCTGGCGGTGAGGAGATTGCGCCCACCATCACCATCGACGACTTCGCCAAGATCGACCTGCGTATCGCGCTGATCGTGAACTGCGAGCCGGTGGAAGGCTCCACCAAACTGCTGCGCCTGACGCTGGACGTGGGCGAGGGCCGCACCCGCAATGTCTTCAGCGGCATCGCCAGCGCGTACAAGCCTGAGGACCTGGTGGGCAAACACACCGTGATGGTCGCGAACCTGGCCCCGCGCAAGATGAAATTCGGTGTGAGTGAGGGCATGGTGCTGGCTGCCAGCCACGGGGATGAAAAGGCAAACCCTGGTATCTACGTGCTGGCGCCCTTGCCTGGAGCGCAGCCTGGCATGCGGGTGAGCTAAATCCACCGCCGCAGCAGGCGCCCCCATACAGCCACACAAAACAAGCTACAATTTCTTGCAACCAGTGGGGGTTTCTTGGGGGAGCAGTTCCAGGGGAAATTTCATTGGTGCAGAGTGCGTCCTGTCGGACACCTTTGCAGATGTTCTGCCTAAAACCATAGCGGTGCCAAGCACCGCGCAACACAAGGAAATACCATGGAATTTATGGGCTACGTATGGGGTATTCTTCTTCCGATCTTTACGATCTTCTTCTTCTTCGCTTACCTCTTGGTGTTGTTCCAGGTCATCTCTGACCTGTTCCGCGACGGCGAACTGAGCGGTTTTGCCAAGGCCATCTGGATCGTTTTCCTGATCTTCCTGCCCCTGCTGACCTCGCTGGTGTACCTGCTGGTGCGCGGCAAGGGTATGGGCCAACGCCAACGTGTTGCCGTCGAAAAGGCCATGTCCGAAACCGACGCCTACATCCGCAACGTCGCTGGCAAGTCGCCTGCTGACCAGATCGCCGACGCCAAGAAGCTGCTGGACTCCGGCACCATCAACGCCGACGAATTCGCCAAGCTGAAGGCCAAGGCCCTGGCCTAAGCCATTGCGCAGCCTGCGGGCTGCCAGACATTACAAAGCGGCCTGCAAAGGCCGCTTTTTTTATGCCCGACACGCCGCCACTTACCGGCTGCCGCCGCCCGACTCCAGCTCCGGGTCCAGCACCGAGCCCGTACGCAGCACCCGCAGGTCGTTGTCGAAGTAGACCGAAAAAACCATAGCAGTGTTCGGTGGCTCGTTGTAGCGCCAGTCGTACACCACCTCTTTTTTCAGCACATAGGGCGTGATCTTCATCGGTTTGCCCAGCATCTTGCGCACGTCTTCCATCGGCATGCCGGGCAGGACTTTGGCGAAGTTCTGCGGTGTGAGTACCTGGCGCAGCGCACTCATCTTGCCGTCGGTGCCAATGGTGATCATGTAGTTCTGGCGGCCCATGGGCTGGCGGCTGTACTCGAAGGTGCGGCCGCCGTCGGGTGCATCCCAAATTTTCTCGGGCTCGCCAAAACGGGCACGTACGTCGGCCTCGGTGGACACACCCTCCTCCAGTTCGCTGATTTTTTGCTGGTCGCAGCCCGCCAGTGCCAGCACACCGACCACAGCGGCCAGCGCGGTTGCCAGGATTTTTATCGCCATGGAATCCCCTCTCGTTAAAATGCGCCAGAACAAGCACGACTTACGCAAAACACGCTCAGGCACGACGCCTGCACTATGGCTGCATTCTTTGTGCATCCTTGTTTGCGTAAGTCCCAACAAGGTTTCAAGTCTATGTCCATCTTCCGCCGCCCCGATTACCAGTCCGACGCCACCCAGTTCATCAACGGACTGAAAACCCAGAAACCCAGCTTGGAGGCCGAACAACGCGCCGGCCGTGCCCTGCTGTGGGACAAAAACGTGGACCGCAGCGCCTGGGACGATTTTGACGCCGCCGAAGTGGCGCAAAAACCCTACGTGTACCAGACCGCTGCCTGAACACCCCCGGGCCCGATTGCGGGGCTTTTTATAAACAAAAAATGCCCCTAGCGCACATCCCACGTGCGCAAGCAGCTCACTATTTCATAGCAAACAATGCGACAGACTTCTGACACCACCCGGGAGGCCGCCCCGGGTGTGGCCATGCCCGACGTGGTGGACCAGGTGGCACTGGCGCGGCTGTACGGTGAGCCACTGTTTGCCATGCCGCACGACCTGTACATCCCGCCGGATGCGCTGGAGGTGTTCCTCGAAGCGTTTGAAGGCCCGCTGGACTTGCTGCTCTACCTGATCCGCAAGCAGAACTTCAACATCCTCGACATCCCGATGGCGGGGCTCACGCGGCAGTACCTGGTGTATGTGGACGAAATCCGCACGCGTAACCTGGAGCTGGCGGCCGAATACCTGCTGATGGCGGCGATGCTGATCGAGATCAAGTCGCGCATGCTGCTGCCTCCCAAGAAGGTGGCCGAAGGCGAAGAGCCCGAAGACCCACGCGCCGAACTGGCCCGCCGCCTGCTCGAATACGAACAGATGAAGCTGGCCGGTGCCGGGCTCAACGCCATTCCGCACTACGGGCGCGACTTCCTCAAGGCGCAGGTTTATATCGAACAAAGCCTGCAGCCGCGCTTCCCCGACGTGCACTTGGCCGACCTGCAAGAGGCCTGGGCCGACATCCTCAAACGCGCCAAACTGGTGCAGCACCACAAGATCACGCGTGAAGAGCTGAGCGTGCGCGAGTACATGAGCCAGGTGCTGCGCAAGCTGCAGGGCCGCCGCTTTGTTGAATTTGAAGAGCTGTTCGACCCGTCCAAAGGCTCAACCGTGCTGGTGGTCACCTTCATCGCCCTGCTCGAGCTGGGCAAGGAAACGCTGATCGAGATCACCCAGGCCGAAGCCTTTGCCCCTATTTATGTGCGGCTGGCCTACAGCCCCGCTTAACCTGCCCTGGTAGACGCCCCATGTTCCGTACCCTGCTCAAATCCAAGATCCACCGCGTGGCCGTGACCCAGTGTGAGCTGCACTACGAAGGCTCCTGTGCCATCGACGAAGACCTGCTGGACGCCGCCAACCTGGTGGCCAACGAGCAGGTGCACATCTGGAACATCAACAACGGCGAACGTTTCATCACCTACGCCATCAAGGGCGAACGCGGCTCCGGCATGATTTCCGTCAACGGCTCGGCCGCCCGGCGCGCCTCGGCGGGGGACCTGCTCATCATTGCCGCCTTCGCCCAGGTGCACGAAGACCAGGTGGCCACCCACGAACCGCAGCTGGTGTTTGTGGACGCCAACAACCGCCAGGTCGAACTGCGCCACGCCGTGCCCACACAAGCCGCCCCCTGACCGGCATGCCAGCGCCACGCCAGCGCTGCCCCACCTGCCTGCGCCCGCACAGCGCCTGCATCTGCGCGTGGGTGACCCCGCTGGCGCACCAGGCCGAAGTGCTGATCCTGCAGCACCCGCTGGAGGTCGACCACGCCAAAGGCAGCGCCCGCTTGCTGCACCTGAGCCTGCCGCACAGCCAGCTGGTGGTGGGCGAGGTGTTTGACGAGGCGGCCTTACACGAACTGCTCACCTCACCGTGGCAGGATGGCCCCGCGCAGCGCCAAGCCGTATTGCTCTACCCCGCAACCAGCGACAACATGCCCAGCGCGCGGAAGCTGGAGCCGCTGCTGCCTACACAAATTCGCCTGGTCGTACTCGACGGCACCTGGCGCAAAAGCCGCAAGATGCTGCACCAGAACCCGCTGCTGCAACAGCTGCCGCGCCTGGCACTACACGACCTGCCCGCGTCGCACTACCACGTGCGCCAGGCCCACCGTCCCAACCAGCGTTCCACGCTGGAAGCCACCTGTGCGGCGCTGGCGCAGCTGGAGGGGGATGCAGAGCGGTTTGCGCCTTTGCTGGCAGCGTTTGACAGGTTTGTGGAGCGTGTGGCCAGCAAGCAGCCAGGGCACAGTTTATTGAACAAAAAAGGCCTCTAGCGCTCTCAGTACGGGCGCAAGACGCTCTCTCTTCAGGAGCAAAACCACCTACACCAGCTCCGCCGCCACCCAGCCCCGCAGGCTGTTCACAAACGCCCAGCCCTGCACCCGCACCATGTCCTCCACCCGCACCACGGCCTCGGTCACACGGCCTTCGCGCAGGGCCACTGCGCGGCCAATGCCGCTCAGCAGGCCGCAGGCCAGCGGGGGCGTGACCCAGCGGCCATCGAGCAGCAGGGCCATGTTGCCCCGGGTGCATTCGGTGATTTCGCCCTCGGGGTTCCACAACACGGTGTCGAACACCCCCGGTGTGGTGGGGGTGAACGCGTCGTAGTGGGCGCGGCGGGTGGTTTTGAAGCGCACAAATTCGCCGTGGGCCTCGGCCAGCGGTGTGCTGGCCAGCTGCAGCCGCACGGGTGGCGCACATGGCGGCGTGGCCTCCATGGCAAAGGCCTGCACGCTGAATGTGCCCTGCGCGGCCAGCAGCAGGCGCACGCGCCACAGGCCGTGTGGGTGGGACTGAACCAATTGCGCCAGATGCTGCTGCGCCTCACCCGTGTTGAACGGGTAAGCAAAGTGGGCAGCGGCGGCGGCCATACGCTGCAGATGCTCCGCCACATGGCGCAGCTGGCCATCCTCCAGCGCCAGGGTTTCGAGCAGCTCAAACGGCTTGCTGGCGCGCTCAACAAAGGCACGTTTATGCAGCCATTCCTGCCATTCGGCGGGGGCGGTGGCGTCGGCGGTGATACCACTGCCAATGCCGCAGCGTACCTGGCTGCCCTGTACCGCCACGGTGCGGATCGGCACGTTAAAGGTGGCCCGTACAAACTTCTCGCCCTGTTCACCCGGCGCGGCAGGCCGCACCACACCGATGGCGCCGCAGTACACACCACGTGCCTGGGGCTCCAGCTGGTGGATCATCTGCATCGCCCGCACCTTGGGCGCGCCGGTGACCGAGCCGCAGGGGAACAGCGCGGCAAACAGGTCGGCCAGGCTGCTGCCCGCGCGGCTGCGCGCCACCACGTCCGATGTCATCTGCCACACGCTGGGCAGCGCCTCGGTGTGGAACAGGCGTGGCACCTGCACGCTGAACGGCTCGGCCACCCTTGAGAGGTCGTTGCGCAGCAGGTCCACGATCATCACGTTTTCGGCCCGCTCCTTGGGCGACGTGCGCAGGGCCTGGGCCTGGGCGGCGTCGTCCGCAGGGTTGACGCCACGGGGGGCGGTGCCCTTCATCGGGCGCGCCAGAATCTGCCCGCCGCGCCAGTCAAAAAACAGCTCGGGTGAGACCGACAGCAGCTGGGTGTCGCCGGTGTCCACAAAGGCGGCGTAACCCCCGGGCTGGGCGCGCTGCAGGGCGTGGAACAAGTCAAGCGCTGGCGTGGTCGATGTGCCCGACAGGCTGCCGTACATCGGCGCAGTGAGGTTGACCTGGTACAGCTCGCCGTCGGCAATGGCGCGGTGCAGGCTGTCCATGGCGGCATCAAACGCGGGCCGGGACGGCAGGGTGTGCCAGTCCACCTGCACCGCCTCGGTCACGTTTGCTTCTGGCCAGGGCAAGGCTTCGTCGTACACGGCAAACCAGGCCAGCGGGCCGTCGGGTGTGTGCACCACCAGCGCTGCGTCGAAGGCCGGGGCCGCCTCGTACCGCACATATCCCACACACCACGCGCCCTGCTCTGCAGCGGCCTGCACGGCATCGAGCACCGGGACCACCTCGGCCAGCGTGTGTGCCACCAGCACCTCGCGCGGCGTGCCAAAAGCGTGGCGCAGGCGCGGCGCGGCGCTGTTGTGGGGGTCGGTAAAGTCAATCAGTGCGGTCGGGTGCATACGCTGGAAAACATGCCATGGGCCGCAAGCATAGCGGCATCGAATAGACTGCCGCCACCCCTTACTTTGCACGCCGACATGACCACGTCTCCCTCTGCACCAGCCAGCCCCTACGGCACCCTGCCGCCCGCCTCCCCCGTGTCCACGCGTCGGCCCCTGAGCCTGCCGCGCCTGGCCGACATGCACGCACGTGGCGAAAAAATCACCATGCTGACCGCCTACGACGCCACGTTTGCCGCCATGGCCGACGCCGCCGGGGTGGACTGCATCCTGGTGGGCGACTCATTGGGCATGGTGTGCCAGGGCTTACACAGCACCGTGGGTGTGAGCCTGGAGACCATGTGTTACCACACCGAAAGTGTGGCCCGGGGCCTGCGCCGCGCCCAGGGCACCGCCTGGGTGGTGGGTGACCTGCCGTTCGGCAGCTACCAGGAGTCGCGTGAACAGGCGTTGAAGAGCGCCACCGCCCTGCTACAGGCGGGTGCCCACATGGTCAAACTCGAAGGTGGTGGCTGGACGACGGAGACCGTGCGTTTCCTCGTGGAGCGTGGTATTCCCGTCTGTGCCCACCTGGGGCTGACACCGCAGACCGTGCACGCGCTGGGCGGTTACCGCGTGCAGGGCCGGGGCGACGCGGCAGCGGCCGAACTGCGCCAGCAGGCGCTGGCGCTGCAAGACGCCGGTGCCGCCATGCTGGTGCTGGAGATGGTGCCCGCAGCCTTGTCCACCGAGGTGACCCAGGCACTCACCCACTGCGCCACCATTGGCATTGGAGCCGGCAAGGGCACGGCAGGCCAGGTGCTGGTGTTACACGACATGCTGGGTATCAACCTGGGCAAGATGCCCAAGTTTGTGCACAACTTTCTCGACGGTGCCGCCGGTGTGCGCGAAGCAATGGAAGCCTATGTCCAGGCCGTCAAAACCGGCAGCTTCCCCGACGACCAGCGCCACGCGTGGTGACACCCACCCGCCCCCTTAAAAAATTGACCTGAGACAGACCCCATGAAGATCGTCCACAACATTGATGCGCTGCGCCAGGCGCTGGCCCCGTTCCAGCGCCCCGCTTTTGTGCCCACCATGGGCAACCTGCATGCCGGCCATCTGGCCCTGGTGCAGCAGGCCCAACCGCTGGGCGACGTGGTGGTGGCCAGCATCTTCGTGAACCGGCTGCAGTTCCTGCCGCATGAAGATTTTGATAGCTACCCCCGCACCTGGGACGCCGACTGCGCCCAATTACAGGCCGCAGGCTGCAATGTGCTGTTTGCGCCGCGCGAGACCGACCTCTACCCCGTGCCCCAGACCTTCAAGGTGCACCCCGACCCGGCCCTGGCCGACATGCTGGAAGGGCACTTCCGCCCCGGTTTCTTTGTGGGTGTCAGCACCGTGGTGATGAAGCTGTTCTCCGCCGTGTTTGGTGGCCGCCCTGGTGGCGTGGCGGTGTTTGGCAAAAAGGACTACCAGCAGCTGATGGTGATCCGCCAGATGGTGCAGCAGTTCGCGCTGCCGATCGACATCGTGGGGGGCGAAACCCGCCGCGCCGACGACGGCCTGGCGCTGAGTTCACGCAACGGCTACCTCTCGCCCGGTGAGCGGCAGGCAGCCGTGCAGCTGTCCCAGGCCCTGCGCCAACTGGCCGATGCGGCTGTTGCCGCAGGCGCCGACCTGGCAGCGCAGCTGCCCCAGCTCGAAGCCCAAGCCTTGGCCGCACTCTCCGCCCAGGGCTGGAAACCCGACTACCTGACCGTGCGCCGCCGCGAAGACCTGCAGCCCCCGGCGGCTGGAGACGCGCTGGTGGCCCTGGGTGCCGCGCGTATGGGCACCACACGCCTGATCGACAACCTGGAATTCTGAGCCCATCACCGCCGCAGGGTAGGCGTGGGCCTACGCCTTTTGATGCCCCGTTCGCACACGCCGCCCACGGTGTGCCACGTAAGCTGAAAGCACATCAACTTACCGGAGAAAATCATGGGCATCATTCTGTGGCTGTTAGGCGTTCCCCTCTCTGTGGTGCTGCTGCTCATGCTGTTTGGTGTGTTGTAAAAAGCAGCTGCAGGCATGCCAAAAAAGAGGCCCTGGCATACCCTGCCAGGGCCTCTTTTTTGCTTGATCCATCGACGGGAAATTCAAGAGAAATCGGGCTTCTACGCACTACCTACCTGCGCATGCAGCTATTAATTCAGTAGCAAAATTTGCGCAATGCAAGAGGTCACAAGGTGCTGGCGTCGCGCAGTTCGCGCACCTTAAACACCACCCGCACCACACCGGGCTGCTGGTACACCGCCACGTCGGTGTCCGCCACCGCCCAAAACGCCGTGCCACCCGCCATCAGCGGCGCACCATAGGTTTCTTGCAGCGTGGACACCACGCGCTGGAACGCCTGCTCAGGCGGCACCAAGGCGCTGGCCTGGGGCTGCCACACCAGCGCGACACGCTGCACCCGTCCCTGGGCCAGGTAGAAGGTCTCGCGGAATACAAGGCCCGCCCATTCCGCACCGTCCAGCCGCCACACACCGCGTGCGCCGGTGGCCAGGCGTTCTGGCTGGCGCACCCGCTCCAGGTTCAGCGCGGCGGACGACAGGGATTGTTCGGTGGCACCCAGCCAGGCGGCGGGGTTGGCCTCTGTGGCGGCCCTTGCCGCAGTGGACACGGTTGCCGCAGCGATGACACCTGCCACCAGGACGCTCGTGCGCAACCGGCGCAACAGGCTCATAAACCCTCGGCCACCGGGTCGCGGCCCATGAGGGCCTGCACGGCTTGGCCAGGGGTCGTGCGACCGTCCAGCAGCGCCACGACGGCTTCGCTGATGGGCATCTCTACGCCCAGCACACCGGCACGCTGCACCACGGTGCGGGCGCAGTACACCCCCTCGGCCACATGCCCCAGCGAGTCCACCGCCTGCTGCAGGGTTTTGCCTTCGGCCAGCAACAGGCCCACCTTGCGGTTGCGGCTCAGGCTGCCGGTGGCCGTAAGCACCACGTCACCCAGGCCCGCCAGGCCCATGAAGGTGTCGGGCCGTGCGCCCAGCGCCAGGCCCAGACGGGTCATCTCGGCAATCCCCCGGGTGATCAGCGCCGCGCGGGCGTTGAGCCCAAGGTTCAGCCCGTCACACAGGCCGGTGGCAATGGCCAGCAGGTTTTTGACCGCGCCGCCCACTTCCGCGCCCACCAGGTCGTCGCTGGCATACACCCGCAGCGTGGGGCCGTGGAAGGCCGCCACCAGCACGTCGCGCACGGCAGCGTGTTCGCTGGCCGCCACCAGCGCCGTGGGCTGGCCTTTGGCCACCTCCTGCGCAAAACTGGGGCCACTGAGTGCACCGGCCTGCAGCCTGGGTGCGACTTGGGCACAAATCTCATGGCCCATCAGGCCAAAAGCATTCCCCACCGGGGCCTCAAAACCCTTACACAGCCACGCCACAGGCACACGGCAATCGCGCAGTGTGTGCAGCATGGCCCGCAGCCCTGACATGGGTGTGGCCACAACCACCAGATCGGCCGCCGATGCCAGCAAGGCCACGTCGCCGGACTGCACTTGCAACAAGGGGGGGAAAGGCATACCGGGCAAATAACGGGCGTTGTGCCGCTCTGCCTGCAAAGCCGCCGCGTGCGCAGCGTCACGCGCCCACAGGGTGACGGCGTGGGGTCCCGCGCCCCCGGTACCGGCAGCCGCATTAATCGCCACCGCCGTACCCCAGGCACCTGCACCAAGGACTATGATTTTCATAGCTATATGCGCCCGTCTATAGGGCGCTAGAGCCCTAAAACACAAAAAAGTAATACTGCACAGGGCTTGTCGCGCAAAGTGCGCAGCACAAGCGCCCTTCCAGCACATACCGCGGAACCGGCTCTGCCGGGCCGCTGGTATGGCCCCCTGCAAGGGGGCTGGCGTTTACACGCAGTGAAAAAGCCTGGGGGTGTGCTTACTGCGTCAACTGACCCGCAGCCTGTGCCTGCTGCTGTTCGTACATGGCTTGGAAGTTGATTTCAGCCAGGTGTACGGGCGGGAAACCAGCGCGCTGTACCAGGTCCGCCACGTTGCCACGCAGGTAGGGGTACACGATTTGCGGGCAGGCGATGCCCATCACGGCACCCATTTGCTCTTCTGGCAGGTTGCGGATTTCAAAAATGCCGGCCTGTTTGGCTTCGACCAGAAACACAGTCTTGTCCTGGATGCGGGTCTGCACGGTGGCGGTGACCGTCACCTCAAACAGGCCGTCGGCCACGGGCGTTGCGTCCACACCGAGCTGAATGTCCACCGTGGGGGCTTCCTGTTCCAGCAGGATGGCAGGCGAGTTGGGCTGCTCGAGCGACACGTCCTTGAGGTACACGCGCTGGATCTGGAACACGGGATCTTGAGAGACTTCTGGAGCTTGGATGTCGGCCATGGATTACTTTCAGGTCAAAACAAAGCCCACCGGGGTGGTGTCCCCACAGCGGGCGGAAATGGGAATTATCTCAGGAGCGGCAAGGTGATTTGCCGCTGTGTGTCACGCAGCATTCAGCAGCGGCACCAGCCCGCCCTGGCCGTCGAGCGCGATCAGGTCATCGCAGCCGCCCACATGGGTGTCGCCGATAAAAATCTGCGGCACCGTGCGCCGCCCGGTGGTGTCCATCATGTGGCGACGGGCCTCGGGGTCGGTGTCGATGCGGATCTCTTCGATCTGCGCCACACCTTTGGACTGGAGCACCTGTTTGGCACGGGTGCAGTACGGGCAGAAACCGGTGGTGTACATCTTGACGTTTTGCATAGGTCTTTTCAGAGTGGGGGCTCAGAACGTATTTACCAGAGGTACCGTGGAACTGGCTTTGCCAGGCCACTGGTATCGCCCCCTGCAAGGGGGTTGGCGAGAGCTACAGCGTTGCCTGGGGGTGTGCTTAAGCCTTTTCAAGAGGCAAATTCGCCTCTTTCCAGCCCTTGAGGCCACCCGCCAGCACCTGGGCCTGGTCGTAGCCGAGTTTTTTGACGGTGGGCAGCGCACGGTTGGCACGTGCTCCGCTGGCACACACCAGGATCAGCGGCAGGGTTTTGTTCTTCACGGCGGCTGGCAGTTTTTCTTCCAGTTGGCTCAGCGGGATATTG
This sequence comes from Comamonadaceae bacterium AAW, assembly GCA_026314275.1. Lineage (GTDB taxonomy): Bacteria > Pseudomonadota > Gammaproteobacteria > Burkholderiales > Burkholderiaceae_C > JAGOEY01. The sequence continues at coordinate 1,046,862 of CP111109.1, forward strand.
CGGGCACCGGTCATGTGGGCGGCGGCAAATTCCTCGGCCTCACTCACGTCAACAATCACGGCTTTTTCGCGGTTGATGAGCTGCACGGCGCCTGCGGCACTCAGTGTGCCACTCGCAGCACCCTGCACCATGGGCCACAGCAGCATGGCACCGGAGGAGATGGCGACGGTAAAAATCATCCAGTTGTCGATAACAAATTTCACGGTAATCCTTGAAGTAATCCTGAGTGTGGGATGCTCTGTATCACTCTGCGCGAGCAGGTGTAGTGCGGATCGGGATGGGCTGCAAGGCGCATTTTGCAGTCCAATAGCCGTAGCTATTGGCTAAAAATGCAACGCCGCAGACCGCCCGAGACCGCGCTACCACATGCCGCGAGGAGTGATGCAGAGCGTCCCTTCAGCCCGCGATTTTAGAATGCTGGCTTTTGCACCCTTAATTTTGAAGGTCACCATGTACAAACTCGTGCTGATCCGCCACGGCGAATCCACCTGGAACCTCGAAAACCGCTTCACCGGCTGGACCGATGTGGACCTGACCGACACCGGCGTCGAACAAGCCAAAAACGCCGGACGCCTGCTGCGCGCCGAAGGATACGAGTTCGACCTGGCCTACACCAGCGTGCTCAAACGTGCGACCCGCACCCTGTGGCACACCCTGGACGAGATGGATCGCACATGGTTGCCCGTGGTGCACAGCTGGCGCCTGAACGAGCGTCACTACGGCGCACTGCAGGGCCTGAACAAGGGCGAAACCGCCAAGAAGTTTGGCGACGAGCAGGTGCTGGTCTGGCGCCGCAGCTACGACACACCGCCCCCGGCGCTGGACGCCACCGACCCACGCAGCGAGCGCGGTGACATCCGCTACGCAGGCCTGGACCCAGCCCAAATTCCGCTGACCGAATGCCTGAAAGACACCGTGGATCGTGTGCTGCCGTTCTGGAACGACACCATTGCACCGGCCATCCAGTCCGGCCAGCGTGTGGTGGTGGCCGCCCACGGCAACTCGATCCGTGCACTGGTCAAGTACCTGGACGGCATTTCGGATGGCGACATCGTGGGCCTGAACATCCCCAACGGCATTCCGCTGGTGTACGAGCTGGATGCCCAGCTCAAGCCCCTGCGCCACTATTACCTGGGTGACGCCGAAGCCGCTGCCAAGGCTGCGGCCGCCGTGGCGTCCCAGGGCAAGGCCTGAGCAACACGGCTTTACACGCCGTTGAATTAAGACCGGCCTAATACGGGCTGGTCACAATGGCGATGCACCTGGCGCGCGCTGAACGGACTGAATTGGCCTATTTTGGCCTTATTCAGGGTTCGCCCTGTGGAACTGCGGGGCGCGCCGGGCGTCCAAGGTGTATATTTTGCCGACACAAAGGTAGGTTATGGGTCAGAAACTCAAGATTGCAGGCTGGATTTCCGTTGGTGTCATGGCAGGCGCCCTGACCACCGTGTCGTTGCAAACCATGGCACGCGGGTCGATGACACCGCTGCCGCTCGAAGAGCTGCAGCAACTCGCTGCGGTTTTTGGCATGGTCAAAAGCGACTATGTCGAGGCCGTGGACGACAAAAAACTCATCACCGATGCCATCTCCGGCATGGTGGCCAGCCTGGACCCCCATTCCCAGTACTTCGACAAGAAGTCGTTCAAGGAATTCCGCGAAGGCACCACGGGCCGGTTTGTGGGTGTGGGTATCGAGATCACGCAAGAAGAAGGGCTGATCAAGATCGTCTCGCCCATCGAAGGCTCGCCTGCGTTCCGCGCCGGGCTCAAGACCAACGACCTGATCACCAAGATTGACGACACCGCCGTCAAGGGCCTGCCGCTCAACGAAGCCATCAAACGCATGCGTGGTGAGCCCAACACCAAGGTGCTGCTCACCATCCTGCGCAAGGACGAGGGCCGCACCTTCCCGGTCACCATCACCCGCGAAGAAATCAAGACGCAGTCGGTGCGCGGCAAGATGGTGGAGCCCGGTTACGCCTGGATCCGCCTGAGCCAGTTCCAGGAGCGCACGGTGGACGACTTCGTGCGCAAGGTTGAAGACATCTACAAACAGGATCCCGACCTCAAGGGCCTGGTGCTGGACCTGCGCAACGACCCCGGTGGTTTGCTGGACGCAGCCGTCGCTATTTCCGCCGCGTTCCTGCCGGAAAACGTGAAGGTGGTGTCCACCGACGGCCAGCTGGCCGAAAGCAAGTTCACCTACAACGCGTCCCCCGAGTTTTACCAGCGCCGCGGCGGCAGCGACCCGCTCAAACGCCTGCCCGCAGCCCTCAAGTCAGTGCCGCTGATCGTGCTGGTGAACGAAGGCTCGGCGTCCGCCAGCGAAATCGTGGCCGGTGCGCTGCAGGACCACAAACGCGCCACCATCATGGGTGCCCAGACCTTCGGCAAGGGCTCGGTGCAAACCGTACGCCCGCTGGGGCCTGACACCGGGTTGAAGATCACCACCGCCCGTTACTACACACCGTCGGGCAAGTCGATCCAGGCCAAGGGCATCGTGCCCGACATCATGATTGACGAGACCGCCGAAGGCAGCCCATTCGCCTCGCTGCGCATGCGTGAAGCCGACCTCGAAAAGCACCTGAACAGTGGCCAGGGCGAAGAGAAAAAAGACGAAGCCCGCGAAAAAGCACGCGACGAAGCCCGCAAACGCCTTGAAGAAGAAGCCAAAAAACCACCAGTCGACCGCAAGTTGCCTGAGTTCGGCACCGACCAGGACTTCCAGCTTGCCCAGGCACTCAAGAAGCTCAAGGGCCAGCCCGTGCTGGTGAGCAAAACGGCGGTGGTTGAGGACAAGGAAAAGGCCGAAAAGGACAAGAAGGAAAACTAAGCATCTGCGCCCCATTCAACAGGGCCGCGAGATCTTGGTTGCCCCTGGAAGGAGGGGGTGGCGTGAGCGCAAGCGAAGCATGGGGACGCTCTGCATAACTCCTCGCGGCGTGTGATAGCGCGGCCTCGGGCGGTCTGCGGCGTTGCCTTTCTTGCCAATAGCCGTGCTATTGGCTGCAAAACGCGCCTTGCATCCCATCCCGATCCGCACTACACCCACTCGCGTTGAGTTAGGCAGAGCATCCCTAGGGGTGAGTTAATTTTTATGAACGACGCCCAACTGCTGCGCTATTCGCGCCACATCCTGCTGGACGACATCGGCATTGAAGGCCAAGAACGTTTTGCTGCCGCCCACGCGCTGGTGATTGGTGCGGGTGGCCTTGGGTCACCGGTGGCGCTCTACCTCGGGTCGGCCGGTGTCGGCCACATCACCCTGGTGGACAACGACGTGGTGGACACCACCAACCTGCAGCGCCAGATCGCCCACACCCTCGCGCGCGTGGGTGTGCCCAAAGTGGAATCTGCCGCACACGCTATTGCCGCCATCAACCCTGATGTGCGGGTGACAGCACTGCACCAACGCGCCGACGCGCACCTGCTCGACACGCTGGTGGCCCAGGCCGATGTGGTACTGGACTGCAGCGACAACTTCGCAACCCGCCACGCCATCAACCAGGCCTGCGTGCGCCACCACAAACCCCTGGTGGCAGGGGCTGCCATCCAGTTTGACGGGCAGGTGGGGGTGTACGACATGCGCAGTGCCAGCGCACCCTGCTACGCCTGCGTCTTTGCGCCCGACGCCGCATTTGAAGAAGCCCACTGCGCCACCATGGGGGTGTTCGCGCCGCTGGTCGGCATCATCGGCTCCATCCAGGCGGCCGAGGCCTTGAAGCTACTGGCACCGACTGGTACGTCACTGGCAGGCCGGCTGCTGATGCTGGATGCACGCAGCATGGAGTGGAACGAGGTGCGTGTGGCCCGTGACCCAGGCTGTCCCGTGTGTGGGTCTGCGTAGGCGCAAGTAGGACACGGCTTACACGCACACCCTGTGGTCGCTGGCACAATTCAATCGCACGCGTTTGTACACTGGGGTTGAAATTGTCGAGATTCCGCGAGATCCCCATTCCCGTTTGAATCATCCATGGATGCAGCAGAAACTAGGCACTACTGATCGGGCCACAGTGAGACTTAGAACCTTTATCGTCGAAGACAACGCTACCATCCGCGAAAACCTGATCGGGACGCTGGAGGAGTTGGCGTACATCACCGCGGCTGGTATTGCCGAAACGGAGAACGACGGTAAATCATGGCTCACCACCAACACCGAAGCCTGGGATCTCGCCATTGTTGACCTGTTTCTGAAACAAGGCAGCGGTCTGGGGGTATTGGCTGCCTGCCGTGAGAGAGATCCGCGTAAAAAGGTGGTGGTGCTCAGCAACTACGCAACACCCGACATCCGAACCCGTTGTGCCCAGCTAGGTGCCGACGCCGTGTTCGACAAGTCCAATGAAATAGATGCGCTGGTGGACTACTGTATTGCGCAGTCAGGTTCCGCAGCAGCCTCTTCTGCGGCTTGACCCGTTTGACGGGCAGCACTTCGGCACGCAGTGTGTGGCGTTTCGCACCGCCATCCACAAGCCCCCTCCAGGGCTTGCGTCACACCCTGGCGCAGTGCCAATCAATCGATCAGTTTGTTTTTCAGCGCGTAGTAGGTCAAGTCGCTGTTCGACGCCAAACCCATTTTTTCCATAAGCCGCGTGCGGTAGGTGCTCACCGTCTTCACACTCAGCGACAGCGACTTGGCAATATCCCCTGCCGTCTCCCCTTTGGCCAGCTTCAGGAACACCTGAAACTCACGCTCGGACAGTTGTTCATGGGCAGGCACGTCGCCTTTGCGCGTCAATTGCTGCGCCAGCAACTCCGCCACCGCGGGTGTGATGTGGCGACGGCCCAGTGCGATGGTGCGGATGGCATTCACGATATCCGCCGGGTCACACTCCTTGTTGAGGTAACCACTAGCACCCTGGCGGATCAGGTTCAGCGCGTACTGCTCTTCCGGGTACCCACTCAGGATCAGGATGCCCATGTCGGGGGCCTTTGCGCGGATCATGGCCAACGCATCAAGCCCCGACTGGCCCGGCATGGCCAAGTCCATGATGAGCACGTCAATTTCTTCGGCGCGGATGAGGTCGATGGCTTCACGCCCACTACCAGCCTCCCCCACCACACGCAGGTCCACGTGGTCCGAAAAGAACTGCCGCAAGCCTGCCCGCACAATGGCGTGGTCGTCAACGATGCCGATTTTGATCATTCTGGATTTTAGGAGGTAGTGATGCGATGGTTCTCTGTTCCAAAAATGGCCGTCAGTTTGCCACTGGCTATTCTGGCAGCATTCTCTTTGGTTGGCATCAATGAAACGGGCTACACCCGCTCCACAGCGGCACTGGAGGACATTGCCCACTCGCAGCAAACACGCGCTGCGGTCAGCCAGTTGCTGCAGAACATGCTGGACGCCGAAACCGGACAACGCGGCTACTTGCTGACCGGAGACACACGTTACCTCCAGCCCTACGACACGGCCGTGGGCAACATCAACCAGAACCTGGATGCCTTGCGGGTGGTGTACCAGGGCGATGCGCCGCAGTTGGCGAACTTCCTCCAGCTGTCGCAGCATGTGTCCCGCAAACTCTCCGAGATGGAGCTGAGTGTTCGCCTGCGCAAACAAGACAACGAAGACGCATGGAAGTTCATCTTGATGACCGATGTGGGCAAGGAGCAGATGGATGCCATCCGCACCCAGTCGCAAAGCCTGGTAGCAGCCAGCACCCACCGGATGAAACAGGCCCAGGCACAAATCACCCAGGCACTGCTACTGTCACGCATCGGGATTGCGATGGTGGCCCTGGTCGGGTTGCTGGCTTTTTACATGTACCTGCGGCAGACCACCGCCTTGCAGCGTTCTGGTGAACGTGAGCAGCAGTCGCTTGAACGGGAGCGACTGCGGCTCGAAGACCAGGTGCGCGACCGCACCGCCACACTGGCCGAGTTGGCCACCCACCTGCAGCAGGTGCGTGAAGAAGAACGTGGCCATCTGGCACGTGAACTCCACGATGAACTGGGCGCGTTGCTCACGGCGGCCAAACTGGATGTGGCGCGCCTCAAGTCCAAGATCGGAACCCTGTCACCCGATGTGGTGGAACGTCTGGGCCACCTCACCGAAACACTGAACACCGGTATTGCCCTCAAGCGCCGCATCGTGGAAGACCTGCACCCGTCGTCGCTTTACCACCTGGGCCTGACAGCGTCCCTCGAAATCCTCACCCATGAGTTCTCCAACCACTCGGGCATCCCTATCAACACCGACTTGGACACGGTGGAGATTGACGCCGCCGGGCAGCTGACCATCTACCGGCTGATCCAGGAGTCGCTGACCAACATCGGCAAATACGCCGAAGCCACGCTCATCACCGTCACCGTCCAAAACTACACCGGTCATGTACAGGTCGATGTACATGACAACGGCAAGGGTTTTGACATGGCGCATGTACGTCCATCGACCCACGGCATTGCGGGCATGCGCCACCGGGTGGAAGCTGCAGGAGGGCGGCTGACCGTGATCTCTTCACCCGGCAACGGCACCCATATCTCCGCAGCACTTCCCACACACACGTAAGAACGTATTTACCTCCTAAGTGGCTTGTAGGCCGGGTCCTACCTGCCATGTAACGCGGCACTGACAAATGCTCAGGCGTGTTACCGATGCGCGGGGTGCCCTGGCGTCCGTAAGCTTGCAGCAGGCGATTCGAAAACGAATCCCACCAACTCTGGGGCCTTGCCCTTTACAGGAGATGAACATGCTGCATTACGCCGTTGTCTTTTTCATCATTGCCTTGATCGCCGCAGTCTTTGGTTTCGGCGGCATTGCCGCCGGTGCTGTGGGTATTGCCAAGATCTTGTTCTTTGTGTTCGCGATCATGGCCATCGTGAGTTTTGTGGTCAGCCTGGTGCGCAAGGGATAGGCCGTCAACGCACGGCACACCTGACCCGTTTTTACGTATTACTGCAAAGGAATTCACCATGAATACCACCACCCAAAAAGCCACTGAAGCCGTGAGCAACACAACGGACAACGTGCTCAAAACAGCGGAAAACGCCGTTGAATCGACCCGCGCATTTGCCAGCGATTCACTCGACAAAGCCGGTGACAAAGTGCGTGAACTGCGCCGCGATGGATCAAAGGCAGTGGACCAGCTCGGCACCAAGGCACAGGAGTTTGCTGCCAAGGGCAAAGAGCTTGCAGCCGACGCCACCACCCGTGTGCGTGACCAGGTCTCGCAGTACGCCAAAGCTACCGAAGACTATGTGCACGAAAAACCCGTGCAATCGGTGCTGATTGGTGTGGCCGCTGGTGCAGCCATTGCAACTGCCGCCTTGCTTGCCAGCCGCAAACGCGACTGATCCCCCATTTACTTTTTCTCTGTCCCGGTTCCCGTTCGTTTAATAACTTCAAAGGAAATACCATGAACTTCGCTCGTACCATCGCCTTCGCCGCCATCACTGGTGTCACCGTCCTGACCTCTGTCGGCTGCTCTGTGGCCCGTGAACAGCAAACCCTCGGCTCCTATGTGGACGATGCCGGCATCACCACCGCCGTGAAGGCCAAAATGGCTGAAGACAAAACCGTGTCCGCAACATCCATCAGCGTGGAAACACTGAATGGCACTGTGCAACTCTCCGGTTTTGCCAAGTCGCAAGCTGAAAAGTCCCAGGCCGAACGTATCGCCCGCAATACCAACCATGTGAAAGATGTGCGCAACAGCATCGTTGTGCGCCCTTAACACTCACAGTTGAACTCTGCTGACGGCAGAGTCGCTCACGAACAATCGGCCCGCCATTGCCCATGGCGGGCCGATTTTCTTTGAGGCCAGCGCAGACAGTTCAGAAGCGGTAGCTGGCAAACACACCAAAAGTGTTTTGCGCCTTCTTTTCGGTGATGGGACTGTTGGCCGCGTCACCGCGCAAGCGGCTGGTGGTGAAACGTGCGCCCAAACCCCACTGTGCGCTGAGCTGGTAATTGGCCGCGACGTTGAAGTTGACGGCATTCACACCCGATTGGGCGCTGTACTGGGGCAGGCCCGAACTGGCACTTTGCGCGGCGTTGATACCAAAAAATGTCTGGGTGTATTTGCCATCGGCCCAGGTGAAACCCGGCCCTGCCGTCAGCAGCAGCCGGTCCATGGGGCTGTACCGGGCCTCGAAGTCCATCGACACACGGGTGCCATGGTCTTTGCCGCCCAGGTCGGTGATCACATTGGCACCCAGCTTCCACCAGCTGTCGCTGTAACTCGCAAACACGGAACCCAATGCCGTGCCATCGATGTCGCCCAGGCCAGCAAGGCGGGCAGAATCCGACGCCTTGCGCGGTTGGTTCAGATTGCCGCCCAACGCAGCTCCCACCCGCCAATGGCTGTCCTGCACCAGATAAACCCCCACACCCACGGGCACACCTGCACCAGGCACAGCGCCAATGAAATAACGGCCATAGTGGGCACTGAACACCGGCAGCACCGTCGTTTTGGTGTCAGCGCTGCCAGGGTATTTGGGCTGGCTTACCAGGCCCACACCCGCGCTGAACCGCCAGCTGTCGGCAGTGTCCTGCGCCAGAGCGCCATGGCCGATGAACATGCCAACACAGGCGGTGGACAGCGCCAGCAAGCATCGGTGGCGGCGGCGGTGGTACGAAGATGTCTTGGCCATGGGGTCTTTCTTGGAGTGGGTCAACAAAACGAAAGGGGAAAGAATATCCGCACACCCCCATGCGCGCAAAATTACCCCTTTAGAACGTGTCCCGTAATTCGTGATGAACTTGAAATATTTGGCGGGTTACCCCGACAGCATCCACCAGCAAGTCCAGCAGTTGGTCATCGATGACCAACTGGGTGCACTCTTGCGCAAACGTTACGACGGTGTTCACGGCATCCGCACCGATGGGGCCTTGTATGGCTACGTGCAGGATCTCAAGAACACCTACCTGCGCAGCGCCGAGCCGCTGAGCAAGGTGGCGTTTGACAACAAGCTGCAGGTCGTCAAACACGCGCTGGGCACCCACACCACCATCTCGCGGGTGCAGGGCAGCAAACTCAAGACCAAACGCGAGATCCGTATCGCCAGCCTGTTCCGCGACACGCCCCTGCCCTTTTTGCGCATGATCACCGTTCACGAGCTGGCCCATATGAAAGAGCGCGACCATGACAAGGCGTTCTACAAACTCTGCACCTACATGGAGCCCGACTACCACCGGCTCGAGCTGGATGTGCGGCTGTACCTGACGCACCGCGAAACCTCCAGCACGCCGCTCTGGGGTGAGCCTGTCGCACAATGCGGCACTTTATGACTGCAAGGAAAACCCTGTGATTGTGCGCATCGACATTGAAGGAAGCCGCGCCGGCTTCTACGCTTACCGTGTGAGTTACGAATCCGAAGAGCTGTATGCCGATGACGGCCTGGGCTCCATCGCAGACTGCCTGGTGGGTGCCATCGAAGGGATGGCCCCCGACGTGGTGGCCGCCGAGGTCTGGTACCGCAACATCGTGTCGGGCACCTACCCACTCTCCATCATTGGCATGAGCCTGGACCAGGTGGCAGAACACGCCGCCAACACCACATCGGCCATCGAAGAAGTGGCCAACGAACGCGAATAACGACGGCTACCGCAACCCGGCCCACCAGCGCACATTGGTGCGCGGCTGGCCGATGGTCAGCACCTCGCCAATCACCGGGGTGGCCAGCGTGATCTGTTGCGCGGCAGACAGATCCGCAATACGGTCGAGCGGATCGTGCCAAGTGTGGAAGGCCAGGTCAAAGGTGCTGTTGTGCACTGCGTACAAAACCTTGCCGCGCAGGTCGGTGAAGGCCTGCACACTCTGCTCCGGGGTCATGTGCACGGAAGGCCAGTAGTCGTTGTAGGCCCCGTTTTCCATCAGCGCCAGGTCGAAGCCACCAAAACGTTCCCCGATCTGTTTAAACCCGCTGAAATACCCTGAGTCGCCGCTGTAAAAAATGCGCTGCTCACCACTCTGGATGACCCAGGACGACCAGAGTGTGTCGTTGCGGTCGTTCAGCGTGCGGCCCGAGAAATGCTGCGACGGGGTTGACGTGATGTGCACCGCACCGACGTTGCGACTCTGCCACCAGTCCAACTCCTCGATGCGCTCCGCAGGCACCCCCATCTCGACCAGACGCGCCTTCACCCCCAGCGGCACGAAGTAGCGCTGCACCCGTTGCGCCAGGTAGTGGATGGTGGGCACATCCAGGTGGTCGTAGTGGTCGTATGACAGGATTAGCCCCTCGATCGGCGGCAGTTGCTCCAGCGTCAGAGGTGGCGCATGGAACCGCTTCGGGCCCATGAAGCTGAAGGGCGACACCCGCTCGCCAAACACCGGGTCGATCAGCCAGAACTTGCCCAGCAGCTTCAGCAAATGGGACGAATGCCCCAGCCGCACCACGTGGTTGGCAGACACGTCGAGGGCGTCGAGTTGCGCAGTGCTCAACGCCTGCACCGGAATGGCATCCACCGGCACCGTACCCACCTTGGTGCCGAACAGAAAACGGCTCCAGATCTTCCAGCCACTGGCAGACGGCAAGGCGTCGGGATTCACCGGGTTCTGAAAACCGCAACCCTTGAACTGCGGGGACTGGGCATAGGGAGATTCACAGACGCCCTTGCTGGAACACGCAGCCAGCAGCACACACACCACCGCCACCGCGGCATGGCAAAAACCGCGCATGGTCCGTCAGCCTTTTTGCGGCGCACGCAGCTTTGCCATCAGCCGCTGCTGCACATGCGGCGAAACGAGTGTGTCCACCTCACCACCCAGCGTCGCGATCTCGCGCACGAAGGTGCTGGACAGAAACTGGTACTTGTCACCCGGCGTAAGGAACATGGTCTCCACATCGGGCATCAGCGTGCGGTTCATGCCAGCGAGCTGGGCTTCGTAGTCAAAATCAGTGCCGGAACGCAGGCCCCGCACCATGACCTTGGCACCACGCGCCCGCACGAAGTCGCGCATCAGCCCGTCAAAACTTTCCACCTGCACCTGCGGGTAAGGTGCCGCCGCCTCGCGCGCCATGTCCATACGTTCTTCCAGGCTGAAAAGTGTCTTCTTGTGGGGCGCTGCTGAAACCACCACGATGAGGCTGTCGAACAGCTGTGCCGCCCGCCGCACCAAGTCCACATGGCCCAGGGTGATGGGGTCGAAGGTGCCGGGGTAGACGGCAATCACGTTGCGGCTCATGGTGTGTCTCCGTGGAATGGCGGGCGGATTATGCGGCCCTGCGCAGCAGGTGGGCGTGTACGGCTCCGGCCTTCAGGTGACGGTAGGGGACCAGGCCCAGCGGGGCCAGTGTCTCTTCGGTCCACTCCACCGGCGCTTCCAGGTAGATGTAGCCGTCTGCGGCCACGGCCAGCGCGGCGGCCTTCAGGGCAGACTGGAACAGGTCGCCGTCAAACGGCGGGTCGATGAACACCAGGTCCACACTCGCCGGTGTGGCCTGGCGCAGGGCCGACACCGCATCACCACGCTGTACCCGCACGGCGTCGGCCCCGAGCCGCTGCTGTTGTGCGGCCAGCTGGGCCACCAGCGCCGGGTCATGTTCCAGCATCAGCACCGAGGCCGCACCGCGTGACGCAGCCTCGAAACCCAGCACACCCGTGCCCGCAAAAGCGTCCAGGCAGCGCCAGCCTGTCAGGTCTTGGCCCAGCCAGTTGAACAGCGTTTCACGCACCCGGTCGGGTGTGGGGCGCAGGCCGGGTTTGCTGACCACCTTCAGGCGGGTGCGCTTCCACTGCCCACCGATGATGCGCACTTCGCCCGCGCCCTTGTGGGCGGGCGAAGTGGCGGCGGCCGGGGTGGCAGGGGTGTTGCTCGAGGGACGTGTTTTTTTCATGGAATCTTCAAGGTTTCTGGGTGCCGACCACAACGGTTGCCATGGTGGAAGGCTGCAGCGTACGCGAAAACGCGTTGCGGATGTCGGCGGTGCTGACCCGGGCGACCTGCTGTGTCCAGGTGTCGAGGTAGTCGAGTGGCAGGCCGTTCCAGGCGATGTTGGCCACGTTGCCCAGCAGTTTGCGGTTGCTGTCGATACGCAGCGCAAAACCGCCGATCAGGTTGGACTTGGCCGCCTCCAGCTCCACCTCGGTGGGCCCACCCTTGACAAAACCCGTCAGCACGTCGCGCACCACCTGCACGGCTTCGTTCGCCTGGTCGGGCCGGGTCTGCAGGCCGATGGTGAACGCACCGGCATGTAAGCCCGGCGAAAAGTCGCTGAACACGCTGTAGCTGAGGCCCCGGCGCTCGCGCACCTCGGTGGTCAGGCGCGACACAAAACCGCCGCCGCCCAGGATGTAGTTGCCCACGATCAGGGAGAAGTAGTCGGGGTTGTTGCGTTTGATGCCGGGCTGGCCGATGTACACATGCGCCTGCGCCGAGTCGAACGGAATACGGCGGTCACTCGCTTGCTGCAGCGGTTGCACCTCGGGCACCACGGCTTGGGGTGAACACGCGGTTTGCGGAAGGCGCGCCAGCAGGCGCTGCACCAGCGTGTCGGCCTGCGCACGCGTGACCGCGCCCACCACACTCACCTTGGCGCGGCAGGGCAGGATGCTGCGGCTGTACAGCGCCTGCATGTCGGCCACGCTGATACGGGCCCAGGTGTCGGGCGTGGACTCGAAGCCATACGGGTGGCTGCCGTACACCGCTGCCGCAAACGCACGCCCGGCCTGCACGGCGGGGCGGGTGTTGGCTTCTTTCCACGACGCGGTCATCCGCGCGCGGTCACGCGCCCAGATGTCGGCGGCAAACGCGGGCTCGCCCAGCTGGCGCGCGGCCAGGCTGATGGCGCGGTCCAGCAGGTCGGGCTCGGTCAGGGTGCGCAGCGAAAAACTCATACGGTCGGCGCTGGCACTGGCGTCGAACGACGCACCCAAGTCCGCCCAGGCTTCGCCCAGCGCGTTTTCGTCCAGCGCAGGCAAACCACCGACGGCACGCACACCGTTGGTGGCCAAACCTGCGGTGACGCTGGCCAGTCCGGCCTGGGCAACCGGGTCGCGGCGGCTACCGGCATCCACGTCGATTTGTACGTCGAGGATGGGGATGGACGGGCTTTCGACCAGGTACACCTGCGCGCCGCTGGGCTGCGTCCAGTGCTGGATCGGCAGCGCCGCCAAGACGTTTTGAGTGCCAAAAAGGCCTGTAGCGCACAGCACACCTGCGCAAGCAGCTATCTTTTTAAGAGTCATCATGGTGCAAGGTCTCAGTGAACAGGGCCAGGTCCAGGTGCGCCGGGAGCGCCAGAGGCGTCAGAAGCACCCGCTGCCGCAGGGCGGCGCGCCGCAGATGCAGGCTTGGGCTGCGGCACCAGTGTGCCCACGGTGAGCTGGTCATCCCCAAAGTACTTGGCGGCCACGGCCTGCACCTGGGCAGCAGTCACACCTTTCAGGCGGGCGATGGTGCGTTCACTCGCGTCGAGCGGAAAGCCCTGCACCCAGTTGCTGCCCAGCTCCTGCGCCTGGCCCATCACAGAGTCGCGTTTGTAGACCTCACTTGCCATCCACTGGGTTTTGACGCGGGCCAGTTCAGATTCACTCACGCCGTCTTTGGCGATACGCGCCACTTCGGCGCGCAACGCGGCCTCGACCTGCGCGGCGGTCTTGCCTGCGGCCGGCACACCTTGCAGGTAAAACACCTTGGGGCCACGGCTGATGAGGCTGTTGGAGGCACCCGCCCCATCGGCCAGGCGGTCTGGCCCCTGGGTGAGTGCCCGCTCCAGCCGCGCGCCGCTGTAGCCGTCAAGCACGGCGGCCAGCACGGTCAGCGCCAGGGCTTCATCGTCGGTGGCACGGGTGGGTGCGGCCGGGTCGAGCGACTGCAGGCCCGGCACCTTGAAGGCGAGCGCCACAACGGCCTGTTCGGCCGGGGCTTTGAAGTCGATACGGCGCAGGCCCATCTGCTGCGGCTCGACCTGCGGTTTGCGGGTAGGCACTGCGCGGGCCGGAATGGCGCCAAAGTGCTTTTCGGCCAGCCGTTTGACCTCTGCCGGGTCCACGTCCCCCGCCACCACCACAGCGGCGTTGCCGGGCACGTACCAGCGTTTGTAGAAGTCACGTGCGTCTTCAGGGGTGTAGGCAGCGATGTCGCTCATCCAGCCAATCACAGGGCGGCGGTAGGGTGACGCCATGTACATGGCGGCACTCATGGCCTCACCCATCTGGCTGCGCGGGTTGTCTTCGATACGCATGCGGCGCTCTTCGGTGACGACCTGGCGTTCTTTCAAAAATTCTTCGTCGGCCCACTGGTTGTTGGCAAAACGGTCGGCCTCCAGCCGCATCATGTCGTCGAGCTTGTTGGCCGGAATCTGCTGGTGGTAGGCGGTGGTGTCGCGGTTGGTGAACGCGTTTTCGCGCCCACCCAGGGCCGCCACCCGGCGTGAAAACTCGCCCACACCCAGCGTGGGTGTGCCCTTGAACATCATGTGTTCGAGCATGTGGGCAATGCCCGAAGTGCCGTCCACCTCGTCCATCGAGCCCACCTTGACCCACAGCATGTTGACTGCCGTAGGGGCGCGCGGGTCGGGTTTCACAATCACCGTGAGCCCGTTGGACAGCGTGAACTGGTGGGCTTGGGGGGCTGCTGCCGTGGCGGTGACCGCTGGGGTAGCGGGATGGCTCTGGGCCAGTGCGGCGGTGCTGGTGGCCAGGGCAGCCAGCACGCTGAGGAGGGGATAGGCACGTTTCATAGAATGCTCTGATTCTAAGAACGCACCCAATGTTCAGCTTTTTCAAGAAAAAACCTCCCCCCCCTGAAGCCGCGCCGGCCACAGCCCCCGCTGCAGCACCTGCTGAAACGCCGGTTGCGCCGTCTGCAACACCCGTAGCAACGCCCACCTACGCCCACACCGGCAGCCTGATCGGTACCCGTGTGGCCCCGGCCATCGAGCTGCCCGTGCCAGGTGCCGCGCCGGAGCGCCAGGACTGGGTCTCCAAACTCAGCCTGGGCCTGCGCAAGACGGGCTCGAGCATCTCCACCGTTTTCACCGGCACACAAATCACCGAATCGCTGTACGACGAGCTGGAAGAGGCCCTGCTGATGGCCGACACCGGTGTGGAAGCCACCACGCAGCTGCTGAAAGACCTGCGCGAACGCGTCAAAACAGGCCGCGCCCAGTCCCCCGCCGCCGTCAAATGGCTCCTGGCCGACGCGCTGGAGACCATGCTCAAACCGCTGGAAAAACCCCTGGTCATTGGCCAGCACACCCCCACCGTGATCATGGTGGCGGGCGTGAATGGCGCGGGCAAAACCACGTCCATCGGCAAACTCACCAAACACCTGGCGAATGAAGGCGCGTCCGTGCTGCTGGCCGCCGCCGACACTTTCCGCGCTGCGGCGCGGGAGCAACTGGTGGTGTGGGCCGACCGCAACCTGGTCGAGATCGTCAGCCAGGAAAGCGGCGACCCGGCCGCCGTGAGTTTTGATGCCGTCACCGCTGGCAAGGCCCGCAAGAAGGACGTGGTGCTGGTGGACACCGCAGGCCGCCTGCCCACGCAGCTGCACCTGATGGAAGAGCTGAAAAAGATCAAACGGGTGGTGCAAAAGGCCGACGCCACCGCGCCGCATGAAGTGCTGCTGGTGATCGACGGCAACACCGGCCAGAACGCGCTGACCCAGGTCAAGGCGTTCGACGCCGCGCTGGGCCTGACCGGGCTGATCGTCACCAAACTCGACGGCACGGCCAAAGGGGGGTGCTGGCAGCGATTGCACGCGAGAAACCGATCCCGGTGTACTTCATCGGTGTGGGTGAAAAACTCGAAGACCTGGAAACCTTCAGCGCCCGTGAATTTGCGCAGGCGCTTTTGGCGTAATCTTCAAGACAAAATCAGCCTGCAGCGCATGCAGTACGCCGACAACCAATTCAAAATTGATAGCAATATGAGCACCTCTACCCTGCTGCCCCGCGTTGAGATGGAAAGCGCCCCCCACCCCACCGCCGCCGTGATCTGGATGCACGGCCTGGGCGCGGACGGCAATGACTTTGCGCCGCTGGCGCCCCAGCTCGACTTGGCCGGTTGCCAGCCTATCCGTTTTATCTTCCCGCATGCACCGTCGATTCCGGTGAGTATTAACAACGGCTATGTCATGCCCGCCTGGTACGACATCCTGACCGCCGACCTGGTGCGCCGCGAAGACCCCGCTGGCATCCACACATCCGCCGTAGCCATCGAAGCGCTGATCGCCCACGAATTGGCGCGTGGCATCCAGCCCGCGAACATCGTGCTGGCGGGCTTCTCGCAAGGCTGCGCAATGGCCTTACACACTGGCCTGCGCCACAGCGAAAAGCTGGCCGGCATCATGGCCTTGTCGGGTTACCTGCCGCTGGCCGACAGCGTGGCCGCCGAGCGCAGCCCGGCCAATGCCAACACCCCCATTTTTATGGCCCACGGCACCCAGGACCCTGTCGTGCAACTGCCCCGTGCCGAAGCTTCGCGCGATGCCCTCAAGGCCCTGGGTTACGCCGTGGATTGGCACACCTACCCCATGCCCCACAGCGTGCACCCGCAAGAGGTGGCTGACATCGGCGCCTTCTTGCGCAAAGTCTTAAAATAACCACCCCCGAAGCGCTGCGGCGCTTCTCCCTCCAGGGGGGCGATACCAGCGGCCTGGCCCTTCGCCAGACTCAGGACAGGCCGAGGCCCTGTCCGCGGTATCCACGGTTGGGTCTGCGCCAGTTTGACGTGCGGCAGGCCCCTTGCAAACATCATGAAGAATTGACATGGCGGCTCTGCCACACCCCACCCATACCCACCTCCTCGGCATCGACTTCGGCACCTCCAACAGCGCGGCCGCGATGGTCGGCGCGGACGGGCGGCTCCACGCACTAAAGCTGGACGAAGGCAGCACCTCCATGCCCACGGCGCTGTTTTTCTCCAGCGAAGACGGCACGGTGGCCTATGGCCGCGCGGCCATGCAGGCGTACCTCGAAGGCCATGAAGGCCGCCTGATGCGCTCGATCAAAAGCCTGCTGGGCAGCAGCCTCATCAACGAACAGACCCTGTTGAATGGCCGCATGGTCAGCCTGTTTGAAGTGGTGGTGCTGTTCTTCAAAGAGCTGAAACGCCGCTGCGAACGCGAGCTGGGCCACCCGGTGGACGCTGCCCTGCTGGGCCGCCCGGTGCATTTTGTGGACGACGACGCCCAACGCGATGCGCAGGCGCAAGCCACCTTGGGCGAGGCAGCGTATGCGGCGGGTTTCACGTCCGTGCAGTTCCAGCTGGAGCCGATTGCCGCCGCGTTTGACTACGAACAACGGGTCACGGCAGAAGGCACCGTGCTGGTGGTGGACATTGGCGGCGGCACGTCCGACTTCACCGTGGCCCGTGTCGGCCCCGACCGGGCCGTGTTTGCCGACCGTGGCAGCGACATCCTCGCCACCACCGGCGTCCACATCGGCGGCACCGACTTCGACCAGTTGCTGAACCTGCGCCATGTGATGCCCCTGCTGGGCCTGGGCCACGTGGGCCCCCACGGGCGCAGCATGCCGTCGTCGCTGTTCCATGCGCTATCGACCTGGCACCTGGTGCCGCAGTGTTACACCCGCAAAAGCCTGCACGACGCAGCCCAGCTGCGCAGCGACTACACCGAGCCCACGCTGCACAAACGGCTGATGCATGTGTTGCACGAACGCCAGGGCCACCGCATCCTGGCCCACACCGAGGCCGCGAAGATCGAGTGTTCCAACACCCGGGCCGACGCGCAGATTGCGCTGGACTGCATCGAACGGGGCCTGGGTGTGCCCCTGACCCCCGCCGGACTCGACGCCACGCTGCAGGCCCAGGTGGCCAGCATCGTCGCCTGTGCGCAGGCCTGTGTGGCCCGCTCCGGCGTGCCCGCCAACCGCCTGCAGGCGCTGTACCTCACGGGTGGCTCGTCCGCGCTGGCACCGCTGGGTGTGGCGCTGGGTGAGGCCTTCCCCGGTGCGCAACTCGTCACCGGCGACCGGCTGGGCAGCGTGGCCGCCGGGCTGGCGTATGGCGGCGCAGCGGTGGGACGGGCCATGGCGGTCGAATCTTAAGCAAAACAGGCCTCAGGCGCAGGTGGAACAAGCGCTAATAGCTATACTATTTATAGCAAATCAACATACTCTGTTCACGTTTTCCTGATGGCGGCGGTGCCATAGCTCTGGCACCATGGCCGCACCATGCAGACCCTGAACTCCCCCACCGCCACGCCCACCCGCAAGGTCGACGCCCTGCTCGCCCACTACGGCGAAAGCCACCAGCACCCGACCAACGAGCTGATCCACTTCGTCGCCATTCCGCTCATCCTGTGGAGCATCGTGGGCCTGCTGTTTGCGCTGCACCCGTGGGTGGCCTATGCCTTCCTGGCCGCCAGCCTGGTGTACTACCTGCGGCTGGGGTCCATGGCGTTTGTGGTGGGTATGGCCGTGTGGACGGCCCTGTCGCTGGCGCTGGTGTTTGCGGCGGGGCCGCTGCTGGTGCCGCTGGCGGTGGGCGTGTTTGTGGTGGCCTGGATCTTCCAGTTCATCGGCCACAAGCTCGAAGGCAAAAAACCCTCTTTCTTTGAAGACATCCAGTACCTGTGGGTCGGGCCGCTGTTTGTGCTGTCCAAGCTGCTGGAACGGTTGCACATCCGCTGGTGAAAAAGCTGCTGCGTTTTTCAACCCGGCGGCCCGTTGTATTGCCGATCAGCTGCGGCGGTTGGAGGTGATTTCACCTGTTCCCGGGTGCACACGCAGATCACGTTTTTGCCCCTCACTGTTGAATGCTTCCACGTGCCAGCGCCCGGCCTTGAAATCCACCTCAACCGGCGTAAACCCAGCGTCTTCCAGAATCTTGACGATTTCCGACAGGGGCTTGGAGCCTGCTGGCGGACGCTGCACAACCGCCATCGCGGGTGCCGCGGCAAAGGCCAGCGGGCTCAGGATGGCGGCGGTAAGAAGTTTTCTGCGCATGTTCAACCTCTGTTCAGTAAGGGATGGTGAAACTCAAGCCCTTTTTGCCCGCTGTGGATGGTTTTTGGTCCAGCGACAACGTCCACCACGCAACAAAAAATAGGCCGGAGGCCAATCTACCAGAGAAAAACAGCCGGATAAAGACGTGTCGCCACAGGCCCATTTCCGCAACCCGGCGGCATGGTGCCTAATCTGGTGCCATGACCACCAGCACCATTTCGTCCCGCCGCCAGATCATTACAACCGTCCTGCTGCTGTTTTCCGTGGGCGGCGGCCTGCTGCGCTGGCTGGCACCCCAGCCGTCCCTGGCGCGTGACATGGGCTCGCTGCTGCTGGTGCTGTGGCTGCCGATCATCGGCAACATCATCGCGTGGGTGGTGGCCCAGGCGCACAAGCCCAAAAATGCGCCCCCGGGTTTTGCGCCCGACAGCCCGTTCACCCCATCGGCCCACATCACGCTGACGCTGCTGTCGGGCCGCACCTTGCTCGGGCAAGGGCAGGTGCAGCAGTTAGTCGCCCCCTAGAAGTCCCAGACGTAACTCTCACGCCCGCTGGAGAACAAAACACTGGTGCGTGTGGCCTTGCAGCGCCAGGTCTGCATCGTCTGGTCGAGGGACGGCTGCGACTCGCTCAGGCTATCCGGATCGAACACTGCCGCGCAGCGGTGGCCCGGCGCACGCACAGACTCATAACAAAGCCACTGCACAGCATGCGCCTGTGCCGCTGCAGCCAGAGCGTGGGTGCCGGTGTAGTCACTGCCATGGGCCCAGACATCCCGGCTGCGCAGCCATGGCTCGGTGGTCAGGTCAATGGATTTGCCGTTCACCTCTGCCTGGAAAAACGTGTGTTCGGTCAGCAGCATCTGGTCGAGCAAACCCGTGCTGTCGAGGATGAACCGGTGCCGCCAGTAGGCCACCTCGGCACACGCGGCAAAAAGCACTTCGGCACCGTACCACTGCCCCTTGGCGTGGGGTTTGCGGAACCGGCTGGCGTGGGCCGGGCTGTAGCGAAACGGGGTGGTCAGCAGGTAGTGTTTGGGCAGCATCGTGGCGGGCACCGGGGGTTTGCTGCCCTCCAGCAGTTGCTCCAGCAAGTCTTGTTCTGCAGGTGTGTCCACCAGCCGCATGGTGGACACCACATGCTGGGCCTCGACACCGCGCCACGCCCGCATGCGGCGAGGGGCAACCGCCCCGTCGAACCAGGCCAGATCAAAGGACATCATTCCAATTCCAGATCAATACGAGATTAGGCGCAAAGCCGCAGACAGTGCTCTAGCACGGCAAGGCGAAGCAACGACATATTCGGATTGATCTGGAAATGGAATCAGGCCGGTGCCCGCATGCCGTCCAGATAGTTGAGCGTGGCCACCAGGCCTTCCGCCTTCTGCACCAGCTGCAGCGGCTTGCCGCCCAGCGCCTTGTTGTGGGTGTTCATCCAGGTCTGGCGCTTCTGGTCGTCCGTGCCCACCAACGCATCGAGCGAGCGGTACACACGCACCAGCAACAAGGCCAGTTCGCCCTCTTTTGACGTTGGCGCAATCTGTTTGTTACCGCTCACGATACGGGAGACCGTGGGCTCACTCAGGCCAATCGTGCGGCCGAGTGCGGCACCGGACAAACCCAGCAGGCTGCTCGCACGCACGGTGGCTTTGGCCAGAACTTCACCGGCTTGGGGGTTGACTGCACGTTGTTCCATGGTTGCCTCCTGTTTTAAAAAGCTTTCCATAGAAATATTATGCACAAATACATTAACTATTCGCAGAAATCCAGCCAATCCTTATGGCTTTTCCACCATTTACGCAGCGGCTCACCCTGACAAAGAGTGGTGCGCGTCGACGCGCACAATCAACGTTTCCCTGACCTGGAGAGCACCCCATGAAAGCAAGCTGGAACGGCGCCACCATCGCCGAGAGCGACGACACGGTGGTCGTCGAAGGCAACCACTACTTCCCGATGGACTCGCTCAAGCGCGAACACGTCACTTTCAGCAACCACAAGACCACCTGCCCCTGGAAGGGCACGGCCAGTTACTACTCCTTGCTGGTGAATGGCGAGATGAACGCCGATGCGGTCTGGTACTACGCCGACCCCAAGCCCGAAGCGGAAGCGGTGCGCAACCGTGTCGCCTTCTGGAAGGGCGTCAAGATCGAAATGTGAGGATGGGAAGGGTGCCTTACCCCACCAGCACCAAGCCCGGCGGCAGGCTGTCGCCCAGGCTGCGTTTGGCGTCCTGCGCATCCATCTGCTGCACCTGCTCCACCATCGCCACCCAGCGTGCCGGGGCGTGGGCGGCGCGTAGTTTGTCCAGCACCTGCGCGCGGGCGTCGCCAGGCAGGTCGCGGGCGCGGTCACCGGTCATACGGGCCATCTGGACGGCGGCGAACATGGCGGTGTCGTTCTTGCGCCAGTCCTGTGCCAGGGTGGCGGCCAGAAACTCGGCCACGGCCTCAGGCGGCATGGTCTGGTGCGCGTTGGCGGCCAGCGGCACGCGGGTACACAGGCGGCCGATGGCCCACCAGGTTTGCACACTTTCGCCGGGCTGAGCCAGGCGCTGCAGCATCCACTGGCCCATCTCCTGGCGGTACTGCCAGGGCACGGCCTCCACCGCCGCAAACAGGCGGAGCATGTCGTCGTAACTGCCATGCGGGTTGGCCTTGGACTGGTGCCGTTGCACCGCCTGCTGCATGTGGCCGGCTACGTCTTCGAGCAGCCGCATCTGCTGCGCCTCGCCCAGGCCCGCCGCCACACGCCGCCAGAACACCCACCATTCGGTGCGGTTGGCGGCGTCCTGGGCGTGGGCCAGGTCTTGCGCGTACAGCGCCCAGACCTGCTCCATGCGCCAGCCGTCCAGCTCAGCCCCCACGCCGGGGCGCAGGCACCAGCCTGCGAGGTTGAACCACACGCGTTCATGCTCGGCGCTGCGGCGGCGGCGCTTGGCGCGGGCCAACAGGGCGTCGAACAGTGCCCGCAGCAGCGGCAGCGCCCAGGCCTCGCGCGGGCCCAGCAGGCGCTCCAGCGTGGCACGCAGCTGGCGCACGTCTTTGGCGGTGACGTCTTGCGACTGGTTGCCAAAGATGCGGTCTAGCTGGGCCACAGCCTCGGGCAGGCGGGTGGTTTGTGAATTGAAGTCTTTTTGGCCTCCAGCGCCCTCTGGATCTGCGCTAGCAGCTATGTTTTTTGCAGTGCTACGCGTGGCAAACGCCAGCGCCCATTCCTGGGCTGCATCGTCCACCGCCACACAACGCACCTGCAGGGTGCCCACCTCGGTCAGGGTGGTGTGCAGCAGCACGTCGATGTGCGACTGGCGGCTGCCCTCGGGGCGTGGCAACACGGCGGACAGCGGCGGCAGGGCGACAAAACCGTCGCCATCCAGCGGCACGATCTGCCCGGGTTTCAGGTCGCGGTGCTGGCTGGTGGCCACCAGCGCAAACCCCACGGCCTGCCCCAGCCGCAGCGCAAAACGCCGCCCCGACAGCACCACGCGTGTGCCCTCGGGCGTGCCGCGTGCCAGCAGGCACACACCCTGCGGCGCAGCACCAGCAGCCGTGGGCAACACCAGCAGGTAACTGCGCGGTGCGCCGCCGCCAATGGTGGGCAGGGTCGCTATCTTATTAATAGCTGCTGGCGCAGGTGCAGACTGCGCCAAAGCCCGATTTGATTCAAACTCCGCCTGCCAACGCGCCAGCCCATGCGCGGCAGCGCCCCGGGCCACGGCGTAGTCCGGGTGCGGGTTGTGCAGCACAGCCACGGGCACACCGCGCCAGCCCGACACAATGGCGACCAGCCGCTCGGCCAGCGCCGGGGCGTGGAACACACCGCCGTTGAGCAGCACGGTGTCGGGCTGCGCACCTTGCTGTGCCAAGAATGCAGCCAGGTGGCGGGTGATGGCGGCTTCGGCCGGGTACGGAAGGCCCAAGCCGGTCAGTGCGTTCTGGCGGCGGCGGGGCAGCTCGGTGATCGACGTGTGGGGCAGGAAACCTTCAACGATGCACTGCGCAACCTGTTCGCGGGTCAGCGTGGCCGAGCGCGTCTGCGCCAGCAGTTTGGAGCCCGCCCCCAGCAAGGTGACAGCCACCGATTCGGGCGCGTCAGCCGCCAGCAACTGCTCTTTGGCCCCACGGCAGCGCTGCACCAGCTGGGCGAACCGGGCGGGCGGCAGGCGTTGCCCTTCACCCGAGAGTTGCGGCTCCAGCAGATGCGCCAGCGCCAAGTCCATGTTGTCGCCGCCCAGCATCAAATGCTCACCCACACCGGTACGGGTCAGCACGGGCAAGCTGCCCGGTGCCTCGGGCGCATCGACACGGATCAACGTGAGGTCGGTTGTACCGCCGCCCACGTCCACCACCAGCACCTGCTGGCTGCCCTGCAATGCCGTGCCCACCTGTGCGCCCTGCAGCACCAGCCAGTCGTGGAAGGCGGCCTTGGGTTCTTCGAGCAAATGCACCTCGGGCAGACCGGCCAGTTGCGCGGCCTCCAGCGTGAGGGCGCGGGCGCCTTCGTCAAACGACGCAGGCACCGTCAGCACCACACGCTGCTGCGCCAGCGGCGCGTCGGGGTGCTGCGCGTCCCACGCATTACGCACATGGGCGAGGTAACTGGCCGACGCCAGCAGTGGCGAGATTTTGGCCACGCCGCCCTCCCCCTCGGGTGCGCCCCAGGGCAGGATGGGCGCGCTGCGATTGACACCCGCATGCGACAACCAGCTCTTGGCGCTGGCCACCACACGCCCTGGCACGGCAGCACCCAACTCGCGGGCATAACGCCCCACGATGGCGGGCGACACATCCGTCGCGCCCAGTGCGGGCCAGGGCTGGGCCAGGGCATCGGAGGGCAACTCGCCCACGGCGGCCTGGTAACGCACGGAGGGCAGCAGCGGATGTGTATCGACCTCACCCGCCGCCGTGCGTTGCGGGATGGCCAGCAACGTTATCGGCGCGCTGCCGTCCAGCGGCGCGTGGGCGACCACGGTGTGGCTGGTGCCGAGGTCGATGCCGACGACGTGGCGGGCGCGGCTGGCAGATGGGGCGTCAGTCGCGATGGTCATGCAACAAGCCCGACAGGCAAACGGTCATTGGGGGGCAGGTCAGGCATCCGTGGCCGCAGCATCCGCCCGCACATCCAGCTCCACCTTCCACCGCTCCACACCACCCACCGGCACGGCGTTGAGTTCCAGCGTGCCGATGTCGGTCACGCGGGCTTGCAGGGTGACGGGCACCACTTCGCCGGGCGTGCGGCCTTCAGCGGGCAGGTTCAGCTCAATTTCTTGCAGCTCCACGAGTTCTTCCGGCCCCCAGAAGTCGAGCAGGGTGCCCACGGCGTCGGTGCGGCGCACGCTGGAGCCGAAGAAGCGCAGGCGCACGGCCTCGCCCACCACCAGGCCAAACTCTTGGGCGTCGAGCGCCACTTCGGTGCCTTCTTCCATACCAAACGGGGCCAGGCACAGCGCGGACATCGGCGGCTCCATGCCGGGGATGGCGGGCATGTTGCTCTCCACACCCACGTAGTAACTTTGCGCCGTGCCGCCCCGGATGCGCACACCCCGGCCCTGGCGCACGTGGCCGTAATAGGCAGCGCCGCGCGCCACGGCCAGGTCAAGGTTGGCCCCGTCGAGCAGGCGCGCGGGTTGTGCACCGTCGGCTGTCAGCCAGCCGTTGATGACGCTCTGGATACGTTGCTCAATCTGCGGGGCCTTGAGCACACCGCCGTTGAACAGGATGGCCGTGGGGTGCAGGAAGGCTGCGCCTTCGGGCTGGGTGCCTTGCAGGCCGTCGATGTGCTCCGTCGCCCCGGCCTGGCGCGCCAGAAACGCGGCGAGGTGGCGGGTGACGGCGGCGTCTTGTGCGTAGGGCAGGCCGAGCTGGGTCAGCGCAGCGCGGGCGCGGGTGATGGGTTTGTCGGTGACGGCAACCTGCGGGAAGAAACCTTCGACCAGCATGGCCAGCACCTCGGCGCGGGCAACTTCGGTGCGGATGCTGCCGCCAATGAGTTTGCTGCCCCGGCTGGGCACCACCACGGGCACGGACTGCAGCGTCTCGTCGGCCAGCAACTGCTCTTTGGCGCTGCGGCAGCCGTGCGCCAGCGCGCGGGTCTGCCAGGCGTCGAGCTGTTTGCCCTCCCCGGCCAGCTTGCGCGCCACGCCGTAGGCCAGCGCCAGGTCCATGTTGTCGCCACCGAGCAGGATGTGCTCGCCCACAGCCACACGTTGCAGCGCTAGGTTGCCATCACGCTCCAGCACGGCGATGAGGGACAGGTCGGTAGTGCCGCCGCCCACATCCACGACGAGGATGATGTCGCCGTGTTTCACCTGCTTGCGCCAGTCGCCACCGCTGGCCTGGATCCAGCTGTACAGCGCGGCCTGCGGCTCTTCAAGCAGCGTGAGGTGCTGGTAACCCGCTGCCTTGCAGGCCTCGGCCGTCAACTCGCGCGCGGCAGGGTCGAACGATGCGGGAATGGTGACGGTGATGTCCTGCGCATCAAACGGGGCGTCGGGGTGGGCCTGGTCCCAGGCCGAGCGCAGGTGCGACAGGTAACGGATGGAGGCCGTGAGTGGCGACACACGCGCCACCTCGGCAGGCGCATCGGCGGGCAGCAGCGGCGCGCGGCGGTCCACACCGGGGTGGCACAACCAGCTTTTGGCGCTGCTGACCAAGCGGATCGGTGTGGCGGCACCCCGGCTGCGGGCGAATTCGCCCACCACAAAGCCGTCGCTGGCACCCCAGGGCAGGGCCATGTCGGCGGGGGTCAGCTCACTTTCGTGGGGCAGGTACAAAAACGAGGGCAGCAGCGGCTTGGCGTCCACACTGGCCGGCCCGGTGAGCTGGGGAATGTCCAGCACGCCCTGCGCCACCGTGTCGCCGTCACTGGCGCTGCGGTCTACGTACGACAGGGCGCAGTGGGTGGTGCCCAAGTCAATTCCAATGCTATAACGGGCTGTAGCGCCCGCTGCACCTGCGCTTTCAGCTATCAAATTTGAATCACTCACAGCTCCACCTCGGCCTGGGCCAGGATGGCGGCGGCTTTGCCATCGGTGAGCTGCGGCAGGCGCGCCTCAAGCACCCGCCAGCCACGGTGGCCCAGCGTGCCGGTGAACGGGGCCTGGCCCACGACGTTGCCGGTCAGGCGCACGGCGGTGGCGTCAAAACCGGCGGCCAGCGTGACGCGGCTGCCCTCGGGCTCGTTGCGCACGGGTGCGATGGAAAAATGCGCGCCCAGCACCTTGCGGCAGCCCTCATGCACTACGCGGGCGGCCGCGCCCACTTCGGCGTCGGTGTAAGCCACCACGTCTTCCTGCACAAAGTCCACAAAACGGGCTTCGCGCTGCAGCAGCCCCAGCAGCTGCAGCGCAGGCGCGTCGGCCGACACCCGCACGTACACAGGCTTTTCAACAGGCACTTCGACGCGCTTTTCGACAATCGTCTCCACAGGGACTTCCACGCGGACTTCGACAATTTTCTCGACGGGCACCTCGATGCGCACTTCTTTTGGCGGGACAGGCGGCACGTCGGCGGCCAAAGCTTCGCCGCCCCGCAGGCGGGTGATGTCCGAGGCTAGGCGGGCGTTGCCCAGAATGGCAAAAAAACTGCTGATCGCAATGGCGATGCGGCTCAGGAAGGAGGGAGGGGTGTGGTTCATGGGGTTCTCGGTCTGAGAAATCTGAGAAAAAGGGCCATGCCGGGCAGTGCGCCACGCGGCAGGGGGCGGTGTGCACATTGCGACCGCAAAAGGGAGGAGATGTTACCTAAATGTGCTGAAGCTCTGGCCAGAACGGCCTTCAATCGAGAGGGGGTCAGCGCTTATCCCTTGGTAGGGCGGGCACGGCCCAGGTTCAAGGCCCAGCCAGATGTCGATTCTCTTTGACCGATGAACTTCAAAACCAGCGGAATCAACAACTTAGCGAACGCTGCATTGGCAGCTTTTGAATGCGCGTCTCACTGAGATTTGAACTTCTCCAGAGCTCACTCATTGGGTATTGAATTTTTCCATCGGGCAATAGGGGCCTAACTTAAACCCAACAGTCTTTATGAAAACCAGGGCGATTCAAGCTGACATTGGTGCCGGTAGCGCGGACGAGACACTACGGCCGCCAGTTCAAGCGACTGACCTAGACACCAAGTGACCCTTAACGTGCCCCACCCTCGCGTAACGCGTTAAGCCAGGCACGAACGTGCTCTCCGTTGTTAAATCGATCGTGGAAGAGGATACGTTTAGTGTCGATGACATCCCCCCAGCTGTTGTCAGCCTTCTCGAGGGCAGCTTCTGCGGCTCCGGGATTTCCGTGCCATACCGCTTCCTGGTTACTTGCCCAACGAAGGTACTGAACCCAGGAATGCTTGAGCCAAGCTGTCTTTGTTCCAGTTTGGATGATGCCGAGGATTCGCGCCTCCGCAGGGTTGTTAGACATGTCCCGGGTTGAAAACCATCCATGCCGAAGGAGTAAGGCCACATCAGCTTCTCGAAGTCTCGCAAGTAGCGGGCCCTCGTTCCAATAAGCTACCTGGCGGCCACCCGGCTCCTCTTCTTTCCAGCGTCCTGGAGAGAAGCGGCGTAGGTTCATGAATTTGCCAGTAGAGATGTCCGTCGCGCCAGCGTATTTCCACAGAACCAAGTCGTGGCTTGCAAATGCGACGTGCACACGCATGCTTGTGGAGAGTAATCGGACAAGATGCACTGCACTCGGGATGCCAGCGGCATCCTTCAGCGGCTCTCGCGGCTCCACATCCTCGTTGAGGAAGGTCAGGTAGATTCGGTCGCAATTCGTGCGCGACAAGATAGATGCGATCTCGAGAGCCCGTGCGGGATTGGCGAGGTCTCGCAGACTGACAATTGCCGTGAGCAGCGTCTCGATTCCCTGACCATCGGCGTGTCGCTTGGTCGCATCAGCGATCTCGACCATCAACGAGTAGTAAGCATCGGAGAACGCTCGCGGAAACAACGCAGGCGAGCAAACAGCATCAACACCGAGCTGGGCACCTTGGTTGACCACCTCATGCCCGCGCGCAATCCACCAAGCCGCTTCACTGTGGTTGACGGTAGCGAAGTCCGCGGAGAAATATGCCCATTGGTCCATCTTTCCTTTGTCGACCGCCGGGTTGTACAGCTGCGGATCAAGGATGACCTCTAAATCATCACGAAGCTTCCCCAGGCGGTTCAATCGGGCGGCAACATCAGTCGGGCTATCGTTGACGGGGCTGAGCACTAGGCCTGCGTAGTTGCCGATCTCCCTCTCTTCAAGAAGATTCCACGAGTCGTGACCAAACTGCAGGTAAGAAGACATAGGCGCTTTCAGATGGTATTCAATGATGCAATGAAGGCGGCCGGCTTACGATAGCGGTCGACCGGCCATGGCTTTAGCGCAGGAAGGAGGCAGGAAAAACCGAGTTGCCGCAGTCTTTGCGCATTGACCTCGGGCACATCTTGCCAAGAAGCGACATTCAGGATGGCCTCATGAACTGTCTTGCCTTGAATCAAGAAGGGGTGATGGCCCAGCATGCATTCGGCTACGACAATCCCAAGACCAAACTGATCCGTCCGCCAGTCGATCAATTCCTTGGCGTTATTAAGCTGCTCCGGTGCAGCATATGCAGGAGTTCCAGGCCCCATCTGCATGAAGGCATGCGTCAGAGTTGGCTGATCCAACATGCGAACGATGCCAAAATCCGTTAGGACTGGAGCGTCGCCTCGGAACATGATGTTGGCCGGCTTGATGTCGCGGTGAACGAGCTTCCTCTCGTGAAGGTGCTCCAGGGCCCCAGCCAGAGTAAGCGCGATAGTCTTGGTCTTTTCTGGCCGAAGCGGGCCATTTTTGAGCGCCGCTTCCAACGTTCCGCCAGCGAGGAATTCCTCGTACACAACCCAAAGTTGAGTTCCGCCGTACTCAAACGGAGCTGCACCGAAGGACTGAGCAATTGCTGGATGAGCGCAGCCTTGAAGTGCCTTCGTTTCGCGGGCTAGCCGTTCTGCACCCCCTGCAGCAACAGCGATCTTCAAGGCAAAGAATACCGTTTGGGCCTTCGCTAGGTACGCGCTTTTGAATGCGCCCTTTCCTAGTGGCCCGTGATACTCAAACCCATGCTTCTGACAAAGGTCCTGTGCTGCAGCGGTTAGGTCCAGGCCGCTGCTCATCTGCCAGCGTGTCGAAGTGCTCGTGCGCATACTCTCGCAACCATCGGAGTAGAGCATCCTGCTCTGTCGCTTCGATGAGAACCTGCACGGCGGTGCCGTTGAACGAACATAGTCCCACTCCCCTCAATTCGAATTCTTTTCGATCACGCAAGGCTCGGCTTGCCACCTGCTCAGGAACCAAAACGTACGAGCGATTCGCGTAGGCGGTGCTGCGATACGCTTGATGCAAGGCTCGGCGCCAATCCGCAAGCTTCGCCTCGAACGCCATAAGCGACTTACGCCGATGACGCGCAAGGACGTCTACAACGCCGGACTTGTGGTCCCACTCCTTCGTAACCTCAACGCGCCCAAAAGCGGTACGACCTTTCGCCAACTTTTGGACGAAGCAATTCACGAAATCCGCTTCGGTCAGAAATGCAGTACGGTCATCGGCTCGGAGCTTGTTTTCAGACATAAGGAGCAATGGCAGCTTCTACAAAATTTTACAAGATGACATGATCGTTTTTAGCGCAAATGCATGCACGAGATGTGGCATTTTGATTTGGCCAAAGAAATCATAGGGAAATGCTGTTCATACATACAGTCAACAAGGACATGGACTAGTCTACCGGAGGTAGTGAGCCCGTCCATGTGGAAGTGATAGTTACGCGCACGTCCGCTAGCCTACTGTGCCGATTGAGTTTCACCCCCCGCTTTGTCCCGCCACCGAGCAGACTTCACACCTGCAACCAATCGTAAGACGCTATCTTGCCGATAGCCACAATGGGAACCTTTGCCTTAGCACTCACTCAAAGAGAGTGCTAACATTAAAAGCATAGAGGAAAGGACTTCTGGTATGAACATTCAAACTGGAACGATGACGGCTGTTGCAGCCGCCAACCCATGGTCGATGGTGCCCCCACTGGGCAACCTGGACGCTTATATTTCGGCCGCCAACCGGCTGCCGCTGCTGACGCTGCAGGAAGAGCAGCAGTTTGCCCGCCAACTGCGCGACAACAACGATGTGGACGCCGCTGGAAAGCTGGTGCTGTCGCACCTGCGCCTGGTTGTGTCCATCGCCCGCCAATACCTCGGCTACGGCCTGCCCCACGGCGACCTGATCCAGGAAGGCAACGTGGGCCTGATGAAGGCTGTGAAACGGTTCGACCCCGACCAGGGCGTGCGGCTGGTGAGTTACGCCATGCACTGGATCAAGGCGGAAATCCACGAGTACATCCTGAAGAACTGGCGCATGGTCAAGGTGGCGACCACCAAGGCGCAGCGCAAGCTGTTCTTTAACCTGCGGTCGATGAAGCAGGGTTTCAAGGCCGATGCGGCGGCCGCAGACGCGGCCACGCACCGCGACACGCTGAGCCATGGCGAGGTGGGCGCGGTGGCCGACCGGCTGAACGTCAAGCGCGAAGAAGTGATCGAGATGGAAATGCGCCTGTCGGGCGGTGATGTGCTGCTGGATCCGTCGCCCTCCGACGACGGTGAACAGGCCTATGGCCCGATTGCGTACCTGACCGACCACTCGCACGAGCCCACGGCCATGATCGAGTCGCACCAGCGCGATGTGCTGGCCAGCGACGGCATCAGCGCCGCACTGGAAGGGCTGGACGACCGCAGCCGCCGTATTGTGGAAGAGCGCTGGCTCAAGGTGAACGACAACGGCTCGGGCGGCATGACGCTGCATGAGCTGGCTGCCGTGTATGGCGTGAGCGCCGAGCGAATTCGCCAGATTGAAGTGGCGGCGATGAAGAAAATGCGCAAGACGCTGGCTGAATTTGCCTGAACCCGCGCAGCTTTTTTCAGATATCCAAACAGGCCCGGCACGTCCGGGCCTTTTTTCTGGGGTTTACACTCACAAACACTTTTTCTTCCGCCATCCAGAGAGGTTTTTCATGTCGCATTCCATGTTTCGCCGCACCGCCCTGATCGCCGCTTTGGCGGTGGTCTCCACGGGGGTTCTGGCGCAAACCGCTGCCAAAAACTCGGCACAGCCCAACGTGCTGGCGAACTGGCCCAACAAGCCGCTCAAGATCGTGGTCGGTTTCCCCGCAGGCTCGTCGCCCGACCTGACGGCGCGTACGCTGGCCGAGCCGCTGTCCAAGATGCTGGGCCAGCCGGTCATCGTCGAGAACAAGGTGGGCGCGGGGGGCAACATCGCCGCGGACTTCGTGGCCAAGGCCAACGACAACCACACCATCGGCCTGATGATCAATGGCAACATGACGATTGCCAAGTTGCTGAACCCCAAGGTGCCTTACGACCCGATCAAGGACTTGGCCCCGATCAGCCTGATTGGTGTGTCGCCGCTGGTGCTGACTGCGCCCGTGGGTTCTGCCGGTGCCTCGGCGCAGGACTTCCTCGTTGCAGCCCGTAATGGCGGTGACAAGTGGAGTTATGGCTCCCCCGGCGTGGGCACGGTGGGCCACATTGGTATGGAACTGCTGAAGACCAAGACCAACATCAACCCGCTGCATGTGCCCTACCCTGGCTACCCGCAGGTGGCCAACGCGATGATTGCGGGTGAATTGCAGCTGTCGATGCTGCCCCCGGCACTGGCCAACGCCCAGATCAAGGCAGGCAAATTACGCGCGATTGGTGTGACGTCGAGCGGCCGCAGCCCGCTGGTGCCAGAACTGCCGAGCCTGGCAGAAGCCGGTGTGCAGAACTTCAACCTGGAGATCTGGAACGCCATTGCGGCGCCGAAGTCGATGCCCCAGCCCATCGTGGCCAAGCTGGCCACTGCGTTCAGCGAAATCGCCCGTTCGCCCGAAGTGCGCACCAAGCTGTTCCAGCAAGGCTGGCAGGTGGTGGGCACCTCGCCTGAAGGGCTGGCCAACCGCATCAAGAGTGACACCAACATGCTGGGTGGCGTGATTGCGATGCGCGGAATCAAAGTCGAGTAACCAAAAATCATGACAGAGTTGACCCCCATCACCTCTGCCACCGGTCTACCACCACTGGTGGTAGACCTCGATGGAACACTGACGCCAACCGACACACTGATTGAGTCCATCATCAGTCTGCTCAAGCAGAGTCCACTCTACCTCTTCAAATTGGTGCTTTGGTTGCTGAACGGCCGGGCCGCATTCAAGCGACAGGTTGCAGCGCATTCACACTTCACCCCCGTCCACCTGCCCTGGCGACCAGCGTTGCTGGCCTATCTACGCGAACAACACGCCCAAAACCGCCGGCTCATCCTGGCCACCGCGGCCGACGACAGCATCGCGCAGGTCGTGGCGCGCGAGATCGGTCTGTTCGATCAGGTCATCGCTTCTGACGGCTTGCGCAACCTCAAGGGAAAGGCCAAGCTCGAAGCAATCCAGCAAGCAGTAGGCCCTCGTTTTGTTTACGCAGGCGATAGCGTGGCCGATCTACCCATCTGGCAGGCTGCCGAGGCTGCGATTTTGGTGGGAACTTCAGACGCGGTACGCAAAGCAGTTGTTGCCAACGGCATCAGGATTGAGCAGGAGTTCGTGCAAGCCCGTGCCACCTGGCGTGTCTGGGCGCGCGCCCTGCGCATACACCAGTGGGTCAAGAATTTCCTCATCTTCGTGCCCTTGCTGACCGCGTTCGGATTCGGGGATCTCGGCAAGTGCATAGCAGCCCTTCTGGCATTCATCGCCTTCAGTTTGGCCGCGTCGGCAACCTATATCGGTAACGACCTCTGGGACCTGGACAACGACCGGCAGCATCCCCGGAAGAAGAGCCGCCCTCTTGCCAGTGGCCTGCTGTCGATCCCTGCGGCGCTTGGTGCTGCCAACCTCTTGCTGGTGACGGCATTCACCATTGCAATGACCGTGTCGCCAGCCTTTGCAGGCATGCTGGCGGGCTATACAGTGCTGACCGTGCTTTACAGCTGGGTACTCAAGCAATATGTGCTGATTGACGTGATCATGCTGGCCCTTCTCTACACGTTGCGGGTGCTGGCGGGCGCCGTTGCCATTTCGGTGCCGATATCACCTTGGTTGCTGGCGTTCAGCGTCTTCACCTTCTTCAGTCTGGCTTTGGTGAAGCGCTGTGCCGAGCTTGTCACGCTGCAGCACCAGGGAAAACGTGGCAGCCATGGGCGGGACTACCAGGTCAGCGACCTCGTCGTCCTCTGGCCGCTGGGCATCGGTGCCAGCCTGTGCTCGGTGGTGGTGTTCGGACTCTTCATCGGCACCCCCGCAACGCAGGCCCGTTATGGCAATACCGACGCGTTGTGGCTCGTGGGCATCGGTTTGATCTATTGGTTCGCTCGGCTGTGGATCAAGACGGCGCGCGGCGAAATGCATGACGACCCGATCGTCTTTGCCTTGTATGATTTCGGCAGCAGGGTCGCCATCCTGTGCATGCTGGTCACCACGGTTGCCGCCCGTTACCTGCCATCTCTTGGAGTGTCGTGATGCAGACCTTTTTCATCGCGTTGGTCAGCATCTGCTTGTCGGTGGTGGCGCAGTTCTGCTTGAAGGCAGGTATGTCGAGCGCGACGGTCAAAACGGCTCTCGCAGATCCGCTGGCGCCCAAAACGGTGTTGGCGCTTGCAACCAACCCCTACCTGCTGGCCGGCTTCGCGCTGTATGGGCTGGGCGCCGTGGTCTGGCTGTCGGTACTGGCACGTTGGGATGTGAGCAAGGCCTACCCGTTGGTCGGCCTCGGCTTTGCGCTCACGCTCCTGATCGGCTGGCTCGCCGGAGAACAGGTGACGCTGCAGCGTATCGGCGGCGTGGTACTGATCTGTGCCGGCGTCTGGATCGTGGGCCGAACCTGAGAAGAACGTGCAGGCACCGCGACACGCCTCCCGTTCGCTCGCGCCCAAGTCGGCGTACTTAGTCCACTGCATGGCCGCGCTGGTGGTGGTGCTGGCCGTCATCTTGCTTTTCTTGCAAGCCCCGGCGGACGGCGCCTTCTATTGGAGTGACGCACCGCGCCATGCGCTGAACGGCGTATTCATCAAGGACTTGCTGCTAGCGGCCCCCATCAAGGACCCCGCAGCTTATGCCTACGCGTACTACGCCCGCTATCCGGCGCTGACCGTGCTGTTTTACCCGCCACTGTTCTACTTTCTCAGCGCCCCGCTTTATCTGCTGCTGGGGGTGTCACACCAGACGGCCTTGCTCGCCGTGTTCTTGCACTATGTCGCGTTCGGCATCGGTTGCTACCGTCTTGGACTGTTCTGGCTGCGGCCTGCAATGGCCCTGCTGTTCGCTCTTGCCTTGCTGGCTGCACCAGAAATCGCCTTCTGGGGGCGGCAGGTGATGCTGGAGATCCCGGCATTTGCCTTTCTGGTGTGGAGCGCTGTGGCCCTGACATCCTATCGGCGCACAGGACGAACGCCCATGCTCTACCTTGCTGCCTTGTTGCTGGTGCTGGCGATGTACACCAAGATCAGCACAGCGTTCCTGGCACCTGTCTTTGCCGTGGTTTTGCTGCGCGACCGAGGCTGGGCGATCCTGAAGGACCGGCATATTTACATCGTCACCCTGCTGGCCATCGTGGGCTTGGTCCCGCTGTTGGTGCTCACGCTCAAGTTCGGCCAAGCCAACGTGCAATCCGTGACCGGTATTGCCGATGCCACTGTCTCCCGTTCGTCGCTGGCGGGCTGGGTTTGGTACGCACGGCAAATTCCTAGCCAGATTGGCTGGACGGCCGCCGTGGCAGCCATTGTGGGCGCTGCAGCGCTCGTCCTGACCCGGTACAGGAGCGCGGCGAGACTGTCCCAAGCCGATCTGCTGTTCTGGGGGCTGTGGTTCGCCATCGGCTACCTGTTCTTTTCGTCAATCGACCTGAAAGAGGCGCGGCACAGTGTCTTTATCCTGGTCCCCGTGATCTTTGCTGCCATGCTGGCACTCGATCGCCTGCGTCCGAACGTCGGCGTGCTGGTCGCCAGTGTGTTGCTTGCGGCCACGGTGGCACACACTGTGCTGCTGCGCCCGGTGTATTACGTGCAAGGTTATGCCCAGGCGGTCGATTTTGTCACCCGCAAGGCGCCGCGCGACAGTGTGGTGCTGTTCTCGGGTTACCGCGATGGTGCTTTCGTGTTCAACATGCGTACGCGCGAAGACCGGCGCGATCTGAGTGTGCTGCGCGCAGACAAGATGCTGCTGCGTGTGGCGGTTCGCCGCGAACTCGGTGTCGAACAGAAATTGATGACGGAAGAAGAAATCGCGGCGCGTATCAACCAGTACGGCATCCGCTATGTCGTCATGCAACCAGGCTTCTGGGACGATCTTGAGGTCATGCGCCGTTTCGAGGCGGTGCTCAAATCTCCACAATTCAAGGAAGTGCAGCGCATTCCGACACCGGCCAACCACAAGGCCCACGAAAAGGAACTGGTGATCTACGAGAACCTCGCGCCCGTCGCCACCGGCCCAATTGATCTGCAGATTGAGCTCCCCATCATCAACCGCACCATCAATAGCACGATCAAAAAGGACTGAATCCGCGGACTCTGTGGTGCACCAGCCGAGCAGCCCCCCTGGCGTCAGACGAACTACTGCAACAGGGTTTTGATATCCGACACCAGCGCAGGCACACCACTGCCGTAGCGGCTGTACAGGCGCAGGTTGCCTTTGGGGTCGTAGATGTAGCTGGCCGCGGAGTGGTCCATGGTGTAGCTGGTGGGCGTTTTGCCTTCCACCTTTTTGAAGTAGACCTTGTAGTCTTTGGCCATGGCGGCCAGCTGTTCGGGGGTGCCGCTCAAGCCCACGAAGCTGGGGTCGAAGTTGGCCATGTAGGCCTTGAGCACTTCGGGGGTGTCGCGCTCCGGGTCCACGGTGACAAAAATCGCCTGCAGTTTGTCGCCGTCGGCCCCCAGGGCTTTTTTGACCTCGGCCAGCTCGGACATGGTGGTGGGGCACACGTCGGGGCACTGGGTAAAGCCGAAGAACAGCACCACCACCTTGCCCGCAAAGTCTTTCATGCTGCGCACCTGGCCGTTCTGGTCGGTGAGCTGGAAATCTTTGGCGTAGTCGGCACCAGTGATGTCCACGGCCTTGAACTCGGGCTTTTTCTCGGCGCAAGCACCCAAAAGGCCTGCAGCGCTTATCCACAGGGCGCCAGTAGCTATTATTTTAAGAGCATTACGCTTGTACATGGCAAAGGCCTCAGAGTAGGTAGTGGTCCACCAGCAGCGCGGCAAACAGCACACTCAGGTGGACCAGGGAAAAACGGAAGGTGCGGCGCGCCAGGTCGTCGGAGTAGTTGCGCCACAGCGCAAACGCGTAGCCGCAAAACCCGATGCTTAAACCCACGGCGGCCACCAGGTAGATCCACGAACTCATGCCAAAGGCAAAAGGCATGAGGCAGGCCGCAAACAGCACAAAGGTGTACAGCAGGATCTGCAGGCGCGTGAACTCGTTGCCGTGGGTGACCGGCAGCATGGGCAGGCCGGACTTGCGGTAGTCCTCGACCCGGTACAGCGCCAGCGCCCAGAAGTGCGGGGGCGTCCACAGGAAGATGATCAGGAACAGGATCAATGCCTCCGGCCCCACCTCCCCCGTCATCGCGGCCCAGCCCAGCACCGGCGGCATGGCACCGGACGCACCACCAATCACGATGTTTTGGGGTGTGAGGGGCTTCAGGATCACGGTGTAGACCACGGCATACCCCACAAAGGTGGCAAAGGTGAGCCACATGGTGATGGGGTTGACCCAGACGTACAACACCACCGAGCCCACCGCACACAGCGCGGCCGAGAAGGCCAGCGCCTGCCAGTCGCTGAGTTCACCGCGCGCTGTGGGTCGCCAGGCAGTGCGGCGCATTTTGGCGTCGATGCTTTTTTCCACCAGGCAGTTGAAGGCCGCTGCAGCCCCCGCCACGAGCCAGATGCCGACACAGGCGATGGCGGCCAAACGCAACTCGGCCAGCGTGGGCACACCGGGCACGGCCAACACCATACCGATGAGTGCACAAAAAACGATGAGCTGCACCACCCTTGGTTTGGTCAGCGCATAAAACTGCCGCACGCTGGACGGTTTGGACGGCGGAATAACAGGTGGGGTAACAGGCGGGGCAATACTGCTCATACGGAAACTCTCTGTGGTCGGGCAGCGGTGCTCTGCGCGGAATGGGGGCCTGGGAATGTGGCCTCGGACGGGCGCAGCCCACGGCTGGCAAAAATGGCCCAGGTCAGGGCGGTGACCAGTGCGGCGGCACCACCGGTGTGCAACACGGCGGCCACCAGCGGCCAGCCCAGCACCACGTTCGACAGCCCGGTGGCCACCTGCAGCACTGTCAGCCAGCCGATCCAGCGCGCCTGGGGCCGCAACGCGGGTGTCTGCCGCATCTGCCAGACCAGCATGCCGAGGGCCGCCACCACAATGTAGGCAAACAGGCGGTGGGCGTAATGGATGGCCGTCAGGCCTGCAAAACTGATGTAACTGCCGTCCTGCAGCACGCCCAGTTCACGCCAGACCTGGAAGCCTTGGCGGAAGTCCATCGGCGGCCACAGGCTGCCCTGGCACCCCGGAAATTCGGTACACGCCAGCACGGCGTAGTTGGTGCTGACCCAGCCGCCCAGCACCACCTGGATGGACAGCAGCACCAACGCACCCCACAACCAGCGGCGCACCGCAGTGGGCACAGGTACGGGGGCCACAGCCTGCACGATCTGCGTGCGGCGCACGGCCTGTGCACACAGCAAAAACAGCAGCACCAGCCCACCAACCAGGTGCAGCGTCACGATGGCAGGGAACAGCTTCATCGTCACCGTGAGTGCGCCAAACGCGCCCTGGATACAGACCCACACCAGCGTCACCGTGGGCCACCATGGCCTCAGCACCGGTGCACTGACCGCAGCGCCCGCGCCGCGCTGCGCGCGCGAACGTGAATACTCCACCCAACTGGCCACGGTGATCACCAGGATCAGGAAACCCACGCTGGTGGCCAGGTAGCGGTGCACCATCTCAACCCAGGCCTTGCGGTGCGTGACCGGCCCGGTCGGCATGGCAGTCTGCGCAGCCGTGATCTCGGCATGTGCGCCCAGCGGACTCGCGTTGCCATAACACCCCGGCCAGTCCGGGCAGCCCAGCCCCGAATCGGTGAGCCGCGTGAAGGCACCAAACAACACCAGGTCAAACGTGAGAAACAGCGTCAGCACCGTCAGCGCCTGCAGCCGCCGCCCCGCCCCCGCACCCCGGTTGCGCAGCCACACCCAGGCCAGCGGCCCCAGCGCAATCAGCACCCCCACCAGCATCAGCCAGGCCAGCGGCGCCAGGTCGTAAAGAGAATCAGATTCCATCAAAAAAAATCAGCTACAAAACAAACACACTGTCCGCACTACCCCAGTGCAAAGCGCGCAGCGCGAGCACCCTTCCAGCAGACGCCGTGGATCTGGCTCTGCCAGTCCACTGGCGTCGCCCCCTGCAAGGGGGTTGGCGCAGCGGAACGCAGTCCGCGAAGCCTGGGGGTGTGCCATCACCTTCCTGCATCATCCCAAGACGATGACGCCCGCAGCAAACGCTCCAAATCACGCTTGGCCTTGGCAAACCCCTCCGCGTCCAGCGCAGGCGGGAACCGCATCATCCAGTTGCCTTGCGGGTCCACCACATACAGGTGGTCGGCCATTTGCTGGCCGGTGGCGGGTGCCAACCACCCACCGACGGCGGCTTCGGGCACACGCAGCACGGTGGCCTTGCCCAGGCCCGGCTGCAGGGCAGCCGCCACTGGCACATCGTCGGTCACCAGCCAGACCCAGTCCAGGCGGTCTTTTTCCTTGCCCAGGCTTTCACGCAGCTGGCGCTGCAGGTACAGGTTGTCCTGGCAGGCCTTTTCACAGGCACCACCCGCCACACTCACCAGCAGCCACTGGCCTTTGAGCGCACGCAGGGTGACGCTGCTGCCGTCCAGCGCCACCGTCGCGACGTCGGGCACGGGGCGCTGGGGCTGCACCAGCTCACCAAAGTTGCGGCGGCCTTCGGGGCGGATCACGTAGTAGGTGAAGTACGAGGCGATGACCGGTGCGGCACAGGCCAGCAGCACGGCCAGCATCTTCCAGCGGCCGCGTGTGGTGCGTTGCTTTTGTTCAATCTCTGCTTCAGCGCCCTCGGGCGTTGGCAGGGAATGTACGGTCAGCCCCAGGGGCTGGTCATTCCGGCGCGGAGGCTGGGCTGCGGCGGGCGGGATGGAAGCGTCGGACAATTTGGAACCAGACATAAAGAAGTGTGATCAGGCCGGCCAGGCCGAACCATTGGAATGCGTAGCCGTAGTGTTTTTCAACGCCGGAGGCGACTTCGGGCCAGTCACGCAGCAGCCCTTCGCTGGCGTCACCGGTCTGCAGCACGGAGACATCGCGCAAAGGCAATTGCGTCTCGGCACGGAAGTCGGCCAGGTCGAGATTTTGCCGGATATGGGAAGACCTTTGTGCAGGCTTGCCAGCGCCGGTCGGGCTTTGCACCGCCGCAAACTCAAACAGCTTGGACGGTGGCCGCGCCACCCGCCCCTCCAGCGCCACCACACCTGTGGGGGTGTCCAGCGGTGAGAGCTGGGTGCGGTCGAGAAAGTTGCGCGGCAGCCAGCCCCGCTGCACCAGCACGACGTCCTGCGAGTTCTCCAGTTGCAGCGGCGTCACCACGTAAAAGCCGGGCTGGCCCCGCATCTGCCGGTTGTCCAGGTACACCGTGTACTGCGGCAGCCAGGTGCCCCGCAGCACGACACGGCGGTGCAGCACATTTGCTATATCTTTAGTAGCTGCCAGCGCAGGACCATCCAGCGCTGGAAGTGTTTTTTGTTCTGAAATGGCAGCCTGCAGGGCCTCTTTTTGTGCGGCCCGCGAAAGCTGCCAGCGCCCCAGCGACAAGGTGATGGCAATGGCCACCAGGGCCGCCACGGCAATCAGCACCCGGCGCCAGCTGCTGGCAGGCGCACCGGGGGGGTGGAAGTGTCTGTGCTCACGGGATAATGCCAGTCATGAAGTACCTTGTTCTGCTCGCCTTTGTGGCGATTCTGGCCAGCCTGGCCACTGCCTTGTTTTTTATGCTGCGCGGGGGTGAAGCCAGCAAGGGCAAACGCGGCAACATGGCGCGGGCGCTGGCGTTCCGGGTGGGTTTCTCCATCTTGCTGTTCGCCTGCATCCTGCTAGCCTGGAAGTTCGGCTACATCCAGCCCACCGGGTTGCCCACCCACTGAACCCCTACACAAAGCTATTGTCGCCTCCAACAAAAAAGCGCCTTGCGGCGCTTTTTTTGCAGGCGTACACCCGGTATTACATCCAGTACACCAGCACGTACAGACCCAGCCAGACCACGTCCACAAAGTGCCAGTACCAGGCCGCACCTTCAAAGCCAAAATGGCGCTGGGGCGTGAAGTGGCCCTTTTGCAGGCGCAGGGTGATGAAGAACAGCATCAACATGCCCAGGAACACGTGGAAACCGTGGAAGCCCGTCAGCATGAAGAAGGTGGAGCCGAAAATGCCAGACGACATCTTGAGGTTGAGGTCGGTGTACAGGTGATAGTACTCATAACCCTGCACAAACAGGAACACCAGACCCAGCAGCACGGTGAGCCACATGAAGGCAATCGTCTTGCTGCGCTGGCCAGCCACCAGGGCATGGTGGGCGATCGTCAGCGTCACACCCGACGTCAGCAGCAACGCGGTGTTGATGGTGGGCAGCCAGAAAGGGCCCACCGTTTGGAAGGGCTCCACCGTGCCAGCCGGTGCGGCGGTAGCGCCGGCTTGGATGCTGGGCCACACGGCCTTGAAGTCAGGCCAGAGCAGTGCGTTTTCCAGGCTGCCCAGGGCAGGCACCGAGTGGGAACGCGCCCACCACAAGGCGGTAAAAAACGCGCCGAAGAACATCACTTCGGAGAAGATGAACCAGCTCATGCTCCAGCGGTAGGACAGGTCGATCTTGTGGCCGTACTGTCCGCCTTCGCTTTCGCGGATGGACTCGCTGAACCACTGGTACAGCACGGTCAGCCACCACAACATGCCAAAGGCCAGGGAATAC
This sequence comes from Comamonadaceae bacterium AAW, assembly GCA_026314275.1. Lineage (GTDB taxonomy): Bacteria > Pseudomonadota > Gammaproteobacteria > Burkholderiales > Burkholderiaceae_C > JAGOEY01. Next base: position 1,087,756 of record CP111109.1, read on the forward strand.
ATGCCCCATTCATGGCCGTTGATCCACTGGCCTGCACCCAGGATCACGAAGAACAGGCCAATCGAGGCCATGACCGGGTGGCGTGACGGCCCAGGTACGAAGTAATACGGGGCTGCGCTGGTGTGGGTTGCACTCATTTTTTCTACTCCTGGCTCTCGGTTCTCTGTCTATTTTTAAATTCTGATGGGGCGGGTGAACTCACACCACCCAATTGACCAGCGCAACCAGCGCCAGCACAAAAAGAATGGCGCCCGCGATGCCCACCGCCACGATGTGCAGCGGGTTCATCTTGATGTCCTGCTCAAACTCGCTGCCCTTGCGCAGCCCGATAAAGGACCACGCCACCATCTTGATGGTGCGCAAAAGGGAGGACTTGGGCTGCTCGGTCACGGGCTGTTGGGGCTGCATCACAGACCTGCTTTCACGGCGGGCACCACGTGTGCAGACGCATCAGCGGTGGTGGTGGCGGGCGCAGCGGGTGTTTTGCCGCCCACCTCAAAGAAGGTGTACGACAAGGTGATGGTCTTCACGTCCTTCGACAGCTTCGGGTCGATCACAAATGCCACCGGCCATGATTTCTTCTCGCCAGGCTCCAGGGTGTACTGGCTGAAGCAGAAACACTCGAGCTTGTTGAAGTGGGCCGCAGCCTGCTTGGGCGCGTAACTCGGAATGGCCTGCGCGGCCATGCGGCGATTCTGCGTGTTCTGGAACTCGTACATCACCGTGGTCAGCTCACCCGGATGCACTTCGATCGAGGTTTGTGCGGGCTTGAAGTCCCAGGGGCCACGCGCATTGGCGTCGAACTCGACCGTGATGGTGCGGGTCTTGTCCACCTGTGAGTTGGCAGGCAACGCAGCGGCATTGCCCGTTTTGCCATTGCCCGGAATCTGGCCTTCGGTGAGTGACAGGATGTTGATACCCGTCATCTCGCAGATGTGTTTGTAGATCGGGATCAGCGCATAACCGAACGCGAACATGCCGACCGTCACTACGATCAGTTTGCGCACCATTCGGAAATTTTCGCTGCGGATACTCATAACGTTCTGCTTACTGCGACAGCAAAGCCATCTTGACGAAGAAGCCGATAAAAAACACCACGGCAATGGACGCAAGGATGAGGCCCATGCGGCGGTTGTTTTTCTTTTGCTCTGGGGTCATGGCCATGTCCGGATCAACCGATCACGCGGGTCGCAGTTGCGTCCAGCTTGGGTGGGTTCTCAAAGGTGTGGAACGGTGCGGGCGACGGCACTTCCCATTCCAGGCCTTCGGCAGCTTCCCACGGTTTTTGGGGTGCTGGCTCACCCTTGCCACGCATGGCGGGGAGAACGATACACACGAAGAAGTACACCTGCGCGATACCGAATGCAAAACCACCCACCGACGCAATGGCGTTGAAGTCGGCAAACTGCATCGGGTAGTCGGCATACCGGCGTGGCATACCGGCCAGGCCCAGGAAGTGCATCGGGAAGAAGGTGATGTTGAACGCAATCAGCGACCACCAGAAGTGGATCTTGCCGCGGGTCTCGGAGTACATCACACCGGTCCACTTGGGGGCCCAGTAGTAGTAACCGGAGAACATGGCGAACAGCGAACCTGCCACCAGCACATAGTGGAAGTGGGCCACCACGTAGTAGGTGTCCTGCAGCTGGATATCGATCGGTGCCACAGCCAGGATCAGGCCGGTGAAACCACCCATGGTGAACACAAAGATGAAGCCCACGGCAAACAGCATCGGGGTTTCAAACGTCATGGAGCCGCGCCACATAGTGGCAACCCAGTTGAAAATCTTCACAGCGGTCGGCACGGCAATCAGCATCGTGGCGTACATGAAGAACAGCTGGCCCGTCACCGGCATACCGGTGGTAAACATGTGGTGCGCCCACACGATGAACGACAGAATGGCAATCGACGAGGTGGCGTACACCATCGAGGCGTAACCAAACAGCTTCTTGCGGGCAAAAGCGGGAACCACCTGGCTGATGATGCCGAAGGCCGGCAAGATCATGATGTACACCTCGGGGTGGCCGAAGAACCAGAAGATGTGCTGGTACATCACCGGGTCACCGCCACCGGCGGGGTTAAAGAAGCTGGTGCCGAAGTGGCGGTCCGTCAGCGTCATGGTGATGGCACCGGCCAGCACAGGCATCACGGCGATCAGCAGGTAGGCGGTGATGAGCCAGGTCCAGGCAAACATCGGCATCTTCATCAGCGTCATGCCAGGGGCGCGCATGTTGAGGATGGTCACGATGATGTTGATCGAACCCATGATCGACGAAGCACCCAGGATGTGCATGGCAAAAATACCAGCGTCCATGGAGGGGCCCATTTGCAGGGTCAGCGGTGCGTAGAGCGTCCAGCCGGCAGCGGGGGCACCACCGGGCATGAAGAACGAGCCCACCAGCATCAGCGCAGCAGGAATCATCAGCCAGAAGCTGAAGTTGTTCATGCGGGCAAAGGCCATGTCAGACGCGCCAATTTGCAGCGGCAGCATCCAGTTCGCAAAACCGACGAAGGCCGGCATGATCGCGCCGAACACCATGATCAGGCCGTGCATGGTGGTCAACGAGTTGAACAACTCGGGGTTGACCAGCTGCAGGCCGGGCTGGAACAGCTCGGCGCGGATGATCAGCGCCAGAATGCCGCCGATCATCAGCATCGTGAAGCTGAACAGCAGGTACAGCGTGCCGATGTCTTTGTGGTTGGTCGCAAACACCCAGCGGCGCCAGCCAGTGGGCGCGGCATGGTGATCGTGGTCGTCGTGCGCATGGTCATGGCCATGGTGGTCGAGAACTGCACTCATTTTTATTCCTTGGGGTCTATTCGGTTTGGCGACTGCAGATTACTTGGCACGCAGCGGTCCGACTTCGGAGGGCTGCACCAGTTGTCCCGTCTTGTTGGACCAGCTGTTTTTGGTGAATGTCACAACGGCTGCAATGTCCGTGTCGCTGAGCTGCTTCCACGAAGGCATCGCTCCACCAGCCTGGCCTTTGAGCAGCACCAAGATTTCACGTGCATGGTCAGGGTCCAGCACAACAACGTCACCGTCCAGTGCCTTGATCGGGCCAGCGCCCTTGCCGTTGGCCTGGTGGCAGGCTGCGCAGTTGGCGGCGTAGACCTTTTCACCACGGGCCATCATGTCGGACAGTGTCCAGACCTTGGAGGGGTCGTCCAGCTTGGCAGCGGCAATCTTGCGCTGGCCTTCGACCCAGGTGGTGTATTCGGCGGCCGTCACCACTTTCACGTGGATCGGCATGTAAGCGTGTTCCTTGCCACACAGCTCGGCGCACTGGCCGTAGAAGTCGCCGGTTTTTTCGGCGCGGAACCAGGTGTCGCGCACAAAGCCGGGGATGGCGTCTTGCTTGATACCAAACGCGGGCACCATGAAGGCATGGATCACGTCGTTGGCGGTGGTGATGATGCGGATCTTCTTGTCCACGGGCACCACCAAGGGGTTGTCCACCTTGAACAGATAGTCCACGGGGATGTCACCCTTGGCACCGTTGTTGGACATTTCGCGGTGGCTGCTGTCCAGCGTGGAGATGAAGCTCAGGCCTTCGCCTTCACCCTTGAGGTAGTCGTAACCCCATTTCCACTGGTAACCCGTGGTTTTGATGGTGAGGTCGGAGTTGGTGGTGTCTTTTTGCGCAACCAGCACCTTGGTGGCTGGCAGGGCCATACCGATCACGATCAGGAACGGGGCCAGGGTCCACAAAATTTCGACCGTGACCGACTCGTGGAAGTTGGATGCCTTGAAACCCTTGGATTTGCGGTGTTTCCAGATGGAATAGAACATCACCGAAAACACTGCGACGAAGATCACCGTGCAGATGACCATCATGCCCATGTGCAGCGAATACTGCGCCTCGGAGATTTTGGTCACACCGGTGGGCAGGTTGAGCTGGCGTACGCCGGGCCCGCCTGGAAGGTCACTGACTGCGTGTGCCGCCGTGCCGAGCCCGGAGCCGCCGATCAACAGCAGGGAAGCCAGCTTGTTGGTAATGCTCTTCATCGTATTCACTTGCTTCTAAGTATCAATTAACCAATCTTCACATGGGCGACGGGGCCAACCCCTCCAGCGCCAACATGCAAGCACCTAAATTCCTGGCTCAGGCGTGGCGCAGTGCCATCCTGATCTCACGGGCCAGCGCCGACCGCAATTCGGGCAACACATACCGCCCCACTTCAACCGACCGACCCTGGGCAGACAACTGGATCAGCGACCTGCCACCGTTTTTGGGCTCCACACGGACCCAGTCCCGGTTGAACTCGGCCCGCTGCAGCCTGCCACCACTCTCCAGTTCGACCACCAGCCGCGACCCCTCGAGCGAAATCCGCTCGCCGTCGGACGCATGCCGCGCAAAAACCCAGAACGCCACACCCACCGCCACCAGCTCCAGCCCGACAAAGGGCATGACCAGCACCGCCCCTTGTGACCAGAACACCGCACCAATTCCCAGTGACACCAGGCACAGCGACAGGTACAACCCGCCCAGTTGCGCTGGAGAAACCGAACAATTGCGCCGCAAAAACCACTGGATGTTTTGACCCGACACAGTGGCAAAGCGAAATACGAAGTTAGGCATCGGTGGCGCCCACAAAAATTGCCATGGCACACCAGCAAACGCCCCAAACCAGGGCCTCGGACCTTTGCTGCGCAGCGCGAAAAACACGGAAACCCCATGTCCAACGCCAATAACCCGCGATTGTAGCGCGGGTTCTCCTACACGAACCCGTGCGCCCCACCCATGACACAGGTCAAACGCCGGGTAAACCCGCGGTAAAACTCACGGTTTAGGGGCATGCAACATGCCACGCATGTCCTGCAGCGTCACCACGCTGTGGGATGACAGCCGCACACGGGGCTGTGGCTTGAACGCATGGCCGTAAATGATCTCGAACGTCAGCGGCAAACGCCCCGCTTCCGCCGCACTCGCCAGGCGCTGCGCCATGGCCTGCTCCAGCCCGTGTCGCCACTGCCGCCCCCGCAACCCTGCAAACCGCGCGGGATGCAGGTTGCACCCGATTTCGCGCAGCTCCTGCAGCAGCCGTGCGGGTGTCTCGAAACTCAGCGTGATCCGCTCCATGTCCATCACCGGCTCGGCAAAACCGGCATGCACCAGCATGTCGCCCCAATCGTGCATGTCGGTAAAGGTATGGCCCGCAGGCGGCCAGCCCAGGTCGGCATACAAACCACGCAGCTCCCGCGCCGTGTCGGGCCCCAGACAGGAAAACATCACATACCCGTCCACCGCCAAGGCGCGGTGCCACTGGGCAATCAGCGCCTGCGGGTCGGCCGCCATGTGCAGCGCCATATTGGCCCAGAGCATCTGCACACTGCCGTCGGGCGGCAGGGTGAACTGGGTCTGAGGGCCGGTCCAGCGGGACGGCTTCCACCAGGGCTGTGCCAGGGCTGCACGTGCGACCTCGGCCCGGGCAGGGTTGGTCTCGGCGACAAAACAAGTGGCATCGGCAAAACGCTGCGCCAGCAGCCCATGGGCCTGCAGCCCGCCCCGCACCGCGTCCCAATGGGCCCAGGCGGCAGGTTTCAGCGTGATCCACTGCAAACGGTCTTCCATGCGGCGCGCCACCTCTTCGTGCAGCCAGGGCGACAAAGGCGGTGCGGCCTGCTGCCAGCGGGCAGCAGCCACAGGGTCAATCGAGGGAGGAAGGTCGTGGGCCATAAGAACTGGCCGCGAGTATATTGACCCGATGCTCCCCAACTGGCTGACCCGCCTGAAAAGCCACACCCGTGCACTGGTTCCCAGCAGCTGCGCCGTGTGCCACGCATGGCCCAGCACGCGGCTGTGTAATGGCTGTGTTGGCCGGTTTGCGCAGCCTGTGCCCCGCTGTGGCAGCTGTGCGCGGATGACGGGTGTACCCGTGGCGCGCTGCGGAGAATGTTTACGCACACCACCCCCACTTGACGCCTGCCTGGCGGCCGTGGGTTACGAATACCCGTGGTCGGGCTGTATCACCGACTACAAATTCGGCGGTGACCCGGGCTGGGCCAGCGCCCTGGCCACGCTGCTGCGCAGCACCCCGTGGGTAGAGCCGGCGCTGGAGTCCGCCGACCTGCTGCTGCCCATGCCCTTGTCGGCCCAGCGGCTGCAGGAGCGGGGCTTCAACCAGGCGCAGCTGCTGGCGCGCGCCCTGTCACCCACCAAAATCGACAGCGGCCTGCTGCTGCGTATCCGTGACACCGTGCACCAAACCGGCCTGGACCGTGCCATGCGCATGCGCAACCTGCGCGGGGCGTTTGCCGTAGAGCCGCTGCGCGCGGACGTGTTGCGCGGCAAGCGGGTGGTGCTGGTGGATGACGTGATGACCAGCGGCGCATCGCTGCACACCGCAGCGGCGGTGTTGCGCCAGGCGGGAGTGGCCCACATCACCGGCATGGTGGTGGCACGCACCGAGGCCGGGCGGCAAGATCACGCCATCACAAGCCATCACGGGTGAAGCGCGCACTGCGCCCCCCTTCCAGTAGACACCGCGGAACTGGCTTTGCCAGGCCGCTGGTGTCGCCCCCTGCAAGGGGGTTGGCGAGAGCGCAGCGAAGCCTGGGGGTGCGTCAAAATACAACCCATGTTCCATATCGTCCTCGTTGAACCCGAAATTCCGCCCAACACGGGCAACGTCATCCGGCTGGCCGCCAATACGGGCTGCACACTGCACCTGGTGGAGCCGCTGGGGTTTTCGATGGACGACAAACACATGCGCCGCGCCGGGCTGGACTACCACGAGTACGCCGAACTGCGCCGCCACGCCAGCTGGGCCGCGCTGCTGGAGGCCGAACAACCCGCCGTCGACCGCATGTTTGCCATGACCACACGCGGCACACAACGGGTGCACGACGTGGAGTTTCACCCCGGTGACTGGTTTGTGTTTGGCTCGGAAACCAAAGGCCTGGCACCGGAATTACGCGACAGTTTCGCGCCGGGCCAAAGGCTCAAGCTGCCCATGCGCGAAGGCCAGCGCAGCCTGAACCTGTCCAACGCGGTGGCAGTTTCCGTGTTTGAGGCCTGGCGACAGAATGGTTTTGGATAACTCCTAAAACAATAGCTGCCTGCGCCCACTGTATAAGCGCCAAGCACTGTTTTAGCTTAAAAATGCCTTACGTTACCGGTCCAGCCACTCACACAGCGGCTGCCACTGCTCCAGGTCCCGCGCCACACGGGCGGGGGCCACGTCAAAAATCGTCAAGCCGCGCGCGGCCAAGTGCACATAGTTCTGCGTGTCGCGCAGGTTGCCCAGCACCGGCAAGCCCAGGGTTTGAACAAACTCCTGCAGCTTGTCGGCCGCAATCGTGCGGGCGTCCACCCGCATACCAACGATGCCGATCTGCAGGCTCTGGGCATGGCGGCTGGCGGCCAGCTCGTCCAGAAAATCACGCGTGGCAAACATGTCGAAGATGCTGGGCTGCAGCGGCACCAGCACTTTGTCGGCCAGCTTCACCACCTCTTTGAAGCGGCTGCCATGTAAACCGCCGGGCGTGTCCAGCACCACATGGGTTGTGCCTTTGGGCGGTTTGACGATGTTGTCGCGGCTCACGTCCCAGTTGGTGATGGGCCGGGCTTCGGCCGGGCGCAGCCCCAGCCACAGGCGGGACGACTGCTGCCGATCTACATCACCCAGCATGACGGCGTGGCCTTGCGACGCAAAATAACCCGCGACGTTGGTGGACAGCGTGGTTTTGCCAGCGCCCCCTTTCGGGTTGGCAACAACGATGACCGGCATGGTTTTCTCCTTCGGGGGTAGGCGGGGCGGGGGCGTGCAACGGCGCAGGTTTGCGCTATCGTGGTGGCATGCACGATACCAGCCAGCGCCCCTCGGATGATGACAAAGGCAACAACAAACAAGGCGATATTTACCTGATTGCAGCGCACCCACATTGGCGCGAGTCGCGCGTCAACCGGCGCATGTTCGCCGCCGCGTCCGGGCTGCCGGGCGTCACTACGCTTGACCTGTATGGGCGTTACCCCGACTACCACATCGACGTACAGGCAGAGCAGGCCCGGGTGGAGGCCGCGCGGCTGGTGGTACTGCTGCACCCCATCCAGTGGTACGCCACACCCCCGCTGCAAAAACTCTGGTTTGACGAGGTGCTGACCTGGGGCTGGGCCTACGGCACCGACGGCAACGCCCTGCGCGGCAAAGACCTGTGGCTGGCTGTGACCACGGGCGGCCCGCAGGACTCTTACCAGCCCGGCAGCTACAACCGCTACGTCTTTGACGCGTTCCTGCCGCCGTATGAACAGACCGCCGCGCTGTGTGGCATGCGGTTTGCCCCGCCGCTGGTGTTACACGGTGCCCACACCGCGTCCGAAGCCGCCGTGGCGGCCCACGTTGACCAGTTTGTGCAGCGGCTGCAGAGTTACCCGGACTGGCCTGAACTGAACAACCTACCCGACTGCGCCACCTGCGAAGTTCCCCCCGACGCCCGACCTGAATAACATGGAACACACCCCCGCCTGGCTGGTCAACAGCTTTATCTACCTCAGCGCCGCCGTACTGGCGGTGCCTCTGTCCAAGGCTCTGGGCCTGGGTTCCATCATTGGGTACCTGGCCGCAGGCATCGCCATTGGGCCATGGGGTATTGGCCTGGTCGCCAACGGCGAGGACATCCTGCACTTTGCCGAATTTGGCGTGGTGCTGATGCTGTTCCTGGTCGGGCTGGAGCTGGAGCCCAAACGCCTGTGGGCGCTGCGCCGCCCCATATTTGGCTGGGGCAGCGCCCAGGTGCTGGGCTGCACGGCGGTGATCTTTCTTGCGGCTTGGGCATTCGGGGTGGGATGGAACATTGCGCTGGTGGCAGCGCTGGGCTTGGCACTGTCCAGCACCGCCATCTCGCTGCAGGTGATGGGTGAACGCAACCTGCTGCCCACGTCCAGCGGGCAGGCCGGATTCTCGATCCTGCTGTTCCAAGACGTGGCGGCCATCCCGATCCTGGCGCTGCTGCCTTTGTTGGGCGGTGTTGCAGCATCAAATCAGTCAAATGCGCCCTACCACCAAGCGCTTGAAGCTCTCAAAATCATAGCAATCATCGGCGGCATCATCGTTGGTGGGCGCCTTTTGCTGCGCCCCGTTTTGCGCTGGATCGCCAACAGCAAGACACCTGAAATCTTCACCGCCGCGGCGCTGCTGCTGGTGGTGGGTATTGCGGGGCTGATGCAGCTGGTGGGCTTGAGCATGGCACTGGGCGCGTTTCTGGCCGGTGTGCTGCTGGCCGAAAGTGAATACCGGCGCGAGCTGGAAACCGACATTGAACCGTTCAAAGGCCTGCTGCTCGGCCTGTTCTTCATCGCGGTGGGTATGTGTATCGACTTTGGCGCACTCATGCGTTCACCCGGCGTGATGGCGCTGATCGTGGTGGGTTTTCTCGCATGTAAAGCCGCCGTGATCTACGGGCTGGCCAAGGCCATGAAGCTGCCGCTGCAGGAGCGCCCCGTCTTCACGCTGCTGCTGGCACAGGGCGGTGAGTTTGCGTTTGTGGTGTTCCAGGCTGCGGTGGGCAGCAAGGTGTTTTCCGCCGAAACCGCATCGCTGCTGATTGGTGGCGTGGCCGTGTCGATGCTGCTCAGCCCACTGCTGCTGGTGCTGTTCGACAAATACCTGCTGCCCCGTTTTGCCGTGCACCGCACCGACCTGGAAGAGCTGTCCGAGCCGCAGGAAGCGCCCGTCATCATCTGCGGCTTCGGCCGCTACGGCCAGATCGTGGGGCGTATGGTCAACCTGCAAGGCATCCAGGCCACCGTGCTCGACCACGACGCCGACACCATCGACGCCGTGCGCGCGTTCGGCTTCCGGGTGCACTACGGCGACGCCACCCGGCTTGACCTGCTGCGCACCGCAGGCGCGGCCTCAGCCAAAGTGATCGTGGTGGCGGTGGACGGCATCGACCAGTCCCTGAAAATTGTGGACATGGTGCAGGAACACTTTCCCCACCTGTCCATCGTGGCCCGCGCGCGCAACGTGACCCACCTGTACCAGCTGCGCGACCGCAACGTGCCCGCCATTGAACGTGAACTGTTCGACGCATCCATGCGCAGCGCCCGCTCGGTGCTGGAAGCCCTGGGCTGGCCCGCCCACGAAGCCCGCCAGTCGGCCATGCGCTTCCGCCAGATGAACCTGGACCTGACCGAGCAGATTTACCCCCACTACAAAGACCGCGCCCGCCTGATCAGCGCGTCCAAACAAGGCCGCAACCAGCTGGCTGAACAGATCGCCCGCGAACGCGAAGCCCAGGCCAAGCGTCGGCCGCAGAACTGGGGGGATTAAGAATAAAACAGGCTCCGGCTCACGCTGCACGAGCGCCACCAGCTATGTATTTAATAGCACGCCATGTTGCAATCAGCCGTTGTCCTCATCCGCTTCCAGCACTTTCGGCACCTGCCGGCTGCAGCGCTGGACACAGCGCATCTCCTGAGTTTCGCCGCCGCTCTCCTTAAACAGCTTCTGGTTCAGCGTATAGACCACGCCACGGAGCGGGCCCCGCGCCGTGTCGTCACATTCGATGCGGTTGTTGGCGTGGTTGGCCGGGTTGTAGAGGTAGCGGCAGCGGTCTGTTGTGCCCACAGACCGGCCGTTGCGCTGGATGCGGATGTCGGTCTGCAGCACGTGGAAATCGCCTTGCTGCCTCAGGAACTTGCCGCCGTCGAGGTACAGCTGCACCTCTGCTCCATCGGCGCTGGTGCCCGCATAGTGCGCGCCCAGGGAGCCAAATGCATGGGTGCTGGGACACGTTAAGCTCAGCACCTTCAAAAAGGACCACCGCACTTGAGCGCACGTAAACCCAAGGAGCCAGAACTCAACCGGGCCAGCCTGCTGGCAGCCGCATCACGTGAATTCGCCGAACGGGGGTTTCAGGGTGCGCGGCTGGAGGTGATTGCCAGCGAAGCCAACATCACGCGGGCCATGGTGTATTACTACTTTGGCGGACGCGAAGGGCTGTACCTGGCCGCATTGGAAGAGGTGTACCGCCACATCCGCACGAGTGAAAGCGCCCTCGACCTGGAGGGGCTGACCCCGGTGGACGCCATGCGCAAACTCGCCTGCTTCCGCATCGACTACTACGTGGAAAACCCCTTGATCGTCGCCCTGCTGGCGATCGAGAACCAGCACAAGGCGGAGTACCTCAAGAACTCCAAGGAAATCAGCGCCCGCGCCGGCATCTCACTGGAACCACTGGGCGCCATCCTGCAGCAGGGGCAGGCACAAGGCATTTTCCGGCCCGGCATCGACGTGGTGGAACTGCACCAGATCATGGTGTCGATGGGCATGTTCAATGTGTCTAACCAGCACACCTTTGGCGCAATTTTTGCGCGGGAGCTGTGCAGCCCGGAACAGCTGGCCCGCACGCGCAAACTGGCCTGTGAAGTGGTGCTGGGGTTTCTGGCCCCGGTGCAGCCTGCGTAGCAGGCTGCGGCACTCCGCCATCAAACCTTCCAGCTGTCCCACACCAGCTTGACCCCGGTCAGCGCCATGCCGGTATAGAGCAGCCGGTAAAACCACAGCGGGCTGATGCGCCGGGCGATACGCACCCCTATCCACACCCCCACCGGTGCCAGCGGCAGCAGCACCAGCGAGGTGGCCAGGTTGCGCATGTCGAGCAGGCCCAGCCAGGCATAGGGCACCCACTTCGACAGGTTGATGAAGAAGAAGAAAAACGCCATCGTCGCGGCGAACTTCAGCGGCGACAGGCGCAGCGGGATCACATACGCATTCACCGGCGGGCCCCCGGCATGGGCGATGAAGCTGGTGAAACCCGAGATGGTCGTCAGCACCGCACCCAGCCAGCGGGGCGGTGGCGGGCTGTCGGCACGCGGCGGAAACAGCAGGCGCTGGGCGAGGAACAGCAGCGTGAACACGCCCACAATACCCGCCACCGTATGGGAGTCCATCACCTTGAACAGCAAGGTGCCAATCAGCGTGCCCAGCAGGCCAAACGGCAGCAGGAACTTCAGCAAGGTTTTGTCAAAGTCGCGGCGGAACGCGGCCATACCCAGCACGTCCATCAGCAGCAGCACCGGCATCAGGATCGCCGCCGCCTGCGGCACGGTGACCGCCATGGCCATCATCGGCACGGCCAGCGAGCCGAACCCGGCACCAAAACCACTTTTGCTGATGCCGAGCAGCAGCACGGCAGGAATGGCCACGGCGTAGAAAGCCGGGTCGGTGATGAGGGGGAAGTTCAAGGCTGGGGGTGCAGTGCGAGAAGGAAGGCCTGCAACAGCAAGGGTGCTGTGCAGCGTTGGAATTTTAAGCCAAAAAGCCTTCTAGCGCACAGCCACTGAACGCATGCAGCTATCAAACAAATAGCAGCCCGGCATACCGGGCCGGTATGCCACGCTCACACACGCTCAATGACCAGCGCGATGCCCTGCCCCACCCCGATACACATGGTGCACAGTGCATACCGTCCACCCGTGGCGTGCAGGCGGTTCACAGCGGTGGTGACCAGGCGGGCACCACTTGCGCCGAGTGGGTGGCCCAGCGCAATGGCACCACCCCAGGCGTTGACCCGGGCATCTTCGTCCTGCAGCCCCAGCGCGCGCAGCACGGCCAGGCCTTGGGCGGCAAAGGCTTCGTTGAGTTCGATCACGTCCATCTGGTCCAGCGTCAGGCCGGTCTGGGCCAGCACCTTGAGGGTGGCGGGTGTGGGGCCAAAACCCATGATGCGCGGGGCCACACCGGCGGTGGCCATACCTACTACGCGGGCCTTCGGCGTCAGGCCGTTCTTCGTGGCGCTGGCTTCATCGGCCAGCAGCAGGGCGCAGGCACCGTCGTTCACGCCGCTGGCGTTGCCTGCGGTGACGGTGCCGTCAGGGCGCACCACGCCTTTGAGTTTGGCGAGGGCTTCGAGGCTGGTTTCACGCGGGTGTTCGTCTTTGTCCACGACGATGGCGTCACCCTTCTTTTGCGGGATGGTGACGGGGGTGATTTCGCGGGCGAGGTGGCCTGCTTTTTGGGCGGCGACTGCGCGCAATTGGCTGTTCAGCGCCATGCGGTCTTGCGCCTCGCGTTCGATCTTGAACTCGGTGGCCACGTTTTCGGCGGTTTCGGGCATGGAGTCCACGCCGTAGAGTTCTTTCATCTTTTTGTTGATGAAGCGCCAGCCGATGGTGGTGTCGTACACCGCGTTGTTGCGGCTGAAGGCGGACTCGGCCTTGGGCATAACGAAGGGTGCGCGGCTCATGCTTTCCACACCTCCGGCGATCATCAGGCCCGCCTCCCCCGCCTTGATGGCGCGTGCGGCGCTGCCTACGGCGTCCAGGCCCGAGCCACACAGGCGGTTGATGGTGGCGCCGGGCACGTCGATGGGCAGGCCGGCCAGCAGGCTGACCATGTGGGCGACGTTGCGGTTGTCTTCGCCAGCCTGGTTAGCGCAGCCGTACAACACGTCGGTGACGCTGGCCCAGTCCACCCCGGGGTTGCGGTCCATCAGCGCCTTGACGGGAATAGCGCCCAGGTCGTCGGTGCGTACGCTGGACAGTGCGCCGCCGTAACGGCCGAAGGGGGTGCGGATGGCGTCGCAGATGAAGGCTTGGGCGGTCATGGGTCAGTCCTGGTCTTAGGGAGTTTCAGATCGACTGGCACTGTACCAAAGGGGCCTGCACCGCCATTAACCCTGTGCGACAGGCCCGTTCCAGCCCGTGCTACCCTCAGCCCCCATGTTCAGTCCAAGCCAAGCCGATGTCCGCCGATTCTTTTGCTCTGTTTACGCCAAGGCGCAGGCGGGGCAAGCGCTTGAAGCTATTGAAATAATAGCAAGCCAGTGGATCGACGAACACCCCGAATACCACGCCGAGCTGGCCGACGCCGACGCTGCCGTGGCCCGTGTGTATGCCGAAAACGCGGCGCGCACCAACCCATTCCTGCACCTGTCGATGCACTTGTCGGTGAGTGAGCAGTGCAGCATCGACCAGCCGCGCGGCATCCGCCAGGCGGTGGAGCTGCTGGCGCACCGGCGCGATTCCCTGCACGACGCCCACCACGAGGTGATGGACGCGTTGGGCCAGATGCTGTGGGAAAGCCAGCGCTCGGGCCGCCCACCGGACGGGGCAGCCTATGTCGATGCCGTACAACGGAGAGCGACAAAAGACTGAAAACAAAAAAGCCGCTTCACAAGCGGCTTTTTTGCAGGGGAAGGGCGTCGAATCAGCGGAAACGGGACTCTGGCACCACTTTCAGGTCGCCGTCGAGCGAACCAATGTAGTTGGCGAGTGCCTTCAACTCGGCGTTCGAGAACTGCTTGGCCACACCGCCCATCACGCCGTTGGAGCGGCCGACGTACTGCTTGTTTTCGGTCTTGTAGGCCTTGAGTGCGGCGAACAGGTAATCAGGGTGCTGGCCTGCCACCTTGGGGTAGGACGGGTCGATCGGCTTGGCGAAGTTGTCGCCGTGGCACGAGAAACAGTTGCCCTTTTTGATCAGCTCGCCCACTTCCACGCTGGCGGCGCGGGGGTGTTTGCTGGGCACGACAACATCGGCGCCGCTGGCAGCGTAGTAGGCGGCGATGTCGGCCATGTCCTGCTCGGTCAGGCTGTCAGAGATGCCGCGCATGGTGGGGTGTTTGCGGGCACCGGTCTTGTACTCGTTGAGCACGGTGACGATGTACTTGGCGCTTTGGCCCGAAATCATGGGCACCTTGTACACCTCGGGAAAGCTGGCCTGGTAACCGACGATGCCGTGGCAGCCGATACACATGGCGATCTTTTTCTGACCGGCGGCGGGGTCGCCCTTGATCTCCTGGGCACTGGCCACAGGAGCGTAGAGAGCGGTCACAGAAGCGACAGCGAGGGCGGATATCGTGGAGAACAACTTATTCATTTTGCGCGCACAATCAATTGCATGATTGAGTCTCGTCGGGATTGATAAAAATCAACTTTTTATTATATCGACCCCCGCCCCTCCACCCCCGCTGTTAGGCAAATCCCTTCACCATGAAATTCCAAGGTTCGCAAAACTACGTCGCCACACAAGACCTGATGCTGGCCGTCAACGCAGCCATCACCCTCAAGCGCCCCCTGCTTGTCAAGGGTGAACCCGGCACCGGCAAGACGATGCTGGCCGAGGAAGTGGCCGAAGCGCTGGGTATGCCACTGTTGCAATGGCACATCAAATCGACCACCAAAGCGCAGCAAGGCCTGTACGAATACGACGCGGTGAGCCGCCTGCGCGACAGCCAATTGGCCGATGTGGACGGCGGCGAACGCGTCAAGGACATCCACAACTACATCATCAAAGGTGTGTTGTGGCAGGCTTTTACGTCCGAAACCCCGGTCGCGCTGCTGATTGACGAGATCGACAAGGCCGACATCGAATTCCCGAACGACCTGCTGCGTGAAATTGACCGCATGGAGTTCTACTGCTACGAAACCCGTGAACTCATCAAGGCCAAAACACGCCCGCTGGTGTTCATCACGTCCAACAACGAGAAAGAGCTGCCCGACGCCTTCCTGCGCCGTTGTTTCTTCCACTACATCAAGTTCCCCGACGCGGTGACGATGCAGAAGATTGTGGATGTGCACTTCCCCGGCCTGAAGGCCGAACTGCTGACGGCGGCCATGAAGACCTTCTACGACGTGCGTAACCTGCCCGGCCTCAAGAAGAAACCCAGCACGTCCGAGTTGCTGGACTGGCTGAAACTGCTGGTGGCCGAAGACATTCCGGCCGAAGCCCTGCAAAGCCAGGACAACAAGGTGGCCGTGCCGCCGCTGGTGGGGGCCCTGCTCAAAAACGAACAGGACGTCACCCTGTTTGAAAAACTCGTCTTCATGCAGCGCAACAACCGATGAAACCCACCCCCTCGACCCAACCCAGCACCCGCCAGCTGCTCACGCTCGGCTTGTCACAAGCCGCCGGTTTTGTGGTGGGTGGCCTGCTGGGCTACGCACTGGGCCAGGCCACAGGCATGGACGCGATGGACCCGGCCGGTTACACCACCAGCGCCATGGTGGGCCTGCTGATGATCGGCCTGGGAAGTGGGGCCTGTGCCCAGCTGGCCAAACGCCTGCACACCCGTTACTACCGCAACACCACCGCACCCTGACCCCCGCCATGGCTTTTGTCGAACCCACCACCCTCTCTGCGCGTGGCATCACCCTGGTGCCGCTGGACGCCAGCCACGAAGCCGGCCTCCGCGCCGCCGCCGCAGACGGTGCGTTGTGGAACATCCGTGTGACTTCGGTGCCCGAGCCGGAGCAGACACTTAAATACATTGAAGACGCGCTGCAGATGCGTGCAGATGGCAACCGTTTCGCCTTTGCCGTCACCGATACGGCCAGCGGCGAGGTGCTGGGCACCACCAGTTACCACGACATCATCCCCGCCGCGCGCCGGGTGGAAATTGGCTACACCTGGTACGCCAAACGGGTGCAACGCAGCCATGTCAACACCACCTGCAAGCTGCTAATGCTGCAGCACGCGTTCGACACCCTGGCATGTAAGGTCGTAGGCTGGCGCACCGACAACTTCAACTTTGCATCCCAAGCCGCCATTGAACGCCTGGGCGCCAAAAAAGACGGCGTTATCCGCGGCCACGCGATGCGCCGCGACGGCACCATCCGCGACACCGTGATGTACAGCCTGCGGGCCGGTGAATGGCCTGAGGCGCGGGCGCAACTGCTCTACCTGCTGGACAAGCCCCGCCCCGCTGCGCCATCCAAGGAGTGACTCCATGCTGATCGACTTCTTCTACACCCTGCGCAGCGCCAAGCTGCCTGTGTCCGTCAAGGAATACCTGACCCTGCTTGAAGCGCTGAAGTCCAACGTAGTGGGGCCGGAGTCGGACGAGGCCTACCGCATTGACGACTTCTATTACCTGAGCCGCCTGACGCTGGTGAAGGACGAAAAACACTACGACAAGTTCGACCGCGCGTTTGCCGCCTATTTCAAAGGCGTCGACATGTTGACCGACTTCACCAAGGATGTGCCGCTGGAGTGGTTGCGCAAGAACCTGGAGCTGGAACTCAGCCCCGAAGAACGCGCCAAGATCGAGAAGATGGGCTGGGACGAGCTGATGGAAACGCTCAAGAAGCGTTTTGAAGAACAAAAAGAACGCCACGAAGGCGGCAGCAAGTGGATCGGCACAGGCGGCACCAGCCCTTTTGGTGCCAACGGCTACAACCCCCAGGGCATCCGTATTGGCCAGGACAAGGGCCGCAACAAGAGTGCCGTGAAGGTCTGG
Organism: Comamonadaceae bacterium AAW; assembly: GCA_026314275.1. Lineage (GTDB taxonomy): Bacteria > Pseudomonadota > Gammaproteobacteria > Burkholderiales > Burkholderiaceae_C > JAGOEY01. The sequence goes on from CP111109.1 coordinate 1,104,941, forward strand.
GACCAGCGCGCTTACAAAGACTACGACGACACGCAGGAGCTGGGCACGCGCAACATCAAGGTGGCGCTGCGCCGCCTGCGCAAGTTTGCGCGCCAGGGCAGTGAAGACGAGCTGGACCTGGACGACACCATCCGCTCGACCGCCGCCAACGCCGGTTATCTCGACATCAAAATGCGGCCCGAGCGCCACAACAACGTCAAAGTGCTGCTGCTGATGGACGTGGGCGGCACCATGGACGAACACGTGGCGCGGGTCGAAGAGCTTTTTTCGGCGGCCAAGGCCGAGTTCAAACACCTGGAGTTCTATTACTTCCACAACTGTGTGTACGACTTCATGTGGAAGAACAACCGCCGCCGCTTCAGCGAAAAGTTCGCCACCTGGGACATCCTGCGCAAGTACAACAAGGACTACAAGCTCATTTTTATTGGCGACGCCACCATGAGCCCGTACGAAATCCTGCAGCCCGGCGGCAGTGTCGAATACAACAACGAAGAGCCCGGTGCCGAGTGGTTGCAGCGCCTGACCACGGCGTTCCCCAAGTTCGCCTGGATCAACCCCGAGCCCCAGGGGGTGTGGCAATACCGCCAGAGCATCAGCATGGTCCAGCAGCTGATGGGCCAGCGTATGTACCCTTTGACACTCAAGGGCCTGGAGGAGGCCATGCGCCTGCTGTCAAAATAGGCGTATGCCCAGGTTTTTCTCCGTATCCGCGCCGGCTGCCTTGCCGGCGTTTTTTTTGGCCAGCGCCCTTTTGCTGCAAGGGTGCAGCCTGCTGCCGCAAAAAGACGCCGCTGCAGCCAATGGCAGCGCCGCCGTCACCTCCGGCGCCCCGGTGCGCAGCGGCGCGGATGACAAGGCGGCCCAACGTGATGCGTTTTCCATCGACGTGAAGGCACCGCCCAACATCGCCGACTACCTCACCCGCCATCTGGAGCTGCAGCGCTTTCGCCAGCTGAGTGACCTGACCGCCACCGAACTTTCACGCCTTTTGGGCGCAGCTGACGCCAACACACGTGAACTGCTGGGAACCCTGGGTTATTTCTCGCCAACGCTCCAGCTGGAAATGCGTGAAACCCCTGACAGCACCGTCGCCCAACGTGAGGTCATCATGACCGTGGAGCCCGGACGCCAGACCCGCATCAGTGATGTGTCCGTCGACTTCACCGGCCCCATCCAGTACGACCCCTCGGCAGACGCCCAGCGTGAAGACATCGTGGGTGGCTGGAGCCTGCGGCCCGGCCAAGGGTTCACCCAGACCGGCTGGGACTCCGCCAAAAACGGGGGCCAGCGCAAACTCAACCGGCTGCGTTTCCCCACCGGCACCATCAGCCACAGCCTGGCGGACGTGGATGCCGATGCCGCCGAGGCCCACCTGAGTGTCACCTACGACTCGGGCCCGGCATTCCGCTTTGGCCCGCTCCAGACCGTGCCCGAGAACACCCAACGCTACGGGCACGAAGCCGTGCGTTTGCTGGCCCGTTTGCCCACCGGGGCCGACTACGACGAAAGCGTGATGCTGCAAGCCCAGCTGCGCCTGGCCAGCAGCGGGTACTACGACTCCGTCTTCCTGGTGATGGACACCGAAGCACCCGACCCGCTGACCGCCCCCGTGATTGCGCAATTGCGCGAGGCGCAGTACCAGCGCCTGGTGTTTGGTATCGGCATCAGCACCGACACCGGCGCACGCTTCAGCATCGACCACATCCACAACGAGCCCATCGTTGGCTGGCGCGCCCTGTCCAAACTGGCCTACGACAACGAAACCGCCACCATCAGCAGCGACTGGATGTCCCTGCCCAATGAAAGCGGCTGGCGCAAGGTGGTGGGCGGCTCGCTCAAACGCGAAGAAGTGGGCAGCTACACCGTCAACAGCAGCCGTGTGCGCGGCGGCCGCAGCCAGGAAGATGGCAACCATATCGACCGCAGCCACATCCTGCAGTTCGACTCCACCCACAACCAGGGCTTGGACGCGCCCCCTTCCGCATCCGCCGTGAGCCTGACCTGGGGCTGGACCGGCCGCTACTTCGACAGCCTGATTGCACCGTCACGCGGCATGGGCCTGGCCGTGGAAGTGGGCCCCGGCATCACCTTGACCGGTGAACGGCTGCCGTTTGGCCGGGTCTATGCGCGCTGGCTCGGGTTTCTGCCCACCGGCGAAGTGCGGGCCGACGACGGCAGCATGCGCAGAAGCCGCCTGGCGCTGCGGGCCGAAGCCGGTGCCGTGGTGGCCAAAGACACGGCCCGTATCCCCAACACCCTGATGTTCCTGACCGGGGGTGACACCACCGTGCGGGGTTACGGCTACCGCAAGATTGGTGTGCGTATCAACAACGGGGAAACCTATGCCGGGCACTACCTGCTGTCGGGCAGCGTGGAATGGCAGCGCCCGCTCGTGATTGGCGGCGAAATGACGGATTTTGAAGCGGTCACCTTCATCGACGCCGGTGCCGTGGCCGACAAGCTGGGCGACATGAGTGTCAAGGTCGGTGTGGGTGTGGGGGGCCGCTGGCGCAGCCCTATTGGGGCCATCCAGTTCGACCTGGCCTACGGCGTGGCCGTCAAACGCCTGCGCGCACATTTGCAGCTGGGCTTTTCTTTCTGATGACCCCGATACAGCCGACCCCGCCCACCCAGTCCATGTCCCATCCCGAGTTCCCGACCCCGCCGGACCCGTTTGCACCGGCCCAGCCCACACCACCACCGCCCCCCCGGCGTTCACGCGTGTGGCGCTTTCTCATCTGGGGCGTGATTGACCTGCTGGCGCTGGCCCTGGTGCTGGCAGGGGCCTTCTGGTGGTGGACCGGCTCGGACCAGTCGCTGGCCACCAGCCTGGCCCAGGTGCAGCGTTTTCTGCCCGCCGACCAGACCCTGACCACCCGCGACGTCAAAGGCTCCCTGCGCCACGGCGGCCACATTGGTGGGCTGCGCTGGACCAGCCCGGGCATGGCGGTGGACGTGGAAGGCCTGGACATTGGCTGGCAGGTGCGGCCCTTGTTCGGCCGCGAAGTGAAGCTGGGCGAAGTCCACGCACGTTCGGTCGTGATTGAAGCGCTGGGGCCACCCAGCGACACCCCCACAGAGCCGCTGCAGGCGCTGTTGCTGCCCGTGCAGGTGGATGCCCCCTTCCGGGTGGACGACCTGCGCTGGGTGGGCCCGCCACCGCTGCAGGCCACCGCCCTGGCCGGCCATTACCGCTTTGACGGCACCCACCACAAGCTGACCATCGACGGTGTGGACATTGCCGACGGCCACTACAGCGCCACCGTGCAGTTGCAGGGCGCAGCCCCCATGGCGCTGAACGCCACCCTTGACGGACGTATCACCACACCCGTGCCGGGCAGCAACAACGCCCCCTTGTCCGTGGTGGCCCAGGCCACGGTGGAAGGCACATTGGCCGGTGCCGATGCCCGCCTGCAGGTGAAGGCCCAGCTGCAACCCGACCCGGCCACAGAGCTTGCGAAGGGCCAGCAGGCCATGCAAGCGCAATTACAAGCAGAGATTGCGCCGTGGGCACCCCAGCCCCTCGTGCAGGCCCAGGCCGCGTTCAGCGCCTTGAACCTGGCCCAGCTCTGGCCGCAGGCCCCCGTCACTCGGCTGGACGGCACCGTCACCGCCGGTGCACCCCCTACTGCGCCCACTTCGCCCACGGCGGCCAGCGGCGTGTGGCAGATCGAAGCCAACATCCGCAACAGCCTGCCCGGCCCCTGGGACACCAACCGCCTGCCGCTGGACCAATTGGCCGCACAGGCCCTGTTCGACGGCACCACATGGACAGTGCCACGCGCCACCCTGCGCACCGGCCCGGGTGAAGTGGCCTTGCAAGGCAGCTGGAGCCCGGCCCCCGCGCCCTGGCAGGCCAACGCCACCGTGCGCAACCTGTCACCCGCCACGCTCTACACCCAGCTGGCCCCCGCCGCCCTCAGCGGCACGGCCAAAGCCTCACAGGCCGGGGACATGCTGGCGTTTGACGTGGCCATCAACTCCGCCACCAAAGCCAGCGCCCCGCCGCGCACCCTCCGGTTGGACAGCGTGGTGGCCCAAGGCCAATGGGGCCGCAACATCCTCACGCTCAAAAACCTGCGCATCTTGGCCGACCAGGCCCAGGTGCAAGCCCAGGGGCAGGTCACCACCACACCGGCCACCGCCACCACAGCAACATCTGTCGCAGCGGTCAAAGGCCAGCTGTCAGCCACCGTGCCCGGTGCCCAGGCCCGTCTTGACGGCACCATGGCCCCTACGCAAGGCGCAGGCACGCTGGACGTCACACTCGCCGACGCGGGCAAGGCCCAGCGCTGGGTCGAAAGTTTGCCTGGCCTGGCCGGCAGTTTCTCGGGTGCCAGCCTGCAGGGCGACGCGTCCCTCAAAGGCAGTTGGCAAGGCGGCTGGCAGTCGGTGCAGATGCGCGTGCTGAACGGCAAGGCGCCCCCCGCCAGTGCAGGCAACCTGACCGTGCAGGCCAACCTGGCCGTGCCCACACTCAACCTGCAGCTGCCGCCCACCGACCCGAAGCAGGACAAGACCTCCGTGCAGCTGCGGGGCGTACGCGCCGAACTCGCGGGCCACCTGGCGCAGGCCAGCCTGGCAGTCAAGGGTGAAGCCCTGTCTGGCACCCAGACCATCCGTCTGCAAACCCGCCTGGACGGCGGCATGGACAACCCCGACCAGTGGCGCGCCACCATCGCCAGCCTGCAACTGCAGTTGCAAGACGCCCCGCAGTCCAGCCCGTGGACCCTGCAGCTGGACAGCCCCACCAACGTCACCGTGCGCAACACCACGGCTGCCGCAGGCACACCAGACATAAACGTCCAGGCCTCGGCCAGCACCGCCTCACTCACCGGCCCGGTGCCGGGCAAGGTGCAGCTCGCGTGGGAGCCCCTGCGTTACAGCCGCACCGGCCCGGCCGACGCGCCCCGCCACCGCCTGCAAAGCAAAGGCCAGCTGCAAGGCCTGCCCATCACCTGGGCCCAGGCGCTGGCCAACGTCGGCAACACCACCGCCAGCAATTTCGGGGTCACGGGCAACCTGGTGTTTGGCGGCAACTGGGACATCGACGTGGGCGACAGCCTGCGGGTGCATGCCCAGCTGGCGCGCACCAGCGGCGACGTGCAGGTGCAGACCGGCGACATCCCCAACCCCACGGTCATCACCAGCTCCGGTGCCAGCACCGGCCCCACAGCCGTGACCGGTGGCCCCCGGCCCGTGGTGCCCGTGCCGCTGGGCCCCACCACCAGCGCAGGGGTCCGCCAGGCCCAGCTGACGCTGGACGCCACCGACAAAACCGTACGCACCCAGCTGATCTGGGACAGCGCCAACGCCGGCCAGGCCCAGGCCGATGCCAGCACCCAGCTCACGCCCAACGGCGGCGGCTGGCAATGGGCCCCCGACGCCCCCCTGAGCGGCAAGGTGCAGGCCAACCTGCCCAGCATTGGCGCATGGTCGGTGCTGGCCCCGCCGGGCTGGCGCGTACAAGGCACCCTCAACGCCAACGCCCAGCTCAGCGGCACCCGCAACGCCCCCCGCTGGGCCGGCACCCTGGCCGCAGACAACCTGGCCATCCGCTCGGTGGTGGACGGGGTGGACCTGCAAAACGGCCGCCTGCGCGCCAGCCTGAACGGCCAACGCATCGACATCACCGACTTCACCCTGCGCGGTGGCACCGGCAGCAGCACCCGCATCAGCGGCTTTAGCGGCAACCGCACCACCGACGCCCCGGGCGACGGCGGGGTGTTGTCAGGCCGGGGTTTTGCCACCTGGGCCGCTGCAGATACAGGTGCTGGTGCTGGTGCAGCCACCGGCTCCGGCATCCGTATGGAGTTCGACGCCGAAGCCAAGGCCCTGCGCGCCATGGTGCGCTCAGACCGGCAAGTCACCTTGTCCGGCACCATGCAAGCCCGGCTCAACGACGGGCAGTTCACCCTGCGCGCCAACCTCAAGACCGACCGCGCCGCCATCATCCTGCCCGACGAGACCGCGCCACAGCTGGGCAAGGACGTGGTGGTGCGCTCGGCCAGCCACACCAAACCGGCACCTGCACCCGCGGCGGCCCCCACCGACCAGCCCGTGGCACGTGTACAAACACCCAAACCACCCGACGTGGCCATCACCTTCAACCTGGGCAACGACTTTGCGGTGCAAGGCCACGGCGTCACCACCCGGCTGACCGGTGAGCTGGACATCCGCAGCACCCAGGGCCTGGGCAGCCCGCCCCGTGTCACCGGCGAAATCCGCACCGACAACGGCAAGTACCGCGCCTATGGCCAGCAGCTCGACATAGAAACCGGCGTTGTTCGTTTTAACGGCACGCTGGAAAACCCCTCCCTCGACGTGCTGGCGCTGCGCCCCAACATCTCCGTGCGGGCCGGTGTCCAAATCACCGGCACCGCCCATTCGCCCCGCGTGCGCCTGTACTCCGACCCGGTCATGCCCGACGCAGAAAAGCTCTCCTGGGTTGTGCTGGGCCACAGCACCGCCAACGGCGGGGACGAAGCCGCCCTGCTGCAACAGGCTGCCCTGTCACTGCTGGGCCGCCGTGGTGTGGGCCCGGGCAGCGTGGCCAACCGGCTGGGGCTGGACGAAGTGGACTTTCGCGCCCCCGCCGACGGCGAAAGCGCCAGCGGCGCCGTGCTCACCTTCGGCAAACGCTTCTCGCAGCGCATGTACGTCACCTACGAAAGCACCCTGACCAGCGCGCTGGGCACCCTGTTCATCTTCTACGACCTGACCCGCAACCTCACCCTGCGCGCCCAGACCGGCACCCGCAGCGCGGTCGATTTGATCTACACGGTGAACTTCGACTGAGCGGGGTGAGACACCCCCGGGCCCGCATTCCGCGGGCCCTACAATCCCCGGCTGCCTCCTCGTAGTTCAATGGATAGAACGGATGCCTCCTAAGCGTCAAATACAGGTTCGATTCCTGTCGAGGGGACCACGGTGGTGCTGGCTGTATGCAGACGCCTTGGGTCCTTTACCGCCGTTCAGCCACTGGAGAAGCGGTCAGCCACGAAGTTCGGCAGTCGGCCAGTTGCGGGCTCTCAGGGCAGCAGCGCCAAAGACGGCTTCCGGCTGGTTGCTGCCGGTGATCCTGCAAGCCTGAATGTCGGCCGCCACGGTTACCAGACATTCGATGATGGAAAGGTTGAACGACCGCTGCACTTACATTACCGGCAACTCAACGGCGACCGGCCAACTCAACAGACGGACTCCTAGGCTGTTCCTTGTGAAGGGCGATACAGCCGCCAGCAAGCTAAATCGTCACGCTCTTGATTCTGAATTGACAGAAGGTATGCGTGCTGATCTCCCTGCACCAGCGCAGCCGGTGAACAGTTTGCCTGTGAAGGCAAAACGTTCTGCCAAGCCATCTTCTGAATAAGACACGGCACAGCCCTCTCGTTCCGCCGTCGTAGCTTTTGAGGCCTCGGCAGCTCACATCTCATGGAGTAAGCAATTGACTCAACGAATACTGATCACTGGATCAGAAGGACTGATTGGTCGTGTTGTTCGAGAGGACTTGACCGCTAACGGCTACTTGGTCAAAGGCCTTGACCTGCGGGGCCTGAATGACGAGCGTGGAGATGTCTGTAACGCCACTCACGTGGCCAACGCTGTTGCCTCTTGCGATGGCGTGTTGCACCTCGCCGCCGTATCCCGTGTTGTTTGGGGAGAGCATGATCCTGAGCATTGCTGGGCAACGAACGTCGGTGGGCTTTGCAATGTTCTTGAGGCAGTGCAGTCGCATGGGCGAAGGCCGTGGATCATCTTTGCAAGCAGCAGGGAGGTCTATGGTCAGCCTGATTTGCTCCCTGCAACTGAGGACACGCGATTGGCACCAGTCAATGTCTACGCGCGATCCAAAGTAGAAGGGGAGCGTCTAGTGCAACTGGCGCGCCAAAGCGGCCTGCAGACGGCGGTGATTCGCCTGTCCAACGTCTTTGGACGATCTCACGATCATGCGGACCGCGTTGTCCCTGCATTCGCGAGGGCTGCCGTTGCAGGTCAGCCTTTGCGCGTGGATGGTCCGAGCCATACCTTTGATTTCACCCATGTGGAAGACGTCAGTCGCGGCATCGTGTCGCTGATTCAACGTTTCACCGCCGGTGACGACTGTGCGGACCCGATTCACTTTGTTTCAGGCCAAGCCACTACGTTAGGAGAACTGGCTGCGTTGGCTATCGAAATTGCGAGCAGCTCATCGCCTGTGATCACTGCACCTCCGCGCAACTTTGATGTGGCTAGGTTTTATGGAACGCATCAACGCGCCTCGACCACTTTGAACTGGACTCCTCGGGTGCCACTGCGAGATGGGCTGGCCAAGCTGATTGCAGATTTTCAACTTGAGGCTTCCTAGCCCACCTCCACCTTGACCGCCCCATGAAAATTTTGAAAGTCATCCATGGCTACCCGATGCGATACAACGCAGGATCGGAGGTCTACAGCCAAACGCTTTGCCAGGGGTTGGCAGATCGACATGAGGTTCACGTCTTTACCCGTGAGGAAGATTCGTTCGCTCCTGATTACCGCCTCAGAACGGAACTGGACCCTGACGATGCTCGGATCACGCTGCATCTGGTAAACAACCCACGCAACAAGGACCGCTATCGAGTTGCCGGAATCGATCAGCGTTTTGCCGAACTGCTGGATCGCCTCCAGCCTGACATTGTTCATGTCGGGCATCTCAACCATTTGTCGACATCATTGTTGGTTGAAGCGTCCAGCCGCGAGATTCCCATTGTCTACACCCTTCACGACTACTGGGTCATGTGTCCACGTGGTCAGTTCATGCAAACACTCCCGGAGGATCCACACAATCTTTGGGCCGCCTGTGATGGTCAGGAGGACAGGAAGTGTGCGGAGCGCTGTTACTCACGATATTTCAGTGGCGCTCCCGAGGAACATGCCCTTGACATGTCTTATTGGACCCAATGGGTGGGTCGGCGAATGAGTCACATGCGGGAGATGACAGAGTTGGTCGATGTCTTTGTGGCTCCAGCGCGGTATCTGCTGGAGCGATATCGGAATGACTTTGGCCTGCCAGCAGCGAAGTTGAAGTACCTGGACTACGGTTTTGACCAAAAGCGATCTGAGGGACGGTCACGTGCCTCGGGCGAGCCGATGACCTTCGGCTATATCGGCACTCACATTCCCGCTAAAGGCATTCACGATTTGATTCGTGCCTTTGGCCAGTTACGTGGTGATGCCATCTTGCGGATCTGGGGGCGTCATAGAGGGCAGGACACGGAAGCGCTGAAAGCCCTGGCTCGGGACCTTCCTGACGGACTTGTGGATCGTGTCGAATGGATGCCTGAGTATCGAAATCAGGACATTGTTCGAGACGTCTTTGACAAGGTAGATGCGATTGTCGTGCCATCGGTCTGGGTTGAAAACTCACCCCTAGTCATTCATGAGGCGCAACAGGCCAGAGTGCCGATCATCACTGCAAACGCGGGCGGAATGGGCGAGTATGTTGAGCACGAAGTCAATGGTCTTTTGTTCGAGCATCGATCACACCAGGCACTTACGAAGCAGATGCAACGATTGATCGACGAGCCAGGTTTGCTGGGTCGTCTGGGTCAGCGTGGCTATCTCTTCAGCGAGAGTGGGCAGATCCCCCCCATTGATGAACACGTTAGAGACATCGAGGCCTTGTATGAATCGCTGATTCGGCGTCGAGATCGGACGCGCATACAGTCCACAGATGGACCATGGCGCATCACGTTTGATACCAATCCTGACACCTGCAACTTGAAGTGCGTCATGTGCGAAGAGCACTCGCCTCACAGCCCCTTGCAGGAACAGCGCAAGGCCCGTGGTCAGGCTCGTCGGATCATGCCTGTTCGATTGATCGAGCAAGTGCTGGAGCAGGCAGTCCCTCATGGCTTGCGCGAGATCATTCCCTCCACCATGGGCGAGCCGCTTGCCTACGATGATTTCGATCGGATCCTAGAGTTGTGCGAACAGCATGGCATCAAGTTAAATCTCACGACCAACGGTACGTTTCCAAGACTGGGTGCCAAGGCATGGGCCGAGCGCATCGTTCCCGTGACATCGGACGTCAAGATCTCCTGGAACGGGGCCACCCAGGCCACCCAGGAAGCCATCATGATTGGTGCTCGCTGGGACACGATGCTTCGGAACGTTCGGGACTTCATCGCTGTTCGTGATGCTCACGCGGCGAGAGGCGGACATCGTTGTCGAGTGACCTTTCAGATGACCTTTCTGAAGTCCAACGTTGGCGAGTTGGCTGACATAGTGCGACTTGCCGTCGAACTGGGTGTGGATCGCCTGAAGGGGCATCACCTTTGGGCGCATTTCAAGCAGATTGAGAACCTATCAATGCGCCACAGTCCGGCGTCAATACAGCGGTGGAATGAGGCGGTGATGGAGGCGCGTCAGGCAGTCTCTGAGCGGATGTTGCCCAATGGTAAGCCGCTCTTGCTGGAGAACATCTTTCTTCTGGACGAGGGGGCCTTGACCGATCTTGCGCCAGAGGGGGGCTGTCCCTTCCTGGGACAGGAGGCCTGGGTGAGCGCCGAGGGGCGCTTTGACCCCTGTTGCGCACCAGATGCACAGCGTCGATCATTGGGTGAGTTCGGCAATCTCCATGGCCAAGGCATCATCGAGATTTGGAAAGGTAAGGGCTATCGAGACTTGCAATCCACCTACAGGAACAAGACCCTGTGTTTAGGCTGCAACATGCGCAAGCCTGTGGAAGGTGTGACATGAACTGGGCAGATCTGATCGTCTCACCTTGTGGCACCCACCACCTTTTAAGCAATGCGCCAGCGTACTCAGAACGCTTTGAGGAGGTTCTGAAGTTTCACTCAACTGGCTTGGCCTCAGTGCGATTCGGTGGTCTTGCTTGGCACATCCAACCTGATGGCACGCCGGCCTATGTCCAGCGGTTCAACCGGACATTCGGATTCTATGAGGGCTTGGCCGCAGTCGTGGCGGAGGAGGGGGCTTTTCACATCACCCACAGAGGAGAGGCAGTCTATTCCGATCGATACGAGTGGTGTGGCAATTTCCAAGGCGGCCATTGTCCTGTTAGGACCACTGATGGCACCTACCTGCACATTACCCACGATGGTCGGCCAGCCTACACCGAGCGCTGGAGGTATGTCGGCGATTTTCGCGATGCCGTTGCAGTTGTGCAGTCTGATGACGGTCGCTCCACTCACATCAACACGCATGGTGTGAAGATCCATGACGTTTGGTTCGAAGACCTGGATGTTTTTCACAAAGGTTTTGCCAGAGCCAAAGATTCGCGCGGTTGGATGCACATCGACACACAAGGGCGACCGATCTATGAGCGGCGTTTTTCCTCTGTTGAGCCCTTCTACAACGGACAGTCGCGTGTCGAGACGTTTTGCGGTGGCTTGGAGGTCATTGACGAGCTTGGTTTGACCGTGGCGGTTCTGCGCGTGCCACGTCGGTCCGAATTCGCTTCGCTGTCTGGTGACATGGTTGGATTCTGGCGCACTCAGACCATTGCGTCGGCAGTAGAGCTTGGTGTGTTTGAAGTCTTGCCAGCCACTACGACCGCCATCGCCCAAAAGTTGCAGCTGCACTCCGATCGTTTGGTTCGCTTGCTTCGCGCCTTGAGTGAGTTAAACCTTATTCAGGAAGTGTCGGGGGTGTGGCGAGCAACAGAGCGTGGATCATATTTGCGTCATGATCATCCTCTGACTTTGTCACACGCGGCCCTGGAGTTTGGCCACCACTTTTCCGTGATGTGGCGGAAGCTACCCACAGCGTTAAGAAGGAAGGGGGAGTGGACCTCTCCCGACATCTTCGGCATGTTGGCGTCGGACCCCAAGAGAGGAGAGCTACATCATCAGATGCTTCGCAGTTATGCGCTTCATGACTATTCATGCGTTCCAGCTGCTTTGAGTTTGGTGGGCACTGAGCGCGTGATTGATGCCGGTGGCGGCTTGGGTGATTTGGCCGATGTGTTGCTGACTCGGTATCCCGCTCTTGATTTGACTGTGCTGGATCGGCCAGAAGTGATTCAGCAAGCCCGCGCGATACAGCCTCGACGAGAGCAGATCACATGGCTTGCAAGAGACTTCTTTGGTGACTGGGCCACCTACGCGGATGTTGTGGTGATGGCACGCGTCCTTCACGATTGGGATGACGCGGACGCACTTCGCATCTTGGTCCGTGCTCGGGAAAGTATGCCAAGAGGCGGACGCTTGCATATTGTCGAAATGGTTTTATCCGATGGCGATCCCAGCGGGGCACTTTGCGATCTTCATTTGTTGATGGTCACGGGCGGGCGCGAGCGTACTTTGGCCCAGTACGAGGACTTGTTGGTTCGTAGCGGCTTTAAGCTCAAGGAGACGAAACGCTTGAACGCTTTGTCCTCGATTTTGATCGGTGAGGCGGCGTGACTGTCCTGATGAACTCAGCTGTGAAGCGCACCTTACGCTTGATTCAGTTCGTCCCGGCAGACTCCCCTGTTGCGCTGCTCATCAGGCACTCCGCTCGGGATGAAATCCCCGATGGAGGCACAGGCATGGAGTTGCCACTCAATGATCTGGGCATTCGCCTGTGCCAAGAGTTAGGTCGTGAGTTGGTGGGGCGGGTTAGGTCTGCTCGGTCAAGCCCCGTTCTCCGGTGCGTGCAGACTGCCGAGTTGTTGGGCCAAGCTGCGGATACGGATGGAGAAGTCATATTGGACAAACGACTCGGCGCACCTGGTGCCTATGTTCTGGACGAACAATTAGCTTGGGGCAACTGGTTGGCGCATGGTAACGAAGGAGTAATCCAACATCTGGTTTCAGGAGCAGGGGCATTGCCCGGCATGGCTGATCCGGCCCAGGCGGCGAATGATCTCATTGAGCATTTGCTTGCGTGCGCTGGGGTCGAACCTGGCCTGCATCTGTTCATTTCACATGATTCGATCGTGACGCCCACAGTGGCTCGAGCGTTTGGCCAAGACATACCCAAAAGTCACTGGCCGGAGTACCTAGACGCTTCTGCATTCTGGCGACAACAGAATGGTCGGGTGGTGGCATATCGAGATATCGTCCAAGATGATTTGTAGGCACTGGTACGACCGTAGTGCCTCGCACAGCCGCCACTCGGGTTTGCGCCAGTCGCAGTGCCCAACAGCCGCTTCGTAGCAATGTTCGTGAGTACGTCAAGCTGCACCCACTGGCAGTAACAGCTGCGCAGCGTGCGTTAGCCGTCACAATCTCAACGGCAGCAACGGGTCAAGAGCGGCGCCGATCATCCGCTACCAAACAGCCAAATTGATCGGCTGCTTCTGGTCGATCTCAGTCTTTGCCTTCCCCGCAGTTCACAACACAAGGCCCAAGGTACCGACTGCCAGCTCCCGCAAAAAAACCCGCAAACGCCCAGCGTTGCGGGTTTTTCTTGGGCTCGGGCCCGGTGCAACGGTCTGGCTACCCCGCCTTCCTGTCCCCCGATGCCATCAGCCTGACCGCCTCCATCGCTTCGTCCCGGGTGGGCCAGGTGGCTTCGATGCGCATGTTGTGTTCATCGACCACACAACGCGAGAAGTACCAGCCGCCATTGCCGTGGCACAGGGTGGCTGAGAACGTGCTGCCGTCGTGTTCACCGAACACGTTTTCTTCGGGGATGCTGGGTTGCATAAGTGCCTCCTGGGAAGGGCATGGTGGCCCCGTGGGTGGGATGGTGGTGGCTGCAGAAAAATTGATGAAATAGGCCTCCAGCGCTTACTCCACCTGCACAAGCAGCTCCTGAAAGAAGAGCATTTTTGCCCCCGGCACCGGGTTGTTTACTCTGCGGGGCCCATGGGGCTACCGGCCAGCCAGTCGGTCTGGTCGATCTCGTGCCAGACGTGGGTTTCGACGGCGTGTTGGGCGGTGGCTGCGGCCACTTCCATGACGGTGCCGCCTTGCAGGGGCCGGGCCACGCCGTCGGGCAGTACGACCTGGCCGCGCCATTCCACGGTGGAGCCGTTCAGCTGGTAACTGACCTCGTACGGGATCAGCAGGCCGGTTCTGGACTGTTTGTGGGCCCCTTGGACCATCGACATGGCAGCTCCTTTCACAAAAGAAAAAGCACCGGGCAGACGGGTTGATTCAAGAGCCAAACAAGGCTCTAGCACACTGCCTGCGGGCGGAAGCAGCTATTGAAGGTATAGCAAACTCCCCCCAAAACCTGCGATGACCTTATCACGCACCCAGCGGCCGCAGCAGCTCGGCAATGTCACTTTCGGTAAACAAGGGCTGTTTGCGGGCTTGCGCGCCACTGTACATGCTGTCGGCCAGGGCGGCCTTGCGTTCCTGCAGGGCCAGGATGCGTTCTTCGATGGTGCCGTGGGCCACCAGTTTGTAGACAAACACGCGGTTTTTCTGGCCGATGCGGTGGGCGCGGTCGGTTGCCTGGTTTTCTACGGCCGGGTTCCACCACGGGTCGTAGTGGATCACGGTGTCGGCCTGGGGCAGGTTCAGGCCCACGCCGCCGGCCTTGAGGCTGATGAGGAACAGCGGCACTTCGCCGGAGGTGAAGCGGTCGATGATGGCGTCGCGGTTGCGCGACTGGCCGGTGAGTTTGACCCAGGGCAGGTCGCGCGCCTTCAAAGCCTCTTCGATCAGCTCCAGCATGCTGGTGAACTGCGAAAACAGCAGCACTTTGCGGCCTTCGGCCAGCATCTCGGGCAGCAGCTCCATGAGCAGGTCGAGTTTGGCCGACTGCTGGATCTTCTGCGCCGACGCCAGCGGCACCAGCCGCGGGTCGCAGCACACCTGGCGCAGCTTGAGCAGGGCGTCGAGGATCTGGATCTGCGACTGGGCCAGGCCTTTGTCGGCCAGCGCGTCGCGCACGGCTTTTTCGGTGGTGAGGCGGATGGTTTCGTACAGGTCAGCCTGTTTGCCCTCGAGCGTGACGCCCGCAATACTCTCCACCTTGTCGGGCAGCTCGGTAGCCACTTCGCGTTTGGTGCGCCGCAGCATGAAGGGGGTGACGCGGGCGCGCAGCTGGGTCAGGCGTTCGCTGTCGCCGTGTTTTTCGATGGGGGTGCGGAACAGCTCTTTGAAGCGTTTTTGGCTGCCCAGAAAACCGGGCATCAGGAAGTGGAACAGGCTCCACAGCTCACCCAGGTGGTTTTCCATGGGGGTGCCGGACAGGCACAAGCGGTGCGTGGCGTCCAGCTCGGCGGCCACCTGGGCCGCGCCGGTGCTGGCGTTTTTGATGTTCTGCGCTTCGTCCAACACCACCAGGTGCCAGCGCCGCGCGAGCCAGAGGTCGCGGTCGCGCTGCAGCAGTGAATAGGGGGCGATAACAACGTCGCAGTCCGCAATGTCGGCGGCAGCGCCATGCCGGTCTTGCCCGTGTAAAACCAGCGTGCGCAGGCCGGGCGTGAAGCGTGCGGCTTCGCGCAACCAGTTGCCCATCAGGCTCACGGGGGCGACGATCAGCGCGGCATCGGTCAGGCGGCCCTGCTCTTTTTCCAGCAGGATGTGGGCCAGGGTCTGCAGCGTTTTGCCCAGGCCCATGTCGTCGGCCAGCACACCGGCCAGGCCATGTTCACGCAGGAACTGCAGCCAGTTCAGGCCCTGCTGCTGGTACGGCCGCAGGCTGGCCACCAGCCCCGTGGGCACGGGCACGTCGGGCAGGCTGGTTTGCCCGGCCAGCTGCTGCACCAGCCGGTGCAGGCTGGCGGCGCCCTCCCACTGCGCACCTTCACCCAACGCGGCGCCCATGCGCAGCGCCTCCAGGCGGCTCAGGCGCAGGGTGTCGCCGTCAAAACCCTGGCCACGTTCACCCACCAGGTCGAGCAGTGCCTGCAGCCACGGGCGCAGCGGTGCGGTGGGCAGCCGCAGGTAACCCCGGCCAATGGCCTGCGGCAGGTAGACGTAGTGCGGCATCTGCGCCGTGCGGGCGCTGTTGTCGCCGTCTTCGGCACCGTCCGCACCACCCGCACCGCCCATCGCGGGGCCCAACTGGTCGAGCAAGGCAGGCAGCCAGGGCAGGATGTTGTGGCGTTCGCCGTTGATCTCCACACCGAGCGACAAGGCAAACCACGGCGTGCGGCTGTCGTCGCCGTCGGCCTGTGTGCTGCCGGGTGTTCCAGGGGTGTGGCCTTCGGGGGCCATGGCCACGGTCAGGGTGTCCACCCGGGTGATCCAGTTGTGCAGCAGGTGGTCGAGCGTGACCACCCAGCCGGTGCCGCGCAGGGGGGCGAAGTCGGTGTCGGCCCACTGCAGCCACACCGACGGCTGGGCAGGCGGGCCGGGTGGCACACACAAACGGCCCCGTGGGTCGGCCACCAGGCCCAGTGCGGACAGGCGCTCACGGGCCTGGTGTTCCGCCTCCAGGTCGCGGTGGACCAGCATACTTTTGCCGTCGGCCTCCAGCAGCAGCGGGGTGGTGCTGTGCTGCGCGTCCGACGGCTGGAGCCGGAACCCGGCGTAGTCAAACTGCAGGCGTGCGGCCACCAGGCCCCACTGCGGCACATCCGCCGGGGCCATGGGGGCCAGGTGCAGGTGCGCCACAGGGGCCACACCTTCCAGCACCTGCGGCCGCGCGATGGTGGGCGGCAGCGGCAGGTGCGACAGGCGGCGCAGCAGTGTGGTCTGGTGCTTGGCAAACGACGAACGCGGGATGGGCGGTGCTTTGAGCAGCAGCGGCAGGTCGTGCGGCGCAATACCGGGCGACTCGACCAGGCCACACACACCGGCGTCCAGGTCCACATACAGCGGCGGGGTGTTGCGGTACAGCGTGGTGCCCGCACCGTCGAGCTGCGGCTGCAGCGTCCAGGCCGGGTCGTCCGGGTCGGTGGGGGTGCCGTCCGGCGCGCCCTTGTTTTCTTCCCAGCGCCACTGCACGCTGCGCGGGGGGCCGAGGGCCAGCGGCTGTTCCAGCGTCTGCCAGTCGGATGCACTGAACAAACGGCCCGTGCCCGCCGCCAGCCGCAAGGCCAGCTGGCCCACTTCACCCGTCAGCTGGCGCGGCATGGTGGATGCGCTGTAGCCATAGGTTTGTGCGCCCAGCGCCTGCAGCAGTTGCACCGCCTCGCGGTCCTCTGGCGACGCAGAGGCGGGGCTGACGTAGTCCAGCGGGCGCACCTTGGCCCAGCCGCTCTTGCGCACCATCTGGCGCGACAGGCCAAACCCGATGTTCAGCACCGTGTCTGCGCCCTTGGTGGCAGGCACCAGCATGTAGACCATCTGGTCGGGCTGCGGCGCGGCGGAGGTGCTGAGGGGCGTGTCGGCGGGCGCTTCGGCAAAACCACCGAGCCACTGGTCCACCGCCTGCTGCGAGGACAACCGCGCCGTCTGGACACGCACGGCCTCTTGTTCGGCCGGGGTCAGGGCCTTGGCCGACAGGGCGGCCGGTGCCGGGCTGCCGCCCGCACGCTCCGACTCGGACGCTGCCTTCAGCGTCAGCGCAATGGCGTGTTTGCAGTCCGAGCCCACGGGGCAGGAGCAGTTGCCGTCGAAGTAGGTGATGAGCCCGTTGGCAGCGGTGTGGAGTGTGACGTTGACCCAGTACGGATCGGGCAGGCTGCCCTGCACTTCACCTTCCAGCGTCAGCTTGCCGTCGCCGACCACATCCACCTCGTAGTCCAGCACGGCCAGGCTGCGGTACAGCGCACCACCACGGGCCAGGGTGACGGTGCTGACCTGGGTGTTGAGGGATTTGGGATCGATAAAAAGCGGGACACGCGCCATGGGGGCAAGGGGATTCATTCGGAGGTGGGGGCTGCGGTTGGAGCGGGCACGGTGCCGCTGAAAGGGCGTGACATGGCCAAAGCCGGGGGCGAATTATCGCCGCCTTGTGAGCGTTATTCCGCCAGAGGCCCCTATTTCGGTGGTCTTTTGCCGTACGGCAGCACCGTGTACCCGCGTCGCTTACCCGCGTGCGCCCTGCTGCATACCTTCGGCCACACTCGTGTTGGTGAACAGCGGCGACGACACACTGGCCATGGCCAGTTCACCGGCAGCGTGCAGTAACGCGGGGCCAAACTCGACCAGGCGTTGCTCGGTCAGCCGCAGGGACGGGCCTGCAATCACCACCACCCCCGTGGCGGCCTCACCACGCAGCTGTACGGGGGCGGCCATACCACTCATGCCGGGCGCAAACATGTCGCGCACCACGCTGAAGCCGCGTTTGCGGTGTTCGTCCAGCAGGGCCTGCAGGTCTTTGATGGTTGCGGGTGCGTCGGGCCCGAACGCCTCGGAGCGGCCCAGGCCCTGGCGTGCCACGGCTTCGATGGCCCGGTCGTCCGACAGGGTCATCAGCCAGGCGTGGCCTGCGGCGCTGCACGACAGCTTCAGGTCCATACCCATGTCCGGGTCGTAACGCAGGCCGGAGCGTGCGCCCTGCTCTTTGGCCACCAGGGTCAGGCGGTCGCCGTCCACCACGGCCAGGCGCACCAGTTCACCGGTGAACTGCGCCAGGTCGGCCAGGATGGGCTGGGCAATGTCCACCACGCCGGACTTGCTGAGGAAACTGAGCCCCATGGACGCGAGTTTGGTGGTGAGTGCGTAGTCGCCGTGCTGCACGGTCTGGCGGATGTAGCCGTATTTGGCCAGCTCGCCCAGCAGGCGGTGGCAGTTGCTGCGCGGCAAATTCAGGTCGGTGGACAGCTTGGCCAGCGCAATGCCGTGGGGGTGCTGGGTGAGGTATTCGAGGATGGCCAGTGATTTTTCAAGTGCGCCGCTCATGCCAGCTCCTGTGCGAAGAAGCGGGAATCATATCTGTTCATTTTCTGAACGGTGTAATAAATCTGAATGGCGTTCAGTTTTTATTCAAATTTGTTTCAAGTTTGTCTATCATCCGCTCGCAGACGCACTGGCACACCCGTTGTGCCATCCACCTCCTCACCAGAAAGGAACCCAATGAAGACAAACCTGCTGCGCCGCCACCTCACCTGTGGTGCCCTCGCCCTCTCCGGCCTGCTGCTGACCCTGGGCGCCGCCCAGGCCCAGGACATCCAGGACATCCAGGACCGCAACCTGAAGTTTGCGTTCAGCCTGGCCAAGGACCACCCACTCGGCCAGGGCGCACAAAAGTTTGCCGATCTGGTCGCAGAAAAAAGCGGCGGCAAGATGAAGGTCAGCCTGTTCCCCAACGCCGTGCTGGGCGGTGACCCCCAAAACCTGTCGGCCGTGCGCGGCGGCACGCTGGACTTCACGTCGATGGCCACTGGGCTGCTGGCCGGGCTCGACAAAGAGTTCATGGTGTTTGACTTCCCCTTCCTGTTCGAGAACGCCAAAGAGGCCTATGCAGTTTCCGACGGCCCCGTGGGCACACGCCTGCTGGGCAAGCTGCAGAACCATGGCCTGGTGGGCCTGGGCATCTGGGATCTGGGCTTTCGCAACATGACCAACAGCCGCCGCCCCATCACCAAGCTGGAAGACGTGGAAGGCCTGAAGATCCGCGTGATCGCGTCCCCGATCTACCTGGAACTGTTCAAAACACTGGGTGCCAACCCGGTGCCGATGACGTTTGGCGAGGTGTATGGCGCGCTGGAGTCCAAGGCGATTGACGGGCAGGACAACCCGGTCGGTGTGATCGAATCCGCCAAGTTTGCCGAGGTGCAGAAGTACATGTCGATGACCCGGCATGTGTACACCGGCATGCCTTTTCTGATGAGCAAGAAGACCTGGGACAGCATGTCGCCCGCCGAACGCAAGATCATCACCGACGCTGCTGCCGAAGCCAAGACGGTGGAACGCCAGATTTCGCAGCAGAAGGAAGCCCAGGCCATCGACGGTTTGCGCAAGACCATGCAGGTGAACGAAGTGTCCCCAGCCGAGCTGGCCCGCCTGCGCCAGAAGGTGCAGCCCGCCATCGACAAGTTCACCAAGGAGGTGGGTGAACCCGTCGTCAAGGAAGTGAATGCCGAGTTGGCCCGCCTGCGCGCGCCCACCAAATAAGGCGGCACACGATGGCTCTTCCAGGCACGGCGGCGGTGGCGATGTGGTGGCAACTTGCCCCCGACAAACGCGCGGAATTTGAAGACTGGCACTCCCACGAGCACTTCCCGGAGCGCATGGGCATCCCCGGCTTCCTGCGCGGCTCGCGCTGGGAGCATGTGGACAACACCCACCACTTCTTTGTGCTGTACGAGCTGGAGGGCTACGACGTGCTGACCTCGCCGGGTTACATGGAGCGCCTGAACGCCCCCACACCCTGGTCCACCAAGATGATGCCGCACCACCAGGGCATGGTCCGCAGCCAGTGCACCGTGGAGCTGGCCCACGGCGGCGGTATGGGCACGGCCGTGTTGGCCATCCGGTGTGCGCCCGCGCCGGGCCAGGGTGACGCGCTCCAGGCCCGGCTGGCACCGGTGCTGGCCACCTTGCCCCACCAGCCCGGCATCACCGCCACCCGCTTGCTGGTCACACGCACCCCCACCACAGCCGCGCCCACACGGGAGCAGCTGATCCGTGGCGGTGACGCCGTGGCCGACTGGGTGGTGCTGGTGGGTGGTTACGACGCGCAGGTGCTGGAGGCTCTGCGGCAAGGTGTGCTGGGTGACGACGCACTCGCGGCAATGGGCGCGGCACCCGGAACCACAGCGGGGGTGCACAAGTTGCGTTATGTGTTCACGCCCGCCGACCGAGCTGCTTTAGGTGACCTGGACGCTTTGGCCTGAATTTACGCATAAAAACAGGCTCTAGCGCACATACACCTTTCACACACAGCTATTAAATCAGGAGCAAATGCACATTACCGGCTGCTGGAGCGCAGCGTGCGGCTCAGCAGAATCACCGGCAGCAGGTCCACCGCTACAGCTTCGACACAATCCCGTAAGAAATGATCAGCAGCAGACCCACTACGCCCCCTGCCAGCAGGGGCACGCCCCAGCGCGTTTCGCGGGCGGCAAAGCCGATGGTCATGACACCGGCGGCCAAGCAGGCGGCGAACAAGGCGGTTTGGAGGGTGAATTCAGGCATACATCCATGGTAAGCCGGAACACCAGCCCGGTGGTTTGACCTGGCGCAAGCCCGGGTGGCTCGCCCGGCATCCGTGGGGGCTCCAGGTCGGCTCAGTGTTGGCTGCTGCGCAGGGTGCGGCTCAGCAGAATCACCGGCAGCAGCCCCACCGCCACCAGCGCCAGCGACGGCAGCGCGGCCTCACCCAGGCGTTCGTCGCGGGCCAGCTGGTAGGCCACCACGGCCAGGGTGTCGCTGTTGAAGGGCCGCAGCACCATGGTGGCGGGCAGCTCCTTCATCACGTCCACAAACACCAGCAGCCCTGCGGCCATGGCCGAGCGACGCAACAGCGGCCAGTGCACCCGCGTCAGCAGGCCCCAGCCGCCCACACCCATCATGCGGGCCGAGTCGTCAAAACTGGTGGGAATACGTGCATAACCACTCTGCACCGACTGCAGCGCCACCGCGCTGAAGCGCACCAGGTAGGCCCAGACAATGCCCACCGCCGTGGCGGTGATCCAGTAGCCCACGTTGGACTGGGGGGCCGCCACCTGCAGCCAGCCCACCGGCAGCAGCAGGCCCACCACAATCACCGCGCCCGGCACGGCGTAACCCAGGCTGGCCAGTTGCACCACGGTGCGGGTCACCCAGTCGCTGGAGCGGCGGCGCGAAAACGCAAGGAACAGCGCCAGCACCACGGCCAGCACGGCGCTGATGCTGCCCAGGCGCAGGCTGTTGGCCGTCCACTCCAGAAAACGGTTCCACGGCAGCACCGACCAGTCGGCGGCCAGCGGGCGCAGCATGAACAGCACCGGCGCCACAAACCCGGCCAGCACCGGGAACATACACAGCACCCAGGCCAGCCCCAGGCGGCGCCCCGTGAGCAGTGTGGGCTGCGCCTCGGCCGACCCGGCCCGTGCACCCCGGCCCACCACAAAACGCATGCGCCGCTGGGCCCGCTGCTCCAGCCACAGCAGCAGCGCCACCACGGCCAGCAGCATGGTGGCCAGCTGGGCGGCGGCCACCCGGTTGTCCATCGACAGCCAGGCTTTGTAGATCCCGGTGGTGAAGGTCTGGATGCCAAAGTAACTCGACACACCAAAGTCGGCAAAGGTCTCCATCAGCGCCAGCGCCACACCGGCCGCCACGGCGGGACGGGCCAGCGGCAACGCCACTTCGCGGATGCGGCGCGACAGCGGGGCACCCATCAGGCGTGCAGCCTCCATCAGGTGCGCGGCGCGTTCACTCAGCGCGGTGCGGGCCAGCAAATACACATACGGGTAAAGCGAGAACACAAACACCCAGGCCGCGCCGCCCACGCTGCGCACCTCGGGCAGCAGCTTGCCCTCCAGCCCGAAGGTGGCACGTAAGCCCATTTGCAGCGGCCCGCTGTACTGCAGGAAGTCGGTGTACGCATACGCGGTGACGTACGCGGGCATGGCCAGCGGCAGCAGCAGCAGCCACTCGAACGTGCGCCGCCCCCGGAAGTCGAACAGCGTCACCGCCACGGCGCTGAGTGTGCCCACCACGGCCACACCCACACCCACCATCAGCGCCAGCCACAGCGTGGTTGCCGCATAACCGGGCAGCACGGTAGACGCCATCTCGCGCAGGATCTGGCCCGCGTCCACGTCGTGTGGACCGAACGGCAGCCACGAGGCAAACACTGCGAGGATGGGCAGGGTGAAGACAAATGCCAGCAGAAGCAGCAAGGGACGGTGGAGCCGGCGAAAGAACATGCAAAACGCCCGTGCGGGGCAAAGGTAAGAGGGAGCAACGCCGGGAAACCCGTTCAATGCAAATGCGAATTCTATGCATCTAGAATTTGCCCCATGTTCCTTGCCGTCTCCCACCTCGACGTGCGCTACGCCGCCCGCCCCCAACCCGCCGTGTCAGATGTCTCTTTTGGCCTGCGCCAGGGCGACATTGGCGTGCTCATCGGCCCCTCGGGCTGTGGCAAAACCACGCTGCTGCGTGCGGTGGCGGGGCTGGAGACGGTGGCGGCCGGTGAGATCAGCCTGTCAGGCAAGGTGGTCAGCAGCGCGGGCCGCACCGTGGCACCGGAAGCGCGCCGCATTGGCATGGTGTTCCAGGACTACGCGCTGTTCCCCCACCTGGACATTGGCCGCAATGTGGCTTTTGGCATCCACCACCTGCCCAAAGCCGAGCGTGCCGCGCGGGTGGCCGAGGTGCTGGAGTTGGTGGGCCTGGGCGGTGCGGAGGCGCGGTTTCCACACGAGCTTTCAGGTGGCCAGCAGCAGCGTGTGGCCCTGGCCCGCGCGCTGGCCCCGAAGCCACAGCTGATGCTGCTGGACGAGCCGTTTTCCAACCTCGACGTGGAGCTGCGTGAGCGCCTGGCGCACGAGGTGCGCGGCATCTTGAAAGCCGCGCAGGCCACTGCCCTGTTTGTGACCCACGACCAGCTCGAAGCTTTTGCCATTGGTGATGCCATCGGCGTGATGCACGAGGGCCGACTGCACCAATGGGACAGCGCCTACACGCTGTACCACCAACCCGCCACCCGCTTCGTGGCCGACTTCATCGGCCACGGTGTGTTCACCCCCGCCACGTTGTTTGAAGCCGGCGGCAAAGCCTGGGCACACACCCCCCTGGGCGACCTGACCGGGATGGACAGTTGCCCGCTGCCGTCCGCCTATGCAGACGGTGTGTGTGACGTGCTGCTGCGGGCCGACGACATCGTGCACGATGACAACGCCCCGCTCAAGGCCGAGGTGCTGCGCAAGGCGTTCCGAGGCTCCGAGTTTCTGTACACGCTGCGCCTGAGCACCGGTGAGACCGTGCTGGTCCATGTGCCCAGCCACCACGACCACCAGATTGGTGAGTGGATCGGTATCCGCCCGCAGGTGGACCACCTGGTCACCTTTGCACGTGGGTGAGCCCAGTCGCTACACCAGTCCTGCGAGCAAGCGGTGCCACCACGGTGGCCGCAACGCCGCGGTAGCGCCGCGTTCTTGAAGGGTCTGCACCAAGGCGTGTGCACCGACCTGCTGCGCGGCCTGCAGCGGTGTGAGGCTGTCGTAGTCCGACACCAGGTTCACAGCAGCGCCATGGTCCAGCAGGTAGTGCGCCACCTCGGTGTGCCCCTGCAGCAGGCTGATGACCAGGGGTGTCCGCATGATCTCGGGGTGCTGGTAGTTGGGGTCCACACCCGCCTCGATGTGGTAACGCACCAGGGCCAGGTCGCCGGAGTCTGCGGCGTTGTACATGTCTTTCCAGTCGCCTCCGGACATGGGGCCTCCTTTTTGGGTTGGTAGGAAATGGGTGACCGCACTGTAGCCCGAGCAGTAAAGAGACGCATCGAACAACCCTTCTGCACAACCAGTGCCTCATAAGCACATACCCATTGGATCGTTGCCGCGGCCTGTGGGTTTGGGTGAAAATCACCGTAGCCAGCCGCCACACCATCGGGGCCCGTTGCTGCGCACCACTGTCCATCCAAAGCTTCATCCAAAGAGAGACACAAGAGCACCATGCGTATCGAAACCCTTGCCGTTCACGCGGGCTACAGCCCTGACCCCACCACCAAGTCGGCCGCCGTGCCGCTGTACCAGACCACGGCTTATGCGTTTGACAGCGCACAACATGGTGCCGACCTGTTTGACCTGAAGGTGGCGGGCAACATCTACAGCCGCATCATGAACCCCACCAACGACGTGCTGGAAAAACGCGTTGCGGCACTGGAAGGTGGCATTGCCGCGCTGGCCGTGGCGTCGGGCATGGCGGCCATCACCGCAGCCATCCAGACCATTGCCGAGACGGGTGACAACATCATCTCGGCCAGCACGCTGTATGGCGGCACCTACAACCTGTTTGCCCACACCTTCCCGCAACAGGGCATCGAGGTGCGTTTTGCCGACCCGCGCGACCCCGCCAGTTTTGCCGCACTGATCGACGCCCGCACCAAGGCCGTGTTCTGCGAATCCATCGGCAACCCGCTGGGCAACGTGACCGACATTGCCGCGCTGGCCAAAGTGGCACACGACGCCGGTGTGCCGCTCATCGTGGACAACACCGTGCCCAGCCCCTACCTGTGCCGCCCAATTGAACACGGTGCCGACATCGTCGTGCATGCACTCACCAAGTACATGAACGGCCACGGCAACAGCATTGGCGGCATCATCGTGGACAGCGGCAAGTTCCCGTGGGCAGAGCACAAGGAACGTTTCAAACGCCTGAACGAGCCCGACGTGAGTTACCACGGCGTGGTGTACACCGAAGCACTCGGCCCCGCTGCCTACATTGGCCGCGCACGTGTGGTGCCGCTGCGCAACATGGGTGCGGCCTTGTCACCCTTCAACGCCTGGCTCACGCTGCAAGGTATTGAAACCCTGCCGCTGCGCATGGACCGCACCTGCGACAACACGCTGGCCCTCGCCAAATTTCTGCAGACCCACCCCAAGGTGGAATGGGTGCGTTACGCCGCCCTGCCCGACCACCCGGACCACGCGCTGGTGCAGCGCCAGCTGGGCGGCCGTGCATCGGGCATTTTGTCCTTCGGTCTGAAGGGCCAAGACGCCGACCCGCGTGCCGCCGGTGCACGTTTCCTGGATGCCCTGCAGCTCTTCACCCGCCTGGTGAACATTGGCGACGCCAAGTCACTGGCCACCCATCCCGCGTCCACCACCCACCGCCAGTTGAACCCCGAAGAACTGGCCAAGGCGGGTGTGAGTGAGAACATGGTGCGGCTGTCGGTGGGGATTGAGCACCTGGATGATTTGCAGGCGGACCTGGTGCAGGCACTCGACAAGGTGTGATGGAGCCGTTGCCAGCCTCCGCGCGGCTGGCAGCGCCCTACTTCCCCAGCACGATGGTGACCAGCGCGCAAGCATCTTCCAGCGCCAGAAGGCTGTGCGGCTCACCACCCCGCAGGTAGAGCAGTTGCCCGGCCTGCAGCGTCTGCACACGCCCGGGCACGGTGAACTCGATGCGCCCTTCCAGGCATTGCACCGTAATCTCCCCCGCCACAGAGTGGAGCGGCATGGAGCGGCCCGTGGGCAACACCAGCCGGATAACCTCCAGCTGCGCGGTCTTGAACAAGGCGGTGGACTGGTTGCGCGGAGTCTCGCCGTCCAGCGCTTGCAGGTTGGCGATGTCGCCCGATTCCAGGTGAGGAATTGCCATGGGATTCCCTAAAGATGGCGCGCGGCCAGCGGAATGCGGGACGCGCGCGGGGTAGGTGCCAACGTCCGACACAGCCCATCACAGGCTGCACCGAACTCTTGGTTTGGATTCTACGAATGGCATCTGGGGGAGGCAAGCCTGGGCCGCAGGGTTCACGGAACCGTGCTGAGCCGCTCCGCCATGCGGGTCTGCCAGCCCGGGCCGGTAGCTTTCCAGCGGTCAATCACGTCGGCAGGCAAACGGATGGAGAGCAGCACACGCGGGTTCGTTGAAACTGGCCTGCCGCCCTTGCGCAACCGGGCCCGTGCCAGCATGTCTTCATCCAGCTCGGGCAGGTCTTCGTATTCGCTTTGCTGCACGACGTGGGCATCGACCCGGGCCAGGTCAGATGCCAAGGAGCGGTTTAATGCGGGTTTGTTCGCGTTCATTGGCTTTCCTCATGCTGAAGACGTGGCGATCCGCGCCACGCGGTGTGTACCCCACAACAACCATCCGCCCGGCCAACAAGCCATAACAAATGATTCGCTCTTCCCCGTAAGCCCTGCGGACATCTTCGACCTCCAGGGTTACGCCCTCAAAGACGATCTTGGCGTCTAAAAAGTCCAGGCCGCGTTCCGCCAATGTTCTCTCACGCTTGGCAGGATCGAAGGTGATAGACATGATGTTATTGTAGATACAAAAACCATCAGAAACAAGTCGCAGGAAGCAATGGAGCTAGGGGGTTTTGGTTACGGCACCATTGGTATCAATGACCAAGTGTCCGTCGTCAATCAACCTCTGAACGAGGCGTTCCACCCTGACATCGTCAACCTTTTCGACACCGAGTAAAGACTTTACGGCCCCAAAGAACCTCGCTTTTCGACTGGGTTTGTTCTTTGACTTACGCAACGAAGCCAGTACGTGAGAGTAGATCTTCTCAGCATCTACAACGGGTAATTTCTTACTTACTGTAGGAGTTGGCTTGTTGGCGACTGCAGATGCCGCAGGGGGCTTGACGGGCTTTTGGTTTTTTGATTTGCCGGAGACGGTCTTTTTTACAGGTACAGGTACGCTGGTTATTTTCTCTGTAACCGCCGTTTTGACTGCCATCACCTTGACTGCTTTGGTGACCTTCTTGGCTGCAGGAGCCTTATGGATTGGTACTGATTTTTTTACAGGATCTATTTTTTTCACGCTTGGTTTTTTGACTGCAACCTTTTTTACTGCCGCCTTTTTAGTAGCTGTTTTTGGGGCACCAAAACCAAGTTGGCTAGCAGCAAAACCTAACTCCTGTGCATGCTCCAACATTGGGCCGTAACCTTGGTCATTGGAAACGATCAAAAACTTGGCGTTTGGATTACGCGAACTGATGTACCCGACGTAATAGCTCAAGTGAAAATCAAGAGCGTTCTTGCCAGAGCGCGTAATCGGGATAAGGGTCAATGCGTTGCCAAAAGACTGCTGGTTATCAGCGACACGCTTTTGGGTTGGTCCATGAAAAATCCAAACATGAGTGACATCCGGCACCAGCGCACGAATATCCAAGTCTTTCGGCTGCACGTTCTCCCAGTCCACCAAGACATGGGTTTGAGCTAATTTCAGGTCTTGCTGCTCAGCCACGACCTGCGTATCAGGCACGGCATGTTTTTTCGCGTTTTTCAGTAGCTTGTCGTGAACCGCATACTCTAGGTCAACACCCGTATGGTCTACCAACTGCAGAAGATACAGGAGTACGTCTGCCGCCTCCTCCCCGATACACGCCTGCAAGGACTGATCCGTTTTTGAGGCATAAGACTCCTCTGGGGTCTTCCACTGAAACAGCTCCATGAGCTCAGCAGCTTCAACCATCAGCGCCATGGCCAGATTCTTGGGTGTATGGAATTGCTCCCAATCCCGCTCCGAAGCGAATGCTCTAAGCGTCTCCTGAAGGGCTTTAAGGTCCATCGGATCACTCCCTTTCACTTATTGATTCCAAGACTATACGAGGATCAACACCCCCAAAAGCAATGCCAATTTGCTGAAAGACTGACGCCTTCGAAGGTCACGTTGAAATCGAGGACATCGAGTCTGTACTCATGGGGTAATGGCTAAGGCAACGCTGATCAAGTATCGGCATTGGAGTAATTTCGGGCAGCCCCGCCCAGTTTGGACGCAGCGCAGGCTGGGGTTGGCGGCCCAGAGGGCCTTGTACAGGCCCTTGAGCCCGTTTTTGGCCCCTACGGGCGCACCTGTGCCATCAGCCTTTGGCGGCCGAGGAAGATGTTGGCCAGTGCCAGGGCAGTGAACGCCCGCGTGGCATTCTTGTGCAGCCCCACATAGCGCACCTTGCCAAAGCCCCACAGCCGCTTGATCACACCAAAGACATGCTCGACGCGGGCACGAATCCTGGATTTGTTGCGGTTCTTTGCACGAGCCACCTCATCAACGAGACCACCAGCGCGGCGCGTGCGCTGATTGGTGAAGTCTTTGGCGTTTGGAGCTTTACCCGCAATCAACGCCTTCTGACTGGCATAGGCTGAGTCGCCATACACGCGCCGCTCGTTGCCATGCAGCAGTTGTGGCAGCGGGTGCTTGTCATGCACGTTGGCGGCTGTGACGACGGCGCTGTGCGCCAAGCCGCTTTGGCTGTCCACGCCAATGTGCAGCTTCATGCCAAAGTACCACTGCTGGCCCTTCTTGGTCTGGTGCATCTCGGGGTCGCGTGCCTTGCCTGCATTCTTGGTTGAACTGGGCGCGCCGATGATGGTGGCATCCACGATGGTGCCGGTATGGACCTTGAAGCCTCGCTGCTGCAACTCCTGCCCCACCTTGGCAAACAGTGCTTCGCCCAGTTTGTGCGCATTGAGGAGCTTGCGAAACTTCAAGATAGTGGTGGCGTCGGGTACGGGCTCACGGCCCAGGTCGATGCCTGCAAAGCGGCGCAGGTTGGCACTGTCGTACAGGGCTTCTTCACAAGCCAGATCGGCCAGGTTGAACCAATGCTGAATGAAGTGGATACGCAGCATGCGTTCCAGACCTATGGGTGGGCGGCCGTTGCCTGCCTTGGGGTAGTGTGGCTCGATGACCTCGCACAGGCTGAACCAGGGCACGATGGCCTCCATGGTTCTCAAGAACTCGTCGCGCCTGGTGGGCTTGCGGTAGTTCTCAAAGCTTTGGTCTGCGGCCATGGCGAGGGTTTGCTGCTTCATCGACCTGTAACGCAGCACCACGCAGGTGCGTGTACCTTAATCAGCGTTGCCCTAAATTGAGATATGCGGAAATATCTGGTAGTGGCGGATTGCCGCCCATCACCTCTCCCACAGCCCCTTCACCTCTGCCTCCAACACCCCTGCCCATTCCCGCCGATCCCGCCCTCCACTGCGCTGCGGCTCCCCAAAGCGCACGACAGCGGTGATAGGCGGCGCAGCCAAGGTACGCCACACCGAACCCACCAGCGTTTCATCCCCCACAAAACTTGGCGCGTAGGTGGGCTGGCCTGTTGCCGTGTCGATGAACTTGAGTGCCACGGGCTGCGCGGGTGTGTTGGTCACCAGCGCGGCCTGCAGCAGGTTGGCGTGGAAGGGCAACATGCTGCGGCCGTCGCCGGTGGTGCCTTCGGGGAAGACGGCCAGTATGTCGCCGTTGCGCAGGGCGTCGGCCATCTGGTGCACGACGCGCATGGCGTCGCGGCGGGAGGTACGTTCGATGAAAAGCGTGCCACTGCCGATGGCCAGCTGGCTCACCAGCGGCCAGCGGCGGATGTCGGCCTTGGCCACAAAGCGGCAGTTGCGGGCGGCGTGGATCGCGGGGATGTCGAGCCACGAAATGTGGTTACTCACCAGCAGCAACGGGCCCGAGGAGCTTGATGTGGGCGGCTGGCCGTGTACCTGCACGCTGATGCCCATGATGCCCAGCAGCTGCCGCGACCAGCCCTCCACCACCTGGGCCTGCTGCTCCGGTGTCCAGCTACCGTTCTGCCGCCACACCAGCCACCAGCCGCGCAGCACGTGCAGAAAAATCAGGACACAGCGCCACGCGGCGCGCAGATGCGACATTCGTTCAGCCTTGTTCTTCTACCGCTTCAACGCACACACCATGGCGCATGAAATTGGCGCAGCCCGATACCAGGGATACCGTGGAACCGGCTTTGCCGGGCCACTGGTATCGCCCCCTTGAGGGGGAGGGGCGCCAAAGGCGCGTCGGGGGGAGTCATGCGTCGAATGCGACCTGCCCGCCCACGATGGTGGTGCGCACACGGCCGGGCAGTTCGTAGCCGGAGAACGGCGTGTGTTTGCCCTGGCTGCGCAGGGTGTCGGCCTGCACCGTCCACGTGGCGGCGGGGTCGAAGATACACAGATCGGCCACGCCGCCTTCGGCCAGGCGGCCGATGCTGGCCTCCAGTGTGCCCAGGGCGCTGCCCATCACTTGGGCGGGTGCGCTGGTCAGCACGGTGAGGGCGCGCAGCAACCCGGCATCCGTCTCGGTGCTCCACTTGAGCGCGAGGCTCAGCAGCAACTCCAGGCCAGTGGCGCCGGGCTCGGCTTCGGCAAAGGGCAGGGTCTTGGCGTCTTCGTCCACAGGGGTGTGGTCGGACACCAGGGCGTCGATGGTTCCGTCCGCCAGCGCGGCGCGCAAGGCGTCGCGGTCGCGCTGCTGGCGCAGCGGCGGGGTCAGGCGGGCGCGGCTGTCGAAGAAGCCGATGTCGGCGTCGGTCAGGTGCAGCGAGTTGATGCTGATGTCGCAGCTCACACGCAGGCCCTGTGCCTTGGCCTGGCGCACCAGAGCCACACCGGCGGCGCTGCTGATGCGGCACAGGTGCACACGTGCGCCGGTGGATTGCATCAGCTCAAAAATGGTGTGCAGCGCAATGGTTTCTGCCGCGACCGGAATACCGGCCAGGCCCAGGCGGGTGGCAAGCGCGCCGCTGGCGGCAACACCTTTGCCCAGGTGCAGGTCTTGCGGGCGCAGCCACACGGTGTAGCCAAAGGTGGCCGCGTACTGCAGCGCACGTTGCAACACCTGGGTGCTGGCCAGCGGCACTTCGGCCTGGGTGAAGCCGACACAACCGGCCTCGGTCAGCTCGGCCATTTCGGTGAGCACTTCGCCGCTGAGGGTGCGGGTGAGTGCGCCCAGCGGGAACAGGCGCGACTGGTGCAGCTTCTCGGCGCGGAACTTGAGCATTTCGACCAGGCCGGGCTCGTCGAGCACGGGGTCGGTGTCGGGCGGGCAGACGACGCTGGTCACACCACCGGCCACGGCGGCCCCCATCTCGGACTCGAGCATGCCTTCGTGTTCATGGCCGGGCTCGCGCAGGCGCACCGCCAAGTCCACCAGACCCGGCGCGACGATACAACCGGTGGCGTCGATGGTGCGGTTGGGCGCAAACCCGGCAGGCACCTGGCCGATACCGATGATGCGGCCCGCAGCCAGCGCCACGTCACAGGCCCGGTCAAGCCCGCTGGCCGGGTCGATCACACGGCCGTTCTGGATCAAAATCTTCATAATTTCATACCAAATTGGCCACCAGCGCAGGAAGGACGTGCGCAAGCAGCTATAAAAACAGGAGCAAAAGCAACCGAGGGGTGCATCAGTTCCCCGCGACGATGGACATCACCGCCATACGCACGGCAATACCGAAAGTCACCTGCGGCAGGATCACACTTTGTTTGCCGTCCACCACGGCGGAGTCGATCTCGACGCCGCGGTTGATGGGGCCGGGGTGCATCACGATGGCATCGGGTTTGGCGAGTTGCAGCTTCTCGGGGGTGAGGCCGAAGTTCTTGAAGAACTCCTGGCTGCTGGGCAGCAGCGCGCCGCTCATCCGTTCGTTCTGCAGGCGCAGCATGATGATGACGTCGGCACCCTTGATGCCTTCTTCGAGCGTGTGGCACACGCGCACACCCATCTGCGCCATGTCGCTGGGCACCAAGGTCTTGGGGCCCACCACGCGCACTTCGGCGCAGCCCAGTGTGGTCAGGCCATGGATATCGGAGCGGGCCACGCGCGAATGCAGCACGTCGCCGACGATGGCGACCGTGAGGTTGCTGAAGTCCTTCTTGTAGTGGCGGATGGTGTACATGTCGAGCAGCCCCTGCGTGGGGTGCGCGTGGCGGCCGTCACCCGCGTTGATGACATGGACGTGTGGGGCCACATGCTGCGCGATCAGGTACGGCGCGCCGGACTCGCTGTGCCGCACCACAAACAGGTCGGCCGCCATGGCGGACAGGTTGGCGATGGTGTCGAGCAGCGACTCACCCTTGGTGGCGGACGAGCGGGCGATGTCGAGGTTGATGACGTCGGCGCTCAGGCGTTTGGCCGCAATCTCGAAGGTGGTGCGGGTGCGGGTGCTGTTCTCGAAGAACAGGTTGAACACACTTTTGCCACGTAAGAGCGGCACTTTCTTCACCTCGCGGTCGCTCACACTCACAAAGTTGGCAGCGGTGTCGAGGATGTGGGTGACGATGTCCTTGGGCAGGCCCTCGATGGACAGCAGGTGCAGCAGCTCGCCGTTTTTGTTGAGCTGGGGGTTATGGCGGGCCAACATCAGTTTGACTCCTCAACCTGGAAACTGAAAACACCGGCATCGCTGCGCGCCAGCGCGAGGGACTGGGTGGCGGGCAGCACCACACGGGCGGCCGCAAAGTCGGCCTGCACCGGCAGCTCGCGCCCGCCCCGGTCCACCAGCACGGCCAGGCGCACGCGGGCGGGGCGGCCGTAGTCGAACAACTCGTTGAGCACGGCGCGGATGGTGCGGCCGGTGTAGAGCACGTCGTCGAGGATCAGGATGTCGGCACCGTTCACATCGAACGGCAGCTGCGTCTGGCCGCCGGCGGACAGGCCACGGCGCGCATAGTCGTCGCGGTGCATGACGGACGAAATGGTGCCGTGGCTGCCGGTACGTTGCAGATCACCCTGCAGCCGTTCGGCCAACCAGGCACCGCCGGAATGGACACCCACCAGTTGGGTGGATGCGGTGCACAGCGACTGCACCCCGCGCTGCAGCTCGGTGTACAGCGCCTGGGCATCCAGGGCCAGGTAACTCATGGAAGACTCCTCAAAAACTGTTCAAGAATGATGCAGGCCGATGCCGCGTCGGCATCCTTTGCGCCGTTCGCCAGGGCCTCGGTGGTGCTGTAACGCTCATCCACCTCGTACACGGGCAACTTGAAGCGCCCGTGCAACTGCCGCGCAAAACGCCGCGCGCGGCGCGTGTTTTCATGCTCGGCACCGTCGGGGTGGAACGGCACGCCGACCACGATGGCGTCAGGTTGCCACTCGCGGATGGTTTTTTCGATCGGGACAAAACGGGCGTCGCCTTCGGCCGCAATGGTGGGCTGCGGTGTGGCAGTGCGCAACAGGCGGTTGCCGGTGGCAACACCGGTGCGTTTCATGCCAAAGTCAAAAGCCAGAAAGGTTTGCGCCGACACGGCGGGCGCAGCAGCAGGGGCAGCCGGGGGCTGGCCGGTCATGAATGCCCCGCTTCGGGTGAGAGCATCCAGGCTTCAAGGCCCAGCAGCCCAAGCGCTTTGTCCCAGCGCTGGCCCACGGGCGTGTCAAAAATCACGCCAGGGTCGGCACCGACGGTGAGCCAGGTGTTTTCGGCCAGCTCGGATTCAAGCTGCCCTTCGCCCCATGACGCATAACCGAGCGTGACCAGCACACGCCGCGGCCCCACGCCGGTGGACAAGGCCTCCAACACGTCGCGCGAGGTGGTCATTTCCAGCCCGCCGGGAATACTCAGCGTGGAGGCATAACCGGACTCTTCGGGTTTACCGCTGTCGGCATGCATGGGCTCATGCAGCACAAAACCACGCTCGGTCTGCACCGGCCCGCCCTGGAACACAGGGGTGTCGGCCAGGTCTTCACGCCGCAGCATCAGGTCCACCTTCTGCAGCAGGTTCTGCAGGTTGATGTCGCTGGGTTTGTTGATCACCAAGCCCAAAGCGCCACGTTCGCTGTGTTCACACAGGTAAATCACGCTTTTGGCAAAGGTGTCGTCCTCCAGCCCGGGCATCGCTATCAAAAAGTGATTTGTGAGGTCGATGGAGGCAGAATCAGTGGACATATCCACAGATTTTACGGGCGTTCATGACAGCACGATTCGACAAGGGTTTGGTCTGGTTCCGGCGCGATCTGCGCACAGACGATCATGCGGCGCTCTACCACGCGCTCAAAAGCTGCAGCCAAGTGCACTGCGTTTTTGTGTTCGACCGGGACATTCTGGACAGCCTGCCGCGCGCCGACCGGCGGGTGGAATTTATCCACGCCAGTGTGCTGGAGCTGGACCAGGCACTGCGCGCCCTCAGCCCCGGCGGCGAGAGCGGCACGGGCGGGTTGATCGTCTTGCACGCCGCAGCCTGGCAGGCCGTGCCCGCGCTGGCAGCGTCGCTGGGTGTGCAAGCGGTGTATGCCAACCACGACGACGAACCCGATGCGCTGGCGCGCGACGCGCGGGTGCGCAACACGCTGGGAGCCCAGGGTGCGGTGCTCCACACCTACAAAGACCACTGCATTTTTGAGCGTGACGAGGTGCTGACCCAGGGCGGCACACCTTTCAGCGTGTTCACTCCGTACAAAAACGCGTGGCTGCGCAAGCTGGCGGACGACGCTTTTTACCTGAAGCCTTACCCGGTGGAGCGTTACACCGCGGCGCTGGCGCCACGGCCCGCCGAACACCAAAAGCCAGTGCCCACGCTGGCGGAACTGGGCTTTGCGCCCACCAATCTCGCCCAGCTGAAGATACCCACCGGTGCGAGCGGCGGGCGGGCGCTGTTTGGTGAGTTTGTGGACCGCATGGACCAGTACCACGCCACCCGTGACTTCCCCGCCGTGAAGGGCCCGAGTTACCTGGGTGTGCACCTGCGGTTTGGCACGGTGTCGATCCGCAAAATGGCAGCCATTGCCTACACACGCAGCCAGCAAGGTGACCCGGGTGCGGCTGTGTGGCTGAGTGAGTTGATTTGGCGCGACTTTTACTTCCAGATCCTGGCGCACCACCCGCAGGTGGTAGGCCAGAGTTTTAAACCCGCATTCGACGCCATCGTCTGGGAAGAAGGGCCGCATGCCGATGCGCTGTTCCAGGCCTGGTGCACCGGCCAAACCGGTTACCCGCTGGTGGACGCGGCCATGGCGCAGATCAACCAGACGGGTTATATGCACAACCGCCTGCGTATGGTGGTGGCCAGCTTTTTATGCAAGGACCTGGGGCTGGACTGGCGCTGGGGTGAACACTATTTCGCGGAGCACCTGAACGACTTTGACCTGTCGGCCAACAACGGCGGCTGGCAGTGGGCCAGCTCCACCGGGTGCGACGCCCAGCCCTGGTTTCGTATCTTCAACCCCACCAGCCAAAGTGAGAAGTTCGACCCGGACGGCCGTTTCATCCGCCGTTACCTGCCGCAGCTGGCCCAGCTGTCGAACAAAGCCATCCACGCGCCCTGGATGGCCGCCCCGCTGGAGCTGCAAGCCGCCGGTGTGGCGCTGGGCAAGGACTACCCCCACCCCATCGTGGCCCACGACGCAGCCCGGCTGCGCACGCTGGACCGGTATGCCGTGGTGAAGAAGCTGTCGCCCACGGAACAGAACTGAAGCCCCAGGCAGCACCAATCCGTCTGGCACAGGGAATACCCTCAAAAGGCTGGGCGACGGGTTCATCAAACTGATCAAAATGATCATCCCGGTGCTGGTGTTCTGCGTGGTGGTGCACGGCATCGCAGGCGCGGTAAACCGGTGGCCACCATGATCGACGTGACCTCGCTGGTGCTGTTCAAGATCATGGGCATCATCATCCCACTCGCCGCCGTCTTTATTGCCCAGGCCACCAACACGCCAAACTCGATGGCCGACCTGCTGACCATCCCGGCGATCGGGCTGGTGCTGTCGGTGGACTGGTTCATGGGCATTGCCCGCGCGCTGGGCAACCTGATCGGCAACTGTGTGGCCACGGTGGCGATTGCCGCATGGGAAGGTGACATCGACCGTGAACGGGCCCACGCTGTGCTGGATGGCCGTGATGTGCCGGAAGACGCAACGTCTGCGACACTGACGGAACCCACCACCGCCCACGCAGCACACTGAATGCAGAACGACATCACGCCTACCCGTATCGCCGAACGTGTCGTCGAGGCCATCCTCGCGCAGAAACTGGCACCCGGCGAACGGCTGGGGGAGCAGGCCCTGGCCGAGAATTTTGGGGTCAGCCGCACGATGGTGCGTGAAGCCCTGATGCAACTGCAGGCACGGGGTTTTGTGGAGGTGCAGGCGCGGCGCGGCTGGTATGTGGAGCAACCCTCTGCCGAGGAAGCGCGTGATGCCTTTGCCGCGCGGCGCATTGTCGAGGCAGGTATCCTGGCCGAAGCGGGCCGCCCGTTGGCCCAGGTGATACGCACCCTGCGCAACCACATTGCGGATGAACAACACGCCATCGACGGTGCCGACGCGGCCACCCGTGCGTTCCTGCTGGCCGACTTCCATGTTTGCCTGGCCGAACAAATGGGCCACCGCTTGTTGTGTGATGTGCTGCGCGACCTGACCGCCCGCACCACGCTGGCGGCCACGCTGTACCAGTCGCAACACGACGCAGTGCAGTCGTGTGCCGACCATGCAGCCATTGTGTCGGCACTGGAAGCGGGGGACACAACCGGAGCCCAGCAGCTGATGCTGGCGCACATTGGGCATGTCGAAGAGGCACTGCAGATGGGGCCGGACGCAGCACCCGGCAGCAATGACAGGCTGCGCACCGCGTTTGCGCCGCTGGCGCTACGGCCCAAGGCTTTATAACGCTTCCGGCTCGCCGCCGGTCAAGCGGATACGCACCGACACATCGGTCTTGGAGTCGGCATAGTCAATCGCCTGCTCGCGGGTGATCTGGCCTGTTTCGTACAGGTTAAACAAAGAGTCGTCAAACGTGCACATGCCCTGGTCCCGCCCCTTGTGCATGACGGTCTTGATCTCATCGATCTGGCCCTTGAGGATCAGGTCGGCGATGTAGGGTGTGACCTGCATCACCTCCAGCGCGGGCACCAGCCGCCCTTCCACGTTGGTGATCAGGCGCTGGCCAATCACGGCACGCAGGTTCAGCGACAAGTCCAGCAGCACCTGGTGGCGCACGTCCTGCGGGAAGAAGTGGATGACCCGCTGGACAGCCTGGTTGGCGCTGTTGGCATGGAGGGTGGACATACACAGGTGTCCGGTGTCAGCGTAGGCCATGGCGTGCTGCATGGTCAGCCGGTCGCGGATTTCACCGATCATGATCACGTCGGGTGCTTCCCGCATGGCGTGGCGCAGGGCGTCGTCAAAACTCAGGGTGTCGATACCCACCTCGCGCTGGTTCACCAGCGACTTGCGGTGGGTGTGGACAAATTCGATCGGGTCTTCCACCGTCAGGATGTGCCCCTGCGCCTGGGCATTGCGGTGCCCCAGCATGGCGGCCAGCGAGGTGGATTTGCCCGCCCCCGCCGGGCCACACACCAGCACCAGTCCGCGCTTGAACAGCGCAATGTCACCCAGCACCGGCGGCAGTCCCAGACGGGCCAGGTCTGGGATGTCAAACGTGATGTAGCGCGCCACCAGGGCCACGGCACCCCGCTGCATAAAAACGTTGACACGGAAGCGACCCACCTCGGCCAGCTCCAGCGACATGTCACATTCGAGTGTGGTTTCAAACTCCAGCACCTGCTCTGCACGCATGGCGGAGTAGGCAAGTGCCTTGGTGTCGTCCGCGCTCAGGGGGGTGCGCGACAAGGCCTTGAAGCTGCCCTGCACCTTGACCACCGGGGGTGCAGCCACGGTGATGAACAGGTCGGAGGCCCCCGCCCGCACCGTGGTCTGCAGGTAGTCACGCAGCGTCAGCAAAGGCATATCACCCGCGGGCGCCACCGCTGGCACACCGGTTACCACATTGTCCGACTCAGCCATGTGACCTCCTCCTGTGTCCGTGCCTGCACCGACGTTACAGCAAAGGCCGCCGCCCCACCAGCGGGGCTAACGCTCAGGCTGCGGTCTCAGGCGACAACCCCTTGCGCAGCGGCAGCACGGGTGTAAGACCGCACCAGGCTGAGCAGCTCTTCTTCCGAATACGGTTTGCCGAGGTAGTTGTTCACACCCAGTTCCATCGCATGTTCGCGGTGTTTGCCCGCAATACGCGAGGTGATCATGATGATGGGCATGCCTTCCAGCGCGCTGTCGGCTCGGATGTTGCGCGCCAGGTCGAAGCCGTCCATACGCGGCATTTCGATGTCGGACAACACCACCGCTGGGCGCTCTTCCTGCAGACGCTCCAGTGCCTGCAGGCCGTCCGCCGCCAGCACCACGCGGTACCCTTCACGCTGCAGCAGGCGCTGCGTCACACGGCGCACGGTGATGGAGTCGTCCACCACCATCACCAGCGGCACCTGTTGCACGGCAGGCAACACCGGGGTCGGCACACTGCTGCCGCCACGCTGGGTGGGGGCAGCCGCCTGCGCCTCGGCGGCACGCCGCACCTGTTCGCCGTACACCGTGGCCAGCGCCACCGGGTTGTAGATCAGCACCACCGCACCCGAGGCCAGCACCGACATACCGGCAAGACCCGGCAGACGGGACAGCTGGGGCCCGAGGTTCTTCACCACCACTTCCTGGTTACCCAGCACTTCATCCAC
Organism: Comamonadaceae bacterium AAW; assembly: GCA_026314275.1. Taxonomy (GTDB): domain Bacteria; phylum Pseudomonadota; class Gammaproteobacteria; order Burkholderiales; family Burkholderiaceae_C; genus JAGOEY01. The sequence goes on from CP111109.1 coordinate 1,143,552, forward strand.
GTGGATGGCCACACGCTGGGCCGCACTGCGCAAGATGACGACGGGGCGGTTCTTGGTGACAGGCTCCACGCTGCGGGCCGACGCCTGCAGCAACGCACCAGACCAGAAGAACGGAATGTCTTCTTCACCCAGGCGGAACACACCGGTCTGGTAGGCCCGCTCCACCTCATCGGCGGGGGTGCGCCGCACGATCTCGACCACACTGGCCGGCACACCGATGGACAACGCACCCGAGCGCATCATCACCACGTGGGTCACGGCTGTGGTCAGCGGCAGCACCATGGTGAATGCCGTGCCTTGCCCCACACCCGTTGCCGTTTCGATGCGGCCACCCAGGGCCTGCACTTCGGCGCGCACCACGTCCATACCGATGCCACGCCCGGCCAGCTCCGTCACCTGGGTGGCGGTGGTGAACCCGGCCTGGAAGATCAGGGTGGCGGCATCGGTTTCGGTGAGGTAGGCGTCGTCCGTGATCAGCCCCAGGGCCTGCGCCTTGCTGCGGATCGCCGGAATGTCGAGGCCCCGGCCGTCGTCGCGGAACGTGACGGACACGTCGTTGCCTTCCTGCTGCAGCCCAATGGTGATGCTGCCCACGCCGGGTTTGCCCAGCGCAGTGCGGTGGGCGACGTCTTCGATGCCGTGCACCACGGCGTTGCGCAGCAGGTGTTCGAAGGCAGGGGTCATGCGGTCGAGCACACCCCGGTCCATCTCGATCGAACCGCCGGTGATGTCCAGCGTGATCTGTTTGCCGGTTTCCTTCGCGGCCTGGCGCACCACGGCGTACAGGCGTTCGGCGATGCCTTCAAACTCCACCATCCGTGTACGCAGCAGGTCACGCTGCAGTTCACGGGCCTGGCGGCCCTGGGCGATCAGGTCGTCCTCGGTGCCTTCCAGCGTGCGCTGCAGGCCGCGTTGCACGGTGGCCACGTCGTTGACCGACTCGGCCATCATGCGGGTCAGTTCCTGCACGCGGGTGAAGCGGTCGAATTCGAGCGGGTCGAATGCGGCGTCGGAGTCTTTGGCCTGCGCCAGACGCGACTGCATCTGCGACTCGGCCTGCACCTCGATGTCGCGCAGCTGCTGGCGCAAACGGTCCAGGTTGCCCGACAGGTCGCCCAAGGCACCCCGCATCTGGCCCAGCCGCACGTCCAGGCGCGACCGCGTGATCATCACTTCGCCCACCTGGTTGACCAGGCGGTCGAGCAGTGCCGCACGCACCCGCACCGACTGGTTGGCCGCCGGGCGCAACGGGGCCATGGGCGGTGTGGTGGGCAGGAACAGCTTGGCCGCTGCCGCAGCAGCGGGGGCCGGTGTGTGTCCCGATGCTGCAGGCACCAGGGGCACCACCACGGCAGGGGCAGGCACACCCTCCTTGGCCGCCACACCGGGCTGCGGCGCAGCCACAACGGTGTCCTGCACCTGTTCACTCAGCACACGCAGCGCATCGAAGTTGGCCTGCAGGCCGTCGAAGCTGGCAAGCAAAGGCTCGACCTGCGCAACCTGCAGGTTTTCGGAGTCGAGCCGCTCAATGGCCGACTCCAGCCGGTGCGCCAGTTCGCCCAGGCGCATGGCCCCCGCCAAACGCGAGCTGCCTTTGAGTGTGTGCAAGGTGCGCAGCGCTTCGTGGCGGGCACTGCTGTTGTCGGGCCGCGCCGCCCACTGGCGCAATGCACCACCCAGGCGGGGTAACAACTCGATGGCTTCTTCTTCGAAGATGGGAAACAGATCGGGGTCGATCACGTCCACAGCATCGATGTCGTCGTCGATGTTGGCCACCACCGGCATCGCCTGGGCGTGGAGTGGCAACAGCATGCTTGCTACATTTTCGATAGCTGGCTGCGCACTTACTTCGGGCGCTGGAGGCTGATTTTCTTCAAAAACAACCTCCACTGCGGCCATGTCAACCACTTCCGCTACTTCCGATGCGTCGTAGGCCGGGGCCAGCGACACACCGACATCGGACGCCAGAATGTCACGCAGCGCCTGCAGGGTGACCGGGTTCGGGTCTTTCAGGAAACCGGCGGCGAACTGGTGCAGCAAGCGGCGGATGTCTTCCGCAGCATCACAGAAAGTGCGCGCCTGGTCGGGTGTGCCATAGGTCGACTGCAGCTGCACATGCTGCAGGGTGTGCTCCAGCAAACGGGCGAGTTCGGACAACGCCAGGAAGCCCACCGTGGCCGAGCTGCCGGCCATGGAGTGCGCCATGGCTACTGCCGTTTCGGGCACCGGCTGGTACAGCTCCAGCGACCATTCGGCCAGGTCCATCTGCAAACGGCGCGACCATTCGTCGGCTTCGTTCAGGTACACGTTGTACAGAGGGATGCCAATCCGCAGCGGGCCAATCACCTTGACCAGGTCTTCTGCGCTGGTGACCGGGTCGGCCACCACTTCGGTGCCGGGCTCCGGGGCCTCAACCAGCGCGTCCTGGAGCGCAGGTTCGGGTTCAGGCTCGGAAACGGCCTGTTCATACACACCAGCATCCACCACCACCGACTCTTCCACTGGTGCGACGGGCGCAAAAATCTCCTCCACAGACACGGGCGCTGCGTCGGCTGCGGCCGTGAAGCCCAGGTCCACAAACGCGTCCATAAACACAGGTTCTGCGGCCTCGACCACTTCCATCTGGTGCAGCGGGTCCGCCAGGAAGTTCGTATCTTCAAAGTCCGTGCTCACATCGGCAGACACCAGGACGGGCTCGGAGGGCAGCTCTGGCAACGGCGCGGCAGCGGGTTCAGGGGCGGGAGGCACCATGGCAAACCCCATGGCCGCCAGCTCGACCAACGAGGCCGGGCGGGTGATTTCAAATGCGTCCGCGGGTGCCGGGGCATGTGCGGCAAAGTCGGTCTGTGCAAACGCAGACGGTGGCAGGTGGGCCAGCAGAGCGTCGTCGTCGGGCAGATCGGCAATGGCCGTGGCACGCGACGGCATGTCGGGCATGTCGGGCAGCTCGAACGCACCGGTGTAAGCCCGCCCGCGTGGCAGGGTGAGCGCCACATGCTGCTGGTCCAGCCGCAGCGCGTCGGCCGAAATACGGAACGCCTGGGCTTCCCAGTTCTCTGCGTCCCCTTCTTCAATGTCTTCGGCCCACAGCCCAAAGCCGCGCAGTGCGTCACCACACAGCAGCAGCAGCGGCTGCTCCATGGGTTTTTGATCTGCCAGCCAGGCATTCAGCAGCTGCTCCATGGACCAGGCTGCTTCACCAAACTCGGACAGGCCCACCATGCGCGCGCTGCCTTTGAGTGTGTGGAACACCCGGCGCAGGGTGGTTTGTTCGGACAGGTCGGCAGGCTGTGCGGTCAGGGCATCCACACACACCAGCCCGTTCGCGACCACTTCGCGGGCCTCTTCCAGGAACACGTCAACCAGGTCGTCTTCTTCCAGGTCCACCGCCGCCAGGAAGGGCGAGGATTCAGGCACAGGCGGTGCAGGCAAAACCTCTTCCTCGGGGGCCACCACAGCCGCCGCCACGGGGGCACGCTCCTGTACGACAACAAAGGCCTGCTCGGTCGTGTCATCGGCACGGCTCTGCACGCGCCCGGTGAGCAGCCGCAACTCGCCCTGTGTTTCGTCGTAGACAAACAGGGTGCGGGCCATCGCGCGCTGGTAGTTCAGCATGTCGATCATGAAGCCGAGTGCCCCCAGGCTGTTGCCCAGTTTCTCGAACGCTGCGGGGCTGCCCACGGCGTTGCCCATTTCGGCCTCGGACAGAAAACCTTCCACGGTGCCACGCATCCGCACCACGGCCAACGCGGCCTGGTCCAAGCCCAGCAGCGACAACACGCCCCGCATCTGCGCCAGGCGATCGGGCACGGCCATCAGCGGCTGGGTGTCTGTGGTGTTGCGGAAGAACTGGTCCATCAGTTTTTCGACTTCGCCCAGGGAGGTGCGTAATTCACCCACCACACTGCCCATGGTCTGGCGGTCACTGACACGCCGGTACAGGTCTTCCATCCACGCCTCGAGCGGCTCGGACTGGCCACCCGCCTGCACACGCTGCAGGCGCTGCGCCAGGTGCTCGGCACGTTGGGCCGTCTGCACGTCGTCCGCACCCAGTTCGTCAAACGTGGCCTGCAGGTACAACACGGCGGTGGCCACTTCCATGGCCAATGCCGCCGACGGGGGCTCCCCCGAACGGGCCACCGCTTCGGTGGCTTGCGCCAGCGCATCGGCCAGCGGTGCGCTGCCGGGGTGCAGGCGGCGCAGGGAGTCCCCCACCAGGCTGAACTGGTCCAGCGCAGGTTTGAGTTTGTGGCGGTCACCACCTGCCAGTGCTGACCAGGTTTCGGTGGCGGCGGCCACACGTTTGCGGGCCTGGGCCAGAACGGTGGGGTCGTAACGGCCAAACCGGCGCACTTCGTAGTCCACCGGGCTGAAGCGGTCCAGCCGGTAGGCCTGGCGCACTGCCGCCAAGATCGGCGCATTGTCGGAAGTGGGCGCCTGCGCACAGAAGAACAACATGTCCTGCCACAGGCGCTCTGACACGGTGTCATCCCCGCGGGCCAGGGTTGCGTACTGCATCAGCACCCGGGACGCCACACGTTTGACGTACAGGTCGGACGGCAGCAAACCTGCGGCCATGGCGTCAAAAAAGCCGGCGCAGATCTTCCAGAACGTACGCACCGGCCCTGCGGGTAATGCAGCCGCAAAGCCCAGGCTGGTGTTGCTGAGGCTGCGTGCTGCCTGCAGATCACCGCCCTTGACAATCTTCAGCACCGCCTGGTCGAGCTGCGACCGGGCCTGGGTGCCGTAGTACAACGGGACTTCGAGGATGGCCAGGTCAGGCTCCACCGAACGGCGCTCCAGCGGCCACAAGTCGGCGGGGTGGATACGGTCGCTGCCGGCCAGGGTCTGCACTTCGCGGTAGTGCGGAAAAAGCCCCACAGCAGACGTCTCTTTGCCCGCCATCACGGCTTCGAGAAATTCGTTCACGGCAAAACTGGTTCGCTCCAGCACCTGCGCGGCGTTCTCGTTACACGCATGGGGGGTCTGCACAAACTGGTGGACGGCCGTTTCCATGGCGCGCACCACCAGCGCGGCTTCACGCATGCCCACCATTTCCAGCGCGCCAGTGGCCGAGTGCAGATGCTGGCGGGCGATGCGCAGGGCCACCGGGTCCAGCGCTGCAGCGCCGGCGGGGCCCGCCTGCGCCACGTTGTGTGCAAAAAGCTTGACGGATTTGACTGCGCCGTCGAGTGACTTGCGCAGCTCGTCCAGCACCCAGGCCAGGGGCCCCAGATCCTGTTGGGGAAACGCCCGGTCAGTGGAACGAACAGCGTCGGGAGTTTGCATGAAGGGGTCCAGTCCAGCGATGGGCCAAGAAGAGAAATGTGCAGGTGTTTCAGGCGATCTTGAACCGTGCCACCGACTGGCGCAGATCCTCGGCCATACGGGACAACTCGCGCACCTGCTGTGCCGTGGCGCGGGTACCGTCACCGGTTTGTTCCGTCACGGCAAAAATGTGCTGGATGTTGCCGGCCACTTCGTTGGCCAGTTCGGCTTCGCGGGAGGCAGACGACGAAATCTGCTGAATCAGGTCGGCCAGGCGGCGCGACACGCTGTCGATCTCGGTCAGTGCGGTACCTGCGCTGTCTGACAAGCGAGCCCCTTCCACCACACCCTGGGTGGAACGTTCCATAGCGGCCACGGCGTCCTGGGTGTCGGTCTGAATGGCACGCACGAGTGCAGAAATCTGGCGCGTCGCATCGGCCGAGCGTTCCGCCAGCCGCTGCACTTCTTCCGCCACCACCGAGAAGCCGCGACCGGCTTCACCCGCCGATGCGGCCTGGATCGCAGCGTTCAGCGCCAGCACGTTGGTCTGTTCGGTAATGTCCGAGATCAGCTCGGTGATTTCACCAATCTCCTGCGACGACTCACCCAGGCGTTTGATCCGTTTGGAGGTGTCCTGGATCTGGTCACGGATGGCGTTCATACCCCCGATGGCGTTCTGCACGGCCTGCAGGCCCGAGTCGGCAGCCAGCAGCGACTGGCGCGCCACCGTGGCGGACTCTTGCGCCTGGTCCGACACGCCGGTAATACGCGTTGCCATGTCCAGTACCGAGCGGCCTGTTTCACGGATTTCGCGCAGTTGTTCGGTGGACGCTGCCAGCAGTTCGGTCGAGGTGCTGTCCACCTGGGCGGTGGTCTGTGCCACACGGGTGGCCGTGTTCTGCACGTTGCCCACCAGCATGCGCAATTCTTCCACGGTGTAGTTCACCGAGTCGGCAATAGCGCCGGTAATGTCTTCCGTCACGGTGGCTTCCTGGGTCAAGTCCCCTTCCGCCACGGCCTGCAGTTCGTTCATGAGCCGCAAAATGGCCGCCTGGTTGGCGTCGTTGACACGCTGGGCTTCCTGCTCCTGCTGTTGCGCTTCCAGTTGGCGCGCTTGTGCGTCCTGTTGCTGTTGCTCGGCAACGGTCTGGCGGCCACGGCTGGCCAGCAGTTGCACACGGGCCAGGCCAAAGGCGCAAGCCAGCACAAACAGCAGTGCCAGCAGCAGTGCCAGGATGGAGCCGAGGCCCAGACCGGTCTGGCTGGACAGGTTGCCCTGCAGCACTTCCATGTCCTTGCGCAGTGGTTCGCTGTCGGCCACGATCGAGGTTTGCGCTTCACGCGCCAGCACCAGCCCTTGCAGGTTGCCCAGAATGGCGCTGGCCTGTGCACGGGTCTGTTCATACAGTGCGAGCAAGGCGTCCAGCTGTTCACGTGTCTGGGTGTCCTTGGTGCCCGCCAGGCGCAGTTCGGGGCTGCCGTTGCGCAGGCCCAGGGCCAGTTCCTTGAAGGAATTCAAGTCCTTGCCCAGCAGGAACACGGCCTCGGGGCTCACGCCGTCCATGGTCTGGAATTCGTTGGCGGACTTGCCAATACGCTGCGTCAGCATCACCAGCTGGCCTGCGGCTGCGATGTCGGCAGACGGGGCGTTTTGCTGCAGTTTTTGCGACGCAATGGTTTCGGCAATTTCCAGCAGGTCGGAGGACTGGCGGTTGATGGTGCGCAAGGCGGCGCCCACCTCGGTCAGCACTTTTTCCTGGCCGGTCACCACGGCGGAGTTGCGCTCGGCGCGCTCCATCAGCGGTGTGATTTTTTCCAGATCGGACTTGAAACTGTCACCCAGGGAGTCCACACCCAGCGCGCTGTCACCTTCATTCAGGGCGCGCACGTTTTTGGCCAGCACGGACGCACTTTCCACCACGTCGGGGAAGGCCTGCGGGCTACCGATCAGGGCCTGGGACACCGACTTGGCCAGGCGCTGCGACTGCATCAGTGACTGGCCGGTTGCGGCCAGTTGCTGGGCCACACTGTCTGCCTTGCGCAGCGAAAAACCGGCCACCAGTGTCAGCACCAGCAGGGACACACCCAGCAAGGTGAACAGCACACGCTGGTGGCGCGCCACCGACGCGGTGCCCAGCAAAGGCAGCGTCACCGTGTCTTCTGACTGCGCCACTGCGGCGGCCTCGGGCAGCTCGGGCAAACGGCTTTCGGCAAAGTTCTCGGAGGGCTCCGGTGCCAGTGTGTCCAGGGCCGGGTTGCTGAATGTATCCCCCTCGGTGGCAGCCACAGCCTCCACGGCGTCGGTGTGGACAGGGGTTCCTGGCGTGCCGCCATCCGGCTCTGCAGGCTTTTGGACGAGGGGGTTTCCGAAATGATCGACGGCAGACATGGTAGTCCTTGGCTAAGAGCAGATGGTCTCAGGCACTGATGCTGAGAAACGGGGAGTATTGGGAGAGCGCCTGCAGGTTGATTTCCTGCCAGCGAACACCTTGGGTATCAACATAAACCTTGCCGAAATAGTCCGGCGTTCCACGGGGCGCGGGCTCGGCGGAGGTGAAAGCATCACCCCCTCGCAGCCCCGCCAGACTGTCCACCAGCAAGGCGACATTCACGTCCAGTGCCGTGTTCAGGGCCAGCAGGCTGGAGTCGGCCAGGGCCTGCTCGGAGCGCACGGCCGCTGCCGCACCCAGCGGCCAGGTGCTGGCCACAAAACCGGCAAAGTCCACCACACCAAACAGGCCACCCCGCAGGTTGGCCACCCCCATGAACCACGGCTGGGTGTAAGGCACGGGCTGAATGTTGGCCCAAGGGAAGATTTCGCCGGACTGGGCCAGCGACAGCAGATAGTGGGCACCACCGGCCTCCACCGCAAGCCAGGACACAGACAGGCCTTCGTTACGGGCGGCCTGCAATCGGGTGGCAAGACGGGTCTGGAGTTCGCGGAGCGCTTCGCGGTTAGCCATAGAGGGTGCGGGCCTTCAGATCAGTTCAGCGCGTTGATCTTGGCCTTCAGATCGGCAGGGTCCACCGGCTTGGTGATGTAGGCCCGCGCACCCTGGCGCATGCCCCACACACGGTCGGTTTCCTGGTTCTTGCTGGTGCACATGATGATGGGCACGTCGGAATACAGCGGGTCGCGGCTGATGGCACGGGTCAGCTGGAAGCCGTTTTGCCCGGGCATCACGACGTCCATCAGGATCAGGTCGGGCTTGCCTTCGGCGAGTCGGCGCATGGCTTCTTCGGCGTTTTCAGCGGTGCGGACCTGGTAGCCCTGCTTTTGCAGCACATCCGTGAGAAACATCAACTCCGTCTTCGAGTCATCAACGACCAAGACATTCTGGATGGGCATTAGGTCGCTCCTTGGGTGGTGGTGCCGAATTGCTGCACAACCTGCAGCAACTGGTCTTTGGTGAAAGGTTTGGTGAGGTAGTCCTGGCAACCCACCATACGCCCACGGGCCTTGTCGAACACACCGTCTTTGGACGACAGCATGACCACAGGGGTGGCGGCAAAACGGGGGTTGCGCTTGATGATGGCGCAGGTTTGGTAACCGTCCAGTTTGGGCATCAAGATGTCGCAAAAAATGAGCTGGGGCTGGTAATCGTTGACCTTGGCCAGGGCGTCAAAACCGTCGTCTGCCAAAAGCACTTCGTACCCACCCTGCTTGAGAAATATCTCGGCGCTGCGGCGAATGGTGTTGCTGTCATCCACCACCAGCACTTTGACTGTTGTGAGGTTGGGTTCCAATTTCTGCAGCTCCTTGAGTCGACTGTTTGTACCAATGCCGGCTGGAGCCGCGCGTTCCTGTCAGATCTGAACCATTTCGAAATCGTCTTTGCGGGCGCCACATTCAGGGCACGTCCAGTTCATGGGCACCTGCTCCCACGCCGTCCCCGGTGCAATACCCTCTTCGGGCGCACCGGAAGCCTCGTCGTAGATCCATCCGCAAATCAAACACATCCAGGTTTTAGAGTCAGTCACAGCTTAAAGGGCCTTCGAACAGATTGTCAACAATTGTATCAAGCAGTCACCACACACCATCGCTGCAGAAGCAACACCGGACAAAGAAATCCGGGCACCACAGAAGGGCGGGCACACCCCCCATAATTTGCACACCAGCTCCAGGCCATGTGATGACACACTCCTCTCCCACTCCCCCACCTTCCGCCGACCTGACGCCCGAGGATCTTGACGAAGACGACGCCGGACCGGCCTGCGTCCTGGTGTTCAACGCCAGCGACCCGAGTGGCGCGGGCGGGCTGGCGGCCGACATCAGCGCCATTGCGTCGGTCGGGGGCCACGCGCTGGCCATTGTGACCGGGGCCTATGCACGCGACACCGCCCGGATTTTCGACCATTTCCCCTTTGACGAAGACGCGGTGGCCGAGCAGGCGCGTGCGGTACTCGAAGATGTGCCGGTGCAGGTGATCAAGGTGGGTTTTGTAGGCAGCCCCGAGAACATCAGCACCATTGCCGAAATTGCCACCGACTACGCCGATGTGCCCATGGTGGCCTACATGCCCGACCTGTCCTGGTGGGACGAAGACAAGATCGACACCTACCTCGACGCCTTCCGCGAACTGATGCTGCCGCAGACCACCGTGTTGGTTGGCAACCACAGCACACTCTGGCGCTGGCTGCTGCCGGACTGGAGCAGCCAGCGCAGCCCTTCTCCGCGCGACATTGCCAAAGCCGCTGCGGACGTCGGCGTGCCCTACACCCTGGTCACCGGTATCCCACTGCCCGAGCAGTTTGTCGAAAACGTGCTGGCCACGCCCCAAACGGTGCTGGGCACGGTGCGGTTCGAGCTGTTCGACGCGGTGTTCTCCGGTGCGGGCGAAACCCTGTCCGCCGCACTGGCCGCCCTGCTGGCCACCGGCAGCGACCTGACCGAGGCCACCAGCGAAGCCCTGAGTTACCTTGACCGCTGCCTGGACGGGGGCTTCCGCCCTGGCATGGGTAACATCCTGCCTGACCGCATGTTCTGGGCCCAGCCCGACGACAGCGACGACGATGACGACGAACCCTCTGACGAACAGCAAGCCCTTGACGGCTTCGCCATGCCTTCCCATGAAACCAAACACTGACCACAATATCGCGCTGTTCGAGCGCGCCAAACGCGCCATCCCCGGCGGCGTCAACTCGCCCGTGCGGGCTTTCAAGGCCGTGGGTGGCACGCCCCGCTTCGTCAAACGCGCCCAGGGGGCTTACTTCTGGGACGAAAACGACCAGCGTTTCATCGACTACATCGGCTCCTGGGGCCCGATGATCCTGGGCCACGGCCACCCCGCCGTGCTCGAAGCCGTACAAAAAGCCGCTGTGGACGGCTTCTCGTTCGGCGCACCCACCGAACGCGAGGTGGAACTGGCCGAAGAAATCATCAGCCTGGTGCCGTCGATGGAAATGGTGCGCCTGGTCAGCTCGGGCACCGAAGCGGGCATGAGCGCCATCCGCCTGGCCCGTGGTGCCACCGGCCGCAGCAAGATCATCAAGTTCGAGGGCTGTTACCACGGCCATGCCGACGCGCTGCTGGTCAAGGCCGGCTCGGGCCTGGCCACCTTTGGCAACCCCACCAGCGCCGGTGTGCCGCCCGAAGTGGTGCAGCACACGCTGGTGCTCGAATACAACAACATCCCCCAGCTGGAAGAAGCTTTTGCGCTGCACGGTCCCGAAGTGGCCTGCCTGATCATCGAGCCGATTGCGGGCAACATGAACTTCGTGCGGGCCAGTGTGCCCTTCATGCAGCGCTGCCGCGAGTTGTGCACCCAGCACGGCGCGCTGCTCACACTCGACGAGGTGATGACCGGCTTCCGCGTAGCGTTGGGCAGCGCCCAAAGTGTGTACGCCAAGGCCATCCCCGGTTTTGCCCCCGACATCACCGTGCTGGGCAAGGTGATTGGCGGCGGTATGCCACTGGCCGCCTTTGGCGCGTCGCGCGCCATCATGGAACACTTGGCACCACTCGGCCCGGTGTACCAGGCGGGCACCTTGTCGGGCAACCCGGTCGCCACCGCCTGTGGCCTGGCCACGCTGCGCGAGATCCGCAAACCCGGTTTTTACGAGGCGCTGTCGGCCCGCACCCGCACGCTGGTGGACGGCCTGAAAGCCGCCGCCGACGCTGAAGGGGTGCCGTTCAGCGTGGACAGCGAAGGGGGCATGTTTGGCTTCTTCCTGTTCAACAGCCTGCCGCAGAACTACGCCACGGTGATGACCACCAGCAACACCCAGTTCAACGCGCTGTTCCACGGCCTGCTCGACCGGGGCATCTACATTGCACCGGCCTTGTACGAAGCCGGTTTTGTGAGCGCAGCACACAGCGCAGAAGACATCGCCACGACGGTCGCCGCCGCGCGCGAGATCTTCAAAATGCTACCAAAACAGTAGCTATCTGCGCCCGCCCAACGGGCGCCAGAGGCACTTTTGGCTTAAAACTTGAGGCGCAAACTGCTGGCCACCGCGGCGAACGCCGCGCAGCCTGCCGCCAGCCCCAGCGCCACCAGCGGGCCCACACCAGCTGCCGGTGGCCACACGCTGAACAGGCTGGCCGCCAGCACAGCCGCCAATGATTGCCCGGTGAGCCGCGCCGTGCCCAGCATGCCCCCGGCACTGCCGCTGCGTTGGGCTGGGCCCACCGTCAGGATGGTGTGGTTGTTGGGCGACTGGAACAGCCCAAAACCCAGGCCACACAAGGCCATACGCCAGGCGATGTCCAGGTCACCCGGTTGTGTGGGCAACGCTGCCAGCAAGGCCAGCCCGCAGGCCAGCAGGCCCAGACCGATACCGCCCAGCAGCCCGTCGGGGTAACGGCCAATCAAGCGCCCGGCCAAGGGGGCCGCCACGATGGTGGCCAGCGGCCAGGCCGTGATCAGCATACCCGCCTCCCACGGCGTGCGCCCGAAATAGTCGAACAACAAAAACGGCAGCGCGATGTAGGCCAGCATCTGGGCGCAGAACGCCGCCACCGACGTACACATCGACAGCGCAAACACCGGGATACGCAGCAAGTCCAGCGGGAACAGCGGCACAGCCAGCCGCAGCTGGCGGCGCAGGTACACCACGCCCAGCAGCAGCCCCAGCGCCAATTGGCCCAGCGGCACCCAGATCGGGGTGGTGGAGGCGTCCGCCCCACCACGTGTGCCCAGGCCGTCAGCGCCCAGAAACACCAGGCCAAATGCCAGCATGTTGAGCAGCACGTCCAGCGGCACGATGGTCACCACCGAGGTGCGGCTGTAGCCCGGCAAGGCACGGCGGCCCAGCCACAACACCAGCAGCCCCAAGGGCACGTTGACCGCAAACAACCAGTGCCACGACGCCACCGACAACACGGCCGCCGCGACGGACGGTCCGGCCACGGTGGAGGTGGCCACCATCAGCGAGTTGAGCGCAATACCCCTCCCCAGCAGGTGCTGCGGGTACACCAGCCGCACCAGAGCAGCATTCACCGCCATCAGTCCGGCAGCGCCCACACCCTGTACCACCCGCATGCCCACCAGCATCGGCATGGACGTGGCCAGCGCGCAGCCCAGCGAGGCCACGGTGAATACCCCGATGCCCACCAAATACACCCGCCGGTAACCAATCTTGTCGCCCAGCGACGCCAGCGGCAGCAGCAGGCCCAGCACCGCCAGATGGAATGCATTCACCACCCAGATGGCCTGCGAGGGGCTGGACTGCAGGTTCTGCGCCATGGTTGGCAGCGCCAGGTTCACGATGGTGCCGTCCAGCACCGCCAAGAACAGGCTCAGCATGATGACCAGCACCGCCCAGCGCCGCTGTGCTGGGGGCAGACCATCAGGCACGGTTTCGGTGGGGATGGTGGGGTGCGCCGTCAATTGCTACAAAAACAAGAGCTGCCTGCGCACACCCCATGTGCACCAGAAGCATATTTCATTAAAAAACACGATCAAACCACCACCTGCAGTGCAAAGTGCGAAGCACAAGCACCCTTCAAACAACGACCGCAGAACCGGCTTTGCCGGGCTGCAGGTCGTGCCCCCTGCAAGGGGGTAGGCGTAGCGGAACGAAGTCCGCGAAGCCTGGGGGTGTGTCCTCTCTAGTGGCGGAAATGGCGCACACCAGTGAGAACCATCACCACACCTTGCTCGTCCGCTGCGTCGATCACCTCCTGGTCACGCATGGAACCACCGGGCTGGATCACGCAGCTTGCACCGGCTGCCACCACTACGTCGAGGCCGTCGCGGAACGGGAAGAAGGCGTCGCTGGCCACCGCCGTGCCCTTGAGCGACAGGCCCGCGTGTTCGGCCTTGATGCTGGCGATACGGGCAGAGTCCAGGCGGCTCATCTGGCCCGCGCCGACACCCATCGTCATGCCACCGGAGCAGAACACGATGGCATTGGACTTCACATACTTCGCCACATTCCAGGCGAACAGCAGGTCCTGCAGTTGTTCGGGGGTGGGTTGTTTCTTGCTGACCACGTTGAGGTCGCTGGCCGCGAGCACATGGTTGTCGGCGGTCTGGATCAGCAGGCCCGAGCCGATGCGTTTGACGTCCATGGCGTTGCGGCCGTTGTCCCAGTCGGTCGCCCCACCCTTAGGAAGCGCAATTTCCAGCACCCGCACGTTGAGTTTGGCCTTGGTGGCCTGGAACACTTCCAGCGCCTCAGGCGTGTAGCCAGGGGCCATCAGCACTTCGACAAACTGCTTGGCGATCTCTTGCGCGGTGGCAGCGTCCACCGTGCGGTTGAAGGCGATGATGCCGCCGAAGGCCGAGGTGGGGTCGGTCTTGAAGGCTTTGCTGTACGCCTCGGCTGCGTCCTTGCCGATGGCCACACCACAGGGGTTGGCGTGTTTGACGATCACACAGGCGGGCACGTCGAAGCTCTTCACACATTCCCACGCGGCGTCGGCGTCGGCGATGTTGTTGTAGCTCAGCTCTTTGCCCTGGATTTGTTTGGCCGACACGAGTGAGCCGGGTGCGGGGTACAGGTCGCGGTAGAAGGCGGCCTGCTGGTGCGGGTTTTCGCCATAACGCAGGTCTTGCATCTTCACGAAGCGGCCGTTGCTCTGCGCCGGGAACAGCGCGCGCACCGGGGCGGGCTGGCCGATGCTGGCGTCAAAGTCCACGGCGGACAGGTAGTCACTGATGGCACCGTCGTAATCCGCGATGCGGTTGAACGCGGCCACGCTGAACGCGAACTTGGTTTTGTCGGCAAGTTTGCCGTGGGCCTTGAGTTCGGCCAGGGCCACGGCGTACTGCGATGCGTCGGTCAGCACCGCCACGTCTTTCCAGTTCTTGGCCGCACTGCGCACCATGGCCGGGCCGCCGATGTCGATGTTCTCGATCGCGTCTTCGAGTGTGCAACCGGCCTTGGCCACGGTGGCTTCAAACGGGTACAGGTTCACCACCAGCAGGTCGATGGTGTTAATGCCGTGCTGGGCAATCGCGGCCATGTGCTCAGGCAGGTCCCGCCGCGCCAGCAGGCCACCGTGGATGGTGGGATGCAAGGTCTTCACCCGGCCGTCGAGCATCTCGGGAAACCCGGTGTGGTCGGCCACCTCGGTCACGGGCAAACCGGCATCGGCCAGCAGTTTGGCGGTGCCGCCGGTGGACAGCAGCTTCACGTCCAGCGCGTGCAGCGCTTGCGCGAATTCAAGGATGCCGGTTTTGTCGGAGACGGAGATGAGGGCGGTCAGAGTCATAGGGTTCTTGCTTACTTCAGGAGGTTGTGTTCGACGAGTTTTTTGCGGAGGGTATTGCGGTTCAAGCCCAGCCATTCGGCAGCGCGCGACTGGTTGTTGTCGGCTTGGGTCATGACGACTTCCAGCAGCGGTTTTTCGACGGCACGCACCAGCATGTCGTACATGCGGTTGGGCTCTTCGCCGTCCAGGTCTCTAAAGTAACCGTGCAGGCTGTCGCGCACACAGTCGTCAATGCTTTTGTTGTTGCTCATGCAATCCTCGTTGTAATTCTTGGGGCTCGTCCTCGTCCGACAGCAGCATCTGCACGGCGTCCAGCGCCACGGGCATACGCTCCATACGTTCGGCCAACGCGTCAAAATAATCGGCCACGGCCTGCCATTGCTGCGCGCTGTCTTCAATCGTGTTCATGCGGGCGCGGAAAGCCTCGCCGCCGGGCAGCGTGCGCACATACCAGCCAATGTGTTTACGTGCGGTGCGCACGCCAGAAAACTCACCGTACAGGCCGTAATGTTCTTGCAGGTGGTCCAGCAGCAGACGCCGCACCTCGGCCACCAGCGGCGGCGCGAGGTGGGTGCCGGTGGCAAGGAAATGCGCCACTTCGCGAAAGATCCACGGGCGGCCCTGCGCGGCGCGGCCAATCATGATGGCGTCGGCCCCTGTGGCGGCCAGCACATCACGCGCTTGTTCGGGGGTGGTGATGTCTCCATTCGCCACCACAGGCACACGCACGGCGGCCTTGACGGCGGCGATGGTGTCGTATTCGGCATGGCCTTTGTAGCCCTGCTCGCGGGTGCGGCCGTGTACGGTCAGCATCTGCACCCCGGCTTGCTCAAACACACGCGCCAGCGCCACCGCATTTTTGTGCGCCTGGCACCAGCCGGTGCGCATCTTCAGCGTCACGGGCACGTTGTGCGGCGCGGCAGCGGCCACCACGGCTTCGACGATGGACAAGGCCAGGGCTTCGTCTTGCATCAGCGCAGAACCTGCCCACTTGTTGCACACCTTTTTGGCCGGGCAACCCATGTTGATGTCGATGATCTGGGCACCACGGTCGATGTTGTAGCTGGCGGCGTCGGCCATCATCTGGGCGTCGGTGCCTGCAATCTGCACAGCGATGGGGCCGGGCTCACCGTCGTGGTTGGCGCGGCGCGAGGTTTTGAGGGTGTTCCACAGGTCGCGCCGCGAGGTCACCATCTCACTCACCGCATAACCCGCGCCCAGCGTGCGGCACAGCTGGCGAAACGGCCGGTCGGTGACACCCGCCATCGGCGCGGCGAACAGGTTGTTCGCCAAGGGAATATGGCCGATGTACATGGGGTGAGGGGGGGGGAGAAAAAACCGGGGGTGCTGAAAAATAAGGCACGATTGTAGCTGCTCAAAATTTCAGCAATTGAAATCTGGCGCTATTTGTGACCCCATGTCGAGGCCCTCTCCGACAGGCGCAAGGGGCGGGGGCCCATGCCGACTTTCTATACTGCCTGTATGCAATCCTGGCTCGACTCCGCCCTCACCCTGCTCGCCCTGCCCCAGTACGGTCTGGGCACCCTGTTTTTTGTGTCGTTTGTGTCGGCCACCTTGCTGCCGCTGGGCTCGGAGCCTGCGTTGTTTGGTTTACTGCAGCTCAACCCCGGCCTGTTCTGGCCCGCCATCGGCATCGCCACACTGGGCAACACCCTGGGCGGCGCGGTGAGCTGGTGGATGGGTTTTGGGGCGTCGAAGGTAGCCGACAAATACGCCCATTCGCGCCACCATTTGCGCGCGCTGGACTGGCTGGAGCGGCTGGGGCCCAAGGCCTGCCTGCTGAGCTGGCTGCCCATCGTGGGAGACCCGCTGTGCGCCGTAGCGGGCTGGCTCAAACTGCCGTTCTGGCCCTGTGTGGGTTACATGGCGATTGGCAAATTCATGCGCTACCTGACGATGACGGCGGTGCTGCTGTACCTCTGGCCTAAATGATGGTGCGGCGCCCGAAACTCCTGAAATGATAGCTATGCGCGCCCGTCAGACGGGCGCAAAGAGCACATTTCATTCAAATAATTAACCCCCCAGCCCACCGCGCCCCATGCGGTGTGCGCAACCCTTCCAGCAGACACCGCGGAACTGGCTTTGCCAGTCCGCTGGTGGAGCCCCCTGCAAGGGGGTTGGCGCAGCGGAACGCAGTCCGCGCAGCCTGGGGGTGTCACAAAGTAAACGGGCCGCCGCGCTCCAGTGCACGCTGGTAGGCAGGCCGGGCGTGGATTCTTTCCAGGTACGCCATCAGCTTGGGACGTGAGGCATTCAGCCCGCCACGGGATTGCGCCGCCTCAACGGGGAAACTCATCTGGATGTCGGCCCCCGTGAACGTATCACCTGCAAACCACAGGCTTTTGCCCAGCTCCGCCTCCATGAAGTCCAGGTGTGTCGTGATCTGCGGCGTGATGAAACCCGACTTGGCCTTGCCCGAAATGGCTTTGGCGATGGGTTTCACGAAGAAAGGCATGGGTGTGTTTTCGATCTTGTCGAACACCAGCTTCAGCAACAAGGGCGGCATGGCCGAGCCTTCGGCGTAATGCAGCCAGTAGCGATAACGCAGCGCCTCGGGCGTACCAGCGACAGGAGCCAGCTGGCCCTGGCCATAACGCTCCACCACCGTCTCGATGATCGCGCCCGACTCGGCCAGCGTGAGCCCGTCGTCCGAGGTCACCACGGGCGATTTGCCCAACGGGTGCACCCGGCGCAGCTCGGGTGGCGCCAGCATGGTCTTGGCGTCACGCTGGTAACGCACGATCTCGTACGGCAGCGCCAGCTCTTCGAGCAGCCACAGAATGCGCTGCGAACGGGAGTTGTTGAGGTGGTGGACGGTGAGCATGGGCAAATCCGTTGTGAGTTAAACAGTCTCCACGAATTCCTTCGCGAAACACCGCGGAACCGGCTTTGCCGGGCCGCTGGTGTTGCCCCCGGTAGGGGGTTGGCGAAGCGACACGCAGTGCGCGCAGCCTGGGGGAGAGCCAGCCTTAGACGTTGAACAAGAAGTTCATCACGTCGCCATCCTTGACGACATATTCCTTGCCTTCCGAGCGCATCTTGCCCGCGTCCTTGGCACCCTGCTCACCCTTGTACTGGATGAAGTCGTCGAACGCGATGGTCTGGGCGCGGATGTAGCCGCGCTCGAAGTCGCCGTGGATGACGCCTGCGGCCTGCGGGCCGGTGTCGCCGATGTGGATGGTCCAGGCGCGCACTTCCTTCACGCCGGCGGTGAAGTAGGTCTGCAGGCCCAGCAGCTTGAAGGCGGCGCGGATCAGGCGGTTCAGGCCGGGTTCATCCTGGCCGATTTCGGCGAGGAACATCTTCTTGTCTTCATCGTCCATCTCGGCCAGGTCGGCTTCGATCTTGGCGCAGATGGCCACCACAGGCGCGCCTTGTTTGTCGGCGTATTCGCGCAGGCGGTCGAGGTAGGGGTTATTCTCGAAACCATCCTCGGCCACGTTGCCCACAAACATCGCGGGTTTGGCAGTGATGAGGGTGAACGACTTGACCAGCGGCAACTCTTCCTTCGAGAACTCCAGCGCACGCACGGGGATGTTCTCGTTCAGCGCGGCCTGGCAACGCTCCAGCAGGCCGACCAGTTTTTGTGCGTCCTTGTCACCGGAGCGCGCCACCTTGGTGTGGCGGTGGAGCGCCTTTTCCACGGTCGCGAGGTCGGCCAGGCAGAGTTCGGTCTGGATCACTTCGATGTCGGAGATCGGATCGACCTTGCCCGCCACGTGGATCACGTTGTCGTCGTCGAAGCAGCGCACCACGTTCACCGTCGCGTCGGTTTCGCGGATATGGGCGAGGAACTTGTTGCCCAGGCCTTCACCCGTGCTGGCACCGGCCACCAGGCCGGCGATGTCCACAAACTCCACGATGGCGGGGACGATACGCTCGGGCGTGATGATGTCGGCCAGCGCCTGCAGGCGCGGGTCGGGCACTTCCACCACACCGGTGTTCGGCTCGATGGTGCAGAAGGGGTAGTTTTCGGCGGCGATGCCGGCCTTGGTCAGGGCGTTAAAAAGGGTGGACTTGCCGACGTTGGGCAGGCCCACGATGCCGCATTGGAGGCTCATGGCAGGGCTTTCTGGGTGGTCACGGGGAAACCGGGCATTTTACCGGGCGCGCCCTTCCCACCTTGGCACGGTCAATCAAACCGGTAATTCGCACCCACCGTCTGCCCTACCCGCAGCACCTGGTCTGCGCCTTCGCGCACGATGGCATTCATGCCAAAGGTGATGGCGCCGTTGACACGGGCGTCCTGGCGGTAGGTGCGCAGCATGTTGCCCACTTCGGGGCTGCTGGTGGCGGTGGTGGGGTCGATGTCGGGAATGGGGCAACGGGTGCAGGGTTTGACGGGTTGCAGCTGCACCACACCCTCGGCCGTGGTGATGTGGAACATGTCCACGCGGTCTTCGTCGTGGCTGTCAATGCCCTGCAGCACCACGTTGGGACGAAACCGCTCGATACCCACGGCACCCTGCCCGGCGGCGGCCAGCCGCTGGTTCAAATCATCGATCGACGCCACGCTGGCCACCAGCACCGGAAAACCGTCGGAAAACTGGTTCGGGGCCTCCACACCACCCGTCCAGTCCAGACTGGACAAACGGCGGAAGTCCGGGTCAAACCGCACCAGCCGCAGCGGCTGGCCCAGAAAGTCGCTGAACCATTGCGCCGCCACGGCACCCATGTCATAGGCCTGCACCGTGTCTTTCCAGACCTGTACGGTGACGGGTTGCTCCACAGTGTCAATAGCAACGTGTAAGGCCAGCATGCCCGGTGCCCGCAGCACCATCTCGAACTGTTTGAGCTGCGGCCGCACCAGCGCTATGCGCGGCAACTCGCGCTGGCTCACAAAACGCCCCGCAGCATCCACCACCATCCAGGCCCGGTCCAAGTCCAGGCCAGTGTCGGTCAACACCGCCTCCTGCACCGCCACTCCCGCGCAGGATTTAACCGGGTACACAAACAGCTGGGCGATGGTGGACGTGGTGTCGAATGCAACAGGCAAAGTGGTCACAGGTCAGGTCTTTCGAGGTGAAATGAAGCGCAAGGACGCATCGTAACGACTCAACAGGGTGGCAACGTCTGTGACAGGCCCTTCCAGCAGACACCGCGGATCTGGCTCTGCCAGTCCGCCAGTGTCGCCCCCTGCAAGGGGGAAGGAGTAGCGGAACGCAGTCCGCGAAGCCTGGGGGTGTGCCACAAGCCTGCCTACAATTCGGCCATGGCCCAACCCTTTGATGTATGTATCCGCGGCGCCGGTATCGTGGGCCGCACACTGGCCCTTTTGCTCGCACGCGAGCGTTTGCGTGTGGCCCTGGTGGCCGCGCCACCCCACCCGTCTGCCACCTCCGACGTCCGCGCCTATGCGCTGAATGCCGCGTCACGGGCGCTGCTGGAGTCGGTGCGCAGTTGGCCCGACGACACCCTGGCCACCCCGGTACAGGCGATGCAGGTGCTGGGCGACCAGGGCGGTGAGGTGCATTTCAACGCACCTGCCGAAGCAGGCGCTTTGGCCTGGATCGTGGATGTGCCCGCGCTGGAGGCCCAACTGGCCGAAGCGGTGCGTTACCAGCCGCTGGTCGAGGTGGTGGACACGCCCCAGCCCGCAGCACTCACGGTGGTGTGTGAAGGCAAGTCCAGCCGCACCCGCACGGAGTTTGGTGTCGAATTTGACGTCACGCCCTACCCGCAGCACGCCATTGCAGCCCGCCTGCTCTGCGAAAAACCGCATGGCCAGGTGGCGCGGCAGTGGTTCAGCGGCGGCAATATCCTGGCTTTTTTGCCGCTGGGCGGGGCAGACGGGAACTCTGTGGCGCTGGTGTGGTCTGTTCACCAGAGCCAGGCACCAGATCTGCTGGCGCTGCCACCGGAAGAATTTTGCCAACAGCTTGAAAACGCCAGCCACCACGTGCTGGGAGCCCTTACGCTCACCAGCGACCGGGCCGCATGGCCTTTGCAGTTGGCCCGCGCGCGACGCTGGAGTGGTGTGATGCCGGACAGCACACCGGCCAAACCCCGCAACTGGGTGCTGGCCGGTGACGCGGCACACACGGTGCACCCGTTGTCAGGCCAGGGCCTGAACCTGGGCCTGGCCGACGTGCAGGAGCTGGCAACCGTGCTGCGCACACGCGACTACTGGCGCAGTGTGGGCGACCCCCGCCTGCTGCGCAGTTACGAGCGTGCCCGCAAGTCCGGTGTGTTGCCCATGGGCTGGGCCACCGACGGATTGCAGCAGTTGTTTGCGCAGGAAGCGGGCCCATGGGCTACGCTGCGCAACTGGGGTATGCAGACTTTTGACAACAGCGGCCCACTGAAGGCCTGGGTGGCGCGCCAGGCCACCGGCCGGTAGCTGGACAGACAACCATTTTTTGCGGAACCGATGAAACCCACCATGAAAACCATGTACTCCTTTTTGGCCCCCGTGCTGCGCAGCCTGCTGGTGGCCAGCATCACCTTGGTCGGTTTTTCTGCCTCAGCCCAGGAAGCCGCCATCCGCAAGAACCTGGCAGAGCGCCTGCCCAACTTCAGCAAGATTGATGAAGTGAAACAAACCGCCATGCCGGGCCTGTACGAGGTGCGTATCGAAAGCAATCTGTTCTACACCGACGCCAAAGGGGACTACCTGATCCAGGGCGAACTGATGGACGTGAAAGAGCGGCGCAACCTCACGGAAGAGCGCATGAACAAGCTCAACGCCGTGGCATTTAACTCGCTACCGCTGAAAGACGCCTTCACCATCGTGCGTGGCAATGGCAAACGCAAACTGGCCGTGTTTGAAGACCCCAACTGCGGTTACTGCAAGCGTTTTGAGCAGGACCTGCAAAACGTGGATAACGTGACCATCCACATGTTCCTCTACCCGATCCTGGGCGCTGATTCGGCCGAAAAGTCCCGCGCCATCTGGTGCGCCAAAGACCGCGCAGGTGCCTGGCAGGACTGGATGGTGCGTGACAAACCACCGGGTGCCGCCCCGGCCAAATGTGACACCGATGCCATCGCACGCACCGTTGAATTTGGCAAAAAACACCGCATCACCGGCACGCCTACCCTGATTTTTGCCGACGGTTCCCGTGTACCAGGCGCCATCAACGCGCAGCAGGTTGAGCAACGCCTGGCGTCCATCAAGTAAACACCGCCGCTGCATGCCCACACCCCAGCCCGCCACACCGCTGCACTACCGGATTGAACCCGCCGACCTGCACGCCCACCTGTACCACATCACGCTGACCATTGCCCAGCCTGCAGCCCAGCAACGCGTGGCTTTGCCGGTGTGGATTCCGGGCAGTTACATGGTGCGGGAATTTGCCAAGAACCTGCAGAACCTGCGGGCAACCCAGGGCAGGCGCAGTGTGCTGGTGCAACAACTGGACAAAGCCACCTGGCAGGTGGATGCCACGCCGGGCAAACCTCTGGTGCTGAGTTATGCGGTGTATGCGCTGGACAACTCGGTGCGCACGGCCTGGCTGGACGCTTCACGCGGTTTTTTTAACGGCACCAGCCTGTGCCTGCAGGTTGCAGGGCAAGAGACCCTGCCCCATACGCTGGAGCTGGTCTCGACCCGGGCCACGGCCGCCTGGCACGTCGCCACGGGCCTGCCCACTGTGGCCACCGATACACGCGGTTTTGGCAGCTATGTGGCAGACGATTACGACGCGCTGGTGGACCACCCGTTTGAGCTGGGGCATTTCTGGAGCGGTGAGTTCAAGGTCTGTGGTGTACCCCACCGCTTTGTGGTGGCAGGTGCGGCACCCTCGTTTGACGGGGCACGGCTGCTGGCCGACACCCAGAAGATTTGCGAAGCGGAAATCAGGTTTTGGCACCCGCGTGGCAAGCCCCCGCACACGAACTACGTGTTTATGCTGAATGCCGTGGACGACGGTTATGGCGGGCTGGAACACCGCAACTCCACCGCCCTGATCTGCACCCGGCGCGACCTGCCGCGTGTGGGCGACAAACGCAGCAGCGAGGGTTACACCACGCTGCTGGGCCTCATCAGCCACGAATACTTCCACACCTGGAACGTCAAACGCCTGAAACCTGCGGCGTTTGCCCAGTTCGACTACAGCCGCGAGAACTACACCCACCAGCTGTGGTTTTTTGAAGGTTTCACGAGTTACTACGACGACTTGTTGTTGCGCCGTGCGGGCCTGCTGGACGATGCGGCCTATTTGCGCCTGCTGAACAAGACCATCAACCAGGTGGGCCAGACACCGGGCCGCCTGGTGCAAAGTGTGGCCGAGTCGAGTTTTGACGCCTGGGTCAAGTACTACCGCCAGGACGAAAACACCCCCAATGCCACGGTGAGTTACTACACCAAAGGGGCGCTGGTGGCGCTGTGTCTGGACCTGACCTTGCGCGCAGAAGGCACCACCGACCTCGACGAAGTCATGCGTTCGCTGTTTAAACGCTGCAAGGGTGGCCCCATGTCCGAGGCCGACCTGCTCGACGTGCTGCAGTTGCTTGCCGGCCGGTCTTTGGCCCCCGAGCTGGCGCAATGGGTGCACAGCACCGATACGCTGCCGCTCCAGCCTCTGCTGGAACGGCACGGGGTGGCGATCCACGCCGACCCGTCCCACATGGCACAACGCCTGGGCCTGCGGGTGGCCGAGGCGGGCAACATCGTTGTCAAGACGGTGCTGCGCGGCGGGGCCGCCGAGAAGGCGGGCTTCTGTGCCGGGGATGAATGGCTGGGTGTGGAGTTGCCCGGTGAACGTGAAGGCTGGCGGCTGCAGAAGCTCGACGACCTGGCCCTCTACGCAGGCAGCCAGCTGCGTATGACCGCCCTGGTGTCCCGCGACAAACGCCTGCTGCGCCTGCCACTGGTGGTGCCCGAAGGCGTGACCACCTGGCGTCTGGCCGCGCGGGACGCTGCTGCGCTGACGGCCTGGCTCGGTGCCAAGGCGTCCGCTGCGGCCTGATGGATCAAGCGCCCTTGAAGACGGGCGCGCGCTTTTCCAGAAAAGCAGTGACACCTTCAAAATAATCATGGGTTTTGGCCAGCGCAGACTGGGCGTCACGCTCGGCCTGCAGCTGCGCTTCAAAGCTGCTGGTCATCGCGTCGCGCAGCAGGTGGCGGGTGCGCACCAGCGCCTGTGTGGGCATGGCCGCCAGGCGCTGGGCCAGGGCCTCTGCGGCGGCGACACAGTCCTCGGCCACCTCCCACACCACACCCCACTCCTTGGCCTGGGCGGCAGACAACTTGTCGCCAGTCATGGCGAGAGCAGTCGCGCGCGCCAAACCCAGGCGGTGCGCCAGCAGGAAGGTGCCGCCCGCATCGGGAATCAATCCGATCTTGCTGAAGGCCTGGATAAAACTTGCCGCAGGTGCAGCAACCACGATGTCGCAGCTCATGGCGAGGGAAGAACCGGCCCCCGCCGCCACACCATTCACCGCGGCGACCGTGGGCATGCGAAGGGCCTGAAACCGGCGGGCCGTCGGGTTGAATGTTTCGTCAATCAAGGGGCCGGGGTCGGCACGTTGTTCGCGGTCTGGCCCGGGGGTGAAATCAAAGTCGGCCAGATCGGCCCCTGCACAAAACCCACGCCCCGCGCCGGTCAGCACCAGCGCACGGATGTTGGCGTCGGCCTCTGCCTGGTCGAGCGCGACCCACAGCTCTTGGTGCATCTGCCGCGTGAAGCTGTTCAGCGCTTGCGGGCGGTTCAAGGTGATATGGGCCACTGCGCCTGTGGTGGCGTAAAGGACGGTGGGGTCTGCCATGGTTGTGTCTCCGGAGTCGCGGGTGTGTTGTAGGGGTTGCCTGGCCATTATTCACGGTCAGGCAGCCGTGGGTTGCGTTCGTTATAGTGGCAGACACATATTCCAACGGAGCACAACATGGCATTTGAGACGATCGAGGTTCGCACCGAAGCAGGCAAAGTGGGCATCGTCACCCTGAACCGGCCCAAGGCGCTGAACGCGCTGAACGACCAGTTGATGGATGAACTGGGCGCTGCGCTCAAGGCTTTTGATGCCGACCCAGCCATCGGCTGCATCATCGTGACGGGCAGCGAACGTGCTTTTGCGGCGGGTGCCGACATTGCCGCCATGGCGAAGTACAGCTTTGTGGACGTCTACGGCGGCGACTACATCACCCGCAACTGGGAAACCATTCGCAGCATCCGTAAACCGGTGATCGCGGCCGTAAGTGGCTTCGCACTGGGCGGTGGCTGTGAGCTGGCAATGATGTGTGACTTCATCATTGCTGCCGACAACGCCAAGTTTGGCCAGCCCGAAATCAAGATTGGTGTGATCCCCGGTGCGGGCGGCACGCAGCGTTTGCCGCGCGCCGTAGGCAAGTCCAAAGCCATGGACATGGCCCTGACCGGTCGCATGATGGACGCGGCCGAAGCCGAGCGCGCAGGGTTGGTCAGCCGCGTGGTGCCTTACGACAAACTGGCCGACGAGGCATTGGGTGCAGCGCTGGTGATTGCCGACTTCTCGCAGCTGGCCGTGATGGCGGCCAAGGAGTCGGTCAACCGCGCATTCGAGAGTGGCCTGTCAGACGGTGTGATGTTCGAACGCCGCCTGTTCCACGCGCTGTTTGCCACCAACGACCAGAAGGAAGGTATGGACGCCTTTGTGAACAAACGCAAGGCGACCTTCACCCACTCCTAAGGCCCTGAGCGCTCCAGCGCAGACTGGAGTGCCCGGGCCTCATCCTCACCCAACACACCCTGTCTGGCGCTAAGGCCACTGCCCTGCTGCGGCACAAAACGCCAGCGCCGCCCGTCCAGCGCCAGGGTCCCCAGTGGCTGGCCGTCCCGCAGCAGCTCGGCACGCAGCGGCGGCGCGGGAGCATCTTCCTTCTCGGCAGCCCCCAAAGCGTCGGCCTGTGGCACAGCTGCGGCGGGCAAGGATTCCAGCAAACGCGGCAGTACACCGGTGGCAGCCCTGGGTAGCACTGTGCCGTCGGCACGGCGTAATGCCGTCCAGTCCTGCGGCACACCGGCAGCCGGCGCCGCGCTGCGGGCGGCAAGTGATTTTTCCTGCCGGGCGGGTGCGGGGGCCATGGCAGCAACCGGGGCCCGGGCCTGCTCCTCATTGACGGGGGGGCTGCGGCGGGCGCGGCAGGGGCGGACGGCGCCGCTGGTGCGGGCGCTGCGTTGTCCCGGGGCGCGGCCGGGCGGCTGGCCAGGGACTCACGCTGCCTGGCTGCCGCAGCACGGTCGGCGGCTCGGTCTGCAGCGGGGTTCGATGAGGGTTCGGCAGGCGCCTTTTTTTCCTCTTTTTGCACGTTTTCCTGCACTGCCGGAACTGCGGGTTCCGCCGGTGCGGCGGGCGCTGTGGCCGACGGAATAGGCAGGTCGGTCTGCGCCGGTGGCACCGGCTCCTCGCGCCACAGCAGGGTGATAAACCCCGCCAGCAGCACAGTGGCCAGCGCCGCATTCCAGGGCATACGGCCCCCCATCCACCGGTTCCACACAGAACCCAGCGCGGCCCACCCGCCAAAACGCGCAGCCGGGTGGGGTGGGGGTACGGCGACAGCCTCATGGGCGGCACGCAGGATGGCGTCGCGCAGCGCGGAGGCAGGCTGGTTCGGCTCCAGTGTGTCGGGCGCATGCTCCAGAGCACGCGCCAGTCGGGCATCACGCAATGGGGCATGGTGGTCGGGAGTGGGATTCATATGCGGCCCTCCATCACGACCAAGTAAGCCTGCATACAGCCACGCAGTTTTTGCAGGGCGTACCGCAGGCGGCTTTTGGCGGTCTCGAACGGCAGCGCCAGGCGCTGGGCCAGGTCTTCCAGCGGTGCGCCTTCTTCATGGTGCAGCAGGAAGGCAGCGCGCTGGGCCACCGGCAACGCTTCCAGGCAGGCCAGCAGCTGGCGGCCGGCCGCGCGCCAGAAGGTGATGTCTTCGCTGGAGGGATGCGCCAGGTCGAGCGTGGCCTGTAACCAGTCCATCGCGTCGCCCTCGTCGTCGGGCAGGTCCAGCGGGATCTCGCGGCCACTGACCCGCAGGCGGTCCATGGCGGCGTGGTGGGCGATGGTGTAGGCCCAGGTCTTCCAGCTGGCAGCCCGGTTGCCTTGCGCCTGCGTCTGGGCCTGGTATTGCGCCCGCACGGCAATGATGCGCATCCAGGTGTCCTGGAACACCTCGTCGGCCTGGGCCACCCAGCGCGGCCCGAGCAAGCGGCGCACAAACCGCAGCAGCCCGGCTTCGTGCCGGGCATACAGCCGGTCGAACGCGGCAGCGTCACCTTGCGCGTAGGCAAGCATGAGCTGGTCGTCGGTCGGCTCCGGGTTGATGGGTTCGGGCATGGCGGGATTGTCACCCTAGAACCCGCGGTTGGATGCGCCCGGCAGTGCCGCGATCGGCGTGCCAGGCAAGGCGCGAGGAGGCAGCGGGCTCTTGCCCGCAAGGACGAGTAACGCCGCATGGCGCGCCGAGCGTGGTGCTGCCGGGTGCATAGCGCGCTCACCCCACAGGTGAACCTGATCGAAGCCAAAAAATGCGGTGTTCATAAGCACTTGTGAAGATAAACAAGCGGTCAACTGCGGGGTCTAGGGTCATGCTTGCACGGCCACCGGTGCTGCACGGGGTTAAACCGGGTGGAAAAAATATTTGCAGGCGTTTAACCCCATCGGGCTGGCTGCGCCGTGTAAGCCTTCACCACAACCTGGAGGTTTTTTATGCCCGCTCTGTCCACCCCTACCCCACGCCACTGGCTGCGCCGCCTCAGCGCAGCCACCGTGGTGCCCGCCTTGCTGGTTGCCTGCACGGCGCAGGCGCTGTCGCCCATTGCCGTTCCACCGCCGTCGCCGCCAGCAGTGTGGCCAGAGCCGCAGGTTGACCTGCCCGCCACCACCCTGCAGCGTCCTTACGCACCGCTGCTCACCACGCCCAACTTCAAAGCCCCCGCCGCCAGCCACTGCGCTCGCCCGATCCAGACGCGTGAGATTCCAGGCCGCCCCGCGCAGAGCCAGAACGAGGCCCGCCTGGAGCGCGAAAGCCGGGCCGACTACGCCGCCAGCAGCAAAGAACGCTCCCTCAGCAAACGCGCAGAAAGTGCGCCTGCAGCCGCCGAGGCCCTGGCCGCTGCAGCACCTGCACCCATGGCACCAGCCCCTTCCTCACTGCCCCAACGCCAGCCAACGCCTCTGCAAAAACCCGGCCCCGTCACCGCGGGCATGGTGGACGACAACGCCGACTTCAGCGAATACCTGGCCTTCCGCGACCGCACCCCGGTGCAGCACCGCAGCCGCGACATCCGTGAGCGCCACCTGCTGGTGGTGCGTGACCCACAGGGACGCGGCGTGGCCGACGCGGAAGTACTGGTCCGCTCGGCCCAGGGCCACGCCATGTGGGCACGCACCGACACGCAGGGCCGCGCCTGGATTCACCCCAACGCGTTTGACCCGGCCCAGGCGCAGGTCTATGACGTGCTGGTGCGCAAAAGCGGCCAGCAGGCCCAGGGCTTTCTGCGGCGCGGCCAGAAGAGTGCAGTGGAGCTGAACCTGTCCGCCCCCGCTGCCCGTGGCCAGGCCCGGCTGGACCTGGTGTTCCTGATCGACGCCACCGGCTCGATGGCCGACGAGATCGACAAACTCAAGGCCACCCTGCAAAGCATCACCAGCGAAGTGGCCCAGTTGCCCAGCCGCCCCGACCTGTGCCTGGGCCTGGTGGCCTACCGCGACAAGGGGGACCAGTTTCTGCTGCGCAGCCACGACTTCACCAACGACATCAACGCCTTCCAGGGGGTGCTGAACGCCCTGCGTGCAGGCGGTGGTGGCGACTACCCGGAGGCCATGGGCGAAGCCCTGCACGAAACGGTGCACCAGCTGAACTGGCGCGGCGACGGTGCAACCCGCATGGTGGTGCTGCTGGCCGACGCCCCGCCCCACCTGGACTACGGCGGCCCGCAGTACGACGACGACATGCTGGCCGCTTTGGGCAAGGGCATCAAGATTTTCAGTGTGGGGGCCAGCGGACTGGACAAACAGGGCGAGTTCATCCAGCGCCAGATCGCCCAGTACACCGGTGGGCGCTTCGTCTTCCTGACCTACGAAGATGCTGCCCGCCCCGGCAGTGGCCCGGGCCGCGAGACGGTGCACGACGTGAACAACTATTCGGTGCAGACGCTGGACCGCCTGATCGTGCGGCTGGTGCGTGAAGAGCTGGCACCCTTGCAACGGTGACCCAGCATACAAACAAGCAGAACGTGCTGAAAAATCCGTGGCAGGCCCGCCGAATCCGCTATAATCTCGGGCTGTCGGTCGTATAGCTCAGTTGGTTAGAGCGCAGCATTCATAATGCTGATGTCGGTGGTTCAAGTCCACCTACGACCACCAAACACCTGAAACCCGCATGAACCCCCGTTCTTGCGGGTTTTCTTTTGGCGCAGTCTGCCCCGGCCAAAACCGCCCCGCCCAGGTCGGCTTTTGCCAGCAGGCTGGCACTTCTGGCGCATACTCGTGCGCTGCTCCACTACAGCCTCTGGATGAACACCATGACCCGCTGCACCAGCCACCACCCCGCCCCCTCCAACGCTACTTTTAAGATAGCTGCCTGCGCCCTGCTGACGGGTGCTGCAGTGCTTTTTAGCACCCAAACAAGCGCCCAGCAGGTGCGCGATTTCCCGGTCACCGCCTTGCGCGGCAAGCTGGTGGTGCAGGCACCGCCGCAGATCACGCTGGACGGCAAACCCGACCAGCTGTCGCCTGGCGCACGTATCCGCAACCCGCAGAACATGTTTGTGATGTCGGCCACCCTCACCGGCCAGCCGCTGGTGGTGAACTACACACGTGAGAGCAACGGCATGGTCCACGAGGTGTGGGTGCTGACGCCCCAAGAAGCGGCGATCAAACGGCCATCGGCTCCGGGTACGGGCTGGTTTTCGTTCCTCCAGTAAGCGGCCACCCTGGCCACGCTGCGCACCGGGCCCTACAGGGCAGACGCTGCCATTTATAAGAAAAATAGCCTTCCAGCGCCCGCCCTGCGTGCGCTATCAGCTATTTATTCAATAGCAAAAAGAGATTTCCCCATGAGCAAAAAAGTCTTCATCAAAACCTTCGGCTGCCAGATGAACGAGTACGACTCGGACAAGATGGTGGACGTACTCCACGCCGCCCAGGGTTACGAGGCCACCACCAATGTGGACGAGGCCGACCTGATTTTGTTCAACACCTGCTCGGTGCGCGAGAAGGCGCAAGAGAAGGTGTTCTCCGACCTGGGCCGCATCAAACACCTGAAGAAAAAGGGCGTGCAGATTGGGGTCGGCGGCTGTGTTGCCAGCCAGGAGGGCGCTGACATCATCAAACGTGCGCCGTATGTGGACGTGGTGTTTGGCCCGCAGACGCTGCACCGCCTGCCCGAGATGCTGAACCAGCGTACACGGCTGGACCGGCCGCAGGTGGACATCAGCTTCCCCGAGATTGAAAAGTTCGACCACCTGCCGCCCGCGCGGGTGGAGGGCGCGTCGGCATTTGTGTCGATCATGGAAGGCTGCTCCAAATACTGCAGCTACTGCGTGGTGCCCTACACCCGGGGTGAAGAGGTGTCGCGCCCGTTTGATGACGTGCTGGTGGAAGTGGCCGGGCTGGCCGACCAGGGCGTGCGTGAAGTCACGCTGCTGGGCCAGAACGTGAACGCCTACCGGGGGCCGATGGGCGGCACGGCGGAAATTGCCGACTTTGCGCTGCTGCTGGAATATGTGGCCGAAATCCCCGGCATTGAACGGATTCGTTACACCACCAGCCACCCGAACGAATTCACGCCGCGTCTCATCGAGGCGTACGCCAGCATTCCCAAGCTGGTGAGCCACCTGCACCTGCCCGTGCAGCACGGAAGCGACCGTATTCTGATGGCGATGAAACGGGGCTACACCGCCATGGAATACAAAAGCACGGTGCGCAAGCTGCGCGCCATCCGCCCGCAGCTGGCGATGAGCAGTGACTTCATCGTGGGCTTCCCAGGCGAGACGGAAGAAGACTTCGGCAAGATGATGAAACTGATCGACGACATTGGTTTTGACAACAGCTTCAGCTTCATCTTCAGCCCCCGCCCCGGCACCCCGGCCGCCAACCTGCAGGACGACACACCGCACGACGTGAAGCTGCGCCGCCTGCAGCAGTTGCAGGCCGTGATCGACGGCAACACCCGCCGTATTGGCACCGAGATGGTGGGCAGCGTGCAGCGCATCCTGGTGGAAGGCGCGTCGCGCAAGTCCAGCACCGACGTGCCGGAGCTGATGGGCCGCACCGAATGCAACCGTGTCATCAACTTCAGCGCCAGCCCGAGCGCGCTGCGGCTGGTGGGCCAGATGGCCAATGTGACGGTGACCGAAGCGCTGGGCTACTCGCTGCGTGGTGAAATTGCCCTGCGCGAAGAAGCGCAGCTCCAGCCCGCGTGACCGCAGGATGAGCACACCCCGGCGCTGCGCGGCTCGTTCCAGCAATTGCTGCTGCTGGCCTTTGTGCTGATCGCCCTGCTGCTGGGCGGCATTGCGCTGCGCACGGTCTACACCTTCGACCAGCTGATGGCGCAAAGCAGCGGTTTTGCGCAGCGCGCGCTGCAGCTGAGTGCAGCGGCGCAGATGCTGGCCGAGCGCAACTCCGATCTGGAGCGGGCGGCGCGCCAGTCGCTGGTGCTGAACGACAGCCTGCTGCGCAAACGTTTTGACGATACCGCCACCGACGCGCGCCGGGTGCTGCACATCCTGGAGCCCGACGACATCACCCCCACGCTGGCCACCAGCTGGCGGCGGCAGCTGACCCACATCAGCACCCTGCTGGACGGCCCGTCCGACACCGCCCTGGAGCGCGAACGTGCAGTGGCGCAGGAGTTCCGTACCCTCGACGCCCTCAACGGCGAAATTGCCCAGGGCGTGCAACGCGCCATCACCGAGCGCAACCAGGCCCTGCAGGCACAGCTGGACGCCAGCCGGGGGCGGGCCATCCGGCTGGTGGTGGGCGCGGTGGCGCTGGCGCTGCTGATGGCCGTGGCCTTGGGTGTGTGGCTCGGCCGCCCCTTCAAGCGGCTGGAGCGTGCCATCGTCGGCCTGGGTGAAAACCGGCTGCACGACCCGATCCAGATCCGGGGCCCGGCCGACGTGCGGCGTGTGGGCCAGCGCCTGGAGTGGCTGCGCCTGCGGCTGACCGAGCTGGACGCCGACAAGGCCCGTTTTCTGCGCCACATCTCCCACGAACTCAAAACCCCGCTGGCCGCCATGCGTGAAGGTGTGGCCCTGCTGCAGGACGAGGTGGCCGGCCCGTTGACCGACAACCAGCGCGAGGTGACTGGCATCCTGCACCAGAACACCGTGGTGCTGCAAAACCAGATCGAGGCCTTGCTGCGCTTCAACGCTGCAGCGTTCGAGGCGCGCCAGCTCAAACGCGCCAAAACCGACCTGCGCCAGCTGCTCGACGCGCAGGTCGAGGCCCAACGCCTGCAGTGGCAGGCGCACAGCCTGCGCGTGCGCGTGGAAGGGGAGCCGGTCACGGCGCAGGTGGACGCCGACAAACTGGCCACGGCCGTGGCCAACCTGTTGTCCAACGCCATCCGTTTTTCACCCCCGGGCGGCACCATCCGGCTGCAGCTGGCGCAGGCCGGCCCGCTGGTGCACATCACCGTACACGACGAGGGCCCCGGTGTGGCTGAAGCCGACCGCGACCGTATCTTCGAGCCGTTTTACCGGGGGGCCGTCCAGCCCACCAACGCCGCCCGTGGCACGGGTATCGGCCTGTCCATCGTGCAGGAGTACATTGCAGCCCACGGTGGCCAACTGCTTCTGTTGCCACACCACCCCGGAGCCCATTTCCGGATCGAACTTCCCCATGCTAATTAATGTGAAACACCCCAGATTTCGCACCCGCTGCGCGGCCTGGGCGCTGGCCCTCCCCTTCGTGCTGGCGGCCTGCAGCACCACCGAGACCACCCCGGCAAGCCCCGCGCCGCACACCGCTTTGACGGACGCGACCATGCTGTCCAAGCCTGCACCGGCAGCAGAACCAGCCGCTACGCCGCCTGCAGAAATCGTCGCCCCCCTCTCGCCCCGCGCCCCCGGTGCCACCACCCAGATGCTGGCCTGGGCCGACCGCACACGCGGTCTGCCCTCCACCGAGCTGAGCCTGGAGATCACCCGGCTGCTTGACATTCCTGACAGCCAGCGTGTGCCGGCCAACGACCTGCAGCTGGCCATTGCGCTGGGCCAGACCCACCTCGCATCCGACCTGCCGCGTGCGCAGGCCGCTGTGCAGAAACTGCTAACCAACCAGACCGAAGAAGCCCGCGCGCTGCACCCGCTGGCGCGCCTGGTGGCCGCCCGGCTGGCAGAGCAAAAACGGGTGGAAGAGCAGCTGGACAAACAAAACCAGCAGCTGCGCGACCAGCAGCGCCGCATCGACCAGCTCAACGACCGGCTCGAAGCCATGCGCGCGATTGAGCGCAGCCTGACCACCCGGCCCGGCACCAACGGCACGGCCGCCCCGCAGCGCGCACCCCAACCCTGAGCCTCTGATGCCCACCACTGACCAAACGCTCCGCCCCGCCACCAGCCTGCTGGTGGTGGACGACGACCCGGACATGCTGCGGCTGCTCTCGATGCGGCTGACCGCTGCGGGTTACCGGGTGATGGCGGTGGCGTCAGCCGAGTCGGCGCTGAACCAGCTGGAGCTGGAACGGCCTTCGCTGGTGCTGAGCGACGTGCGCCTGCCAGGCAAGGACGGGCTGGCGCTGTTTGACATCGTGCGTGCACGCCACCCGTCGCTGCCGGTGATTTTGCTGACCGCACACGGCACCATTCCCGACGCGGTGGAGGCCACGGCACGCGGTGTGTTTGGTTACCTCACCAAACCCTTTGACGGCAAAGAGCTGCTGGAAAAAATTGCCCAGGCGCTGGCCCTGAGCGCCCCGTCCACCAGCTCGGCCCACCCCGCCAGCCGGGGCGACGAGGGCTGGCGCGGCGAGATCGTCAGCCGCTCCGCACGTATGGAAGAAGTGCTGGCCGAAGCCCGTATGGTGGCCCAGTCCGACGCGAGTGTGCTGCTGCGCGGTGACAGCGGCGCGGGCAAGGAGCTGCTGGCCCGCGCCATCCACAAGGCCAGCCCGCGTGCCAAAAAACCCTTTGTGGCGGTGAACTGCGGGGCCATCCCCGAGGCACTGCTCGAATCAGAACTGTTCGGCCACATGAAGGGCGCGTTTACCGACGCCAGCAGCAACCACAAAGGTTTGTTCCAGACCGCCGACGGCGGCACACTGCTGCTCGACGAAATCGGCGACATGCCCCCCGCCTTGCAGGTCAAGCTGCTGCGGGTGCTGCAAGAGCGCGCGGTGCGGCCGCTGGGCTCCAGCCAGTCGATCCCGGTGGACGTGCGCATCATCTCGGCCACCCACCGCGACCTGGAGTCGGCCATGGCGGCGGGCCAGTTCCGGGAAGACCTGTACTACCGGCTCAACGTCGTCACGCTGGCGCTGCCCACGCTGGGTGAACGGCGCGAAGACATCGCCCTGCTGGCCAACCATTTTCTGAGCCGACTGGCCACCAAATACGGCAAACGCCTGTCGGGTTTTGCGCCCGAGGCCCTGAAAGCCCTCACCACCGCGGCCTGGCCCGGCAATGTGCGCCAGCTGTACAACGTGGTGGAGCAGGTGTGTGCGCTGTCCAGCACCCCGCTGATTCCGCTGGCACTGGTGCAGCGGGCACTGCGCACGCCGTCGATCGAGGTGCTGAACTACGCCGACGCCAAACAGAAGTTCGAGCGTGAATACCTGGTGGGCCTGCTCAAACTCACCGACGGCAACGCCGCCGACGCAGCCCGCCTGGCCGACCGCAACCGCACCGAGTTCTACCGCCTGCTGCAAAAACACGCTCTCACGCCCGGCCTCTTCAAAGCAGATGGCGCACCCGGCCCCACAGACGCGTCGCCGTAAAGCGACAGGTGTAAGCCTTTGATTTTGAAAGGTTTTTTTACCCGCACACGGCAGCTTGTCGCCAAACAGCGACAAAAACACCTGTTTTGTGGGGCATTTGGCGGCCAGACTCCCAAAACACAGCCTGCAACACGGCAAGTGTTTGATTTTTAAGGGTTTTTCAGGCTGGCATAGGGTTTGCACTAAACCCTGCCATGAATACCCAGCCCACCCCCATTTCCGCACGCAGCACCTTGCGCGCCGAACGGCACCCCAACGCAGTCACCGCGCCGCCCATCCACCGGGGCTCGATGGTGCCCGTGCCTTGGCGCGGCTTCTGGAACAGCATCGGCACCGCAGTGCTGATGTCCCTCACGGGTCGCAGCGGCGGTGGCGAGGAGGCCGACGCCCCTGCCAAACGCCCCATGGCCTGGGTGCGCGCCGCGCGCCGCCGCAGGATGGTGTTTTTGCTGATCACGCTGATGACCACCACCATCGCAACCACCCTGTTTGCGGGTGTGCAGCCGCAGTACGACAACGCCTGGGTGGAGTACGCGCAGCTGGGCCTGTTTGCGCTGCTGTCGGCCTGGGTGGTCACCGGGTTCACGACCGCAGTGATGGGTTTTTACGTGGCGCTGCGTGGCGACAAACGCGCCATCTCGGTTCGCCATGTGCAGGGCCACGCCATGCCTGCCAACGCGCGCACCGCCATCATCATGCCGATCTGCAACGAAGACGTGGCCACCGTGTTTGCGGGTCTGCGCGCCACGTGTGAGTCGGTTGCGGCCACGGGCAATGCCCGCCATTTCGACGTGTTTGTACTGTCCGACAGCTACACCCCCGAAACCGCCGCCGCCGAACGCGCCGCCTGGGAAGACCTGCGCGCCGCACTCGCTGCCAGCCCCAACCAGCCACAGGTGGAGGTGTACTACCGCCTGCGCACCCGCCGCAGCCACCGCAAGGCCGGCAACGTGGCCGACTTCTGCCGCCGCTGGGGCAAAGACTACAAATACATGGTGGTGCTGGACGCCGACAGTGTGATGAGCGGCGACTGCCTCTCGAACATGGTCAAACTGATGGAAGCCCACCCCAAAGCCGGCATCATCCAGACCGCCACCCAGGCCATTGGCCACGTCACCCTGCACGCCCGCGCACAGCAGTTCGCCAGCCGTATGACCGGCCGCCTGTTCACCCTCGGCATGCAGTTCTGGCAGCTGGGTGAGTCGCACTACTGGGGCCACAACGCCATCATCCGGGTGCAACCATTCATGGAACACTGCGCGCTGGCCCCCATCAAGGGCTCGGGTGGTATGTCCGGCGGCATCATGTCGCACGACTTTGTTGAAGCCGCCCTGATGCGCCGCGCGGGTTACGAAGTGTGGCTGGTGTCCGACCTGGTCGGCAGCTACGAACAACAACCGCCAGACCTGTTGAGCGAACTGCAGCGTGACCGCCGCTGGTGCCAGGGCAACCTGCAAAACAGCCGCCTGATGGCCGAACCCGGCATCAGCCGCGTGCACCGCGCCATGTTTGTGACCGGTGCCATGTCCTACCTTTCGGCCCCACTGTGGCTGGCCTTCATGACCCTGGGCACCGCGCTCTGGCTGTCGGGCCAGACCGTCACGCCTGACAACTGGCACGTGCTGCCCGCCGAGCTGGTGGGCCTGTGGGCCTGGACACTGAGCATGCTGTTTCTGCCGCGTATCCTGGGCATCGTCGCCGTGCTGGTGAAGCGCGAACAACGTATGTACGGCGGCACGCTGGGCCTGCTCAAGAGCGCCGTGTTTGAAAGCGGCCTGGCCATGCTGCAGTCGCCTGTGCGCATGCTGGCCCACTCGCTGTTTGTACTGGTCGCCGTGACCGGCATCAAGCTAGACTGGAAGTCGCCCCCCCGCGAAGCCACCGCCCTGAGCTGGAAACACGCCGCCAGCAGCCTGGCCCCCATGACCGCCGTCATCGCCCTGCTGGGCTTGGGCATCATGGCCATCGATGCCCGTGCGCTGGTCTGGCTCATCCCCGTCGGCCTGCCACTGCTGCTGGCCATCCCCATGGCCGTGCTGACCAGCCACATTGGCCTGGGCACTGCGATGCGCAGCCAGGGCTTCTTGCTGATCCCCGAAGAGCGCTGGTCGCCCAAGGTGCTGCGCCGGGCCTGGCTGCATGCACACCGGTTGGCAGCGGCATAAGCCTCACATTGCCCGGTGGGCACAAACAAAAAGGCCGACAGCGATGTCGGCCTTTTGCTTGGGGGGATGGCTTAAAGGCCTAGGAGTCTGCGCGGCAGAAGGCGTCGATAGCGAAAATGAGCCCCAGCGAGGACAGTTTTTGCCGGGTTCGCAGGCCCATAGCCCCGCTATGGGTCAAGAAGACGGTGAAAGCGCAGCTTCTATAAAAATGGACCGCTGCGGCTCATTTGCAGCCGACGCTCCTTCTGCCGCGCAGGCTCCTAGGCCATAGCCCCCACCGCACCACTGCGGATGGCGGCAGCGCGTTCGGCCACGGCCTGCTTTTGGGTGTCGCTCAGGCGGACCAGGTTGCGCACCTGCAAAGCCATGCGCGGGTTGGCAGCCAGCCGCTTTTCGTGCCGCGCCAGAAAGTCCCAGTACAGCGTGGTGTAGGGGCAGGCACGGTCACCGTCGCGCTGCGCCGGGTCGTAGCGGCAGCTGGCGCAGTGCTGCTTGCTGCCCATGCGGGCGATGTATTGGCCGGTGGCGATGTAGGGCTTGCTGGCCATCAGGCCACCGTCGGCATACATCGCCATCCCTAAGGTGTTGGGCAGCTCCACCCATTCCACCGCGTCCACATACACCGACAAATACCAGGCGTGCACCTGCTGCGGCTGCACACCCAGCAGCAGCGCAAACAGGCCGGTGACCATGAGGCGCTGGATGTGGTGGCTGTAGCCGTGGGCCAGGGTTTGTTCGATCGCATCGCGCAGGCAGGCCATGTCGGTCTGGCCGGTCCAGTACCAGGCGGGCAGATTTTCTTGCGCATCCAGGGCGTTGCGTTCGGCGTAGCCGGGCATCTGGGTCCAGTAGATGCCGCGCACGTATTCACGCCAGCCCAGAATCTGGCGGACAAAGCCCTCCACGCAGGCCAGCGGGGCCGCGCCAGCCCGGTAAGTGGCCTCGGCGGCGGCCACCACCTCGCGCGGGTTGAGCAGCTTGAGGTTGAGCGCTGCCGACAGGTGCGAGTGGTACAGCCAGGCCTCCCCCGGCCACAGGGCATCCTGGTAACGGCCAAACAGGGGCAGGCGCTCTGCAATGAAGGCATCCAGCGACTGCAGCGCCTGCGCGCGGGTGACGGGCCAGGCAAAGCTGTGCAGCGTGCCGGGGTGGCTGGCAAAGCGGGTGTTAACCAGGGCTATCACCTGCTGCGTGGTGGCATCGGGCGCAAACGTGGTGCGGGCGGGCACGCTGCCGGGGCCGGTTTTGCCGAAGGCTTCGCGGTTGTCTTCGTCGAAGTTCCACTGGCCGCCGGTGGGCTGGTCGCCATCCATCAGCACGCCGTGGCGGCGGCGCATTGCGCGGTAGAAATACTCCATACGCAGCGACTTGCGGCCCTGGGCGTGGGTGGCGAACTGGCGCACGGTGGCGTAGAAGTGGCGGTCTTCGCGCACGTCCAGCGGCACGCCGGACTGTTTGGCGACCGTCTGGATGGATTTATACACACGGAAATCGCCTGCACCGCTTATTACACAAGCGCGAGGCGCTAGTTTTTCTATAGCAATTTGCAATTCGGCGACCAGGCTGCCCCGGTTGTCGGCCTGGTCCAGCCGGGTGTAGTGCAGCGGGTAGCCCGCATCGCGTAATGCTTGGCCAAAGTGGCGCATGGCCGCCAGAAACAGGGCGATGCGCTGCTTGCTGGACCAGATATGGGTGGACTCCTCGGCCACCTCGGCCATCCACACCGCGTCTTGGGCCGGGTCAAAACCGTCGAAGGCGCTGGATTGCAGGTCGAGCTGGTCGCCCAGCACGATCACCAGGTTTCTAACCATTTTTTGCCTTGGCGGCTTTGCGGCAGGCGTCCGAGCAGTACTTCACCTCGGCCCAGTTTTTGGCCCAGCTTTTGCGCCACACCATGTCGCGCCCGCAAGCCACGCACGGCTTGGAGGGCAGGGATTGTTTGTTGCCTTTGAACCCGGTGGGCGTCACCATTTTTTGCTCCAAACAGGTACACCAGTCGTATGGGATCCACTGTGACTACCCCCACACGGCAGACGCTGAAAAAACTCCGAAGTTTATTTTAAATACTCAAAAGTATTTTTTATACCAATCGGTCTAGATTTAAATACACGTGGAGGAATGAGAATGCTGCGCGCCTGAATTCACTATTAAATCAATAGCTGCATGCGCATGTAGGACGGGCGACAGAGGCCAAAACAGCTTTAAATCCACCCCATTTTTATGTGCCACAAGCCCCCACCCCACAGGAACTCTGCCCCCGCCACCGGGTCACACCTGCCCGTGGCCCACCCGGCCCCATGACGTCAAACCCCCTCTGAGGAGAAGCCCTGTGAAATGCCCCGTGTGCCCCGACGCCACCCTGCTGATGTCCGACCGACAAGGTGTGGAGATTGACTACTGCCCCAGCTGCCGAGGCGTCTGGCTGGACCGGGGCGAACTCGACAAACTGGTGCAACTGGCCGCCAACCAGGCCCCCGCCCCCGTGCAGCAACCCGCACCCGCGCCCGCCTACGCGCAGCAGCCGTACCCAAACCCCCAACGCCGGCCAGACTTTGAAGACTCCGACTACGGCAAACACCACGGCGGCCACTACCGCAAGAAGAAGTCCTGGCTGAGCGACATCTTCGACTGAGCGACAGAACACCCCGCAATGCAAAAAGGCCGACAGGGATGTCGGCCTTTTTGCTACCAAATCAATAGCTTTACGCGCTGTATTCATGGGCACAAGAGGCCCATTTATCCATCAAAACTTCTTACGTGTTGTCCTTGACCGTGGTGGTGCAGCCATTGGTTTTGACACTGGCAATGCCACCTTCACTGCTGGCCTGCGACGCATACATCTGGCTGCTGCCAATCACCTGGTGGTTGGCCGCCTTCAGGTTGAAATGGAACTTGCCATTGGCCGCCACTTTGCGTTCATACCGCTCATCGGCACTGCAATTGGCCTGCACCGATGCAATGCCCGCCTCGGCCGATGCCTTGGCTTTGTAGAGTTCGCTGGTGAGAATGGTTTCTGCATTACCTGCCTTGAGGACAAAGCGAAACTGTCCGTCGCTGCTCTTGCTCAGTTCGTACCATCCGGCCATGGGAATCCTTTCAAAAGGTTAGGGTTGGGATGCCCATCTTAGAACGTGTGCGTGAAATCCCGTTACGGGTGGCGTGATTGCGCAAAGGCAATGGCATGGCACAGATCCGCGCGGACTAAAACGGCAACTTCGGCCCGCCCATGCCGCCCATTCCCTTCATCCCACCCATCTTCTTCATCATTTTCATCAGGCCGCCGCCCTTCATCTTTTTCATCATGTCCTGCATCTGCTCAAACTCCTTGAGCAGGCGGTTGACTTCTTGCACCTGCACACCGGCGCCGTTGGCGATGCGTTTTTTGCGGGTGGCCTTGATCAGCTCGGGCTTGCGGCGCTCGAGTTTGGTCATGCTCTGGATGATGCCTTCCTTGCGTTTGATGTCTTTTTCGGCTTTGTCCATGTCCATCTGACCGGCTTTGGCGGTCATCTGGGCAGGGAGTTTGTCCATCAGGCTAGACAGGCCACCCATCTGTTTCATCTGCTGGATCTGGCCCAGGAAGTCGTTCAGGTCGAAGCCACTGCCACTTTTGACCTTGGCGGCCAGCTTTTGGGCGGCTTCCATGTCCACACCGGCGGTGACCTGTTCGACCAGGGCCACGATGTCGCCCATGCCCAGGATGCGGCCCGCGTGGCGTTCGGCGTCGAACACTTCCAGGCCGTCGATCTTTTCGCTGACCCCCGCAAACTTGATGGGCGCGCCAGTGATCTGCCGCACCGACAGCGCTGCGCCGCCGCGTGAGTCACCGTCGAGTTTGGTCAGGATGATGCCGGTGAGGGGCAGCGCTTCCTTGAAGGCTTTGGCGGTGTTGATCGCGTCCTGGCCCTGCATGGCGTCCACAACGAACAGGGTTTCAACCGGGTTCAGCAGCGCGTGCAGGGCCTTGATTTCGGCCATCAGCACTTCGTCGATGGCCAGGCGGCCCGCGGTGTCAACG
Organism: Comamonadaceae bacterium AAW; assembly: GCA_026314275.1. Lineage (GTDB taxonomy): Bacteria > Pseudomonadota > Gammaproteobacteria > Burkholderiales > Burkholderiaceae_C > JAGOEY01. The sequence continues at coordinate 1,184,543 of CP111109.1, forward strand.
ATCAACACGTCAAAGAAGTGTTTACGCGCGTAGTCGATGGCGGCGCGGGCAATGTCCACCGGGTTTTGGTCCGGCGTGCTGGGGAACCATTCGGCACCGGCCTGTTTGGTCACCGTCTTGAGCTGTTCGATGGCTGCGGGGCGGTACACGTCGCCCGACACGGTGAGCACTTTTTTCTTGCGCTTTTCGATCAGGTGTTTGGCGAGTTTGGCGGTGGTGGTGGTTTTACCCGCGCCCTGCAGGCCGGCCATCAGGATGACGGCGGGCGGCTGGGCGGCGAGGTTGATGTCGGACACCCCTTCGCCCATGGTGGCGGCCAGCTCTTTGTTGACGATGCCCACCAGCGCCTGGCCGGGTTTGAGCGAGCCCATCACGTCCTGGCCGAGTGCTTTCTCTTTGACGCGGGCCACGAAGTCGCGCACGACGGGCAGCGCCACGTCGGCCTCCAGCAGGGCCATGCGCACTTCGCGCAGCATGTCCTGCACGTTGGACTCGGTGATACGGGCCTGGCCGCGCATCTCTTTGACGAGGCGGGTGAGTTTGTCGGTAAGGGCTGATGCCATGGGTCGGGTTCCAGTGGAGGAAGGGCCCCCTCTTGAGGGGGGAGCGCCGCAGGCGCATCGGGTGTGTTCTACATTCAGGCCAGCAAAGCAAAACGCTAAACTGTGCCCATGATTTTATCCAGTGCGTCCCCCGTCAGTGTGGTGCTGGGCATTGCGACTGTGGCGGCTTATGCACTGCAGGCCGCGGCCGCGTCGCGCAAGCCCTTGAAATACGCCCAGGGCACCCTGCTGGTGGCTTGGCTGTTGCATGGCCTGGCGCTGGCCTGGAGCATGCTGGGTGGCTCGCCGCGGTTTGGTTTTGCCCCGGCGCTGTCGATCACGGCCTGGCTGGTGTTGACGGTGTATGCGGTGGAAAGCCAGGTGTTCCCGCTGCTCAAAGCCCGCTGGGCGCTGGCCCTGCTGGGCGCGGCGGCGGTGCTGCTGGCCTTGTTTTTTCCGGGCAAACCGCTGCATGTGTCGGCGTCGGCCTGGCTGCCGCTGCACCTGGCGCTGGGCATTGCGTCGTACGGGCTATTTGCCGCAGCGGTGGTGCACGCCTGGCTAATGATGCGCGCCGAGCGGCATATCCGCCATGCCGACACCTCGAACGACAGCTTGCCGCTGCTGACACTGGAGCGGCTGACCTTCCGCTTTGCCACGGCGGGTTTTGTACTGCTGACGGCCACGCTGCTGGCGGGCTGGCTGTTTGGCGAAACCTTGTACGGCCACGCCTGGCGCTGGGAACACAAAACCATGTTCTCGCTGCTGGCCTGGCTGGTGTTTGCCGCGCTGCTGCTGGGCCGCTCGCGTTTTGGCTGGCGCGGTCGCACGGCGGTGCGGGTGTTGTACGCGGGATCACTGCTGCTGTTGATGGCGTATGTCGGCTCGCGCTTTGTATTAGAAGTGGTGCTCCACCGTGGCGCATGAACCGATGACCCCCCCCGAAGCGCCTGTGGCGTCCCTCACTTCCAGACACCGCGGAACTGGCTCTGCCAGGCCCCCTGCAGGGGGCCTGGCAGAGCGCAGCGAAGTCTGGAGGGGAACCATTCCTTATGAAATACCTGCTCATTCTTTTGGCAGTGCTGGCGGGCGTCTGGATCTGGCGCAACAGCCGGCGCGAGGCCTTGCGTGCGCAGCAGGCGGCGCGTAAACCGGCCCCGCCGCAACTGCAGGACATGGCGCGCTGTACGGTGTGTGGCGTCCATCTGCCAGCCACCGACGCGGTGGCCGTGCGCTCGGGTGTGTTCTGCTGCCCTGAGCACCAGAAACCCAAAGCCGGGCGCTAGCCACACCGCGCCACACCCCACCATGCGTATCCAGCGGCCCGTCCGCAGCCCCACCCAAGAGGCTTCGTTCGCGCGGCTGTGGCACGGCTTCATGACGGCACGGGTGATTCTGGCCGTGGCCATCCTGCTGCTGCAGGTGCTGTCGTATGCCATGGGGCAAAGCTCGGCGCAGCTGTTCCTGGGTATTGGGGGGGCGTACCTGGTGGCCACGGTGCTGATGCGCACGCTGGCGCGCCCTGCCACCCAGGAGGGCACCCTGGGGGCCCAGTGGCTGCCCACCATTGGCCTGGATCTTCTGGTGTTTTCAACCCTGCAGGTGATGCAGTCGGGCAGCATCAACTACACACCGCTGTTTGGGCTGCCCCTGCTGCTGGCGTCGGTGCTGGGCTCGCTGCTGATGGCGCTGGGCACGGCGGCGGCCATCACGCTGCTGCTGCTGGCCGATGCGTGGTGGCTGGCCACGTTTTTGGCCGGGGACGGCGCGCCGCGTTTTCTGCAGGCCGCGCTCACGGGCACGGGCTATTTCATCCTCGCCTTCCTGGTGCACCAGCTGGCGTCACGCCTGGCGCGCGAAGAACAGCTGGCTGTGCGCAGCCAGCTGGCGGCCAAGGTGCAGATCCAGGTGAACGAGCTGGTGATCGAAACCCTGGACGACGGGGTGATGGTGGTGGACCAGCAGGGCACGGTGCGCGCCGCCAACCCGTCGGCCCGGGGGCTGCTGGGCGCGGAAGCGGCGGTGTCCGACCCCCACTTCCCGCTGACGGCCGACCCCGCGTGGGCGCCGCTGCTGGAGCAGGCCAACCGCACCTTTGCCGAGGGCCGGGGGCGGCGGGCCAGTATTGCCATCACCCCCGCCGACCAAAGCCCGCGCAAGCTGCACACCACCACCCGGCTCACCGCCACGGGCGAGGCGGGGGCGGAGAGTTTGTGTGTGGTGTTCCTGCACGACCTGCGGGAGATGGAAGCCCGCCTGCGCACCGAAAAACTGGCCGCCATGGGGCGTATGTCGGCCGCCGTGGCACATGAAATCCGCAACCCGCTGGCCGCCATCATGCAGGCGAACGCCTTGATGGACGAAGACCTGACCGACCCGGGCCAGAAACGGCTGGCACTGATGGTGCGGCAGAACGCCCAGCGGCTGGCGCGTATCGCCGAAGAAGTGCTGGACATTGCCCGCGTGCGGCACCAGGCGGGCCAGACCGAGGGCGACACGCTGGTGCTGGACGACAACGTGACCGCACTGTTCAACGACTGGGCCCAGACCAACAACGCCGCGCAGTACGTGCAGACATTCCTGAAAGCCAGCGACAGTGTGGTGGTGTTTGAGAGCGACCACCTGCGCCGTGTGCTGGTGAACCTGCTCGACAACGCCTTGCGCTACATCGGAAAACACGCCGACTCGCTGCAGATCTCCACCGGTGTGGCCACCAACGGGCAGGCGGGCCTGCAGGTATGGAGCGACGGCCCGCCGCTGGAAAAGACCGTGGAGCGCCACCTGTTCGAGCCGTTTTTCTCGTCGGAGAGCCGCTCCAGCGGGCTGGGCCTGTATATTTGCCGGGAGCTGTGTGAACGCCATGGTGCGTCCATCGCCTACCAGCGGATTCCACGCCACACCGCGCGGGGGCTGGTCGAAGGTAATGCGTTTTCGTTGGTCTTCCGCCCGGCACAAACTGCACACGCTGCCGACGGGCCTTTTGACACCCCTCTTGTATGACCGCCCCTTCCGCCTACATCCTTGTTGTTGACGACGAACCCGACCTGCGAACGCTGTACGAGCTGACGCTGCTGCGTGAGGGGTACCGGGTCGAGACAGCAGGCGACCTGGCCGAGGCGCGCCAGTACCTGCAGGAGAAACGTTTTGACGCCGTCATCACCGACATGCGGCTACCCGACGGCCTGGGGCTGGAGGTGCTGCACACCCTCAAGGCGCAGCAGCGCACAGAGCGTTGCATCGTGATGACCGCCTACGGCTCGGCCGAGAACGCGGTGGAGGCGCTCAAAGCCGGGGCCTTTGACTACCTGACCAAACCGGTGGACCTGAAGCAGTTCCGCACGGTGGTGGCGTCCGCTGTGCAAGGCCCGGCGCTGATGGCGGCTGCTTCTGTGCGGACTACACCGGCAAACACCCCCGCTGCCCTACGCAGGCCTGCACAGGCAGAAACGGCGCTGGACCGGCTGGTGGGCCCGTCCGAAGCGATGTGCAACGTCAAGCAACGTATCGTGAAGGTGGCGCGTGGCATGGCACCTGTGCTGGTGCGCGGCGAATCGGGCACCGGCAAGGAGCTGGTGGCGCAGGCACTCCACGCCAACAGCCAGCGTGCCGATGGGCCACTGGTGGCCGTGAACTGCGGGGCCATCCCCGAGAACCTGCTGGAGGCCGAATTCTTCGGTGCCAAGAAGGGCTCGTACACCGGTGCCCAGTCAGACCGGGAGGGGTACTTTCAGGCGGCGCGCGGCGGCACACTGTTTCTCGACGAAATTGGCGACCTGCCGCTGCCCATGCAGTCGAAGCTGCTGCGGGCAATCCAGGAACGTATCGTGCGGCCGCTGGGCTCCACGGTGGAGGACACGGTGGACGTACGCATCATCAGTGCAACCCACAAGGATTTGTCGGCCGAGGTGCGGGCGGGCAAGTTCCGCCAGGACCTGTATTACCGCCTGAACGTGATCGAGATTGCCATTCCGCCGCTGCGCGAGCGCCGCGCCGACCTGCCCGCGCTGGCCGCCGCCCTGCTGGCACGTATCGCACAAGACTCGGGCATGCCCACACCCACGCTGTCGTCCCACATGCTGACGCAGCTGGCCGCCCATCCTCTGAAGGGCAATGTGCGTGAACTGGAAAACCTGCTGCACCGTGCCGTGGCCCTGAGTGACGGGGACGAACTGCAGGCCGACTTCGCCCCGTCGGTACGCCAGGATCTGGAGGACATTTCCACTCCAGTTGTACCACCGCCCCCTTCCGTGGCGGCCACCCCTGCCGACCTGCAGGGTTATCTGGACCAGCTGGAGCGTGAAATTCTCGTCAAGGCCCTGCACGAAACCGGCTTTAACCGCACCGCCGCCGCAACCCGTCTGGGCCTGAGCCTGCGGCAGATCCGCTACCGCATCGCCCGGCTGAACATTGCCACTCCCCAGGGCGTGGCAGACGACGAGGCCCATGACGACGCCGCCTGAACCTGGCGTATTACCCTTGTGGGACAAGGGCTGGTACCGCTTCGCGCACCACGAAGTGTCCCCCAACTTCGGCCCACGCCCTGCAGGGGTGGTGGTGGACCTGGTTGTTTTGCACTCCATCAGCCTGCCACCGGGCCAGTATGGTGGCGATGAAGTACGGCAGCTTTTCACCAATACGCTGGACTGGGGCGCCCACCCCTATTTCGGCACCATCCGCGGCCTGGAAGTGTCAGCCCATTTTTTTATACGCCGCAATGGCGACATCTGGCAGTTTGTCAGCTGCGACGACCGGGCCTGGCACGCAGGTCGCTCCCACTACCGGGGCCGGGACAACTGCAACGACGATTCGATCGGCATTGAACTCGAAGGCCTGGAAGGCGACCTGTTCGAGCCGGCCCAGTACGAGGCTCTGGGCAGCCTGCTGCCCGCCATGGCACAGCAGTACCCGCTGCAGTACGTTGCTGGCCACGAACACATCGCACCAGGCCGCAAGGCCGACCCCGGACCAGGCTTTGATTGGGCCGCCCTGCGCCGGATCCTGCCCTGGCCGACTGGGGTTTTCCCGGCATAATCCGCGCCTTGCATTTTTTTGCAAAACCGCAGCCCCCATACGGCGCGGCTTTGCAGGCCAAAAACGCTGGAAAGCCGCGCCCTGCCATCGTGCAGACCCCTAAAAGCCCACCAGCCAATGGCTTCGGGATATGCGGCATCTTGACCCTTCCAAGCAAAAAATAATCTTGGTGTAACTGCACCCTAAACACTACCTGTAGTGTCTCAGAATGGAGCCCGCACACCAGATATAGAGTTCGGTCGCCCCAGCAGGGGCACCTCCAAAACCACCGTTTTTATGCCACCGCCTCCCGTTTTACCGGTGTGCGGTGGCCATTTCTAGAAAGAGGAACCATGCAAACTGCAACGTCCACCCCCACCGCGTCCAGCGTGGGTTACCCCTCCACCGCCCCTGAAGCCGTATCGGCTGCCGCCGCCGTGCCGGGCGCGCTGTCGCACTACCAGATCATTCGCCGCAATGGCGCGGTGGTGCCGTTCGAGCCACAGAAGATTGCCGTGGCCATGATGAAGGCTTTCCTGGCCGTACACGGCACCCAGGGCGCAGCCTCGGCCAGCGTACGCGAGACGGTGGACGGCCTGACCCAGGGTGTGGTGCGTGCCATGGTGCGTTCGCGCCCCGGTGGTGGCACCTTCCATATTGAAGACGTACAAGACCAGGTCGAGTTGGGCCTGATGCGCGGCGGCCACCACGAAATCGCCCGTGCCTACGTGCTGTACCGCGAACGCCGCACCCAGGAACGTGCCCGCCAGGTGGAGCAAGCCGCCCCACCCGCCCCTGTTCTGCATGTGTTGGACGGTGGCCAACGTGTGGCACTGGATCTGAACGACCTCCAAGGCCTGATCGAATCGGCCTGCTCTGGTTTGGGTGCGGACGTCAAGGCCGCCCCGATCCTGGCAGAAACCATGCGCAACCTCTACGACGGTGTGCCCATGGACGAGGTCTACAAGGCATCCATCCTGGCCGCGCGTACGTTGATCGAAAAAGACCCGGACTACACCTACGCCACCGCACGCCTGCTGCTGCACACCATCGTCAAGGAAGTGCTGGGCCGCGAAGTAGCCCCCGCCGACATGGGCCCGGCCTACGCAGACTACTTCCCACAGTTCATCCAACGTGGCGTGGAAGCCGAGCTGCTGGACGAGCGCCTGCAGCAGTTCGACCTGGCCCGCCTGGGCGCGGCCCTGAAGGCCGAGCGCGACCAGCAATTCGACTACCTGGGCCTGCAAACGCTGTACGACCGCTACTTCCTGCACGTCAAGAAGACCCGCATCGAGCTGCCCCAGGCCTTCTTCATGCGGGTGGCCATGGGCCTGTCGCTGAACGAGGTGGACCGCGAAGCCCGCGCCATCGAGTTTTACGAAGTGCTGTCTTCGTTCGACTTCATGTCGAGCACCCCCACGCTGTTCAACAGCGGCACGCTGCGTTCGCAGCTGTCCAGTTGCTACCTGACCACCGTGCCCGACCACCTGGACGGCATCTACGAGTCCATCAAGGAAAACGCCTTGCTGTCCAAGTTTGCGGGCGGCCTGGGCAACGACTGGACCCGTGTGCGCGCTTTGGGCAGCCACATCAAGGGCACCAACGGTGAGTCACAAGGCGTGGTGCCGTTCCTGAAGGTGGTGAACGACACGGCTGTGGCCGTGAACCAGGGCGGCAAACGCAAGGGTGCGGTGTGTACCTACCTGGAAAGCTGGCATCTGGACATCGAAGAATTCCTGGAGCTGCGCAAGAACACCGGCGACGACCGCCGCCGCACCCACGACATGAACACGGCCAACTGGATTCCCGACCTGTTCATGCGCCGCGTGATGGAAAAGGGCACCTGGACGCTGTTCTCGCCCAACAACGTGCCCGACCTGCACGACCTGTTCGGCGCCGACTTCGAAAAGGCTTATGTCGCCTACGAAGAAAAAGCCGCACGCGGCGATCTGAAGCCGTCGCGCACCGTGCAAGCCAGCGACCTGTGGCGCAAGATGCTGACCATGCTGTTTGAGACCGGCCACCCCTGGATCACCTTCAAGGACGCCTGCAACGTGCGCAGCCCGCAGCAGCACGCTGGTGTGGTGCACTCGTCGAACCTGTGCACGGAAATCACGCTCAACACCAGCGACACTGAAACAGCAGTTTGCAACCTGGGCTCCATCAACCTTCTGCAGCATCTGAAAGATGGCGCGGTAGACCACGACAAGCTCAAGAAGACCATCACCACGGCCATGCGGATGCTGGACAACGTGATCGACATCAACTACTACGCCGTCAAGAAGGCGCGTGACTCCAACCTGCGCCACCGCCCCGTGGGCCTGGGCCTGATGGGCTTCCAGGACGCGCTGTATGCGCTGCGTACGCCGTATGCATCGCAAGAAGCGGTGGAGTTTGCCGACCAGTCGATGGAAGCAATCTGCTACTACGCCTACTGGGCCTCCAGCGAGCTGGCCCGCGAGCGCGGCAAGTACACCAGCTACCGCGGTTCGCTGTGGGACCAGGGCATCCTGCCCTTCGACACCCTCGACATGCTGGCCGAAGCACGTGGTGGGTATGTTGAAGTGGACCGCTCCTCCACCTTGGACTGGGATGCCCTGCGCAAGAAGATTGCCACCGATGGCATGCGCAACTCCAACTGCGTGGCGATTGCCCCCACAGCCACCATCTCAAACATCATTGGTGTGGACGCATCGATCGAACCCTGCTTCGGCAACCTGTCGGTCAAGTCCAACCTGTCGGGCGAATTCACCGTCATCAACGGCGCACTCGTACACGACCTGAAACGCCTTGGCCTGTGGGACGACGTGATGGTGATGGACCTGAAACACTTCGACGGCTCACTGCGCCCGATCGACCGTGTGCCACAGGACATCAAGGCGCTGTACTCCACCGCGTTTGAAGTCGAAACCACCTGGCTGGTCGAAGCTGCTGCACGCCGCCAGAAGTGGATTGACCAGGCCCAGTCGCTCAACATCTACATGGCCGGCGCATCGGGCAAAAAACTCGACGACACCTACAAGCTGGCATGGCTGCGTGGGCTGAAAACCACCTACTACCTGCGCACCCAAAGTGCCACCCACGCAGAGAAATCCACCGTGGCCGCAGGCCGCATGAATGCGGTGTCTTCCGGCAGTGAATCGGCCCACGCACAGGCTGGCAAATCCACCTTCAACGCACTCGATGCAGCCGCCGCTGCAGCACAAGCGCAGGCCGCAGAACTGCCCGCCACCGACATCAAGTTCTGCGCCATTGACGACCCCGGTTGTGAGGCTTGCCAGTAAGCGCAGCACAAGCATCTGCAGCGGGGCATTGCATATCTAAAAATGGTGACTATTCAACTCACTTCATCCCACAGCATGAAGCGAGCGCAAACCATCAAGCAGACACCGTGGAACTGGCTTTGCCAGGCCGCTGGTGTCGCCCCCTGCAAGGGGGGAGGAGTAGCGACACGCAGTGCGCGAAGCCTGGGGGTGAGTAGTTACCAAAAATGCGATGCCCTAGAGCAACAAATTACAGCAGCAATGTGCATGAACTCTTTTCATTTCACATGGCTGCTTTCATAATCCGAACATTGGAAAATCTATGTTGACCTGGGACGAAGAAGTCAAGCCCTCATCGCCGAAAAATCTGGACAGCGGTTTGCCCCATGACCGCAAGGCAGAGCCAACTCTGGCGCCTGTGTCCATGGCGTTCAACACCACCTCCATTCAACCCGCTGCCCCTGCATTTCGCGAGGGAAGTCCACTGGCTGCCGCAGCCGCCAAAGCCGCGCCACTGGTGTCGGAACAACGCCGCATCAACGCCGCAGACAAACGCATCATCAACGGCCAGACTGATGTCAACCAGTTGGTGCCGTTCAAGTACAAATGGGCGTGGGAAAAGTACCTCGCCTCGTGCGCCAACCACTGGATGCCGCAAGAAGTGAACATGACGCGCGACATCGCGTTGTGGAAAGACCCGAACGGTCTGACCGAAGACGAGCGCCGCATCATCAAGCGCAACCTCGGTTTCTTCACCACGGCTGACTCGCTGGCCGCCAACAACATCGTGCTGGGCACCTACCGCCATATCACTGCGCCCGAATGCCGCCAGTTCCTGCTGCGCCAGGCCTTTGAAGAAGCGATCCACACCCACGCCTACCAGTACATCGTTGAATCCCTGGGCCTCGACGAAGGCGAGATCTTCAGCGCCTACCTGGAAGTCCCGTCCATCCGCGACAAGGATGAGTTCCTGATCCCCTACATCGAGGCGATCATGGACCCCAACTTCCATACCGGTACGTTCGAAACCGACCAGACCTTGCTCAAGTCGCTGATCGTTTTTGCCTGTCTGATGGAAGGCCTGTTCTTCTACGTCGGCTTCACGCAAATTCTGGCGCTGGGTCGCCAGAACAAGATGACCGGTGCGGCCGAGCAATACCAGTACATCCTGCGCGACGAGTCGATGCACTGCAATTTCGGCATCGACCTGATCAACCAGCTGAAGCTCGAAAACCCGCACCTCTGGACCCCCGAGTTCAAGGCCGAGATCAAAGAGATCTTCATGAAGGCTGTGGAGCTGGAATACCGGTACGCCGAAGACACCATGCCACGTGGTGTGCTGGGCATGAATGCGTCCATGTTCAAGGGTTACCTGCGCTACATCGCCAACCGGCGCGCGCAGCAGATTGGCCTGGAGACATTGTTCCCCAATGAAGAGAATCCGTTCCCCTGGATGAGCGAGATGATCGACCTGAAGAAAGAACGCAATTTCTTCGAGACCCGCGTCATCGAATACCAATCGGGTGGCGCACTGTCATGGGATTGATCCTTACTTGACTCCCATGGGCTTTCAAACCACACCCACCCTGCACCCTGCCTCAGAGCATGGGCATGGTGGGTGTTTCCGCGTTCATGGTGCTGGGCAAGCGTCCAGCACCATGCATCGCTTTGTGCATTCCAACGTGCGCAAAGTGCTCTTTGCAATGTGATCAAGGAGAATACAAATGGCAACTGCAAAAAAACCAGCCGCTAAGAAGGCTGCACCCGTGAAGAAGGCCGCACCGGCCAAAAAAGCTGCGGCACCTGCGAAGAAGGTAGTCGCCAAGAAGGCCGCTGCGCCCGCCAAAAAAGCGGCCGCTCCAGCCAAAAAGGTAGCTGCCAAGAAGGCTGTGCCAGCGAAGAAAGCTGCACCCGCCAAAAAGGCCGCCGCACCTGCGAAGAAGGTAGTCGCCAAGAAGGCCGCTGCGCCCGCCAAAAAAGCGGCCGCTCCAGCCAAGAAGGCAGCTCCTGCTGCGAAGAAGGCCGCTGCAGCCCCAGCCAAGAAAGCTGCTGCCAAAAAAGCCGCCAAGAAGCCTGCCCCCAAGGCTCCTCCTGCCGCAGCTGCCAAGACTGCCCTGAACCCGCAAGCTGCCTGGCCGTTTCCCACGGGCACCAAACCCTGACCACTGCCAAGTGGCCAACCCTGAGCCCGATGTCGAAAGACACCGGGCTTTTTTTACGCCCTACTCCAGATGGTGCGGGTGCATGGCCTTTTAACCTCTGCCGTACGCTCGGACAACGTCAAGGCTGGTGGGTCAGCGCAGTGTGTAGTTCTGAGGCCCCCGTTGGGCGATCTTGCGAGCACCCACCTGGTTGCCCAGCACGGCACAACGCACCAAGTCCCAACCCTGCTCCAGGCCGAAAAGTAATGCGCCTCTCCAGGCATCTCCGCAGCCGGTGGGATCCACCACGGCATCAGCAACCACGGGCGGCACCCGTTCGCACACGCCGCCGACCCAGACATCACAGCCATCTGCCCCCAAGGTCACCACCAGGCCCTGAACACGGCGCGAAATTTCGGCGAAATCCAGGCCCGTCCGGTCACTCAGCATTTGGCCTTCGTAGTCGTTGACAGTGACCCAGGTTGACAGTGCAACAAACCGGGTCAACTCCTCGCCGTTGAACATCGGCAAGCCTTGGCCGGGATCAAAAACAAACGGAATACCGGCAGCACTGAACTGCTCGGCATGCTGCAGCATCGCATCACGTCCGTCCGGCGAAATGATGCCCAGGGTGATGTCCTTACGTGCCACAACCGGTGTGACGTGGGCCTGCATCATTGCGCCAGGGTGAAAGGCGGTAATCTGGTTGTTGTCCCGGTCCGTCATGATCATGGCCTGGGCCGTGAAGCTGTCCGGCACGGCATGGACAAACTCGGTGCTGATCTGCAGCGATTGCAGGCGCTCCAGGTAGCTGTCGCCGTCGCTGCCTACCGTGGCCATGGGCAAAGGTGTGCCCCCCAGCAGCTTCAGGCTGTAGGCAATATTGCCAGCACAGCCGCCAAAATCGCGCCGCAAAGTTGGCACCAGAAAAGACACATTCAGGATGTGCAGCTGGTCGGGCAGGATCTGCTCGGCAAACCGACCCTCGAAATTCATGATGGTGTCAAAGGCCAGGGACCCGCAGATTACAACTGCCATAAAAAATCAGACTGTGAAAGTTAAAAAGTCAGGGGTAAAAAGCCAGCAAGCGGTACCCTGCGATACGCGCACTGCCTGCCTCACCGGCCACCCCAATCGGCAAAGAGACGGTGGCATCCCCTTGGGCCGGCAATTCTGGGGCGACTCCCAGATCGGCAGGCTGCAGCACGCGCCGCAGGATCGCCTGGTCTTGTACGTCGGTCAGCGTCAGCTCGATGGAAGGGGTTGCCAGCACCGTGGTCGCCGTGTTCTTGAGCGTGAGACCCAGCTGGTACGTGTCACCACGGCCCTTGTTGAACGATGAACTGTCGATGACCACCGATTCGATGTGCCGACGTGCAGACACCTCACACCCCAGGCGCTGGCATACCGCCTCCAACACGGGGCGCAGAGCCGGAACACGTGCGGCAATGTCGTTGCGGTGCTGTACAGCCGCCTGAAACCCCAAAACACCCAACAACCCCAGGCAGACAAACAGGAGCAGCCAGCGCACAAAGGGCCGCCGCCAGAACGCCTGGCGCTCGGCCTGGCGTACAAAAGAGAAGTCCGATGCACCAGGGGGCGCGGCTTCCGCCTCTTCAGGACTGACCGCCTCAGTGGCAGCGCGCTCCACCACCACAGCATCCGCATCCTCCACCCCATCATGGGTGGCCGTGTGTAACAACAAAGCGGAGGGCGTGTCGTCTTCCTGGGCTTCAGGTGGGGGCGCAACGGGGTCAGCATGGGGGTCATGGCCCGCTGCCGATGGCTCTGCCAGCGCCTCCTCTTCTACCGAGCTGCCCCAAGGCTGAACCACATCGGTAGCAAAGCCCGGGGCGGACTCATCGGCTGCTATCCCCTCGTCCAACAGGGTGTCGGCAGGGGTACGAACAACGTCTGGTGCATCAGGGGTTGCAACGACCAATGGCAGAACTTCTGGCAAGGCCGCAGGCGTCTGCAGGTGGGCCGACGCGTCGAACACTTCGGCGCAGTGGCCACAACGCACCCAACCATCCCCCATCTTGAGTTGGTCGGGAACAACTTTGAACAGCGTTCCGCAGGCGGTGCAGCGTGTGATCAGGCTCATGTGCATCAGATTGTAGGGGCCACAGCGGCTATGCAATCCAATGAATGAGATGTGCCCCCGTCGCAGCAGCAGCATCCTGACAGCTGGCGCGGCTGCACGAGCCGTAAGCCCTGTCTTTTCAGGCGCTCAGGCCTGCGCGGTCATGAGAATCCAGCCGTCTTCGCTGTCGGACACGTTCAATGCCAGCCAAGGCGCATAAGCAGCTTTCAGCTCATCGGCCTGCCGCTCCAAAATGCCCGCCAACACCAGCGAGCCCCCTGCCGCCACGTGGGCACACAGGAGCGGCGCCAGCACCTGCAAAGGGCTGGCCAGGATGTTGGCCAGTACGGTGTTGTAAGGCCCCACGGCCTTGTCTGGCAGTCCTGCATGTAATTGCACCGCGTTGGCCTGCGCATTCAGCTCTGTGGATTCCACTGCAGCCGGGTCAATGTCCACGGCATCGATGTCGGGAGCCCCAAATTTGGCAGCACCAATGGCCAGAATGCCGGAGCCACAGCCGTAGTCCAGCACACGGCCCAGTGGCTGCGTGGTGGCGCGGCGCGCAATCCAGCGCAGGCACATGCGGGTGGTCGGGTGGGTTCCCGTGCCAAAAGCCAGACCGGGGTCCAGGCGGATGGTTTGGCGGGCCTGGGCTGGTGGCTCGTGCCAGGTGGGCACGATCCAGAACTCGGGCGTGATCTCCACTGGCGTGAACTGGGACTGCGTCAGGCGCACCCAGTCCTGGTCCGGCACCTCGGCCGCACCCAGGATGTGGCAGTTACCAAAGAAGTCCTGCGCAGCCAGCAGTGTTGCGGCTGCGCGTGCGGTGGCCTCATCAGGGAACAGGGCCAACATACGCGACCGCTGCCAGCCGTCCTTGGGGGGTGGCATACCCGGCTCGCCAAACAGGGCCTGCTCGGCCTCCGTTTGTGCATCCGCGTCTTCCACACTCACGCTCAAGGCATCCAGCGCATCCAGCGCATCACTGACGACCTCCACACGGTCTTCAGGGCATAACAGGCTCAGTTCAAACATCAGGTTCCGTGCTTCCAGTTCAGCGCTTGTGCTGCGACAGCCACTCTTCAAGGTAGTGGATGTTGGTACCACCGGCCATGAACTTGGCATCCACCATCAACTCGCGGTGCAAGGGGATGTTGGTGCTGATGCCCTCAATCGCCGTTTCCAGCAGCGCAGTGCGCATGCGGGCCAGGGCCTCTTCGCGGGTATCCCCATACACAATCAACTTGCCGATCATCGAGTCGTAGTTCGGCGGAATGAAGTAGTTGGTGTAGCAGTGGGAGTCCACACGCACACCTGGACCACCGGGCATGTGCCAGGTGGTAATACGCCCCGGCGACGGCGTGAACTTCCACGCGTCCTCGGCGTTGATGCGGCACTCGATGGCATGGCCCTTGATCGTGACTTGGCGCTGGGTGAAGGGCAGCTTTACGCCTGCCGCCACCATGATCTGCGTCTTGACGATGTCCACACCGGTAATCCACTCGGTGACGGGGTGCTCCACCTGCACGCGGGTGTTCATTTCAATGAAATAGAACTCGCCGTTTTCGTACAGAAACTCGAACGTGCCCGCACCGCGGTAACCGATCTTCTTGCAGGCCGCGACACAGCGCTCACCAATCCGTTCGATGAGTTTGCGTGGGATACCGGGCGCTGGGGCCTCTTCAATCACCTTCTGGTGGCGGCGTTGCATGGAGCAGTCGCGTTCACCCAAGTACACCGCATTGCGGTGTTTGTCGGCCAGTATCTGGATTTCAACATGGCGTGGGTTCTGGAGGTATTTCTCCATGTACACCGCCGGGTTGCCAAAGGCGGTGCCCGCCTCGGACTTGGTCATCTGCACAGCGTTGACCAGTGCCGCCTCGGTGTGCACCACACGCATACCACGACCGCCGCCGCCGCCTGCAGCCTTGATGATGACGGGGTAACCGATCGACTTGGCGATACGGCGGATCTGCACCGGATCGTCCGGCAATTCACCTTCGGACCCCGGCACACACGGCACACCGGCCTTGATCATGGCCTGTTTGGCCGAGACCTTGTCGCCCATGATGCGGATCGACTCGGGCGTGGGGCCGATGAACTGGAAACCGCTCTGTTCCACACGCTCGGCAAAATTGGCGTTTTCGCTCAAAAAGCCGTACCCAGGGTGGATGGCTTCAGCATCCGTCACCTCGGCGGCCGAAATGATGGCCGGCATGCTCAGGTAACTCTGGCCCGAGGGGGCGGGGCCGATACACACGGCCTCTTCCGCCAACTTGACGTACTTGGCCTCGCGGTCGGCTTCGGAATACACCATCACGGCCTTGATGCCGAGTTCGCGACAGGCCCGCTGGATACGGAGGGCGATCTCCCCCCGGTTGGCTACAAGTATCTTTTTAAACATAAGCGACAAACACCACTTATTCGATGACAAACAGCGGCTGGCCGTACTCCACAGCCTGGCCATTTTCTCCCAGGATCTGCTTCACCGTGCCCGCCTTGTCGGCTTCGATCTCATTCAGAATCTTCATGGCCTCGATGATGCACACCGTGTCACCCACCTTGACCTGGCTTCCCACTTCCACGAAGGAAGCAGCACCCGGGCTGGACGAACGGTAGAACGTGCCCACCATGGGCGACTTGACGACATGGCCTGCAGGTGCAGCTTCAGCAGCTGGGGCAGCAGGTGCTGCTGCAGCCACAGGTGCCTGCGCCGCAACAGGTGCATCCAAAGGTGCTGCGAACTGCTGAACTACAGCACCACCACCCTTGACGATTCGAACCTTGCCTTCGGCCTCGGTGATTTCAAGTTCAGAGACGTTGGACTCTGATACCAGATCGATCAGGGTCTTGAGTTTGCGTAAATCCATAGGAACTCCATCAGCCAGAAACAAATTGATGCGCGAATTTACCTCAAATTCGCCGCCGATGATGATTTTTAAATGGTTTTAGAAATTTGACACCCAAATTTCTGGGATGTAATCGCCGAGGGCAGCCTCAGATGCCGCCCACCCATTCCGCCAGGTTTTGCGGGGTCACTTGCCCTATTTTACGGTGCATGACATTTCCATTCGGGTGCACCACCACCGTGAAGGGCAATCCACCCGCCAGATTGCCCAGCGACTTGGACAACTCTGTACCCCCCATACCCGCCATACCAATCGGGTAGCTGACCGGTGTTTTTTGCATAAAACGGCGCACAGCAGAAGGCTGATCCACCGCAACACCTAACACTTGCCAGCTTTTAGACTTGTTTTCGCGATAGAAAGAATCCAGTAACGGCATTTCTTCTACGCACGGCGGGCACCAGGTGGCCCAGAAGTTGACCACCAGCGGCGAACCCCGGAACGCCTGCATGGGCATAGGTACCCCATCGGGCGTATCCAGCGACAAAGCCCAGAATGCATCCAGCGCAGCACTGGCCTCACTGGAGCTGCCATGGGGCTGAAAACGCCACCAAGCGACCCCCGCCCCCGCCAAACCGGCCGCTGCGGCTGCGCCCCACACAAGGGCGCGCCGCCCCGAACTAGACGGAGATGCAGCAGACATGGGAGCAGTTAAAGGTTTTTCAGCCATATATTCAAATCAGGAACCGGGAGTATCCAGCAAACGGCGCACTGCCGTGGTATCCCCCCGGGGAACCCGGCCTTGGCTGTCGGGCTTCAGTGCCCCACGCACATCGTCCAGGTCGTACACCATGAAGTGCAACCCCACCACCTCGCCCAATGCAGTGCTGCGCGCACCCACCGTCAAAGCCTCCACGTCTCCGCCATGGAAACCACGCACCGTCTGGGGTTCGTAATCAACGTGGTGGTCAATCAAGGCAATTTCCGCCGATTTGCAGTCATCACAAAACAACTGGATGTAAATGTCGGACCGACGCGTGGCCGTTCCATGCCATACCGCACCGGTCAGGTGCGGGCGAAATACCGCCATACGCTCCATCCAGACCAGCGCCAACGACCGCAGGGCATGTAATTCCTGCGGCTGGGTGTCGCCACAGAACAGGTCGATGTATTCACGCACCGACGCCTCGACCAGGGCGTTGTCCGGCAAGGCCGTACGCGCGGGCAAACCCAGCTGCTTCAGCGCCCGGTGTTTGGCCTGGGCATACTCCTGCCCCTCCTCCACCACCAGACGGGCAGCCACAGCGGCGATTTCAGATTTAAGCGTGTCCATGCGGTTCTCTTGAGGGGCATTGTCCGCGCTTTTGGCACACAGGCGCGCCAAATACGCGGCACACGCAGGGTGATACGCCCGGCAGGCCTTGCACAAACAGCTACGTTTTTAGTAGCGCAATGCGCCCGTACCTACTGCGCCAGAGCCTGAATAGGCTTGCAAACCCCGTAAAATCCGCGCATGCACATTCACATACTCGGCATCTGCGGCACTTTTATGGGTGGCGTGGCCGCACTGGCGCGCGAAGCGGGCCACACCGTCACCGGCTGCGACACCGGCGTCTACCCCCCGATGAGTGACCAGCTCCGGGCGCTGGGCATTAACCTGGTGGAAGGTTTTGGGGCTGACCAGCTGGCATTCAAACCCGACATGTTTGTGATCGGCAACGTGGTCAGCCGCGCACGCCTGCCCGATGGCACGCCCAAATTCCCGCTGATGGAGGCCATCCTCGACGCGGGCCTGCCCTACACCAGCGGGCCGCAGTGGCTCAGTGAACATGTGCTGCAGGGCCGCCATGTGATGGCGGTGGCTGGCACCCACGGCAAAACCAGCACCACCTCGATGCTGGCCTGGGTGCTGGAATCAGCAGGATTGCAGCCAGGCTTCCTGATCGGCGGCGTGCCCTTGAATTTCGACATCTCTGCCCGCCTCGGTGGTAGCGGGGTGGCTGTGCCGCCTGCGCAGGTCAAGGAGGAGAACGCGAAGCGGGCGGGGGACACGGAGCAGGGGGCACAGCCACCCCGCGGCCCATTCGTGATCGAGGCCGACGAATACGACACCGCCTTTTTCGACAAACGCAGCAAGTTTGTGCACTACCGCCCCCGCACGGCCGTGCTGAACAACCTGGAATTCGACCACGCTGACATCTTTGATGATCTTGCCGCTATCGAACGCCAATTTCACCATCTTGTGCGCACCGTGCCCGGAACGGGAGCACACGGGGCGGGCCGTGTTGTTGTGAACGGGCTGGAAGAAAGCCTGACCCGGGTGCTGGCGCAAGGCTGTTGGAGTGAGGTGCGCAGTTTTGGCGCAGCGGTGAGTGACTTCTCCGCCGTCGGTGAGCCGCATGACTTCACGGTGCTGCAGCGCGGTGCGCCCGTGGCCACCGTGCGCTGGGGCATGACGGGTGTGCACAACCAGCTCAATGCGCTGGCGGCCATCGCCGCAGCCGACCACGTGGGAGTGGCCCCGGCCGACGCGGCGCGGGCGCTGGGCGACTTTCAGAACGCCAAACGCCGCATGGAAGTGCGCGGCGTGGTGGGAACAGTGAACGGAGGCATCACCGTCTACGACGACTTCGCCCACCACCCCACCGCCATCCGCACCACCCTTGACGGCCTGCGCCGCAAGCTCGACGCAGACGGCCAGCAGACGGCACGTATCCTGGCCGTGTTCGAGCCCCGCTCCAACACCATGAAACTCGGCACCATGGCGGCCCAGCTGCCGTGGAGCCTGGAAGCTGCCGACCTGTCGTTCTGCCACAGCGCCGGGCTGGACTGGGACGCCGCTGCTGCGCTGGCTCCACTCGGTGACAGAGTGCAGGTGGTGAACACGCTGGAGCCCCTTATCACCCAGGTCACCGCCGCTGCACGCAACGGCGACCATATCGTGTGTATGAGCAACGGCGGGTTTGGGGCTGTCCACGAGAAGCTGCTGGGCGCCCTGCGCAGTCGCTCCTAATTTACTATATTTTTTATAGCTGCATGCGCAGGCTACGCCTGCGCACCAGCCCTATTTCTCTCTTAAAGATCAGCCGCGCCGCTGCACCACGGCTTTCGACAGGGTATCCAGGACCGCCAGCGAGTCATCCCAGCCAATACAGGCGTCGGTGATACTTTTGCCATATTCCAGGCCCGCAATCTCGTCCTTGCCAGGCGTGAATTTCTGGGCACCTGCAGTCAGGTGGCTCTCGACCATCACACCAAACACACTCTTGCTGCCGCCCGCGATCTGGGTGGCGATGTCCTGGGCCACTTCGATCTGTTTCTGGTGCTGCTTGCTGCTGTTGGCGTGGCTGCAATCGACCATCAATGTGGCAGGCAGTTTGGCCGCTTCCAGGTCCTTGCAGGCCGCAGCCACGCTGGCCGCGTCGTAGTTGGGGGCCTTGCCGCCGCGCAGGATCACGTGGCAGTCCTTGTTGCCGTTGGTTTGCACGATGGCGACCTGGCCATTCTTGTGGACCGACAGGAAGTGGTGACCACGCGCTGCGGCCTGGATCGCGTCAGTGGCGATGCGGATGTTGCCGTCGGTGCCGTTCTTGAAGCCGATGGGGGCCGACAGACCCGATGCCAGCTCACGGTGCACCTGGCTCTCCGTCGTGCGCGCACCAATCGCGCCCCAGCTGATCAGGTCACCGATGTACTGGGGCGAAATCACGTCCAGGAACTCGCTGCCCGCGGGCAGGCCGATGCGGTTGATGTCGATCAGCAGCTGGCGCGCGATGCGCAGGCCTTCGTCGATGCGGTAGCTCTCGTCCAGGTACGGGTCGTTGATCAGGCCCTTCCAGCCGACCGTGGTGCGGGGCTTTTCGAAGTACACCCGCATCACGATCTCCAGCGTGCCTGCGTACTGCGCACGCACGTCCTTCAGGCGGCGGGCGTAGTCGAGTGCGGCATGGGGGTCGTGGATGGAGCAGGGGCCAATCACCACCAGCAGCCGGTCGTCGGTGCCGGCCATGATGTTGTGGATGTTCTGGCGGGTGGTCGCAATCAGCGACTCCACAGCGGTTCCCTGGATCGGGAAGAAGCGGATGAGATGTTCAGGAGGCGGCAGCACGGTGATGTCCTTGATACGTTCGTCGTCGGTGAGTCCGGTTTTTTCGACGTCGCGGTACCAGGTATCGCTGGTGTGGCTGGCTTGTGCATTCATACAAGAAACTCCTGATTTTCGTGAGGGAAAGGTTTGAGAGAGAAAGGGAGCAATATCACCGAAGCATGCACGCGGCGCGCATGCCTCTTCCAGGGCACCCGTGGAACTGGCTTTGCCAGGCCACTGGGTGCGCCCCCTACAAGGGGGTTGGCGAGAGCGAAGCGAAGCCTGGGGGTGTGCATATTTCAGGTACAAAAAAACCGCCGGGCTTTTCAGCTGCGGCGGTTGTCGAATGAGGTTCGTGCGTCTATGCAGTTGCCTCTCGTCCGCCGGGGACTGAGAACCAAAAGTAAAAATAGAAAGCGCTGCGAACTTGCATAGGAGCGGAATGTAGCACAGTCAAATTACATAGCCTTAGATCAAGCCGTGCCGCCCACGGTCAGTCCATCAATGCGCAAGGTGGGCTGGCCTACGCCCACCGGCACACTCTGGCCTTCCTTGCCGCAGGTGCCGACGCCTGGGTCGAGCTTCATGTCGTTGCCGATCATGCTGATCTTTTTGAGGGCCTCGGGGCCTGCGCCCACAATGGTCGCGCCCTTCACGGGGTAGAGGATTTTTCCGTTTTCCACCCAGTAGGCTTCACTGGCGGAGAACACAAATTTGCCCGAGGTGATGTCCACCTGGCCGCCACCAAAATTGGTGGCATACAGACCGCGTTTGATGCTGGCCACAATCTCTTCAGGCTGCTTGTCGCCGCCCAGCATGTAGGTGTTGGTCATGCGTGGCATGGGGATATGGGCGTAACTTTCGCGGCGGCCATTACCCGTGGGTTTGACCCCCATCAGGCGGGCATTCATGGAGTCCTGGATGTAGCCCTTCAGGATGCCGTCCTCGATCAGCACGTTGCGCTGGCTGGTGTTGCCTTCGTCGTCCACGTTGAGTGAGCCGCGCCGGTCGGCAATGGTGCCGTCGTCCAGTACGGTCACACCTTTGGCTGCCACACGTTTGCCGATCTTGCCGCTGAAGGCGCTGGAGCCCTTGCGGTTGAAGTCGCCTTCCAGGCCATGGCCCACCGCTTCGTGCAGCAGGATGCCAGGCCAGCCCGAGCCCAGCACCACGGTCATTTCGCCCGCGGGTGCGGGGCGCGAGTCGAGGTTGACCAGCGCCGAGCGCACGGCGTCGTCCACGTATTTGGCGATTTGGGCATCGTCAAAATACGCGAGGCCAAAGCGCCCGCCGCCGCCGGCCGAGCCCATCTCGCGGCGGCCGTTCTGCTCAACAATCACGGTGACCGACAAACGCACCAGCGGGCGCACATCGGCTGCCAGCGTGCCATCGGCGCGCGCCACCAGCACCACGTCGTATTCACCGGCCAGCCCCGCCATGACCTGGGCTACACGGGTGTCCTTGGCGCGGGCAAGCTGGTCCACCTTGGCCAGCAGCTTGACCTTGGCCGTGCTGTCGAGCGACGCAATCGGGTCCAGCCCGGCGTACAAGGAACGGCTTTTTGCTATCTTTTTAGAAGCTACCCGCGCACGGCCTGATTGCGTTGCAGCCGAAATAGACCGCACAGTACGGGCAGCATCGAGCAAAGAGGCTTCAGAGATGTCGTCGGAATAGGCAAACGCGGTTTTCTCGCCGCTGACGGCACGCACCCCTACGCCCTGGTCGATGCTGAACGAGCCGGTTTTAACGATGCCTTCTTCCAGGCTCCAGCCCTCGCTGCGGGTGTACTGAAAGTACAGGTCCGCATCATCGACCTTGTGTGCACGGATTTCGTTCAGGGCACGGGTCAGGTGGGATTCATCCAAACCAAAAGGCTCCAGCAACAGGCGCTGGGCAATGGCAAGGCGTTCGATGGTGGGTTCGCGGGAGATCATCGGGCCATTTTAGGCGCGGGGCCGTGCCGGTGCAGGCCGAGGGGTGCTCTGCCCCTAGGTCTGCATCAAGCGCCGCGATTTGGAGATCGACATCAGGATGCCCAGGCCCATGCCCAGCGTCACCATGGCCGTGCCGCCATAACTGATGAAAGGCAGCGGCACACCCACCACCGGCAGGATGCCGCTGACCATGCCCATGTTGACGAAGGCGTAGGTGAAAAAAATCATGGTCACCGCCCCCGCCAGCAGCCGCGAAAACAGCGTGGGCGCGTCGAGCGCAATCACCAGCCCGCGGAAGATCAGGAACAAAAAGCCGGCGATCAGCAGCAAATTGCCCACCAGCCCGAATTCTTCGGAGAACGCGGCAAAGATGAAGTCGGTGGTGCGCTCGGGGATAAATTCCAGGTGGGTCTGGGTGCCCGCCATAAAACCCTTGCCAAAAGTGCCGCCCGAACCAATGGCGATCATGCCCTGGATGATGTGGAACCCCTTGCCCAGCGGGTCGCGTGACGGGTCGAGCAGGGTGCAGATGCGCTGCTGCTGGTAGTCGTGTAACACCGCCCAGCGCACACCATCGGCACACAGCTGCGGCTCCAGCGCCACCAGCGTGACGATACCCACCCCGGCCAGCAGCACGGGCGGCAGGATCAGCTTCCAGCTCAGGCCCGCAAAAAAGATCACCGCCAGCCCCGAGGCCATCACCAGCAAAGAGGTTCCCAGGTCGGGTTGTTTCATGATCAGCCCCACGGGCACCAGCAGCAAAGCCCCGGCCACCAGAAAGTCGAGCGGGCGCAGCTGGCCCTCGCGCCGCTGGAACCACCAGGCCAGCATCAAAGGCATGGCAATTTTGAGGATTTCGCTGGGCTGGATCACCACCCCCAGGTTGATCCAGCGTTTGGCACCTTTTTTGGTGATACCAAACAGCGCCACCGCCAGCAACAAAGCCACCCCCGCCACGTACAGCGGCACGGCCAGGGTCATCAGCCGCTGGGGCGGGATCTGGGCCACCACAAACATGATGCCGCCCGCAATCAGCATGTTGCGGGCGTGGTCGATAAAACGGGTTCCGTGGTCAAACCCTGCCGAATACATGGTGACCAGGCCCGCACAGACCAGCAAAAAGACGGCAAATGCCAACAGGCCATCGAAGCCCTGCACCATGGGCAGAAGGCGTCGCGGCCAGGAAGGTTTTTCAAATACAGCAGACATGAAGGGGGCGATTATCCCGTGCGCGGGATACCCCTTCACTGCATATTTCACACGGCAGCGGGGCGCAGCGCCCTGCCGCGTGTGAAATGACGGCGATCGAACCGATCAGGCCTTGGCAGGGATACGCAGCACCTGGCCGGGGTAGATCTTGTCGGGGTGGCTCAGCATGGGGCGGTTGGCTTCAAA
This sequence comes from Comamonadaceae bacterium AAW, assembly GCA_026314275.1. Classification (GTDB taxonomy): domain Bacteria; phylum Pseudomonadota; class Gammaproteobacteria; order Burkholderiales; family Burkholderiaceae_C; genus JAGOEY01. Next base: position 1,207,844 of record CP111109.1, read on the forward strand.
AATCTGGTTGTACAGATTGGCGTTGCCGTACACCTTCTTGGAGATTGCGCTCAAGGTGTCGCCACGCTCCACCGTGTGGTACGTGCTTTCGGGCTCAGGCGGGCTTTCCATGTTGTCGGCCACACCCGCCACGCTGCTGACGTTTCCGCAGCAGATCACGATTTTTTCGCGGATTTCCTGGCTGGCCACTTTGCCGGACACGGTCACGATCTGGTCGGCACCGTTGTAGCTGATGGTCAGGTCATTGCCGGGCAGGTTTTGGCTGTTGATGTAGTTCTTGATGGCTTCGGACGCAACCTGGTTGGCTGCGGCCAGCTTTTCGGCGTTGGTGGGCTCGGCAATCGCCGCGGCCACAGCGGGTTTGCCGCCAAACAGTTTTTCGCCAGCTTCTTTGAGGAAAGAGATCATGCCCATGGTGTGTCCTTTGGATAACAGGTTGAGTGAAACGAAAGAGTAGCCCTAAAAACCATCAGCCCTTGTAGGACATGCCCTTGATCAGCGATGCCAGCAGATCCCCACCGCCACCACCTTGTGACGACTGGCCCTGGGACATACTTTTCATCAGCGAACCCAGCAGGTCACCGCTGTTGCCCAGACCACCTTGCGGAGCCTGTCCATCGGGGGTGAGTTTGTCGATGATCATGGGCAACAAGGCGGGCAACATGGCCAGCAGCGGGCCGCTCAGGTTGCCCAGCACGTCCTGCAGCTGGTTCTCAGACACGGGTTTGTTTTCACCCTTGTCGATCCACGACGAAATGATGTCGCCGTGGCCGGCTTGGTTAAATTTGTCCACCAGCCCGCCAAGGCCATTGTTGCCACCGTCGTTGCCCAGAATGGAGGCCAGCGCGCCCGCCAGTTCAGGCGGCACACCGTCTGGCAAACCGGACTGTGGTGCACCAGCCCCCTGTGCACCACCGGGCAAACCACCACTCAGCACAGAGCCCAGAACAGAATCGAGAAGTCCCATGGTTGACCACCTTGAAGTTGAGGAGCGCAGGTTAATACAAGACCAGCAGCCCCCTGTTGAAATAACAATAGTTCACCATCATGCTGCGCCCATGTGTCAGATAAGTCGCATTTGGATGCTTGTTTTAATGTGAACAATTGCAACCAGGCACCGAAGCAGCGCAGAAAAGCGCCCGCACAGGAATAATGGCTGCTTTCCACCAACCGCCCTTGTGGCACACCACACCATGGACATCCTCTGGACCATCCTCATCGGCTTCGTTGTGGGCCTTGTCGCACGTTTTCTGAAACCCGGCAATGACGGCATGGGCATCATCTTCACCACGCTGGTGGGTATTGGTGGCTCGTTTGTGGGCACCTACGGCGCACAGGCACTGGGCATCCTGCAGCAAGGCCAGGCAGGCGGTTTTATCGCCAGCGTGATTGGTGCCGTGGTGCTGCTGGTGGTGTTGGCCCTCGTCCGCCGCGCATAACAGCCCTCCCCGTGCGGGCTCCCACCACCCACCTGCTGTACCTGCACGGCTTTCGCTCCTCACCGCAGTCGGCCAAGGCGCAGCAGGTGGCTGAACGTGTACGAACACAGAACCCGGACTGCGTGTGGTGGTGCCCCCAATTACCGCCCTCACCTCACGAGGCGGCGGACATGCTCCGCGCGGGTATCGCAGATTGGCCCCGGGACAGCATGGCCGTGGTGGGCTCGTCACTCGGCGGCTTTTATGCCACTTGGGTCGCCACCCACACCGGCTGCCCCGCCGTGCTGCTGAACCCGGCCGTCAACCCGGCCCGTGACCTGCAGAAATACATCGGCGAACAAACCGCCTGGCACAACCCGCAAGACCATTTCTTCTTCCGCCCCGAGTTCATCAACGAGCTGCGAACGCTGGAATGCCCGGGCCAGCCCCACCCCGAGCAGGTGTTTGCCATCATCGCCAAAGGTGACGAAGTGCTGGACTGGCGCGAAATGGTCGGGCGGTATCCTGGCGCACAGATCCGCCTGCTGGAAGGCGGCGACCACGCCCTGAGCGACTTCGGCACAGCCCATATCGACGCCGTATTCGACTTCCTGCGGCTGGTCTGATCACAACCCCACCGTACAAGGCGCACAGGGTTTCTTCCAGCAGACACCGCGGAACTGGCTTTGCCAGGCCGCTGGTGGAGCCCCCTGCAAGGGGGTTGGCGAGAGCGAAGCGAAGCCTGGGGGTGTAACAATACAAGCCATGCATGCATTGTTTGAAGAAGCCGGTAAATTCATGGCCGGACGTATTTTGTCGGAGGCGGATGCGTCCGCGCAGGTCGAGCTTGACAGCGGAAAACGCGTCAAGGTCAAGGCCGCCCACATCCTGCTGAAGTTTGAAAAACCCGCCCCGTCGGAGCTGATCGCCCAGGCCCAGGCCGCCGCGCAGACCATCGAGCTGGAGCTGGCCTACGAGTTTGCGCCAGAGGACGAGTTTGGTTTTGCCGACCTGGCGCGTGACTATTTCTCGGACAACGCCACCCTCGTCCAGCAGGCTGGAGCGCTGTTCCGCCTGTACGAGGCCCCACATTACTTCCGCCGCGCGGGCAAAGGCCGCTTCAAGAAGGCCCCGGCCGAGATCGTGCAGCAGGCGCTGCTGGCGATCGAGAAGAAAAAGCTGGTGCTGCAGCAGATCACCGACTGGGCGCAGGCCCTGGCGCGTAACGAGTGCCCGCAGCCGATCCGCGACCAGCTCTACAAAATTCTGTTCAAACCCGACAAAAACGCGCCCGAATACAAGGCCGTGGTCGAGGCCTCACGCGCCACCCAGACCGCACCACTCGATTTGCTGCAGCGCGCGGGTGCCATCGACTCGCCCTACCAGTTCCACTGGAAGCGCTTCCTGTTCGAGAATTTCCCCAAAGGCACCGGTTTCCCCGCACTGGAGGCCCCGGCCATCAAGGACGAGTTGCCGCTGGCCGACGTGCAGGCGTACTCCATCGACGACTCCCAAACCACGGAAATCGACGATGCCCTGTCGCTGCAGGGCTTGGGCAGCGGCACCGTGGTGCTGGGCATCCACATCGCCGCACCCGGCCTGGCGCTGCAGCCTGGCGGCGCGGTGGACAACGTGGCGCGCCACCGCCTGTCTACCGTGTACATGCCGGGCTACAAAATCACCATGCTGCCCGACGACGTGGTGCAGGCCTACACCCTGGCCGAAGGGCGTGCGTGCCCTGCGGTGTCGCTGTATGTGACGCTGGACGAAGCCACGCTGGAGATCCGCAGCACCGAAACCAAGCTGGAACAGGTGCCCATCGCCGCCAACCTGCGCCACGACCAGCTCGACGGTGTGGTCACCGCCGAATGGCTCGAAAACCCCGGTTTTGAGCATGAAAACACGCTCCAGCGCCCGGCTATAGAGCGTGAGCAGCTATCATTTTTATACCGCCTGGCCAAGGAACTGAAAGCCCGGCGCGAAGTGGTGCGCGGCAAACCCGAAACCTTCAACCGGCCGGACTACAACTTCCGCCTCGTCGGGAATGACGGCGCAGAACCCGTAGGCAACGAGCAGGTCGAGATCAGCACCCGCCAACGCGGCTCGCCGCTGGACCTGATCGTGGCCGAGGCCATGATTCTGGCCAACAGCACCTGGGGCAGCTGGCTCGGTGAGCTGGGTGTGCCCGGCATCTACCGCAGCCAGGCCAGCCTGCTGCCCGGCGTGAAGGTCCGTATGGGCACCAAGGCCCTGCCGCATGCGGGTATTGGTGTGCCGAGTTACGCCTGGAGCACCTCACCCCTGCGCCGCTACACCGACCTGGTGAACCAGTGGCAGATCATTGCCGCCGTGCGCCATGGCCGCACCGCCGCACTGGCCGCGCCGTTCAAACCCAAGGACGCCGAGCTGTTCTCGATCATCTCGGCGTTTGACGCGGCCTACAGCACCTACAACGGGTACCAGGGCGGCATGGAACGCTTCTGGACGCTCAAGTACCTGCAGCAAAACGGCATCACCGAAATCACCGCCACCACCTTCAAGGAAGGCCCGGCGGGCAGCTTCCTGGTGCGCGCCGACACCCTGCCACTGGTGCTGCCGGTGCTGGGTGCGCAGGGTCTGGCGCGCGGTGCGCGCGTGCGGGTGCGGCTGGGTGAGATTGACGAGATCACGCTGGACATCGGCGGCACGGTCATCGAACAGCTTGATGCCCCTGACACGACAGCCGCAGCCCCGCAAGACAGCGATGAGGACGATGAAGACGCCGCCGCAGGCCCGATTGCCATTGCGGTGGACATGAACGAGGCCGACGCCGCCGGGACGACAGCGGCAACCGAGCCCGTTCAGGCCTGACCCGACCCCACACGCCATGGGCACCGCCACCACCTTCCGCACTTTTGTGGGCTCGCTGAGCACGCTGCACTGGGCGCTGGGGGTGTCGGTTGCGCTGCATGTGGCGCTGCTCACGGTGCGGTTTGTGGACCCCGAGGCGTTTAACCGCGTCTTCCAGGACACCCCGCTGGAGGTGATTCTGGTGAACGCCAAGTCGGACCAGGCCCCCGACAAAGCCCAGGCCATTGCCCAGTTTGCGCTGGCAGGTGGCGGTGACGCCGACAAGGGCCGGGCCACCACACCCCTGCCCTACTCCGCCATGACCAGTCTGGGTGAGTCGATGGAAGAAGAGCAGCGCAAGCTCGACGCCATGGAGCAGCAGCAAACCCAGCTGCTGTCGCAGGTGCGCGACCAGATTGCCGCCCTGCCCCTGGCCGACCCGCACCTGAGCGGGGCCACCCCCGAGCGCGAGGCGCAGGAAGAAAAACGTAAACAGCTGCTCAAGCTGCTGGCCGAGATTGAGCGGCGCATCGTGGAAGAAAACGCCCGGCCCCAAAAACGCTTCGTGAGCCCCGCCACACGTGAAGCGGTGTACGCCATCTACTACGACAACCTGCGCCGCCGTGTGGAAGACAAAGGCACGGCCAACTTCCCTGAGGCGGCGGGGCAGAAGATCTACGGCGAGCTGACGATGATCGTCACCATCAACCACGACGGCCAGCTGCTGTCCACCGAAATCCGTGAAAGCTCGGGCAACCGCACACTCGACCGCCGCGCCGAAGCCATTGTGCGCAGCGCCGCGCCGTTCGGCCGCTTTAATAACGAAATGCGCAAAAAGGCCGACCAGATCGCCGTGGTGTCGCGCTTCAAATTCAACCGCGACGAAACCCTGCGCACCAAGCTACAACAATGAACACCCCCAGGCTTCGCGGACTTCGTTCCGCTGCTCCTTCCCCCTTGCCGGGGGCGACACCAACGGCCCGGCAGAGCCGGTTCCGTGGTGCCTGCTGGAAGGGTGCTTGGCGCGTTGCGCCTTGCACTGGATAGATGGACGCTGCTGGTGCACATGCAGATAACCAGATAACGATGACAAACCTAGCTTCTCCCGACTACTACTGCGTCATGGGCAACCCGGTGGCGCACAGCCGCTCCCCCTGGATCCACGCCCGGTTTGCCGCGCTTACCGGGCAGGTGCTGCGCTACGACCGGCGGCTGATTGCGCTGGACGGTTTTGCGCAAGGGTTGCGTGACTTTCTGGCCGAGGGCGGGCGCGGCTGCAACATCACCGTGCCGTTCAAATTTGCGGCGGCCGAGGTGGCCCAGCATTTCAGCCCCCGCGCCCAGCTGGCGCAGGCGGCCAACACCCTCACCGTGCGCGACGACGGCATTTACGCCGACAACACCGACGGTGCCGGGCTGGTGGCCGACATCGAACGCAACGCCGGTGTGCGGCTGGCCGGGCGCGACGTGTTGCTGGTCGGCGCGGGCGGCGCTGCGGCGGGGGTGCTGGGGCCGCTGCTGGCCGCCGGGCCGGCACGGCTCACCGTGGTCAACCGCACCCATGCCCGCGCCGTGGAACTGGTGCAACGGCATGCGGCGCTGGCAGCGCTACAAAATTCAGAGCTGACTGCGCCCGACATACGGGCGCTGGAAGGCAATTTTGATGTGATTATCAACGCCTCGGCCAGCAGCCTGGGCGGCGGCGCTGTGCCGGTGCCGCCCAGCGTACTGCGGCCCGGTGCACTGGCGCTGGACATGATGTACGGCGAGGCCGCGCAGGGCTTTATGGACTGGGCCCACCAGCACGGCGCCATCCCCCGCGACGGGCTGGGCATGCTGGTGGAGCAGGCGGCCGAGGCCTTCCACGGCTGGCGGGGCGTGCGCCCGCCCTCGACCCAGGTGCTGGCAGAGCTACGCTCCCACATGGCTGTGCCAGCCTGAAGCGGAGCGTGAACCGTGAAACCCTTGCTGCGCTGGCTTGGCTTGGTGGTGCTGGCGGCGCTGGCCTTGCAGCTGTTCTTTGTGCTGCGCATTGCCACACTGGTGGCCATCGACCCGCAGTCCACCACCTTCCAGCGTTCGGAAGCCTGGGCCCAGCTGAGCACCACGGGCCGTGTGCGCTGGAAGCAGGAATGGGTGCCATACGACCAGATGTCCAACCACCTCAAACGCGCCGTCATCGCCTCGGAGGATGCCGACTTCGCCCACCACGGCGGCGTGGAGTGGGAGGCGATCGAAAAGGCCCGCGCGCGGAATGCCCGTGCGGAGGCCCGTGCCGAAGAGCGCGCCAACCGCCAAGCCGCTGCCGCATCCCGCAAAAATGCGGCAAAAGCACCCAGCGCCCCGGCTGCCACCGCCAAACCACCCAAGATCGTCGGCGGCTCCACCATCACCCAGCAGCTGGCCAAAAACCTGCTGCTGTCGGGTGAACGCACCCTGCTGCGCAAGGGCCAGGAGTTTGTGCTGACCCAGGCGCTGGAGCTGCTGCTGTCCAAAGAACGCATCCTCGAGATCTACCTCAACAGCGTGGAATGGGGCGACGGTGTGTTTGGTGCCGAGGCCGCAACCCAGCACTACTACAAGAAACCCGCTGCCAAACTCAGCCCCAACGAGGCCGCCCGCCTGGCGGTGATGCTGCCCCGGCCCAAGTACTTCGAAAAGCTGCCCAACTCGGGCTACGTCGCCAGCCGCGCCGCCACCATCGGCGCCCGCATGGGCAGCGCTGAGCTTCCCTGAACACACACCAAACGATGTGGCCTTGAGCGCAAAGCCTGAAAGGCAAGCGCCCCTCCAGCAAACACCGTGGATCTGGCTTTGCCAGGCCACTGGTGTTGCCCCCTGCAAGGGGGTTGGCGAAAGCGAAGCGCAGCCTGGGGGTAAGCAACTATCATCCCTGCCCATGCTTGCCAAGTTAATGAGTTTCCTGTTGCTGGGGTTCATCCGGCTTCTGACCGGTGCACAGGCGCGCTGGTACGGCTGCCCGCCCAAGGCGGAGCAGCGTATTTATTTCGCCAACCACCAGAGCCACGCCGACCTGGTATTGATTTGGGCCGCGCTGCCGCACGAGCTGCGCTCCATCACCCGCCCGATCGCCGCCAAGGACTACTGGACCCAGAGCAAATTCAAACGCTGGATCACCACCGAGGTTTTTAACGCCGTGTATGTGGACCGCATGGGGGGCAACAAGGCAGCAGCGCCCCCACCGCCGGTGGCGGCCATCGCCCCGGACGCGGCCGAGACGGTGCCCGGCACACTGCCAGTGGCCGCCCCGCCGCCCGTGCCAGAGGTGCCAGTGGCCGACCCGCTGGAGCCGCTGGTGGCCGCGCTGCAGAGTGGCGACTCAATCATCATCTTCCCGGAAGGCACCCGGGGCCACGCCGACGAGCCGCAACTGTTCAAGTCCGGCCTGTACACCTTGGCCTGCCGTTTCCCCGACGTGGTGCTGGTGCCCGCCTGGATCAACAACGTGCAGCGGGTCATGCCCAAAGGTGAAGTGGTGCCGGTGCCGATCCTGTGCTCGGTCACGTTTGGCGCGCCGATCCGGGTCGAGCCCGGCGAAGAACGCCGCCCCTTCCTCGACCGCGCCCGGCTGGCCGTCATCGCCTTGAGGGATATATGACCCATTTCTTGCGCAACATGGATGCGACGCAGCAAATTGGAGCGCTGTTCATCATCGTTTTTGGCGTGCTCATGGGTTTCACGGCCCACGGTTTTGTGCAGTCGCTGCGTGAGCACCCGGACGACGCCATGGGTGACGCCCGCCGCATGGAGCTGCACAACGCCCGTGGCCTGCTGAAAACCTCGTGGCTGATGGTCACGATTTTCTGGATCGGCTGGGTGCTGGGCGACACCGTGGCGACGGTGCTGTTTGGGTTGGTGGCGTTTTTTGCGCTGCGGGAATTTATCACCCTGTCGCCCACCCGCCGTGGTGACCACCGCAGCCTGGTGCTGGCGTTTTTTGTGGTGCTGCCAGTGCAGTTCTGGCTGGTGTCCGCCCAGCACTTTGACCTGTTCACCGTGTTTATCCCGGTGTATGTGTTTCTGGCCCTGCCCGTGGTCAGTGTGCTGGCCGACGACCCGCAGCGGTTTCTGGAGCGCAATGCCAAGCTGCAGTGGGGCATCATGGTGTGCGTCTATGGCATGAGCCATGTGCCCGCGCTGCTGCTGCTGGACTTTCCGGGCTACAAGGACAAAGGTGCCTTCCTCGTGTTCTTCCTGGTGTTTGTGGTGCAGACCGCCACCGTGGTGCAGCACATGGTGGGCCTGAAACTCAAACGCCCGCCCAGCGCGCCCAATGTCAGCAAGAGCTTCAACTGGACCCACTGGGGGGTCGGTGTGGTCGCGGCCAGCCTGCTGGGGGTTCTGTTCACCGGCATCACCCCCTTCAAGCCCGGCCAGGCGCTGGCGCTGGCCTTCATCGCAGCCGTATCGGGCTCACTCGGCCACCTGGTCATGAAAGCCCTCAAACGCGACCGGGGCGTGACCAGCTGGGGTTTCCAGGGCATGTCCGTCACCGGCGCGGGCGGGCTGCTGGATCGGGTGGATGCGCTGTGTTTTGCCGCACCCATCTTCTTCCACTCGGTACGCTGGTATTTTGGGCTTTAATGGGCTCTTGCGCCCGCCCCACCTGCGCAAGTAGCTCCTAAAACAATAGCATGAGAATCCTCGGCATTGACCCCGGCCTGCAAACCACCGGTTTTGGTGTGGTGGATGCGGACGGGTCACGCCTGAGTTATGTGGGCAGCGGCACCATCAAGACCACGCACCTGGATTTGGGCGACCTGCCGGGGCGGCTGAAAGTGCTGTTTGACGGCATTTGTGAAATCACCGAGCGTTACCAACCCGACGTGGCGGCGGTCGAGATCATCTTCGTCAACGTCAACCCGCAGTCCACCCTGCTGCTGGGCCAGGCGCGCGGGGCGTGTATCACCGCGCTGGTGTCGCGCAACCTGCCAGTGGCCGAGTACACCGCGCTGCAAATGAAAAAGGCCGTGGTCGGCCATGGCCGCGCGGCCAAGTCCCAGGTGCAGGAAATGGTGCGCCGCCTGCTCAACCTGCCCGGCCTGCCCGGCACCGATGCCGCCGACGCACTGGGTATGGCCATCATCCATGCCCACGCCGGCCAGGCCATGGCCCGGCTGGCCGGCTCTGCGACGCTGCAACGGCGCCAGCATGCGATGTTCAAGGACGGGCGCAGCTACTGAGGTGCGCCTGAAGAGTTGCAAATGCACAACGTTGTGCGCCCAACTGCGCGCTGAGCAAGACGTACTGACCTCCCGCCCAAGGCACAGATCGCTCCCTACCTACAGAGGGGAAACCGGCCCCGGAAACACTGTTGGACACCGCGCCTTACCGCGGGTTTCCCCCTGTCTCCAAAATGTCAAAGAAGGGCTTTCCACTCTTTACCGCTTGAAACATACCACCTACTCTCAGACCCCGAGAAGCCCTCAAAGTCACGTGGGCACCCATCCATTTCATGCAGTAGTAGGAGCCACCTTATGAAGAAAATGCGCATCTTGTCAGCGGCCATGTTCGGCTGCGTTTCATCGTTGGCCATGGCGCAAACAGCAGTCGGCACCAGCAGCGTCACGATGTACGGCCTGGTCGACGTCGGTGTCAACCGCGTCACCGGCACACCCGCCGGCGCCGTGACCAACATCACCAGCGGCAACATGGAAGGCTCGCGCTTCGGCTTCAAGGGCAATGAAGACCTGGGCGGCGGATACCGTGCCATCTTCACGCTGGAGTCGCGTTTCGAAGCCGACACCGGCTCGGTCAGCAACCGCCCCGTTTCCGGTGGCCGACTGCCTGACCGGCTCAGCACCGCATCGTCCCTGGGCCTGCCGACAGCATTGCAGCCCGCCGTTTCCGCCGTCGCCGCCCAGATCGGCTCCTCCGTTGGCGTGAATCTGGGCAGCAACATTTTCGACCGGCAGGTCTTCGCCGGGCTGGTCACGCCGTTTGGCGCCTTCACGGCGGGTCGGCAGTACACGCCGGGCTACCAGGCCTCCGCCGCCTTTGACGTGATGAAGACCCAATCGAGCCTTGCGCTGGGGCAGCTGGTCGCCATTCCGGCGTCTTTCGACATCCGCGTGAGCAACTCGCTCCAGTATGGCATTCAGTTGGACGGCCTGACCGCCACCGTCATGTACGGTGCCGGTGAAGTCGCCGGTCGGTCGAGCGCGGGGCGCCTCTTGGGCGTCATGGCCATGTACAACGGCAACGGCTATTCATTCGGTGGCGGCTACAACACGCGCAACAACGAGCTGGGTAAAAAGTCGCTGACGAACGCCATCCTGGGCGCGACGGTGGATGTCGGTCCAGGCACGCTGACCGGCGAATTCGCCAGCTTCAAGGACGACAACCCGACCGGCCTGTCCAGCATCAGCGCCTCCCTGGCGGCAAACCCAGCCACGGCACCCGTCGCCGGTCTGGTGCAGAACGCCTTCATCCAGGGCTTCCGGCAAGACTCGCGCCTGTTCCAGATCGGCTACCGCATCACCAGCGGCGCGCACACTGTCGCCGTGGCTTACAACGGCTTGAACGACAAACGTCCGTTCAATGCAGACCGCTCTTCGTATGGTGCGGCCTACACGTATGCCCTGTCCAAGCGAACCGACCTGAATGCCGTTTTCACCCACCTGAACAACAAGAACACGTCACAAGACATGCTGGGCGGCAATGGCTTCCTGGGCGGCGTGGCGGCGAAACCAGGCCAGGATGTGAACAGCTTGGCACTGGCGATTCGCCACCGCTTCTGATGCGTGAACCCGGCTTGCGGGCATGACCCCCTACAAGGGGTCGTGCCTGTCAGTTCGGAGCCCGGTCAGTCCGCGCTCTCGTAAAAGGCAATGTGTGCAAACACGTTGCCTTTACTTTTGATGGGCCTCGCGAGAGTATCCCGCGCATTCCCGACCGCTTGGCCAATTGCCACACACACAAAAATCAATACCCCAAGTAGATCGCCCAACCCCTCTGCCTCACTGGCCAAGTTCTCCATTCGGCGGCGCAAGCTACCTGCCAACCAGGCGGTGTGCTTGTCCTGCACACTTCGATAAGATGGAGCCCCCCGCGCCTTGCGCCCGAATTCTCTGCCCTGTGACGCCACCATGAACATCCTCAAGCCGCCCCCACGTCCGCCTACTATGGAGAGCCGGACGTTCCTGTTGCTGCTAGTGCTTGTCACCCTCGCATTTGGACTGATCCTGCAGCCGTTTTATGGCGGGGTTTTCTGGGGTATGGTGCTGGCCATTCTTTTTAATCCGCTGTACCGGCGTATTCTGCGTGCCACCGGACCCCGCCCGACTCTCGCCGCATTAATGACCATGTTGCTGGTGATCGTGGTGGTGGTGCTGCCACTGACATTCATCGTGACCACACTGGTGCAGGAAACCGCTGCTGTCTTCCAGCGCATCCAGTCGGGAGAGCTCAACTTTGCGACCATGCTGCAGCAGATTTTTGATGCCTTGCCCGAAAGTGTGGTCCGGGTACTGGACCGCTTTCAGCTGGGCAGCCTGGCCGCGCTGTTGCGGGAGGTGTCGGCCCTGGTCACCAAGGGCAGCCAGGCCATTGCGGCACAGGTACTGAACATTGGTCAGAACACGTTCGACTTCATGGTCGGGTTTGTGATCATGTTGTACCTGCTGTTTTTTCTATTGCGCGACGGCTCGGCCCTGTCCAAACGCATCAAGGATGCCATTCCTCTGGCACCTGAACACAAAAGTGAGCTGTTCAGCAAGTTCGCCACCGTGGTGCGCGCCACCGTCAAAGGCAACATCCTGGTGGCCATGGCGCAGGGTGCACTGGGCGGCATGATTTTCTGGTTCCTGGGCATTCCTGGTGCCGTGTTGTGGGCCGTGGTGATGGCCGTTTTGTCCTTGCTGCCTGCCGTGGGCGCGGGACTGGTCTGGGGGCCGGTGGCCATTTATTTCCTGTCCACCGGTGCGGTGTGGCAGGGTACGGTGTTGGTGGCGTACGGCATCTGTGTGATTGGGCTGGTGGACAACATCCTGCGCCCGATCCTGGTGGGCAAGGACACCAAAATGCCCGACTACCTGGTGCTGCTGTCCACACTCGGTGGTTTGGCGGTTTTCGGGCTCAACGGTTTTGTGATCGGGCCCGTGATTGCGGCCATGTTCATGGCCGTCTGGGGCATCTTCTCGCCCCCACGCACAGGCAGCGGCTACCAGCTCTGAGACACAGTCCGTGGTGGTTCAGGCAATCCGTTCCAGAACCAGCACGGCAAAAAAGCAGAAGGCGGCAATCAAGGTCCACTTGAGTGTCACCAGACCAAACCGTTTGTAGCGTTGCTGGCCCGTGCCCGCATAAAACGCAAAACACACGGCTGCCGTCAACAACAGCAGCATGATGGCCCAGCGGAACAGCAACATGGGGCTACTACCAGGCCCGGGCGGGTTGCGCAAAGCCCTGCGGGGCTTCGCGTTCGTTCTCGAACGTGACTTCTTCCCACGCATCCCGGCGTGCCAGCAGCTCACGCAGCAGCAGGTTGTTCATGGCGTGGCCGGAACGGAAGGCGCTGTAGGCGGCCAGCAAAGGGCGGCCCACCAGGAACAGGTCGCCCATTGCATCCAGGATCTTGTGCTTCACGAATTCATCGTCGTAGCGCAGGCCGTCGCTGTTGAGCACCTTGTAGTCGTCCATCACGATGGCGTTGTCCAGACCACCGCCCCGCGCCAGACCATGGGAGCGCATCATTTCCACGTCCTTGGTGAACCCAAAGGTGCGCGCACGGGCAATGTCACGGCTGTAGTTGCCTTGCCCCAGGTCAAACTCCACCCGCTGGCCGGTGGAGTCCACTGCAGGGTGGGCAAAGTCGATCTCGAAACTGAGTTTGTAGCCGTGGTACGGGTCCAGCCGGGCCCACTTGGTGGCGGCCCCTTCACCTTCACGCACTTCCACGGGTTTGATCACCCGGATGAAACGTTTGGGTGCACGCTGCAACTCCACCCCGGCGCTTTGCAGCAGAAACACGAAAGACGACGAAGAGCCATCCAGAATCGGCACCTCTTCCGCCGTGATATCCACATACAGGTTGTCAATGCCCAGACCCGCGCAGGCCGACATCAGGTGCTCCACGGTGTGCACCTTGGCATCGCCATTGGAGATGGTGGACGCCATCCGTGTGTCCGTCACCGCCAGCGCCGTGACCGGAATGTCCACCGGCTCGGCCAGATCAACCCGGCGAAACACAATACCCGTGTCCGGCTGGGCCGGCCGCAGCGTCAGCTCGACCCGCTGACCGCTGTGCAGGCCCACGCCAACGGCACGGGTGATGGTTTTCAGGGTACGTTGCTGGAGCATGCGGTGGATTTTAAATGTCTACAGAAAAACTGCAGAAACAAGGGAATACCCGAGATTGGGGCACCCCCCCCCCTTCAAGCAGACACCGTGGAACCGGCTTTGCCGGGCCACAGGCGTCGCCCCCTGCAAGGGGGTTGGCGGAAGCGGAACGAAGTCCGCGCAGCCTGGGGGTGTGCCTAATCAATCGGCCTGTTTGCGCAGGAACGCCGGGATTTCCAGGTCGTCCATACCGCCGGAAGACAGCGCGTTCACGCGGTCCGTTGCCTGGGTGCGGCCGGTGCGCCACACGCTGGGCACGGCCATGCTGCCGTAGTCGGGTTGTGCACTTCCGCCCATCCCCACATGGCCCACACCCATACCCGAACCCGCCATCTGGAACGGCATGTTGTCGGTGCCGGTGCGCAGCACCTTGAGCTGGGGTACCGCCTGGCGCTGGCGGCTCAGGCCGGTGGCCACCACGGTGACGCGGATCTGTTCACCCAGGCTGTCGTCGTAGGCGGTGCCGTAGATGACATGGGCTTCGGGCGAAGCGTAGGCACGGATGGTGTTCATGGCCAGGCGCGACTCGGACAGCTTGAGCGAGCCCTTGGCAGCCGAGATAAGCACCAGCACACCCTTCGCACCCGACAGGTCAATGCCTTCGAGCAGCGGGCAGGCCACGGCCTGTTCCGCAGCAATACGGGCGCGGTCCGGGCCGTCGGCCACTGCCGTACCCATCATCGCCTTGCCAGGCTCACCCATGACGGTGCGCACGTCTTCAAAGTCGACGTTCACATGGCCGGGCACGTTGATGATTTCTGCGATACCACCCACGGCGTTTTTCAGCACGTCGTTGGCATGGGCAAACGCTTCGTCCTGGGTCACGTCGTCACCCAGCACCTCGAGCAGCTTTTCGTTCAGGATCACGATCAGCGAGTCAACATTGGCTTCCAGCTCGGCCAGACCGTGGTCGGCATTGGTCATGCGGCGGCCCCCTTCGAATTCGAAAGGTTTGGTCACCACACCCACGGTCAGGATGCCCATTTCTTTCGCCACGCGTGCAATCACGGGCGCAGCGCCCGTACCGGTGCCGCCCCCCATACCTGCTGTGATGAACAGCATGTGCGCACCGTCGATAGCGCTGCGGATGTCATCAATGGCGGCTTCGGCCGCTTCACGGCCCTTGTCGGGCTTGCTGCCAGCCCCCAGGCCACTGGTGCCGAGCTGGATCGTGCGGTGCGCGGCGCTGCGCGACAGCGACTGGGCGTCGGTGTTGGCACAGACAAACTCCACACCCTGGACGTGGCGCTCGATCATGTGCTCGACCGCGTTACCACCACCACCCCCCACACCAATCACCTTGATCTGTGTGCCCATGTTGAATTCTTCAACTTCGATCATTTCGATGGTCATAACTAACTCCTTGAATTTGCAGTTGCCGTTTATTGGATAAAAATTTTTCTGGGGATCGCCGAGGGAGCTGTTTAGGAAGGTGGCCCGGTGCGCCGCCATCGCTCATAAAAATTCCGAGGGGGGCTGCCCCGTGCCAGCCAGAGAGGGTAAAAATTCATGGGTTCACTCCCGTGCCGTTCGATACACATGCCTTTTCAAGCAGACGCCGTGGATCTGGCTTTGCCAGTCCACCAGCGTCGCCCCCGGCAGGGGGTTGGCGAAGCGACACGCAGTGCGCGCAGCCTGGGGGTGAACCAAGTTTCATCAGAAGTTCCCCACGATGAAGTCGCGAAAACGACCGAAGGTTGTTTTGACCGAACCACTCTTTTGCGCCACCCGGAAGCCCCGCAGACGCGCCAGACGGGCTTCTTCGAGCAGGCCCATCACCGTGGCGGCACGCGGCTGGCTGACCATGTCGGCCAGCGCGCTGTTGTATTTGGGCAGGCCACGGCGCACGGGCTTGAGGAAGATGTCTTCGCCCAGCTCGACCATGCCTGGCATCACCGAGCTGCCACCCGTCAGCACGATGCCGGAGGACAACATTTCCTCGAAGCCGGACTCACGGATCACCTGCTGCACCAGCGAGAAGATTTCTTCGATGCGTGGCTCGATGACACCGGCCAATGCCTGGCGGCTGAGCATGCGCGGGTCGCGGTCGCCCAGGCCGGGCACTTCGACCTGGGTATCGGGGTCGGCCAGCAGCTGTTTGGCGTAGCCGTTTTCGACCTTGATGTCTTCGGCGTCCTTGGTCGGGGTGCGCAGCGCCATGGCGATGTCGCTGGTGATCAGGTCACCCGCAATCGGGATCACCGCCGTGTGGCGGATGGCTCCGTTGGTGAAGATGGCCACATCGGTGGTGCCTGCGCCAATGTCCACCAGCGCCACACCCAGCTCACGCTCGTCGTCGGTCAGCACCGCCAGGCTGGAGGCCAGCGGGTTCAGCATCAGCTGGTCCACGTCCAGGCCGCAGCGGCGCACACACTTGATGATGTTTTCGGCCGCGCTTTGTGCGCCGGTCACGATGTGCACCTTGGCTTCGAGCCGGATGCCGCTCATGCCGATCGGCTCTTTCACGTCCTGGCCATCGATCACAAATTCCTGCGGTTCGACCAGCAGCAGGCGCTGGTCGGTCGAGATGTTGATGGCCTTGGCCGTCTCCACCACACGCGCCACGTCGGCCTGCGTGACTTCCTTGTCCTTGATGGCCACCATGCCGCTGGAGTTGAGGCCACGGATATGGCTGCCGGTGATGCCGGTGTAGACCCGGGTGATCTTGCAGTCGGCCATCAGCTCGGCTTCTTTGAGTGCCTGCTGGATGCTTTGCACTGTGGCGTCGATGTTGACCACCACGCCGCGCTTGAGGCCGTTGCTCGGTGCCACACCAAAACCGGCGAGTTTGAGCTCGCCGTTGGCCAGCACCTCGGCCACCACCGCCATCACCTTGGCGGTGCCGATGTCGAGTCCGACGACCAGATCTTTGTATTCTTTTGCCATGTCTGTACCTGTAGGTCTGTGTCTGCGTTGGTCTGTTCTGTGTGTGTTCTGTCTTACCGCTTCACGGGTTTGGCCGGTTTGGCCGCCGCCTCGGCGCTGATGGTGGTCACCCCCCGCAAGCGCAGCGCGTACCCCTCGTTGTGGCGCAAATCGGCGGATTCCAGCGCATCCACCCGGCGGCCGTACTGCGACGTGACCTGGGT
Organism: Comamonadaceae bacterium AAW; assembly: GCA_026314275.1. Lineage (GTDB taxonomy): Bacteria > Pseudomonadota > Gammaproteobacteria > Burkholderiales > Burkholderiaceae_C > JAGOEY01. The sequence continues at coordinate 1,224,540 of CP111109.1, forward strand.
CAGCGTGTGGACAAAACGCTGCGTCACGGCCTCCACCTGTTCGGGTGTGCCGCTGCCGAATTCAAGGGTCGCACCACTGTCAAGCACACCCCGCCAGCCCCCGCGCGACGACAGCCAGAGCTCTTCCAGCGTGGTGTCGAGTGGTGCGAGCAGAGGTGTCAGCCGCCGGTACATGGCCAGCACTTCGGCCGCGTGTTCAGCGGGGCCGTACAGACGGGGCAGGTCGTCCTGCTCCACGTCACCCACATTGGCCTCGAACACTTCACCAAAACTGTTCACCATGGTGGACTGGTCCTCACGGCCCCAATGCGCCACGGCCTGGTGCTCTTGCAGCTGCACCCGCAGCTGGTTCGGAAACTCACGCTGCACCACGGCCTTGCGCACCCAGGGCACGGACTCGAACACCTCCCGCGCCGCACCCAGGTTGACCGTGAAGAAGTTGCCCTGCAGCCGCGGGGCCGCATTGGCCCGCAGTGTGACGGCGTTGTTGTGGGTCACTTCACCCTGCACCACGATGCCGCCGATAGCGAAGGCCGGGTTGCGCAGCACCCACCATGCACCCGCCGCCAGCACCGCGACGCCGCACAGCATGAACAGGGCCGAAGCGGCCATGTTCATCAGCTTGACGTCGAAGGGGGCGGGCAGCGAATCACTCATGGTGTTCCTTGCGGTGTTGTCAGCGCGTGTGCGGGTGTGTCGAGCGTGGCCGAGGCCAGCACCCGCAGGCACAAGTCTTCGTAGCCAATACCTGCGGCACGGGCCGACATGGGCACGAGTGAGTGGCTGGTCATGCCGGGCGAGGTGTTCATCTCCAGCAGAAAGGGCTTGCGGTCGCTGGCGCGGATCATCACGTCGGCACGGCCCCAGCCCCGGCAGCCCAGCGAACGGTAGGCGGCCAGCGTGATGCGCTGAATTTCGCGTTCCTCGGCTTCGGGCAGGCCACTCGGGCAGTGGTACTTCACGTCGTCGGTGAAATACTTGTTCTGGTAGTCGTAGGCCCCTTCGGGTGCGGCGATACGCACCACCGGCAACACACGTGCATCCGGGCCACTGCCCAGCACGGCGCAGGTCACCTCTTCGCCTTCGATGAATTCTTCACACAACACATCAGCGTCGTACCGGGCGGACAGGGTGACTGCTTCCTGCATCTGCGCATGGCTCTGCACTTTGGTCACACCGATGGAAGAGCCTTCACGCGGCGGCTTAACGATCAGCGGCAGGCCCAACACATCGGGCACGCTGCGCACCTGTGCGGCGTCCAGCTGGTCGGCGGCAAGGCGCACGTACTTGGGCGTGGGCAGCCCCTCGGCCTGCCAGATGCGTTTGGTCATGACTTTGTCCATGGCCACGCTGGAGGCCATCACACCCGAGCCGGTGTACGGAATACCCAGCAGCTCAAGTGCGCCCTGCACCGTGCCGTCTTCACCGTGGCGGCCATGTAATGCGATGAAGCAGCGGGTGAAACCCTCTTCGCGCAGCGCGCCCAGGTCGCGTTGCGCCGGGTCGAACGGGTGGGCATCCACCCCTTTGTCGCGCAGGGCCTGCAACACACCTGCGCCGGACATGAGCGACACCTCACGCTCCGCCGATGCGCCGCCCATCAGCACGGCCACTTTGCCAAAATTTTGACCAAATTGACTCACAGCGCACGCCCTTCCTGCGCAAGCAGCTCTGATTTTGATAGCATATCCACAACCTTTCCAGGCACGGCCCCAATCGAGCCAGCCCCCATACAGATCACCACATCACCGCCCCGCACACTGCTGGCAATGGTCTGCGGCAGATCGGCAATGTCGTCCACAAACAGCGGCTCGACCTTGCCCGCCACCCGCAGCGCACGCGCCAGCGAACGGCCGTCGGCCGCGACGATCAGGGCCTCACCGGCGGCATACACCTCGGCCAGCAACACGGTATCGGCACCCTGGCCAATCACCTTGACGAAGTCTTCAAAACAGTCGCGGGTGCGGGTGTAGCGGTGCGGCTGGAAGGCCAGCACCAGGCGGCGACCCGGGAACGCGCCGCGCGCGGCAGCCAGCGTGGCCTCCATCTCGACCGGGTGGTGGCCGTAGTCGTCGATGAGGGTGAAGCGCCCGCCGTCGCTGGTGGGTAATTCGCCATACCGCTGGAAGCGGCGGCCCACCCCTTTGAATTCGGCCAAGGCTTTTTGCACGGCGGCATCGGGGATGTTCAGCTCCACGGCAATGGCAATGGCCGACAGCGCGTTGAGCACGTTGTGGTCCCCGGGCAGGCTCAGCACGATGGGCAGGTCGGGCAGCGTCACACCGTTGCGCCGCTGCACGGTGAAGTGCATTTCGCCATCGACGGCGCGCACATCCACGGCGCGCACCTGGGCGTCTTCCCCAAAGCCGTAGCTGGTGACCGGGCAGGTCACCAGTGGCAGGATCTCGCGGATGGCGGGGTTGTCGGTGCACAGGATGGCGGTGCCGTAAAACGGCATGCGGTGCAGGAAGTCGACAAACGCTTTTTTCAGGCTGCCGAAATCATGTCCGTAGGTTTCCATGTGGTCGGCGTCGATATTGGTCACCACGGCCATCACCGGCAGCAGGTTCAGGAAGGACGCATCGGACTCATCTGCCTCCACCACGATGTAGTCGCCACTGCCCAGCTTGGCATTGGCACCGGCGCTGTTCAGCCGCCCGCCAATGACGAAGGTCGGATCCAGCCCAGCTTCGGCCAGCACACTGGTGACCAGGCTGGTGGTGGTGGTTTTGCCGTGGGTGCCTGCGATGGCAATACCCTGCTTCAGGCGCATCAGCTCGGCCAGCATCAAGGCACGCGGCACCACGGGAATACGCTTTTCGCGCGCGGCCACCACTTCGGGGTTGTCTTGCTGCACGGCGGTGGAGGTAACCACCGCATCCGCACCCGCAATGTTTTGCGCCGCGTGGCCGATACAGGTGTGTATGCCCAGCCCGTTCAGGCGGCGCAGCACGGTGCTGTCAGACAGGTCAGAACCCGATATGGTGTAGCCCAGGTTAAACAGCACCTCGGCGATACCACTCATGCCCGCGCCGCCGATGCCAACGAAATGGATATGGCGAATGGCGTGTTTCATCGCGCACCCCCTGTGGCCTGTGCTTCGCAGGCGGCCACGATGGCCTCTACCGCATCCAGTTTTTGCATCTTTTTGGCCTCTAGCGCCCGTTCTATGAGCGCAGTGCGCTCTGTTTTTTGCAGCATTTCAGCCAAACCATCCGGTGTTAATTTGTTCTGTGGCACCAGCCAGCCTCCGCCCTGCGCCACCAGAAACTGCGCGTTGTGGGTCTGGTGGTCGTCCACCGCGGCCGGGAAGGGCACAAAAATGGCGGCGGCACCCACGGCGGCCAGCTCGGTCACGGTGCTGGCCCCCGCGCGGCAGACCACCACGTCGGCCTGCGCAAACGCGGCGGCGGTGTCGTCGATAAACGGGGTGAGTTCGGCCACCACACCGGCCTGGGCATAGTTGGCGCGTAAGGCGTCGATCTGTTTGGCACCACTCTGGTGGGTGACCGTGGGGCGCTCAGCCACCGGGATCAGCGCCAGCGCCTGTGGCACCACGGTGTTGAGCGCCTGTGCGCCCAGGCTGCCCCCCACCACCAGCAGGTGCAGCGGCCCGCTGCGGCCCGCAAAACGTTCGACCGGGCCGGGCTGCTGCGTGAAGGCGCTGCGCAGCGGGTTGCCCACCCACGCGGCGTTTTTCAGCACACCGGGGAAGGCCGTGAAGACCTTGCGCGACACCCGCGCCAGTACCTTGTTGGCCATACCTGCAACAGAATTCTGTTCGTGCAGAAACAGCGGTTTGCCCAGCAGCACGGACATCAGGCCGGCAGGCAGCGAGATGTAACCACCAAAACCCAGCACCACGTCCGGCTTTACGCGGCGCACCACCTGCACACTTTGCCAGCAGGCCTTGGCCAGCCGGAACGGCAGCAGCGCCAGCGTGGACAGGCCTTTGCCGCGCACACCCGAAAAATCGATCGGCTCAAACGCAAAACCCTGCGCGGGCACCAGCTGGCTTTCCATGCTGGGCGCAGCCAGGCCACGGCCACCCAGCCAATGCACCGTCCAGCCCCGCTCCCGCAGCGCCTGCGCCACGGCCAGACCCGGGAAGATGTGGCCACCGGTGCCACCGGCCATGATGAGTGCGGTCTTGCTCATACGCGGCCACCCCTCATGAGCGCCGCATACGCGGCATGGCACTGGCGTGCCCCTTTATTTTGGAGAAACAAAGTCTTCATACGCGGCCTCCGCGCATGGATGCCGCATGCGCGGCATGGCACTGGCGTGCCTACCTTGTTTTGGAGAAACAAAGTCCTCATACGCGGCCTCCGCGCATGAGGACTTTGTTTTCATAATCAATGCGCAGCACCACCGCAATCGCCACCAGGTTCATCAGAATCGCCGAGCCGCCGTAACTCATGAGTGGCAGGGTCAGGCCCTTGGTCGGCAGTGCGCCGAGGTTCACACCCATGTTGATGAAGGCCTGGAAACCCATCCAGATGCCCACACCCTGCGCCACCAGGCCCGCAAACACGCGGTCCAGGGCGATGGCCTGGCGGCCGATGTGGATGATGCGGCGGGTGAGCCAGAAGAACAGCAGGATCACCACCACCACACCAATCAGGCCAAACTCTTCGCCGATCACGGCGAGTAAAAAATCGGTATGTGCTTCGGGCAGCCAGTGCAGTTTTTCGACGCTGCCACCCAGGCCCACACCAAACACTTCGCCGCGGCCCAGCGCAATCAATGAATGCGACAGCTGGTAACCCTTGCCGAGCGCGTGTTTTTCGCTCCAGGGGTCGAGGTAGGCAAAAATCCGGTCGCGCCGCCATTCGCTGGTCATCACGATCATCGCGAATGCAAACACGATCACGGCCGCAATCAGAAAGAACATCCGGGCGTTGACACCGCCCAGAAACAGGATGCCCATGGCGATCACGGCGATCACCATAAAAGCGCCCATATCAGGCTCGGCCAACAACAACATACCCACCAGGCCCACGGACACCGCCATTGGCAACACGGCGCGGAAGAAGCGCTCTTTCACCTCCATACGCCGCACCATGTAGCCAGCGGCATACAGCAGCACCGCAAACTTGGCCAGCTCGGACGGCTGGAAGTTCATGATGCCCAGAGATATCCAGCGGCGGGCACCGTTCACGCCTTTGCCCACGTGGGGGATCAACACCGCAATCAGCAACACGATCGACGCCACAAACAACCAGGGCGCGATCTTTTCCCAGGTGGACAACGGGATCTGGAACGCAATCAGCGCCGCCACGGCGGCCACCACCAGCGACACGGCGTGGCGGGTCAGGAAGTGGGTGTGGGCATAACGTGCGAACTTCGGGTTGTCCGGCATGGCGATGGAGGCCGAATACACCATGACCAGCCCGAACACGAGCAGGGCCACGGTGACCCACAACAAAGGCAGGTCGTACCCGGGCACGCGCGCGGCCGGGGTGGCGTCGCGCGAGAAATCGAGCCCGCCCACCCGCACGGGCAACACGTCGGCCGCGGCTTTGGAGAAGCTGCCGACCCAGCCGGTGAACCGGTCCCGCAGACCCATGGCTTCACTCATGCTGCGCCCTCCACAAACACGCCACTTTCAGCCGCCAGGGTTTCGACCGCGGCGCAGAACACGCGGGCGCGGTGTTCATAGTTGTCAAACATGTCAAAGCTGGCGCAGGCCGGCGACATCAGCACCGCGTCTCCCGCCTGCGCGTGCACCGTGGCTTGGGCCACAGCGTCGTCCATGGTGCTGGCGTCAAACAGCGGCACCCCGGCTGCGTCCAACGCGGCCCGGATCAGCGGCGCATCACGCCCGATCAACACCACCGCGCGGGCGAACCGCGCCACCGGCGCGGCCAGGGGAGAGAAGTCTTGCCCTTTGCCTTCGCCCCCCAGGATCAGCACCACACTGCGGTCTGCGCCCAGCCCTTGCAGGGCGGCCACGGTGGCACCGACGTTGGTGCCTTTGCTGTCGTCGAAATACTCCACACCGTGCACGATGGCGACCGATTCGACCCGGTGCGGCTCACCCCGGTAGTCACGCAGGCCGTACAACATGGGGCCGAGGCTGCAGCCCGCAGCGCTGGCCAGTGCCAGCGCGGCCAGCGCGTTGACCGCGTTGTGGCGGCCCCGGATACGCAGCGCGTCGGCAGGCATCAGGCGTTGGATATGGATTTCTTCTTCCTCGCCTTTGCGGCGCTTGCGGGTTTCGTCCGCTTCCAGCGCCCGCACCAGCCAGGCCATGCCATTGACCAGTTCGATGCCAAAGTCACCAGCGCGCTGGGGCATGTCGCCACCAAAGGTCAGATGGCTGCGCACCACCGGCCGCTGCAGCCGTGCCTTGATGGGCGCGGGCAACATGGCCATGACGGCGGGGTCTTCGCGGTTGAGCAGCATCAGGCCGTGTGCGCCAAAGATGTGCGACTTGGCTTCTGCATACGCTGCCATGCTGCCGTGCCAGTCGAGGTGGTCCTGCGACAAGTTCAGCACGGTGGCGGCAGTGGGCTCGAACCCGGCGATGCCGTCCAGCTGGAAGCTGGACAACTCCAGCACCCAGACCTGGGGCAGCGTGTCTGCGTCCATGTGGGCCGACAAGGTGTCGAGCAGCGTGGGGCCGATGTTGCCCGCAACGGCCACCGTCTTGCCCGCACGTTCGACCAGTTGGCCGGTGAGGGAGGTGACGGTGGTTTTACCATTGGTGCCGCTGATGGCCAACACGGCGGGGTGGTACCCCGTGGGTTCGGGCAAAGCAGGCACCACGGGCGCGGGCTCCTCCGAATCTTCGGCGGCTACAGCGGTTTCGGCAACCGCGTCGGCAGGTTCCGTGGATGCCGCTTCTTGGCTTTCTGTTGCAGCAGCAGTGCCAAGGTCTTCAGCGGGCGCGTCTTCCGGCACCGGCGCAGCGTCCACCTGCGCCAGGTCGGCCAGCGCCTGGGCAAACAAGCTCAGCTCACCCCCCACGGGCAAACCCACGGCACGGGCCGCGTCACACACCAGGGCCACCTCGGTGGGGGACAGGCCCGGAGAGCGGTACACAGCACGGATGGTTGTGCCGTCCACCAGCGCAGCGGAAAAAGCCCCACCCACAAATTGCGCAGCAGGAACGTCACGCTGCAGGGTGGCCAATTGTGGCGGGGTGTCGCGTGTGTCAGCCACCGTGACATGGGCACCGTGGCGCGCGCACCAACGTGCCATCGCCAGGCCGGACGCGCCGAGGCCCAGGATAAGAACGTGGAGGTCTTGCAGGTGCTTCACAGTGTCCGCGCCTAACGTAACTTCAGGGTAGACAGACCCACCATACACAGCAGCATGGTGATGATCCAGAACCGCACAACAACCTGGGTTTCACGCCAGCCCGTCTTCTCGAAATGGTGGTGCAGTGGTGCCATACGGAACAGGCGGCGGCCTTCGCCGTAACGTTTGCGGGTGTACTTGAAGTACACCACCTGCAACATGACCGACACCGCCTCCACCACAAAGATGCCGCCCATGATGGCCAGCACAATTTCCTGGCGCACGATGACGGCGACCGTGCCCAGCGCAGCGCCCAGCGCCAAAGCCCCCACGTCGCCCATGAACACCTGCGCAGGGTGGGTGTTGAACCACAAAAATGCCAGCCCCGCACCCGCCATGGCAGCGCAGAACACGAGCAATTCACCCGAACCGGGAATGTGGGGGAACAACAGATACTTGGAATACACCGCGTTGCCGGTCACATAGGCAAACAGGCCCAGGGCCGAGCCCACCATCACTACCGGCATGATGGCCAGACCATCCAGCCCATCGGTCAGGTTCACGGCATTGCTGGAGCCCACGATGACCAGATAGGTCATGATGACAAAACCCAACACACCGAGCGGGTAACTCACCTCCTTGAAGAAGGGCACCAACAGGCCCGCATTGGGCGGCAGGTTCACGTCAAAACCCGAACGCACCCAGTTGACGAACAGTTCCAACACACGCCAGTTGGAGCTTTCGGAAATGCTGAACACAAGGTACAGCGCCGCCAGCAGGCCGATGGCCGACTGCCAGAGGTACTTCTCGCGCGAACGCATACCTTCCGGGTCTTTGTTGACCACCTTGCGCCAGTCGTCCACCCAGCCAATGGCACCAAACCCCAGCGTGACCATCAGTACGATCCAGACGAAGCGGTTGCTGAGGTCGGCCCAGAGCAGGGTGGAGATCGTGATACACAGCAGGATCAACACACCGCCCATCGTGGGGGTGCCGCTTTTGACCAGATGGGTCTCCATGCCATAACCACGCACAGGCTGGCCAATCTTCAGCGCGGCAAGGCGGCGAATGACGAAAGGGCCGGCCGTCAAACCCAGCAGCAGCGCCGTCAGCGCGGCCATCAAGGCACGCATCGTCAGGTACTGGAAAACGCGGAAAAACCCGAGATCGGGCGACAAGGTTTGCAGCCACTGGGCCAACGACATCAGCATCGTGCACCTCCAGCAACAGCGATAGAAGTAACGGGCATGGTGTTCTCCTCGGAGGCCTGTTTTTGTTGTTGTGTGGCGGTGATGGCCGCAACCACCCGCTCCATCTTCATGAACCGCGAGCCTTTGACGAGAACGCTACCGACCTCTGGCAATGCGGCCACCACGGCGGCATTCAGGCTGTCGATACCGCTGTGGTGTACGCCGGCTGCGCCAAAACTGTCCACCACATGGGCGGACTGATCACCCAGCGCGAACACTAGCTCAATGCCACGTGTTTTGGCATGGGCACCCGCCTCGGCATGGAACAGCGGCCCCTGGTCGCCCACCTCCCCCATGTCCCCCACCACCAGCAGGCGGGGGCCGGGCAAGGCGGCCAACACATCGATGGCGGCACGCATGGAATCGGGGTTGGCGTTGTAGGTGTCGTCCACCACAGTGATCGAGCGCTCACCGTGGTCCACACTGAACGCACGCGAGCGCCCCTTGACCGGGGTAAAGCCGGACAGGCCCTGGGCGATGGCGTCGAGCGGCACCCCTGCGGCCACCGCACACGCCGTGGCTGCCAGCGCATTCATGACGTTGTGGCGGCCTGCGATGTGCAGGGTGAAAGACAGTTTGCCCAGCGGGGTGTGGGCCTGCACCGCCCACGCGTTGTCGCTCCACGCGGCCTGCAGCAGCCGCACATCGGCGTCGTCCGCGCCAAAACTCAGGTACAGCCGGGGGCCTGCCAGCTCGCGCCAGACAGGGGTGTACACATCACCCGCCGGAAATACCGCTGTGCCGTGGGCTGGCAGCGATGTGAACACCGAGCCGTTTTCCGCCGCCACGGCATCCACCGTGTGCATGAACTCCAGGTGTTCACGTTGTGCGTTGTTCACCAACGCCACCGTGGGGCGTGTGATGCCGGCCAGGTAGGCAATTTCACCCGCGTGGTTCATGCCCAGCTCCACCACACCGATACGCTGGTCCGCGGCCAGCCGCAGCAGTGTCTGGGGCACGCCAATATCGTTGTTCAGGTTGCCCACGGTGGCCAGCATCTGGTCCGGCGCAAACGCAGCCAGGATGGACGCCACCATCTGTGTCACGGTGGTTTTGCCGTTGCTGCCGGTGATGGCGATCAGCGGCAGATCAAACTGTGCACGCCAGCCTGCCGCCAGCGCACCCAGCGCCAGCCGGGTGTCCGACACTTCGATGCCGGACAAGCCAGCCGCCACCAGCCCGTGGTGGGCGATGGCCGCCACGGCACCTTGGGCACGCGCCTGGGGCAGCATGGAGTTGGCGTCGAAGGTTTCCCCTTTCAACGCGATGAACAGGTCACCTGCCTGCAGGCTGCGGGTGTCGGTGTGCACACGAGACACCTGCACGCTGCCATCCCCCACCAGGCGGGCATCCGGCAGGCGTGATTGCACCCATACCAAGGCCTGTTGCAGTGTCATCATGGCCATGTGACAGCCCCCCTCGCCTGCAGGGCACGGTGGGCCTCGGCTTTGTCGGAAAACGCGCGGCGAACACCTGCGGTCTCCTGGTAGTCCTCGTGACCCTTGCCTGCAATCAGCACCACATCACGGGCGTCGGCCTGGGCCACTGCGCTGGCAATGGCCACCGCACGATCACCCTCCACCCGCACGCTGCCCGCAGACGTGTGCGGCACGCCCTGCAGAATCTGCTGGATGATCACTCCCGCATCTTCGCTGCGCGGGTTGTCGGTGGTCACCACCACAGCATCCGCGCCTTGGCAGGCAACAGCCCCCATCAGCGGGCGTTTGCTGACATCGCGGTCACCACCACAGCCAAAAATGCACCAGAGTTTGCCGCCGCGCTGGTCTGACACAGGGCGCAACGCAGACAAGGCTTTGTCCAGCGCATCGGGTGTGTGCGCATAGTCAATGGCAACCAACGGCTGGCCGGGAGCATTCAGGCACTCCATGCGCCCAGGCACTGGCTGCAGTTCGCTGCAGGCCGCCACTGCGTCTGCCAGTGGCACACCCAGCGCCCGCAGCGCGGCAATAACACCCAGCAGGTTGGACACGTTGTACTGGCCAATGAGGTGGGTGGACAGCACATGCTGCGCATCATCTTCCACCGCCATGAAACGCAAACCCTGCGCACCCAGACCGATGCCCTGGGCTTGCAAACGGGCGGGCCCGGCCATGGACACAGACCACAGGTCCAGACCACGCGACAGCAGGCTGGCATACAACGCCTGGCCCTTTGCATCATCCACGTTCACCACGGCGGCCTGCAGGCCGGGCCATACAAACAGCGCTGACTTGGCCGCCCAGTAGGTGGACATGTCACCGTGGTAGTCCAGATGGTCCTGGGTGAAATTGGTGAAGACTGCCACCTTGATCTGGGTGCCGTCCAGCCGACGCTCCGCCAGGCCAATGGACGAAGCCTCGATCGCACACACCGTGGTGCCTGCGTCCACCAACCGGCGGAACTGCTGCTGTAGCAAAACTGGGTCGGGAGTGGTCAAACCGTTGTAAACCACATCCGGTGGGATACCGATACCCAGAGTACCCACTACAGCGCAGGGCCGGGCCATGCCGGACAACGCCTGGGCCACCCACCAGGCGGTGGAGGTTTTGCCGTTGGTGCCCGTCACGGCCACCACGTCCAGCTGCGCAGAAGGTGCGTCGTAGTAAGCAGCAGCCAGCGGCCCGGTGACGGCCTTGAGCTGGGGGTAGCTGGCGATCTGGGGGCCCGAGAAGCCATAAGGCTCCACCCCGTCCTGCTCCACCAGGCAGGCTGCAGCACCCTGCGCCAATGCGGCAGACACATGCTGGCGTCCGTCGGTAGCAGCCCCTGGCCAGGCGATAAAACCATCACCCGCCCCCACACGGCGGCTGTCTGTGTGTAACGTGCCGGTGACCCGCGCACGCAACCATTGCACGGCTTGTTCGGGTGTGTGGAGTGCCTGCATCAGAACGACTCCTCCACGGTGTCGGCCACGATCTGCGGCTTCACGGCCATGTCGGGTTGCACACCCATCATGCGCAAGGTTTGTTGCACCACTTCGCTGAACACGGGTGCGGCCACCAGGCCACCAAAATACTGCCCGGCACTGGGCTCGTCGATCATCACCGCCACGATGATGCGCGGTTTGTCGATGGGCGCCATGCCGGTGAACCATGCGCGGTATTTGTTGCTGGCATACCCTTTGCCCACCTGTTTGTGGGCCGTGCCGGATTTACCCCCCACCGAATACCCCAGCGTTTGCGCCTTCTGCCCCGTGCCGCCTGGGCCTGCGGCCATCTGCAGCATCTTGCGCACGGCAGCTGCGTGTTCGGCGGAAAAAATCTGTGTGCCCACCGCCGGGTCGGCGCTCTTGAGCATGGTGGCGGGAATGATCTGCCCGTCATGCGCAAACGCGGTGTACGACCGCGCCATCTGGAACAGGGATGCCGACAAGCCGTAGCCGTAGGACATGGTGGCCTGCTCCACCGGCCGCCAGGTCTTCCAGGGCCGCAAACGCCCCGCCACCGCACCTGGGAATTGCAGCTGCGGCTTCTGGCCGTAACCCAGCGCGGTGTAGACATCCCACATTTCGTGGGGTGTCATTTTTTGCGCAATCTTGAGCGCTCCGACGTTGCTGGACTTCTGGATCACACCCTCGACGGTCAGCGTGCCGTAGTTGTGGGTGTCGGTGATGGTGAAGCCCCCAATGCTGAAACGACCGGGCCCGGTTTCGATCAGTGTTTGGGGCTTGATGCGCCCGGCTTCAAGCGCCATGGCCGCCGTGATGGGTTTCATGGTGGAGCCGGGCTCGAACGTGTCCGTCAACGCCCGGTTGCGCAGCTGCTCACCCGTGAGGTTTTGCCGCTTGTCTGGCACATAGCTCGGGTAGTTGGCGAGTGCCAGCACTTCGCCCGTGGTGCTGTCCAGCACCACCACACTGCCTGCCTTGGCCTTGTGCATCGTGACCGCATCACGCAGCTTCTGGTACGCAAAAAACTGCACCTTGCTGTCGATGCTGAGTTGCATGTCCGGGCCGTCCACCGGCGGGGTTTGTTCACCCACGTCTTCCACCACACGGCCCAGCCGGTCCTTGATCACGCGCCGCGAACCGGCCTTGCCCGCCAGTTCGCGGTTGAAGGCCAGCTCCACCCCTTCCTGACCTTTGTCTTCCACATTGGTAAAACCGACCACGTGGGCAGCCGACTCCCCCTCAGGGTACTGGCGGCGGTACTCCTTGCGCTGGTAGATGCCCTTGATGCCGAGTGCGGCGATCTTCTGGCCTACGTCCCATTCGAGCTGGCGCTTGATCCAGACAAAAGTTTTGTCTTCGTCTTCCAGCTTCTTGTTGAGCTCGGACAAAGGCATTTCCAGCAACTTGGCCAACTGCTGGAGCTTGGCCTTGTCGCGGTCCACATCTTCAGGAATGGCCCAGATGCTGGCAGCTGGCACGCTGGACGCCAGGATCAGGCCATTGCGGTCCAGGATGCGCCCCCGGTTGGCGGGTAACTCCAGGGTACGGGCAAAACGCACTTCGCCCTGGCGCTGGAAAAAGTCATTGTTAAAAACCTGCACATAGGCCGCGCGCGCCACCAAGCCCAGAAACGCGAGGGCAATCGCCGCCACGATGAACTTGCTGCGCCACACAGGCGTTTTGCTCGCCAGCAGCGGGCTGGAGGTGTACTGGATGCTGCGGCTGCTCATGGCCGCCCTTCCACCGGTGCGGAGGCTTTGGCCGCAGGTGTATCGGCCCGGTACGTCACGTACTGCGTGATGGCCGGCGTGGTGGTGCGCATCTTCAGCTGCTCTTTGGCCAGCTTTTCAACACGCAGGGGGGTGGCCTGCGCGCGTTTTTCCACCTGCAGCCGCTCGTTGTCCGTCTCTAGCTGCCGTGCAGCCGCGTGCGCACGTTCCAGCTCAACAAACAGCCGACGCGACTCGTACTGCATGTGTACAAGGTACAGCGCGCTGCTCAACACAGCGACGAGCAGCACCAGATTCAACCGCGTCATACCAGCACCCCCACGCTTGTCACTTCGTGTACGGCGCTGCCCCCCAAGGGGGCGCTCGCTTGCTCGGGGCGGCCCAGCGCGGCGCTCATGCCGGCACCTCGGTGCGCTCTGCCACACGCATGATGGCGCTGCGCGCGCGCGGGTTGGCCGCAACCTCGGCCGCACTGGGCTTGATGCGGTCGATGGCGCGCAGCTTCATGGCCTTGGGCGCGGCAAACGGGTCGCGGCGGTCATACGCGTCGCGCGCATGCTGGGCAATGAACTGTTTAACGATGCGGTCTTCCAGCGAATGGAAGCTGATCACCACCAGCCGCCCACCGGGCTGCAAAACCCGCAGGCACGCCTCTAACGCCTGCTGGAGCTCTTCAAGCTCGGCGTTGATGAAAATCCGAAGAGCCTGAAATGTGCGCGTTGCAGGACTCTGCCCCGACTCGCGGGTCTTGACCGCGCCAGCCACGACGTCGGCCAGTTCTGCGGTGCTTGTAATCGGACCCCGCTCTGTTCGGCGAGCAACAATCGCCTTTGCAACCTGAACAGCAAACCGTTCTTCGCCATAGTCACGTACCACCTCCGCAATTTGCTGCACGTCTGCACCGGCCAGCCAGTCGGCCACACTTTCGCCGCGCGTGGTGTCCATGCGCATGTCAAGTGGGCCGTCGAATCGAAAACTGAAACCCCGCGCGGGGTTGTCGATCTGGGGCGAACTGATGCCCAGGTCCAGCAGCACACCCGCCACACTGGCGTCTGGCAATTCACCCAGGTGGCGAAAACCTTCGTGCCGGATCGAGAAACGGGCGTCATCCATACGCCCCGCTTCGGCTATGGCATCCAGGTCTTTGTCAAAGGCGATCAGGCGCCCCTCGGGGGCCAGCTGCGCAAGGATGCGGCGTGAATGGCCGCCACGGCCAAATGTTGCGTCGACGTAGGTGCCGGTACGCAGCACGGGTGTGCCGTCGGTGTTGTCCGCACTGTTGAGGAGAGAGTCGACCGCTTCGCTCAACAGAACGGTGGTATGTTGCCACGCGTTATCCACTGCCAGCCTTCAGAAAGAAAAGTCCTTGAAGACATCGGGCATGGCACCCTGCATGGCCTTCGCTTCCTGGGCGTCGTAGGTGGACTTGTCCCACAACTCAAAGTGGTTGCCCATACCAAGCAACACAGCATCTTTGGCAATACCTGCCGCTTCGCGCAACTCTGGAGACACCAGAATCCGTCCGGTACCGTCCAGGTCCACATCCATGGCGTTGCCCAGGAAGATACGCTTCCACCACTGGGCGTCCATGGGCAGAGCCGCGATACGTTCGCGGAACTTCTCCCACTCGGGGCGCGGGAACACCATCAGGCAGCCGTGCGGGTGTTTGGTGATGGTCAACTGGCCTGCCGCCGTCGCACTCAGGACGTCACGGTGCCGGGTCGGCACGGAGAGCCGACCCTTTGCATCGAGACTGAGAGACGAAGCCCCTTGAAACACGGCGGAAGACCTTTGGGTAATGGTGAAGCCACTGGGCGGCTGGATGGGGCCAAAAATGGCACTTTCCACCACTTAATTGCACTTTTTTGCACTGTATCAGGAAAAAAAGTGCCGCAAGGGCCACATCGCATTTTTTTGCAATGAAATCAAGGACTTAGCGAAACATTTGAATGCACAAAAAAGCAAAAACCGTTCTAAATTAAGCACTTAGAACGGCCTGTGAATGTAGTGCCTGAACGCACCCGCGATTGTCAAAGAATGTAGCGCGACAAATCTTCGTCCTGGCTCAGCTGCTTCAAGCGGGCATCCACGTACGCGGCATCCACCGATACCGTCTGCCCTTGCATGTAGGTCGCACCAAAACTCACGTCGTCGAGCAGGCGCTCCATCACAGTGGAAAGCCGCCGTGCACCAATGTTTTCGGTGCGCTCATTCACTTCGAACGCGATGTGGGCCAGGCGGGTAATCCCTTCGGGCAGAAACTCGAGCGTGATGCCCTCGGTAGCCAGCAGTGCCTGGTACTGGCGCACCAGCGAGGCATGTGTCTGGGTGAGGATGGCCTCAAAGTCCTGCACCGACAGCGACTGCAGTTCGACCCGGATCGGGAACCGGCCCTGCAGTTCAGGGATCAGGTCGCTGGGTTTGCTCAGGTGGAACGCCCCCGAGGCGATAAACAGGATGTGGTCGGTCTTGATGGTGCCGTATTTGGTCGACACCGCCGTGCCCTCCACCAGCGGCAGCAAGTCCCGCTGCACACCCTGGCGCGACACCTCTGCCCCACTGCCCTCACTGCGCGAGGTGACCTTGTCCAGCTCGTCCAGAAACACGATGCCGTTTTGTTCGGCATTGGTGATGGCTTGGCTGCGGATGTCTTCTTCGTTGACGAGTTTCGCGGCCTCTTCATCGAGCAGCAGCTTCATGGCCTCGGCAATCTTGAGCTTGCGGGTTTTGCGTTTGCCAGCCCCCATCTGGCTGAACATGCCACGTAGCTGCTCGGTCATTTCCTCCATACCTGCAGGCCCCATCAGCTCCATCTGGGGCGGGGTGTCGGCAACATCGATTTCGATGTCTTTGTCGTCCAGCGCACCTTCCCGCAGCTTCTTGCGAAACACCTGGCGTGCTGCACCGTCACCGCTGGTGGAGGCTGCGTCCGTGCCACCCGCAGAGCGGGCCGGGGGAATCAGGATATCCAGAATACGGTCTTCAGCGGCATCTTCGGCGCGCAGGCGCACCTTGCGCATTTCGGCTTCACGCGTCTGTTTGACAGCAATTTCCGCCAGGTCGCGGATGATGGAGTCCACATCCTTGCCGACATACCCCACCTCGGTGAACTTGGTGGCTTCGACCTTGATGAAGGGAGCATCCGCCAGGCGGGCCAGGCGGCGGGCGATCTCGGTCTTGCCCACACCGGTGGGGCCGATCATGAGGATGTTCTTGGGTGTGATTTCGTGGCGCAGGGCCACATCCACGTTCTGGCGCCGCCAACGATTGCGCAGCGCAATGGCCACAGCACGTTTGGCGCTGGCCTGGCCCACGATGTGGCGGTCGAGTTCGGAGACGATTTCCTGCGGGGTCATGGAGGAC
This sequence comes from Comamonadaceae bacterium AAW, assembly GCA_026314275.1. Taxonomy (GTDB): domain Bacteria; phylum Pseudomonadota; class Gammaproteobacteria; order Burkholderiales; family Burkholderiaceae_C; genus JAGOEY01. Next base: position 1,241,018 of record CP111109.1, read on the forward strand.
ATGGGTGTCTGCCTGTTTTTCAATACAAAATAGGCCTCTGGCGCTTTATTTACAAGCGCCAGCAGCTATGAATTAAATAGCATCACACGCTGCGCAACGGCTACAGCGTCTCGATGGTGTGGTGCATATTGGTGTAGATACACAACTCACCCGCAATCTCGAGTGACTTCTTGACGATGTCCTGCGCAGACAGGTCGGTGTTCACCAGGAGCGCCTTGGCAGCCGAATGTGCATAGGCCCCACCCGATCCAATGGCGACGATGCCCTGCTCGGGCTCCAGCACATCGCCATTGCCGGTGATGATGAGGGAGGCGCTGGCGTCGGCCACGGCCAGCATGGCCTCCAGGCGGCGCAGCACGCGGTCGGTGCGCCAGTCCTTGGTCAGCTCGATGGCCGCCCGGGTCAGGTGGCCCTGGTGTTTTTCGAGTTTGGCCTCGAAGCGCTCAAAAAGGGTGAAGGCATCGGCCGTGGCCCCCGCAAAACCCGCCAGCACCTTGCCGTGGTAGAGCTTGCGCACCTTGCGTGCCGTGCCTTTGACAACGATGTTGCCCAGCGTGACCTGGCCGTCGCCGCCAATGGCGACCTGGATCCCGTCAGCGGTCTGGCGGCGCACGCTGAGGATGGTTGTGCCGTGAAATTGTTCCATTGTGGCCATGTGGGGGTGAAATACGGTGCTTCAAGCACAGGCCCGCTAGGGTCGAAGCCGCAGCAGGTTCACGAAGAAAGGCGGCTCAAAGATGCGTCGCCGGAGTGGCCCGAAACCGGGTCACTTTCTGGGCAACACCTTGGCATGTTCATTGATACCAATAACACCAAAAAACACAGCGAGCAGGCTGTGCAGATTGCAAAAAACAACCTGGCACCCTTCTGCTTGGCGTGCCGCCACCCAGTTCAGGATGGAGCCCGCCGCGGAGAAATCAACCCGGGCGAGTTTGTCGCAGGCCACCACCAGCACACCGCCCTGCGCACAGGACTCCAAAGCCCCCAAGGCACCACTGGCGTCCCCGGTGATTTGCCCTGCAAGCTCCGCCGTGGGCAACGGCGGGATTTGGGTGACACCACTGGCCACAGGTGCGTCCTGCATGAACGACGTGGGCAGGAATTCGCTGGCGACCACCCCCACAAAAGAGTCGTACGCCGGTACTTCGGCCCCTGCACCCACCGGCACATAGTCACACCGCACATCCACCCACGAAGGGGGGACACCTCGTAGGTCACGCAGTACTCCAGCGCAGTCAGATCGAAGGTTTCGGCCTGCCCGGTGGTGCGCAACACCTCCATACGCAAGCGCCACCATACAGGTGCCACCGTGGCGTCTCCCGCAGGGGTTTTGTCACGCAAAACCGCCAACAAGACGTCAACACCCTCAAACTGCAAACGCACAGGCTCGGCACTCCAGCGCTCAAACTGGTCGGCCAACAGGCCCAGCGCCGACACCTCGATGGTCTTTAACGCCGACCAGTCAAAACTCCAGGGCTGCGGAGCGCGGGTCAGCCGCGCGGACAAACCCGTGACTGCATGGGCACCCAAAGAGGCCGGGCATGTCCAGCGGAAACCCGCCTCGTTCTTGTCATCCCGTGGGCTGCCAGAAGCGCCTACCACCAGGGCATCCAGCATGTCCGGGAAGGAGGCCCACAGCGGTGCCAAGCGGTTAAAGCGCACGGCGTAGTCCAGCGCAGCGTCTTCAAATGGAGGGTGTTGTCCGGTTGCCCGGTACAGGTCAAAAAGTGCGGTCCAGACATGCTGTACGTCGCTGTCTGCGGCCAGCAATTCCTGCAAATTCTGTTCAGCCCCTTTCACGTCACCATTGGCGAAACGGATAGCGGCCTCTTCCAGGTCGGGGGCATGGACAAAAGCAGGCCCATCCAGCCCCGCCATGGGGTCGTACAGGCCAATACCACCCAATACACCGGGCTCACCCAGCGCCAAAGCGCCTGGCACGGTGGGGGTCGAATGGTTCAACGCCAGGTCGCCCGCAGGCAAAACCGCATCCATCGGCCCCGCTTCCACACCGTCCAGGGCCGCAGCCTCGGTTAAGGCATAAGCGATGCCTGAGCCACCTGCAGCTGCGTCGGCCACCGGCGCGCCACCCGGGGGCTGCCCTGCCTCTTTGTGGGTGCGCCACCACTGCTGGGACATCTGCTCTTCAATTTCGTCAATCTTCTTGAGCGTACCCGCGCGGTCTTCTACGGGGCGTGACGTCAGGCTGCTCTGGAAGAAAGAGGGGCGTTCTGCCAGGTCCAGGACACTGTGGGGTTCGCGGCTGCGCAGCTTGCGCAGCTGGTCAAATTCACGGCGGCGCACAAAGTCGTTGCGGCGCTTGCGCTCAATCATCTCCTTGAGCTGCTGTTTGCTGAAGCTTTCTTCACGCTCCGCGTCCACATCCGACAGGTTGGCCCAGTCGGTGGTGGGGTTGCGCACAAACTTGACCACCTTGGACAACAGACCGGGAAGCTCGTCCTTTGCCATATCAGGTGTGCTCAGTTATGGGGGTGAATAAGACCACTACAGACTAATCGCCAAACATCTTCTGTTTGAGCTCACGGCGCTGCTGGGCTTCCAGCGACAGGGTGGCCGTGGGGCGCGCCAACAAACGGCCGACACCAATCGGTTCACCGGTTTCGTCGCAGTAGCCATAGTCACCGGCATCGATACGCTGGATGGACTGCTCAATCTTCTTCAGGAGCTTGCGTTCACGGTCACGGGTGCGCAACTCCAGCGCGTGTTCTTCCTCGATGGTTGCCCGATCCGCCGGGTCTGGCACCACCACGGTGTCTTCGCGCAGATGTTCGGTGGTTTCGCCTGCGTTATTCAGCATGTCGCGCTTGAGTGTCACCAGCATGATGCGGAAATACGCCATCTGTTTGTCGTTCATGTACTCGCTGTCGGGCATGGCGAGCACTTCTTCATCCGTCAACTCGGTGGCAGCCTTGGTCTTCCAGTTGTTCGCCAGCCTGGCATCCTTCTTGGCGGCCATGGGTGAAGGAGGCGCAATCATGCTGGTGGGCATGGTCTGCAGGTAGCTGGCTTTTGCCGCAGTGGAAGCAACCGACTGCGCCATCGATGGAACCGTCAATTGGGCAAGGCGGGAAGACGGACGCGGGCTGCGCGGTGGGATGCCTGGTGCGGACGCAGCAGGAGCGGGAGCAGGAGGAACGACGGCTTTGACTGGCTGAATCATGGAGGCTTTGGAGACGGTAGGTGGGGGGCTGGACAGCACCTTGGCAGGTTTCGCTGCGGCAGGAGGTGCCTTGGCAGAGGCAGGAGCCGACTTAGGGGCTGCTTTGGCGGTCGGTTTTTCCGCCTTGGCCGGGGCTTTCACGACAGCCGCAGCCGTCTTTTTGTCGGCAGCTTTGGCGGGGGCAGCGGGTTGGGGAGGTGCAACACCCGCAGCAGGTTTGCCAGCCTTTTTGGCGGGTGCAGCAGGTGCGGCAGTTTTGGCTGCCGCAGTGGGTTTGACGGATTGCGCTTTCACTTGCTGTCTCCTCGCCGAACTTGCCGGTGGTGGGTCGCCGCTGTGCGCCACGGGCTTCTGGTCGGCGCGCGATTGTAGCGGCTGGCCCACCCCTGCGAACATGGTTTTAAAAATCGAGGCAAACATCACATTTCCTGTGGATACCAGGCACTGCGCCCGGTGGGGTTATGGCATGTCAGACAAGGCATTGCTCCAGACCTTGCAAAAAGATGTCCTTGGGCAGATCAATACCAATAAACACCATCTTGCTGGTCCGCGTTTCCCCTTCCGCCCACTGGGGGCCTAGGTCGCTTCCCATCAGCTGGTGCACACCCTGGAAAATCACTTTGCGGTCGGTGCCTGCCATGCTTAATACGCCTTTATAACGCAGCATGCGGGGGCCGTAGATATTGACCACCGCCCCCAGGAAGTCTTCCAGCTTGGCGGGATCAAAAGGCCGGTCGGAACGGAAGGCAAAACTCTTCACATCATCATCGTGGTGATGGTGGTGCCCATGGGCTTCATGCTGGTGGGAGGGGTGGTCGCAATGCTCCCCATGGGCATGGTCATGGTCATGGTCATGGTGGGCGTGGTCGTGGTCTTCTTCCTTGAGGAAGTCCGGGTCGATGTCGAGTTTGGCGTTCAGGTTGAAGCCCCGCAGGTCAAACACCTCCGACAAAGCCACCTCGCCAAAATGCACGGCCCGCTGCGGTGCCCGGGGGTTCATGTGTTTCAGGCGGTGCACCAGCGCATCCACCTCTTCTTTGGTGACCAAGTCGGTCTTGCTGATGAATATCTGGTCGGCAAAACCCACCTGGCGGCGGGCTTCCTGGCGGTCGTTGAGCTGCTGGGCGGCATGTTTGGCGTCCACCAGCGTCAGGATGGAGTCCAGCAGGTAACTCTCCGCAATCTCCTCGTCCATAAAAAAGGTCTGGGCGACCGGGCCCGGGTCGGCCAGGCCAGTGGTTTCGATCACCACACGTTCGAAGTCCAGCAGGCCTTTGCGCTTCTTGGCGGCCAGCAGTTGCAGCGTTTCCCGCAGATCTTCGCGGATCGTGCAGCAAATGCAGCCATTGCTCATTTGCACGATTTGCTCTGGTGTATTACTCACCAGAATGTCGTTGTCGATGTTTTCTTCACCGAATTCGTTCTCGATCACTGCAATTTTCTGGCCATGGCCTTCCGTCAGAACCCGCTTGAGCAAGGTCGTTTTGCCCGAACCCAGAAAGCCGGTGAGGATGGTGACGGGAATGAGGCTCATGGTATTTCCAGAAAGAAAATCGAAAGGTGGTGAGTTTAGTGGCGGTTTCCAGAGCACGCCCAGGTGCCGACTATGGCTGCGCCATGCCATCCAACAAGTGCCCAAGTCCTTGAGCCCCTTAATCTTCAAGGCCAAATCTGCCTTTTGCGCCCGTCCAGCGGGCGTACAAAGCTATCTTTTTAGAAGCAATCTAATTCCCATCCCCTGGCTTCACCTTGGCCCGCGGATGGGCTGCGTCATACACCTTGGCCAGGTGCTGGAAGTCCAGCCGCGTGTACACCTGCGTGGTGGTGATGCTGGCGTGGCCCAGCAGTTCCTGCACCGCGCGCAGGTCACTGCTGGACTGCAAGACATGGCTGGCAAACGAGTGGCGCAGCATGTGCGGGTGCACCGGGGCCGCCAGCCCGGCCTGCAGGCTGCGCTGGCGCAGGCGCTGCCAGATGGACTGGGGGGTCAGGCGTGTGCCATTACGCCCCAGGAACAGCGCAGGCTGCAGCGTCGCAGCACTGCCGCGCAGCGCCAACCACTGTTGCAACGCCTCCAGCGCCGGGCCGCCAACGGGCACGGTGCGGCGTTTGCCGCCCTTGCCCTGGACCTGCACCTCGCCGGACTGCAGATCAACCCAGCCGCGGCCCTCGCGCTCGGCGCTGGTGCTGGCCACCACGTCCAGCCCGGTCAGCTCACTGACGCGCAGGCCGCAGCTGTACAACAGCTCGGTGATGGCCGCGTCACGCGCCTCGAGCCAGGGGTCGGCGTCGGTGTTCTGAAAACTGGCCAGCTGCACGGCGGCGTCCACCCCCAGCGCCTTGGGCAGGGCATTGCCCACCTTGGGGGCACGTACGTTTTGCACCGGGTTGGTGGCAACCTGCCCCTCGCGCCCAAGCCAGGTGTAGAAACCGCGCCAGCAGGACAACACCAGCGCAATACCGCTGCCGCTGCGCCCGGCGCTGTGCATCTGCGCCACCCAGCGCCGGATGTGGGCGTGGTGTACCTGCAGCAGGTCGATGGGTACGGCAGCGGCTTTGTCGGCCAGCTGCTGCAGGTGCAGGGCATACAGCGCCACGGTGCGTGCGGCGAGGCGTTTTTCGACCCGCGCGTGTTCGAGGTAACGCTCGATCAGGGCCGTTTCAGGGGAAGTCATCGCCGTTGTCCGTGGCGCTGCGTGTTTTGCGCGTCGCATGAAACGGGCGCGGCCCATTCCAGGGATACCGCGGAACTGGCTCTGCCAGGCCGCTGGTGTCGCCCCCTGCAAGGGGGAAGCGCCGCAGGCGCACGGGGGTGTTCCATCACCTCAGTCGGGTTAATGCCGCACTGGCCAGCTCGGCGATACGTTCCAGAAACTCGGTGCCCATGCCACTCTCAAAACGCGTGGCATCGGGGGACGCCAGCACCAGCAGGCCAAAAGCCGGGCCCGCAGCGCGGATGTCGCCCTCGCGCAGGGGCAAAAATGCCACCGATGCGGCGGCGGCCGGGTCGGGCAGCCAGCTGGCGGCTTCAAAACCCATGTTGGCACCACAGAACGGGTTGGTGAGTGATGCCGCAAAACTTTTGGCGTCTTCACTCACACCTTGGGCAAACGGGGACGCTGCATACGCGTCGTCCACCGACCAGACCTTGACCACCGCCTGCGGCACATGGAAACGCTCGCGCATTTCGCTGGTGATGCATTCGGGCAGGTCAGCCGCCCGGCTGGTCAGCAGCAGGCTTTCGGCCCAGCGGTGCAGCCGCTCGGTGGTGACGCTGTTTTCGCTGCTGTTGCGCACGATCTCCATGATGCGGTGCTCCAGCGCCTTGATTTTCTCGCGCAGCATCTCGGCCTGGCGCTCCTGCAGGCTCACGGCGCGGTTGCCGTGCGGGCTGGTCATCTGCACCGTGGCCAGCACCTGCGCATGGCGCTCGAAAAAGTCGGGGTTGTTGCCCAGGTAGTTGGCGATGTCGTCTTCGGTGATGGGGTTCATACCGGCTTGGTTCTTCATGTCGATCAGGCTCATAGAGGGCTTACAGGTTGTCTGGCACGTCGATACGGCCTTCAAATACGGTCACGGCGGGGCCGGTCATGTAGACCGGGTGGCCCATGCCGTCCCAGCGGATGGTAAGCCGCCCGCCACGTGCCAGCACATCGACCTGCGGCTCCAGCAGGCCCAGGCGGATGCCCGCCACCACGGCCGCACAGGCACCACTGCCGCAGGCCAGCGTTTCGCCCGCACCACGTTCATACACCCGCAGCCGCGTTTCGGTGCGCGACACCACTTGCAGGAAGCCCGCATTCACCCGGCGCGGGAACCGCACATGGCCTTCGATCAGCGGGCCGAGCGTGGCGACGGGTGCAGTGTCCACATCGTCCACCAGCAGCACCGCATGCGGGTTGCCCATCGACACCGTTGCTACCAAAACAGTAGCTAGAGGCGCTGGAAGGACGGTCGCCAGAGGCCATTTTTGCCATGAACCACTGGCCTGGGGCTGCAGGCCGGACGCATCAAACGGAATCTCGGGCAGGTCAAACACGGGCTGGCCCATGTCCACCGTGACGCGGCCATCGGCATTCAGCACCGGCTCGATCACACCAGCGCGGGTGGCCACACGCAGGGTGTCCTTGGTGGTCAGGCCTTTGTCGTGCACAAAACGCGCAAAACAGCGTGCGCCGTTGCCACACTGCTCCACCTCGCCGCCATCGGCGTTGTGGATCACGTATTCAAAGTCCAATTCCGCCGAGGGCGCGGGCCGCACGGTCAGGATCTGGTCGGCCCCCACACCAAAGTGGCGGTCGGCCAGAAAGCGGTACTGCGCCGCGCTCAGGTTCAGGCGGCCGGCGGTCTCGTCGAGCACGACAAAATCGTTGCCCGCGCCCTGCATTTTGGTAAAGGAGATCTGCATGCCCACGATTATCCGCGCAACATAATGCACCCATGACACGCCCCAGCCAGCTCCTGCACGCCCAGCGCGAACCCGCCCCCCTGCGTCCCGCCGCCACCGTACTGCTGCTGCGTGACGGCACCGGCCCCGACGGCCAGCCCGGCACCGAAGTGCTGATGACCCGGCGCTCGATGTCGGCCAGCTTTGCACCGGGTGCGTACGTGTTCCCCGGTGGTGGCATCGACGCCGCCGATGCCGCCGCCCACGGCCTGGCCCGGCACCGCCCGCAGCAGGACGGCACGGCCCTGACCCAGGCGGTGGCTGCCATCCGCGAGAGCTTCGAGGAGCTAGGCATCCTGCTCGCGTACCACGCCGATGGCCGTATGGCCGACGCGGGCACGGTGGCCGCACTGGACCGCAGCGCGCCGCTGCTCGACCAATGCCGCGCTCAGGGCCTGCAGCTCGCTGCCGACCAGGTGTTTGTGCTGGCCCACTGGATCACCGACCGCGACCTGCCCCGGCGGTTTGACGTGCCGTTTCTGGTGGCGCGTGTGCCCGCAGGCCAGGAGCCGGTGGCGGACGAAACCGAGCAGTTCGAGCCGGTCTGGGTGCGCCCGGCCGACGCGCTGGCGCGGCATGCGGCGGGCCAGTTTTTTCTGATCTTCCCCACCATCCGCACGCTGGAACGCCTGCAAAACTACGCCAGTGTGGACGCCGTACTTGCCGCCTGCGCCCACGGCACACCGCTGTGGACCAGTTGCCCGCGCGCCGGGCTGCTGGGCGGGCAGGACGCACGTTATATGGAACACGAGCCGCCCTACGGCGAGCTGGATATGGTCAGCCCCGACGGCCAGCTGAACCACACCCTCGACTGGCAAACCGAGCGCCCCGTCGCCCTGCGCAAAAACGTGCAGCGCCTGACCGCCCCCAACCCCGGCGTGATGACCGGCCCCGGCACCAACAGCTATCTGGTGGGTGACCCGGACACGGGTTATGTCGCCATCGACCCCGGCCCCGCCGACATGGAACACCTGGAGCGGCTCTGGCGCGCGGCAGGCGGCGACATCCGCCACATCGTCTGCACCCATTCCCACGCCGACCACTCGCCGGGTGCCGCGCCGCTGCAAGCCCTGTGTGTACAGCATGGCCGCGCTGCGCCGCCGATTTTGGGCCTGCCATCGGCCCCCACGGCACGGGCTGCCAGCGTGTTTACACCCGACAGATCGCTACAAAATAATGAGCGCATTGTGCTCACCAGCCGTGCGCTGGATGCCAATTTTGCTTCAAACCACACCCTGCAGATCATCCACACCCCCGGCCATGCCGCCAACCACCTGTGCCTGGTGCTGGAGGAAGACGGCCTGCTGTTCAGCGGCGACCACATCCTGAACGGCAGCACCACCGTGGTCGACCCGCCGGACGGCAACATGGCCGACTACATCGACTCCCTCGACCTGCTGAGTGCCGCCTGCGCCAGGTACCAGATTGAATTTATCCTGCCCGCCCACGGCTATGTGCTGGGACAAGCGCCGCAGGCCATCACCCAGCTGCGCGCGCACCGCATGAAGCGCGAAGCCAAGGTGCAGACCGCCATGCTGGCGCTGCCCGACGGATCGCTGGAAGACTGGGTCAGCCTGGCCTACGACGACGTGCCGCCGCGTATGTGGCCCATCGCCAAACGCTCACTCATCGCCCACGTGGAACGTATCCGCAGCATCGCGGGCCTGACACCTTAAACTCAGCGCCCCCTCTTCCTGACCCACCCATGACCGAACCCATCCGCCTGTCCAAACGTGTTGCCGACCTGGCAGGCTGCTCCCGCCGCGAGGCGGAGCTGTACATTGAAGGCGGCTGGGTGCAGGTGAACGGCCAGGTGGTCGAAGAGCCGCAGCACCGCGTCGCCACCGAAACCGTCACCCTGGACAAAAACGCCACAGCCGAGCCCACACCCGCCGTCACGCTGCTGTGGCACCGCCCCGGCAAAGGCGTGGACTGTGATGCTGCAGCCTTGCAAAAAACACCCCCCGCAGGCCCGGCCGACCAGCGCGCACCACGCGTACTACGCCGCCACTTCGCCAACCAGCAGGCCATCGCCCCGCTGGACGGCATGGGCAGCGGCCTGGTCGTGTTCACCCAGGACGGCCGCATCCGCCGCCGCCTGCTGGAAGACGCTGCACTGCTGGAGCAGGAATTTATGGTCGAACTGCCCGGCCAGCTCACCAACGAAGCGATTGAACAGCTGGGCCACAGCCTGCAGCGTGCACGCCTGTGGCGGGATGTGCCCGTGGTCGGCAAGGTCAGCATGAGTGCACGCGGCGACCAAGGCACCCGCCTGCGTTTTGCGCTCAAGGGCAGCGACGCCGAGCGTGTGTACCACCTGTGTGCGTCCCATGGCTTCGCACCCCAGGCCATCCGCCGCACAAGACTCGGGCGGGTGGGCATGGCGGGGCTCGCACCGGGGCAATGGCGGTTTTTAGGGGAATTCGAGAAGTTCTGAGCCAGACAAGGCAGGCAGTCGTCCCAAGAGAAGGGCGCGCCCATACCAGAGATGCCGTGGAACTGGCTCCGCCAGGCCACTGGCATCGCCCCCTGCAAGGGGGAAAGCGCCAAAGGCGCTTCGGGGGTGTGCCCCAAACTCGCCAAAAAGAAGTGAAGTCTGCCGATAAGCCGGATTCTGTGCACTGCGGTTGCCCGCAGCGTGACCGCCATTACTCTGGGCCGTGTGTCGCCACAACGGCTCGATGCTACCTACCCGCACACTCCGGGGGCCCCGTCAACGTGTGCCTACTTGGTATTGCTGCGCGTAGAGATTGCCCGTTTCACCCGGGGGCGCGTTCCGCGCACCGGGCGGCTATGGGTTTTCCCGGCTTACGCCGTGAACCGACTGGCTTGCGCCATTCGGCACCAGCTTGCGCTGGCGACCCATAGAACACCCCTGGTGGCGTGGCACGCCCCCGACTCGTCTCTGTTGCTCTGATCCTCACCTCACGGTGGACAGCCATTAGCTGCTACGCTGCCCTATGCAGTCCGGACGTTCCTCCAGTGCCTGGTTTCCCAGATTGCACCAGCGGCGGTCTGGCAGACTTCACGGCACGGATTATCGCCGCGATGGCGTATGCTTTTCGGCCGCACCCCCTGTTCTTTTCCCGCCCGCACCATGCCATCCTTTCCCAGCAACATCGACACCCTCATCATCGGCGCCGGTGCAGCGGGTCTGGCGGCGGCGCGGCGGCTGCAGGCTGCGGGGCAGGCGGTGCTGGTGCTGGAGGCTGCGCAACGGGTAGGTGGCAGGGCGTGGACTGACACCACAACTTTCTCCGCCCCCATTGACCGGGGCTGTGGCTGGCTGCACCAGGCCGACCGCAACCCCTTTACCCCCATGGCGCGCGCGATGGGTGCTTCGCTGCTGCCGCATGACGACGCGCCCTGGCACCTGTACAGAAACAGCCAGCGCCTGCCGCCGCACGAAGAAACCCAGGCCTTGGACGCGGTGGACACGCTGGAGCAACGCATCGACGCCCACCAGGGGGCCGACACAGCCTTGTCCACCTTGACCGACCCCAGCCTGTGGGCCGAGCGCTGGGCCAGCGAAACCCTGGGCCCGCTGGACGCCGGGGCGGACAGCAGCCAGCTCTCCATCCACGGCCTGCAGCAGCACGGCCTGACGCGGCCCAACTGGCTGGTGCGTGAAGGCTTCGGCACGGTGGTGGCCAGCCTAGCGCAGGGAGTGCCGGTGGCGCTGGGTGAACGGGTGCGCGAGATCGACAGCCGCGGTCCGCGTGTGCGGGTGCAGACCAGCGGCGGCACGGTGGAGGCCACGGACTGCATCGTCACCGTGTCCACCGGCGTGTTGCGTGCCGAGAGCATGCGCTTTTTACCCGGCCTGCCGCTGGACACGCTGCGCGCACTCGACGCCCTGCCCATGGGCCATTTCGCCAAGATCATTCTCGACTTTGACGCGCCCCTGCCCGGCCTGCCCACCTCCGGCTGGGTGATGGAATCCCAAGCGCCTTCCGGGCAGCCCATGCACTTCCTCTGCCATCCGTTTGGATCGAACCTGGTGGTGGGCCTGGTGGGTGGCGCGTATGGCGAGGCGCTGGCCCGCCTGCCCGAAGCCCTGGCCGTGCAGGAAGGCCTGGCCCGGCTGGTGCAGTGTGTGGGCCCGCTGCCGCAGCGACTGGTGCGTGGGGCCTTCACCAACTGGGCCCACGACCCGCTGCACTGGGGCGGCTATGCTTACCTCACGCCCGGTGGCGGGGCGGCGCGCCAGATGCTGGGAACCCCGGTGCACGAGCGCCTGTATTTCGCAGGCGAAGCCGTCGCACAGGAGCTGGCCCAGACCTGCGGCGGCGCGTTCCTTTCAGGCCAGCAGGCGGCCGACCAGATCCTTCAACGGCGCAGCTGACGGCACCGCGCCCCAACCTCAACAGGAGTCAACACCATGAAATTCGACAACGTTCTGCAGTCCATCGGCGGCACCCCGCACATCCGCTTCCAGCGCCTGTTCCAGGGCGTGGCCCAGCCCGGCCAGCAGGTCTGGATCAAGTCCGAGCGCAGCAACCCCGGCGGCTCGATCAAGGACCGTATTGCGCTGGCCATGGTGGAAGACGCCGAGAAGTCGGGCAAGCTGCAGCCCGGCGGCACCATCATCGAGCCCACCTCGGGCAACACCGGCGTGGGCCTGGCCATGGTGGCCGCGGTGAAGGGCTACAAACTCGTGCTGGTCATGCCCGACAGCATGTCCATTGAACGCCGCCGCCTGATGCTGGCCTATGGCGCATCGTTCGACCTGACCCCGCGTGAAAAAGGCATGAAAGGCGCCATCGCCCGCGCCGAAGAGCTGGCAGCCAGCACCCCGGGCGCGTGGATTCCCCAGCAGTTTGAAAACCCCGCCAACGTGGACGTGCACGTGCGCACCACCGCGCAGGAAATCCTGGCCGACTTCCCCCATGGCATCGACGCGATCATCACCGGCGTGGGCACCGGCGGCCACTTGAGTGGTGTGGCCAAGGTGCTGAAGGCCAAGTTCCCGCAGCTCAAGGTGTACGCGGTGGAGCCCACGGCCTCCCCCGTCATCAGCGGCGGCGCGCCTGCGCCCCACCCCATCCAGGGCATTGGCGCGGGCTTCATCCCCAAGAACCTGGACACCAGCCTGCTCGACGGCGTGATCCAGATCGACGCCGAACCCGCCCGCGAATTCGCCCGCCGCAGTGCGCGTGAAGAAGGCCTGCTGGTCGGCATCTCGTCCGGCGCCACCCTGGCCGCCATCGCCAGCAAACTGCCCGAGCTGCCCGCCAACGCGGTGGTGCTGGGCTTTAACTACGACACGGGTGAGCGTTACCTGTCGGTCGAAGGCTTTCTGCCCACCTAAAAGATGGCAACCCCCATGCGGCTTCGCCGCTCCCCCTTCTGCTGCGCGAAGGGGGCACACCCAGCGGCCCGGCAAAGCCGGTTCCGCGGGTGTCCTGGTATGCGGACGCATAGCGTGCGCCAGTTGCCAAGGCACTGATCAAAATGGCCCTGCGCGACCACCGGACGGCTGCATTCAGCTAGTTTTTTTATAGCGTTTGCGTGAAACAGGTGGCTCCGGCGTATCCACCTGCGGCGGCTGCGCCATCACCTGGTCGTACAGGCTTTGCGCCGCGAGCGACAGGCTGCGCTCGCGCCGCCGCACCAGGTAGATGCGGCGCGTCAGGCCGGGCCAGTGCAAGGGCCGGGTCACCAGCCCGGGCTGCGCAAAATGGAACAGCGTCAGCGCGGGCATCAGGCTCACCCCCAGCCCCGCACGCACCATGCCCATCGCGGTGGCGAGCTGGTCCACCTCCATCAGGGTTTGCATCTGCAGCGGGTGCAGCGCGGCGTCCAGGTACTGGCGCACGCTGGAGCCACGCGCCATGTGGATAAACGGGTAGGCCGCCACATCGCGGGGGCGCACCTCGGGCAGCGTAGCTAGTGGATGGTCGGGCGGGCAGACCAGGTGGAAGCCGTCGCTGCAAAACGGCTCGGCCTGCAGCTCGGGTGTGTCGGCGCGGATGGCGGCCAAGGCAAAGTCGGCTTGGCCGCTGCGCACGCGCTCGACACAGGGCTCGGACAACACATCGGCCACCTCGATCTCTACGCCCGGGTGCTGCGCCCGATAGCCGCGCAGCACCTCGGGCAACCAGCCCGCCGCCAGCGAGGGCAACAGCGCAATCGACACCCGCCCCCGGCGCAGCGCCAGCCGGTCGGTGAGGTCGGACAAAGCACCATCAAACTCCGCCAGCACCCGCCGCGCCGAAACCTCAAACGCCAGCCCCTCGGCCGTGGGCTCCACATGGCGCGTGCTGCGGTCAAACAGGCGCAGGCCCAGCGTGGCCTCCAGCTGCCCGATCAGCGCGCTGAAAGCCGGTTGCGACAGGTGGCACAGGCCCGCCGCCCGGGTGAAGCTGCGCTGCTCGGCCAGCGCCACAAAGGCCTGCAACTGGCGTGTGGAGACGTGGGGGCGGGTGGCTTCATTCATCTGCAATTCATCTGTTTTTCAAATGGGTTGATCTGAATTTTCGAATTCACAGATTAACCGATGAAACCTACATTCGTACCTAGCTGTCATGCATCTGCGCGGCCCCCTTCCAGGGCACCCGTGGAACTGGCTCCGCCAGGCCACTGGGTGCGCCCCCTTGAGGGGGAGGCGCCGCAGGCGCACGGGGGTGTTCCACATTCACGACAAGGAGACCTGTGCACAACAACATCTTGCGTATTGGCTGCGCCGCCGGTTTTTCCGGGGACCGCACCGACGCGGCCGGCCCGGTGGTGGACGCGCTGCTCGCCGCAGGCGGGCCTGCCTTCCTGATCTTCGAGACCCTGGCCGAGCGCACGCTGGCCCTGGCCCAACTGGCCCGCCGCGCCAACCCTGACGCGGGTTACGAGCCGCTGCTGGACGACATGCTGCGCCCGGTGCTGGCGCGCTGCCTGCAGGGCGGCATCCGTATCGTGAGCAACTTTGGCGCGGCCCACCCCGAAGCCGCTGCACGCCGTATCCACACGCTGGCGGCCGCGCTGGGCCTGCCCGCACCCCGCATTGCCGTGGTGCAGGGTGACGACCTGAGTGCGCCCCACCAGCGCCCGCTGCTGGAGCAGGCGCTGGGCTCGGCTCTGCAGGGGCTGGACGTGGTGTCTGCCAACGCCTACCTGGGCGCCGAGGCCATTGCTGATGCCCTGCTGGCTGGTGCCGACATCGTGGTCTGCGGCCGGGTGGCCGACCCCTCGCTGGCGGTGGGCCCGGCGCTGGCCCACTTTGGCTGGGCGCGCGACGACTGGACGCGCATCGCCCGCGCCACCATGGCCGGCCACCTGCTCGAATGCGGCACCCAGGTGACGGGTGGTTATTACGCCGACCCCGGCTACAAAGACGTGCCCGGCCTGGCCACGCTGGGTTACCCCATCGCCGAGATCGACGCAGACGGCCACTGCACCATCACCAAGCCGGCCGGCACCGGCGGGCGCATCGACGCCCACACGGTGAAGGAGCAACTGCTCTACGAGGTGCACGACCCGGCGGCCTACCTCACGCCCGACGTGGTGGCCGACATCACCGAGGCCGAAGTCACCGAACTGGCCCCCGACCGCGTGCGGTTGAGCGGCGTACGCGGGCATGCCCGGCCTGCCGGGCTGAAAGTGAATGTGTGCCACGCCACTGGCTGGTTTGCCGAGGGCGAAATCTCCTACGCTGGCGCACGCGCCGAAGGCCGCGCCCGGCTGGCGGCCCAGGTGCTGCGCGAGCGGCTGGCGGGCCTGGGGCCGTTACGCGCCGACCTGATTGGTGTGGCCAGTGTGTTTGCCGACGACGGCGGCCAGTGGCTGGCCGACCTGCCTGCGGGTGATGCACAGGACGTGCGCCTGCGGGTGGCCCTGAACCACACCGACAAACCCAGCGCCGAACGCCTGGGCCGCGAAGTCACCGCGCTCTACACCTGCGGCCCTGCAGGTGGTGGCGGCGTACGCACCGCGCTGCGCCAGCGCCTGGGCACGGTGTCGTGTACGGTGCCGCGTGAACAGGTGCCTGCCAGCTTTCGTTTTATCGAGGCAGCGCCATGAACACCATCACCGTCCCCCTCTACCGCGCCGCCCATGGCCGCACCGGCGACAAAGGCAACCGATCCAACATCAGCGTGGTCGCCTGGCACCCTGCGCTGTGGGACCTGCTGGTGCACCAGGTCACCGAGGCCGCTGTGGCCGCGCAGTTTGCCCACCGCCGCCCCACCCGCGTCACCCGCCACCTGCTGCCCCGCCTGCATGCGATGAACCTGGTGCTGGACGAGGTGCTGGACGGCGGCGTGAACGATGCGCTGAACCTGGACAGCCACGGCAAGGCGCTGTCGTTCCGGCTGCTGGAGCTGCCCATCCAGGTGCCGCAGGCGCTGCTGCCTTTGCTGGCCGGGCCGCCTTTGCCTGAATCCTTTCCCTGATCTTTTGCTGATCCCATCCATAACCCACAACCTATAACCCAACCGGAGACAAACCATGACACAAGACCGATCCACCCGCCGCAGCCTGCTGGCCACCAGCCTGTCCCTGGCTGCTACTGCGGCCCTGCCCCAATTTGCCCATGCCCAGGCCTACCCCAGCAAACCCATCACTTTCGTCGTGCCGTTTGCCGCTGGCAGCGCCACCGACCAGCTCGCACGTGCGCTGGGCCAGTCGGTGGGTGACCAGTCCAAACAGCCGGTGATCGTGGACAACAAAGGCGGCGCCAGCGGCATGATCGCCGCCGCGCAGGTGGCCAAGGCCGCACCGGACGGCTACACCGTACTCATCACCACCAACACCACCCATGCGGCCAACGAGCACCTGTACAAAAAGCTCAGCTACGACCCGGTGAAAGACTTCGCGCCCATCACCGGTCTGGGCAAAGGCGGCCAGGTACTGGTGGTGCGCACCGACGCGCCGTACAAAAACGTGATGGACCTGGTGGCCGCCGCCAAGAAGACGCCGGGCAAACTCAGCTTTGGCAGCGGTAGCTCGTCCAGCCGCACGGCGGGCGAGATGTTCAAGCAGCTCAGCGGCACCGACATCCTGCACGTTCCCTACAAGAGCAACCCCAACGCCATCACCGACCTGCTGGGCGGCCAGATCGACTTCATGATCACCGACACCTCCACCGGCGTGCCCCAGGTGAAGGGCGGCAAACTCAAGGCGCTGGGGGTATCCACCACCGAACGCAACCCGCTGCTGCCCGAGGTGCCCACCATCGCCGAGGCAGGTGTGAAGGGCTACGACATGGGTTACTGGTTTGCCGCCTATGCCCCCGCAGGCACACCGCCCGCTGCGGTGGCCAAGCTGCGCGAACTGCTGGCCGCCGCCACGCAGAGCGCAGGGGCGAAGAATTTCTTCGACGGCAGCGGCTCCGTAGCGTGGACCACCAGCCCCGAGGCCCTGGCCAAATTCCAGGCCGATGAGACCGCCAAATGGGGCAAGGTGATCAAGGCGGCGGGGATCGAGCCGGAATAAGCGGTAGCGCGGTTTTTATGCATCAAATTGGCTGCTTGCGGAGGCTGCACCTCCGCAAGCAGCTATTTAATTTGTAGCACACTATCTGCTGCGGCAAAAAAGACCATTCGGTAAAATCGGGGCCTGCTTGATCAACACGAGCCATTCCCCATGCAACTGCGCCTGTCCGAACTCAAACTCCCCCTCGACCACCAACCCGAAGACCTGCCTTTTCTGGTGGCCCGCACGCTCGGCGTAGACCGCTCGGCCATCGCTGAAGTCGAGGTGTTCAAACGCAGCTTTGACGCACGCAAGGTTGACCTGCTCACGGTGTACATCGCCGACGTCACGCTGGCAGACCCAGACCAGTCCGCTGAGCTGCTGGCGCGCCACGCCGACAACAGCCACATCCGCCCCAAGCCTGACATGGACTACCACCTGCCGGTGGTGGCCCCCACGCCGGTGCGCCCCATCGTGGTGGGCTTTGGCCCGTGCGGCATTTTTGCGGCGCTGCTGCTGGCGCAGATGGGGCTCAAACCCCTGGTGCTGGAGCGCGGCAAAACGGTGCGCGAACGCACCCGCGACACCTGGGGCCTGTGGCGCAAGAACACGCTGAACCCCGAGTCGAACGTGCAGTTTGGTGAAGGCGGCGCGGGCACGTTCAGCGACGGCAAGCTCTACAGCCAGATCAAGGACCCGCGCTTCCTGGGCCGCAAGGTGATGGAAGAGTTCGTCAAGGCAGGTGCACCGCCTGAAATTTTGTATGTGGCCCACCCGCACATCGGCACCTTCAAGCTGGTGAAGGTGGTGGAGAACATCCGCGCACAAATCGTGGCGCTGGGCGGCGAGATCCGTTTTGAGCAAAAGGTGACGGACGTGCTGATCGAGGATGGTGCTTTGCGCGGCCTCACCGTGCTCGACCAGCGCAGCGGCCAGAGCCAGGACATCCGCGCCGACCATGTGGTGATGGCGCTGGGCCACAGCGCCCGCGACAGCTTCGAGATGCTGCACGCCCGCGGCGTGTACATCGAGGCCAAACCTTTCTCCATCGGCTTTCGTGTGGAGCACCCGCAGGGTGTGATCGACCGCGCCCGCTGGGGCAAACACGCGGGCCATCCGCTGCTGGGTGCGGCCGACTACAAACTGGTGCACCACGCGAGCAACGGCAGGGCCGTCTACAGCTTTTGTATGTGCCCCGGTGGCACCGTGGTGGCTGCCACCAGCGAGCCGGGCCGCGTGGTGACCAACGGCATGAGCCAGTATTCGCGCAACGAACGCAACGCCAATGCCGGCATCGTGGTGGGCATCACGCCTGAAGACTTCCCCACCACCTACCAGCACCTTGGCCTGGGGAACGAAGCACAAGGCCAACCGCATGCGCTGGCCGGCATCGAGCTGCAGCGGCAGCTGGAATCACACGCCTTTGTGCTGGGCGGCAGCGACTACCGCGCGCCGGGGCAGCTGGTGGGCGACTTCGTGGCCGGACGGCCGTCCACTGAACTGGGCACGGTGAAACCTTCGTACAAACCGGGCGTCACGCTGGGCGACTTACACGGTGCTTTGCCCGCGTTTGCGATCGAAGCCATGCGCGAAGCCTTCCCCGCCTTTGGCCGCAAGATCAAGGGCTTCGACATGCCCGACGCCATCCTGACCGGTGTGGAAACCCGCACCTCGTCGCCCATCCGCATCGCGCGGGGTGAAGACCTGCAAAGTGTGAACGTGCGCGGCCTGTACCCGGCGGGTGAAGGTGCGAGCTACGCGGGCGGCATCCTCTCCGCCGGGGTGGACGGCATCAAGGTGGCCGAGGCCGTGGCGCGCAGCCTGGCGCAGGCATGAACCAGAACACACACCAGCCCACATCTGCACGATTCCCGCTCGGCCCATTCGCCCTGGCCGGTGCGGCCATGGCCATCGTGGTGCTGGCCTCCAACATCCTGGTGCAGTTCGCCATCAACGACTGGCTGACCTGGGGTGCGTTCACCTACCCGGGGGCGTTTCTGGTGAGTGAGCTGGTCAACCGCCGCTTTGGTCCGCAGCTGGCGCGGCGTGTGGCCTGGGTGGGGTTTGCCGTGGCGGTGGCGGCCTCGCTGTGGCTCGCGCCGGTGCGGATTGCACTGGCCTCGGGTGCGGCATTTATGGCGTCGCAGCTGCTCGACATCCAGGTCTTTGACCGCCTGCGCCACGGCACCTGGTGGCGCGCACCGCTGGTGGCCACGGTGTTGGCAGCGCTACTCGACAGCCTGGTGTTCTGGAGCATCGGTTTTGCGGGCACCGGCGGGCCGTGGGTTACCTGGGCGCTGGGCGACCTGGCGGTGAAGCTGCTGGTGGGCGTGTGGCTGCTGCTGCCGTTCCGGCTGCTGATGGCGCGGCGAATGGGGTAAATGGGTAAACAAAAAAACCACCTTGCGGTGGTTTTTTTGTGGCCGGGTGGCTGGTTTGATCAGGCCTTGTTCGCAGCCTGCAGCGCCGCAATCCGCTCTTCAATCGGCGGGTGGGTGGCAAACAGCTTGCCGATGCTGCCGGTGATGCCCATGGCTTCCACCGCCTTGGGCAACTCGCCTGCGGGCAGGCCGCCCAGGCGGGCCAGGGCGTTGATCATGGGTTGTTTGCGGCCCATGAGTTGTGCGGCACCGGCATCGGCGCGGAATTCGCGCTGGCGCGAGAACCAGGCCACGATCATGCCGGCCACAAAGCCGAGCAGGATGTCGAGCACGATGGTGGTGATGAAGTAACCGATGCCCGGGCCCGAGCGGCTCTCGTTGCCGCGGTTCAGGAAGCCGTCTACCGCGTAACCGATGACACGGCTCAGGAACACCACAAAGGTGTTCATCACACCCTGGATCAGCGTCATGGTGACCATGTCGCCATTGGCCACGTGGGCGACTTCGTGGCCGATGACGGCCTCGACTTCTTCGCGCGTCATGCCTTCGAGCAGGCCGGTGGACACCGCTACCAGCGACGAGTTCTTGAACGCGCCGGTGGCAAACGCATTGGGTGCGCCTTCAAAAATGCCAACTTCGGGCATGCCGATCTTGGCCTCGGTGGCAAACTTGCGCACGGTGTCGACGATCCAGGCTTCGTCAGGCGACTGGGGGTCGTTGATGATGCGCACACCGGCACTGCGCTTGGCCATGGGTTTGCTGATCAGCAGCGAGATGATGGCGCCGCCAAAACCGATGACCAACGCGAACCCGAGCAGGTTGCCCAGGTGCAGCCCGTTGGGGGTTAGGAAGCGGTTGACGCCCAGCAGGCTGGCGACGATGCCCAACAAGGCCACAACGGCGACGTTGGTCAACAAAAATAAAGCGATACGTTTCATGCGTTCTCCGTGGGGTGAAAATTCGCCCGTGCGCGAAAGATGGGGTTGCAGCACTGCAATTCAAGCTGCGGGCAGCAAAACCGGCATGTTGTGATCTTTTTATGCGGTTCTGCGGGGCCGAAATACCGAGGGGTCATCATAAAAGGAAAAGTCTGTATTCGGTGCCCACCAGCCGGGCACACCAAGCACGGGCATGGGAATAAACGGCTTGGCCGCCAGCCGGTTGGCGCACAGGTCAGCGGCGATGGTGGCGTCCACATTAACTACTGAATTGATAGCTACCTGCGCACGGTAGATGTGCGCTACAACCGGTTTTCGTGCATAAACCAGCTTCTCCAGCAGGGCGTGGCCGAACAACACCAGTTGGGCGTCCGCCCAGAGCGGGCGCAGTTCGACAAACAGCCGCCACCAGTCCCGCGCCTCCAACGCGTCCCACAGCGGCGGCGGGGCGACCAGAAACGCGGCGTTTTCGTCGAACACCGTGAGTGCGTCCCGCAGCGGCCCGCGCACCGGTTGGATGCCTTGCGCGGCAATGGCAGCGGCCTGCAGCTGGTTGAGGCGGGTTTTGGTCTGCGGAAAATGCAGCCACGCCAGGCCGTTGAAAAAGTCGTGCAGGTTGTCGCGGGTGGGCACGGTGCCGGTCTGGTGGATATGGCGCTCGTAAGGTTCGCCGGGAGGCAGGTCGCTCTGCGGTACAAAACGCACGGGGCAGCCCTGTACATTTAAAGCATCAACCAAACCCATGTTGACGTACCGCCGGGCTATACACTGCCCCGTCTCTCGCCACGGCGTCATCCATGGCTGCGCCCAATTGATGGCTGGCAGCCCCACACTTATCCGGCGCGAGAGGCCTTGGCCGTGCGCTTGTCTCGCACAGTGACTTGGGATGTACCTTCATGCGCCATATCGAACAACTGCGTGGCGACCAGAAGTTTTGTCAAGGTGGCATAGCCATAATTACGTGGATCGAAAGAGGCTTGGTTGCCAATTTGCTGACCAACAGAGCCCACTCGCGCCCACCCGCTCTCATCGGCAGAAGCCTGTACCGCATTGCGCAGCAGGGCAACCAATCGGGTGTCCTGCTTCAATTGGGCAGTCGGCACCCGCAGTGGAGCCGCAGGAACTTGGTCCTCCACCGCATCGGACAACTCCGCAGTACTGGGAGCCAGTAGCTTGTCCAAGTACAGAAACCGTGAACAGGCATTGACGAAAGGTTCTGGCGTCTTTTGGGCACCAAAACCATACACGGCTGCGCCTTTCGCACGCAAGTGCATAACGAGCGGCGTAAAGTCAGCATCAGACGACACGATGCCAAAAGCATCGGGATGGTCGGTATATAGCAGTTCTAAGGCATCAATCACCATGGCCATATCGCTAGCATTCTTGCCCTTGGAATAGTCAAACTGCTGCATGGGTCTGATCGCATGTTCATGCAGCTTTTCCTCCCACCCCTTCAGTTCACTTTTCTTCCAATTTCCATAGGCGCGGCGCACATTGGTGACGCCATAGGTGGACAACTCTGTAAGGATGACATCAATCTTGGTCGCGGGAGAATTGTCAGCATCAATGAGAAGGGCTATATGCGCTTCGGTGCGCTTTGTATCGCGCTGGCTCATACCAGCTTCCACGGCAGCGCTTCGCCCGAGCGCAGGGGTTTGAGTTCGGCTTCGCCAAACGCAAAACTGGCGGGGGGTGTCCAGCTTTCACGCTTCAGGGTGATGGTGCCGGTGTTGCGCGGAAGGCTGTAGAAGTCGGGGCCGTTGAAGCTGGCAAAGGCTTCGAGTTTGTCGAGTGCACCTGCGTTGTCGAAGGCTTCGGCGTACATCTCGATGGCGGCGTGTGCCGTGTAGCAACCCGCGCAGCCGGTGGCATGTTCCTTCAGGTGGGCGGCGTGGGGTGCGCTGTCGGTGCCCAGGAAGAACTTGGTGCTGCCGCTGGTGGCTGCGTCAACCAGCGCCAGGCGGTGGGTTTCACGCTTGAGCACGGGCAGGCAGTAGTAGTGCGGGCGAATGCCGCCGGTGAAGATGGCGTTGCGGTTGTACAGCAAGTGGTGGGCCGTGATCGTGGCGGCGGTGAAGGCATCGCTGGCCTGCACATACTGCGCGGCCTCGCGGGTGGTGATGTGTTCCATCACGATCTTCAGTTCGGGAAAGTCGCGGCGCAGGGGGATCAGCTGCTGGTCGATGAACACGGCTTCGCGGTCAAACAGGTCGATCTCGGGCGAGGTGACTTCGCCATGCACCAGCAGCAGCATGCCCGTGCGCTGCATGGCTTCAAGTGTGGGGTAAATCTTTTGCAGGCTGGTGACACCCGCGTCGCTGTTGGTCGTGGCCCCGGCGGGGTACAGCTTGGCGGCCACCACCCCGGCCGCGCGGGCGCGCACGATTTCTTCGGGCGGCAGGCGGTCGGTGAGGTACAGCGTCATCAGGGGCTCGAACGCAGCCCCCGCAGGCACCGCAGCGGCGATGCGGCGCTGGTAGTCCAGCGCCTGTTCGGCGGTGGTCACCGGCGGGCGCAGGTTGGGCATGATGATGGCGCGGCCAAACTGGGCAGCGGCATGGGGCACGGTGGTCAACAGCGCTTCGCCATCGCGCACGTGCAGATGCCAGTCGTCAGGGCGGGTGATCGTGAGGGTTTGCGTGCAGGTGTCGGTCATGTCTGGAATTGTCGCATCCCATGGCCAACCTCCAAGCTTGGCGCACTGGGCTGCCCCCTTCCAGCAGACGCCGTGGAACCGGCTTTGCCGGGCCACTGGCGTTGCCCCCTGCAAGGGGGTTGGCGGGAGCGGAGCGTTGTCCTGGGGGTGTTCCACATCAAGGAAAGTCCTGATGCACTGCAGCATGCATCAAAGGTAGGATGAAAGTTCTCGACTCTCTGTGCACCAGTGACTTACCAAGTTTCTGCCTGTTCCACAGGGCCTGGTGACACACAAGATCCATAACACATCCATGTCCGTTCCTCCCGAATCCGGTGCCTTGCTTGACGCAGGCAGCCCCGCCGACACCATTACCCCCCCGCCCGACGAAAAAACCCTGGTGCCCCTCAAGGTGGAGGACTGGCTCACCGTCATCATCATGGGAATGCTTGCGTGTATCACCTTCGCCAACGTGCTGGTGCGCTACTTCACCGACTCGTCCTTCGCCTGGACCGAAGAGTTCTCGGTGTTCCTCATGATTTTGCTGGCGATGGTGGCAGGCTCTGCCGCTGTTGCGCGCGACCGGCACATCCGCATTGAGTATTTTTCGGAGAGCGGCTCGATGGCCCGGCGCAAGCGTCTGTCGCAGTTTGGTGCGGTGCTGGTGGCAGCCTTGTTTTTCCTGATCGCGGGCCTGAGCGTACGTATGGTGTGGGACGACTTCCGGTTTGAAGAAACCTCACCGGGTATCGGTGTGCCGCAGTGGTGGTATTCGATCTGGTTGCCCATCGTGTCCACCGCCATCGCGCTGCGTGCATGTGGCCTGTTTGTGCGGCGCGGAAAACAAGACGACAACGAGGGTGCATCGGCATGATCGCAACCCTGCTTTTTGTCGCCTTTGTGGTGCTGATGATGGTGGGCGTGCCCATCGGCGCGGCGCTGGGTCTGGCCGGTGCGGCCTGTATCGCGCTGGCCAATGCCGACGCACAATGGTTCGGTTTGCTGGCGGTGCCGCAAAACTTCTACGCGGGCCTGGGCAAATACCCGCTGCTGGCGATCCCGATGTTTGTGCTGGTGGGCTCGATCTTCGACCGCTCGGGTGTGGCGCTGCGGCTGGTGAACTTTGCGGTGGCCATCGTGGGCCGTGGGCCCGGCATGTTGCCGATGGTGGCGATTCTGGTGGCGATGTTCCTGGGTGGTATCTCGGGCTCCGGCCCGGCCAACGCTGCGGCGGTGGGTGCGGTGATGATTGCCGCCATGTCACGCGCAGGTTACCCACCGGCCTTCTCGGCCAGTGTGGTGGGGGCCGCGGCGGCCACCGACATCCTGATTCCGCCGTCGGTGGCCTTCATCGTGTACTCGGTGCTGGTGCCGGGCGCTTCGGTGCCCGCGCTGTTTGCGGCGGGCATGATCCCCGGCATTCTGGCGGGCCTGGCGCTGATCATTCCGGCGGTGTGGATGGCACGCAGCCACAAGATGGGCGCACTGGAAGCCAGCATGCCACGCCCCGCTTTCTGGAAGAGCCTGCGCGAAGCCACCTGGGGGCTGGCAGCGCCGGTGCTGATCCTGGGTGGCATGCGGGCGGGCTGGTTCACCCCGACCGAAGCGGCGGTGGTGGCGGTGTTTTACGGCCTGTTTGTCGGCATGGTGATCTACCGCACGATCAAGGTGCGCGACCTGTTCGTGATCCTGCGCGAAGCGGGCGAACTCTCGGCCGTCATCTTGCTGGTGGTGTCACTCGCAGGCATCTTTGCCTACTCCCTCTCGACACTGGGGGTGATTGACCCCGTGGCGAATGCCATCGTGAACTCGGGCCTGGGTGAATACGGCGTTTTGGCGCTGCTGATTGTGTTGCTGATCACCGTGGGCATGTTCCTCGACGGTGTGTCCATCTTCCTGATCTTCGTGCCGCTGCTCTGGCCCATCGTGCAGTTCTACAAATGGGACCCGGTCTGGTTCGGTGTGATCCTCACGCTCAAGGTGGCGCTGGGCCAGTTCACACCGCCGCTGGCCGTGAACCTGATGGTGTCCTGCCGTATCGCCAACGTACGTATGGAAGAAACCGTGCGCTGGGTCGGCTGGATGCTGTTTGCCATGTTCCTCGTGATGGTGGCCGTGATTGCCTGGCCACCGCTGGCCCTGTGGTTGCCGAACAAACTCGGCTATTGATTGCTTCGATTGACTCATTTTTCCAGGAGACACAACCCATGAAATTCCGCCGTACCCTTCTTGGCCTCGCTGTGGCCGCAACCGCGCTGGGCTTCAGCACTGGCGCTATGGCGCAAGCTGCCTACAAGCCCGAATACAAGATGTCGCTGGTGCTCGGCCCACCCACGCCTTGGGGCATGGCAGGCAAGATCTGGTCCGACCTGGTGAAGGAACGCACGCAAGGCCGCATCAACATCAAGCTCTACCCCGGTGTGTCGCTGATCCAGGGCGACCAGACACGTGAGTTCAGCGCACTGCGCCAAGGCGTGATCGACATGGCCGTGGGCTCGACCATCAACTGGTCGCCGCAGGTCAAGCAGCTCAACCTGTTCTCGATGCCTTTCCTGATGCCCGACTACGCGGCCATCGACGCGCTCACCCAGGGTGAAGTCGGCAAGGACATCTTCTCCACGGTCGATAAAGCGGGCGTGGTGCCACTGGCCTGGGGCGAAAACGGCTACCGCGAAGTCACCAACTCCAAGCGCGCAATCAAGTCGCCGGACGACCTCAAGGGCATGAAGATCCGCGTGGTGGGCTCACCCTTGTTTGCCGACATGTTCACGGCCTTTGGCGCCAACCCCACACAGATGAGCTGGGCTGACGCGCAGCCCGCTCTGGCCAGTGGCGCGGTGGATGGCCAGGAAAACCCGTTGTTCCTGTTCACCGTGCTGAAGATGCACACCGTGGGCCAGAAATTTGTGACCACCTGGGGCTACGTGGCCGACCCGCTGATTTTTGTGGTCAACAAGGACATCTGGGCCTCATGGACCCCCGCCGACCAGGCCATCGTGAAGCAAGCCGCCATTGATGCCGGCAAGCAAAATATCGCACTCGCCCGCAAGGGCCTGGTGGAGGCCGACAAGCCCTTGCTCAAGGACATTGCAGCCATGGGTGTCACCGTAACGCAACTGAGCCCTGCCGAACGCGAAGTCTTTGTGAAGGCCACCCGTCCGGTTTATGCCAAATGGAAACCCGTGGTGGGCAACGACCTGGTGAACAAGGCTGAAAAGACCATCGCAGCACGCAAGCAATAAACCGCGGCAGGTACAAGATCCGCCGGGTGGTGCCGTTGGCATTGCCCGGCTTTTTTGCGCCCCCGTAAAGCGCGCGTCGGCTTATTCCAATTCCAAATCATTCGTGAAGTAGGCGCACCGACGAAGACAGTGCTGTAGCACGGCTAGGAGGGGCAACGACCTGCACGGATGATCTAGAAATGGAATTATTTGGTGAGTTCGCCGCTGGCTTCAGGCTGGGACAGGATTTCCTGCACTTCCACACTTTCCGAATGCCCATCGGGGGTAGTCCAGTGGGTGGTGGAACCTGCTGACACCCCGAGCAGGGCGGCACCGACCGGGGACAGCACCGACACAAAACCGGTGGCCACGTCCGCATCGGGGGGATAACACACCGTGAGCTCACGCTGTACGCCAGTTTGGGGGGTCACCACCCGCACTCGGGTGTACATGGTCACCACATCGGGCGCAACGTCTTGGGAGGGCACCAGATCGGCGTTGTCGAGCAGGACTTCGATGGCCGACGCTGCGCCACCTGGCGCAGGCTGGCGGCGCAGCAGGTTGCTGATACGTACGTGGTCAAGTTCTGTCACGGTCCGTGACTGGCTGGGGGAAAGGCTCATCTCACACTCCTGAATCGATACACCTGCAACGGTGTTGCAGACAAAGTTTGCCGTTCAGTTGGCCCGGTGATCTGGAACGGCGCTCGAAGAAAGAGAGCGTGGATCGCCGGGCTCAGGAATGTGCGGCAGTAAGCCGCATCTGCTTGGGGGAAAAAACCACGGAGGGGGTAAGCACCCACGCCGCCAGCGGCCCCGGCGCGCAAGCGGTCGGAGTGGGTCGGTGAAGGGCATGGAATGGCAGCACAGGCCGAGTATGGACGAAAAACGCCGCGCTGACCAGAGCCAGCGCGGCGTGTCGGGACATCCCGGGGGTCAGTGCTGCAGGATTTTGTTCAAAAATTCCTTGGTGCGGGGCTGGCGGGCTTCAGGGTTACCAAAGAAATCTTCCTTCGAGCAGTCTTCCAGAATCTTGCCGCCCACGTCGATAAAGATCACGCGGCTGGCCACCTTGCGTGCGAAACCCATTTCGTGGGTCACACACATCATGGTCATACCTTCCTTGGCCAGGCTCACCATCACGTCCAGCACTTCACCCACCATTTCGGGGTCGAGCGCCGAAGTGGGTTCGTCGAACAGCATAACCATCGGGTCCATCGACAGCGCACGGGCAATCGCCACGCGCTGCTGCTGGCCACCCGAGAGCTGGCCAGGGAACTTGTCCTTGTGTGCCATCAGGCCCACGCGGTCGAGCATCTTCAGGCCACGCACCTTGGCGTCGTCCGCACTGCGGCCCAGCACCTTGATCTGGGCGATGGTCAGGTTTTCGGTGACGGACAGGTGGGGAAACAGCTCGAAGTGCTGGAACACCATGCCCACCTTGGAACGCAACTTGGGCAGGTCGGTCTTGGGGTCGTGCAGCGGAATGCCGTTGACGGTGATTTCACCCTTCTGGAAGGGCTCCAGCGCGTTCACCGTCTTGATGAGGGTGGACTTGCCCGAACCCGACGGGCCGCACACCACCACCACGTCACCCTTGTTGATGCTGACCGAGCAGTTGTTGAGCACCTGAACCGGGCCGTACCACTTGGAAACGTTCTTGATTTCGATCATGTTCAATTCTCCAAAATTTCCCGACTCAGCGGATGATGGCAATTTTCTTGTGCAGGCGCTTGACCATGTAGGACAGCGCATAGCAGATAACAAAGTAGACCACGGCGGCCAGCAGGTAAGCCTCTTCGGGGCGCCCGAAGTTCTTGCCGGCAGTCTCGAAGCCCTTGAGCAGGTCATAGGCACCAATGGCATACACCAGCGACGTGTCCTGGAACAGGATGATGGTCTGGGTCATCAGCACCGGCAGCATATTGCGGAAGGCCTGCGGCAGGATCACCAACTTCATGTTCTGGCCATAGGTCATGCCCACCGCCTGGCCTGCGTGCACCTGGCCCCGTGGAATGGACTGGATACCCGCGCGCATGATTTCACTGAAGTAGGCCGCCTCGAACGCGATGAAGGTGATGATGGCCGACAGCTCAGCCCCAATAGGCCGCCCGATGACGAACGGCACCAGCAGGAAGAAGCCAAGAATCACCATCACCAGCGGCGCGCTGCGCATGCCGTTGACGTAGAAGGCCGCAGGTATGTCGAGCCACTTCTTGCCCGACAGGCGCATCAACGCCAGCAGCGTGCCAAAGAAGATACCCCCGGCCGTGGCCACCACCGTCAGGAAGATGCTGAAGTACAGGCCCTTGAGCACATAGGAAGTGATCAGGTCCCAGTTGTAGAAGGAAAAGTCCAATCCGAGCATGTCAGTGTCCTCCCGTGCCGCCAGCGGCTACAAATCCGGGAATACGCAAGCGTTTCTCGATGGCAGTCATGATGCGGTTGACGGTCAACGCACTGATGATGTACAGCGCTGTCACCCCCACGAACATTTCAACCTGGGCACCGGTTTCCTCACCGGCCTGCAGATAGAACTGCGCCAACACGGGGATGGACACCGCAAACGCCACGGCAGAATTCTTGAAGATATTCATCGACTCGCTGATCAGCGGCGGAAAAATGATGCGGTAGGCCATGGGCAGGATCACATAGCGGTAGCTCTGGAAGGTGGTGAAACCCACCGCCGATGCCGCGTAGCGCTGGCCCCGCGGCAAAGCCTGGATGCCCGAGCGCACCTGTTCGGCGATACGTGCCGAGGTGAAGAAACCCAGCGCACACACCACCAACACGAAAGGCGGAAAGCCCTTCATCGCGGGGATCATCTTGGGGAGTACGAAGTACCAGAGGAACACCTGCACCAGAAGGGGGATGTTGCGAAACAGCTCCACCCATGCATTACCCAGCCGCACCAGCCAGGGGCTGTTGGGCAGGGTGCGCATAACCCCCACCAGCGAACCCACTACCAGCGCGATGACCAGACCGACCAGCGACACCGCCACGGTCCAGCCCCAGGCCTCGATCATCCAGTGCAGGTACGAGATGTCCTTGCCGCCACTGCCCCAGCAGTTGGCGAGCACTTCACCGTCAATGGTGTCCTTGCAGAACACCTGCCAATCCCAGTTTGCCATGGGAACTCCTCAAAGGATCTTGTTGTGTGATTTCACCCGGCTTCAACAAAAACGCCCGAGGCGAAAGCTCGGGCGTCTTGGGGCCAGTTCCTGGATTACTTGGAGTTGAACGCTTCCATGGGCTTGTCGTTGGGGTTGGCCCAAGCTGCCTTCGTGGCGTCAGACATAGGCAGGCCGATCTTGACGTTGGCTGGGGGGATAGGCTGCATGAACCACTTGTCGTACAGCTTGGCCAGCGAGCCGTCAGCGATCTGGCGCTTGATGCTGTTGTCCACGGCCGTCTTGAATGCGGGGTCGTCCTTGCGGATCATGCAGGCGATGGGTTCGACGGACAGCACTTCACCCACGATCTTGAAGTCGGCGGGGGACTTGGACTTGGAGATGTTGGCAGCCAGGATGGAGCCGTCCATCACGAACGCGTCGGCACGGCCAGACTCCAGCAGCAGGAAGCTGTCGGCATGGTCCTTGCCCATGACTTCCTTGAAGTCGATGCCGCTGGAACGTTCGTTACGGCGCAGGGTCTGCACCGAGGTCGTGCCGGTGGTGGTGGCAACGGTCTTGCCGTTCAGGTCCTTGATGCCGGCGATGCCGGAGTTGGCCTTGGTGGCAATACGCACTTCTTCCATGTACGTGGTCACCGCGAACGCCACATCCTTCTGGCGGGCCATGTTGTTGGTGGTGGAGCCGCATTCCAGGTCCACGGTGCCGTTTTGCACCAGGGGAATACGGTTTTGCGAGGTCACCGGGGTGTAGGTGATGGCGAGTGTCTTGCCGGTGGCCTTGTTCAGGTCATCGACGATGCGCTCGGCCATTTCCGTGTGGAAACCCACGTACTTGCCGTTGCCCAGGGTGAAGGACAGTGCGGAAGAGTCACGCACGCCCAGACTGATTTTCCCGCTGTCCTTGATCTTGGCCAGCGTGTCTGTGGCCTGTGCAAAGGCACCGCTTGTGGCGATGGCTGTGATGGCCAAGGCCAACAATTGCTTCTTCATAAAAAAACTCCTGAATAAAAAAGACCTGACACCAATCTGGTGCGTTTGGCCAGAATCCACATGCTAACGCTCACTGTAAGCAGCGATCATGCCGGATTACACCTAGATGCCATGCCCACGTCACATAGGGTGTGCAGAAATTGGCATAAACAGCTTATTCCCTCGCCGCATTTTGGGCAAGCAGGTAGACCCACAAAGCCTGTGCCAGGCTTTTGGCCTCCTTGTTGCCCGTCTTGCTGCCGGGTTTTTCGCGGTAGGCGCGCACCTCCATGGTCATCTCCAGCCCCTCGAAGCCGGTTGGCATGGCGGGCACCAGGGTGCGGGCGCGCAACTCCTTTTTCACTGCGCTGTGGGGCAAAAAGGCAATTCCATGCCCTTCCAGCGCCATGACCTTGAGCCCTTCGGCCATGTCGGTTTCATACACCCGGTCGAGGTGGATGGCGGTGCCGGACTGCTTCAGCACCAGATCCACCATGCGGCTCAAGTAGGCCCCGGGCGCATAGCCCAGGTACGGCAGCAACTGCCCCGGACGGCCGGGCAACTGGTACAGCGGGCGGCCCTCCGCATCGGGTTTGACGTAGGGTGCCAGCACCTCCTGCCCCAGCGTCACCATGTCGTAACGGTCCGGGTCGAGCTGAAACGGCTGCGCGCTGTGGTGGTAGGCGATCAGCAGGTCACAACTCCCCTCGACCAGCCGCATCACGGCATCGTGCACATTGAGCGCAATCAGCCGGCTTTTGATCGGCCCGAACTTCTCGCGCAGGCTGGTGACCCAGGCCGGGAAAAAGGTGAACGCCAGTGTGTGGGGCACGGCAAACTCGATCACGTCCTTGCCCGCACTGGTATGGCCCCGCAGCATCGCGCGGGTGCTTTGCAAGGCCTGGAGCATCTCCAGCGACTGTGCGTACAGCGTCTCGCCTGCAGGCGTCAAACGTGTGGGGTACGAGCTGCGGTCCACCAGGTCGGTGCCAGCCCAGGCCTCCAGCGCCTGGATGCGACGCGAGAAAGCGGGCTGGGTGACGTGGCGCAATTGCGCCGAGCGGCTGAAGCTGCGCGTCTCGGCCAAACTGACAAAATCTTCAAGCCATTTGGTTTCCATGGGCGGATTATGGTCCCGCGCCGCCCCTGATGGCGCGTGTTGCAGTGCAGCGTTATTGCACCACCGACACCACACCACGCCCGGAAAAATGGCCCAGCGCGTTGTCCAGAAACCGCTGCACCGACGCATCCAGCGCTTCGGGCGACCACCCGCCCAGGTGGGGCGACAGCACCACCTGGTCCAGCCCGATCAATGCCTGTGGCGGCGCGGGTTCACTCTCGTACACATCCAGCCCGGCCCCGGCAATACGCCCATCGCGCAGCGCTTCGGCCAGTGCGGCGGTGTCCACCACACTGCCCCGGCCGATGTTGACCAGAAACCCTTGGGGCCCCAGCGCCGCCAGAACCTGCGCGTCCACCAGATGGCGCGTGGCAGGCCCGCCCGGTGCGGCCACCACCAGAAAATCGGCCCACTCGGCCAGCGCCAGCACCGTGTCGAAATAGCTGTAGGCCACATCGCCGCGCGCGCGGCGGTTGTGGTACCCCACCGCCATATCAAAACCCAGCGCACGCCGGGCGATCTTCAGCCCGATGGAGCCCATACCCACAATGCCCAGCCGCCGGTGCGCCACCTGCGGCGGCAGGGGCAGCGCATCGCGCCAGATGCCGTCGCGGCAGGCGCGGTCGTTGCGTGGAATGGCACGCACCGCCGCCAGCAGCAGCCCCAGCGCATGGTCGGCCACACTGTCCTCGTTGGTCCCCGCGCCGTTGGCCACCACGATACCGCGCGCCTGGGCGTGGCTGCGGTCGATGTTCTCGAACCCGGCCCCCAGGGCACATACCAGCTCTAGGCGGGGCATGGCGTCCATCTCCTGCGCCGTCAGGCCCACGGTGCCAATCGTGAGCACCACACGTACCTCGGCACCGCGTGATGCCAGCACAGACGCACGTCCGGCCAGTTCTGGCACATACAACAGCTCAAAAGATTCGGCGATACGTGCCCGGTGCACGTCGGTCAGCAAGGTAATGGCCAGCAGCAGGGGTTTCATGGTGAGCAGGGTTACGCGAAAACCCTATTGTCTTCGTCCCATACCTGCGCTGCAGACGGTGGGTTTATTCCCCTCCGCCCTGCTGCAGCGCCCACATCTGGGCGTAGCGTCCGCCCTGGGCCAGCAGCTGCAGATGGGTGCCACGCTCGATGATGTGGCCTGTGTCCATCACCAAAATTTCGTGGGCGTCCACCACCGTGGACAGGCGGTGCGCAATCACCAGTGTGGTCTTGTTCTGTGCCACCGCCGTCAGCTCGGCCTGGATGGCGCGCTCGTTGGCGGAGTCAAGCGCTGAGGTGGCCTCGTCGAAGATCAGGATCGGCGGGTTTTTCAGCAGCGTACGGGCTATTGCCACCCGCTGTTTTTCACCGCCTGACAGCTTGAGCCCGCGTTCACCCACCATGGTGTCGTAACCGCCCGGGGTGGAGGTAATAAACGTGTGGATCCGTGCCGCACGGGCCGCGTCCTCCACCTCGGCGCGGGTGGCCCCGGGGCGGCCATAGGCGATGTTGTATTCGACCGTGTCGTTGAACAGCACCGTGTCCTGCGGCACGATGCCGATGGCCTGGCGCAGGCTGGCCTGGGTCACGCTGCGGATGTCCTGGCCATTGATGGTGATGCGGCCATCTGACCCGCCCACCCCACCCGCCCCAACGTCGTAGAAGCGGAACAACAAGCGCGCCAGGGTGGACTTGCCCGAGCCCGACGGCCCCACCACAGCCACCGTTTTGCCCGCCGGAATCTCGAAGCTGATCTGGTGCAGGATGGGCCGCGCGGGCTCGTAGGCAAACGCCACGTTCTCGAACCGCACAGTGGGCGCGCCCTGCATCTGCAGCGCGGGCGCGCCGGGTGCATCGGCAATCTCGCGCTCCTTCTCCATCAGCGTGAACATCTTTTCCAGATCGGTCAGGCTTTGTTTGATCTCGCGGTACAGCACCCCCAGAAAACCCAACGGGATGTAGAGCTGGATCATGAAAGCGTTGACCATCACCAGGTCACCCAGCGTCATGCTGCCGTCCACCACACCTTGCGTCGCGCGCCACAACATCGCCACCAGGCCGATGGCAATGATGCTTTGCTGGCCTGCATTCAGCAGGCTCAGCGTGCGCTGGCTCTTGATGGCCACCTTGCGGTAACGCTCCAGGTTTTCGTCGTAGCGCCGGGCCTCGAAGTCTTCGTTGTTGAAGTACTTCACCGTTTCGAAGTTCAGCAGCGAGTCGATCGCACGGCTGTGCGCGCGCGAGTCCAGCTCGTTCATCGACTTGCGGAACTGCGTGCGCCACTCGGTCACCAGCACGGTGAAGGTGATGTACAGCACCAGCGCCGTACCCGAGATGATGGCAAACCAGATGTCGTATTTGACCGCCAGCAGTGTCAGCACCAGCGTCACCTCGATCAGCGTCGGGATGATGCTGTAGAGCGAATACGAGATCAGCGACTGCACCCCGCGTGTGCCGCGCTCGATGTCGCGGGTCATGCCGCCGGTCTGGCGCTCCAGGTGAAAACGCAGGCTCAGCGCATGCAGATGGCGAAACACCTCCAGAGAAATGCTGCGCGACGCACCCTCGGTGGCCTTGGCAAAAATCAGCTCGCGGGCCTCGGCAAACAAGGCCGTGGACAAACGCAGCAACCCATACGCCAGCAGCAGCGCCACCGGCACCACCAGAAAGGCCTGCGCACTGCCGGGTTTGACGGTCAGGCTGTCCACCAGGTTCTTGAGCAACAGCGGCACACCCACGTTGGCGACCTTGGCTCCGACCATAAAAGTCAGCGCCGCCATCACCCGCCACTTGTACTCCCACAAATACGGAAACAGGCGGCTCAGGGTGGCCCAGTCGGAGCGGGCGGCAGGCTCAGGGCTTGCAGAAATAGAGGGGGGAGTGGATTCGCCGCTGCGGCGCATAAAGGACAATCGTGGGTAAATTTATTTTTGAAACCAATCACCCTTTGCGCACAAAGCATGCGCCGCCCCTTCCAGCAGACACCACGGATCTGGCTTTGCCAGGCCGTTGGTGGAGCCCCCTGCAAGGGGGTTGGCGGTTTACGCGAAGCGAAAAAGCCTGGGGGTGAGCCATTATCTTGCCTATGTCCACCCATTCAAGCGCGCACGTGCCATTGCCCACTGACAAAGAGCTGGTGCTCAAAGTCATTCCCATGCCCGCAGACTGCAACGCCAATGGCGACATCTTTGGCGGCTGGGTGATGGCCCAGGTAGATCTGGCCGGTTCGGTGGTTCCGGCACGTTATGCGCAGGGGCGCATGGCGACCGTGGCGGTCAACCAGTTTGTGTTCAAACAACCGGTACGGGTGGGCGACATCCTGTCATTTTTCTCATCCCTCACCCGGATTGGCCGCACCTCCATCACCGTGCAGGTGGAGGTGTATGCCGAGCGCTTTCAGGCGCAAGGCCAGTACATCAAGGTCACCGAAGCCTCGCTGACCTACGTGGCCATCGACGACACGGGCAAACCCCGGCCCATCGCCACCCAGCCATAAGCAGCCCGCAGGGCGGCGTTGGGCCCGCTCAGTCCTTCACCCGCTGCGACACAAATTCACCTTCGTAGTCCTTGGCCAGCGAGATTTTTTCTGCTTCGGTCAACACCTTGCCTGCGAGCTGGAATACGCCTTGTTCTTCGTCTTTCAGGTGGTGGTAGATCTTGTGGTGCAGCTCCTTCGCCGTGGCCAGCCAGGCGGGTGAGCTGAAGTCGGTTTCTTCCAGCTTTTCCACCAGCTCGTCCATTTCGTGGTGCTCCGCAATGCCGTGGCGCGACGGTTCCTGCGTCATGTCGTGGGCGATCAGCGGCACATAAAAGAACCGCTCTTCCGCCGCTGCATGGGCCGCCAATTCGGCCCGCAGCTCCTTGAAAAGCAGGTCACGGTCATCGCTGTTGCCTTGGGTTCGGATCAGTTGATCCGCCAGTGCGCGCTGGGTTTCGTGGCTGGTGCGCAAAGCCTCAAAGATGTTCATGGGCTCGATTCTGGAAGCACTAGGCGCTGCGATTTGTAGGCCAAAACCGCAAGCGCACAGGGGAATTTTCTGCTGCGCTGTGCCAGCTGCTGATGCGACAAGCACTACAAAATCAATAGCTGCTTGCGACCGCCAGATAAGCGATAGAGGCCAAAAACACCATAAAAATCAAGCCGCCATCGCGCTCGCCCTGACCAGCTCCAGCTCCGCCAGGTCAGTGGTGGTGAGTGGCAGGTTGCGGCGCAGCTTGTGCAAAGTGATGTGGCTCTCGTGCGCCCGCAGATAAGCGCGCGCCTTGAGGCGAAAGCGTTCAAAGTCGCCCGCGCTGCCTCCCAGCGGCAAGGCCACCTCCGTGGTCGCGCCCACCGCGTCTTCAAAGTCGGTGTACACCACCTTGCGCCGCATTTTTTCCAGCAGCTTGATGAGCCCGCGCAAATACCTGCGCGCCTGCTCCAACCCGGTGGATACGGTGCCATTCAGTGTGGTGCATGGTGCTCCTCATAAGACATACGACTACCGCGCGGTTGACGGCTCCTCAGCACAATCGCGGCCTGGGCCCGCGCCCTGCCCCGCAGCATCCAGGCCCTTCTGGGCCAGGTACACCCAATCCACCACGTCGCCATCGGGCTGGTAGCCCGGCACCAGGGCCTTGAGCAGCGTACGCACCTGGGGAATATCGTTGGCCTGCAGCGCAGTGTCCAGCACCTCCAGTTGGGCCAGCAGCTCTGGCCAGCGCACAAAATCCTCGTGTGCTTTCATGATGCGCGGGTGGCCGGTGGGCATCGGGTTGTCGCCGATCAGCAATTCCTCGTACAGCTTTTCGCCCGGGCGCATCCCGGTGATCTGGATCTCGATATCGCCGTCCGGCTGGGCTGCATCACGCACCACCAGACCGGACAAATCCACCATGCGGCGCGCCAGGTCGATGATGCGCACCGGCTCCCCCATGTTGAGCACAAACACATCCCCGCCATTGGCCATGGCACCCGCCTGGATGACCAGCTGCGCCGCCTCGGGGATGGTCATGAAATACCGCGTGATGTCAGCGTGTGTCAAGGTGATGGGGCCACCGTCCTTGATCTGCCGGCGAAACAAGGGCACCACCGAGCCGGACGAGCCCAGCACATTGCCAAAACGCACCATCGAAAACTGCGTGCGCCACCCTTGCTGTTGCGCCGTGGCCGCCATGGCCTGCAGCACCATTTCGGCCACCCGTTTGCTGGCCCCCATGATGTTGGTCGGGCGCACCGCCTTGTCGGTGCTGATGAGCACAAAATTCGCCACCCCGGCCTCGGCCGCTACCCGCGCGGTCACCCGCGTGCCCATGACATTGTTCTTGATGCCTTCGGCCGGGTTGTGCTCCACCAAAGGCACATGTTTGTAGGCCGCTGCGTGGTACACGATGTCGGGGTGCCAGGACTGCATCACCTCGGCCATGCGTTTTTCATCACGCACCGATGCCAGCAAAGGCACCAGCTCCACGGTGGCCCCCTTCTCATCGGACTGGAATTGCGCCAGCTCCTGGTGCACCGCGTAGAGCGCAAACTCGCTGATCTCCACAAGCAGCAGCGTGCGTGGCCCTTGCCGGATGATTTTGCGGCACAGCTCACTGCCAATAGAGCCGCCCGCCCCCGTCACCAGCACCACCTGGCCCCGAATGTTGCGGGCCAGCAGCACGGGATCGGGCTCCACAGCGTCACGGCCCAGCAAGTCTTCGATATCCAACTCGCGCAGGTCACTGACGTGCACATGCCCACTGGCCAAGTCCATCAGACCGGGCAGCGTGCGCACCCCCACACGCGCGACGCGTGCCATCTCCAAAATCTCGTTGCGCCGCTGGCGGCTGGCCGAAGGCATGGCCAGCAAAACCGTATTGACATCGAGGCTCTGCACCCGGTGCGCCAGCGAAGCCGGGTTATAGACGCGCCAACCGCCCATGATCTGGCCGTGCAAACGGGCATCGTCGTCCAGGAAACCCACCACCCGCATTTCATGGCCTTGTGCCAGGCCCGCCGCCAGTTGCCGCCCGGCGGACCCGGCGCCATAGATCAGCACCGCCGGCAAAGCGCCGCGCTGCAGCCGACTCATGTACATACCACCCAGCCAGTAACGCGCCAGCGCCCGCGAGGCACCCACCGCCAGCAGCAGCAGCAAAGGCTGCAACACACCCAGCGTGCGTGGCACCCCCGGCAAAACCAGGACGAACAGCAAACAGGCGTACACCACCCCATAGACCAGAACCGCCCGTGCCACCACCGTCAAGGCGGTCCAACCGGCGTACCGGAAGATGGCCCGGTACAGGCCAAAAGCAGCAAACACCGGAATCGCCACGGCCACCGACAACACCGTAACGATCCACATGTTGTCGTGCAGCAGCACGAACCGGTCCAAACGCAAACTCAACGCCAGCCACACCGTGGCCGCGCACAAGAGCGCATCCACCGTCACCACCAGCAGCCGCTTGGCGGGACGCGGCAAGTCCAACAACAGCTGTACAAAACGGTTTGTCATGGAAAACAACGGGCCCGGCCCGGCTCTAAAAAAATCAATGGAAACAAACCCACAACACGCCACCTCTGACAACCAAAACGCCTTACCAAGCACCCACCATAACGATAACGCGCCATCACTACGCCGACCTGACTACACCGACTGAACCCCGCGACGTGCCGCAACCGATACCGCCCAGGCACCCCATCCCAGCGCCAGGCCCAAGACATCGGCCAACAAGTCTGCCCACTCCGCCACGCGGTATGGCGTAAGACTCTGCAGCCCCTCGATCAGCACGCCAAAAGCCAGCAACCCACACAACACCCGCACGGTGCGCCCCGGCCAGGCAGAACACCCCAACCATGCCAACACCGCAAACGCCAGCAGGTGGTTGGCCTTGTCCCACCCCGTGGATGGCATATGCGGCGCAGGCGGCATGAGTGATAGCACCAAGACGGCCACCACACACATCCCAAAGGCTCCGCGCCAATAGATGGCTGGGCCCCTCACAAGCCCTTGCCCTTCATACGTACCGGCATCCCGTGGTACATCAGGCGTGCAAACTCGCCTGGGCCAGCACCTGACGGATCACCTCGCACGTCTTATCCACTTCCGCCTGCGTCAGCGTGGGATGCACAAGGAACATCACACTGGTTTCACCCAATTGGCGTGCGACCGGCAGACGCTCCGCGGGCCGCCAGCCGGTACCGTCAAAAGCCTTCTCCAGGTACACCTCGGAACATGACCCCTGAAAACACGGAACACCCAGAGCATGGATGGACTCCACAATCCGGTCACGGCTCCAGCCAGGGGCCAAATGATCCGCTTGCACGTACACGTAACACTTGTATTGGGCATGTACGCTCAGTCCGCCATGGTCGTCAAAAGATGGCACCTGCACTGCCGCGTAGGGGCGGCACGCCGCCCAGATAGCTTCAGCGTAGCGCGTACGACGGTTCGTCCAATCTGCCATACGACGCAACTGGATACGGCCAATGGCACCTTGTACTTCCAACATGCGCCAGTTGGTGCCAAAGCCCTCATGTACCCAACGAAAACCCGGAGGATGCTGACGCTCATGCACGGCCTCCCAGCTCTTGCCATGGTCCTTGAACGACCACATGGCAAGCCACAGCGCCCGGTCATTGGTGGTGACCATGCCTCCCTCGCCCCCCGTACTCATGATCTTGTCCTGGCAAAAACTCCAGGCGCCGATATGCCCGATCGATCCGACACTGCGGCCCTTGTAGCGCGCACCGTGCGCCTGGGCACAGTCCTCAATCACCTTGAAACCATGGGTTTCGGCCAGGGCCATGATCGGGTCCATGTCACATGGCCAGCCCGCCAAATGCACACAGATGACCGCCTTGGTTCGCGGCGTGAGTACACGTGCAATCGTGGTCGCAGACAGATTGCCGCTGGCTTCCTCCACATCCGCAAACACCGGCGTGGCCCCTGCGTTCACAACACAGGAAATGCTCGCAATGAAGGTACGCGGCGTGACCACCACCTCATCACCTGGGCCAATGCCCAGGGCCTTGAGCGCGACATCCAACGCCAGCGTGCCATTGGCCAGCGCCACAGCGTACTCCGTGCCGGTCCATGCCGCGAACTCCTTTTCAAACTCGCGGCACTCCTGTCCAGTCCAGTAATTGACCTTGTTGGACAAAACCACGTCGCGCACGGCGTCGGCCTCTTCGGTGGTGAAACTGGGCCAGGGGGAAAACGAGGTATTGAGCATGGTGAATAAATAAAACGATAGCTGCTTGCGCAAGCAGGTCAAAGGTTCGGGCCTATTTTGACTTAAAAGAAAGATCAGCCCTTGTGCAGGGGCCGCGCCGGGTTCCCCACCACCGTGGTGCCCGGCGCCACACTCTTGGTGACCACCGCGCCCATACCCACTACCGCACCCCGGCCAATCACCAGTGGCTGGCCCGGCTGGCCCTGCTTCAGAACGGCGCCCGTGCCGATGTAGGCATGGTCCTCAATCACCACGTTGCCGTTGCAATGCACGCCCGGCGCAAAGGTCACAAAGTCGCCAATCACGCAGTCGTGCTCCACGTAGCTGTAGATGTTGGCGTGGAAATATTGACCAATGCGGACGTTGCTGGTGAGCGTGACAAAGGGGCTGAGCACCGCGCCTGCCCCCAACTGCACGTCGTCCATCTGCACCACGTTGGCGGCAGCCACGGCCCAGGACTGCACGCCATCGGCTGCGCAACGCTGGGCCAGAGTCTCGCGCACGGCGCTGTTGGCAATGGCCAGCGCGGCATGGCGAGCGGCGGCAGGCTCGGCCAAAAACTGCGCATAGGTCAGCAGCCGCTGGCCGTTGACGAGCACCGGCCCCGGCGCATCGTCCACAAATACCAAGCGGCTGGCGGGCACACCGGCCAGCGCCAACTGCTGGCGCGCCAGCGGCATGATGCTGCGGCCGCAACCACTGGCGCCATAAACGGCGTACAAGTCTTGCTGCTGCATGGTGATGGCTTCCTTTTTCGTGTTTACTTCTTTATTGATAGCTACTTGTGCTTAATACATAAGCGCTAGAGGAAAATTTTCTTGTGAAAATCGTTCATCCAGAGCGCTTGTCTTTCAGGTAGTAGCCGCCTGTTTTTGGGGCACCTCGAAACTCGATGGACTGGCTGTCTCTAAGCTGCTTGAGCCAGCGTTCAATTGTCCTCGGGGATTTGCCCGCACGCCTTGCCAAGTCGCTCACCTTCAGCCCTGGATGCGCCCCGATCCACTGCAACAAAGCGTCTGACTCGACGCCTACCCCGTCATCTACCCCGCCATCTACCCCGCCATCTACCCCGCCATGCAGTGGCGGCAGCGGAAAAACCAAGGTTACAAACCCTGCGTGCTCGCGCATTGATGGGGGTGGCAGACCCGCCTCTTGCATCAGGCTCGCGATCTTAAGCATGCCCCTGCCCCATGTCTCTATGAGCCCTCGGCGGTAAAACACGCTGGCGATCAACGGGTTCCAAGGCCTCGATTCGTGTGGCCCAAAAAGCATGGCGGGTGTCAGCCCAAAATGCAGTTCGCCCGAAGAAATGATTTCCAACCGGTCATCGAACAACGCAATGGCGACCGAACCCGCACCGCTTGCATAGTCCCGGTGCACGAATGCATTGGCCAAAGCCTCGCGCACCGCCTCCGTAGGCAACGCGGGGGTATCCACACGCGCCAGTTGCCCCGCAACCACCTTGCCGGCCACAGGCAGCCAGTCGATCAAAAAGCGTTCTGCCCTGCGCATCAAAGAAAAGGCATTGCCAAAGTACTGCCGGTTGTCCAAAAACTCATCGCGCACTACGCCGTTGAAACGGGCAAGGCGCAGTTTGAGCTGTGGGAAATCGGGCAAGGGTATCTCGTCTTTGCAAAACAAGGCCACGGCTGCGCGCGAGAGCTGGCC
Source organism: Comamonadaceae bacterium AAW (assembly GCA_026314275.1). Taxonomy (GTDB): domain Bacteria; phylum Pseudomonadota; class Gammaproteobacteria; order Burkholderiales; family Burkholderiaceae_C; genus JAGOEY01. The sequence continues at coordinate 1,282,302 of CP111109.1, forward strand.
ACCCTGCACCAACAGGCCCAGGCCGCGCAAGATGGCCAAGCTGTCGCGCGTGCCCGGATCATCACTGCGCCCACGCCGAATGGATTCCTCCAGCGTTACGAGCAACTCCTGTCGATCAAGCTGATCTACCGTCCAGCCTGCCGCTGGTTCGGTTTCCCATCGCGCTGTGGCGTGCAACGACTCCAACAAGAGGCGTTGATAGGCAGCACGCGACATCACGCGGGTGGTATTGAGTACACGCTCGTATGGCACGCCCCGAAAGGAGACCGGCGCGTGCGTGGTGCGATGCACCTGCACCCACAGAACTTCAAGACCGCCGTCTTGTGCACCTGGCAAAGGCATGCGCTGAAGCTGCGGAAACAACGGTGGCTCAAACCCCTGAAACTCCTGCGCCAACTCTTCGAGCGTGCGATCCGTCACCTTCTGCCCCACCAACCGGCCCGAAGGGGTGACGCCAAAAACCACCTGACCGCCTTGCCCATTGGCCATCGCACACAGCGTGCGGCAGGCGCGGTCTTTCTCCGCCGTGGACTTTTTCAGCTCCATCGTCAGGGATTCACCCGCCGCGATCAGCCCCTGAAGCGCAGCAAGGCTCACAATTTATTCCCCGTAAACCGGGGCATCGTCGCCTCACCCGCCGCACTGATGCCTTCGCGCACCAGCACCTTGCGCACCGTAAGCCACAGAATTTTGATATCAAGCCACAGTGAACGGTGGTCTACGTACCACACATCCAGCTTGAACTTTTCATCCCAACTCAACGCATTGCGCCCATTCACCTGCGCCCAACCCGTAATGCCAGGCCGCACCTCGTGGCGACGTGCCTGCTCGCGTGAATACAGCGGCAGATACTCCATAAGCAGCGGGCGCGGCCCCACCAAACTCATCTCCCCCTTGAGTACGTTCCACAGTTCTGGCAGCTCATCCAGACTGCTGGAGCGGAGAAATCGACCGAACGCCGTCAGGCGCTCGGCATCAGGAAGCAGTTGCCCATCGGGCCCACGTGCGTCCGTCATGGTCCTGAACTTGACCATCTCGAAGGGCTGCCCGCGCAAGCCCGGTCGAACCTGACGAAAAAGAACCGGGCTGCCCAGCTTGCGACGAACCTGCCATGCCAAAACCAGGAGTGGCAGGCCCAGCAGCAACAGGGCCAGGGTTGCGGCAGTGATATCAAAAAGACGTTTCATGGCACCTCAAAAACAATAGCTACTTGCGTAGACTGGGTGTGCCCTATAGACATAAAACACCATAAAATTTTCTTTCATGGAGAAATCCTTGGTGATCCGACGCGGTTAAAAATCACGCCAAATCGTGCCACCCCCACCTGCAAGGCCAAGTGCTCACGGTAATAGTGTTGCGCCTTTTGGCCCATGGCATGTAACTCAGCAGGCGCCAGGTCTGCCAGGGCCTGGGCTGAAGCCGCCAATGCTTCGGCGTTTTCCGATTCAGCCACCACGCCGCCTCCCGACTGGCGCACCAGGTCGGCGGCGTCGCCATTCACCGCCATCAACAACGGCTTGCCCACGGCCATATAGGCCTGCGTTTTGGATGGAATGGTGATTTCAAACAAGGGGTCTTTGCGCAGGTGCACCAGCAAGGCCTCGGCCGCATTCAAATAGGCGCCCACCTCCGCCATGGGCACGGCGGGCAAAAATATGACGTTACCCAATTGACGTTGCGCAGCCTGTGCTTTGAGCGGGCCAACCTCCACGCCACCGCCCAACATGACAAAGCTCACCCGTGAGCCTCGCGCCTGCAACACAGCAGCCGCATCGAGCACAGCGCCCAATGCCTGGGCCTTGCCCATATTCCCAGCAAAAACGATGCGGAACCGATCAGGCCCTGGGAACGCCGCCGGCAACTGGCCCGTGGGCGCGGCCAATGCGGCCTCGTCGGCCCAGTTGTAGATCACGTCCACCTTGGCCTCTGGGACGCCACGCTGTACCAGCAGGCGCTTGAAACCCGGCGATAACACCGCGATGTGGTCCACACGCCGATACACCCACCGGCACACTGCAGCCACTACACCCAAGGCCCGCGGATTGTTCAACATGCCAGTGGCACGCAAGGTGTCGGGCCACATGTCCTGGATGTCGTACACCACAGGTATGCGGCGCAGCAGCCGGATCAGGCTGGCGGTGATGCCAACCGTGAGCGGTGGGTGGTAGGCATAAATGACATCGGCTCGCTTTGCCACGAACAGCCCATACACCAACGCCGACGCAGCAAAGCTGGCGTAGTTGAGCACTCGCTTGATGGCAGACTGATCATGGTTGGGATACAGAGGCACACGCGTGACATGCACGCCGTCAATCAGCTCGCGCTGCAACGTCTTGATGCGGTAGCCGGGATATACCTTGCCACCGGGATAGTTCGGAAAGCCGGTAACGACCTCCACTTCAAACCCCTGGCGCACCAACTCTTTGGCAAACACCAGGCCTTTGAATGTGGGCTCCGGGTCGAACCACTGGGTCAGCAACAGAACGCGAACCGCCATGGTTCAGTACTTCTTCCACACCACACGGTTCACATAGTCCGTGTAGCTGTGAATGATGCGCAGCACCTTGTCAGACACATTGGGCATGCTGTAGTCGGCCACCTGGCGCAGCAGACGGGTGTCGCCACGCGGCTGGCTTTCCAGAATGGCAAGGCCCTGCATTACACGAACAGACTCCAGCCCCACCATCATCACAGCCGCCTCCTCCATGCCTTCAGGGCGCTCATGCGCCTCGCGCAGATTGAGCGCGGGGAAGTTCATGATGGACGACTCTTCGTTGATCGTTCCGCTGTCTGACAGCACTGCTTTGGAGGACACCTGCAGCCGGTTGTAATCGGTAAAGCCCAGCGGCTTCAGCAATTGAACATTGGCGTGGAACTGAACCCCCAATGCATCCACCCGCTTCTGTGTGCGCGGATGGGTCGACACAATGACGGGCAGACCGTAGTGCTCGGCCACGGTGTTAAGCACCTGCACCAGCTTGCCAAAGTTCAGGTCCGAATCAATATTTTCTTCGCGGTGCGCACTGACCACAAAGAACTGCCCCTCGGTCAGGTTGAGACGGCTCAGCACATCTGACGCGGCGATACCCGGCTGGTAATGCGCCAACACTTCGGCCATGGGGCTGCCGGTCTTGATCACCATGTCGGGTGGCAAACCCTCGCGCAGCAGGTATTCACGCGCAATGCTGCTGTAGGTGAGGTTGATGTCGGCCGTGTGGTCCACGATGCGCCGGTTGATTTCCTCGGGCACACGCTGGTCAAAGCAACGGTTACCGGCCTCCATGTGGAACACGGGGATCTTGCGCCGCTTCGCTGGCAACACCGCCATACAGCTGTTGGTGTCCCCCAGCACCAGCATCGCATCAGGCGCTTCCGTGGCCAGCACACCATCCACGGCGATGATGATCTTGCCAATGGTCTCTGCCGCACTACCGCCCGCTGCGTTCAAAAAATGATCCGGCTTGCGAATGCCCAGATCGTCAAAGAAGATCTGGTTCAGCTCGTAGTCGTAGTTTTGCCCGGTATGCACCAGCACGTGTTCACAGTGCTCGTCCAAACGCGCCAACACGCGAGAAAGGCGGATGATTTCGGGCCGGGTTCCGACCACCGTGACAACTTTGAGTTTTTTCATAAAGCAAGGAATTCAAAATACGAAAGCAGCCTACAGCGGGCAGGCAAAGGTATCGGGCCGGGCGCGGTCAAAAATCTCATTGGCCCACAACATGACCACCATCTCGTCCTGGCCAATGTTGGTAATGTCGTGCGTCCACCCGGGCACGGTTTCGACCACCTCGGGCTTGTCGCCCTGGGTCACCAGCGCATATTCCTCGCCGGTCTGCATGTGGCGAAACTTGAAGCGTGCCTGCCCCTTGATGACAAGGAACTTCTCGGTCTTGGTGTGGTGGTAATGCCCGCCACGCGTGATGCCGGGGTGGGCCGTAAAGTACGAGAACTGCCCCGCGTCCGGCGTCTTGAGCATTTCGACAAACACACCGCGCGGGTCGCCGTGCTGCACCAGAGGGTAGGCAAACAGCTCCACCGGCAGGTAACTCACATAGGTGGCATACAGCGCCCGCACCAGCCCGGTGCCGACACGCTCACTCACCAGGCTTGTGCGGCTGTCTTTAAAGGCCTGGATCTGCCGGGCCAGTTCGCCCACCGTGGTGCTGTACTGCGGCGCCAGGGTGGAAAAACCGTTCGCATCCACCATGGCATCGGCCCCATCCATGATCTGTATGCAACGCAGGATAACGTCATCCACATACACCAAGGTAAGCGCGGCAGACGGATCGTTCACCTGGATGGGCAGGCCCCGTGTGATGTTGTGGCAAAAGGTGGCGATGGCGGAGTTGTAGTTGGGCTTGCACCATTTGCCAAACACGTTGGGCAGCCGAAAAACATGCACAGGCACCTGGTGGCTGCGCGCCGCAGCAAACAAGGCGTCTTCGGCCAGGCGCTTGCTCTCGCCATACGGATTGGCCTGCGCAGCCTGCGTGGACGATGTGCAAACAATTGGCACCCGCTTGCCCGTTGCATCGGCCACCTCACAAACAGCTGAACACAGCGCCTGCGTCAGGTCCGCATTGCCCGTGGTGAAGTCTTTAGGGTCTTGCGGGCGGTTCACGCCCGCCAGATGGAAGACAAAATCCACCCCTTGCAGCATGGCGGGCAAGCGGGCCACATCGTCCGCGCGGGTAAAGGTGGAGACCTGCACATCCTTGCGCTCGGCCAGGTGCAGTTGCAGGTTTTTACCGATAAAACCGTCGGCACCGGTGATGAGAATTTTCACAATGAATCAGCTGCCTTTTTTAGCGTTGAATAAGACTGATTGCAGGCCGACATCCATCGTCAACAACTCCAGCCCATGGCACAGGGCCGTGGCGGCAATCAGTGCATCTGGAATCTTTACCCGGCGAGATCGGCGCAACTCAATAGCCGCGTCTTCAATGCCCGTAGAAATTGCCAGATACGTGAATTGGGCCAAGCGCTGCCGGATCAAGGAGTCTTCGTCCACCGTGATACCGGGAAAGCCCAGCAACTCCATGCGCGTTACCGCGCTGAACGCGCATTGGTGCGCCATCAAACGTTCATGGCCCACTCTTTCCAATACTTCTGGCGTTGACTTCAACATCCCCAGAATGAAATTGGTATCAAGCAAGTACCTAACGCCACTCATTACGCAATTTCTGCTGAATGGCCAAAGGTGATTCGCCAAAGGTTTGGGTGTTCTCCAGCCCACCGCACAAACTGGTAAGGCTAGTGTCCGTTGGCGGGCTGGCCGCGTTTGTTTGCCTGGCTTGCAAGAAATCAGCAAAATCCAGCACCTCGGCCAGCAATGGTTCCGGCAAGGTCTGAACCGCTTTAAGGAGCCGCTCTGAAGTTGTTGACATCATGCTTATCCTGTTCATTTTTACCCACGTAGTTTACGTTTTTGCCACTGGATGGTGCACGGTGTCGCCTCAGTCCTCTGCCACGGCGTGTTCACCCCGCGCAATACGCTGCATGAAGTCAAGCTTGAGCAGTAGTTGCTTCATGCCCGCCACATCCAGGCGGGTGGTGTTGTGCGAGTTGTAGTCTTCACTGTGCGAGCTTTGGGTCATGCGCTGCTCGCCCTGCTCTACATACTTGGCGTAGTTCAGATCACGGCCATCTGGTGGAACACGGAAATAGTCCCCCATGTCTTCGGCACAGGCCAACTCCTCACGGCCCAGCAGTGCCTCGTACAGCTTCTCGCCATGGCGGGTGCCAATCTCGCGCACCACATGCTCGGGCCGGCCCATCAACTCCAAAATGGCTTGCGTCAATACGGCCACCGTTGCGGCCGGTGCCTTTTGCACAAAAATATCGCCGTTGTTGCCATGCTCAAACGCATAAAGCACCAGCTCCACCGCATCGTCCAGCGTCATCATGAAACGTGTCATGGACGGATCTGTGACGGTGATCGGCTTGCCCGCCAAGACCTGCTCCACAAACAGCGGAATCACCGACCCGCGCGACGCCATCACATTGCCATAACGCGTGCCACAAATGACGGTGCCCGTGCCTTCCAGGTTGCGGCTGGACGCCACCATGACTTTTTCCATCATGGCCTTGCTGATACCCATGGCATTGATGGGGTACACCGCTTTGTCGGTGCTCAGGCATACCACGCGTTTGACGCCTGCACTGATTGCAGCCTCCAGCACGTTCTCTGTGCCCAGTACGTTGGTACGCACCGCCTGCATGGGGTGGAACTCACACGAAGGCACCTGCTTCAACGCTGCCGCGTGGAACACATAGTCCACACCGCGCATCGCCGTCGCAACACTGCGCGCATCACGCACATCCCCGATATAGAACTTCAGCTTGGGATGGTTGTAGCGCTTGCGCATGTCATCCTGCTTTTTCTCGTCACGGCTGAAGATACGAATCTCCCTGATATCGGTGTTTAAAAAACGCTTCAAAACAGCGTTACCGAAAGATCCCGTTCCACCAGTTATTAACAATAATTTATTATTGAACATCAATCAATCCTTGTGTAAATAATTTTCTTCTTTGACATAAACCAAAAAATCAACCAAAACCAAAAACCAAAATAAGCATCAGCAGTTTGCGCCAATTGATTATTAGCAGGAGCATACATAAAAAGCAAAAATAAATTCACAAAAACAAGTGCCGCATAATCATTGTCCAATTTCACAGCACCAACCCATGACTTAGAAAACAAAAAAGATAAAAACAGCATCGCAACCACAGTCATAGGAAAGCCCACGTCGCTCGCAATCCATGGAAACATGGTCGACCAAACTCCCTTATCATCCCAGCCCGAATCCTTCATCTTATAAAGAAAACTCCGCTCATACAAACCATCATCACCCGTAATATTTGAATATATCGAAATCAAAACCGGCGAATGACCCAATCCATATGTTGATTCAAAAGATTCATTCAATGCAATTGATAAACCATAATAACCCTGCGAAAGATAAGCAGCCAACATGGCAATTCCAAATTGATTGACATCATCCAAACGACTTAATATTGGACCACTGTAGTCTGCACAAACCACAGCGCTTTCAGCTACGCAAAACTCATTTGCCGAACCAAGTCTAGATAGTTTTCTCTCCGAAAATAAGCCAAAAGCAATCATTAAAACAAAAACTATGCTCAAGCAAAATACAAAAAATTTAACAAAAGATAAATTCAACTTCTTCAAATAAATCAATCTTCCACATTTAATCAAAAAAGCCCCGCAAAAAAGCACCATCAAATCAGCAATTTCTTTATCCGTACCACGCATTATAGAAAATATTACTTGGCAAAATAAAAACAAAGCAAAAAATCCCACTTGACTTTTGCTCATTTCCCTCCACTTCAAAACCACAAGAGGCACAATCGCAAACATCCATGGAAAGTAAATCATCCGAACAAATGCCACGACTTTACGTCCAGTATTTTCTTGGGCCAAACCTTCTAACATTTCCCCATATGCAGTGCCTTGATCGCGAAGAATTTCCAAAAATTGCCATGGAAATTTATTACTATAAATATAGGTTGCCGGCAAAAATATGACCAAACTTGCGGTAATTCCTATTTTAAAAACACGCTTCCAATCAAGTTTTTTTATTAAAAACAATTTCTCATCAAATCTTGATTTTTTTATTCCAAACAGATAGCCAACAATAATTGCAAAGAAAACACTCACCAAAAATATCAACAATGACAAATCATCTTTTACAGGCCAATCGAATGGTCCGGCAAAAAACAATAACATCGACAACATCAAATAAGAAATCACCAACAACAATGGCACCAAATTCAAAAACATGATTGAGGTATTTCTATTTTTAAACTCAATGAGCTGCAACAGCTTTTAGCAATTTACGACAAACTCCAGAAACTTCCATCTCTTCATTAAAACAAGCATTACCATTTTTTCCTGCAATACGCCTCGCATCCGGATCAAGACTTAATTTTTTAACATTCTCATAAAAAGCGCTCAAGTTCCCAGCCTCTGAGCAAAGTCCAGCTTTCCACGTTTCTAGCCATTCTCCGTAATCACTGCTAGCCTCCACAGAAGCCACAATCGGTAAGGATGCCTTGAAATAATCAATTGTTTTTGAGGGGAAAGTAGGAACATCCACGTCTCTTACAGTACAGACCAAAGCGATATCGCACGCCGAAAGTAATTGCAAATATCTATTTCTGGGTACAGGCTTAAGTAAAACTACGTTTTTAGCCCCATTCGCGATCTCATCTTGAATAAGCGCTTCATACGGCCCACTTCCGATAAAAAGAAAAACAATATTATCCCGCCTTTGCTGAGCCATTTTTGCCACGGCGAGTATATCTTCGATTCCTCTACCGACGGTCAACTGCCCGCCAAAAATTGCGATTACTTTATTTCCTGATAATCCAAAATTCTCTCGCATTAACGATTTATCGAAATCTGCTACCGGAATAGTGTTCCCCCACAACGGAAGGATGCCCACTTGTTGATTTTTCTTGAGATTGTAATGTTTTTTTAAATAATCAACATTTTTTTGCGTCATGCAACCAATGAAATCAAATTTTCGAGTTATATATTCCTCGATTTTTTTTGCACCCAAAAATACAAATCTATTCTTGATTAGCCCTATTTGCCGATGATGGTACGGGAAAAAATCCCAAAGAATATAAGAAGATTTGACACCAGGCTGCCGCAGAGAAGTAAGCAATGGTGCCATCATGGTAACAGCGGGTGAAAATCCGATTATGAGGTCAAATTTAATATTTCGAAATTCATTTCTTACACACTTGCGCGCAGCCAGTGAAGAAAAAAGCCATTTCGTTATTTTTTCGATTTTTGCGCCAAGTACCTGTATGCTGAGCGTCGACATTACCGTCACCTTCACGCCCGTGCTGGTGATGTATGTTTTTGGAGGCTGATTAGTCTTGTCAGACCAATCCACGCATATTACACATACGGAATGCCCCATTTTCGCAAAAGCATTGGCAAGATCGTTTGTAAGCCATCCATCTTCTTCGTTAATGGAAAATTTTGTGCATAACAGCAAAATATTCATTGCAATGAAGCCTTTGAAAATTGATTTTTAATATAAAACAAAAAACAGCAGCTCATCATAATAGCCAAAGACATAAAGGTTAATAAATGCGCATACACCGGAGTCATTCTAGCCATCGTTGGATATAAAAATACGGTAAAACCAAAAAACGCAATGCCTTGAAATAGTTCAGATCCAATAGGCAGTAATTTGTTGTTTTTGGCCAAGAAAAAATAGGTAAAAGTTGAGGCGATAGTGCGAAAAAAATCACCAATCAATTGAGGTAAAAAATAATCTTGCATTGGTAAAAATTTCTCATTAAATACCAATTTAATAATTACCATTTTTGCAAAATAAATTACCATCAACATCACAGCGGTCGCACAAAGCAACGGCAGCAAAATACGTTTCAACTCCGTCAAAATGGCCCCTGGATTATCACATTTTGCAAATTTTGGCAATGCGTAATTTATAAGAACAATGCCAATAAATTGCATGTATACATCAGATATTTTTAATACACCTTGCCAATATCCAACCTCTCCCCAACCAACGCGATCCCCCATGAAATTACGGCTCAGCATCTGCGCTAATGGCAATGCCGAGACGGCAACCAACATCACCATGGAATAGGACAAAAGCAAGAAGATTAGCTGGCGGTCCGGATATATCCAAACTCGTGAAAACCTGAAAACTCTTCCAGTCCGCAAATTCCATAATGAAAAAAATCCGGCAGCAGCAGGGAAAAATACTAATCCATAAACTGCGCCATTAAATTCACCAATATAAATCATCAAAACCAGAACAAACAATCCAGCCAATGTTCCATAAATATTTATTTTTGTAAATGTCCAAATTTCACCACGACTGCTAAATATAGCCAATATCAAATTACCCAAGCCAATAAAAATTTGACTAGCTGCCAGAAATAAAAATACTCCTTTATAAGCAGCGCTTCCAAATATAAATTTCGAAAGATCTTTTGCACCAATGCATAGTAGGATTGCAACAATTCCGCAAAAAGTCAAACAAATTGCCAGCGCGGCACTAATTGTTTCCTCTTTGGATTTTATTGAATCGGATGAAGCAAGCAGCTTTATAACTCCATTGGTAATGCCACCACCTGCAAACATACTAACAATAGCAATTGCCGTCATCAATTGACCTAATACGCCAAATTGTTCTGGCGTAAATTTCCACGCAATCAACTTAATTATGACTAACCCGCTGACTATCTTTGTCAAGGTGGAAAAACTTAAAACTATACCGGACTTAACCACAGACATAATTTACTTCTAATGTATCCACAAGGCGCGTTGTATGGATTATCAATAATACAGTTAGCATCGCGCTCAGCATGATTTTTGACTTGGCAAGCCTGAGCAGCAATTGCAAAAAATTTGATATTCAAGCAAGCGCTTCTGTTTTTACTTTCCAATTAACAATATAAAAATCAATATTTTTAAACTGCAATCATGAAAGTTTTCCCTCTTGGGGCTGGGAGGTGGATGAGTGGGCCACGCCGAACCTTGCGGCCAGTTCAGCCAGCCGCCGGTCCAGAGTCCACAGCGTGGCACCAGGGGTCATGAGGGTCGACGCCAGGAGATGGATGTCGATAAGGCCGCAGCCAAGACCATAGAGCTGCCTGTCTTCAATGAACGCCAGGACTTCGGCCTGGGTTGGCAGAGCGGCCGAGCGCAACAATCCGATGTCGTGCAAGGTCCGGCCCCGTGGCGCCGGTGGCGTGCCACAAGCCAGCTCGCCAATCACCATCGGATGGGTCAACGCCAAATCCAGCACCACCAGCTCGACCAGTGCGTCGTTGCGGTACCTGAAGTGGGCCACCCATACCGAGGTGTCGATCAGCACATTCATTGCGTAGGCAGCGCTTCGCGGCGGCGTGGCACATCCGGCATTCCTTGCGCCTGGCCCCCCAGTGCCGCCAGGCGCTTGGCGGCCTGCACACGGATATAGGTCTGAATGGCGGCACGGAACAACTCCGCCTTGTCCATACCGGGGTCAATCATGTCCAGCGCCTGGTGGTAGAGCGCATCGTCGATGGTGACAGTGGTTCGCATAAGCGCCTCATTTGATGAAATTTATCATCAATTATCGCATCAAACGGTTTCACGCAGCATACGGGCCACACCGGCCTGCCAGCCGGCTGCAAATGGGCGCTGCAGCTCCCAGCCGACCTGGCCACATTTGGGGGCAAAGCGGGTCATGGGGTCGTGGTTTTTTTGGATTATCGAATTTGATAGATGTCAGCGCTTTACACGATTGGGCGGCTTCAAGTCCAAGTGCAACATTCATTGAACCGAGATTGTTCATTAGGACGCGAGGGGATGGCGAGGCGAGTTGCGAGGCAGTTTGGCCACTGGTGAGAAGGCAATAGCCCCGCTATTGCTGCCGAAGCAGGGGCCAAAATGGCTGCAAATCGTCCGCCAGCACCCGCGTAGGCCCGAAGGGCCGCCTAATGGACAATCTCGGTTGAATGCACTGAATCAGACCGCCTGCCCCAGTGCCGCCCCCACCCCTGCGGTCACCGCCATGGCCAGCACACCCCAGAAGGCCACCCGCGCGGCACCGGTGGCCATGGACGCACCACCCGCGCGTGCCGCCAGCGCGCCGAGCAGCGCCAGCAGCACCAGGGACGCGCCGCCCACCAGCGGCAGCACCAGGTGGGGCGGCGCGGCGGCGGCCACCAGCAGGGGCAGCGCCGCCCCCACCGCAAAACTGGCCGCAGACGCCAGCGCGGCCTGTACCGGGCGGGCGGCCATGGTGTCGGAAATGCCGAGCTCGTCCCGGGTGTGTGCCCCCAGCGCGTCGTGCGCCATGAGCTGCACGGCAACCTGCTGGGCCAGCTTGGCATCGAGCCCGCGCCCGACGTAAATGGCGGCCAGCTCGCGGTGTTCTGCAGCGCTGTCGGCGGCCAGCTCGGCGCGCTCGCGGGCGATGTCGGCGCGTTCGGTGTCGGCCTGCGAATGCACCGACACATATTCCCCCGCCGCCATCGACATGGCCCCCGCCACCAGCCCGGCCACACCCGCCACCAGGATGCTGGCGTGGCTGGCCTGCGCCGCCGACACCCCAATCACCAGACTGGCGGTGGAGACAATGCCGTCGTTGGCCCCCAGCACAGCGGCGCGCAGCCAGCTTATGCGGTGGGCGAGGTGTCGTTCGGATTGGTGCATAAGGTGCGTGGCGGTGTGTGGCAGTGGATCAAAAAAGGGTGGCGTGAGTATGCAGCGCACGGCTGAACACCGGCTGAACGCCGCAGCAGCACGGGCACGCGGCCTTGTCCTACCCGCGTTAGGGCGGCTGTCTGCGGCGGCGCGCAGGCTGGTGCACCCACACTGGCGGGCACACACTAGCGGACACACGGCACTTTTGCCGCGCGCCGCTAACACCGCTAATACGCCGCTAACACGCCAACGCTGAAAGCCCCATCCCCATGGTTCGCCTCAAATTCTCCATTGGTCTGGACTACCAGATCAACAGCCCCGGCTGTGACTTCATCTTCAACGTCCACGCCGCCCAGACCGCACACCAGACGGTGGTGAACGAGTCGCTGGCCATTAGCCAGCCGGTGCAGTCGAATGTCTACACCGACACCGTGACCCACACCCGTTACCTGCGGTTTCGCGCAGCAGGCGGGCCGCTGACGGTCAACTACCAGGCCACGGTGGACATCAACCACTTCACCGCCCAGCCCGGCACCATTCCCGAGGTGGATGTGGCCAGCCTGCCGGGTGCCGTGCTGCAGTACCTCTACCCCAGCCGCTACTGCCCGTCGGACCGGCTGCTGCGCCTGGCGATGGACGAGTTTGGCCACCTGCCACAGGGCTACACCCGGGTGCAGGCGATCCACGACTGGGTGACCAAACATGTGACGTTCCAGTCCAACTCGTCCAACGGCACCACCACCGCCATCGACACGCTGATCGACCGCGTGGGCGTGTGCCGCGACTTTGCGCACCTGATGATCTCGCTGTGCCGCGCGGTCAACATCCCCGCACGCTTTGCCACCGGCATCGACTACGGTGCCGACACGGCCCTCGGCCCGCCCGACTTTCACGCCTATGTCGAGGTGTTCCTGGGTGACCGCTGGTACATCTTTGACGCGTCCGGTGTGGCCATCCCGATGGGGTTTGTGCGTTTTGGCACCGGCCACGATGCGGCCGACTCGGCGTTCTCCACCATGTTTGGTGGCGTGGCAGGCTCGGCCCCGGTGGTGCACATCGAAGCCGTGCCCAACGCCCAAGGCCAGCTGGTGGTGCCGCACCATGTGCCGCATGGGCTGTCTACGGATGGGCAGACGCAGCGGTTTTAAACAAGCTACCGCACCTCTTGCACCATGCGCTCAAACACCTTCCAGAACCCCGCGTCCTGCGCGGTGGTGAAGTTGATGCGCATCAGGGTGGAGGGCTGGCGGCTGGCGTGGAAGAGTGCGCCGGGGGCCAGCAGGTAACCCTCGTCGAGCATGCGCTGGGCCAGCACGTCGGTGTCGACACCCGTCTCCACCCAGCCAAACAAACCCGCCGGTTCCGCCGCAAAGGTGCAGCCTGCGGCCAATGCCAGCTTGACGCTGCGCGAGCGGGCGGCTTCGAGCCGGGTGCGGATACGTTCGGCGTGGCGGCGCAGCTGGCCTTGCTCGATACACAGGGCCAGGGCGCGCTCCAGCAGAGACGGGGTGGTCAGGGTGGCGAGCAATTTCGTATCCAGCAGGCGCTCGACCAGCGCGGGCGGTGCGGCGAGGAAGCCCACCCGCCAGTTGGGGGCCAGGATCTTGGCAAAACCGCTGACGTAGATGGTGCGCTGCAGGCCATCCAGCGTGCTCAGGCGGGTGGCGTGTTCGGGTGCGATGTGGCTGTAGGTGTCGTCTTCGACGATGTGGAAGTTGTGCTGCTGCGCCAGCTGCAGCACGCGGTGGGCGCTGCCGGGGGTGAGGCAGTAGCCGGTGGGGTTGTGGAACACACTCACACTCACAAACAGCTTGGGCGCGTGGGTTTCGCAGTAACGCGCCATCACCGCCAGATCGGGCCCCTCGGGGCCACGCGGCACCGGCAGGATACGCATGCCCAGGGCGTCGAGCCGGGCAAATTCGACCGACCAGCCGGGCTCTTCCACCATCACCGGGTCACCCGCCTTGAGCAGCGTGCGGCTGACGATGTCCAGCGCATGGGTGGCACCGACGGTGGTGATGATCTGGCGCGGCGTGGCCGGGATGTGGATGGCGGCCAGCCGGTGCGCCAGCACCTCGCGCAAGGCCGGGTCACCCATGGGTTCGCCGTATTTGAGCGAATGCTCTTGCAGCATGCGGCTGCTGGTGACCTTGCGCACGGCGGCGGCCATAAAGGTGGTCTCCAGCCAGTCGGGCGGGAACACGCCCGCGCCGGGCTGCGGCTTGGCCGACGCCTGGTGGAACATGCCGCGTATCAAGGCGGTAGCGTTGATCTGCGGGCTGCTGCCCAGCACGTCTTCACCCAGCACCGAGACGCGGCCCGAGGCGGAGCCATTTACTACATTTTTGATAGCATCTTGCGGTCGTCCTGCCTGCGCCAGAGGCATATTTTGTGCTGAATCCCGGACAAAAAACCCGCGCTGCTTACGCGCCTCGACCAGGCCGGACGCCAGCAGCTGGTCGTAGGCCGCGACCACGGTGTACGGGCTGACACCCTGCTGGCGCGCACATTCACGCACCGAGGGCAGGCGTGTGCCGGGCAGCAGCAGGTGGTCGCGGATGCGGGTGGCGAAACGCTCGGCCAACTGCTCGGTCAATGACTGGGATGAGGTGCGGGTGAGCATGGCGGATGGTGGATCGGCAATCTGTGCCAGTCAAAAAACCAATACAGATATTGAAATTGTCCGAACATCTGTACTGGAACTGTAATGGATAAAACTTTAAAGTAGCCGCCATGACTTGGCAAGAATTCACCGCTCTTCTGGTGTTGGCCACGGCGATGAGTTTTTCGCCCGGGCCCAACACCACGCTCTCCACCGCGCTGGCGGCCAACGGTGGCTTGCGCCACGCCATGCGGTTTGTGTGGGCGGTGCCGGTGGGCTGGTGCCTGCTGCTGTTGCTTTGTGCGGCGGGGGTGGGAGCGCTGGTGGTGGCCGTGCCTGCGCTGCGCGGCGGCATCAAGGTGGTGGGTGTGGCCTACCTGCTGTGGCTCGCCTGGAAGCTGTCGGGCAGCGCCACGCTGGGGCAGGCTGCGGGCGACAAGCTGCAGATCAGTTTTCGGCAAGGTGTGGCCCTGCAGTTCGTGAACATCAAGGCTTGGCTGCTGGCATTAACCATCATTGCCGGCTGGGTGGCAGGCCACCCCGATGCCCAGCAGCGTATGGCCATCGTGAGCCCGGTAATGCTGTTCTTCGCTTTTGCCAGCAACCTGTTTTACGCGCTGGTGGGGGCCGTGCTGCGCAGCTGGCTGGCGCAGGGCAAACGCCTGCTGTGGTTCAACCGCTGTATGGCTGGCATCCTGGTGCTGACCGCTGCCTGGATGCTGAAGATATGACTGAGCACAAGTCTTTGGCTCCGCCCCATCCCCTTCCAGAAACACCGCGGAACCGGCTTTGCCGGGCCGCTGGTGTTGCCCCCGGCGAGGGGGTTGGCGAAGCGACACGCAGTGCGCGTAGCCTGGGGGAGAACCCAAATCTCGGGATGTGGCTCGGCGTGCTGGGTGTGGCCATGTTTGCCGTCACCCTGCCCATGACCCGCTTGGCCACCGGCACGGTGGACGCGCCCCAGCTCTCGCCCTGGTTCGTCACACTGGGCCGGGCGGCGCTGGCAGGTGTGTTGTCGGTGGTCTTCCTGCTGGTCACGCGCTCGCCCGTGCCACAACGCCAGCACTGGAAACCCCTGGGTATTGCCGTGCTGGGCAACGCCGTGGGTTACCCGCTGCTGCTGGCGTATGCGTTGCGGGTGGTCACCGCCAGCCATGCAGCGGTGATCACGGCGCTGCTGCCGCTGGTGTCGGCCATGGTGGCGGCTTGGGTGTTACACCAGCGGGCGCGGCTGGGCTTCTGGGTCTGTGCCGTCATCGGCAGCCTGCTGGTGCTGGTGTTTTCGGTGCTGCGGGCGCAGCAGCACAGCGGCGGAGTGGAATTTGGGTTCGAGTGGGCCGACCTGCTGCTGGTGGGCGCGGTGATTGCAGCGTCGTTTGGCTACATCTTTGGCGCCAAGGTCACCCCCGCGCTGGGCGCGGAGCGGGTGATCTGCTGGGTGTGTGTGATGGCGCTGCCCGTCACCCTGCCCGCCACGCTGGTGCTGTGGCCCAGCCAGCCCATCGCCACCTCGGCCTGGGTGGGGTTTGTGTATGTGGGCCTGTTTTCGATGTGGATTGGTTTCTTCGCCTGGTACCGGGGCCTGGCCCTGGGCGGCGCGCTGCGGGTAAGCCAGACGCAGCTTTTGCAGCCGTTTTTGTCGATCCTGGCGGCCATCCCGCTGCTGGGGGAGCCGCTGGACCTGGTCACGCTGGGGTTTGCCGCCGCGGTGGTGGCCACTGTTGTCATCGGCAAACGGCTGTCGCAGCCCACAGCCCCATGCCCTGCACCCCTTCCGAAAGGCAGCACCCCATGAGCACCGACACCTGGCTCGCCTTTGCCCTGTTTGCGTTTGTCAGCTCCATCACCCCCGGCCCCAACAACACCATGCTGCTGGCGTCGGGCGTGAACTTTGGTTTTGTGCGCTCGCTGCCGCATATGGCGGGGGTCACGGTGGGTTTCTGCCTGATGATTTTGCTGATGGGTCTGGGGTTGGGCAGTGTGTTTGTGCGCTTTCCGGTGCTGTACACGGTGCTGCGGTATGTGGGCGGCACCTACATGCTTTACCTGGCCTGGAAGATCTTCCGCAGCCAGCCGGCTTCATCCACCGACAACAACACCACCGCCGCCCAACCCATGGGTTTCACCGCCGCCGCGGCCTTCCAGTGGGTCAACCCCAAGGCCTGGGTGATGGCGCTGGGTTCTGTCACCACCTACCTGCCCGCGCAGCACACACCGTGGCAGCTGCTGGCCCTGGTGGGGCTGATGGGGGTGATCAACATGCCCACCACCAGCACCTGGGCGCTGTTTGGCAGCCGCCTGCGCCGTTACCTGCAAGAACCGGTATTTCTTCGCATATTCAACACACTGGCCGCGCTGGCGCTGGTCGCTTCGCTTTATCCTCTACTGATTCACTGACCTTACAACGGAGAACAACATGTCCCCAACATCCACATCCGGCGACACCTGGAAACTTGCTGCCCGTGCAGAAAAAATGAACCCGTCGGTGATCCGCGAAATCCTCAAGGTCACCGAGAAGCCCGGCATCATCAGTTTTGCGGGTGGCCTGCCCTCCCCCAAAACCTTCCCCATCGCTGAATTTGACGCCGCTTCGCACAAGGTGCTGAGCGAAGACGGTCAGGCCGCCCTGCAGTACGCCGCCAGCGAGGGCTTCCCCGCGTTGCGCGAGGCGGTGGCGGCCATGCTGCCCTGGAACGTGGACCCGGCCCAGGTGCTGATCACCACCGGGTCGCAGCAGGGGCTGGACCTGGTCGCCAAGATCCTGATCGACGGGGGCAGCAAAATTCTGGTCGAAACCCCCACCTACCTGGGCGCACTGCAGGCCTTCACCCCCATGGAGCCCGCAGTGGTGAGTGTGGCCAGCGACGACGAAGGTGTGGTGGTGGACGACCTGGTCGCCAAAGCGAAAGACGCACGTTTTATCTACCTGCTGCCCAACTTCCAGAACCCCACCGGCCGCAGCATGAGTGAGACCCGCCGCGCCGCTGTGTCTGCCGCTGCCGCCCAAGCAGGCCTGCCCATCATTGAAGACAACCCCTATGGCGAGTTGTGGTTCGACGAAGAGCCACCGCTGCCACTGAGCGCCCGCAACCCCGAGGGTTGTATCTACCTGGGCTCCTTCTCCAAGGTGCTGGCGCCCGGCCTGCGCCTGGGCTTCCTGGTGGCGCCCAAACATATTTACCCCAAGCTGCTGCAGGCCAAACAGGCGGTGGACTTACACACCCCCAGCTTCACCCAGCGTATGGTGGCCGAGGTGCTGAAAGGCAACTTCCTGGACCGCCATGTGCCCACCATCCGCGCGCTGTACAAGAGCCAGCGCGACGCGATGCTGGTGGCACTGCAACGCGAAATGGCGGGCCTCGACGTGCAGTGGAACACCCCTGCGGGCGGCATGTTCCTGTGGGCACGTCTGCCCGAGGGGATGAGCGCCGTGGACCTGCTGCCCCAGGCAGTGGAACGTGGTGTGGCCTTTGTGCCCGGCGCGGCTTTCTACGCCGACCATGCCGATGCCCGCACGCTACGCCTGTCCTTCGTGACCGCGAGTGTGGAGCAGATCAACATCGGCGTGAAAGCATTGGCCGAGGCGATCCGCAGCGCACGCGCCACCTCCGCACCGCGCGAACTGGAAGCCGCCGCATGAGCAACCTGCGCATCTGGGGCCGCATGAGCTCGTTGAACGTGCGCAAGGTCGTCTGGTGCGCGCAGGAGCTGGCGCTGGACTTTCAGCGCACCGAGGCGGGTGGCCAGTTTGGTGTGGTGAAGACGCCGGAGTACGAAGCGCTGAACCCCAATGCGCTGGTGCCCGTCATCCAGGACGGCGACTACGTGCTGTGGGAGTCGAACGTGATCGTGCGTTACCTCTGCGCAAAGTATGGCGCCCCCTCGCTCGCTACTTCGTATGCTTCGCGTCCCCCCAAGGGGGCCTCGCCTTACTTGGGGCGGCCCGGCGCGGCGGCGACAGCCGGCACGCTCTACCCCACCGAGCTGCCCGCACGGTTTGACGCCGAACGCTGGATGGACTGGCAACAGACCACGATGAACCCGGCCGGGCGTGACGGTTTTATCCAGTGGGTGCGCACCGCGCCCGCGCAGCGCGACGCCGCCACATACCTGCAGTCCGTGGCCGCCACCGAGCCCTTGTTGGCCATGCTGGACGCCCACCTGGCGCAGCAACCCTTCATGGTGGGCGACAGCTTCACCATGGCCGACATTCCGATCGCGTGTGAAATCCACCGCTGGCGCGCGTTGCCCTTGTCGGACACCGCACCGCTGACCCCGCACCTGGACCGCTGGTACCAAGTAGTGAGTGGCCGCCCGACGGCACTCGGCGTGCTCGACCAACCTCTGACCTGACCCCGTTCCCCCGCATGCCTGCCTTGCACTCTTCCGCACCCGCCCGCAACCGCCCGTTTAAACAGGTGGATGTTTTTACGCCCACTGCGCTGCTGGGCAACCCGCTGGCCGTGGTGCTGGATGGCGGTGGGCTCACGGATGCGCAGATGCTGCAGTTTGCAAACTGGACGAATCTGTCAGAAACCACCTTCCTGCTGACGCCGACGGATGCGGGCCGCGCGGGCGGCGCCGACTACCGCGTGCGTATCTTCACGCCGGGCGGCGAGATGCGTTTTGCCGGGCACCCAACCTTGGGCAGTTGCCACGCCTGGCTGCAGGCCGGTGGCCAGCCGCAGTCGGCGCAGCAGATCGTGCAGGAATGCCCGGTGGGGCTGGTGCCCATCCGGCGTGACGGCAGCTTGCTGTCGTTTGCCGCGCCGCCGCTGCAACGCAATGCACCCAGCCCGATGGTGCTGGCCCGTGTGGCCGCGGCGCTGGGCTTGAAGGCCCATGACGTGCTGGCAGCCCAGCTGCTGGACAACGGCACTACCTGGCTTGGCCTGCTGCTGGACGACCCGCACACCGTGCTGCAGCTCAAGCCGAACCAGCTGGAACTCAAGAATTTAGGGCATAAAGTGGGTGTAGCGGCCGTGTATCCTGCGCCGGAAGCTCCTGTTTTGATAGTGCGTTCCAACCGCGAAGCCCGCGCGTTTGGCCAGTCCGCTGCGGTCAGCGCAGAGGAAGAGCCCGCGCTGGAAGTGCGCGCCTTTGCCGCCCCCATGGGTATCGCCGAAGACCCGGTAACCGGCAGCCTGAACGCCAGCCTGGCCCAGTGGCTGATTGCCGACGGCCATATGCCCGAGCGCTACCTCGCCGCACAAGGCACCTGCCTTGACCGCGCGGGCCGCATCCATATCCACCGCGACAGCAGCGGGCAGGTGTGGGTGGGTGGTGCCGTGGTGACCTGTATCGACGGTGTGGTCACGCTGTAGGCCCCATGGCCACGTCCCTAGACCACCTTGTCATCCTGGCCGCCACACTGCCCGAAGGGGTTGCGTGGTGTGAAGCCACCTTCGGCGTCGCGCTGGCCCCGGGTGGTGAACACCCGCTGATGGGCACCCACAACCGCTTGCTGAATATCTCCAGCCCCGCCCACCCACGCGCCTACCTGGAAGTGATTGCTATCAATCCAGGAGCTACTCCCGCCCGTGCAGCGGGCGCCAGACGCTGGTTTGACATGGATAACGAGGCCCTGCAGGCCCAGCTGCACCAGACTGGCCCGCAGCTGGCGCACTGGGTGGCGCAGGTGCCCGACATCACCACATCCGTCGCCGCGCTGGCCGCGCAAGGCATTAACCGGGGCCGCGTATTGGCAGCGTCCCGCCCCACACCGCAGGGCCTGCTGGCCTGGCAGATCAGCGTGCGCGACGACGGCCAGCGCCTGTTCGACGGCTGCCTGCCGACGCTGATCGAATGGGGCAGCACACACCCGACACACTCCATGCCCGACAGCGGTGTCACGCTGCAGTCGCTGGCACTGCGCCACCCCGATACAGCCGCCCTGCGTGCAGCCTGCGAGGCCATGGGTCTGCAGGACATCGCCGTCACACCCGGCCCGGCGCAAATCCAGATTCAACTTGCCACCCCACGCGGGCTGGTCACCCTGCACTCATGACCACCCACCTGCCCACCTTGTTTGACATTGAAGCCGCCGCCGAGGTGGTGTACCGCAGCTTCGCGCCCACACCGCAGTACCGCTGGGCGCTGCTGAGTGAGCGCCTGGGCACCGACTGCTGGGTCAAACACGAGAACCACACGCCCGTGGGCGCGTTCAAGATCCGGGGCGGGCTGACCTATTTCGACCAGCTGGCCCGCAGCGGCACCCTGCCGCGCGAAGCCATCAGCGCCACCCGAGGCAACCACGGCCAGAGCATCGGCTGGGCAGCCCGCGAACACGGCGTGGCCTGCACCGTCGTGGTACCCCACGGCAACTCGCGCGAGAAAAACGCCGCCATGCGTGCGCTGGGTGTGACGCTGGTCGAACACGGCAGCGAGTTCCAGGAAGCGCGCGAACACGCTATTTCCCTGGCGGCCGAACGCGGCGCCCACATGGTGCCCAGCTTCCACACCGACCTGCTGCGCGGTGTAGCCACCGCCTGGTGGGAAATGCTGCGCGCCGTGCCACAGCTGGACGTGCTGTATGTGCCCATCGGCCAGGGCTCGGGTGCCTGCTCCGCCATCGCCGCCAAGCGGGCGCTGGGGCACGGCGTGCGTATCGTTGGCGTCATCAGCGCCCACGCCACCACCTATGCCGACTCCCTCGCCGCCGGGCATGTGGTGGAAGCCCCCGTCACCACCGTACTGGCCGACGGCATGGCCTGCCGCGTGGCCGACCAGGCCGCACTGGACGTGCTGATGGCGCACCTCGACCACACCGTGCAGGTCACCGACGCCGAAGTGGCCCAGGCCATGCGCGACCTTTTCACCGACACCCACAACGTTGCCGAAGGTGCCGGTGCCGCCGCCTTTGCCGCGGCGATGCAGGAGAGGGACAGTCTGCGCGGGCAGACGGTGGGGGTGGCGCTGAGTGGGTGCAATGTGGATGCAGCGGTGATGGCAGAGGTATTGGCAGGTGGGCTGCAGGGCGGATAAGACGCCCATCCACGCAGTCGCTACAAAATAGATAGCTTCCGTCGCCCGCGCGACAAGCGCCAGAGGCCTTTTTTGCTTCAATCCAGGCCATGGGAATCCTCTACCTTGTGCGCCATGGCCAGGCCTCGTTTGGTGCCGAAGACTACGACCAGCTCAGTGACCTGGGCCACCGTCAGGCCGTGCGCCTGGGGGAATACTTCCGGCACAAAGGGCTGGTGTTCGACGCCGTACTCGTGGGCACCCTGCGCCGCCACGCACAGACCTGGGCCGGCATCGCCGAAGGCGCGGGGCTGGCACCTGCATCGCCGACACCACTGACGCCGCTGTTGTGGCCCGGCCTGAACGAGTACGACGCCGAAGCGGTGGTCAAAACCATTCACCCGATGCCGCTGGCCAAGCCCGACACCCCCGAGCTGTACCGCAACCATTTCCGCCTGCTGCGCGACGGCCTGACGCAGTGGATGAACGGTGTGGTCAGCCCGCACGGTATGGCTGACTACGACACTTTTCGCCACGGCGTTGTCAGCGCACTCGACCATGTGCGCACGCAGCACAGCGGCAACGTGCTGATCGTCTCCAGCGGCGGCCCCATCTCCACCGCCGTCGGCCATGTGCTGGGCACCACACCCGAGACCACCATCGAGCTGAACCTGCGCATCCGCAACAGCGCGGTGACGGAGTTTGCGTTCACGCCGAAGCGGCACATGCTGCTGACCTTCAATACCTTGCCGCATCTGGACGATGCGGCGTATGCGGGGTGGGTGACATCGGCGTAAGAACGTGTTTACGATCTTTCCGGGGTCGCACAAGCACCTTTTCGGGATGGGATGCAAGGCGCGGTGTGCAGTCCATAGCCCGGCTATGGACAAGCGCCGCAACGCCGCAGACCGCCCGAAAAGGCACTTGCCCGAAGGGTTGGAGTGAAATCGGGCGATTGAGCGCCCCAGCTGCTTGCATGGGCACGAGCCCATGCGGCGCATCTGGGCCACCCACTCATCCCGATTGCACTCCAATGCGATCCCCGCAAAGATCGTAAACACGTTCTAAAGAGGCCCCACGCGCTATATTCACGCGACCACGCCACCGCACAGGAGCCCCCCCATGACCACCACCGGTTTTGTTGCGTCACACGCCAAGGATGCAGCGTTTGAGCGGGGTCTTCGCTCTTTCTATGAATACCGCGACCTGGGCATCAAGAAGGCGACCGAAGGGCGTGTGGCCGCCCATGTCATCCGGGCCGCAGCGGGCACCGAATTCTCAAGCCAGCCGCATGCCCACAAGACTGAATTTCAGCTGGTGTACGTCCTGAAGGGCTGGATTGAATTCGAGTACGAGGGCCAAGGTGTTGTGCGCCTGGAAGCCGGCTCGTGTGTGCACCAGCCGCCCAACATCCGGCACCGCGAGTTGGGCCACAGTGAGGATATCGAGATGCTGGAGATCGTTTTGCCCGCAGGTTTTGCCACGGAAGAGGTGCCGTCCGTCAACGGGTGACGGTGGGCACCGGGTTTCTCCAATCAGCCTGCGGCGATCTGGTCCAGCGCTTTGGTCAGATGCCCCACCGTGCGGTCGACGTTGTGCCACTTTTCCAGGCCAAACAGTCCAATGCGGAAGGTCTTGAAGTCCGCCCCTTCGTCACACTGCAGCGGCACACCAGCGGCGGTCTGCAGGCCCACGGCGGCGAACTTGCTGGCGTTCTGGATACCGGGGTCGGTGGTGTAACTCACCACCACACCGGGGGCCTTGAAACCGTCGGCTGCCACGCTGGGGAAGCCGCGTGACTCCAGCAGCGCACGCACCTGGGTGCCAAGTGCGATCTGCTCGTCGCGCACCTTGGCAAAGCCGTAGGCACGGGTTTCCAGCATCACGTCACGCAGGCGCACCAGTGCATCGGTGGGCATGGTGGTGTGGTACGCGTGTTGGCCTTTTTCGTAGCCCTCGGCGATCTGCATCCACTTCTTGAGGTCGCACGAAAAGCTGCTGCTGGTGGTGCCGTCAATCGCCTGGCGGGCACGTTCGCTCAGCATCACCATGGCGCAGCAGGGGGAGCTGCTCCAGCCCTTTTGCGGCGCACTGATCAGCACATCTACGCCAGTGGCTTCCATGTCCACCCACATCGCGCCAGAAGCTACGCAGTCCAGCACGAACAGCGCGCCGACGTCATGCGCCGCCGCCGTCAGCGTGCGGATGTAGTCGTCATTCAGGATGATGCCGCTGGCAGTTTCGACGTGCGGCGCAAACACCACCTTGGGTTTCTCGGCGCGGATGGTGGCTGCCACCTCGTCGGCGGGTGCGGGGGCCCAGGGCGCTTGTGGGCCGCTGCCCTGCTGGCGCGCTTTACACACGATGGAGCCGCCGCCCAGGCCTTTGTCGGCGTCAAAAATCTGCGTCCAGCGGTAGCTGAACCAGCCGTTGCGCACGATCAGCACTTTCTCTTTGTTGGCGAACTGGCGCGCCACGGCCTCCATACCAAAAGTGCCGCTGCCGGGCACCAGCACGGCGGTGTGGGCGTGGTAGACCTCTTTCAGCGTGGCCAGGATGTCCTGCGCCACGCCGGTGAAGCGTTTGGACATGTGGTTGAGCGCGCGGTCGGTGTAGACCACCGAAAATTCGAGCAGGCCATCGGGGTCAACGTCGGGCAAAAGTCCGGGCATGGAAAAGTCTCCTTGGAAAATGGGGAAATACGCGCCGCATTCAGCGGTCTTGCAATGTGGAAAGCGGGAGTTGTGAAATCTCTTGCAGCAGCAGCGCGAGTTGCTGCGCGGCAGCGTCGATCACAAGCTGCCCCTTTTGCGCCGTGGCAGCGGCAGCATTTCCCACCGCGCCCTGCGGGTGGTAGTCCTGCATCTGCCAGCCCAGCTTGGCGCTGCGGCCGTTGCCCAGGATGGGGTAGTGCGCGGCGCGGTCTTGTGAGGTGGAGTGGAAGTGCTGTGCCTGCGCCATGTCCACCAGGTCGGGCCGCAGGGCCAGCATCATCGAGGTTTCCACATCCCCGGCGTGGATGCCAAAGCGGTGCTCCGCGGGCGGGAACAAGGCCTGAACCGCGTCGGGCTGGGGCAGTGAATACCAGCTGGCGCTGTACACCAGCAGGCCATGCCGGGCACGCAACTCCCGCGCCACGATGTCCATCACGCTCACCTGGCCGCCATGGCTGTTGAACAGCAGCAGCTTGCGCACCCCGGCGCGGGCCACGCAGGCACCCAGCTCAGTCCACAGCGCGATCACGGTGGCGGGCGACAGCGTCAGCGTGCCGGCAAACGCTTCGTGCTCGGGGCTCAGGCCAACCTGCTGGGTGGGCAGCACCAGCACCGGCACATCCGCCGGCACATGCGGCAGCGCGGCGGCGACCACACCATCCACCAGCGCCGTGTCCACATTCAGCGGCATGTGCGGGCCATGCTGCTCGATGGCCGCTACGGGCAACACAGCCACGGTGCGGCTGGCGTCCAGCGCCGCAAAGTCACGGGTGCAGAGGTCGGCCCAGTAGCGGGACGGGAAACCAGAGGATGTGCGGGTGGATGCCATGCACCATCTTAGCGGCCCACCCGGGGAGCCACAGCAACCCCGGTCCTGCAGTGCGGGGGATAATCCGCACGTTTCCACAGCGGCCCCGCGCTCACCCGCCCTCAGGCATGTTTACCGCTATGGGGAACTTCGCCCCATCGCTGTGCTCCCATCCTTCCATGACTTTTCACCCTGCCTTCGCCCGTGTGTGTGCCTTGTTGCTGCTGGTAATGGCATGCCTTGCGGGTTGGCCTGCCGTGGCTGCGGGCAGCGCCAAAGAGGTGGTGACCACGCCGCATGTCCGGGCCGAGCTGGTGGCACATGCGCCGGACGGGGTGTCGCCCGGGGCCACGGTCTGGGTCGGCCTGCAGCTGGCGCACCAACCTGAATGGCACACCTACTGGAAAAACGCGGGAGATTCCGGCCTGCCCACTGAACTGACGTGGACGCTGCCTGCGGGCGTGGAGGCCGGCGACATTGCCTGGCCGCTGCCACGCAAGATCCCGATTGGCACGCTGGCCAACTACGGTTACGAGGGCACGGTGCTGCTGCCCGTGCCACTGACCATCACGCCCGACTTCAAGATGCCGCTGATGGCGTCCAGCACCAGCGCGTTGGACATCCAGCTCAAGGCGTCGTGGCTGGTCTGCCGCAAGGAGTGTATCCCCGAAGAAGGTGAATTTGCGCTGAGCCTGCCGCTGCACAGCTCCACCGCGTTTAACACCAGCGCCTTTGAGCAGGCCCGGGCTGCCCAACCCCAGGCTTTGGCTGCCGAGCCCAAGAGCAGCGTGCAGGTGGTGGGCAACAGCCTGCAGGTGTCGGTGAAGGGTTTGCCCACCAGCGCACAGGGCAAAACCCTCGAATTTTTCCCCGAAGTTCCGGAGCTGATCCATACCGCTGCGGTGTCTGGAAAAGACTGGACGCAGCAATGGGACGGCCCAGTCTGGAACGCCACCATCCCCCTGGCCGAACACCGCAGCCAAAGCCCGGACCACCTGCCGCTGGTGCTGGCCCTGGCAGAGGCCGACCGCACGCCCGGCCAGGCCTGGGGCTGGCGCACGCAGGCAGCGGTGTCGGGCACCTGGCCGACCACCGCCGTGGCGGCACCGGTGTCTGCCGCACTCCAGGCCGCGCTGGACAGCAACGCCGCTGCCCCCGCCACACAACAACCAGCCGCCGTGGGCATGGGCACCTTTGTGCTGGCGCTGCTGGGCGCGCTGGTCGGCGGCATGCTGCTCAACCTGATGCCCTGCGTGTTCCCGGTGCTGGCGATCAAGGTGCTGGGTTTTGCCCGCCACACCAACGACCGCCGCGCCCACCGCCGGGCGGGCTGGGCCTATACCGCCGGGGTGGTGCTGTCCTTCCTGCTGCTGGGTGCTGCCATGCTGGGCCTGCGGGCCGCCGGAGCGGAGCTGGGCTGGGGCTTCCAGCTGCAGTCCCCCGTGATGGTGGCCTCGCTGGCGGCTTTGTTCACCCTCATCGGGCTGAACCTGGCGGGGGTGTTTGAATTTGGCCAGTTTGTGCCGTCCAGCGTAGCGTCGGCCCAGGCGCGCAACCCGCTGGTCAACGACTTTCTCTCGGGTGTGCTGGCCGTGGTGGTGGCCTCGCCCTGCACGGCCCCGTTCATGGGCGCATCGCTGGGCCTGGCGCTGGGCTTGCCTGCGCTGCAGGCGCTGGCGCTGTTTGCGGCGCTGGGTATGGGGCTGGCGCTGCCCTACCTGGTGGCCAGCCTGGTGCCTGCGTTTGCGCGTTGGTTGCCCCGGCCCGGCCCCTGGATGCACACGCTGCGCCGCCTGCTGGCGTTCCCGATGTTTGCCACCGTGGCCTGGCTGGTCTGGGTGCTGGGCCAGCAAAGTGGCATCGACGGCGCGGGTGCGCTGCTGGCCCTTCTGGTCGCGCTGAGTGCCGTCGTGTGGGCGCTGACCTTGCGCGGGCGCACCCGGCTGGTGCTGACCCCCCTGGTGGCTGGGTTGTTTGTGCTGCTGGTTGCCGGTATCGGCAGCGCCATCGTTACGCCGCCCACGGCTTTGGCGGCGGGGGCCACAGGCAGTACCAGCACACGCTGGCAAGCCTGGTCCGCGCCGCAGGTGGCAGCGCTGACCGCCAGCGGGCAGCCGGTGTTTGTGGACTTCACCGCCGCCTGGTGTGTGACCTGCCAGGTGAACAAAAAAACCACGCTGTCCAACGGCGAAGTGCTGGCCGACTTCGACAGCCGCAAGGTGGCTTTGCTGCGCGCCGACTGGACCCGCCGCGACCCGGCCATCACGGCCGCGCTGGCCGCACTGGGTCGCAACGGTGTGCCGGTGTATGTGCTGTACCGGCCGGGCCAAACGCCGTTGGTGATGACCGAAATCCTCACCCCCGGCGAGGTGCGCGCAGCCCTGGCGACGCTGTAGCGCCACCACCCGGTGGCACAGCCACCGCCCCTGCGACAATCAGGGGATGTTTGCACCACTTCAGAACGACACCTTCCTGCGCGCCTGCCGCCGCCAGGCCACCGACTACACCCCCGTCTGGCTGATGCGCCAGGCCGGGCGTTATTTGCCTGAATACAAGGCCACACGGGCGCTCGCGGGCAGCTTCATGGGCCTGGCCACCCACACCGACTACGCCACCGAGGTCACGCTGCAGCCGCTGGAGCGCTTCCCGCTGGACGCGGCCATCCTGTTCAGCGACATCCTGACCGTGCCCGACGCCATGGGCCTGGGCCTGTCGTTTGCGCTGGGGGAAGGCCCGCGTTTTGCCACGCCCGTGCGCGACGAAGCCGCCGTGGCGCGCCTGCAGGTGCCCGACATGCACAAGCTGCAGTACGTGTTTGACGCCGTCACCAGCATCCGCAAGGCGCTGAATGGCCGGGTGCCGCTGATCGGCTTCTCCGGCAGCCCGTGGACACTCGCCTGTTACATGGTCGAAGGCCAGGGCTCGGACGATTACCGCCTGGTCAAAAGTATGTTGTACAGCCGCCCCGACCTGATGCACACCATGCTGCGGATCAACGCCGACGCGGTGGCCACCTACCTGAATGCCCAGATCGACGCCGGTGCCCAGGCCGTGATGATTTTTGACAGCTGGGGTGGTGTGCTGGCCGACGGCGCGTTCCAGGAGTTCAGCCTGGCCTACACCGCGCGGGTGCTGGCCCAACTCAAACGCACCGGGGTTGATGGCACGGACGTGCCACGCCTGGTGTTCACCAAAGGCGGCGGCCTGTGGCTTGACGACATGGCCAGGCTCGACTGCGAAGTGCTGGGCCTGGACTGGACCGTGAACCTCGGCCGCGCCCGCGCCCAGGTCGGTGGTGTGGCTGGTGGCCCGGGCAAGGCGCTGCAAGGCAACATCGACCCGAACGTGTTGTTTGCCCCACCCGCCGCCATTGAACGCGAAGTGCAGCGCACGATGGACAGTTTTGGCCCGCGGCACACCGACCGCAGCACGGTCGGCCCGACCCACATCTTTAACCTGGGCCACGGCATCAACCAGCACACGCCGCCGGAGCATGTGGCGGCCCTGGTCAACGCTGTCCACCAGTACCGGTAATGGGATGCACTCTCAGTGCTTGAACAAGGCATTCCGGGCTTGTCAAGCAAAAAATCTTTCTGGGAGGCACCACTTATGCACAAAATTTGTGGTGCAGTGCGGCAATTGCGACACTCCCTCGCTGGTACCGCTACAAAAGCCATAGCGATCGTAAGTTGTTGATTTATATAGACTTTGATCGGCTGCTTTTTTTGTGGGCAATGTAACGGAAGCCTTGTTTCATGCGGCTTTGGAGGCACCCGGGGGCAGATATCAACAAAGTTATCCACAGAAACCTTGAATTGCTCCCAAAGCCCTTGTAGATCAAGCACTTAGCGCCGATTTCGCCAGTTCACTTCACAAAACACACCCAGCCAGCCTTCGCCCGTTCCATGACCTGCCACGTCTGCGTTGTTGTCCACACACCCGCCCACAGCCAGGTCAGTGGGCCGTTGACCTACGGCAGTGTGCAGCCGCTGGCGCCCGGCACGCTGGTGCGGGTGCCACTGGGCAAACGCGAAACATTGGGCGTGGTGTGGGACACCGACCCCCACGCCCCGCCGCCGCCCGACAGCATGGACGTCAAACCTGTGGCCTCGGTGCTCGACGCGCTGGCACCGCTGCCAGCGGCCTGGCGGGAGCTGGTGGCGTTTTCTGCGCGGTATTACCAGCGCTCGCTGGGGGAAGTGGCTTTGGCCGCGCTGCCTCCGCAACTGCGCGACCTGGGTGTGGAACAGCTGGCGCGCCGCTTGAAACGCGCCAAGGACACAGCCCCCACCACGTCAAATACTACTGATTTAATAGCACTCAGCGCAGAACAGCAGAGCGCCATTGGCCAATTTGGTACTAAAAATGGCCCCTTTCTGCTGTTTGGTGCCACCGGCAGCGGCAAGACCGAGGTGTACCTGCGCTGCGTGCAGCGGGTGCTCGACGCCGACCCGGCCGCCCAGGCGCTGGTGATGGTGCCCGAGATCAACCTCACGCCGCAGGTGGAGGCCCGGTTCCAGGCGCGGTTTGGGGCTGAGCGTGTGGTGTCGATACACAGCGGCATGACCCACCCGCAGCGCCTGCGCAGCTGGCTGGCCGCCCACAGCGGCGCGGCGCGTATCGTGCTGGGCACCCGCATGGCGGTGTTTGCGTCCATGCCCGGTCTGCGCCTCATCATCGTGGACGAGGAACACGACCCCAGCTACAAACAACAGGAAGGTGCGCGTTATTCGGCACGTGACCTGGCCGTGTACCGCGGCAAGCTGGAGGGTGCCAAAGTCATGCTCGGCTCGGCCACGCCGTCGCTGGAGAGCTGGCACCACAGCCGCCCCGCCGCCGAGGGTGGCCGTTATCTGCGTTTGTCCATGCCCAGTCGTATTGGCGAAGGCAGCCTGCCGCTGGTGCGCCGGGTGGACATGAACCAGCAGCCCCGGCGCGCCGTGTTCTCCACACCACTGCTGGCCGCTATCCGCGAGCGGGTGGCGCGCGGTGAGCAAAGTATGGTGTTCCTGAACCGGCGCGGTTACGCCCCGGTGCTGGGCTGCAACGACTGCGGCTGGAAGAGTGAATGCCCGCACTGCAGCGCCTACCGCGTGTTCCACAAGATCGACCGCAGCCTACGCTGCCACCACTGTGGTTTTGCCGAACGGGTGCCCCACGCCTGCCCCGCCTGTGGCAACACCGACATCAGCACCATCGGGCGCGGCACCGAGCGGCTGGAAGAACACCTGGCCGAACTGCTGGCCGACACCCGGCGGCCCGACGGCAGCCCCGTGCGGATCGTGCGTATCGACGCCGACAGCACCAAACTCAAAGGTGCCCTCGAATCGCAGCTGGCGCAGGTGCACGCCGGCGAGGTGGACGTGCTGGTTGGCACCCAGATGATTGCCAAGGGCCACGACTTCCGCCACATCACCCTGGTGGCCGCCGTGCAGCCCGACGGTGCGCTGTTCTCCAGCGACTTCCGTGCGCCGGAGCGCCTGTTCAGCCTGCTGATGCAGGCCGGTGGCCGCGCCGGGCGCGACGCCGCCCACAGCGCCCGCAGCGAGATGTGGGTACAGACCCAGCACCCCACCCACCCCTTGTTTGAAGCCCTCAAACGCCACGACTACATCGCTTTTGCCACCCAGCAGCTGGAGGAACGCGCCATCGCCGGCATGCCGCCGTTTGCATTCCAGGCGCTCGTGCGCGCCGATGCCCGCACGCAGGAAGTGGCCCAGGGCTTTCTGGGTGCAGCCAGCGCCGCAGCGACCGAGGCGGCTATCGACAGCGTCGCACAGGTCACGCTGTACCCGGCTGTGCCCATGACCATCCAGCGCGTCGCCAATATCGAACGTGCCCAGATGCTGGTGGAAAGCCCGTCGCGCGCGGCGCTGCAGCGGTTTCTGGCCGCCTGGCACGCCACCTTGCAGCGCACCCGCCAGCAGCCCGAACACAGGGGCCTGATCCGCTGGGCGGTGGATGTGGACCCACTGGTGATTTAACAAACCGCCCGTAACGCCATATACAACGGGCGCTTCAAGCTATCAAAAACAGAGCATCAAGCAGGCACGGGCGCAAACCGCTCACGCAGGTAACCGATGATTTTTTCGGAGTCGTAGAGCCAGCGGCTGCCGGCGGCGTCGGTGATCTTCAGGCACGGCACCTTGGTCTGGCCGCCCTGCGCCAGCAGCTCGGAGCGCGCCGGGCCGGCGTGCTGCGCATCCACATGGGGGATGTCGAGCGACAGGCGGCGCATTTCCTGGCGGACCTTGATGCAAAACGGGCAGGTTCGGTACTGGTACAGCGCCAGCTCGCGGCACGCCAGGTCCACGGCCTGCTGCGCCGCCGGTGGCCGCACCAGGCCCTTGGGCCGGGTCAGCGTTTCCTTCAGTAGCATCACCGGGCCGAGCGCGGTGCGCAGGGTTTTGAAAAAGAGGGAGGTCAAAGAGGGCATGGATGATTTTAATTTTTAATTCAAACGGGTTCAAACCAGCCACGCCACCGCTGCTGAAAAACTCAGAAACGCCAGCGCGGTGGACACCAGGATGATGCGGGCGATCCGCCCGTTGTGCGCCCCAAAGCGCTCGGCCAGCAGCGACACGTTGCTGGCGCTGGGCAAGGCCGCCGCCAGCACCAGCGCGGTGTGGGCAAACGGCGTGAGTGGTGCCCCCATACGGATTGCCGCCAGCCCGACCAGCCACACCAGCAGCGGGTGCAGCAGCAGCTTGGCCAGCGCAATCGGCACATAGTCGCGCACGGCCACCTTGTCGTGCTGGTTCATTTGTGAGCGTGCCAGCACCGCACCAATCGTGAACAGCGCCACGGGTGACGCGGCATCGGCCAGCATGGCCACGGTTTTGTCCAGCGGGCCGGGCAGACGCCACTGCAGGGCGGACGCCAGCGCCCCCAGGGCAATCGACCAGGGCATGGGGTTGGTCAACATGCCGCGCAGCGCACGCCGCAGCGCCACCGCCATGCCGTGGGTGCCGGCGCCGTCCAGCCGCGACAGCGCAATACACAGCGAGGTGGTGAGCAGCATGTCCACCAGCATGGTCAGGATGGCCGGGCCCGCCGCCTGTGCGCCCAGCAGCGCCACGAGCAGCGGCACCCCCATAAACCCGGTGTTGGGGAAAGCCGCCACCAGCGCACCAAACGCGGCGTCGTTCCAGCCCATCCGCGCCCGTGTGAGTGCCACCGTGCCGCCCACCATCACCAGCGCACACAGCACATACACCCCCGCCACGGCAGGGTCGAGCAGCTGCGCAATCGGGGTGCTGGAGCCAAAGCGGAACAACATACACGGCAGCGCGAAGAACAGCACAAAGGCGTTCAGCCCCGGTATGGCGGCTTGCGGCAACGTGCCGCTGCGGGCGGCCAGGTAGCCGCACAGGACGAGGGCGAAGAAGGGGAAGGTGATGAGCAAAACGGAGAGCACGAAAGGGATTCTCGCAGGGATGCGGCAGCAGTGTTTTTTGAGTGCCGAGACTGTTCACGATACAACTGCGCAAAATCCCAGATCTTTCTTGTAAATTAGACACCCCTGCAAACCTTTTTCAACGAACTAATTTTTAACCAAGATTCGCACAAACAAACATGAAATCCAAAAATCCCAAAACAACAGAAGCAAGCAATAAATTAAAAACTATTTTTGACGATTTATTAAAACCAAAATCCAGCACAAAAATAACCAACGAACAGTTCATTGAAGCGCTTGCCATTGCCACTATCAACACGAGCAACGAACTCAAGGATGGCATGGGGATTGCCATGCTTCAAACTCTTGTCTATGACTTACAGGATTTTATAAATTCTGAAATTTATGAAGCAGGCTTGGCCAAGGAAGAAATCACAGAAAAATCTCAAAAAATAAAAAATTTAGCGCCCATAAATAAATCCCATCCCGCAAACGAAATATTACTTGCTCAAGATTCAATTTTCAGCAGAATGGGATACTCCGTTACGGAGGGCGCATATACCGATTTACAGAGATGGGCAATTTTAATAAAAATATATACAACACATATCCCACAAATGACTTCCGAAGAAGCGCTTCGTTGGGGTGACCCAGCATCAGAGCAACGACTTGAAGCCATGGCTAAATTTCTACATTGGCTTCATTCTTTTCAAGGAACCGAAAAACCAGCTGCGCGTGCGAAGTGGGCAGGAGATCTCTCATGGTTGAAAGTAAAATATTATCAAAATAGCATGCAATTTTCTTGGCCAACCATTGAAACCATCAAAAACACAAAACCAAAAAGAACACCAAATAGCGCTTTCATGAAAGCACTTCAACCGAGCAAGGAACTCGCCGAAATTGTTGGCTCGAAACCACTGGCACGCACAGAAGTTATAACCAAGCTCTGGACATATATTAAAAATAATAAATTACAAGACAACTACAACAAACGACTCATCAACAGCAATGATAAGTTGCTCCCCATTTTCAAAAAAAAGCAAGTTTCAATGTTCGAACTTGCCGCACTCATTGGAAAACATTTGCACTAATCAAAAATTACAGCACTCTTCAATTACTTAGAAATATTGAAAAATAAAATACTATAAAGATCAACGTTGTAACGCGCGTCAGAGCTAACAAGTACAGAAAGCAAAACTGCACCCGCTATCATTGGCTGCCATCTGTGTTCTGTCTGATCTCTTCTCCCCCTATGTCCGCCGGTCTTAACCTCGCCCAACTTGAAGCTGTCCATTTCCTGGGCGGGCCGTGCCTGGTGCTGGCCGGGGCGGGCTCGGGCAAGACGCGGGTCATCACGCACAAGATCGGCCGCCTGATCGAGGCCGGGTTGGCCCCCAAACGGATTGCCGCCATCACCTTCACCAACAAGGCCGCCGCCGAGATGCGCGAGCGCGCCAAGGGGCTGATTGGCCGCCCTGCCAAAGACGTGCTGATCTGCACCTTCCACGCTTTAGGCGTGCGCATGATGCGCGAGGACGGCAAGGTGCTGGGGCTCAAGCCCCAGTTCAGCATCCTCGATGCCGACGACGTGACCGGCATTCTGAAAGAAGCCGGTGGCAGCGTGGACGTGGCCACGGCGCGGCAGTGGCAGTGGGCCATCAGCGCGTGGAAGAACCAGGGCCTGAACGCCGCCCAGGCGCTGGCCCAGGCGGCAGACGACAACGAACGGATCACCGCCACCGTGATGGCGCACTACGAAGAGCGGCTGACGGCATACCAAAGCGTCGACTTTGACGACCTGATCAGCCTGCCGCTGAAGCTGCTGCGTGAACACCCCGAGGTGCGCGCCAAATGGCAGCAGGCGCTGGGCCATGTGCTGGTGGACGAGTACCAGGACACCAATGCCACGCAGTACGAGGTGCTCAAGTACCTGGTGGGTGAACGGGCCCGTTTCACCGCCGTGGGTGACGATGACCAGTCGATCTACGGCTGGCGCGGTGCCACGCTGGACAACCTGAAGAAGCTGCCGCTGGACTTTCCGCAGCTGAAAGTCATCAAGCTGGAGCAGAACTACCGCTCCACCAGCGCCATCCTGCGTGCGGCCAACAATGTCATCCAGCTCAACCCCAAACTCTTCCCCAAGACACTTTTCAGCGAGCTGGGCGAGGGCGAGCCGGTGCGCGTGGTGGACGCCGACAACGAAGAACACGAAGCCGAGCGTGCCGTGGCGCGTATCCAGTCGCTGCGCAGCACGGCCACCAACACCGGTATGGGTGTGAAGCCCGTGGAGCTGCGCGACTTCGCCATCCTCTACCGTGCCAACCACCAGGCCAAGACGTTCGAGAAAGCCCTGCGCCGGGCGCAGATTCCGTACAAGGTGTCGGGCGGCCAGAGCTTTTTTGACCGCGCCGAAATCAAGGACCTGTGTGCCTGGTTCCGGCTGTGGATCAACAACGACGACGACCCGGCCTTCCTGCGCGCCATCACCACGCCCAAACGCGGCATTGGCCACACCACGCTGGGGGCACTCGGCAATTTCGCTACCAACTACAAACTCAGCCTGTTTGCCTCGCTGTTCAGCGCCACGCTGGAGGCTGTGTTGCCCGCCCGCGCCGTGGGCAGCCTGCACGAGTTTGGCCGGTATGTGAACGACCTGGAATTCCGCGCGCGCCACACCATGGGCGCGGAAGATGCACGCGCCTTCATGATGGAATGGCTCAAAGAGATTGGTTACGAGCAGCATTTGCTCGAAGGTGAAGACAGCGAAAAAGTGGCCGCCGCCCGCTGGGGCAATGTGATCGACTTTGTGGACTGGATGTCGGGCCGCTGCGGCGGGCAGATCGACGACGCAGCAGGCGTGAGCACCACCAAGGAAGTGAAGTCGCTGTTGGAAGTGGCGCAGACCATCGCCCTGCTCTCCACCATCCAGGACCGCGAGCAGGACCAGGACGTGGTGACCCTGTCCACCCTACACGCCTCCAAAGGCCTGGAGTGGCCGCACGTGATGCTGGTGGGCGTGACCGAAGGTATGTTGCCGTTCAAGCTGGACGACGACGATGGCCGCCAGGAAAAGGTGACCGACGACATCGCCGTGCGCCTGCAGGAAGAACGCCGCCTGATGTACGTGGGCATCACCCGCGCGCAACGCAGCCTGGCCGTGAGCTGGACCAAGAAGCGCAAAAAAGGCCGCGAAATGGTCACCGCGCAGCCCAGCCGGTTCATCAAGGAGATGGACCTGAACAAGGCAACCGTGCGCGAAGACCCGCGCGAAAAACTCAAGGCCCTGCGCGCCGAGTTCGCCCAAAAAGCCCAAGCCAGTGCCGCCGCACAGGCCCAGACGCCATGAACCCACGATTTGCTCTTTTTTTAATAGCTGCTTGTGCACTACCACTGGGCGCTGCAGCCCAAATTGACCTCAAAAATACGCCCTCCACTGCTGCCTGCCCCAGTGCAGCCGAGGTCAGCGCGGTCTACCTGTACGGCCTGTGGCGCGCTGAATGGGCCGACGGCGGCACCCCCACCGAGCTGCACCTGACCCGCCACCCCGAGATGGCAGACAGCGTGCGCGGCACCCTTGGCCGCGACGGTGCGACGGCACAGCTGGCCGGGGATGTGGACAATGGCGACTTCACGCTGGAAGAGTCCGACAACGGGCGCAACATCTCCGCGACCTGGACCGGCCGGGTGGCAGACACATCCTGCGGCAAGGAAATACAGGGAACATGGACCAACGCCACCAACTCCACCGAGCGCCGCTTCGTGCTGCGCAAACAGCCGGGCTGGCGCTAGCCACCGGCCTGCTGGCCACCACCGGCTACGCACAAACCACCGCAAGCACCACCCCCAGCCAGCCCGGCTGGCAGCAGTGCAGCAGCCTGGCCAACGACAAGGACGCCCGCCTCGCGTGTTTTGACCAGTGGGCAGGGCAGCAGGCCACAGCGGCCAGCGCCCTGCAAAACGCACAGACACCCGCCCAAAAAACCGCAGCAGCAGCGCCGACCACCGACGTGGCACCGGCCGCTGCCGCCGCCATTGCGGGTGTGGCAATTGCCCAGGCCCCCACGCGCAACTGCAAGGACACCCAGTTCACCACGCTGTCGCGCTTCTGG
Source organism: Comamonadaceae bacterium AAW (assembly GCA_026314275.1). Lineage (GTDB taxonomy): Bacteria > Pseudomonadota > Gammaproteobacteria > Burkholderiales > Burkholderiaceae_C > JAGOEY01. The sequence continues at coordinate 1,319,102 of CP111109.1, forward strand.
GAGCTGGAAGACGGCACCGACTGCGGCACCTTCACGCTGCGCGGCTACCGCCCCATCAGCCTGTCGGTCAGCGCCGCCAACGGCGTGAACCGCCTGCCCACATCGGACAACCCCGAGAACAACGCCACACTGCCACGCGAATACCAGCACGGCGAAACCCGCATCCAGCTGTCGGTACGCACCAAGATTGCCCAGGGCCTGCTGACCCAGGGCGAGCCGATGCGCAAGGACTCGGTCTGGTTTGGCTACACCCAGCAGTCGTACTGGCAGCTGTTCAACAGCGACCTGTCGCGCCCCTTCCGCAACACCGACCACGAGCCTGAAGTGGTCTACATCTACCCAAGCGACTTCACGCTGCCCGGCGGCTGGCGCATGCGTTACAGCGGCGCGGCCCTGACCCACCAGTCGAACGGCCAGAGCCTGCCGCTGTCGCGCAGCTGGAACCGCGCCTCGGTGATGGCTGGGTTTGAAAAAGACGACCGCTTCCTGCTGACCGCCAAACTCTGGAAGCGCATCAAAGAAGACGCCATCAAGGACGACAACCCGCACATCGAAAACTACATCGGCCGTGCCGAGCTGGCCGGTGCCTGGAACATCGACCAAAAGAACACCGTGGGTGCCACGCTGCGCCACAACCTGCGCAGCAACGGCAACGGCTCGCTGCGGCTGGAATGGCTCAGCACCCTGGGCACCAGCAGCAACAGCACCATCGGCAGCGGTCTGCGTTTCCATACGCAGCTGTTCACCGGCTACGGCGACAGCCTGATCGACTTCAACCGCCGCCGCACGGTGCTGAATGTGGGGCTGAGCCTGCTCGACTTCTGACATCCGCTGCCCGCGACCGGGCATGACCCCCTCAAAAGCGGCATTTGTGCACACAACTGCCGCTTTAAAACGTCAACAACTGTGTTTGCAGCACCAGGGCTGGGTGGGTCTTCGTATATTGGTGGCATCGATTGGGAACAACACTTTGCTGCGCTTCCAGCCCACCACCATGCCTTCCGCACTCCGGCACCCGCCGTCTCCCGCCCTGTGGCCCACCGGCACCCTTGCCGTGTGCCCCGCTGCGGGTGTGCTGGTGCCTGCGGCGAACAGCTACTCACTCAACATCGGCAGCCTGCCCGCGCCCGACCAGCTGCAGATCTGGGCCTTCCTGGAATTCCTGCACGAGTACAGCCCGACAGCCTGGCGGCTGGTGCCCGATGCGGACGCCGACATCTGCGTGGTGGATGGCCCTGTGTCCACACTCACCCTGCACATTCGCAACACCACCCTGCGCCGCGGACAACAACACACCGTGCTGCTGGCACGGCCTCTGCAGATGAAGGCTTTTGCGGCCACCCTGCTCCAGCTGGAAACGCCACGCCCAGCGCGCCTCTGCGGAAGAGTTGCACCCTCATTCTTCTGACAAAAAGCACCTCTAGCGCCCACTGGACGGGCGCATGCAGCTATCTTTTTTAAAGAACCCTCCCCTGCCCACAGCAGGCGGTGTTGGGCGTGGGACACACTCGCCACGGCACGGTCACAGGCCGCGTGATAATTTACCGTCGCCCACCCGAAAGCCCCGCCATGACCATCCACCGCCCGCCCACCACCGTCCGCCTGATTGGTGTGCCCACCGACATCGGGGCCAGCGTGCGCGGCGCGAGTATGGGGCCGGAGGCGATGCGGGTGGCGGGGCTGCAGCAGGCGCTGGAGCGGCTGGGCCTGGCGGTGCACGACAGCGGCAACCTGCACGGCCCCACCAACCCCTGGCAAGGCCCCCTCGACCGCTTCCGCCACCTGCCCGAAACAGTGACCTGGAACCAGGCGGTGTGTGACGCGGTCTATGCCGCGCTGCAGGCCGGGCAACTGCCGATCATGCTGGGTGGTGACCACTGCCTGGCGATTGGCTCGATTGGTGCGGTGGCCCGCCACTGCCGGGAGCGCGGCCTGCGGCTGCGGGTGCTGTGGCTGGACGCCCATGCCGACTTCAACACCGCCGCCATGACCCCCAGCGGCAACATCCACGGCATGCCGGTGGCCTGCCTGTGTGGGCACGGGCCGGACGCGTTGACCCACATCGGCGGCCAGGTGCCCGCACTGCAGCCGGGCGACATCCGCCAGATTGGTATCCGCAGTGTGGACGAGGGTGAACGCCAGTTTGTGCACGACATGGGTATCGAGGTGTTCGACATGCGCACCATCGACGAGATCGGCATGCGCCACACCATGGAGCAGGCGCTGGCCGGGCTGGACGACACCACCCACCTGCATGTGAGTTTTGACGTGGACTTCCTCGACCCCGACATTGCCCCCGGTGTGGGCACCACGGTGCGCGGCGGCCCGACCTACCGCGAGGCGCAGCTGTGTATGGAGATGATTGCCGACACCGGGCGGATGGCCTCACTCGACATCGTGGAGCTGAACCCGGCGCTGGACGTGCGCAACCAGACGGCGCTGCTGGCCGTGGATTTGGTGGAAAGCCTGTTTGGCAAAAGCACGCTGGTGCGGCGTACGCACCAGCGTTGACACATCAAGTCACGTCACCGGCGCCGGGTTGAACAGCACCAGGGCGTTGTGCAGCTTCCAGTGCTCGGCCCAGGTTTTCTTGCGGCCACTGGCCACGTCCAGCATCAGTTTGAAAAGCTCCCAGCCCACGTCTTCGATGGTGGCGTCGCCGTCGGCAATGGTGCCGGCGTTCACGTCCATCAGGTCGTGCCAGCGGCGTGCCAGGTCGCTGCGGGTGGCGACCTTGATCACCGGCACGGCGGCCAGGCCGTAGGGCGTGCCGCGACCGGTGGTGAACACGTGCAGGTTCATGCCCGCAGCCAGTTGCAGCGTGCCGCAGATGAAGTCGCTGGCTGGGGTGGCAGCGTAGGTCAGGCCCTTTTGTTTGAGCTTCTCGCCGGGTGACAGCACGCCGGTGATGGCCACCGAGCCGCTCTTGACGATGGAGCCCATGGCTTTTTCGACGATGTTAGACAGGCCGCCTTTTTTGTTGCCGGGCGTGGTGTTGGCGCTGCGGTCTACCTTGCCACGCTGCAAATATGCGTCGTACCAGGCCATCTCTTTGATCATCGCCTCGGCCACCTCGGGACTGCTGGCGCGGGAGGTGAGCTGGTCGATGCCGTCGCGCACCTCGGTGGTCTCGGAAAACATCACACTGGCTCCGGCGCGCACCAGCAGGTCGGTGCAATAGCCCACCGCCGGGTTGGCCGTGACACCGCTAAAGGCATCGCTGCCGCCGCACTGCACACCCACCACCAGCTCGGCAGCAGGCACGGTGACGCGGCGGCGGGCGTTCAGGCGCTCCAGGTGGGCCGTAGCCTGGCGCATGATGGATTCGACCATCGACATGAAGCCCACGTGCGCGTCGTCTTGCAGGCACACCAGGTCCAAAGGTGGGGCGGGGGCACGTTCGTCGATCAAAGGAATGGTGCCCGGAGGCATCAGGCGCTCGGGTTGCAGCTTTTCGCAGCCCAGGCTGACGACCATCACCTCGCCGCCAAAGTTGGGGTTCAGGCTGATGTTGCGCAGGGTGCGGATGGGGATCTCGGCCCCCGGCGCATCGATGGCCACACCGCAGCCGTAGGTGTGCTCCAGCGCCACCACATCGTCCACGTTAGGGAAGCGCGGCAGCAGCTCGGCCTTGATGCGTTGCACCGCAAAGTCGGTGACGCCGGCCACACACTGCACGGTCTGGGTGATGGCCAGGATGTTGCGGGTGCCGACCGAGCCATTGGCGTTGCGGTAGCCCTCGAAGGTGTACCCCTCCAGCGCAGGCTGCACCTCGGCCTGCACAGTGGCGATGGGCAGGTTCTCCAGCCCGCGTGCGTCGGGCATGTGCAGCAGGCGCTCGTGCACCCAGCTGCCTGCGGGGATGTCTTTCATTGCGAAGCCGATGGGAATGCCGTACCGCAGCACCGGGCCGTCGGCGGGCAGATCCACCAGCGCCACTTTGTGGCCTTGCGGCACCTTGTCGATCAGCACCAGGCCGCTGGGCAGCACCGTGCCAGCGGGCAAACCACCGTCGTTGGCGACGATGGCGACGTTGTCGCGCACATGCATACGGATGGTGTGCGGCGGGCGGGCGGGCGTGGTGGTGGCAGGGGTTGCGGCGGTCATCGTGGTCTCCATACAAGGAAGGATCTTTGGGCACAATTATCTGACAACTTAAAAAGTTGTCAAGCAAACAAACCCCGCCCTACACCCCTCAGCGCAGCGGTGTGTTCTCGAAGATACGCCGTTTGGCGTTCAGGATGTGGATACGAATGGCCTCGGCCGCGTCGCCAGGGGAGCGCCGCACGATGGCGTCCACGATGGCCTGGTGTTCGGCCTGGGTGGTGCGCACACGGGCCAGGCTTTTTTTGTCGGTGGCGTTGCGCGCCAGCTCGATGAACTGGCGGATCGGGGCCACCGTGGTGTCGATGGTGGTGACAAAAAACGGGTTGTGGGAGGCCCGGGCAATGGCCAGGTGGAACCGCACGTCTTCGTCCGCGCCCGATTCACCGCCCTCCATCGCATTGTTGAGCGCCTCGAACGCCAGCTGCAGCGCCTCCAGGTCATCGGCATCGCGAAACTCGGCCGCCCCGGCGGCAGCGCCCATCTCGATACAGCTGCGGAAGGCGTAATACCGCTCGATGTCGGCCAGACTTTTGATCGGTGTGGCCACCACGAGCGGCATGCCCGGAGCACCTGGAGCGCGGATCACCGTGCTGCCCGCGCCACGCCGCGAGTCGATGATGCCATCCGAGCGCAGCCGCGCCAGCGCCTCACGCACGGTGGGTCGCGACACGCCGAACTGGGCGCTCAAAGCGCCCTCGGTGGGCAGCTTGTTGTGCGGCGCAAAGTCGCCGCGCAGGATGGCCTCGACCACACGGGCGTAGATGCGGTCGGGCAGCGAGCCCGCACCGTCGTTTTGCAGCAGGGTTTCGTTCATGGCGGCAGGAGGCAATGGAGCTGCGATTTTGACAGTATCTGACAAATACCCCTCACTTTCGCCAAGTTGTTTGACATGTTTGCGTTAATTTATAGAATGCCTGACAAGTTCAGGCCCCGCTGCCTGCGAACTGCCCTTTTCCCCATCCCCCCTTTCTTCGGAACCCCCCATGAAAAAAACACTGACCCTCGTGGCCATGGCATTGGCCTTGTCCAGCAACGCGTTTGCCTGGCCTGACAAAACCATCACCCTGGTGGTGCCGTTCCCGGCCGGTGGTGCCACCGACGCGCTGGCGCGCACCCTCACACCAAAGCTGCAGGAAAAGCTCAAACAAAACGTCATCGTGGACAACAAGGCCGGCGCCACCGGCACCATCGGCGCGGGTTTTGTGAAACGGGCACCTGCCGACGGCTACACCCTGCTGGTCACCTCGCTGGGCCCACTGGTGATTGCCCCTTACCTGCTGGCCAAGGTGCCTTACGAAGCGTCGAAGGACTTTGACTACCTGACCGTGGCCGTACAAGCGCCCAACGTGCTGGTGGTGCCCGCCAGCTCACCTTACAAAACCATGGCCGAGCTGATCGCCGCCGAAAAAGCCAAACCCGGCGCATTGACCTTTGTCTCCGCAGGCACCGGCACCTCCGACCACCTGAGCGCCGAGCTGTTCTGGCTGCAGTCGGGCACCTCCGGCCTGCACGTGCCTTACAAGGGCGCAGCACCCGCCATCACCGACCTGCTGGGCGGACAGGTGGATGCGGCGTTCCAGAACATCAACAACGTACTGCCCCACATCACCGCAGGCAAGCTGCGGGTGCTGGCCATTGCCGCGCCCAAACGCTCACCCCTGCTGCCCAACGTGCCCACACTGACCGAGTCCGGCGTGAAAGACGCTGACGCCACCTCCTGGCAAGGTGTGGTTGCGCCCAAGGGCCTGCCACCGGCAGTGAAGGCCCAGATCCACGCAGCCCTGATGGACGCCCTGGCCGACCCGGCCGTCAAACAGAAATTTGCCGAAGTCGGCTTTGAAATGGTGGCTAACACCCCCGAGCAGTTCGCCGCCTACCAGGCCAGCGAAGCCGCCCGCTGGAAGAAGCTGATCGAGACGCGCAAGATCGCGGTGGACTAAACCCCGCGCCGGGCCTGCGCCCGCAGCAACCCCAAGCCCTCAAGTCGTCGTACGAGTTGAGGGCTTTTTCTTTGTTTTTGCACTTTAATGGGTAGAAACTCTGGTGCAAAGCACCCAAAATTGGCACATCATCCACAAAGTTGTACGACAACATAGAGACATACGCCGTTCCCGCCTGCACACAAGGAGCATCCCATGCGCGAAAACCGTTTACGAACACTGTGGAAGTCGGGGGGCGCGGCGGTGAATGGCTGGCTGGCGATACCCAACAGTTTCTCGGCCGAAACCATGGCGCACCAGGGCTGGGATTCGCTCACCATCGACCTGCAACACGGCATGGTGGACTACCAGGCCATGGTGCCGATGCTGCAGGCCATCTCCACCACCCACACCGTGCCCGTGGTGCGGGTGCCCTGGCTGGAGCCCGGCATCCTGATGAAGACGCTGGACGCGGGTGCATACGGCGTGATCTGCCCCATGGTCAACACCCGTGAAGACGCACAAAAACTCGTCGCCTACACCCACTACGCACCACGCGGCACCCGCAGCTTTGGCCCCGTGCGGGCCTTGTTGTACAGCGGGGCCGACTACCCCACACAGGCCAACGACACCATCGTCACCTTCGCCATGATCGAAACCGCCAAGGCGCTGGACAACCTGGACGCCATCCTGTCGGTCGAGGGGCTGGACGCGATCTACATCGGCCCGTCCGACCTTTCGCTGGCGCTGGGCTGCCGCCCGGTGTTTGACGAGGTGGACCCGAAAGCCGCCGAAGCCATCGACCACATCCTCGCCCGCGCCAAAGCGCACGGTGTGGTGGCGGGTATCCACAACGGCACCCCCGAAGGTGCGCTGGAGCGGGTGGCCAAAGGCTTCCAGTTTGTGACCGTCAGCTCGGATGCGCGGCTGATGGCCTCCGGGGCGCAGCAGGTCATGGCCAAGATGCGCGCCAGCCAAGCCCCCGCCGCCAGCAGCGGATATTGAATCATTTTTTAAACAAAACAGGGCTCTAACGCCCGTCCCACCTACAGGAGTTGCTATGAAATTAGGATTTATCGGTCTCGGCATCATGGGTGCACCCATGGCCCTCCATCTGGTCAACGCGGGCCACGAGGTGTCGTACTACGCACCACGCAAGGTGCACGCGGGGGTCGCGGAATCCACCGCCACCCGCCGCGCCACTCCGGCCGACGTGGTGCGCCATGCCGACATCGTGTTCACCATCGTGCCGGACACACCGGACGTGGAATCGGTGCTGTTTGGTGAAGACGGTATTGCCACCGGTTTGGCCGACGGTAGTGTGATGGCCGACGGCAACAGCCGCAAGATCATCGTGGACATGAGCTCGATCTCGCCCATCGCCACCAAGGCGTTTGCGCAAAAGATCAACGCCCTGGGTGCGGACTACATCGACGCCCCCGTGTCCGGCGGTGAAGTGGGTGCCAAGGCCGCCTCACTGACCATCATGTGTGGCGGCCCCGAGGCCGTGTTTGCCACTGTGCTGCCGCTGCTGCAGCTGATGGGCAAAAACATCACCCTGGTCGGCGGCAACGGCGACGGCCAGACCACCAAGGTGGCCAACCAGATCATCGTGGCGCTGAACATCGCCGCCGTCAGCGAAGCCCTGCTGTTTGCCAGCAAGGCCGGTGCCGACCCGGCCAAGGTGCGCCAGGCGCTGATGGGCGGGTTTGCGTCCAGCCGCATTCTGGAGGTGCACGGCGAGCGTATGGTCAAACGCACGTTTGACCCCGGCTTCCGTATCCGCCTGCACCAGAAGGACCTGGGCCTGGCACTGCAGGGCGCACGTGAACTGGGTGTGGCCCTGCCACAAACGGCCGGTGCCGCCCAGCTGATGCAGGTCTGCGCCGCCAACGGCATGGCCGAGCTGGACCATTCGGCGCTGGTCAAAGCCCTGGAACTGATGGCGGGGCACAACGTCGCCTGAAATTAAGATAGCGGCCATGCCTTCCACCACGTCCTCTATTCACCCACCCCAGCTGCTACGCCAGATGTTCGACGCAGCGGTGGCCGCCGCCCAGCCCGCGCTGTGCCTGCCGCCGCACCTGCCCCCGCCACCGAAAGGCCGCACCATCGTCATCGGCGCAGGCAAAGCCTCGGCCGCCATGGCCCGGGCGCTGGAAGACCACTGGGCGGGGCCGCTGGAAGGCCTGGTCGTCACCCGCTACGGCTACGAAGTGCCGTGTGAACGTATCGAGATCGTGCAGGCCGCACACCCGGTGCCGGATGCGGCGGGGATCGAAGCTGCGGAACGCATCCGCCAGCTGGTGACCGGGCTGACGGCGGATGACCTGGTGATTGCGCTCATCTCCGGCGGCGGCTCGTCGCTGCTGGTCGCGCCCGGCGAGGGGCTGACGCTGGCCGACAAACAGGCCGTCAACACCGCGCTGCTGCACAGCGGGGCCAGCATTTCCGAGATGAACTGCGTGCGCCGCCACCTGTCCAGCCTCAAGGGCGGACGGCTGGCCGCGCAGTGCCACCCGGCGCAGGTGTGGACACTGCTGATCTCCGACGTGCCGGGCGACGACCCGATCGACATTGCCTCCGGCCCCACGGTGGGTGACCCCACCACCTGCGCCGACGCGCTGGCCATCGTGGAGCGTTACCGCATCAGCGTGCCAGCCGCCGTGCGCCACCTGCTGGAAAGCGGCGCGGGTGAAACCATCAAACCCGGCGACCCGCGCCTGGCCGCCATCCAGACCCGCATGATCACCGCGCCGCAAATCGCGCTGGAGGCCGCGGCCCAGGTGGCGCGTGATGCCGGTATCACCCCCTACATCCTGGGCGACAGCCTGGAGGGTGAAGCGCGTGACCTGGGCAAGGCCATGGCCGGTATCACACGCCAGGTAGCCTTACACGGCCAGCCTTTCAAAACGCCGTGTGTGCTGCTGTCCGGCGGCGAAGCCACGGTGACCCTGCGCGGCACAGGCCGGGGCGGGCGCAATGTCGAATTTTTGCTGTCGCTCGGTGTGGCGCTCAACGGCCTGCCCGGTGTGTATGCGTTGGCAGGCGACACCGACGGTGTGGACGGTGCCGAAGAAATTGCCGGAGCCCTCCTCACCCCCGACACCCTGGCCCGCGCCTGGGCGCTGGGCACCAACCCGCGCAGCAGCCTGGACAACAACGACGGCCACGGCTTCTTCCAGGCCTTGGGGGACTCGGTGGTGACCGGCCCCACCCTCACCAACGTGAACGACTTTCGCGCCATCCTGATCGCGGCCTGAGTTGCCGCCCCCCTGACTCCCACCCTGCCCATGACCACACGCCCCCAAGTCCTGCAAAACGGCCCGCTGACCCCCGCCCTGGAGGCCGCGCTGGCCGCCGAATTCGACGTAACCCACCTGTCCAACCAGGCCGACCCGCAGGCATTTCTGGCCGCACACGGTGCCCGTTTCACCGGGCTGTCCACCTCGGCCCCGGCCGGTGCGTCGGCGGCATTACTCGCGGCCTTGCCGGGCTTACGCGTCATCTCCAGCCACGGTGTCGGGCTGGACAAGATCGACCTGGAAGTGGCCGCCCAGCGCAACATCGCCGTGGGTTACACCCCCGACGTGCTGAACGACTGTGTGGCCGACCTGGCCATGGCCCTGCTGCTGGACGTGGCGCGGGGTGCCAGTGCCGCCGACCGTTTTGTGCGCCGGGGTGACTGGCCCCAAGGCAAGTTCCAACTGGGCCGCAAGGTGACCGGCCAGCGCCTGGGCATCCTGGGCCTGGGCCGCATCGGCCGCGCCATTGCCCAGCGCGCCACCGGTTTTGACATGCAGATCCGTTACACCAACCGCAAACCCGTGGCCGGTGTGCCGTGGCAGTTCGAGCCCGCCTTGGTCGAGCTGGCACGCTGGGCCGACACCCTCGTGGTTATCACCGCGGGCGGCGCAGCCACCCGCCACCTGGTCAACGCCGAAGTGCTGCAGGCGCTGGGGCCGGACGGTTTTCTGGTCAACGTGGCGCGCGGTTCGGTGGTCGACCAGGACGCACTGGTGCAGGCCCTGCAGACCGGGGCCATCGCCGGGGCCGGGCTGGACGTGTACGCCGACGAGCCGCAGGTGCCCGCCGAACTGATGACGCTGGACAACGTGGTGCTGCTGCCCCACATCGCCAGCGCCACCCGCGAAACCCGCCAGGCCATGGAAGCACTGACCGTGGCGAACCTGCGGGCGTTTTATGCCGATGGGGCGGTGCAGGTGTCGGCTTTAGAGTGAAATAGGCCTCTAGCGCACATTCCACCTGCCCAAGCAGCTATCATTTTTGAATAAATTAACCTACCATGCCCTGCAGGCTCAGTCTGCAGCGGCGGCAGTGGAATCGGCGCGGGCGTCGGCGCGTTCAGAGAACACGCGGTAGCGGTCGATCAGCGCAAAGAAGCGGTCGTAGAACTTGGGGTCGGTGATGGTTTCACTGGCCACCTTGACCATGGCGTCGTTACTGGCGGACACCGGCAGCGACAGCGACCCCAGCACCCCCACACCGAGTGATGCCGAGGTGTTGGTCTTCTTGAGGCTGTAGCGGTCTTGCTGCGCGCTGGCAAAAGCGATTGTGCTCAGGCCACGCTGGCCTTCGTGGGCACACACGACGCGGAATTCAAACTCCACGTGCACTTCGGCCTCGGGCTGGAAACTCTTGCGCGCCGTCACCAGGTCTGCCGTGGCCGCTGTCACCAGGTACCCCTGGCTCAGCAAGGCCCGCCGCGCGGCCTCGCAGGTTTGTGCCTCGGTGGCGGCATATACGCGGGTGTGGGTGGTGGTGGAGTCGAACTCTTCGGGCTCGTACGCCACCTTTTGCGGGGCGGGTGTGACACATCCTGCCAATACAGCCGTGGCCAGCACCACCAGCAGGCGCGGGGTAAAAAATGCAGAAGGTGCGGGTTTTTTCAGCATCTGACGAAGCCCTTGGGAAGCCATAAAAAAGCGGGCAACGCGCCCAACCCGGTTGGAGCGTTGCCCGCCATTATTGTTCCCCGAGAGTAAAACACACCCCCAGGCTGCGCGGACTGCGTTCCGCTGCGCCAACCCCCTTGCAGGGGGCAACACCGACGGCCCGGCAAAGCCGGTTCCGTGGTGTCCGCTTGAAGAAGCATGCAAGCTTCGAGCGTTGGTGTAAGGGAGTGAAACCCAACCCTCAAGGGTAAAGACCGCGCTCCTGGCGTGCCGTCAGGATGCGCTCGCACGCCACCGCATAGGTCGCGGTGCGCAGTGAAATCTTGTGTTTGTCGGCTGTGTCCCAGATGTTGTTCAGCGCGTTCATCATGATGCGGTCGAGGCGCACGTTGATTTCGTCTTCGTCCCAGAAGAAGGACGAGAAGTCCTGCACCCATTCGAAGTACGACACGGTCACACCACCGGCGTTACAAATCACGTCGGGCACCACCAGCACACCGCGCTCGGCCAGGATGTCGTCGGCCTCGGGCACGGTGGGGCCGTTGGCGCCTTCGAGCACCAGGCGGGCCGTCGTCTTCTTGGCGCGGGCGGCGGTGATCTGGCCTTCCAGGGCGGCGGGGATCAGGATGTCACATTGCACGTCCCAGAACTGCTCGTTGGGCACCACTTCACCGCCTTCAAAGGCCACAGCACCCGCTTTGGTGCGCGAAATCGGAACCAGCTTCTCCAAGTCCAGGCCCTTGTCGTTAACGATGGTGCCGGTGTGGTCCTGCACGGCCACCACGATGGCACCGGCTTCGACAAACAGCTCGGCCGCGACCGAGCCCACGTTGCCAAAACCCTGCACCGCAATGCGTGCGCCCCGCAGGTCGAGGCCCAGGCGGCGCGCAGCTTCACGGCCCGTGACGAACACGCCCCGGCCGGTGGCCTTGACGCGGCCCAGCGAGCCACCCAGGTGCAGCGGTTTGCCGGTGACCACACCGGTGGACGTGCCGCCGGTGTTCATCGAATAGGTGTCCATCATCCAGGCCATGATCTGGCCGTTGGTATTGACGTCGGGGGCGGGGATGTCGGTGTGGGGGCCGATGATGATGCCGATCTCGCTGGTGTAGCGGCGGGTGACTTTTTCCAGCTCTTTCAGCGACAGCTTTTTCGGGTCCACGCGGATGCCGCCCTTGGCACCGCCGTAGGGCAGGTTCACCGCCGCGGTCTTGACCGTCATCCAGGCCGACAGGGCCATGACTTCTTCCAGCGTGACGTCGGGGTGGAAACGCACACCCCCCTTGCCCGGGCCGCGCGACATGTTGTGCTGCACGCGGTAGCCCTCGAAGTGGGCGATGGTGCCGTCGTCCATCTCGATCGGCACGTCCACGATCAGCGCACGTTTGGGGCGCTTCAGGGTCTCGGCCCAGCGGCCCAGGTCACCCAGGTAGGGGATGACACGGTCTACCTGCTGCAGGTAGGTGCCCCAGGGGCTGTTGGGGGTGGGGTGGACGTAGGAGAGAGGGGAACTCATGGAAACCTCGTGCAAGTGAAGTAGAGACCTGCACGATAGGCCTGAACGCGCACATGCACCAGAGGTTATGCCGCAGACCACAGCTCTTTATGCGCCGGACTCCATGCCGGATGGGCAAAGGGTTATGCAGGCCCAGCAGGCCCCTGCAAACTCGGATCTCATGCCTGTTGGTCCGGTCTGGATCTGCTGTTCAGCGTACCGCTGGAAGACCTGTTGGCACCCGCCAAACGCATTGCCCGGCTGATGGCGCTGATCGTGCTGACGGCTGTGTTGTCCCACCTGCCGCCCCAAGTTACATATTGACGCACCGGGGCTGGCTGGCCATACTGCCTTGGGTTTGCTTTGAAACGGCACCCGTCGGTGCTGAGGCCCGACCACGGCACCGCCTGCTGCAAAGGAAAGTGAATGATTCCGATCCGGCCGTTCAAGCGCGAGAACGCCCTGCGTTATGGCGCCTACTATGTGTCCCGCTTGCTTCCCTACCCCCTGCTCCGCGAGGGTATCAGCGCCGCCATCCGCGGCTGCGTCAACGTACAACAGGGTGCCGTGAAGGAAACCCCGAGCACCGCAGTTCAGACCGCAGTGCAAACGCTTCACAGCGTGGGCATGGCACCGCTAGGCAGCCTCCTGGACGCTACGCAGATTGACGAGGTGCTGGCCTTCCTGGCGACAGCACCGGTCGCGTCGGGGTCCTCCCGCAGCCCGGTCACCGCACACAGCCAGGGCGTCTCATCCGCCGCGTATGACCTGCCCACGATCCTGGCCTGCCCCCATCTGCTGCAAACCATGAACCACCCCGACTTGTTGCAGATTGCCGCGGGGTTTTTAGGCTGCAAACCCACCCTGTCGGGGGCGGGACTGCGCTGGTCTTTCGCAGATGCCGAAGGCAACGCCGCCAGCGATGTGCAACGATTCCACCGGGACACCGAGGACTGGAAAGTTCTGCGCGCCTTCATTTACCTGACCGATGTGTCTGCCGACAGCGGGCCCCACCAATTTGTCTTGGAATCACACACCACACCCGGGCGTTTCCGCTTGAAACCGTACACCGACCAGACCATTGATGCGCAATTTGGCCGGGACAAAGTACTGACGGTCAACGGCCCCCGGGGAACCAGCTTTGTGGCCAATATGTGGGGTGTTCACCGTGGTATGCCACCGACGGCAGGCCCTCGCCTGCTGTTCAGTTTCACCTACACGATGACGCCCACCCCGATCTACCGCTATGACCCGGTCAAGGTGCCGGACAGCCACCTTTACCTGGTCTGCTGAACGCAGCGAGGTTCAGGGTGCCACCCGAAACGCGCCGGGGGCCAAGTCCCCCAAGTGGTAACGCCCAATCTGCACCCGCACCAGCCGCAGCGTGGGCAGCCCCACCGCCGCCGTCATCCGCCGCACCTGGCGGTTGCGGCCTTCACAAATGCGGATCTCGAGCCACGAGGTGGGAAGGTGCGCGCGGTACCGCACCGGTGGGGTGCGTGGCCACAGGCCGGGGGGCTCGTCGATCTGCAGCGCCTCGGCGGGCAGCGTCAACCCGTCGTTGAGCAGCACACCCTGGCGCAGCGCCTGCAACGCGGCTTCGGTGGGGATGCCATCCACCTGCACCTGGTAGGTTTTGAACTGCTTTTCCTGCGGCTGGGTGATACGGGCGTTCAGCACACCGTCGTCGGTCAGCAGCAGCAAACCCTCTGAATCCCGGTCCAGCCGGCCGGCCACGCGCAGGCTCGGGTCGGTGATGAACTGCGCCAGCGTGGCCCGGTCGCCGTCGGGGCGGAACTGGGTGAGCACGTTGAAGGGTTTGTTGAAAAGGACGACTTTGGGCATGGGCGGGCCTGATTCTAGCCCCCAAAAATTCAAGGCATTCAGGGCTCTGGCGCATATTTCACAAGCCCACATAGCTATGCTTTTAATAGCAATTGAGCAACCCATACACCCCCACCAAAATTCCCGGCACAGCCCACGCCATCCGGCCGTATTTTTTTTAACAATTCACCCCACAACGGAGTGGGGAGCAATACACGTGGTCACCAAGAAAAAAACCCTGTACGAAATCCTGGCGGTGGCCGCCGATGCGTCCGAGGCCGAGCTGCAGGCGGCGTTTGATGCTGCCATGGCCCAACTGGCGTCGCAGAAAGACCGTATCAGTGCGGACGATTTCGACTTCAAGGTCAAAGTGCTGCAGCTGGCCTTTAAAACGCTGCGTGACCCCGGCAGCCGTGGTGCCTACGACGCCAAACTGGCGTCAACAGCCGTGCCGCCTGCGCCGCCGCCCGCCGCGCCCGAGCTGGCCCTGGTGCCCCTGCAGGCCGATGCCGAAGCCCTGTCACTGCGCGCCGAGGCCATGGCCTTGCGGGCCGACGCGATGACGCTGCGTGCCGACGCCATGACGCTGCGCGCAGGTGGCGCACCCGCGCGCGAGCAACACAGCTTCACCCCCAGCCGCGAACCGGTCGCAACCGGCATGGCGCCCCTGCTGCGCAAGATCATGGTGGTGCTGGGCACGCTGTTTGCCATTGCTGCGGTCACGCAGTCCATCAGCATGCTGATGGGCAACCGCCGGGCCGAATCGGCCGCCACTGCCGCCACCCGGGCCAGCGAGAAAGCACAGCTGGAGGAGTACTACCAGACCTACGGCGTACGCCCGGCCAACACCGCCGAGATGGTGGCGCTGCAAGCGGAAAACCGCCGCAAGGAAAGCGAGAGGCGCACGGCGGAAAACGAGAAACGCACGGCAGAACGCCAGACCACCAAGGCCGAACAGGACGCACGCCGCTTCGAGGAAGAGTCCCGCCGCCGTGGCGAACAGGTGTCTGCCGAGCTGCGGATGGCCGAGCTGCGGGCCACGGAGCAGGCGCGGCGCGACGACGAGCGCCGTGAATGGCAGCAGAAGGAAGACCGGCGCGTGCAGGAGCAGACGGAGCGGCTGCGCATCGAACGGCAAAAAGCCGACTGGCGCGAAGTGCTGCGCCGCTGAACCCGCCCGCCCCCACCCCCATGAATTACTACGAGCTTCTGGAGGTCAGCCCCCACGCCAGCAAGGAAGTGCTGCGGGCCGCCTACAAAAGCCTGATGCAGCGGCACCACCCGGACAAACACCAGGCCGACAGCGACCACAGCAGCGCCATGGCCCGCCGGGCGACGCTGATCGTGCAAGCCTATGCGGTGTTGTCGGATGCCGACCAGCGCGCGGCCTACGACGCGCAGCTGCAGCACACCCCCGTGCGGCCACCGCTGCCCACCGGCTACACCGCGCCCCCCACCCACCGAGCTCCCGCCAGCCCCTCCAACTGGTACCTGTGGCTGCTGGCCACCGTGATCCTGGCGTCCGGCGTGCTGATATGGACACTGTCGGGCCAGAAACAACCGGCGCCACCAGTGGTGGCCACCGTGCGAGCAACGGCTGCGCCGACCTTACCCGTCACAGCGACCAGTGCCGAACCCGCCACCACCAGCCCCGCAGCCACCACCACCGTCCAGACGCTGTCGCTGCTGAACACCGAGCTGCGGGTGGTGCTGGTGCCCACCAACCCGCTGGCCGACGGCCTGGAGAGCCGACGCCACATCCTGTTTGTGCCCGCCGTGACGGTGGAGATTGGCAGCATCGAGTCCGAAAAATTTGCCAGCCTGCTGGCCCAGAACCAGGACGCCGTGGTCCAGAAACTGTCGGACAAACTGGCCTACGCCTCGTACACCGAGCTGAAGATCGACGGCGACAAGTACCTGGCCCGCCTGGTTACCGACGCGCTGCGCGACATCACCGGCACGCGGGGCCTGGACGACAAATCCACCACCGGCAGCCCGGAGACCAAGCGTTATGGCGTGGTGGCGGTGTCCTTGCCTGCATCGTTTGTGTTGCACTAAAAAATGTCTCAGGGCATGGCCGCCAGCAGCGCCGCGTTGCCGCCCGCCGCCGTGGTGTTCACCGTCACCGTCTGCTCGGCGCAGAAGCGCAGCAGGTAATGTGGGCCACCGGCTTTGGGGCCGGTGCCGCTCAGGCCTTCGCCGCCGAAGGGCTGCACACCCACCACCGCGCCGATGGTGTTGCGGTTGATGTAGACGTTGCCGATGTGGGCCGCCGCTGCCAGGCTGTGGGCGCGGCTGTCGATGCGGGTCTGGATGCCCATGGTGAGGCCGTATCCCAGGGCGTTGACCTGTTCGATAACGGCCAGCGGGTCGCCCGACCAGCGCACGATGTGCAGCACGGGGCCGAAGATTTCCTGGGCTACGTCGCTGACCTGCTGCAGCTCGAAAGCGTGCGGCGCTATCAAGTTGGCAGCTGCTTGCGCAGGTGTATCCTGCGCCAGGAGCACTTTTGACGATGATTTCAGGCGCTGGATGTGCTGCTGGATACCGTCAAACGCTGACCGGTCGATGACGGGGCCGACGTCTGTAGCCCAATTGGCCGTGTCGCCCAGCACCAGCTCTTTGGCCGCGCCCTGCACCATCTCGATGACGTGGTCGGCAATCGCTTCGTGTACACACAACAAGCGCAGCGCCGAGCAGCGTTGGCCTGCGCTGCGGAAGGCGCTTTGCACCACGGCATCGACCACCTGTTCGGGCAGCGCGGTGCTGTCCACCAGCATGGCGTTGATACCGCCGGTTTCGGCGATGAGCGGGACGATGGGGCCGTCTTTGGCGGCCAACGCGCGGTTGATGGTGCGGGCCACCGGGGTCGAACCGGTGAACACCACACCCGCAATACCGGGCAGCGCTACCAGGGCCGCGCCCACGGTGTCGCCGGGGCCGTGTAACAGCTGCACGGCTCCTGTGGGCACACCGGCAGCGTGCAAGAGACGGACGGCTTCCAGCGCAACGGCCGGGGTTTGTTCAGCGGGTTTGGCCAGCACCGTGTTGCCGGTGGCGAGTGCAGCGGCCACCTGGCCCATAAAGATGGCAAGCGGGAAGTTCCACGGGCTGATGCAGACCCAGACGCCGCGTGCGGTCAGCCGCAGTTCGTTGGTTTCACCCGTGGGGCCGGGCAGTGCCACCGGGGCCATCACACGCTCGGCTTCGTCGGCGTAAAAACGCAGGAAGTCCACCGCCTCGCGCACTTCGGACACGGCGTCGCCCCAGGTCTTGAAGGCTTCTTTGACCAGCAGCGCGCAGAAGCGCGGCATGTGCTGCTCCAGCGCGTCGGCGCTGTGGCGCAGCAGACTGGCACGGTGGGTGACGGGAGTTTTGCTCCAAACTTTATAGCTGTCTGCGCTTGTCTGGTAAGCGCTGGAGGCCAATTTGGCATCAAACTCCGGCACCGCAGAGATGCTGGTGCTGTCGAAGGCGGCTTGCAGCGTGGCGCGCTGGCTGGCGACTTCCAGGTCCAGCCCGGCGCTGTTTTTTCGGCCTGCGCCAAACAGCACGGGCGGCAGCACAAAGGCCGATTGCGGCTCCAGGCGCAGGGGCGAGACCAAAATTTCTTCCATGCCCACCGACTCGTCGGCCAGCTGGTGCACGAAGGACGAGTTGGCGCCGTTTTCCAGCAGGCGGCGCACCAGGTAGGCCAGCAGGTCGCGGTGCTTGCCCACGGGGGCATACACGCGGCAACCGATCAGCGGGTTCTTCAGCACCTCGCGGTACACGCCCTCGCCCATGCCGTGCAGGCGTTGCAGCTCGAACGGGTTGCCGCTCTTAGCGGCCAGGTGCAGGATGGCGGCGATGGTGGCGGCGTTGTGGGTGGCGAACTGCGGGTAGATCACATCCGATGCATCCAGCAGGGCCTTGGCGCAGGCCAGGTAGGACACGTCGGTGTGGTGTTTGTGGGTGAACACGGGGTAATGCGGCAGGCCCAACTCTTGGGCGCGTTTGATTTCCGAATCCCAGTACGCGCCCTTCACCAGGCGGCACATCAGGCGCAGCTTGTATTTGCGGCCGATATGGGCGACGTGTTCGATGAGTTCCAGCGCCCGGGTTTGGTACGCCTGCATCGCCAAACCAAACCCGCGCCACTGCGGCTGGTGCTGCGACACCAACGCGGCCAGCGCCTCGAACACGTCGAGCGACAGCTCCAGGCGGTCCACCTCTTCAGCGTCGATGGTCAGGTTGATGTTGGCGCGGGCGGCTTGTTCACACAGACCCCAGACACGCGGCACCAGCTCGGCCAGGATACGTTCGCGCTGGGTCCATTCGTAGCGTGGGTGCAGCGCACTGAGTTTGATGGAAATACCGTCGTTTTGCTCTGTCGCGTCCGTTTTACCTGCGCGGGTAGCTATGGATTCAATAGCATTCTGGTAACTTTGCAGGTAGTGCAGCGCATCGGCATCGGTGCGTGCGCCCTCGCCCAGCATGTCGTAGCTGTAGGTGAGCTGGGGCTGCTTTTTGCGGGCAGAGGCGGCCTCGTCCATGGCGGCCCCAATGGTCTGGCCCAGCACAAACTGGCGGCCCAGCAGCTGCACGGCGCGCACGGTGGCGGCCACGACCGTTTTGGCACCCAGCTTGGTGAGCAGGCCTTGCGGCGCTTCGGCATCGGGCAAAAACTTTTTCGACAGGGCGATGGCGCTGCTGGACAGCTTGGCCAGGGTGGAGCGGCCCAACACAGATGCCGCGCCGGTGTCGTCCATGCCATCAAAGTCGGCCCGGCCCAGCTGGTCGGCGGTGAGCGCAATCGCCGTTTCGGCGTCTGGCACCCGCAGCAGGGCTTCGGCCAGGCGCATCAGCGCCAGGCCCTCGGCGCTGGAGATGGGGTATTCGCGCAGCAGGCTTTCCATGGCCCAGAACGGCGGCGGGTTGTCGCGCACGGCCTGCACCCAGGGGCGCGCCGGGGCGCTGGCCGCCGCCCAGTCCAGCGCACCGGACAGCGCCTGCAAACGGTGGGCAACGATCTCGGCCTCGGGCCGGTACGGGGTGGGCAGTCTGGAGGGCATGGTGTGTCCGTGTCAAAACAGTGAATCACGCAATGGTGCCGCTAGCCCGGAAGAATTAAATGTCGTATTTGCGGCCTTGCACCGGATAATTCACCAGATGCAAACCCCTTTGGACGATCTGGACCGGCTCGACCTGCGCATCCTGCAGGCGCTGCAGCAGGACGGCCGCACCACCAACCTGAAACTCGCCGAAACCGTGGCGTTGTCGCCCACAGCCGTGCTGGCGCGCGTGCAGCGCCTCACGCGCGAGGGCTACATCCTGGGCTACGAGGCGCGACTCAACCCGCTGAAGCTGGGTGCGGCGATGCTGGTGTTTGTGGAAGTGCTGCTGGACCGCACCACCCCCAACGTGTTCGACCAGTTCAAGGCTGCCGTGCAGGTGTACCCTGAAATCATGGAGTGCCACATGGTGGCGGGCGGGTTTGACTACCTGCTCAAGACCCGGATGGCCGACATGCTGGCCTACCGCAACTTCGCGGGCACGGTGCTGTGGCAGCTACCCGGTGTGCGCGAGACCCGTACCTATGCCGTGATGGAAGAGGTGAAGAACTCGACGCATCTGCGGCTGATGTGACGGCTGAGGTGACGGCAGGGCCGAGCGCACCGGGGCCGATTTCGGAGACACTCCAGGGCATGCGCTCGACCACCACCACCCTGCAACTGCCCGTCGTATCGGTGCAAAGCCTGCTGGACACCGCGGGCTCTGCGCTGGCCGCCCCCCACCTGCACCCCGACGCCGTGGCCATGCTGTTGTCCCTGGCGGGGCAGTCCCCGCGTAACACCCACTTTGCGCTGGAGTTCACCGTGCCGCCGCAGGATACGGGCCGCCTGGAAGAGGTGCGCGAGGCCGTGGAAGCGCAGTTCACCCGCACGCAGGAAGATGCTGCGCGGCACCTGCGCCAGATCATGCGTAATGGCCGGGTGGCAGCGGTGGTGGGCCTGCTGTTCATGGCCGTGTTGCTGGGCAGTGTCCAGGCCGTGCTGCTGCTGACCGACTCGCACATTGTGAAAGCCGTCAGTGAAAGCCTGATGATTGTCGCGTGGGTGGCTGTGTGGCGCCCGGCAGAGCTGCTGTTGTACGAACACTGGCCGGTGCGGCGCCAGCGTGCACTGGCCGGTCAGCTGGCCCGGGCCGACGTCACGCTGATCGCGCGCACCGCCGCCGACATCGCGGCGGATGAAGATGCCCTCGACTGCCGCATCACCGACGTGGAGTCCGGCAGTTTCCACGATGCCCCCACAGCGCCCCACGGATAACTACTGGTAAAGGGCAGCGTCCCTACGCCACCCGCCCGCCAAAAATGGCGGTGCCCACCCGCACCAGGGTGCTGCCGCAGCGAATGGCGGCCTCCAGGTCGGCACTCATACCCATCGACAGGGTGTCGAAATCTGCGGCATGGCCTGCGCTTAAACCGGATTTAACAGCATCAAACAAGACTCTAGCGCTCGTGTGGACTGCGCACTGCGCTGCAAAATCAGGAGCAATGTCGGGAATGGTCATCAGCCCGCGCAGGCGCAGCCCGGGCAGGCCGACTACGGCCTGGGCCAGCGCCGCCACATCGGCGGGGGCCACGCCGGATTTGGTGGTGCCGCCGTCAATGTTGGCCTGGATACACAGGTTCAACGGCGGCAGGTGGGCCGGGCGCTGGGCCGACAGCCGCTCGGCCAGTTTCAGCCTATCCACCGTGTGCACCCAGTCGAAATGTTCGGCCACCAGGCGGCTTTTGTTGCTTTGCACCGGGCCAATGCAATGCCACACCAGGCCCAAACCTTGCAGCGCCTGGATCTTGGCCACCGCTTCCTGGATGTAGTTTTCGCCAAAGGCGGTTTGGCCGGCTGCGGCGGCCTCACGCACGGCGTCGGCATCAAACGTCTTGGACACGGCCAGCAGCTGGACGTCGGCGGCGGCCCGGCCCGCATCGGCACACGCCGCTGCCATACGCGCGTGCACACGTTGTAAATTGTTACCAATCATGGTCATAATGGCCACAGCGTACCAAACCACCCAAGGGGCACCGTGGACATTACCCAATTGCTCGCGTTCAGCGTCAAGAACAAAGCATCCGATCTTCACCTCTCTGCAGGCCTGCCACCCATGATCCGGGTGCATGGCGACGTGCGCCGCCTGAACGTGGACGCACTCGACCACAAGACGGTGCATGCGATGGTGTACGACATCATGAACGACACGCAGCGCAAGGCCTACGAAGAGTTTCTGGAAATCGACTTCTCGTTCGAAATCGAAGGTCTGGCGCGCTTTCGGGTCAACGCGTTTAACCACCAACGCGGTGCGGGTGCGGTGCTGCGGACGATTCCGTCCAAGATTCTGACGCTGGAGCAGCTCAACGCGCCCAAGATTTTTGGCGACCTGGCGCTTAAACCACGGGGGCTGGTGCTGGTGACCGGCCCCACCGGCTCGGGCAAGTCCACCACGCTGGCAGCCATGGTCAACTATCTGAACGAAACCGAATACGCCCACGTGCTGACGGTGGAAGACCCGATCGAGTTTGTGCACGAGTCGAAGAAGTGCCTGATCAACCAGCGCGAGGTCGGCCCCCACACCCATGGTTTTGCGCAGGCGCTGCGCTCTGCCCTGCGCGAAGACCCGGACGCGATTCTGGTGGGTGAAATGCGCGACCTGGAAACCATCCGCCTGGCCATGACGGCGGCGGAAACCGGCCATCTGGTGTTTGGCACGCTGCACACATCGAGTGCGGCCAAAACCATCGACCGGATCATCGACGTGTTCCCGGCGGACGAAAAAGAAATGGTGCGGGCCATGTTGTCCGAGTCGCTGCAGGCCGTGATTTCACAAACGCTCTGCAAAACCAAGGACGGCCAGGGCCGTGTGGCCGCGCATGAAATCATGATCGGCACCAGCGCCATCCGTAACCTGATCCGCGAGGCCAAGGTGGCGCAGATGTACTCCACCATCCAGACCGGCAACAGCGTGGGTATGCAGACGCTGGACCAGAACCTGACCGATCTGGTGCGGCGCAACATCATCAGCCCGGCCGAAGCCCGCGGCAAGGCCAAGATCCCTGAAAACTTCCCCGGTTAAGACACCATGCACACATTGAGCCCCCCCCGCGACTGGAGCATGGCATGAAAGGCATCCTCGGCATGCTGCGCTCCAAAACCCCTCCCAAACCGGACGAGGACCGCCCCGACTCCGTCCTGTTCACTACCGCATTTGCCGAACAGGGTGTGGACGCATCCATGCTGGTGCCCTGGGAGGCCCGCGCCGTGGAAGTGGGCGCCAAACGTATGCCCTCCACCCGCGGCGGCAAGCTGCTGCAGACGCTGTGGGCCCAGGACAAATACATGGCGCAGCTGGACACCAACGCGGTGGCGCGTATGGAGCGGTTTTTTGAATTTGCAGCCATTCCTGCAAGCCGCGACGTGATCCGCCAGGAAGAGTACGGCAACTTCATGGTGGTGCTGCTGACCGGCACCATTGCGGTGGACCGCATCCAGCCCTGGGGTGAACGCCTGCGCCTGGCCGAAACCCGCCCGGGTGACATCCTTGGTGAGATGTCGCTGCTCGACAGCGGCATCCGTTTTTCCGCCTGCACCACCCTGACCGAATGTGAAATCGCGGTGCTCAGCGCCGAGGCCATGGACGACATGGTCAGCTCCGACCCCCAACTCGCCGCCAGCCTGATCGCCCTGCTGGCCCGCAAGCTATCGCTGCGCCTGCGTGTGTTGAGTGCACGGCTGGGCGACAGCCGCAAGTAAGTCCACCCGCAGCTGCACCGAAGGACCACGATGGAACGCGACCAGGCCAGTAAATTTGTCAACGACCTTCTGAAGCTGATGGTCAGCCGGGGTGGCAGCGACCTGTTCATCACCAGCGACTTCCCGCCCGCCATCAAGGTGGACGGCAAGGTGACCAAGGTTTCGCCGCAGCCCCTGACGGGGGTGCACACCATGTCGCTGGCGCGCGCCATCATGAGCGACAAACAGGCGGCAGAGTTTGAACGCAGCAAGGAATGCAACTTCGCCATCGCGCCCGCAGGTGTGGGCCGCTTCCGCTGTAATGCGTTTATCCAGCAGGGCAAAGTGGGCATGGTGATGCGGGTCATCCCCACCACACTGCCCACCATCGACGGCCTGGGTGTGCCCCAGGTGCTCAAGGAAGTGGCGCTGGCCAAACGCGGACTGTGTATTTTGGTGGGGGCCACGGGCTCGGGCAAATCCACCACGCTGGCGTCCATGGTGGACTGGCGCAACGAGAACTCCTACGGCCACATCATCACCATCGAAGACCCGGTGGAGTTTGTGCACCCGCACAAGAACTGCGTGGTGACCCAGCGTGAAGTGGGGCTGGACACCGACAGCTGGGAAGCCGCGCTGAAAAACACCTTGCGCCAGGCCCCCGACGTGATCCTGATGGGCGAAATCCGCGACCGCGAAACCATGGAACACGCCATCGCGTTCTCGGAAACCGGCCACCTGTGCCTGGCCACCCTCCACGCCAACAGCGCCAACCAGGCACTCGACCGGATCATCAACTTCTTCCCCGAAGAGCGCCGCGCACAGCTGCTAATGGACCTGTCGCTCAACCTGCGTGCCCTCATCTCGCAGCGGCTGATCCCCAAACAGGACGGCAAAGGCCGCGCCGCAGCGGTAGAGGTGATGCTCAACACGCCGCTGATCTCCGACCTGATCTTCAAGGGTGAAGTCACCGAGATCAAGGAGATCATGAAGAAGAGCCGCAACCTGGGCATGCAGACCTTCGACCAGGCGCTGTTCGACGCGTTCGAGAGCAACGTCATCACCTACGAAGACGCCCTGCGCAACGCCGACTCTCTCAACGACCTGCGCCTGCAGATCAAGCTCAACAGCCAGCGCGCGCGCTCACCGGACCTGGCCTCTGGCACCGAGCATTTCGCGATTGTTTAGGGACACCCCCAGGCTTCGCGGACTTCGTTCCGCTACTCCTTCCCCCTTGCAGGGGGCGACACCAGTGGCCCGGCGGAGCCGGTTCCACGGTGTCTGCTTGAAGGGGCACGCACTTTGTGAGGGCCGTGCGCATTCGGTGTATGGTTCTCCCCTCTTCAATTTTTGAGAAACGCGCCATGTCCAGCATCCAGCCCAAAACCTACGAAGCCACCCCTGCCCGCAAAGTTGCCTTTCTGGGGCTGGGGGTGATGGGGTATCCGATGGCGGGGCATCTGGCGCGGGCGGGGCATACGGTGACGGTATACAACCGCACCGCTACAAAATCAGAAGCATGGTGCGCAGAATTTGCGGGCGCTGCAGGCCAAAATGGCTTCAAAAATACGCCGCGTGAGGCGGTAGCGGGTGCGGACTTTGTGTTCTGCTGTGTGGGCAATGACGACGACCTGCGTTCGGTCACGCTGGGCGCGGACGGTGCGTTTGCGGGCATGCAACCCGGCGCGATTTTTGTGGACCACACCACGGCATCGGCCAGTGTGGCGCGTGAGCTGGCCACGGCGGCGCGCAACATCGGGCTGCAGTTTGTGGATGCCCCCGTGTCCGGCGGCCAGGCTGGCGCACAAAACGGTTTACTCACAGTGATGTGTGGTGGTGACGCTGCGGCGTTTGCCGCCAGCCAGCCGGTGGCAAAGGCGTTCTCCCGCGCGTTCACGCTGTTGGGTGACAGTGGCGCGGGCCAGCTGGCCAAGATGGTCAACCAGATCTGTATCGCGGGCCTGGTGCAAGGCCTGTCTGAAGCCGTGGCGTTTGGCCAGCGTGCCGGTCTGGACATGGAAGCCGTGCTGGGTGTGATCGGCAAGGGTGCCGCCCAAAGCTGGCAGATGGACAACCGCGGCAAAACCATGGTCGAAGGTAAATTCGACTTCGGTTTTGCCGTGGACTGGATGCGCAAGGATCTGGGCCTGGTGCTGGACGAAGCCAAACGCAACGGTGCCCGTCTGCCGGTCACCGCGCTGGTGGACCAGTTTTATGCCGATGTGCAGCAAGCCGGTGGGCAGCGCTGGGACACCTCCAGCCTCATCACCCGGCTGAAGTAATCCACAAAATGAATAGCACTCTGCGCCCATCCACTGGGCGCTAGAGGCTTGTTTTGTTTATTTTTGAGGGCTACTGTCGGTGGTCACAGGTGCAGGCTTGGCTTGGTACCGGGCCAGTTCGTCTTCGCTGATGATTTCAAACACCCGCACCACTTTTTCCACCCCCCACACCGCGGGCGATTTCGGTGGCGCGGGCCACTTCACGGGGGGTGACGCGGCCCATCAGGAAGACCGTGTTGCGCTCGGTGACGATCTTGAAGGCGTTGAGCGAAATGTCTTTGGCGTCCACAAAGCTGGCTTTGACCTTGCCGGTGATCAGCGTGTCGTTCGAGCGCTGGGTGAGTGTGCTGTTGGGCATCACCGCCAGTTCGTTGACCACACTGCGCACGTTGTCCACACCGGCCACGGCTTTCTCGACCAGTTCGCGGTCTTTGGCGGTGGGCACTTCACCGGTCAGCAGCACCTGGCGGTTGTAGCTGGTCACGTTGACGTGGCCCTTGTCGCCGATCACTTCCTTGATGCGGTTGCTGGCACGGAACTCGATGCCTTCGTCTTCCAGCTGGGTGCCGGACGTGCGCCGGTCGATGACCACCAGGGTGCCCACCACCGCACCGCCGACCACCAGGGGAACACACGCAGACAGGCTGCCCACCACGGCAGCGGCAGCCAGGGCCATCAGCGCCACGCGCTGGAATCGACGTTGAAATCGGGATGTCATATCGGAATCTCCTGTTCACCAAGTAATTGGGTGTCCACACCGTCACACAGGCAGTGCAAGACCAGCAGGTGCACCTCCTGGATACGGGCGATGCGGTCATGGGGCACACAGATGTGCACATCGGTCTCGCGCAGCGCGGCACCGAAGCGTCCGCCGCTGCGACCGCTGAGTGCCACCACGGTCATGTCGCGGCTATGGGCGGCGGCCACGGCCTCCAACACGCTGGGCACGTCGCCGCTGGCGCACAAGGCCAGCAGCACATCACCCGCCTGCCCCAGTGCCCGCACCTGCCGCGCAAAGACCTGGCTGCTGTCGGCGGTGCTGGCCAGGGTGGTCAGCGCCAGCGCGGCCAGCTCGGGCCGGTCGCGCTCGAAGCGCCCGACAAATTGCGATGCAAAGTGCTGCGCATCGGCGGCAGAGTCCCCGCTGCCGCAGGCCAGCACCTTGCCACCGCTGGTGACACAGGCCAGGATGGCCTGCACAGCGGCAGTGATGGGTTTGCTCAGGGGTTCGGCGGCCTGGTATTGCAGGTCGGCACTCTCAATGAAGTGCTGTTGGATTCGTAGCTCTAGCATGGGCGCTGATGATACCCGCCGCCCCTGTAGCGAAATGTAGGCTCACCCTGCGTCAAAAGCGGCCTGGAGCCAGGTAATGGAGTCCTCCACCAGCACCACATCAAAGCGGCACGGCGGTGGGGTGCGCAGGCGCATCAGGTAGTGGCGCGCAGCGAAGATGATGCGGCGTTGTTTGGTGCTGCCCACACTGCCCGCCGCGCCGCCAAATGCGCTGCTGGCGCGTTTGCGCACCTCGACAAACACCAGCGTGCCGTCGCGGTCGCGCATCACCAAGTCGATTTCGCCGCCACCGCGCCCCGGCGTCCGATAATTGCGCTCCAGCAGGCGCAGGCCGGCCGCTTGCAGATGCGCCAAGGCCTGGTCTTCTGCGGCGTCCCCGGCCTGTTTGGTGGTGGCCCCTGGTGCTCCCGGTGCTACCGCTGCCTGCTTTTTCCGAAAGAATTCCATGTTTCCTCGTCCGCTGACTCCATTGCAACACCAGGCCCGCCCATGAGCGCCTCGTTCACCTTGGCCCTGCAGGCCGCCCGCGAGACCAGTGCGTCGCAGCATTATCCGCAGGGCGCGCTGTATGTGGTGGCCACACCCATCGGCAACCTGGCCGACATCTCGCTGCGGGCGCTGCATGTGCTGCAGCTGGTGGACGTGGTGGCCTGCGAGGACACACGCCACACCCAGGCGCTGCTGCGCGCATTTGGCATCGACCGCCCCACCGCCCAGCTGCTGGCCGTGCACCAGCACAACGAAAGTGAAAGCGCCCAGCGGGTCATCGAACGCCTGCAGCAAGGCCAGCGTGTGGCTTATGCCAGTGACGCAGGCACCCCCGGCGTGAGTGACCCCGGCGCCCGCCTGGTGGCCGCTGTGCGTGCGGCCGGCCTGCCCGTGGTGCCGCTGCCCGGTGCCAGCAGCATCACCGCCGCGGTGAGTGTGGCGGGCCTTGTGGCGCAGGGTGCAGACGACGGCGGTTTTGTGTTCGCGGGTTTTCTGCCCACCAAGGCAGGTGAACGTGCTGCGGCAGTGCAGACCTTTGCCGCACAGCCGCGCGCCGTGGTGCTGCTCGAAGCGCCCCACCGCGTGGAAGACCTGGCCCGTGCGCTGGCACCCCTGGGCACACGCGCCGTGACCGTGGGCCGCGAGCTGACCAAACAGTTTGAAGAAATTGCCACCCTGCCCGCCCAGGACCTGCCCACCTGGCTGGCCGCACAACCCAACCGCACCCGGGGCGAGTTTGTGCTCGTCATCCACGCCGCACCACCCGCCGCCACGGCCGACACCGGCACCCGCGTGCTGCAGTTGCTGCTGCCCGAACTGCCTGTCAAAACCGCCGTGCGGATTACCGCCGAGCTGACGGGCCAGCCGCGTAATGCGCTGTACGACACCGCGCTGCAGCTCAAGCGGCAGATGGATGCGGCGGGTGGCGGAGATGCAGAAGATGGTGAAGACTGAACGCGGGCACTCTTCTTCGCGCTATTTTTAAGCTTTTTAGGCCTCTAGCGCACACCGCACCTGCGGAAATAGCTATATTTTCAATAGCAATCAAGCCGCACTGGCCAACGTCCCCACTATCTGCCCCAGCCGCGCAAACGCGTGGTCAATTTCGGGCGTGAACGGCCATCCGCAGTTCACCCGCAGCTTGCTGTCGAACCGGCTGGAGTTGGTGAAGATCGTGCCGGGCGCGATCACCATGTTCTCAGCCAGTGCGGCGTGGAACAGCGCGGTGGCCGACAGGCCATTCGGCAGCTCCACCCACAGCGACAATCCCCCGCGCGGCACAGTGAGCCGGGTGCCCGCCGGGAAATAACGCGACACGGCCTGTGCGGTTTGCGCACGCTGGGTGACCAGGGTGGCGCGCAGGCGGCGCAGGTAGCGGTCGTACGCGGCAGAGCCGATAAAACTCGCCGCCGCCAGCTGGGCCAGCCGCTCGTTGCCACGCGACGCGGCGAACTTCAGCATCTCCACCCGCGCCTGCCAGCGCCCGCCGCTGATCCAGCCCAGGCGCATACCCGGCGCCAGGTGTTTGTGCAGCGACGCGCAGTGCAGCACATGGCCGCTGTCGTCCCACGACTTGATGGCGCGCAGCGGCTCCTCGCGGAACACAGCGTCGTCCACCAGCGAGGAATAGGTGTCGTCTTCGACCAGCGCCACGTCGTGCTGCTGGCACAGGCGCAACAGGGCCTGTTTGTGGGCGTTGGGCATGATGCTGCCCGTCGGGTTCTGCAGGTAAGGCACCACCGCCACGGCCTTGATGCCCGGCGTGGTGCGCAACGCCAGCTCCACTGCATCGACCGAGATGCCGGTGCGCGGGCTGGTGGGGATCTCCAGCGCCTTCAGCCCCAGGCTCTCCAGCGTTTGCAACAGCCCATAAAACGTGGGCGACTCCACCGCAATCGTGTCGCCGGGGTTGGCCACGGCACGCAAGGCCAAGTTCAGCGCCTCGGTACAGCCGTTGGTCACCTGGATGTCGCTGGCCGAAAGACGCATGCCTGCGCCCACCGCGCGCTGGGCCAGCACCTCGCGGAACTCCAGGCAACCCTGCGGCGGCGCGGCGCGCACCAGCTGGTCGGGGTGCTGGCGCAGTCGCCGCAGCGCGGCCTGCTGCAGCGCTTCGGCCGGGTACAGCTCCGGCGCACAGCGGGCGACCGACAGGTTGGTCTTGAAGCGCTGCAGTCGCCCCAGCGCGAGAAATTCCGACACCTTGGCGTGGATGCCCACGTACTGCGCCGCATCCGGGGGGCGGTGCATCGGCGGGTCGTTCACCGGGGCCAACGCCACTTTCACCGGGTGGCGCACAAAGTAGCCCGAGCGCGGCCGCGCCTCCAGCCAGCCTTCACTCTCCAGCTGGCGGCAGGCCTGCATCGCCGTGGTCAGACTCACCGCGTGCTGGCCCATCAGCGCCCGCAGCGACGGCAAGCGCTGCCCCGGCAACCAGCTGCCCGCTTGGATGGCCCCACGGCAGTGGTCGGCCAGCAGCTGGTATTTGGGCAAAGGGGTGACGGGTGTGGGCAGGGTCATGGGCACTCCATCATGCGCAGATGGGGGCAAGCGCAACAGGTACAGACAGGGGCAAAAACAACCATAACAGAGCCCGGTTTTGTGAACTGCTGCGCAACAGATGGGGCATTGCTGTGGCTGTTCGTGGCGGCACACAAATCCTACGCTGGGGGTCTGTTCAGAAGGAGTTTTCCATGGCCCGCAAAGCCCCTCTTCCACCTCTTTTTTCTCTGCAGCTACAACCCGGTCGCAAGGTGTGGGAGCACCTGCCTCGCGCGGCAATCATCACGGTAACCGAAGGCAGCATCGTGGTGCACCAGCGGCGGTGGCTTGCGGACACCTGGGTCGGCGTGCCCGTGACGGTGCGGGCAGGCGAAGATTTGCCGATGGACGCTGGCGGGTGGGTGCAGATGGAGGCAATGAAGGCTGCGCAGGTGCGCGTCCATGTTGCACCAGCTTGGTGGACGCGCGGATGGTTGGGGCAGACATTGCGGCGTATGCGCCCCACTGCAGTGGCCACTTTGCAATCAACTGCATAACCCCGCGCCGCCTACCCCGGCGAATGGGTGCGCAGCCAGTCGCGTAATGCGTCGTTCATGCGCACCTGCCAGCCCGCTCCCGTGGCTTTGAAGGCAGCCAGTACGTCGGGGCTGTACCGCACTGTGACGGCTTGTTTGGTGGGCGCAACCTGCTTGCCACGGGGTTTGAGCATGGTCTTGGCCACTTGTGCGCCAAAGATCTCCGGCAGCACTTCGCTGGCAGGTTTGGCACGGGCCATAGCCTCGGCAGTCCACTCGGGGTTTTCGTCGTCGATCAGTTCAGGGTTGGGTTGTTTTTTCATGGCGTTTGACCTCTCGGGTGTTGGCCTTTCGCAGGCTGATCACATGCGCCTTGCCAGCGCGCGGCGTAAATACAGCGGCGTGTAGCCGCCCACCAATGAACCCCAGCACGAAGTACCGCCGCTCGCCATAGGCTTTGCGGGTGTCTTCCTCAATCAAGGCCGTGGCCCAATCGAGTTGCTCGACCAGCGTAAACGGCAAGTCGCGGTCTACGATATTGCGCTCGTTTTTGGCAGGGTCGAAGGTGACTTGCACAGTCTTATTGTAACTCCAATTAGACTATACACATAGCCTCTCTAGTGCCCCGCCAATAACCTGCGGTACACCGCCTCATACTCCCGCGCACTGGCCCCCCACCCAAAGTCCCGCCCCATCCCCAACGCTTGCACCCGCCGCCAATTCTCCGGCTGCGCAAACAGATCCAGCGCCCGCTGCAGAGCATGCTGCAGCGCAGACACTGTCGGCTCGGGCATCACGAAGCCAGTGCCAGTAACACCTTCAGCGCCCAACTTCACATTCTCAACCGAATCCGCCAGCCCTCCCGTGGCATGCACCACGGGCAGGGTGCCGTAGGCCTGGCTGTACATCTGGTTCAGGCCGCAGGGCTCGAAGCGGGAGGGCATGAGGAAGACGTCGGCACCGGCCTCGATGCTGTGGGCCAGGGCTTCGTTGAAGTCCACAAACACGGCCACGGCATCGGGGCGGCGGGTGGCGGCGTCGCGCAGGGCGTCTTGCAGGGCGGGCTCGCCCTGGCCCAGCACCACCAGTTGGCAGCCTTGCTCCAGCAGCCACGGTAAAAGCGCCACCACCAGGTCGATGCCTTTTTGCCAGGTGAGCCGGCCCACCAGGCCCAGCAGCAGCGCGTCGGGGCGCGGGGCCAGGCCGCTGCGCTGTTGCAGGGCCTGCTTGTTCAGCGCCTTGCCTTGCAGGGCTTGGGCACTGAACCCATGCGGGATCAGCGGGTCATGCTGGGGGTTCCACACGGTGGTGTCGATGCCGTTCAGGATGCCGTGCAGGCGGCTGGCTTTGTCGCGCAGCACGCCGTCGAGGCCGAAGCCCAGCGCACTCTGCTGGATTTCTTGCGCGTAGGTGGGGCTGACGGTGGTGATGGCGTCGGCAGTCTGCAGACCGGCCTTGAGCATGGACAGCTGGCCCCAGTATTCCGCGCCGCGCACGGTGCGCCAGGCGGGCGACACGGCGATATGGTCGGCCACGTCCATGGGGAAGACGCCCTGGAAGGCGAGGTTGTGGATGGTCAACACACTGGCGGCGCGGGCGCTGGGCGGGTGCGCAGACTGCGCCAGGTACAGCGGGGCCAGGCCACAGGGCCAGTCGTTGCCATGCACCACGTCGGCCTGCCAGCCGGGCCACGGGCTGTCGGGTGAACCGAGCCAGGCGGCCACGTGGCTGAGGAAGGCAAAGCGGTAGGCGTTGTCGGTATGGTCGTGGCCGGACGCATCCACATACGGGCCACCGGGCCGGTCGAACAGCGCGGGGCAGTCGAGCAGCAGCAGCGCCACACCGTTGTGCGGCGCGGCGCACAACAGGCGTGCGGCAGGCCAGCGGCCCACGGCGGGGATGTCGATCACCCGGCGCACGGGCGGCAGCGGCGCACGGGCGGCCAGCCCCCGGTAGGCGGGCATGAGCACACGCACGTCATGGCCCAGCGCACCAAGCGCCTGCGGCAGGGCTGCGCTGACGTCGCCCAGCCCCCCGGTCTTGACCCAGGGCGCACATTCGGGTGTGGCGAAAAGGATCTTCAAACGCGCGTGTGATGGCGCGTTGCGCGCAGCCTGCACGGCGGCGGCGAGTGACAACATGCGAGTGTCAGCGGCCAGGTCGTGCACCGGCACGGCGATCTTGCGCCGCCAGTTGGGGAACATGTCTTCGGTGGTGCCGGGCACGTTGACCTGCAGGCGCTGCTGGGTCACATCTTCAAGCTGCACACCCACCAACCAGCACGGCGTGCGGGCGATAAAGCGGTACACAGCGTTGACCCACTCGGGGGTGGTGTCGGCGGGTTCATCACCGCTCTCAGCCAGGCCTTCCCAGGCCAGCGCCTCTTGCAGCAGCGTGCGGTCTTGGGCGCGCTGCTGCACTTGCTGGGTGTGGCTGGCTGCGTCGGGGAAGAGTTGCAGCGCGGCCTGCACGGCCAGGTCTTCACCGCGCCAGAAGCCGCGCAGGGTGGGCAGGTCGTGGGTGCTGACCACCGCCAGCGCCTGGGGCTGCCAGTCGGCCGGGGGGCGGAAGCTGCCGTCGGCCGCACGCTCGAAAAACAGCGGGCGGTAGGACAGCAGCGCGCGGGCCTGCATGGCCTCGCGCATGGCGGGGGCGACGTTGCCGAGGTCTTCACCCACCACCAGGCACTGGTGGCGCGTGCTCTCCAGCGCGAGGATGCCGAGTAATGCGTCGAGCGGGTAACTGGCATAGGTGCCTGCACCTTGCTGCGGCAGCCAGAACAGCCGCATCAGGCCCATCACATGGTCGAGCCGCAAGGCCCCGGCATGGCGCATGTTGGCGCGCAGGGTGTCGATAAAGGGCTGGTAACGCCCAGCCACCAGCCGCGCCGGGTTGAGTGGCGGCAGACCCCAGTTCTGGCCCATGGCACTGAGCGGGTCGGGCGGCGCACCAACGTACATGCCCAGCGCGTACATCTGCGGCTGCGCCCAGGTGTCGGAGCCGCCTTCGTTCACGCCCACGGCCAGGTCGCGGTACAGGCCCAGGCCCATGCCCAAAGCGCGTGCATGGGCCTGCGCGGCGGCGAGTTGCTGGTCGGCCAGCCACTGCAGCCAGAGGAAGTAGTCCACCCGCTCGGCATGCTGCTTGGCGAACTGCACCACCGCTGCGCCATGGATGTCGCGGTAGGCAGCAGGCCATGCGGGCCAGCCCCACACCGTGGGGTCGGCGGCAAAAAAATGGGCTTGTAAGGCTTCAAACAAGGCGTGTTGCCGCAGGGCTGCGCCTTGGGTTTGTACGAAGGTTTGAAAGACCTGCGCAGCGTCGGTATCCTGGGCCAGGTGGGTGCTGCGAAAGTGTTGCCACAACACCTCCAGCACCTCGGTCTTGACGGCAGCGACGCCTGCGTAGTCCACCATGTCGGTGGCGCGTAATGCAGCAAGACGCTGCTGGAACGCCGCGCTGTCTACATGCAGGCGCAGCGCAGAGTGGTCGCTGCTGTCCACCAAACTTTGCACGTCGATGTACAAGGCGTTGAGTGCATCGCGGCTGGACGGGCTGTAAGGGCTCGCCACTTCGGGCTGCTGCGCAAACAGGGCGTGTAAAGGGTTCAGCCCCACAAACGACGCGCCCAGCCCCGCCATGGTGCCGACCAGCTCACGCAGATCCCCCAGGTCGCCCATGCCCCAGTTGCGGGCCGAACGCACGGCATACAGCTGCACACACGGCCCCCACCAGCGGTGGCCATTTTTGAGCGGCGCGGGCACCCAGCACTGGGCGGGGGTGACGATGACGGTGCAATCGTCTGCGCAAACCTGGGTGCCCAGCGTCAGCCGCAGGCGGTAGTAGCCTGGGGGCAAATCGGTCGGCAGGGTGATGTGGGCGGCCTCGCCTTCTGGCACACAGATACCTTGCTGTGAGGCACCGCTTTCGTCCTGCAGCGCCCACTGGGCGGGCGCTTGTGCCAAAACAGTAACACGGCCAATCTGCCCCTGGTTCAGCACCAGAACGGGCGGCAGGACGGCGCTTGCGGTGTGTACGGCGTCGGTCTGCAGCGACTGCAACACGTCGGCATCACTCTGCGCCGCAATACCTATGGCCTGCAGCGCTGCGCGCAGGGTGGCGTCGGGCACGGTCACATCTGCGCCCCAGAAGCCTGCGTACTGGCTGGCGATGCCGGCACGGTGGGCGAGTGTGTGAAGTGCGTGGTCTGCGTGCAGGGCCTGCGACGGCGTGGGGTCATCCATGGTGCGAGGCGACATGTTGGGTGGCGTGAGGGGTTGCGGCGTGCGTCAGCACGACCATGGCGTGGGCGGGCACGCGGTGTTGCGCGCCGGGTGTCCACGGGGAAAGTTCGGCGGGTGTGCCGGTCAGGGTCGCGGTGTCGATCACGGGGTGCCAGCCCACCGGGCCTGCGGCGCAGCGGGGCACGGTGAAGAGCGCTTCGTGGTGTGAGCCGTTGATCAGCAGCAGCACGGAGTTGGCATCCCCAGCCGGGCTGAAACGGCCATCGAGCAACGCGCCAAAACAGCGCACGCCGGGGCTGTTCCATTCGTCCGGGGTCATCTCTAGCCCCCAGACGCTGAACCAGGTGATGTCGCGGCGGCCATCGGCATCCACCTCACCCGTGAGCCACTGGGTGTGGCGCAGCACGGGGTGGTCGCGGCGCAGTTGCAGCAGGCGCTGGGTGAATGCGTGCAGTGGGTCGTTGCGGCGAGCATCGCTCCAGTCGAGCCAGCTGATAGCGTTGTCCTGGCAGTAGGCGTTGTTGTTGCCCTGCTGGGTGCGGCCCATTTCGTCACCGGCCAGCAGCAGCGGCACACCCTGTGAGACAAACAGCGTGGTGAGCAGGTTGCGTTGCTGGCGCGCGCGCAGGGCGAAGATGGCGGCATCGTCGGTCGGGCCTTCTGCGCCGCAGTTCCAGGTGCGGTTGTGGCTTTCGCCATCGCGCCCTTCTTCGCCATTGGCGTCGTTGCGCTTGTGGTGGTAGGCCACGGCATCCGCCAGCGTGAAGCCGTCGTGGACGGTGACAAAGTTGATGCTGGCGGAGGGTGCACGGCGGGCTGCGGCGTACAGGTCGGCCGAGCCACACAGGCTGGCGGCGAATGCGGGCAAGGCGGCATCGGCCCCGCGCCAGAAGTCACGCACCCCGTCGCGGTAACGGCCATTCCACTCTTGCCAGCCGGGGGGAAACCACCCACCTGGTAGCCACCGGGGCCCACGTCCCACGGCTCGGCAATCAGTTTGACGCGCGAGAGCACCGGGTCTTGCGCCACGGCGCTCAGGAAGGCGGCGCGCGGGTCGTAGCCGGTTTCATCGCGCGCCAGCGCGGTGGCCAGGTCAAAACGAAAGCCGTCCACATGCATCTCTTGCACCCAGTAGCGCAGGCTGTCCATCACCAGGCGCAGCGCGGCAGGGCTGCGGGTGTCGAGGGTGTTGCCGGTGCCGGAATAGTCCACGCCAAAACGGCGGTCGGCCGGGTTGAGCCGGTAGTAGGCGGCGTTGTCGATGCCGCGCAGGCCCAGCGTGGGGCCGAGGTGGCTGCCTTCGGCCGTGTGGTTGTAGACCACGTCGAGGATCACTTCCAGCCCGGCGCGGTGCAGGGCGCGAACCATGGTTTTGAACTCGGCCACGGCACCATTTGCACCACTGGCGCTGTAACGCGGCTCGGGCGCAAAGAAGCCCGCGGTGTTGTAGCCCCAGTAGTTGACCAGGCCGAGGTTCACCAAACGCTCGTCATCGACAAATGCGTGCACCGGCAGCAGCTCGACGGATGTCACACCGAGACGCTTCAGATGCGCAATGGCGGCGTCGCTGCCCAAGCCTGCATAGGTGCCACGTACTTCGGGGGGCACGTCGGGATGCTGCTGGGTAAAGCCCTTGACGTGGACTTCGTAGAGCACCATCTGATCCAGCGGTATGCCGGGGGCCTGGTCATCACCCCAGTCGAACTTGTCATCTTCCACACGGCATTTGGGCACGTGGGCAGCGTTGTCAAAGGTGTCCGGCGTGTGGGTGATGTCCAGGACATCGGACTCAGCACCACCCACCGAATTACCCACCACATACCCCAGCTGCCGTGCGTTGCCCTGCACCCGTGTGTGGATGGCTTTGGCATACGGGTCCATCAGCAGCTTCGCGCTGTTGCAGCGTGTGCCCGATTCCGGCTGGTACGGGCCGTCCACCCGGTAGCCGTACAAGGTGCCCGGCGCACACGCGGGCAGGTAGATGTGCCAGATGTTGTCAGTGCACTGCTGCATCACATGGCGCGCCACTTCGCTTTCACCAAGGCTGTCAAAAATGCAGAGGGTCACCTGCGCGGCCACACCCGAATACAGCGCGAAGTTGGTGCCCGCACCGTCCCATGTCGCGCCCAGCGGATAAGGGCTTCCTGCGCGGGGCACAGCGGCGGCGTCGGGGCGGGGTGGCATGATTTGTTTAATGTGCAAAGGCCCGGTCTGAAAACAGCACGGCGGCCAGGGGCGGGACGTTGATACACATGCTAAAAGCGTGCCCGCCACAGGGCACCGGCTCGGCATCACAGCCCCCCAGGTTGCCCACACCGCTGCCGCCGTACTGGGTAGCATCGCCGTTCAGCAGTTCGTACCAGCGGCCGCCGTGGGGCACACCGATACGCCAGGACGTGTGGGGCGCGGGTGTGAAGTTGCACACGGTGAGCACCGTGGCGTCGTCAGCCGATACCGCGCCCGACGCCTCGTCGGCCTGCACCGCGCCGGTGCGCCGAAAAAAACACACGATGGTGGGGTCGTCGTTTTCGGCACCGGCCCAGGCAAATCCGTCGCTGTCAAAGTCGCGCCGGTGCAGGGCCGGGACCTTGCGGTACACGGCATTGAGGTCTGCAACCCAGCGGGCGATACCGGCGTGTAGTGGCTGGTCCCACAGGTGCCAGTCGAGCGCACTGTCGTGGTTCCACTCGCGCACCTGCGCAAATTCGCCGCCCATAAATAGCAGCTTCTTGCCGGGGTGCGCCCACATCAGTCCGTACACCACCCGCAGGCCTGCAAAACGCTGCCATTCGTCACCCGGCTGCTTTTGCAAGAGGCTGTATTTGCCGTGCACAACCTCGTCGTGCGACAGCGGCAGCACGAAGTTTTCGTTGAACGCGTACCAGATGGAAAACCGGATGTCGTCACCATGGTGCTCGCGGAAGAAGTGGGGCCGCGCGGTGTAGCGCAGCAGGTCGTTCATCCAGCCCATGTTCCACTTCATGCCAAAGCCCAGACCGCCCACATCAACCGGGCGGGACACACCGGCCCAGCTGGACGACTCCTCGGCCACCATGTGTACACCGGGGAACGCCGCACCCACTGCGGTGTTGAGCGCACGCATGAAGGTGGTGGCATCAAAGTTCTCGTTGCCACCGTCGGGGTTGGGCACCCACTGGCCGGGTTCCCGCGCAAAGTCGAGGTAGAGCATGGAGGCCACGGCGTCCACCCGCAGGCCATCGAAGTGGTACTTCTCCAGCCAGAAGATCGCGTTGCTGATGAGGAAGTCGCGCACCTCGTAGCGGCCGTAGTTGAACACCAGGCTTTTCCACTGCGGCTGGAAGCCACGCCGCGTGTCGGGGTGTTCGTACAGCGCTGTGCCGTCAAAGGTGGCCAGACCGTGGGCGTCGGACGGAAAGTGGGAAGGCACCCAGTCCAGCAACACCCCAATGCCATGCTGGTGCAAGGTGTCCACCAGGTCCATCAGGTCTTGCGGCGAACCGTAACGCGACGTGGGCGCGAAGTAACCGGTGATCTGGTAGCCCCAGGAGCCATAAAACGGGTGTTCGGCCACCGGCATCAACTCGACGTGGGTGAAGTTCAGGGCTTGGCAGTGGGCAGCCAAGCGCTGGGCGAGTTCGCGGTAGTTCAGGAACTCGCCGTCGCCCGTGCGTTGCCACGAGCCCAGGTGCACTTCGTAGATCGAGATGGGCTGCGCACCCGACTGGCAGGCCGCACGTTTTTCCATCCACTCGGCGTCGTGCCAGGTGTGGTCGAGCGACCAGACGCGGGACGCGGTGCGGGGCGGGCTTTCGCTGCACAAGGCGAAGGGGTCGGCCTTGTCAAGGAACTGGCCGTCAGCCGTTTCGATGCGGTATTTGTAGCAGTCACCGGCCTGGGCACCGGCCACAAACCCGGTCCAGCGGCCCGATCCGTCATGGGCGGGCGACAGGGGTGCGGGCTGCCAGCCGTTGAAGTCCCCCACCACCGCCACCGTGCGTGCGTGGGGTGCCCAAAC
Source organism: Comamonadaceae bacterium AAW (assembly GCA_026314275.1). Lineage (GTDB taxonomy): Bacteria > Pseudomonadota > Gammaproteobacteria > Burkholderiales > Burkholderiaceae_C > JAGOEY01. Next base: position 1,357,456 of record CP111109.1, read on the forward strand.
CCCGAAATACACACCCCGCTGCCCCGACTGCTGCGCGAGATGGGCGCCAAGTTCGTCAAATTGCCGGTGGTGCGCGGGAAGCGGGCTGGTCATTGATGGTGGGTCCATAGAACTGCGCCCCCGGAGGCGGTAGGCGCAGGTAGGAAGCCATCATAGGCGGGCAGCACCCGCCACGCGGGGCTAGTCGGCCTTCAATCGGCCAAATGGCTCAGGCTTTTGACGGCACCGATGTAGGGCAGCTTGAACAGGCCGTGTTCTGCCACGGCAGCGGCCAGTGCGGCCTCACATGCAGCGCGCGAAGGGCCCGCCTTGGCGCATAGGTGTTCGTCGGACTCGAAGAAATTGAAGGTGTCAAAACCCGGGCCCTGGCTGCTGGCCTGGGACGGGGCCTGCGAGCGCAGAACCAGCGTGGTCGAGCCACCGCCCGAATGGCCAACGGTCACCAGCGACACCTGCATAACAGCCAGCGACACGGCGGCGACAACGGCAACAACCGTCAGAGTGGTTTTTTTCATGGAAATCTCGGAAAAAGCGTGCTGGCAAATGTAATGGAATCAAAACCATGTACCCGGCACGGCAAGTAGCATGGCCCATTTTTCTCTTAAAAAATATAGCAAACCCCGCAGCACTGGCGTACGCAAAGCTCGCTTTTCCCTTGAATTCTGCTGCTCGTATGTGGTGGATGCGCTGTGCAACCAGGCCAGCCCGCGCACCCCGTCCATCAACCGCCTGCAACGGATCACGTACGGCATCGGTTGATCGGCCGCCGCATGAAAAAAGTGCCAGAGCTGCCGCGCTGGTCAATGTGAGGGAGGGGGAGGACGCTCCAGAGAACCCGGAGCGTCAAATCAAATAATGGTGCGGCTGGCGGGGATCGAACCCACGACCCTTGGCTTCGGAGGCCAATACTCTATCCACTGAGCTACAGCCGCATGGTCTGCAAGACAGCCTGTGATTATCGCCTATTGCAAGGCCTGCTGGCCCAACACGTTTGTGGAGCGTTGCGGGAACCCCAAACCGGCAAGGTAGGCGTCCATCACGGCCTGCCCGGTGGCGACCAGATCGAAGGCCGCCGGGTCGAGCAGCCAGTTCTGCAGCAGCACACTGACGATGGCGTGTAAGCCCTGGGCCGCCATGTCTACAGGCAAGGGCAACACCACGCCGTAGTGCTGGGACGCGCGGGCCAAAACGCCCTGCAGGTGCAGCAGGCATTTGTTGCGCACGTCCAGGTGGCGCTGCTTTACGGCGAGCAGGTCATCCACATACTCCACCTTGAGGGTGGCCACTTCAAACACCCGGCGCACCTGCGCGTCGTTGGCAGTCAGGTACAGCGCATTACGCATGGCTGCTGTGATGTCGTCCAGGGGGTCGGTGCTGTGGTGTGTGTCCACGCGGCTGAGGGCGGACTCCAGTGGCAGCGTGACGCGCTCCATCATGGCGTTAAACAGATCCGCCTTGTCCTTGAAGTGCCAATAGATCGCACCACGCGTGGTGCCTGCGGCGATGGCGATGTCGTTGAGCGAGGTGCGCGACACCCCTTTCTCTGAAAACAGGCGCTCCGCAGCGCCCAGCAAGCGGCTGCGCGTTTCGGCGGCATCTTCCTTGGTTCGACGGGCCATACAACCTTTTTGGTAAGCAAAATTTCCAGGTACAGCGCAGGCAACGGTCTTTGTAACCAAAATTTGTTTGCCTGCTGAAGTGCATCGTCATGCCCCTCTTCACACTGGGACAACCCACATACATTCATCATTGTATGTATACTGCGCCGGGTTAACCCTTAAATACCCTTAGGCTTTGGTGCGTCTTGTGCGTAACATGCCCTCAAACACCTGATTGCGCAGTTGCCCGGCTGCGCTTTTCCATTTTTTCCGCTGGAAGGAAATCCATGTCTGCCTTGCGCGATGCCCCATCTGATTCCTCGTCTTCTCCCCTGTCCGCACGTATGACCCGGTCTGCCGTGTCGTGTGCGGCGGCCGTGCTGGCCAGCGCTTTGCTGCTGGCCGCGTGTGGTGCCAAAAATGACGCGGCAGTGCCCGCCGGAGGTGGCGCGCCTCCGCCACCGGAAGTGGGGGTGGTGACCGTGACCCCGGGCAGTATTGGCCTGGTCAATGAGTTGCCCGGCCGGCTGGAAGCTTCACGGGTTGCGCAGGTGCGCGCCCGGTCCACTGGCATCCTGCAAAAACGCCTGTTCACCGAAGGCAGCGATGTGAAGGCGGGCCAGGCCCTGTTCCAGATTGACGATGCCCCGTACCGCGCCGCCATGGAAAGTGCCCAGGCCAGCGTGGCGCAGGCCGAAGCCACTGTGGCCCAAACCACGGCCCTGGTGCAGCGTTACAAGCCGCTGGTGGAGCTCAACGCCGTCAGCAGGCTGGACTATGACAATGCCGTGACCTCCCAAAAAACAGCCCAGGCCAACCTGGCGGCAGCCAAGGCAAATGCCACCACGGCGCGTATCAACCTGGGCTTTACGGCCGTTACCGCACCGATCGCGGGCCGTATCGGCCGCGCGCTGGTGACGGAAGGTGCGCTGGTGAGCCAGACCGAATCCACCCAACTGGCCGTGGTCCAGCAGATCGACCCGATGTACGTGAATTTCACGCAGTCCGCGTCCGACACCATGCGCCTGCGCCAGGCGATGGATTCCGGCCTGCTCAAACGCGCCTCGGGCGCAGACGCAGCCAGTGTCAGCATCGTGCTGGAAGACGGCACACCCTACCCCAGCAAGGGCCGCTTGCTGTTCACCGATCTGACGGTGGACGCCACCAGTGGCCAGGTCACCCTGCGCGCCGAAGTGCCCAACCCCGAAAAACGCCTGCTGCCGGGCCTGTTTGTGCGCGTGCGCCTGGAGCAGGCCCAGGCCGGTGGTGCCGTGCTGCTGCCACAGCAGGCCGTGACCCGTTCCAGCCAGGGCGACACCGTCATGGTGGTGGGTGCTGACAACCATCTCACACCACGCCCAGTCAAGCTCGGCCCGGCGCAAGGCAACCAGTGGGTCGTGCTGGAAGGCCTGAAAGCCGACGACAAGGTGATGGTGGACGGCTTCCAGAAGCTGCCACGTGGCAAGCCCGGTGACCCGATCGTGGTCAAACCCGTGCCTTGGCAGCCCCTGGGTGCAGCCAAGGCTCCGGCCGCTGCAGCATCCGCCGCGGCCCCCGCAGCGTCTGCAGCCTCGGCTGCCAAGCCATAAGGAGCGCGGCACATGGCCAAGTTCTTTATCGAGCGTCCCATCTTTGCGTGGGTGATCGCTATTTTCATCATGGTGGTGGGCGCGGTGTCCATCACCCAGTTGCCAGTGGCGCAGTACCCTACCGTGGCACCGCCCACGATCCAGATTTCTGCCGCCTACCCTGGTGCCACTGCCCAGACGCTGGAAAACAGCGTTCTGTCCGTGATCGAGCGGGAAATGAACGGCGCAACCGGTCTGGCTTACATGGAGGCCACCAGCCAGGCCAACGGTACCGGATCGATCACGCTGAGCTTCGAGCCCGGCACCGACGTCGACATGGCCCAGGTGGACGTGCAGAACCGGCTGGCCCGCGCCACGCCGCGCCTGCCCGCCGTGGTGACACAGCAAGGGGTGCGTGTCGAGAAGTCGGCCTCCAACTTCCTGCTGTTTGCCATGCTGTCGTCCGACAATCCGGCCGTCACCATCGACCAGCTCAACGACTATGCCGCACGCAACGTGGTGCCCGAGCTGCAGCGCCTGCCCGGCGTGGGTTCGGTCACCCAGTTCGGCTCTGAACAGGCCATGCGCGTCTGGGTGGACCCGGCCAAACTCAAGGGTTTTAATCTGTCGCTGGACCAGGTCAACGCCGCCATCCGGGCACAGAACGCGCAGGTGTCCGCAGGCAACCTGGGTGACCTGCCCAACATCGTGGGGCAGACCGTCACTGCACCGATCGTGGTGCAGGGCCAGATGAGCAGCATTGAGCAGTTTGGCGATATCGTGTTGCGCGCCAACACCGATGGCTCGTCGGTGCGCCTGAAGGACGTGGCCCGCATCGAGCTGGGTGCACAAACCTACGCCACCAGCGCCCGTTTCAACGGCAAACCCGCCGTGGGTATGGGTGTGCAGTTGACCCCCACCGCCAATGCGCTGGCCACGGCCACCGCCGTGAAAAAACGCCTGGGTGAACTGCAGCAGTTCTTCCCGCAGGGTGTGAGTTACGCCGTGCCCTACGACAGCTCGACCTTCATCACCGTGTCGATTGAAAAGGTGGTGAACACACTGCTCGAAGCGATTGCACTGGTGTTCCTGGTGATGTTCCTGTTCCTGCAGAACTGGCGCTACACCATCATCCCGACCATCGTGGTGCCGATTGCATTGCTGGGCACGTTTGGTGCGCTGCTGGCCATGGGTTTCTCGATCAACGTGCTGACCATGTTCGGTATGGTGCTGGTGATCGGTATCGTGGTGGACGACGCCATCGTGGTGGTCGAAAACGTCGAGCGCATCATGAGCGAAGAAGGCCTGCCGCCGCTGCAGGCGACCCGCAAGGCCATGGGCCAGATCTCGGGCGCCATCATTGGGGTGACCGTGGTGCTGATCTCGGTGTTTGTGCCGCTGGCCTTCTTTGCGGGCTCCACCGGCAACATCTACCGCCAGTTTGCGGCCACCATGGCCACAGCCATTGCGTTCTCGGCCTTCCTGGCGCTGTCGCTGACACCGGCCTTGTGCGCCACGCTGCTCAAGCCGGTCGAGGCCGGGCACCACCTGGAGAAGAAGGGTTTCTTCGGCTGGTTCAACCGCGTGTTCAAGCGCACCACCAAAGGCTATGAAAGCTTCATGTCCCGCATGCTGCGCCGCTCGGGCCGCATGATGATCATCTATGCCCTGCTGGTCGCCGTGGTGGGGCTGGTGTACACCCGCCTGCCCACCTCGTTCCTGCCGAACGAAGACCAGGGTTACATCATTGCCAACGTGCAGTTGCCCGCCGGTGCTGCGCAGGAACGTACCCAGGCCGCGCTGGAATCGGTCGAAGGTTTCATGCTGGCCCAGCCGGAAGTGTCAGCCATCGTGACCGTGGCAGGCTTCTCGTTCTCGGGCCAGGGGCAGAACGCGGGCCTGGCCTTCGTGATGCTGAAGGACTGGTCCGAGCGCCACGGTGCCGAGCATTCGGCCCAGGCCGTTGCAGGCCGCGCCTTTGGTGCACTGATGGGGGTGCGTGACGCGTTTATCTTCGCGTTGAGCCCCCCACCCATTCCTGAACTGGGCAACGCCACCGGCTTCACCTTCCGCCTGCAAGACCGCGGCGGCAAGGGCCAGGCCGCTCTGCTGGGTGCCCGCAACCAGTTGCTGGGCATGGCATCCCAAAGCAAGGTGCTGGCCGGTGTGCGCCCTGACGGCATGGAAGACGCGCCGCAGATGCAGATCGACATCGACCGCAACAAGGCCAATGCGCTGGGTGTGGGCTTTGACAGCATCAGCAGCGCGCTGTCCAGCGCCCTGGGTTCGAGCTACATCAACGACTTCCCGAACCAGGGTCGTTTGCAGCGCGTGGTGGTGCAGGCCGATGCCGAGTCACGGATGCAGCCCGAGCAAATCCTGGCGCTGCCGGTGCTCAACAACAAGGGCCAGGTGGTACCGATGTCCACCTTCGCCAGCACCCGCTGGATCACAGGCCCCATGCAAACGACGCGCTACAACGGCTACCCCGCGATGAAGATCGCCGGTGACGCTGCACCGGGCCTGAGCACCGGCGACGCGATGGCCGAGATGGAAAAGCTCGCGGCCCAGTTGCCCGAAGGTTTTGGCTACGAATGGACCGGCCAGTCCCGCGAAGAAAAGCTCGCCGGCTCCCAGGCCATGATCCTGTACGCGTTCTCGATCCTGGCGGTGTTTCTGTGCCTGGCCGCGCTGTACGAAAGCTGGTCGATCCCGTTCGCGGTGCTGCTGGTGGTGCCGCTGGGTGTGCTGGGTGTGGTGCTCGGTACGTTGGGGCGTGGTTTGTCCAACGACGTGTACTTCCAGATTGGCCTGGTGACCATCATCGGCCTGTCGGCCAAGAACGCGATTCTGATCATCGAGTTCGCCAAGGACCTGCAGGCCGAAGGCAAGAGTGTGTTTGACGCCGCGCTGGAAGCCGCCCACCTGCGGTTCCGCCCGATCATCATGACCTCGATGGCCTTCACGCTGGGGGTGATGCCCCTGTTCATCGCCACCGGTGCCAGCTCGGCCAGCCAACGTGCCATCGGCACCGGCGTGGTGGGCGGCATGATCACCGGCACCGTTTTTGCCGTGATTTTTGTGCCGGTGTTCTTTGTGCTGGTGCGCGGCTTCTTCAAGGGAAGCAAGCGCCAGCAGGAGCTGAACGCCAAACAGGCGCACCAGCACCGGGAGGAACCCGACCATGCTTAAGAACAGCCAACGAATGACCGCCATGACAACGCTTGCCACCGCTTTGGCACCCCGCCGCCTGACGCTGGTTGCAGCAGCCTGCGTGCTGGCGGGCTGCAGCATGATCCCGACCTACGAGCGGCCCGCGGCGCCCGTCGCCACGGCCTTCCCGCTGGCCCAGGCAGCTCCGGTGGGCGGCGTGGCTGCCGCCGACCTGGCCTGGAAGGACTACTTTGCCGACCCGCGCCTGCAACAGCTGATCGCGATTGCGCTGGAGAACAACCGCGACCTGCGTGTTGCCGTGCTGAACATCGAACAGGCACGTGCGCAGTTCCAGATTCGCCGCGCCGACCAGTACCCCACGGTTAATGGTGTGGTGGCAGGCACCCGCCAGCCCAACACCAACGGCGACTACGCCAACACCTTCCAGGTGGGCCTGGCCGTGTCGTCGTGGGAAATCGACTTCTTCGGCCGGGTTGCCAGCCTGAAGGAACAGGCGCTGGCCCAGTACTTCTCCACCGAAGAAGCCCGCAAGAACACGCAGATCAGCCTGGTGGCGGCAGTGGCCAACGGCTGGTACACCCTGCTGGCCGACGAAGAGCTGCAAGAAATCTCGCGCCGCACCCTGGGCACACGGGAAGAGTCGCTCAAGCTGTCCAAAGTGCGCTTTGACAACGGTGTGGCGTCCGAGCTGGAATACCACCAGGCGGACGGTCTGGTGCAGGCGGCGCGTGCCACCCTGGCGCAGCAGCAACGCCTGCGCGCGCAGGACGAAAACGCGCTGGTGCTGCTGCTCGGCCAGGCCCTGCCCGACACCGTGCGCAGCAGCATCCCGGGCTCGCGGCTGGCCACTGCGCCGGCCATGGCCCCGCTGCCCGCAGGCCTGCCGTCAGATCTGTTGGTACGCCGCCCCGACATCCGCCAGGCCGAACAGCTGCTGATCGCGTCCAACGCCAACATCGGCGCAGCGCGTGCGGCCTTTTTCCCGCGTATCGCCCTGACCGCCTCGGTCGGCACGGCCAGCAGCGAACTGTCGGGCCTGTTCAAGAGTGGGGCCTGGGGCTTCACGCTGGCGCCCCAGCTGCTGCTGCCGATCTTTGACGCGGGCCGCAACCAGGCGGGGCTGGACTCGGCCCAGGTCGCACGCTCGATGGCCGTGGCCCAGTACGAAAAGTCAATCCAGACCGCTTTCCGCGAAGTGTCCGACGCACTGGCCGGGGAAGCCACGCTGGGCACCCAGCTGACCGCGCAGCAGGCCCAGCAGACGGCCGAGGCCAAACGCCTGAAGCTGACCGACCTGCGTTACACCAACGGTGTGGCCAGTTACCTCGACCAGCTCGACGCCCAGCGTTCGCTGTTCAGCATCGAACAGGCCGTGGTGCAAACCCGTCTGGCCCAGACGCAGAACCAGGTCGTTCTTTACAAGACCCTGGGCGGCGGCTGGACAGAACCTGCCACGCCTGCTGCGCAGCCCTGATGCGCACTGCCGATGCCATGGGCCCAAGACCCACTGGCATCGGCCTCTATAATCAAGGGTTAATTTGCCAGCCCCCACGATTGATTTGAGGACGCCATGAGCGACAACCACAACGAACCCGCGCACGAAGAGGCCCACACCGGCCCGATCAAGACCCCCAAGCAACTGCTGCTCGCGGCGTTTTTCTCGTTTGTAGTGCCCATTTTTGCCATCATCGGGCTGGTGCTGTACGTCACGTCGGCCAACAAAACCGCGCCTGGCACGGTGGACAGCGAAAAGTCCATCACCGAACGGATCCAGAAGGTCGGCACGGTCGAGATCCGCGACGCCAACCGCCCGCTGCGTGAAGGTGCCGAGGTCTACAAGGTGCAATGCGCCGCGTGCCACGCCACCGGCGCTGCGGGTGCGCCCAAGTTTGAAGATGTAGCCGCCTGGGGCCCGCGCCTCAAGACCGGCCTGGAAGCGCTGGTGCACTCCTCGCTGGCTGGCAAGGGGGCCATGGCCCCGCAGGGTGGTGGTGACTTCAACGATCTCGAAATCGCCCGCGGTGTGGTCTACATGGCCAACGCAGCCGGTGGCAAGTTCGACGTGCCCCAGCAGCCTGCCGCACCCGCTGCGGACGGCGCAGCACCGGCGGCCGACGCTGCTTCTGCCGCCAAGTAAGCCTTCCTGCCGCACTGGCACCTGTGTGCTGGTGCCCATCGAAAAAGCCGGTTGATAACCGGCTTTTTTGCATTAAAAATAGCTCTAGCGCCCGCTGGGTGTGCGCATGCAGCTATGTTTTTGGAAGCAACCCCTGCTCCGCTGCCGGGCTGGGCACGTAACCAAAGCGCTCTGGCAAGTGGCTGGCCAGCACCTCCTGCGGTTGCCACAGCCCCTGCTCCACCGCGTTGGCGAGCTGCCCCACGTCGAGGGTGTGCACCAGGCCAAAACCGATGTCAGCGTCCAGATACACCCGGCCGGTGTCGTCCACCAGGCAGCTGCGCACCTGGGCGGTTGGGCCGCTGTGTGCGGTGACAGCAAAGTCGTCACCAATGCGCCAGATGTACGGCGTGGCCTCCAGCTCCACATACACACGCTGCGGCCCGTTCTGGAAGAACCAGCGGCCTTCGGCATCGGCCTCGTAGTTGCGCTGGATGAAGTCGATCAGCTTGTCGTGCCGCAGCAGCGAGCCCTTGCTCTGCAGAAACGGGCCCTGTGCTTGCGTCTTGTCATCGCGCATATACCAGTTGCCCCGCGCATCCAGCCCCAGCCAGCCGTAACAGTGCGGCACGTTGGGCCATTTGGCCAAAGCGGCTTTGACGATGTCGTCCATGGTTTTTTACTCCGGTGTGGGAACAAAAGGGAAACCGGCATGTGCGGCCAGCCAACCGGCCACGGCGTCAGGCATGGCGCGCACGTGGCCGGGCAAACGGCCCTGGGGAAAGCCGACATGGCCGCCGTGTGCGGGTTGCCACAGTGTCACATGGCGGCCCACATTGTTCTGGTGCGGCAGGCTCCAGGCAGGGACAAAAGGGTCGTTGCGGGCGTTCACCACCAGCGCCGGAATCTGGATCTGGTGCAGGTGCGGCTTGGCCGACGCACGGCCCCAGTAGTCTTCGGTGCTTTTGAAGCCGTGTAAGGGTGCGGTGAAGAGGTTGTCGAACGCGTACAGGTCACGCGCCGCCAGCATCGCCGCGCGGTCGAACAGGCCGGGAAACTGCGCCAGTTTGGCCAGGGCTTTGGGTTTCATGCTGCGCAGGAACATCCGGGTGTACACCTGCCGGTTGAAGCCCCGCCCGATCGCCCAGCCCCCCGCCGCCAGGTCGATGGGCGACGACACCGCCGCCACACTGGCCACCGTGGTGGCCGCAGTGCCACCCGCCTCCTCGGCCCAGCGCAGCAAGGCGTTGCCGCCCAGCGACACCCCCACGACCACCAGCGGTGCCCCAGCCGCGTGGCCCGCACGCAGGCGGCGCAGCACCCAGCCAATCTCTTCAAAATCGCCCGAATGGTAGGCCCGTGGCCCCACATTGATCTCGCCGCTGCAGCCCCGGAAATGCGGCACCGCATAGTCCCAGCCCTGCGCATGTGCCACGTCGGCAAAGGCCTCGGCATAGTGGCTGCGCGACGAGCCCTCCAGCCCGTGGAACAGCACCAGCAGCGGCCGCACCACACCCGGCAACGCGGGTGCCGTGGCCAGAAAGTCCACATCCACAAAGTCCGCGTCCGGCGTGTCCCACCGCTCCCGCCGGTACTGCGGCGGCGGCCCAAACACCCGCCGCCCATACAGGGCGGGCCAAATGGTCTGCAGGTTGCCACCGGGCAACCAGGCTGGCGCTTCGTAATTCATAGCATCTTGCGCTCGCCACACGGGCGCTGGAGCACTGTTTGACCCATCAATGCAACATGGGTTGTGGCACGTCCGACTCCTGCACTTCTTTGGAAGTGCCGGGGCTGGCGTGGTGGGCCACCATGCGCCAGCCTTGGGCGGTCTTGTGGTACACGTTGGTGGCGATCACAAAGGCTTCACGCGGGCCGTCGGGCAGCAGCACCTCGACATGCTCCAGCACGTTGTGCACGGCGCTGGCGAGGGACTCGACCTTGCGCACCCGGTCGATACGCGCGCGGATGGTGCCGTGTGCAAACATGGCCTCGAAGCCCGCCCGGATGGCCCCCACCCCCACCATCCGCGGGCCGCCGGGGTGTACACAGACCACATCGTCCTCGTCGGCCCAGCAGGCCATCAGCAGCTCGATGTCGCCTTTTTGCAGCGCTTCGTAAAACGCGGCTTCGATGTCGTCGGCAGTGCCGCCCACAGTGGCGGCGCGGAGTTTGGCTTTGGTCATGGGGGGTGGTGTGGGCCGTGGATCGCTGATTTTGCCGTGCTTTGGTGGCATCCCGCAGCAGACAGCGGCATCCGCCTACGTGGGCCCCCGCTGAAACCAGGCGGTCTGCGGCGACAATGTGCGCCATCGCCGACGCGGCCCCTGCAACCTGTTCCCCCAGGAGATTCCATGAAACGTGTACTTTTGATCCTCACCACCGTGCTGGCCCTGACCGGCTGCGGCTACAACGACTTCCAGCGCCTGGACGAACAGAGCAAGGCCGCCTGGAGCGAGGTGCTGAACCAGTACCAGCGCCGCGCCGACCTGATCCCCAACATCGTCAACACCGTGAAGGGTGAGGCCAACTTCGAGCAAGAGACGCTGACCAAGGTGGTGGAGGCGCGCGCCAAGGCCACCTCCATGCAGGTGACCCCCGAGACGCTGAACAACCCCGAAGCCTTTGCCAAGTTCCAGGCCGCGCAGGGTGAACTCAGCAGCGCGCTGAGCCGCCTGATGGTGACGGTGGAGCGTTACCCCGATCTCAAGGCCAACCAGGGCTTCCGCGACCTGCGCGTGCAGCTCGAAGGCACGGAAAACCGCATCACCGTGGCACGCAACCGCTACATCGACACCATCCAGGAATACAACGTGCTGGCCCGCAGCTTCCCCACCAACCTGACGGCCAAGGTGTTCAGCTACGCCCCCAAGCCCAGCTTCACGGTGCAGAACGAAGCGCAGATTTCCACGCCGCCCAGCGTGGACTTTGGTGCCCCGAAGAAATAAGTTTTCTTTAAACAAAATATGCCTCTAGCGCTCTTCTGGCGTGCGCTTGCCGCTACTTTTTTAGCAGCAGCCTTGGGCAGCACCGCCTGGGCCCAGTCGGTGCTGCCCGTGCCCGCCCTGACGGCCCGCGTGATCGACCAGACCGGCACACTGGACGCCACGCAGAAGAAGGCACTGGAGGCCAAACTCAGCGCCCTCGAGAAGGCCAAGGGTTCGCAGGTGGTGGTGCTGATGGTGCCCACTACCGCGCCCGAAGACATTGCCAGCTACACCCAGCGCGTGGGCGACACCTGGAAGATCGGCCGCAAGGACGTGGGTGACGGTGTGCTGCTGCTGGTGGCCAAAGACGACCGCAAGATGCGGATTGCGCCCGCCAAAACACTCGAAGGGGCCGTGCCCGACGTACTGGCGGCGCGCATCATCGACGAGACCATGAAACCGCTGTTCCGTGCGGGCGACTTTGCGGGCGGCATCAACGCGGCGGTGGACCAGCTCACCGGCCTCATCAATGGCGAGGCCCTGCCCGCGCCGCAGTGGGAAAACAGCAGCAGCGGCAACGGTGAGGCTTCTGGCAATACCAACAATGCCAGCGACACAGGCATGGGCTGGCAGGACCTGGCCATCTTCCTCTTTTTTGCCGTATTCATCGGCGGTGCCATCGTGCGCTCCATCCTGGGCAACAAACTCGGTGCCGTGGTGATGGGCGGCGGCGCGGGTATTGCGGCCTTTGTGGTCACGTCCAGCATCGCCATTGCGGCCGTCGCGGGCATCCTGGCGCTGGTCGTCACGCTGTTTGGTGCGGCCACCGGGGCCATGCTGCCCACCACCCGGCGTGGTGGGGGTGGCTGGAGCGGTGGCGGAGGTGGCGGCGGCTGGAGTGGGGGTTCGTCCGGCGGCGGAGGTGGCGGATTCAGCTCGGGTGGCGGCGGCAATTTTGGCGGCGGCGGCGCCTCGGGAGACTGGTGATGGTGGCGAACTGGTTCAAAACCTTCTTCCGTGTGCTGCGCCACCGCAGCCAGGACACCACCGACACGCGCCGCGCCATCCCGGCTGACATGGTGCAGCGCCTGATGGAGCGTGTGGCCGCCAGTGAGCAGCGCCACACGGGCGAAATTCGTATTTACGTCGAGTCCAGTCTGCCATCCAGTTACCTCTGGCGCGGTGCCGACACGCGCGAACGTGCGGTGATGATGTTCAGCAAACTACGCGTGTGGGACACCGCACAGAACAACGGCGTGCTCATCTACCTGATGCTGGCCGAACACGCGATCGAGCTGGTGGCCGACCGCGGTATCGACGCCCATGTGCCCAACCACCACTGGCAGATGGTCGTCACACGTATGGCCGATGCGTTCCGCGGCAACCGCTACGAAGACGGCCTGACCCAAGCGCTGGAAGAGGTGTCCGCCGTGCTGGTGGAACACTTCCCCGCCGTGGATGCTGCAGGCGCCAGCCAACCCAACCCGAACGAATTGCCGGACGCACCGGTGCTGGGCTGACGCCTCTGCGCAGCCCCCTGGGAGGCCGGCAGGCTCGGCGCTGGTGAGCCCGGTCGGCACGGTGACCTTCTCGCGGATCGAAAGCGACGCTACCGTGGCCGCACATTGGGGTGTATGGCGCACCGTCACGGGCACTACGTCCTACCTCCTACGTCGCCTGGGCCAAGCCGAATGACAACAAGCTGTGCCTGCTGGGTGACCAGAATCCATCAATCCTGCAGACGCTGGACAGCGTGGCGAAAGGTGCGGCTGTGCTGGACCAGCAGAATGGGTGTTACGGGAAGGTGTAGGCCGGCTAGAAGCCGAGATATTCAATAGAGAACGTTAGACACGCAGCAGGTTGCCGCGTAGCGGCAACCTGCTGTTGTGTGTACGTTTGGGCTGACCAATTAAGCCGTGGGCAGCTTCGTTTCATGCGCATGTCCGAGGAGTTGTGTCAGCCGCTGGTCCAGGACTTGTTGTTTCCCCAAACGTCCCATGCTCGCCTCCGCCAACGCGAGCAGCTTCAAGATTTCGACGGATTCCCAGTTGGTTTCCTCCGCAATTGATCTTAGCCAGTCACCAGCAATACCGAGTTCGTTGTGCTCAAGAAACTCAGCTACTTCGTCAAGTGCGATGGTCGTTGTTGGCATAGGCGCGATGAGCGCCTTTGCCTGCAGCAAGTACTGCTTCGTGCGACTCCAGGAGGAAAGTAGATCGGGCGTGACCATAACTCATCGAGCGGTCCAACGCCCTGAGTTAGGCATCTTCACTTGGAGATGTCAGCCAAGCAACAGCACCAGACACTACCAAGACTGGGCCTGCTACATACGTAACATAGACGCCAACGTAAGAGACTGTTAGCCATATGAGGATGTAGATGGCAAGCGTGATCCAGAAAATCACTGATGCTTTGTTATAAATCCACTTCTTCATACCTCGGTAAATCCATTTCCGTCTGGGGATCTCTTGAAGGGCTTTCCTCCGTTACTCTTTGACCAGTTTGACGCCTCTTGAAAGGTGCTAAATTCTTTCTTTCTGGATGCGTGGGCTTCTCGCTCTCTCCGCCTCTGCCCCGCAAAGTAGTCTCTATTGATGCTGTCAATAACAGACTCTGCGCTGACGTCACAACCAAACATTCGATCCCAATCACCCATAAGTTATCCTCCTTCGGAATCAAAAAATGCCCAACGCAATGTAGACGGCAAAACACGGTGGATACATCCGGGCTGTGACGATACATCTTTTGAGAAAAATCGCCGCAACCCATTTGCCTGGTGGCTTTCAAGGGGATTGGCTGTGCAAAAGGACAGGTATAAATTTTCCATGAAACCCGGCACGTTTTTGTGGGCCCCACTATAGCGCTGCGTGCCAGCGCCACCGTGCGCAAACACCCCATTGACCGCAACGTCATTCGCTACCAATTCAATAGCTTACTGCGCTTATTGGATATGGGCTACACGCCATTTTTATGCCAAAAACAGCATGAATCTCACCACGCCGTCCACTTGGCCTCACTCGCCGCCGAGGCCACGGCACGCTCGATGAAGCGCACGCCCCGGGCACCGTCTTCCACACGCGGGTAGTCGGCAGCAAGCGGGTCGGCCACGGCGCCCGCCAGCCGGGCGCGGATGTCGGCGGCTACACCGGCGTAGACGTTGGCGAAGGCTTCGATGAAACCCTCGGGGTGGCCGCTGGGCAGGCGGCTGGCGCGCTGGGCGGCCTCACACAGCCAGGGTGAGCCGCGGGTGAGTATCTGGCGTGGGCCGTCGTGGGGCAGGTAGACCAACTCGTTGGGCTGCTCTTGCTGCCACTGCAGCGTGCCCAGCGTGCCGGACACGAGCACACGCAGCTCATTCTCCATCCCGGTGTTGATCTGCGACGCGACCAGCGTGCCGCGTGCGCCGCCGGCAAAACGCAGCAGCACGGTGCCGTCGTCGTCCAGGCTGCGGCCTTCGACCAGCGCGCCCAGCTCGGCGCAGAGGCTTTCCACCTCCAGCCCGGTGATGGTGTGGATGAGGTTCTCGGCATGGGTGCCGATATCGCCCAGTGCACCGGCTGCGCCGCTGCGGGCGGGGTCGGTGCGCCAGTCGGCTTGTTTGTTGCCGCTGCTGGTCTGCTCCAGAGCGGTCGCCAGCCAGCCCTGCTGGTACTCCACCACGACCTTGCGCACGCGGCCCAGCTGGCCGCTCTGCACCATCTCGCGCGCCTGGCGCACCAGGGGATAGCCGGTGTAGTTGTAGGTGACGCCAAACACGGTGCCTGCGCGCGCCACGGCGGCGACCAGCGCCTCGGCTTCGGCAGATGTGTGCACCAGCGGTTTGTCGCACACCACATGGAAGCCCCCTTCGACAAAGGCCTGGGCCACGGGGAAGTGCACGTGGTTGGGGGTGACGATGCTCACGAAGTCGATGCGCTCATGCGGCGGGCGCTGCAGCTCGTCGGCCAGCAGGCTTTGCCAGTCGCCGTGGTTGCGGTCGTCGGCCAGGAACAGGTCGCGGCCCGAGGCGCGGGCTTTGTCGGGGCTGGATGACAGCGCACCGGCCACCAGCTCGATCTGGCCGTCGAGTGCGGCGGCCTTGCGGTGCACGGAGCCGATGAAGGCGTCGCGCCCGCCGCCGACCATGGCGTAGCGCAGTTTGCGTGCTGCATGGCTCATTGGTTTTCCTTGGCGAACACGGCGTCGAAGGCGCCTGCTGCGGGCTTGAAGTCGAGCCGTTTGCAGAACGCTGCGCTTTCCGTCGCGCCGTGTACGCGGTCCATACGGCTGTCTTCCCATTCCACGCTGAGCGGGCCTGCGTAAGCAATGTCGTTGAGCGCAACGATGATGGATTCGAAGTCGACCATGCCGCGGCCCACGCTGCGGAAGTCCCAGAAGCGGCGCGCGTCGCCAAAGCTGGTGTGGCCGCCAAAGACACCCACGGTGCCGTCACCCTTGCCCCACCACACGTCCTTCATGTGGGCGTTGTAGATGCGGTCGTGGAACAGGCGAATGAACTTGACGTAGTCCACGCCCTGGTAGGCCAGGTGGCTCGGGTCGAAGTTGAAGCCGAAGCGGCGGTGGCCGTTCACCGCGTCGATGGCGCGCTGGCTGGAGGCGATGTCGAAGGCGATTTCGGTGGGGTGCACTTCGAGCGCGAAGTTGATGTCGTGCTGCTCGAACACGTCGAGGATGGGCGTGAAACGCCGGCCGAAGTCGGCAAAACCCTTATCCCAGAACGCCTGCGTGGTGGGCGGGAACGCATAGGTGGCGTGCCAAACGGACGAGCCAGTGAAGCCGGTGACGGTCTTGACACCAAACTTGGCCGCCGCACGCGCCGTGTCGGCCAGTTCGGCCGCCGCGCGCTGGCGCACGCCTTCCGCCTCACCATCACCCCACACATGGTCGGGCAGGATGGACTGGTGGCGCTCGTCGATCAGGTCACACACGGCCTGGCCGACCAGGTGGTTGCCAATGGCAAAACACTGCAGCCCATGCGCCTTGAGCAGCGCCCATTTGTCGCGCACATAGGTGTCGCTGGCCAGTGCCTGCTGCACGTTGAAATGGTCGCCCCAGCAGGCCAGCTCCAGCCCGTCATACCCCATGCTGCGCGCCAAGGGTGCCAGCTCGGCCAGCGGCAGGTCGGCCCACTGGCCAGTGAAAAGAGTGACGGGGCGTGCCATGGAAAAACCTTGTGAATGGTAATCACCCCCAGGCTTCGCTTCGCTCTCGCCACCCCCCTTGCAGGGGGCGACACCAGTGGCCTGGCGGAGCCAGTTCCACGGTGTCTGCTGGAAGGACAAGCGCGCCTCACACTGCCGGATGCAGTGGGCTGAGTAGTTACCGCAGATGAACAAAAGACAATGGTGAAAAAACCACTATCGCTACATTTTTAATAGCTATTAGCGCACAGCGGATGTGCGCTAGAAGCCAATTTCGCTTAAAAAGCCCAGCCCGCCGCGATGGGCGTGCACCCTTCCAGCAGACACCGCGGATCTGGCTTTGCCAGTCCGCTGGTGTCGCCCCCTGCAAGGGGGAAGGAGAAGCGGAACGAAGTCCGCGCAGCCTGGGGGTGTTCAATCAGAACGGCGAGTTCGGATAGTAGAAATCCTTGGCATTCTCTTTGGTGATCAGCACCGAAGGAATGATGGTCGTGGCGGGCAGCTTCTCACCCTTGAGGCGCGCTTCGGCGGTGAGCTTGATCGCGTCGTAGATGAACTTGGGCGAGTAGCTCACGTCGGCACCAAGGCGTTTGTCCTTGCCGTCCATGATGGACTTGACCATACCCTTGGCACCTGCGCCGCCGAACACGATCTTGATGTCGTCGCGCTTGGCCTGCTCGATGGCCTTGAGCACCCCCACGGCCATGTCGTCGTCGGCGGCCCAGATGGCGTCGATCTGTTTGAAGCGGGTCAGGTAGTCCTGCGTGACCTTGAAGGCGTCGTCGCGGTTCCAGTTGGCGTATTTGGCGTCGAGCAGCTTGATGTCGGGGTAGTTCTTGAGCACGGCGTTGAAGGCGTCCATACGCTCGTTGTCCAGCGTGGTGGCAATGCCGCGCAGGGCCACCACATTGCCCTTGCCGCCGAGCTGTTTGGCGATGTATTCAGCCGGGATCTTGCCAAAGGCGGTGTTGTCACCGGCCACGTAGGCGTCTTGTGCGCTGGTGTCGGTCAGGCCGCGGTCCACCACGGTCACATACGCACCCTTGGCCTTGACCTGGGCGACCGGCTTGGTGAGCGCAGCGGATTCAAACGGGAACACGACCAGTGCGTTGATCTTGCTGACGGTGGACAGGTCCTGCAGCTGGTTGGCCTGCTCGGGCGCGTTGGCTGCTGTCTTGATGGTGATCTTCAGGTCTTTGTGCTGCTTCTCCAGATCCTTCTTGGCCTGGTTGGCCCAGTAGTTGATGCCGCCCATGAAGCTGTGGGTGGCGGCCGGGATCGACACACCAACGTGGACCTTTTCGGCGGCGAGTACGGGCATGGAAGCAAGCGCTGCAGCAGCCACGGCTGTGAGAGCGATACGACGGGTGAAAGTTGTCATGTGAAATGTCTCCTTGTGGTGGATGGAACGGGAACGGGAAAAACTAGCGGCGCCCGCGCTGCAGGAACGCGACGACGATGATCACGAAGCCCTGCACGGCAGCGTTCAGGTACACGCTGATGATGCTGGTGAGGTTCAGGATGTTGCTGATGACCGAGAGCAGGATGGCGCCGATGACGGTGCCGGTGATGCTGCCCGCCCCGCCCTTCAAAGCAGTGCCGCCGACGATCACTGCGGCGATGGCCTCCAGCTCCCACAGCAGGCCAGTGGTGGGGGACGCGGAGCCCAGGCGCGGCACGTAGAGCAGCGTGGCGATGCCCACACACACGCCGAGCAGCACATAGGTGAGGATCTTCACGCGGTCCACGTCCACAGCGGCATAACGTGCCACCTGCTCGTTGGAGCCGATGGCCTGTACGTAACGGCCATAGGCGGTGCGGTTCAGGATGACACCACCAATCACCGCCACCACCACAAACACCAGCACCGGCACGGGAATGCCGAGCAGGCTGGCGTAGTACACGGGTGCGTACAGGTCGGCCAGGTCGTTGTCGAGCGTGAGTGCGCCGCCGTCGGCAAAGTAGGTGAGGTAGGCGCGGAAGATACCGAGGGTGCCCAGCGTGACGATGAAGGGCTCGATGCGCCCCTTGGTGATCAGCAGGCCATGGGCCAGGCCGAACATCGCGCCCAGCACCACGGCCAGGGCGGCACCCGCCACCACCGCCAGCATCGGCGACCCGAGCGCCGGGCCGGCCCAGTTGATGAACATGATCACACTGCCCGCAATCAACGCGGCCATCGAGCCCACCGACAAATCGATGCCGCCCGAGATGATCACAAAACACATACCCACCGCGATGATGCCGATGAAGGACGTGCGGGTGAGCACGTTCAGCGCGTTGTCGGGCGTTGCGAAGTCGCTGTTGAGCAGCGTGCCGGCGATACACAGCAGCACCAGGCCGATAACCGGCCCGAGGCCATGCAGGCGCTCGGTCCAGCGGGGCGCAGCTTCGCTGCGGTGTGCGGCGGCGTCAGGCTGCGGCGGGGGAGTCTGCAGTTCCGGTGGCATGAGCAATGAGCTCCTCTTCAGTCAAATGGGCCGCGTCCAATGTGGCAACCAACTGGCCTGCACGCATCACCGCCACGCGGTGGCACAGGCCAATCAATTCCATCAGTTCGGACGACACAACGATCACCGCGAGCCCTTCGCGGGCGAGTCGCTGGACCAGGAAATAGATGTCGCGTTTGGCGCCCACGTCCACGCCGCGTGTGGGCTCGTCGAGCACCACCACCTTGGGCTGGGGCTGCAGCACTTTGGCCAGGGCCAGCTTCTGCTGGTTGCCGCCGGACAGGGACGAGGCTTTCACGTCCAATGAGCCGGTGCGGATGCCGTAGTCCTTCACCGCGTCGGTGAGGGCCTTGCGTTCGGCTTCGGGCTGGAGCCAGGGCTGGGCATAACGCTCCAGCGCCATCAGGGTCAGGTTCTGGCGCAGGCCGAAGTGCACGTGTAAGCCTTTGCCTTTGCGGTCTTCGCTGAGGTAGGTCAGGCCGTGCCGCGCGGCGTCGCCCGGGCTGCGCCAGCCTTTGCCGCCGGGCACGGGCTGGCCCCGCATGTCAACGCTGCCACTCGCTGGACGCAGGCCCAGCAGGCCTTCAAACAGCTCGGTGCGTCCCGCGCCGACCAGGCCGGCGAAGCCAAGAATCTCGCCGGGGCGCACCTCGAAGTCCACCGACTGCGCCCAACCGGGCACGCAGAAACCATGCACCCGCAGTGCCGCAGCACCCTCTGCCACCACCACATCACGCGGCGGGTAAAGGTCGGCCAACTCGCGGCCGACCATGAGGTTGGCCATCTTCTGGCGGGACACTTCGGCGGTGGGGGCACGGGCCACGAAGCGGCCGTCGCGCATCACGACCACCTCGTCGGTAACACGCTCCACTTCGTCGAGCTTGTGGGAGATGTAGACGATGGTCACGCCATCGGCGCGCAACTGGGCGATCAGCTTGAACAGGCGCTCGGTCTCGCCGGGCGTCAACGTTGCGGTGGGCTCGTCCATGATGAGCAGGCGCGCGTTGCGGGCAATGGCCTTCGCAATCTCCACCAGCTGCTTCTCGGCCACGATGAGGCGGCGCACGCGGGTAGCAGGGTCGAGCTGCAGGCCGACGGCGGCAAGTGCCGCAGCGGCGTCGCGCTCCATGGCCGCGTCGTCGAGGAAGATGCCCTTCTTCTTTTCATGGCCCAGAAAGATGTTCTGCGCCACGCTCAGGTCTTCGGCGAGGTTGAACTCCTGGTGGATCAGCACGATGCCCAGAGCCTCGGCGTCACGCGAGCTGCGGAACTGCTGCGGCTGGCCGTTGATGCGCAATTCGCCGCCCGTCAGGCTTTCGTAGCCGGACAGGATTTTCATCAGCGTGGACTTACCGGCGCCGTTCTCACCCAGCAGGCCATAGACCTGGCCCGGCGCGAGCGCAAAACTGACGCCATGCAGCACCTGCACCGGTCCGAAGGTCTTGACCACCTGGTCGAATTCGACGGCCACGGAGGCCTTGTGGGTGTTTGTCATGGTGCGACCCCCCGGGCCTTGAGGGTTTCATGCATGGCCAGCACACCCGCGCCCACGACGCCGCCCTGGGCGCCGAGCGGCGTGTACTGGATTTCGAGGTGGCGCGTGGAAAGTGCCAGTGAGCGTTGGTACACACTTTGCCGCACCGCAGCGAGAAACAAAGGGCCGATGCGGGTGATGCCGCCGCCAATGAACACATGCGACGGGTTGAAGAAGTTGACCACCGACGCGAGCATTTGCCCAATCAGGCTGCCCGCGCGCTGGATGATGCTGTTGGCTGCGGCGTCACCTGCGCGGCTGGCCAGCCCGACGTCGGTGGCGTCGATGTGGCCCTGCGCCCGCAAGATGTCGGCCAGCGC
Source organism: Comamonadaceae bacterium AAW (assembly GCA_026314275.1). GTDB lineage: Bacteria > Pseudomonadota > Gammaproteobacteria > Burkholderiales > Burkholderiaceae_C > JAGOEY01. Next base: position 1,378,284 of record CP111109.1, read on the forward strand.
CACACTCTGGCCCGTCTCGGCGGCTTCGGTGGCCAAACGTGTGATGGCGGGGCCGGCGGCCATGGCTTCCACGCAACCGAGGTTGCCGCAGTGGCAGCGCGGGCCGGCCTGGTCAACGCAGATGTGTCCTACGTCCCCAGCCGACCCTGTGGCTCCGCGGTACACCTCGCCGTGGCACACGATGCCGCAGCCGATGCCGGTGCCCACCTTGATGACCAAAAAGTTGCTGAGGGAGCGCTGCAGGCGCCAGGATTCGGCCAGTGCCATGAGGTTGACGTCGTTGTCGACAAACACAGGGGCGGCATAGTCTTCGCGCAGGTAATCGCGGATGGAGAAGCTGTCCCAACCCGGCATGAGTGGCGGGTTGACCAGTTGGCCAATGCCGAAGTTGACCGGGCCCGGCACACCAATACCGATACCCACAACTGCTTTGACGGTAGCGCCTGACTCCGCGAGCACGTCGCGCATCAGCGCCCGCATGCGGGCGAGCACCACACCAGGGCCTTGGCGCACGTCGATCACTTCGGTACGTTGCACCATCACGCTCAGGTCGAGCCGCAGCACTGCGACGTCAAGGCTGGTGGCGCCAATGTCCACACCGACCAGCACACCCAGATTGCCATGCAGTTGGAGGTTTTCGGCGCGGCGGCCGCCAGACGATTGCTGCAGGCCGGCTTCGGTCAGCAGGCCTTGCTCTACAAGACCGGCAATCAGGCCGTTGGCCTTGCTGCGCGAGAAGCCCAGCCGTTCGGCCATGCCATGGCGCGAGCCGCCGCCCGACCAGAAGGTCGCGTCCAGCACCTGCATTTCATCGGCAGTGAGTCCACTCCAGCGCGCCACGTTTTGTCTCCGGTTGCACGTCAACCAGCCTCTCGGGGCTGGGGTTGCCGAATACTAGGCGAGTGACTTCGGCTATACAAGACCTAACTTCAGCTAATTTTTGTTTTAAGTGACTTGCAAGCAAATAAAAACGGGCATAAAAAAAGCCGCCCGAGGGCGGCTTCTGGGCACAACGGCGCAAGCGCCGTTTGCTTATTTCTTGTCGCGGTACTTGCGCAGGGCAGCAATTTGCGCCGCCATCACGGCCAGTTCGGACTGGGCACGTGCCAGGTCCAGCTCGCCGCTTGCGTTCTTCAGTGCTTCTTCTGCAGCAGCGCGGGCCGCACTGGCCTTGCCTTCGTCCAGGTCCTTGCCGCGAATCGCGGTGTCGGACAGCACGGTCACACAATGTGGTTGCACTTCCAGAATGCCGCCGGCGACGAACACGAATTCTTCAGTTCCGTTTTCCAGCTGGATACGCACCGAGCCGGGCTTGATGCGCGTGATCAGCGGCGTGTGGCGCGGCTTGATGCCGAGCTCGCCCGCTTCACCGGGCAGGGCCACAAAGGTGGCTTCACCGGAGAAGATCAGCTCTTCTGCGCTGACGACGTCAACATGAATGGTTGCCATCTGGGTTCCTTAAAAGGTTGAAATAACAGCGTAAAAGCAGATCGGGGAGGCCTGTCTGGTACGCACGGCCTACCCCGTGCCTGCTTTAGGCCGCTGCCATTTTCTTGGCCTTCTCAAAAGCCTCGTCGATGGTGCCGACCATGTAGAACGCTTGTTCTGGCAGGTGGTCACATTCGCCGCCGGTAATCATCTTGAAACCACGGATGGTTTCAGACAAAGGCACGTACTTGCCTGGCGAGCCCGTGAACACTTCGGCCACGTGGAATGGCTGGGACAGGAAACGCTGGATCTTCCGGGCGCGGGCCACAGCCAGCTTGTCGTCGGGAGCCAGTTCGTCCATACCCAGAATCGCGATGATGTCGCGCAATTCCTTGTAGCGTTGCAGCGTACCTTGCACAGCGCGGGCCGTGTTGTAGTGGTCTTCACCCACCACGTTCGGGTCGAGCTGACGCGAGGTGGAGTCCAGTGGGTCCACAGCAGGGTAGATACCCAGCGACGCGATGTCACGGGACAACACGACGGTGGAGTCCAAGTGGGCAAAGGTCGTGGCAGGCGATGGGTCGGTCAAGTCATCCGCTGGCACGTAAACGGCCTGGATAGAGGTGATCGAACCCACCTTGGTGGACGTAATACGCTCTTGCAGGCGGCCCATTTCTTCGGCCAGCGTAGGCTGGTAACCCACGGCGGAAGGCATACGACCCAGCAGAGCGGACACTTCGGTACCGGCCAGTGTGTAGCGGTAGATGTTGTCCACGAAGAACAGCACGTCCTTGCCTTCGTCGCGGAACGACTCGGCAATGGTCAGGCCGGTCAGCGCAACGCGCAGACGGTTGCCTGGGGGTTCGTTCATCTGACCGTAGACCATGGCCACTTTGGATTCGACCAGGTTCTCGAGGTTCACCACGCCGGAATCGGCCATTTCGTGGTAGAAGTCGTTCCCTTCACGGGTACGCTCACCCACACCGGCAAACACGGACAAGCCGCTGTGTGCCTTGGCGATGTTGTTGATGAGTTCCATCATGTTCACGGTCTTGCCCACACCGGCACCACCGAACAGGCCCACCTTGCCGCCCTTGGCGAACGGGCAAACCAGGTCAATCACCTTGATGCCGGTTTCCAGCAGCTCTTGCGATGGCGACAGTTCGTCGTAGGCCGGGGCCTTGCGGTGGATAGAAGCGGTGAGCTCCTGGCTAACTTCACCACGTTCGTCGATCGGGCGACCGAGCACGTCCATGATGCGGCCCAGCGTGGCTTTACCCACGGGGACCGTGATGGAAGCACCGGTGTTGGTGACCATCAGGCCACGGCGCAGACCGTCGCTGGAACCCAGCGCAATGGTACGCACCACGCCGTCACCCAGCTGCTGTTGCACTTCCAGTGTCAGACCTTCGAGCTTGAGTGCGTCGTAGATCTTGGGCATCTGGTCACGTGGGAATTCCACGTCGACCACGGCGCCGATACATTGAACAATTTTTCCTTGGGCTTGAGCCATATTTCGCTCCAATTAGTTTGATTCTTGCAGTGCGGGTGGGCAGATCAGCCGCTGATGGCTGCCGCGCCGGACACGATTTCGGACAGTTCTTTGGTAATGGCCGCTTGCCGGGTCTTGTTGTAGACCAGTTTCAGCTCACCAATGACGTTGCCCGCGTTGTCGGTTGCAGCCTTCATGGCCACCATCCGGGCTGAGTGCTCGGACGCCATGTTTTCTGCCACCGCCTGGTAGATCAGGGATTCGACGTAACGCACCAGCAGCTCGTCGATCACGCTTTGTGCATCGGGCTCGTAGATGTAGTCCCAGCTGTGGGCATCGCCATCCGCCTTGAGCGCGTCGGCCTTGAGCGGCAAAAGCTGCTCAACCACCGGCTCTTGCTTCACCGTGTTGATGAACTTGGTGTACGACAGGTACACCGCGTTGATCCGGCCTTCAGCGTATGCGTCGAGCAGCACCTTGGCGGGGCCAATGAGCTTGTCGAGGTGCGGCTTGTCGCCCAGTTGCGTCACATGCGACACCACCTTGGCACCCACACGGTTCAGGAAACCGAGACCCTTGTTGCCAATGGCCACAGCTTCGGTGGACACGCCTTCAGACTGCAGTTCACGCAGCTTGGTGGTGACCGCACGCAGCACGTTGGTGTTCAGACCTCCGCACAACCCCTTGTCCGTCGTGACCACGATGACACCAGCGACTTTGGCGTCGTTGGTTTTCATGAAGGCATGCACGTATTCCGGGTTGGCCTTACCAAGGTTCGCCGCAATATTGCGGATCTTCTCGCTGTAAGGACGGGCGGCGCGCATGCGCTCCTGCGCCTTGCGCATCTTGGACACGGAGACCATTTCCATGGCCTTGGTGATCTTCTTCGTGTTTTCGAAGCTCTTGATCTGGCCGCGAATTTCCTTGCCTGTTGCCATAGTTGACTCCTTGGGTCGTCAGATCCGTTCAGTCAAAACTCAGGCGAAAGATTTCTTGAACGCGCCAACGGCAGCGGTCAATTCAGCTTCAGAGTCCTTGTCCAGCGCCTTGCTCTGCTCGATCTTGTCCAGCAGAGGGCCGTAGCTGCTCTTCAGGAACTGGTGCAGGCCGTGTTCGAAGGACAGAACCTTCTTCACGTCGATGTCGTCCAGGAAACCCTTGTTCACCGCGAACAGCGTAGCACCCATCAGCGAGATAGGCAGCGGGCTGTACTGGGCTTGCTTGAGCAGTTCCGTCACGCGGGCACCGCGGTCGAGTTGCTTGCGGGTGGACTCGTCCAGGTCAGAAGCGAACTGTGCAAAAGCTGCCAGTTCACGGTACTGCGCCAAGTCGGTACGGATACCGCCAGACTGGCCCTTGATGATCTTGGTTTGCGCAGCCGAACCCACACGCGACACCGAGATACCGGCGTTGATAGCGGGGCGGATACCAGCGTTGAACAGTGAGGTTTCCAGGAAGATCTGGCCGTCGGTGATCGAGATCACGTTGGTTGGCACGAAAGCGGACACGTCACCAGCTTGCGTTTCGATGATCGGCAGTGCCGTCAGCGAACCGGTCTTGCCTTTGACTTCACCCTTGGTGAAGGCTTCGACGTAGTCGGCATTCACACGGGCGGCACGTTCCAGCAAGCGGCTGTGCAGGTAGAACACGTCGCCAGGGTAGGCTTCGCGACCTGGTGGACGGCGCAGCAGCAAGGAAACCTGGCGGTAAGCCACGGCTTGCTTGGACAGGTCGTCGTAAACGATCAGTGCGTCTTCACCGCGGTCGCGGAAGTATTCACCCATCGTGCAGCCGGAGTAGGCAGACACGTACTGCATGGCAGCGGATTCAGAAGCGGATGCGGCGACCACAATCGTGTAGTCCATGGCACCGGCTTGTTCCAGCGCACGCACCACGTTCTTGATCGACGAGGCCTTTTGGCCAATCGCGACGTACACGCAGCTCACGCCCTGGCCCTTTTGGGCGATGATGGCGTCGATGGCCACAGCCGTCTTGCCGGTCTGGCGGTCGCCAATGATCAGCTCGCGCTGGCCACGGCCGATTGGCACCATCGAGTCAATCGACTTGATACCGGTTTGCAGAGGCTGGTCCACCGATTTACGGGCGATAACACCAGGCGCAACCTTTTCGATCACGTCGGTCATCTTGGCATTGATCGGGCCCTTGCCGTCGATAGGCTGACCCAGCGCATTGACCACACGGCCAATCAGCTCGGGGCCCACGGGCACTTCCAGAATACGACCCGTGCACTTGACGGTGTTGCCTTCGGAAATGTGCTCGTATTCGCCCAAAATCACGGCGCCCACGGAGTCACGCTCCAGGTTCAACGCGAGGCCGTACGATGGCACGCCATCCGCACCGGCGGGGAATTCCAGCATTTCGCCAGCCATCACATCGGACAAGCCGTGGACGCGCACGATACCGTCGGTCACCGAGACAACGGTGCCCTGGTTACGGATGTCCGTGCTGCCCGCCAGCCCCTCAATGCGGCTCTTGATCAGTTCAGAAATTTCTGCGGGATTGAGTTGCATGACTCTTTCCTTCTTTCTTTGGTTAGCCGAGGCCCTGTGCCGCGATTACGCGGTCAGAGCCACTTTCATTTGTTCCAGACGGGCTTTGACGGAAGTGTCCAGCACTTCGTCACCCACGACCACGCGCACACCGCCAATCAAGGACGGATCCTGCAGCACGGAGACGTTGAGCTTGCGCCCAAAGCGTTTTTCCAGCGTTGCACCCAAATCGGTCAGCGCATCGCTGCCGATCGGGAAAGCGCTGTACACCACTGCATCTGAAGAGCCATTACGGGCATTCATCAGGGCACGGAATTGCACGGCGATTTCCGGCAAAGCAGCGAGACGGCCATTGTCGAGAATGGCATGCAGGAAGTTCTTGCCCACGTCAGGCAAAGCGTTTTGCGCCAAGCCTGCGATCAGGTCAAACACCTGCTGCGACGCAAGCTTTGGATTGGCGGCGGCCTGCTGCAGCTGCGGGTTACCCGCAATCGCAGCCAGCTCGTCGACCCACCCAGCAGTCTGAGCGACATCCAGACCGGCACCTTGGGTGGCGGACTTGAACAACGCTTCAGCGTACGGACGGGCAATGGTGGCGAGTTCGGCCATGGTTGTCCTCAAACGTACGGGTTACAGCTCGGTCTTCAGGCGGTTCAGCAGGTCTGCATGGATGCCGGCATCGACTTCCTTGCGCAGAATCTGCTCAGCGCCTTTGACAGCCAGTGCGGACACCTGCTCGCGCAGAACCTCACGGGCCTTGACGGATTGCTGTTCGGCTTCGGCACGGGCGGCAGCAACAATCTTGTTGCCTTCTTCCGTGGCGCGGGCCTTGGCTTCTTCGATGATGGCCTGGGCACGACGCTCCGCATCCGCCAAGCGGCTCGCGGTCACGTTACGTGACTCGGACAATTCCTTTTCGACGCGCTGGTTGGCAGCGGCGAGTTCGGTTTTGGCGCGGTCAGCGGCAGCCAGGCCATCGGCGATTTTCTGGGCTCGCTCATCCAGCGCTTTTGCGATGGGCGGCCACACGAATTTCATCGTGAACAGCACCAGCAGCAAGAAGACGATGGCCTGAACGAACAGGGTCGCGTTGATACTCACGGCAACACCTTTCTAGTTGGGCGTTGAACGGAAGCTTAGGCCAGAACGAAGGGGTTGGCGAAAGCAAACAGCAGGGCGATAGCCACACCGATCAGGAAAGCAGCGTCGATCAGACCGGCCAAGATGAACATCTTGGTTTGCAGTTCGTTGATCAGTTCAGGCTGGCGTGCCGAAGCTTCGAGGAACTTGCCACCCATCAGGGCGATACCGATAGATGCACCGATAGCGCCGAGACCGACGATCAAACCACAAGCCAGAGCGACGAGACCGAGAACGTTTTCCATGATGACTCCTTTGGGACAGATTAAAAAAAGAAAAAAGCGAAACGAAAACTAGTGGGCTTCATGTGCCTGGCCGAGATAAATCAGGGTCAGCATCATGAAAATGAAAGCCTGGAGTGTGATCACCAAGATATGGAAGATCGCCCAGATGGTGCCGGCGATGATGTGCCCGATAGGCATCAACACCCCCGTCAACGACAGAGCCGCTGCGCCACCCATCAGCGCAATCAGCATAAAGACCAACTCACCCGCATACATGTTGCCGAACAACCGCATGCCATGCGACACCGTTTTGGCCATGTATTCAATAATTTGCATCAACAGGTTGATGGGCCACAGCACGGGGTGGGCACCAAATGGCGCCGTCACCAGCTCATGGCCCCAGCCGCCCAGGCCTTTGATCTTGATGCTGTACAGCAGGCACAGGAACAATACGGCGGTGGACAGGCCCAACGTGGTCGAGAGATCGGCCGTGGGAACCACACGCATGTAGGCATGGGCAGGGTCACGGCCCGCAGCGCCGTGGGCCAGCGCCCAGATTTGCGGCAGCAAGTCCACAGGCAACATGTCCATGGCGTTCAGCAGGAAAATCCAGACAAACACGGTCAGGGCCAGCGGCGCAATGAAGCGGCGGCTACGCTCGTTATGGATGTTGGCCTTGGTCTGGTTGCCCACCATTTCGACCAGCATTTCGACTGCCGCCTGAAAACGACCTGGAACACCGGAGTGCGCCTTGCGTGCGGCAAGCCACAACACGAAGCAACCGATCACACCGATGACCAAAGCAGTCAGGATGGAGTCCAGATTGATAACGGAAAAATCTACGATCTTGGTCTGCTTGACCGACTGAAAGTCTCTCCAGGTGACCTGCCAATGGGTCAAGTGGTGAACGATATATTCACTGGCGGTGGGTGCGTGTCCTTCTGCGGCCATCTCAGGTTTTTCCTTCAGTTCTTCACGAAGCAGTTCAATCCAGTTTCGATCTTCTGGACTGCACCACAAGTGCAATCCAGTACGTTTTCATAGTGAGCACCATGCCAGCCGCCAAGGCCAGCCAGCTCAAACCAAGCACCACCCTGGGGGCCGCCACCAACATGGCAACCGTCAGGATGATCTTTACCATTTCCCACCCAAAGAACCTCAGCATCGCAACGCCGGGCTCTTGAACATTTTTGTGCCGCAGCACACCCCGGGCAAACAAGGCCGCAGGAACCAGCACCGCCAGTGCACCGTATCCGGCAGACCAGCCTGCGCTTTGCCGACCGGTCAGCGCCCAGGCAGCCAACGCCACCAAGCACCCCACCAACGCCTGCATTGCAAGAATTCGCCAAACAGAGACTTGCGGATTTGCGTCGCGCCACTGTTGTGCCTCGTCGGCACTCAGGGGCTTGAAATCGCTGTCCTGGTCGTCATCTTCTGCATGAGGGGTGATTGTTTTCATTGTGTATGACACCCCGCTGACGGCCGGGAAACCCGACAAAGCCATTGATTATAAGTAAAAACCCGTGCGAGTTTGCCAAGAACTTGGATACGGGGGCCAAATCATGCCTGCCGCCCGCTGAAAACTGCAGGCCAACCCCATCCGTTTGCCGTGTATTCCCGCCACAAACGCGGCCAGACGTGGGTGTGGTTTTTGCACCAACAATGCGCACGACTGCTGTGCCTGTAGCCCCAAAAATGCACCCACCACCCTTGGATAATCACACCATGAGCACACCAACGCCCCCTCCCATCCTGGGCCAGCAATCCACCACCGATGTGGCAGACACCCGCAAGGAATCGCTGATCACCTACCCGTCACTTTTCCCCATCAAGGTCATGGGGGTGAAGGCAGACGGTTTTGTCCATGCCATCACCGTGATTGCCCAGCAATTTGACCCCAGCTTTGACGCCAGCACGATCGAGCTGCGCCCCAGCAAGGCCGGCAACTACCTCGGCGTCACCATCACTGTGACCGCCACCAGCCGCGAACAGCTCGATGAGCTGTACCGCACGCTGTCCACCCACCCCATGGTCAAGGTGGTGCTGTAAGCCATGATGATAGACATCCGGCAGCTGGGCCGTGTGGACTACCTCCCCACGTATGTCGCCATGCAGGATTTTACGGCCCAGCGCATACCAGACGGCCCTGATGCGCTATGGATATGTGAGCACAACCCGGTGTTTACCCAAGGCCTGGCAGGCAAAGCGGAGCACATACTGCACAACGACGTCGCCATTCCCGTGGTGCAAACCAACCGGGGCGGCCAAGTCACCTTCCACGGACCAGGCCAGGTGGTGGCCTACCCGTTGATCGACCTGCAGCGCGCCGGGTACTACGTCAAGGAATACGTCTACCGCGTTGAAGAGTCCGTGTTGCGCACGCTGGCGCACTTCGGCGTCACCGGGCACCGGGTGGCAGGTGCACCCGGCATTTACGTGCGCTTGGACGACCCTTTTTCGCATGCGGCACTGACAGGCCCTGCGCATCCAGGTGACCCATTCCGGGGCCTGGGCAAGATTGCCGCGCTGGGCATCAAGGTCAGCCGGCACTGCACCTACCACGGTGTGGCCCTTAACGTGGCCATGGACCTGGAGCCCTACAGCCGCATCAACCCTTGCGGCTACGCAAACCTGCAAACCGTGGATCTTTCTACAATCGGGGTTCAAACCACTTGGGACGAAGCTGCGGGCGTGCTGGCCTCCAAACTCAGCGCATTTCTCGCACCGTGATCTGATGAGCACTCATGAAGTCGTGCGCGATGCGCAATCCGTAGAAGCCTACAACCCGCTGGCCAAGCAGAAGGCTGGCGCCAAGCTGTCGCGTATCCCGGTCAAGGTCGTGCAGGGCGAAATGCTCAAGAAGCCGGACTGGATCCGCGTCAAGGCGGGCAGCCCCACCACCCGCTTCTACGAAATCAAGGACATCCTGCGCGAGAACAAACTCCACACGGTGTGTGAAGAGGCGTCCTGTCCCAACATCGGTGAATGTTTCGGCAAGGGCACAGCCACCTTCATGATCATGGGTGACAAGTGCACCCGCCGCTGCCCGTTCTGCGATGTGGGCCACGGCCGCCCCGACCCACTGGACAAGGACGAGCCGCTGAACCTGGCCAAGACCATTGCCCAGTTGCGCCTGAAGTACGTCGTAATCACCAGCGTGGACCGCGATGACCTGCGCGACGGCGGCAGCGGCCACTTCGTCGAGTGCATCAAGAACATCCGCGAGCTGTCGCCCAGCACCCAAATTGAAATCCTGGTGCCCGACTTCCGTGGCCGCGACGACCGCGCGTTGGAAATCCTGAAGGCCGCACCGCCCGACGTGATGAACCACAACCTCGAAACCGCACCCCGCCTGTACAAGGAAGCGCGCCCGGGCAGTGACTACCAATCCAGCCTGAACCTGCTCAAGAAGTTCAAGGCGCTGCACCCCAACGTGCCAACCAAGAGCGGCATCATGGTGGGCTTGGGTGAAACCGACGAAGAAATTTTGCAGGTGATGCGCGACATGCGTGACCACGACATCGACATGCTGACCATTGGCCAGTACCTGTCACCGTCCACGTCCCACCTGCCCGTGCGCCGCTACGTTCACCCCGACACCTTCAAGATGTTCGAGGAAGAGGCCTACAAGATGGGCTTCAGCCACGCAGCCGTGGGTGCGATGGTGCGGTCGTCCTACCATGCAGACGAGCAAGCCCATGCCGCATCGCTGCACGCGAACGACACGCCCTGAAACAAACCCATGCGCCAGCTGCAGGCGCTGTGATTTTCCCGGCAGATACACATGCCGGTGGGGGCAGGCACGATAGACTGGGGCATGCCTGAACCCCTTCTTCCCTCCGACATCTCCCCCACAGATACCGCAGTGCCACCTGCCAGCCGCGTCAGCCCTTGGTGGCGTGTCCTGAGTGTGGTGCTGATGCTGGCTTTGCTGCTGGGCTGGGCCGCAAGCGCCAGCATGACCGAGCAGCTGAAAGCGCAGATTCGCCACCTTCAAAGCAAAGTGGCGGTGCTGCCCCAAGTCAAACATATTTCTGTGCTGCTGGACACCCAGCAGCAGCCCGCCCTGCTCGTGACATTCGACCCCGGCGCAGGTGTGCTGCAGCTGCAACGCCTCAACGACGTGATCGAGGGGCGCGAAGAAAGCCTGCAGCTGTGGGCGCTCACGGGCGACAAACCACCACACTCGCTGGGCCTGCTCACCAGCCGGTACAAGACCCTGCAGATTCCCGCCAAAGCAGAAGACCTTGTCGGTGCGGAGGCACTGGCGGTCAGCGTGGAAGTCAAGGGCGGCGCGCCAGACAACCAAGGCCCGGAGCAGCCCTTCCTGTTCCGGGGCTGGCTGGTGCAAAAGGCCATTTGACCTCCACCACAACCATGGCCATCCCTGCACTGACCCCGCTGGGTGCCAGCACCTGCCCCCAATGCCGTACGGGCATGCAGCAGGTGGTGCTGGAGGGGCATTACGGGCAGCAGGTGGTGTGTGACCTGTGTGCCCGTTGCCACCTGGTGTGGTTCGATGAATTCGAATCGGTGCGGTTGTCTGGCCTGGGCTGGGTCAGCCTGCTGCGGCAGATGCAGGCCGCGTCAGCCCAGTCGCCAGGTGTTCTGTCGCCCCGCCTGTCGTGCACCCGTTGCGCGGCGGATCTCAAACCCGTGCACAACCTCACCCGTTTTGGCCGGTTTGCGGCGCTGGAATGCCCCCGCAAACACGGCCATCTGCAGACCTTCAGCCTGCTGCTGGCCGAACGCGGGCTGGTGCGCCCGCTGCTCAGCAGCGACCGGCAGACACTGGTCAGCGAGGGCCGCGACGCCTGCTGCCTAAACTGCGGCAGCGCCATCACCCCCGGCAGTGAACGCTGCCAACACTGTGACAGCCCCCTGGTGGTGATTGACATGCCGCGCCTGATGGGGGCCCTGCTCATCCGCCACGCAGAGCCGCTGCCCGCAGAACAAGCCCGCCACGTCGCCTGGCAATGCCGGGGTTGTGGTGCCGCGCTGGAGCCCACCCGCACCGCACGCTGTGAGCACTGCCACCACCAGGTGGTGGTGCCCTCGTTTGTGGACCTGCGCCCGCTGCTGGACACCGTGGAGCCCCTGTTACGCGCCACCCCTACACGCACAGCGCGGCCCCACGGTGAGCGTCTGGATAAGCTGCTGCGTGACCACCAGTCCACCGGATTCCACCGCTACCTGCGCCACTTCACCTCGTTGTGGTGGGATGAGACGCACCCCGAAGTCGCCCCACTCCGGCGGGGGCTGGTGGGGGTTGTGGCCGTGGTGGTAGTGCTGGGCTGGCTGCTTTTTCGCTGACCCGCACCCCGCGCCGGATAATCCAGACCATGTCCAGCCGCCCCTCGTTTTTGCCAAACACCTTGTCGGTGCGCACGTATAACGCATCACACGGCAGCCATACCCACGACCACTTCCAGGTGCTGGTGGGACTGGAGGGCGTACTGGAGTTGGAGGTGCAGGGCCGTGGGCAGCGGATTGGGGTGGGGGACGGGTGCGTGGTGCCGCCCGGGGCCGCACATGACTTTGCGGCAACAGCTGGCAGCCGCTGCCTGGTGCTGGACACAGCACATGCCCAGTGGGACCGCCGCAACGCGGCAGCGCCCGCCAACCCCGCACATACCCTTGCGCTGGCACGTTACCTGGCACACAGCCTGGAACACGAGCACCCCATGGCGCTGCACTATGGCCCGCTGTTGCTTCTGGAAAGCTGGATGCCCGCAACAGATTCCACCAGTCACGCCACCCCTGCACGACGCCCTATCGACTGGCCCGCACTGGCTGCCTGGGCCCAGGCGCACTGGCAAGCACCGCTGGGCGTGACCGATCTGGCAGACAAAGTGCACCTGAGCGCCTCGCAGTTCAGCACCCGCTGCCGGGCCGAACAGGGTGAAAGCCCCATGCAATGGCTGCGGCGGCAACGCTTGGCACAGGCCCGTATCTGGCGCGCCAGCGGCATGAGCGTGGCCGACACGGCACGGCGTGCGGGCTACCGGTCACCATCCGCACTGACGGCCGCCTTGCGCCGCGAGGCCTTGGGCAGCTGACGCGCGACGATTCACACGCGGATTGCGACGATGGCCCGGGCTAAGCTTGGGGCATGCGCTCACTTTTTCTTGCCGCCCGCCCATGACACAGCCCCACCACAACCTCTGGATGGGCATCGGTTTTGGCGCCGCAGCAGGCGCCGCCTGGGGCCTGGTGTTTGTGGCACCGGAACTGGCACGCGACTTCTCCCCGCTGCAACTCTCAGCGGCGCGTTACCTGGCGTACGGCCTGGTCGCGCTGGCCCTGGTTGCGCCGCGCTGGCGTGCCCTGGCACCCCGGCTGGGGCGTGTGGAATGGCTGGCCCTGTTGCGCTTGAGCCTGCTGGGCAACATCGTGTACTACGTGCTGCTGGCCACTGCGGTGCAGATGGGCGGCGTGGCCATGACGTCGCTGGTGATCGGGTTCCTGCCGGTGGCGGTGACCCTCATCGGCAGCCGTGGCCATGGCGCAGTGCCGCTGCGGCGGCTCGCCCCCACACTCATGCTGGGTGTGGCGGGTATTGTGTGTGTGGCCTGGCAGGCGCTGGGTATGCCGTCGGAAGCACCTGTGTCAACCCGGCTCACCGGTTTTTTGTGCGCCATCGGGGCACTGGCCTCCTGGACCGCTTATGCCGTGAGCAACAGCCGCTGGCTGGCGCGCCTGGACCATGTGTCGTCCTACGAATGGAACCTGCTCACCGGGCTGGTCACCGGCGGGCTGGCCGTGCTGCTGGCCGTGCCCGCCTTCATGGGCAGCAGCACCGCTGACCACAGCGCAGCGCAGTGGGGGCGTTTCATCGGGGTGGCGGCCAGCATGGCCGTGGTGGCGTCGGTGGTGGGTAATGCGTTCTGGAACCGGGCCAGCCGCCTGTTGCCGCTGACCATGATTGGCCAGATGATTTTGTTCGAAACGCTGTTTGCGCTGCTGTACGGGTTTTTGTGGGAGGCCCGCTGGCCCACCGCGCTGGAAGCCCTGGCCATGGTGCTGGTGGGCGCCAGCGTGTTGGCGGGTATTTCAGCCCACCAGCCACGCCAGCCCGCACCGGAACACGGCAACTGACGCCACACCGGGCCAGCTCAGTCGGTCATCAGTGCTGCGGGATCGTCCGCTGCCAATACATTCTGCGCCCACGCCTGTAAACGCTGGGTGTCGCAGCGCAAGATCTGCTGCTTCACCGCGAGGATCTGTGACGGGTGCATAGAGAAGCTGCGCAGCCCCAGGCCGATCAGCAAACGCGTCATGCTGGTGTCACCGGCCATTTCCCCGCACACACTCACACTTTTGCCCTGGCGGCGGCATTCGGCAATGGTGTCGGCCACCAGCCCCAGCACAGCGGGGTGCAGCGGGTCGTACAGGTGGGCGACGGACTCGTCGGCGCGATCGATGGCCAGTGTGTACTGGATCAGGTCGTTGGTGCCAATCGACAAAAAGTCAAAGTAGCGCAGGAACATCTTGACCATCAGCGCCGCGGCGGGGATCTCGATCATCGCGCCGATTTTGACCGGGCCGTACACCGCACCCCGGTTGTCCAACTCGGCGCGGGCGTGGTCGATCAGGGCCAGCGTGTGGCGGATCTCGCTGCCGTGCGCCAGCATGGGGATCAGCATGTTGACTTGGCCATGGGCGGCGGCGCGCAGGATGGCGCGCAGCTGGGTGCGGAACATGGCCGGGTCGGCCAGGCTCCAGCGGATGGCGCGCAGGCCGAGTGCGGGGTTCAGGTGGGCGGCGTCGTGTACGGCAGCGTCGAGCGGTTTGTCGGCGCCCACGTCCACCGTGCGGATGGTGACTGGCAGGCCCTGCATACCCTCCACCGCGCGGCGGTAGGCCTGGTACTGCTCCTCCTCGTTGGGCAAATCACCCTGGCGGCCCATGAACAGAAATTCGCTGCGAAAAAGGCCCACACCCACGGCCCCGGCGGCCAGCGCGGCGGCGGCGTCTTCGGGCATTTCGATGTTGGCCAGCAGCTCGACGCGTTGCTCGTCCAGCGTCATCGCCGGGGTATGGCGCAGGCGAGAAAGTCGTTCGCGTTCCAGATCCCCCTGGCGTTGCTTGAAGCCATATTCGGCCAGGATGATGGGGGACGGGTCCACGATCATCACCCCGGCATCGCCGTCGATGATGATCCAGTCGTCCTGGCGCACCAGCTGGCTGGCGCTGCGCGCGCCCACCACAGCCGGAATGTCCATGCTGCGCGCGACGATGGCGGTGTGGGAGGTCTTGCCGCCCACGTCGGTCACAAACCCGGCAAACACACTTTGTTTGAACTGCAGCATGTCGGCGGGCGACAGGTCATGCGCCACCAGCACCAGCGGCACGTCCACCGTGTCGTCCAGCAGCAGGTCCTGCTGGGTACGTCGGCGGGGTGACGGCGGCGGCGGCGCGACGGGGGACGCGACACCCTTCATGTAACGCAGGATACGTTCAACCACCTGCTCCAGATCGGCCTTGCGCTCGCGCAGGTAGGCGTCTTCCATCTCGTCGAACTGGCGCGCAATCACCTCGAGCTGGGTGGTGAGTGCCCACTCGGCGTTGTACAAGCGCTCGGTGATCCAGTGTTTGACGCCGGTGGTCAGCGCCTCGTCCTGCAGCAGCATCAGGTGTACATCCAGGATGGCCGACAGCTCGTGCGGTGCGTCCTTGGCACTCATCTGCGCCACGCTGTGCTGCAGTCGCTGCAGCTCTTCCACCACCGCATTACGTCCGGCACGTACCCGGTCGATCTCCGACGCCACCCGCGACGGGTCGATGAAGTAATGCGCCACATCCACGCGGCTCGACGCGACCAGCACCGCACGCCCAATGGCAATACCTCTGGCAACAGGAAGTCCGTGGATGGAAAAGGTCATGTCTGCTCCGTCAAATGGCTATTCGCCTTCACCGAATTTGTCAGCCATCAAAGCCAGCAACGCATCCATGGCTTCCTGCTCACGCGCGCCGTCGGTCTCCAGCGTCACGGTGGAGCCCAGTCCGGCGGCCAGCATCATGACCCCCATGATGCTTTTGGCGTTGACGCGGCGTTCGCCTTTGGCGATCCAGACTTCACACGGAAAACTGCCCGCGAGTTTGGTCAGTTTGGCCGAGGCACGGGCGTGCAGGCCGAGCTTATTGCTGATGGTCGTAGTGGTTTTGATCATTTTTTCGGCGCGCCTGGTTTTGCGGCGCGGTAATGGCGACTTGCATGACCCCCTGGGTGCCACCGGCCAGCGCACGGGTGACCAGGGCGTCCAGCGTTTCATGCCGGTAACTCACGGTGCGCAGCAGCATCGGCAGGTTGACCCCCGCGATCAGCCGCGAGCGCACACCGTCCACCAGCTTTTGCGCCACATTGCAGGGGGTGGCCCCAAACACGTCGGCCAGCACCAGCACATGCGGTGTGTTCAATTGCTGCAGCGTGATACGTGCGGCCTGGAAGGTTTCTTCGGGCGACACGTTGGGCAACACGTCGAGTGCGGCCACCCCGTCGCCACAGTCCGGGAAGACGTGTAATGCGCACTGCCGCAAGGCGTTGGCCAAAGGGGCGTGGGCCACGATGAGGATACTGTTGTTCATGGAGGACGGCGGGGAGACAAGAGGCGGATTATGGCGTTTTACCGGGTGCCCACAGGAAGTAGAGGTACGACACCACGCTGCCTGCCAGGTACACCCCCATGGTGGCGCGAAACGCATCGGTGGCAGAAGCACCCGCCGCCGAGAACACATCAATCCCCACACCAATACCCCACTGCAGCACAAAAACCCCCAGAAAGATCACAAGGTTGTAGGCCGACAAGGCCCGGCCCGACAGCGCCGCCGGAAACACCATCCCCACCGCCGGCTGCGCCAAAGACACAAAGGTGCATGTAACACAAAATAGGGCCCAAGCGCCCGCCCCTGCTGCGTTACCAGCTATCAAAATTGATATAAGCACTGCGAAGTTCAGCGGCAAACCCCAGGCAATCAGCCGGTTGACATGGAAGCCTTTGCGAAACAGCACCGGGGTCAGCAGGCCCCAGCCCCAGAAGGTGCACAACATGGCCAGGTTGATGAAGAACAGGCCGGTGGCGGCCTCCTGGGGGCTGTAGCCCGCCACCCGGGTCATCCACGGCCCGGCCCACAGCGTCTGCACCGCCACCATGCCGCCGTAGCTGAAGAAGCCAATCGGCACCATGCGGCGAAAGTACGGGTGCCGCCACACGTCCGCGTAACCCGCGCGCGGCGCGTCCGGGTCTGCGGCCGAGGGGCCCGCCGCTGCGGGTTGCCAGGCAGGCACACGCCACCAGAGCAGCAGCATCGCCAGCACCAGCAACACGGCCAGCCCCCAGAACAGCGGACGCCAGCCAAAGTACGGCAGCAGCCACTGCACAGGCAAGGTGGACGCCAGCATGCCGAACGAACCAGTCATCAGCATCCACGAGTTGGCACGCAGCTGCGTCGCGGGTGACAACCAGCGCCGGTACGCGGTGAGGGGTGCCATCAGGCAGGCGCTGACCCCCACACCACACAACACCCGTGCGGCCATCAGGGCCGAGAAGCTGGTGGCCATCGAAAACGCCACACAACCGACCACGGCAATCCCCAGGAACCCCAGCAGCACTTTTTTGGGCCCATGGCGGTCGAGCCAGGAGCCCAGAGGCAACTGGCTGGCGGAAAACCCCAGGAAGTACCCACCCGCCAGTAGCCCCAGGCTGCGCGAGTCCAGCGCAAAGTCAGCCGTCAATATGGGCGACAAGGTGGCGGTGATGGCGCGCAGCAGGGCGGACAGAAAGTAGGCAACCGCAAAACTCAGAAACACCACCACTGCGGTGCGACGGGACAACACACTCATGGGAATCGAATGCTTTCAAAGAAGGTGGTCGCCACGGCGGCGTCGGGCCTGGGGCTATACACCACGGCATTCAGAACATAGGTGCTGCTGCCCATACGCCGTGCGAACCAGGCGGCATCGGCCGCCACCGGTACGCCGTTGGCACGCTGGCCGGTCACCACCATCCGCAGCGCCTGCGGCACAGGCAGGGCACCGGGCGGAATAAATGCCGCAGGGCGGGTGTCGGCAGTGGGCGGCGTGGCATGCAGATGGGCCAGGGTGGCCGTCTTCCAGTGGTTCAACGCATCACCCACGTCGATGCCCGGTGGCACGGGGGCCCAGGCCACGGCAAAGGTGGCATCGCCCGCGTCGCAACCCAGCATCGACATCTCCACCGGCTGCCCGGCCAAGGGCACACTGCGGGCGCCTTTGTCGGGCTTGCAGGGCAGCAGCAGCTCCAGGCCGGGAGCGTCCGCACGCACCGTGCGCCAATTGAATGCGGGGGAACAGCCGGCCACAAAGACGAGCACGGCAACAAAAACCACACGGGGGAGACAAGACATCGGTTGATTATCAGCCGGGCCCTGCCGGACTGCACCTGCTACGCTGCAGTGCAGCAGACCAACCCTGCGCAGCGCCGCACAAACACATTGATCCCGGCCTGTTTCTGGCTAAACTCATCACACAACCATCTTGGATGGTGTGCGCAATGGTTCTGGCCGGCAGAGCCCCTGCTTTTTTGCTCCCCCGGCTCCCTCCTCACCATGCCGCCCCACAAACCTTCTATGCCTCCGCTGGACATGCCAGAGCCCGACGCCGCAGATGCGGCCGAGCCGTCTCTGGACGAGGCCACCGTGCCGCCCGCCCTGAAGGACTATGCCTTGGCTGCCGCAATGGGACGCCAGCTGTCCGAACCGCTGGCCGACATGCAGAACATCGTGCAGGCCCTGCTCGACACCGGCAAGATTTCCCGCCGCAAAGTGCAGATGCTGCTGGGGGGCCTGGCCCGGGTTCGCCAGCTGTCCATGCAAAGCCAGCAGCTGGCGCGTTTGTCACAAGGCCGCGTGCGCCAGTCCCATGAACGTTTGCGCCTGGATGTCGTGGTGCGCCAGGCCCTGGAAGAACACTCCGAGGCGTTTCACCAGCAAGGGGTGGAGCTGGTGCAGCGCATCCGGCCCGTCGAAATCATCCTGGACCCAGGCATGGTGTCGGCGCTGTTGGATGCCGCGCTGGCCTGCGCCACGGTGCGCGGCAGCCGTTTGATGGTCACGCTGGAGATGCGCAACCGGCCGGAACACGGCATGTTGACCCTGAACACCGTCCAGACCGTGGTGACCGACCATACCCTCACCGTGAACAGCGGCATGGTGGACACGGTCGCCTGGCGTCTGCTGAGTGAAGTGGCACGGGCCAGCGCGGTCACACTGGCACACGCCGAAGAGCTCGGGCACAGCACGCTGGCCCTCGAATTCCCGCGCACCGTGCGCCAGCTGGAGGGGCTGACGCAGGCGGACATGGACGTGAGTGACGACTCCCGGTCCCACCTGGACTCCAAAATGGTGTCGGGCCAGCGCATCCTGCTGTTCACGTCGGATGACTCGCTCGGGCAAATCACCTCCCGTGTCTGCAACCATCTGGGCCTGTTGCTGGACACGGCCACCTCATCGGAGCTGGCGGTGCGCCAGTGCGAGATGGAAAAACCCCATTTGCTCATTTTTGACGAGCGGGATACCGACGAAGCGTTTGATGCGCTGCGCAATGACCTGCAGCGTATGGAGCCCGGGTTCCCGATGATCAGTATTGCCGACGACGCCAACACGCTGGCCATGTCCAGCTGGACGGGTGACAGCATTGCCCGTATCGGCCGCAGCGACCTGCGCGCCCGGCTGCCACAGGTGCTGGCGCTGGAGCTTGCAAAAGCACTGTAGTTGCACAGCCCCGGGCCTAGCGGACTTTGTTCCGCTACTCCTTCCCCCTTGCAGGGGGCGACACCAGTGGCCTGGCAAAGCCAGTTCCACGGTGTCTGCTTGAAGTACCTCGCATCCCTCGTATGCCAGGACTTACTTGATCGCGCCAAATACCTTTTTCAGCACGGCGCTGCCGCTGCCAACCGGGTCCTGGCGGATCTTCTTTTCTTCTTCCGCAATCATCAGGAACAGGCCGTCCAGCGCCTTGCCGGTCACGTACTGCTGGATGTTGGCGTCTTCTTTTTTCAGCAAACCCATGCTGGCAGCTTTGCCTGCGATGTTGTTGTACTGGCTCGCCAGACCGGTTTTTTCGGTGGCCTGCGTCACCACGGGCAAAAATTGCGCGGCCAGCGGTGCGCGGGTCTTGGCTGAAAAGAAGTCTGTGGCCGCTGTGTCACCGCCGGCCAGGATGTTCTTGGCGTCGGTGACACTCATCGACTTCACGGCATCCACCAGCAGCTTGCTGGCCATCGGCACCGCCTGCTCTGCGGCCCGGTTCATGGTGGTCACGAGTTCGTCGATGCGTTTGCCCTGGCCCAGGGTGCGCATGAGTTTGGCCGCATCTTCGAGGTAACCCGGCAAAGGAATGCGAACTTTTGGGTTCCCAAGGAATCCATCTGTCTTGCCCAGCAAAGCCACCGCAGCGAGCGCACCCCTTTCGAGCGCCACTTTGACGCCTTGGGAGGCGTCGGCGCTGCTCAAATCGCCCAGGCTGAGTGCGTGGGCAGAGGTGATCGGAATCAGTGGGGTAATGGCCAGCCCGCCCAGGGTGCTTGTCAAAGCGGAATTAAACTTGCGACGATCCATGGAAGTCTTTCAAAAATGAAACGTGTTCTGGTTATAGCCTCTGCCGCGGTCGCCGTGGTGGCCATCGTTGCAGGCGTGTTTTTCAGCACGGGTGCCACTGCAGCACCCGACTCTACCTTTGTCCTGCTGGACGGCTCCAAAAAAACCACCGCAGACCTGAAAGGCAAAGTGACGCTGGTGAATTTCTGGGCCACCAGCTGTGTCACCTGTGTCGCCGAGATGCCCAAGATCATCGACACCTACAACAAGTACCAGCCCAAAGGTTACGACACACTGGCCGTCGCCATGAGTTACGACCCCCCCAGCTACGTGGTGAACTTCACCGAAACCCGCAAACTGCCCTTCAAGGTGGCCATCGACAACACCGGCACCGTGGCGCAGGCCTGGGGTGACGTCAAGCTGACCCCCACCACCTACATCGTCAACAAACGCGGCGAGATCGTGAAACGCTACGTCGGTGAACCCAACTTCGACGAACTCCACCGCCTGATCGAAAAATTGCTGGCCGAAGCCTGAACCGCAGGCAGGAAACACGAAAGGGCTGATTTCGTTGTAAAATCAGCCCTTTTCGCTTATGCAGCGCCCGAATACAGCTATCAAATAAATAGCAATCAACACTAGTTTTCCGTGCAAAGCGCGCAGCGCAAGCACCCTTCCAGCAAACACCGCGGAACTGGCTTTGCCAGGCCGCTGGTGTTGCCCCCTGCAAGGGGGTAGGCGTAGCGGAACGAAGTCCGCGAAGCCTGGGGGTGTACCTAATCACCTTCCACGGAACGCGTCGTGGCAGGCTTTGCAACTGCCTGCGGTGCTGCCAAATGCGGCCTTCAGGGTGTCGAGGTTGCCGGTCTTGGCGGCTGCCGCCAGCTTGACCGTTTCTGCCTGAAGCTTGTCGCTGTGTTCCTTGAACTTGGCCTGCTCTTTCCAGATTTCAGGCTTGGCCTTGCCCCCTTCGGTGCCTGCACCAAACCCGGCCCAGGGCAGCTTGGCCATGTCCGCCACGATGTCGGCGTCTTCGGCGGCGGCTTTGGCATCAAACGGCACTTTGCCGTTGGCCATGGCACCGATGCGGCTGAAATGCTGCCCCATCACAAACAGGGCGCTCTGGCGGTATTTGATGGCATCTTCCGGTTTGGCGAACTGGGCACTGGCAGGCAGGGCAGCACACAGGGCTGCCGCGGCAAACGCGAGGGTGGCAAGTTTTTTCATGGGCTTCCTTCGTGGGTCTAATAATAGGATCGCGGTACATAGCAGCACCTGGCCCCCTGTTCGGGAAGACACTGTGAGTGCCAGACAACCGCCAGACCATTATGGAGAAAGCGCGGGGCCAACGCATGACAATACGCTCAGCACTATCCCCAGCTTCCTCACCACACCACGAGAAACCCATGACCCACACCGTCCGCATCTGGGATCTGCCCACCCGCATTTTTCACTGGTTGCTGGCCTGCAGCGTGGTGGGGCTGGTGGTCACTGCCAACGTGGGCGGCAACGCCATGGTCTGGCATTTCCGCCTGGGCTATACCGTGTTGACCTTGCTGCTGTTCCGCGTTGTGTGGGGTTTTATTGGCGGTCGCTGGTCGCGGTTTTCCGCTTTCCTGTATGCCCCCGGCACGGTCATCCGTTACCTGCGCGGCCGGGCCAGCGCGGATCACAAGGTCGGGCACAACCCGCTGGGTGCACTGTCGGTGCTGGGCTTGCTTCTGTTCCTGTTTGTACAGGTGGGCACGGGCCTGCTGAGTGATGACGAAATTGCATTTTCCGGCCCGCTGACGGCACTGGTGTCGGGTGACACTGTCGCCAACGCCACCTGGTACCACAAAGACATTGGTGCATGGATTCTGATCGCCATGGTGTTGCTCCACGTGCTGGCGATCCTGTTCTACACGCTGGGCAAAAAACAAACCCTGGTCCGCCCCATGTTGCATGGCGACAAACAGGTACCGCTGCCCCCGGTACAAGCGTCGCGTGACGATGCCGCCTCACGCAGTGTGGCCCTGTTTGTGCTGCTGGTGTGTGCTGCTGCGGTACGCTGGCTGGTGCAACTGGGGGGATGAACGCGGATAAACTGGCCCCGCAATCACAGCTTTTATCCCGTTTTGGAAAACCCGCAGATTCAACTTTTTTCCCCGCTTGCCCAGCTTGCCAGCCACGACATGGTGGCCGTGCGCGAGATTTTTCAGGAGTACGCAGAAGGCCTGGGCATAGACCTGCGCTTCCAGCAGTTTGATGCCGAGCTCGCCGGGCTTCCGGGCGACTACGCCGAACCCCGTGGCGCGCTGCTGCTGGCCACGGTGGATGGTGAGCTGGCCGGTTGCTGTGCGCTGCGCCCCTTGGACACGGCAGACTACCCCAACACCAGTGAAATGAAACGCCTTTATGTACGCAAGGCGTTCCGGGGGTTTGGGCTGGGGCGCCTGCTGACCGAGGCGATCCTGGACGCTGCACGCCAGGCGGGTTATGCAAGTGTGCTGCTCGATACCCTCAACGAGATGGACACCGCGCGCAACCTGTATGCCGACCTGGGGTTTGAGGAGATCCCCCCCTACTACCACAACCCCATCAGTGGGGCGCATTACCTGAAGGTGAACCTGTAGCGGCTCCCTTCAGGAATACATCAGGCGCTGGCCTGTGCCAGCAGGGTCGCCGCGTCGCTGACCTCGAACTTGCCGGGGCCTTCAATGTTCAGTGCCACGACTTTGCCGTCTTTCACCAGCATCGAATAACGGTTGCTGCGCACGCCCATGCCGCGTGACGTCAGGTCCAGCGTCAAGCCGGTGGCCTGTGCGAATGCCGCGCTGCCGTCTCCGAGCATACGCACCTTGCCCGCCGTTTTCTGGTCACGTGCCCAGGCACCCATAACAAAGGCATCGTTCACACTGATGCACCAGATTTCGTCGACGCCGGCCGCCTTGAAAGCGTCAAACTTCTCCACATAACCC
Source organism: Comamonadaceae bacterium AAW (assembly GCA_026314275.1). Classification (GTDB taxonomy): domain Bacteria; phylum Pseudomonadota; class Gammaproteobacteria; order Burkholderiales; family Burkholderiaceae_C; genus JAGOEY01. The sequence continues at coordinate 1,401,613 of CP111109.1, forward strand.
GGCACGTGCTGGGCGGAGCAGGTGGGCGTGAATGCACCAGGCAAAGCGAACAAGGCAATCGTCTTGCCTGCAGTGGCTTTGGCCACGTCCACCGCATTCGGGCCGATGCTGCAGCCCTCGCCTTCCACTTCCGAAAATTCCATCAGGGTGGTGGCTGGCAGGGTATCTCCGACTTTGATCATGTTTGCTCCTCGAACAGTTGGTTTAAAACAGCGCCAGAAAAAACCGACGCCCACAAAAGAAAACGACCCACATTGTGGGTCGTTTTTCAGAGGTGTGCAGTGTGGGCCGGGTAAGGCTTAAACAGCAACAGCCTTTTGAACCAGACGGGTCGCAACCCAGTTCTTGGTCTTCGAAATCGGACGGCTTTCCGTGATTTCGATCATGTCGCCGACCTTGTACTCGCCCTTTTCGTCATGGGCGTGGTACTTGCTCGACTTGCCGACGATCTTGCCGTAGAGCTCGTGTTTCACACGGCGCTCAATCAGCACGGTCACGGTTTTTGCACGTTTGTCGCTGACCACCTTGCCAATCAAGGTGCGCTTGAGGGATGTCTTAGCTTCCGTCATGTGGGCTCCTTACTTGGCGGCTTGCTTTTCAGCAAGAATGGTTTTTGCTCGTGCGATAGCACGGCGCGTAGAGCGCAGTGTCGTCGTGTTGTTCAGCTGTTGCGTAGCCTTCTGCATGCGCAGACCGAAATGTGCCTTTTGCAGGGCTTTCACTTCGGCTTCAAGGCCAGCGACGTCTTTCTGGCGCAGTTCAGTAGTCTTCATTTCTTCATTCTCCTGAATCAAGCGCCGATCATGCGGCTGACAAACGTGGTGCGCAGTGGCAGCTTGGCAGCAGCCAGACGGAACGCTTCACGGGCGAGTTCTTCGGGTACACCAACAATCTCGAAAACGATCTTGCCGGGCTGGATTTCAGCCACGTAGTACTCGGGGTTACCTTTACCATTACCCATCCGCACTTCTGCAGGTTTGTGGGAAATTGGCTTGTCAGGGAACACACGAATCCAGATGCGGCCGCCCCGTTTGACGTGGCGCGAAATCGCACGGCGTGCGGCTTCGAGCTGACGCGCGGTCAGACGGCCACGGTCGGTGCACTTCAGACCGAAATCACCGAACGCTACGGAGTTGCCCCGTGTAGCGACGCCGGTGTTACGGCCTTTTTGCTCCTTGCGGAATTTTCTGCGAGCAGGTTGCAGCATGGTATTTTTTCCTTAACTCGGCCGATTACTCGGCCTTGGCACCGTCCGCTGCTGCAGCGGGCGCGGCTACCTTGCGGACGCGCTTAACGGTGGATTTAGCGTCAGCACCTGCGGCTTCAGCGGGTTTGTCGCTGCCGTCCGCAGGAGCGGCGTTGGCACCAACAGGGCGGCGGGCACCACGGGCGGGACCACGGTCGTTTGGACGGTCGCCTGGGCGAGCATCACGGCGTGGACCACGGGGGCGGCGCTCGTCGTCTGGACGCGGTGTTTCCACTGCGGGCAGATCGTTGCGGCCCAGGGTGTCACCCTTGTAGACCCAGACCTTGACACCAATGATGCCGTAGGTGGTCTTGGCTTCCGAGGTGCCGTAGTCGATGTCAGCGCGCAGCGTGTGAAGTGGCACGCGACCTTCGCGGTACCACTCGCAACGTGCGATTTCGATACCGTTCAGACGGCCAGACGACATGATCTTGATGCCGAGGGCACCCAGACGCATGGCGTTTTGCATGGCACGCTTCATGGCACGGCGGAACATGATCCGCTTTTCGAGCTGTTGCGTGATGCTATCGGCGATCAGCTTGGCATCGATTTCAGGCTTGCGCACTTCTTCGATGTTCACTGCAACCGGCACACCCAGCTGTTTGCCGAGTTCGCGCTTGAGGTTTTCGATGTCCTCGCCCTTCTTGCCGATCACCACGCCCGGACGTGCCGAGAAAATGGTGATGCGCGCGCTCTTGGCGGGGCGTTCGATCAGAACACGCGAAACCGCGGCGTTCTTGAGCTTGGCCTTCAGGTACTCACGCACCTTGATGTCTTCTGCCAGCATGCCGGCGAAGTCTTTGTTGCTTGCGTACCAGCGGCTGGACCAGTTACGGCTCACCGCCAGGCGGAAACCGGTAGGATGGATTTTCTGTCCCATAGTCTTCCTGAGCCTCTTAGTTGCCAACCGTCACGTACACATGGCACGTGGGTTTGCTGATGCGGTTGCCACGGCCCTTCGCACGAGCGGTGAAACGCTTGAGCGTTGTACCTTGCTCGACGTAGATCGTCTTGACTTTCAATTCGTCAATATCAGCGCCATCGTTGTGTTCTGCGTTGGCAATAGCCGACTCCAGAACCTTCTTGATGATCACTGCAGCTTTTTTCTGGGTGAATTCCAGAACATTCAGCGCTTGGTCAACCTTCTTGCCGCGGATCAGATCAGCGACCAGACGGCCCTTGTCGACCGACAGACGGACGCCCCGAAGGACTGCACGTGTTTCAGACATGGTCGTTCCTTATTTCTTCTGGACTTTTTTGTCCGCGGGGTGACCCTTGAAGGTGCGCGTCAGGGCGAATTCGCCCAGCTTGTGGCCCACCATCTGGTCGGTGATATAGACAGGTACGTGCTGCTTGCCGTTGTGCACGGCGATGGTCAGACCGATGAACTCGGGCAGAACCATGGAGCGACGCGACCAGGTCTTGATCGGCTTTTTGTCCTTGTTCGTCACAGCCTTGTCGGCCTTGGCCACGAGGTGGTGATCGACGAAGGGACCCTTTTTGAGAGAGCGAGTCATGTGCTATCCCTTACTTCTTGCGGCGCGACACAATAAAGACTTGTGTGCGCTTGTTGTTACGGGTGCGATAGCCCTTGGTCAGATTGCCCCATGGGTCGACAGGATGACGGCCTTCGCCAGTCTTGCCTTCGCCGCCACCGTGTGGGTGGTCGACCGGGTTCATCACCACACCGCGAACGGTTGGGCGAATACCCATCCAGCGCTTCACACCGGCCTTGCCGAGCTGGCGCAGGCTGTGTTCTTCGTTGGCAACTTCACCAATGGTGGCGCGGCAGTCAACGTTAATCTTGCGAACTTCGCCAGAGCGCATACGCACTTGGGCGTAGACACCTTCGCGGGCCAGCAAGGTGGCGGAAGTACCAGCGGAACGCGCAATCTGCGCACCCTTGCCCACTTGCAGTTCAATGCAGTGGATGGTCGAACCGACAGGAATGTTGCGGATAGGCAGCGTGTTACCAGCGCGGATAGGCGCTTCGGCACCGCTCATCAGCGTGCTTCCAACTTCCAGACCACGGGGCGCAATGATGTAGCGACGCTCGCCGTCGGCATAACACACCAGAGCGATGTGGGCCGTGCGGTTCGGGTCGTATTCAATACGTTCCACCTTGGCGGGAATGCCGTCCTTGTTGCGAACAAAGTCCACAACGCGGTAATGGTGCTTGTGACCACCGCCCTTGTGGCGGGTGGTGATGTGGCCGTTGTTGTTACGACCAGCCTTCTGGAACTGAGGCTCCAGCAGCGCCGCGTGAGGAGCACCCTTGTACAGGTGGTCACGCGAGATCTTCACCATGCCGCGACGGCCTGGTGAAGTGGGTTTCATTTTAATGACAGCCATGATTAAGCGGCCTCCCCTGCCAGATTGATCTCTTGACCAGGCTTGAGCATCACATAGGCCTTGCGAACGTTGTCGCGGCGGCCCATGGACTTGCCAAAACGCTTGGCTTTACCCTTGGTATTGAGAACCGAGACGCCCTTGACTTCCACATTGAACATCAACTGCACAGCAGCCATGATTTCATGCTTGGTCGCATCCTGGAGCACCTTGAACGTCACGACGTTGGACTTCTCAGCCACCATGGTTGCCTTTTCAGACACGATGGGAGCGATCAGCACGTTCATCAGACGGCCTTCGTCAAATTGACGGTTCGTCAAGTTCATGCGGCTCATGCGAACATCTCCTTGAGTTTTTCCATGGCAGCCTTGGTCACCAGGATCTTCTTGTAGTGAACCAGCGACACCGGATCGGCGTAACGGGGTTCAACGACAAGGATGTTGACCAGATTGCGGGATGCCAGGTACAGGTTTTCGTCGATCTCGTCGGCGATCACCAGCACGGACGCCAGATTCATGGCCTTGAACTTGGCCGCGAGGGGCTTCGTCTTGGGCGAATCGACAGTCAGGGAGTCCACGACAGCCAGACGACCTTCACGGGCCAACTGCGACAGGATCGCAGCCATACCAGCGCGGTACATCTTCTTGTTGATCTTCTGTGCGAAGTTTTCATCAGGCATGTTCGGGAAAATACGACCACCGCCGCGCCACAGGGGCGAGGAGGTCATACCGGCGCGAGCGCGGCCAGTTCCCTTTTGCTTGAATGGCTTCTTGGTCGAGTGATGAACCTGTTCACGATCCTTCTGGGCGCGCGTGCCTTGACGGGCATTGGCCTGGTAAGCGACCACGATCTGGTGCACCAGATCTTCGTTGTATTTGCGGCCAAAAACAGTCTCAGGCGCGTCGTACGTCGCCGAGGCTTGTCCCTGGTCGTTCAGGAGTTCGATCTGCATTAGTTCGCTCCCTTGGAGGCTTTGACCTTGATGGCCGGACGAACCGTCACGAAACCACCCTTGGAGCCAGGAATTGCACCCTTGATCAGGAGCAACTGGCGGGCTTCGTCCACACGGACCACGTCGAGGTTCTGGGTCGTGACCAGATCCACACCCAGGTGGCCCGTCATACGCTTACCAGGAAACACGCGACCGGGATCTTGGGCCATACCAATGGAGCCAGGCACGTTGTGCGAACGGCTGTTACCGTGCGACGCGCGTTGCGAGCTCATGTGGTGGCGCTTGATCGTGCCTGCGTAACCCTTACCGATGGTCGTACCTTGCACGTCGACCTTTTGGCCCACGGTGAAAAGGCTGGACACCGGCACGGTACCGCCTGCCTGAAACTGCGCAGCAGCATCAGCAGTGACACGGAATTCACGGATGATTTCACCGGCTTCAACACCCGCTTTCGCGAGGTGACCGGCAACAGGCTTGGTGACACGCGAAGCTTTGCGTGCGCCGAACGTAACCTGCAGGGCTACGTAGCCGTCGTTCTCTTGGGATTTGATCTGGGTCACACGGTTGTTGGACACATCCACCACCGTGACAGGCACTGCGTCCCCGTCATCGGTAAACAGACGCATCATGCCCACCTTGCGGCCCAGCAACCCTAGGGAGTTGCTTTGACTCATTGTTTTCTCCAAAACTTCCACCCGTGCAACTGCAATTGGCTACACGGCTTGTGTGTGAAAGACTGTTAATAAAACTGCACCGGAAATGCCTGGGCATTTTCAGTGCAGCCTTGGAGTATAGCGCGCGCTTGAATTTTCAGCAAGCGCGCCACTTTCTCCGGGCGGTTTGTGGCTCCCGCTTGCGCGGAAACCACACCATTTTGCTTACTGCAGCTTGATTTCGACGTCCACGCCGGCAGGCAGGTCGAGCTTCATCAGTGCGTCAACGGTTTTGTCCGTTGGGTCAACGATGTCCATCAGACGCTGGTGCGTGCGGATTTCCAGCTGGTCACGGCTCGTCTTGTTGACGTGGGGTGAACGCAGAATGTCGAAACGCTTCATGCGGGTTGGCAGGGGCACGGGGCCCTTGACAATCGCGCCGGTGCGCTTGGCGGTGTCCACAATTTCAGCGGCCGATTGGTCGATGAGTTTGTAGTCGAACGCCTTCAGGCGGATACGGATTTTTTGCTTGGTAGACATGGTAATTCCTTATCTTTTGCAGAATTACGCAATAACCTTGGCAACCACACCGGAGCCGACCGTCTTGCCGCCTTCGCGGATGGCGAAGCGCAGGCCTTCTTCCATGGCGATGGGGTTGATCAGCTTGACCGTGATGGACACGTTGTCACCTGGCATGACCATTTCCTTGCCTTCTGGCAGTTCGATGGCGCCGGTCACGTCGGTCGTACGGAAGTAGAACTGAGGACGGTAGTTGTTGAAGAAGGGCGTGTGACGGCCGCCTTCGTCCTTGCTCAGCACGTAGACTTCTGCGGTGAAGTGGGTGTGTGGCTTGATGGAGCCGGGCTTGCACAGCACTTGGCCGCGTTGCACGTCTTCACGCTTGGTGCCGCGCAGCAGCACGCCAACGTTGTCGCCTGCTTGACCTTGGTCGAGCAATTTGCGGAACATTTCCACGCCGGTGCAGGTGGTCTTCTGGGTGGCAGCGATACCAACGATTTCGATTTCTTCGCCGACCTTGATGATGCCGCGCTCGACTGCGCCGGTCACCACGGTGCCGCGTCCGGAGATCGAGAACACGTCTTCCACGGGCATCAGGAAGGCACCGTCGATGGCGCGTTCTGGCGTGGGGATGTAGGTGTCCAGTGCTTCGGCCAGCTTCATGATGGCTTCTTCACCCAGGGGGCCCTTGTCGCCTTCGAGGGCGAGTTTGGCGGAGCCGTGGATGATGGGGGTGTCGTCGCCCGGGAATTCGTATTTGTCCAGGAGTTCGCGCACTTCCATTTCAACGAGTTCGAGCAGTTCGGCGTCGTCGACCATGTCGCACTTGTTCAGGAAAACGATGATGTAGCCCACACCCACTTGGCGCGCCAGCAGGATGTGTTCGCGGGTCTGGGGCATAGGGCCGTCAGCAGCGGAGCAGACCAGGATGGCGCCGTCCATTTGTGCAGCACCGGTGATCATGTTCTTCACATAGTCGGCGTGGCCTGGGCAGTCGACGTGTGCGTAGTGGCGGTTGGCGGTTTCGTATTCGACGTGGGCGGTATTGATGGTGATACCGCGGGCCTTTTCTTCAGGCGCTGCGTCGATGTCAGCGTAGTTTTTGGCTTCGCCGCCGAACTTGGCAGACAGAACCGTTGCGATGGCAGCGGTCAGCGTGGTCTTACCGTGGTCGACGTGACCGATGGTACCCACGTTGACGTGTGGCTTGGTTCGCGTGAACTTTTCTTTTCCCATTTTTCAATTCTCCAAAAGAGCATGCCCGTGTGTGGTTTAACGTCTGCATCCGATTGCTGGTTCGCCCCGCACGGGAACAGGGCGGCACCGGATCGCAGACAAAAAAAATAGATCCAAACTACAACGCCGAGCTTCTTTCGCGAAACACCGTGGAACCGGCTTTGCCGGGCCACTGGTGTTGCCCCCTGCAAGGGGGTGGGCGAAAGACGCGAAGCGCTGCAGCCTGGGGGTGTGCCTTATTTGGCGCGGGCAGCGACGATGGCTTCAGCCACGTTGCGAGGCGCTTCCGAGTAGTGCTTGAATTCCATCGAATACGTTGCACGACCTTGGGTCGCAGAACGCAACGTGGTGGAATAACCAAACATTTCTGACAGCGGCACTTCCGCCTTGATGGCCTTACCGCCGCCAGGAATGTCTTCCATGCCTTGCACCATGCCGCGACGCGAGGACAGGTCGCCCATCACGTTGCCGGCGTAGTCTTCAGGCGTTTCCACTTCCACCGCCATCATGGGCTCCAGAATCACGGGGCCGGCCTTGCGGCAGCCTTCCTTGAAACCGAAGATCGCAGCCATCTTGAACGCGAGCTCGTTCGAGTCCACATCGTGGTACGAACCGAAGTGCAGCGTGACCTTGACGTCCACGACGGGGTAACCCGCCAGCACACCTTGCGTCACGGCTTCGTTGAAGCCCTTTTCCACCGCGGGGATGAATTCACGAGGAACCACACCGCCCTTGATGGCGTCAACAAATTCATTGCCCTTGCCGGTTTCGTTGGGCTCAATCTTGAGCACCACGTGGCCGTACTGACCCTTACCGCCGGACTGGCGCACAAACTTGCCTTCAGCGTCTTCCACCGTCTTGCGGATGGTTTCGCGGTAGGCCACCTGGGGCTTGCCCACGTTGGCTTCCACACCGAACTCGCGCTTCATGCGGTCCACAATGATTTCCAGGTGCAACTCACCCATCCCGGCAATCAGGGTCTGACCCGACTCTTCGTCGGTCTTGACGCGGAACGAAGGATCTTCTGCGGCCAGACGCTGCAGCGCGATTCCCATCTTTTCCTGGTCAGCCTTGGTCTTGGGTTCCACGGCCTGCGTAATCACAGGCTCCGGGAACACCATACGCTCCAGAATGATGGGCGAACCCACGTCGGACAGCGTTTCGCCGGTGGTCACATCCTTCAAACCGACGCAGGCAGCAATGTCACCGGCGCGGATTTCGTCCACTTCCTGGCGCTCGTTGGCGTGCATCTGCACGATACGGCCAATACGCTCTTTCTTGCCCTTGACGGAGTTGTACACCGTGTCACCCTTGGTGAGCACACCCGAGTACACGCGCACGAACGTCAGCTGTCCGACAAACGGGTCGGTCATCAGCTTGAATGCCAGCGCCGAGAACTTCTCTTTGTCATCGGCCTTGCGGGTGATGGGGTTTTCGTCCTCATCGGTGCCGGTGACATCAGGAATGTCGGTCGGCGCGGGCAGGAAGTCGAGCACGGCATCCAGCATGCGCTGCACGCCCTTGTTCTTGAAGGCGGTACCACACAGCATTGGCTGGATTTCGCAGGCGATGGTGCGCTGACGCAGACCGGCGAGGATTTCCTCTTCGGAGAGAGCACCCTCTTCGAGGTACTTGTTCATCAGCTCTTCGCTGGCTTCGGCCGCAGCCTCGACCATCTTCTCGCGCCACTCGTTGCACGTGTCAACCAGATCCGCGGGAATGTCACGGTATTCGAATTTCATGCCCTGGGACGCGTCGTCCCAGTAGATGGACTTCATCTTGATGAGGTCCACGACGCCTTCGAACTTGTCTTCGGCACCAATCGGCACCACGATCGGCACCGGGCTGGCCTTCAGGCGCAGCTTCATGCCTTCGACCACCTTGAAGAAGTTGGCACCGGTACGGTCCATCTTGTTCACGAAGGCCAGGCGTGGCACCTTGTGCTTATTGGCTTGACGCCACACGGTTTCGGACTGGGGCTGAACACCACCCACGGCGCAGTACACCATCACAGCACCGTCGAGCACACGCATGGAGCGCTCGACTTCAATGGTGAAGTCGACGTGGCCGGGGGTGTCAATGATGTTGATGCGGTGCTCGGGGCGGGACAGGTCCATGCCCTTCCAGAAGCAGGTCACGGCCGACGATGTGATCGTGATGCCGCGCTCTTGCTCTTGCTCCATCCAGTCGGTGGTCGCAGCGCCGTCATGCACTTCACCCAGCTTGTGGGTCACGCCGGTATAAAACAGAATGCGCTCGGATGTGGTGGTTTTTCCGGCATCGATGTGCGCAGAAATGCCAATGTTGCGGTAGCGCTCAATAGGGGTATGGCGAGCCATAAATCTCTTTCGTTAAGACAAACATGCCCGCGGTCCACCGAAGGGGGCGCGGGCCTGTCAATCTGAGGTGCCTCAGATGGGGCGGTTTTTAGAAACGGAAGTGTGAGAAAGCCTTGTTGGCTTCAGCCATACGGTGCACTTCGTCACGCTTCTTCATTGCACCGCCACGGCCTTCGGTGGCTTCCATCAGCTCATTGGCCAGACGCAGGGACATGGACTTTTCGCCACGCTTGCGTGCAGCCTCCTTCAACCAGCGCATGGACAGAGCCAAGCGACGGACAGGACGCACCTCAACTGGCACTTGGTAGTTTGCACCACCGACACGGCGGGACTTGACTTCCACCATGGGCTTGACGTTGTTGATGGCCATCGTGAAGGCTTCCACTGGATCTTTGCCAGGATTCTTCTTTTCGATGAATTCGAGTGCACCGTAAATGATGCGCTCTGCAACAGCTTTTTTGCCGCCTTCCATGATCACGTTCATGAATTTGGACAGCTCAACATTACCGAACTTGGGATCCGGCAGGATTTCACGTTTAGGGACTTCGCGACGACGTGGCATTTTTCACCTCTTAATTGCTTCAGTTGGCACCTTGGCAGGCACCGCAAAAACCATTTGGTTTTTACTTACTCGACCCACAGCGGGTCACTACGCCGCATCTCCGCGCCACGCGGGAAACAGCACCTTTGAATCCGAATCCACCAGGGCTTATTTGGCCTTTGGCTTCTTTGCACCGTACTTGGAGCGCGACTGCTTGCGGTCTTTCACGCCTTGCAAGTCGAGCGAACCACGCACGATGTGGTAACGCACACCGGGCAAGTCCTTGACACGACCGCCACGAACCAGCACCACGCTGTGCTCCTGCAGGTTGTGGCCTTCGCCGCCGATATAGGAGATGACCTCAAAACCGTTGGTCAGGCGCACTTTGGCAACCTTACGCAGAGCGGAGTTGGGCTTCTTGGGCGTCGTGGTGTACACACGGGTGCACACACCGCGGCGCTGCGGAGAGTTTTGCATCGCGGGGCTCTTCGAGTTGACTTTCTCGACCTCGCGCCCCTGACGCACGAGTTGGTTGATGGTTGGCATTGAAAAAACGTCCCTAAACGTTTGGAAACTTAACTAAAAACACGCGTGAAACGTGAAAACGTGAATCCCTTCGGAAATTCCGAAAAGCCTTCTAATGTAGCAGCTTGGGCTTGATCCGGCAAGTCTGTTGCCACAGACAAACCAGAGCAAGCACTAACTTCCATGCAAAGCTGCTGCTTACTTGATCCACAAACGGACAGCATCCCAGGCCCGGCCGAAGAACCCGGCCTGCTCCACCGCTTCGAGCGTGACCAGAGGCACATCCAGCAGTGGCTGGTCGGCCAGGGTGATCTTCAGCGAACCCACGGCCTGGCCCTTGGTGAACGGCGCGACCAGCGGGTCCGGACGAACCACCGTGGTTTTGACCTTGCCCGCGCTACCGGCCGGCACAGCCACCACGATGGCGTCCGGACGGCCCAGCTTGATGGTGTTGGCTGTGCCCTTCCACACATTGGGCGTGGCCACGGCCTGGCCTGCCTCGAACAGCTTGACCGCGTCAAACGCGGTGTAGCCCCAGTTCAGCAGCTTTTGCGATTCATTGGCGCGGGCGTTTTCGCTGGCGGCACCCAGCACCACGGACAGCAGGCGGCGGCTGCCGACACCGGGGAAGTCGCGCTTGGCGGTGGCCACCAGGCAGTAACCGGCGGCGTCAGTGTGGCCGGTTTTCAGGCCGTCGACGGTTGGGTCACGGAACAACAGCAGGTTGCGGTTGTTGCCATTCGAGGCAGGGGTACCGGGGTAGCGGTAAAACTTCATCGCGTCGTAATGCATGTACTCGGGAAAGTCGTGCATCAGACGGGTGGACAGCGTGGCCAGGTCACGGGCGGTGGTGAGGTGGCCGGGCTCGGTCAGCCCCTCGGGGTTTTTGTACGTGGTGGCGTTCATGCCCAAAGCCTTGGCCTGTGCATTCATCAGCTCGACGAACCGCTCCACGGTGCCGCCCACACCTTCGGCCAGCGCCACTGTGGCGTCATTGCCGGACTGCACCACCATACCCTTGATCAGGTCTTCCACCGGCACCTGCATCTTGGGGTCGATGAACATACGCGAACCGGGCATCTTCCAGGCGCGCACGCTCACGGGCAGGGTTTGCTCCAGCGTCAGCTTTTTCGAGCGCAGCGCGTCGAACACCAGGTACGAGGTCATGAGTTTGGTCAGCGACGCCTGCTCCACCGGCACATCGATGTCCTTGGCCGCCAGGATCTGGTTGGCAGTCACATCCACCAGCATGTAGGTGCGTGCGGCGATTTCTGGGGGCTGCGGAGCCTGGGCCAGCGCCTGGAAGCTGGCGGGCAGCGCCAGGGCGGCAAACAACAATGCACGGATCGGGGACAGAAAACTTTTCATGGATTCACAAGGCTGGGGAAGAAAGAGAAAAAAGAGAGAACCGGGCACGCTGCAACACAGAGGTACAGCGGAGGACGACCCCGGTAGACAGCCTGGGACGGGCTTAGTTCACGCAAAATCCGGTCCGGATGCGGCCGGCGCGCGCAAATGGCGCACCACCAAGCTTTTCAGAAGCGGCAATTGTCCGTGAAAGAAATGCCCGCCTCCGGGAATCACTGTCACAGGAAGTGTCTGGGGCCGCGCCCAGTCCATCACCGCCGCCAGTGGCACGGTGTCATCCTGCTCGCCATGCAGCGTCAGCGTATGGGCATGGGCCTCGGGTGGGATGTCGGCCACCGCAAAACGCGAGGCCGCCGTGCCCACAAGCACTACCTTTTCGATAGCACGCTGTGCCCACAGCGTCTGCACGGCATGGCTGGTGATAAAGGCGCCGAACGAAAACCCGGCCAACGCCAAAGTACCCTGCGGCGCTACCTGCTGCACCACGGCCAGCAGGTCTTGCAACTCGCCCCGGCCTTCGTCGTACACCCCTTCCGTGGCACCGACACCGCGAAAGTTGAAACGTACCGCCTGCCAGCCGCACTGCACAAAGGCACGTGCCAGGGTCTGCACCACTTTGTTGTCCATGGTGCCGCCAAACAGCGGGTGCGGATGGGCGATCACCACCACACCACGCGCTGCCACACCAGGGGCCAACTCGGGGGCATCCACCACGGCTTCGATGCTGCCGGCGGGGCCGGTCACCACAGTCTTCTGGGTTTTGGAGTTCACGTTTTGCTACTGATTTAATAGCTGCCAGCGTACATTCACCGTGCGCCAGAAGCCAATTTGATGCTTAAATTGATGTTCAAAGAGGCTCAACGGCCCACATCTGCAGGTGTCAGCAGGCGCTCGACGACCACGCCGTTTTTCAGGTGCGACTCGACAATTTCATCGATGTCGCTGGCGTCCACATAGGTGTACCAGACGGCTTCGGGGTACACGACGGCGATCGGCCCACCTGCGCAGCGGTCCAGGCAACCGGCCTTGTTCACCCGCACCTTGCCGGGGCCGGACAGCCCCGCCTCCTTGACCAGCGACTTGCAGCGGTCAAACCCGGCCTGTGCGTCCAGCCGGGCGCAGCAATACTCTTCGTTCTTGCGTTCGTTCAGGCAGAAGAAGATGTGCCGCTCGTAATACGAGGCAGGCGCGTCGGTTGGTGGGGTCGGTGCGGTGCCGGAGGTGGCTTGGGTGGCTTGGGTCATGGCCCGATTTTAGGAGGCGTGCCCCACGCCTGCTCGCGCCGGGAGAAACGCAGCACCACGTACACCAGCGTCACATACGGCCACAACCAGCCCAGCCACTGGACGATGCCATGGAAACGGATGAACCGCCCCTGCTCCCAAGTCTGCAGGGTTTGCGCAAAATAGGCGCTGGTAGGGGCCTGGTTCAGCAGGCTCAGGTTCACGGCCGACGCCAGCAACAACAGCGCCGCACACGCCCGGCGCGGCACCCACGACAGCGCCAGACCCAGCAACAACGCGCCCCACAGCCCCACCCGCACCGGCAGGCTCAGCCATTCCCAGGCGTGCACCGGGCCGTAACTCAGCGCGGAGGACAAGGCCGTGGCACCAATACCCGCGGCCAGCACCACCCCCATCGTCACCACCCGCTGCAGCGGCGGGCGGATGATGCAAAACACCAGCAGGCACGGCACCAGCGCACCCAGCATCACACACAACATTTCAACGCCGGGCACCAGCGGCTCCAGCTCCATCTCGCGCAGCGGCATCCAGTCCAGAAACGGCGTGTCGGCCAGCAACTCACCCAGCGCCGCCTCCAGCCGCTCGAACACCTGGCCCAGCCCCATCGGCACCGCCGCCGGGAACAACAAGGCCACCGGCCACAGCACCAGCAAGGCCAGCGCCCCCCGTGCGTCGGCCACAAACCAGCGCCCGCGGAACTGGCTCCAGCGGTCGATCACCCCGAAGGTTTGCAGCAGCTGCGCCACCAGTGCACCCAGCAGGCCGCCCAGCACGTTCAGCGCAAAGTCCACATTCGACGGCACCCGCATGGGCAGGAACCCCTGCAAGGTCTCCATCAGCAGCGACAGCGCCGCCACCCCCACCGTGGCCCACAGCACCGGCAGACGCGGACGGCCCGAGCGCAAAAAGGCCAGCGCCAGCAAGAACCCCATCGGCATGTAACCCAGCACATTCGACGCAACGTCAAACCCGGTCCAGTACCGTGGCAGCGGGGCCGCCATAAACGCCAGCGGGTGGATACCCTGGTCGCGGAAGTCGGCAAACGGGTACAGGCTGGCATACACAATCAGCGCGGCGTAGACCAGCGCAAGCGGCCAGGCTGAGGTCTTGTGCATAGGATTAAGCCCCCCCCAGGCTTCGCGGACTTCGTTCCGCTCTCGCCAACCCCCTACAGGGGGCGATACCAGTGGCCCGGCAAAGCCGGTTCCACGGTATCTCTGGCCTCGGCAACGCCGCTCCCAACTGCAATCGACGGCTAAACAATGGTGCATTGCGTCGTGTTTAGTCGGCTAGAAGGGCTTGACCACCACCAGCACCACAATGGCCAGCAGCAGCAGCACGGGCACCTCGTTGAACCAGCGGAACCAGCGGTGGCTGCGGGTGTTGCGGTTCTGCACAAACTTGCGCAACAGCACACTGCACGCATGGTGGTACCCCACCACCAGCAGCACCGTCGTGAGTTTGGCGTGCATCCAGCCATTACCCGGCCCCAGGCCAATGCCGTAACCCAGCCACAGCCAGACCCCCAACGCCAGCGCAGGCACGGCCAGGATGGTGGTGAAGCGCAGCAGCTTGCCTGCCATCAGCAACAGCCGCTCCCGCTCGGCCAGGGAGCCGGGTGCCACCATCGCCAGGTTCACAAAAATACGCGGCAGGTAGAACAAACCAGCAAACCAGCTGGCGATAAAAACGATGTGGAGGGCTTTGATCCAGAGCATGGCCAGAGTTTAAGACGCCCCCCAGTCTGCTCACACAGCCAGCGAGCGACGGCGCAGACGCAAGGGGTTATTGCCAAGCCCACATAAAACGCTCACAAATTAATAGCTGTCGGCGCATGCTCTATCTGCGCAAGATGCCATTTTTATTGAAAACTTGACGTATACACCTGCGCCAGGTACGAAGCCTGGGGGTTTGCCAGCCCTTGAAAAAAACCCGGCACAAGGGCCGGGTGTTGGAAGCCTCTTTGTGGTGACACATCAAGGCACCCGCTCAGGGAGGAAAAGCGGGGGAGCGGCAAGCCGCCCATGTGCAATCTAACAAAGCCACCAAGTGCCCACAAGTACGGACAAACACGGGTGTTCACCCCCTGAATCCATGCCGTGTACACGGTGCCAAGCCACGGTATTGAACCCAGATCAACACAGCGCGTGTGGGGATGGGGCACAATTTTCCCCATGAGCACCTTCGCCCCCAACCCTGCCCCCTTCCCCCTGAACCGCCCACGCCGCCTGCGCCGCGACAGCTTCACACGCAACCTCGTGCGTGAAAACAGCCTGACGGTGCACGACCTGATCTACCCCGTTTTCATCCACGAAGGCCAGGGCCTGCGCGAGGCGGTGCCCAGCATGCCCGGTGTGGACCGCCTGAGCCTGGACCTGCTGCTGCCGGTGGCCGAAGAATGTGTGCGCCTGGGCATTCCGGTGCTGTCGCTGTTCCCGTCGATTGACCCTAGCCTGAAAACACCCGACGGCAAGGAGGCACTGAACCCCGACGGCCTGGTGCCGCGTGTGGTGCGAGCGTTGAAGCAAGAATTCCCCGACCTGGGTGTGCTCACCGACGTGGCGCTGGACCCGTACACCAGCCACGGCCAGGACGGTGTGCTCGACGCCACCGGCTACATCCTCAATGACGACACGGTGGAGATTCTTTGCGGCCAGGCACTGACCCATGCCGAAGCCGGGGTGGACATCGTGGCACCCAGCGACATGATGGACGGGCGTATTGGTGCCATCCGCGACGTGCTCGAAGCCCAAGGCCACATCCACACCCGCATCATGGCCTACAGCGCCAAGTACGCGAGTGCGTTTTACGGCCCCTTCCGCGACGCCGTGGGCACGCGAGGCGCCCTGGGAAAAAGCGACAAGAAGGTGTACCAGATGGACCCGGGCAATATCGACGAAGCCCTGCGCGAAGTGGCGCTGGACCTGGCCGAGGGCGCGGACATGGTGATGGTCAAACCCGGCATGCCCTACCTCGACGTGGTGCGCCGCGTGAAGGACACGTTTCGTGTGCCTACCTTTGCCTACCAGGTCAGTGGTGAATACGCGATGCTGAAAGCCGCTGCGCAGAACGGCTGGCTCGACCACGATGCCGTGATGATGGAAAGCCTGCTGGCCTTCAAACGCGCGGGCGCCGACGGTGTGCTGACCTACTTTGCCATGGACGCAGCCCGCCTGCTGCGGGCCTGAAAAGCCGTAACCGTTGCAACCCAGGCTGACCATGCAGTTCACAACATCCCGCCGTACGAGGCATGCAGAGCCCTTCCAGCAGACACCGCGGAACTGGCTCTGCCAGGCCGCTGGTGTCGCCCCCTGCAAGGGGGTTGGCGAGAGCGAAGCGAAGCCTGGGGGTGAACATGAATACCATTGAATTCAGCGCCAACACCCTGCGGTTTACAGACGTGGTGCCCACCACTGCGCCGCGTGACGGGTTTGTCTGGATCTACCTCGACCGCGACACCCTGGCCAGCGCGCTGCCTGCCTTGCAGGCCGCAGCACTGCAGCTGGGGGGCTCCCACATCCTCGACCTGCATTGCCAGGACCTGGCCAACCCGACCCATCCGTCGCACTACGACTACACGTCGGTGTACGACCGCATCATCTTCCGGCGGCTGGCCACGCAGGATGAAGTCCACAGCGAGCTCGGCAACAACGCCGCCAGCCACGCGTTGGCAGCGTTCGGGCGGGTGCGTTCACGTGCGGTGGGGTTTGTGGTGTTTGACCGGCTGCTGATCAGTGTGCACCCGCCCGGGTGTTTCACCGCCCAGGCGTTTATCGAGCGTTACCTGGGCGACGCCGTGCGCAGCGAGGCCACGGCAGCCGCCGATATGCCATCCGCTGCGGGCACCGCGCCCCGCAGCCGCCTGCCGACCAACCCGTCCGACCTGCTGCTGCGGATGGTCAACGGCATGGTGGACAGCTACCTCGACCTGCGCCGCACCCTCAGCACCGAGCTCGACACCTGGCAGGCCGAGCTGCTGCATCCGCGCGCACGTATTGCCAACTGGGGTGCGCTGCTGACCGCACGCAACACTTTGCACATGCTGCAAGACCTGTGTGAGGAGCAACACGATGCCATGCAAGAGTGGTTTGACACGCTGCGCGAGCAGGTGGTCGAGCCCGCCGCACAGACTGAGCGCGACGCCCTGCTGGCCCGGGCGCGGGACGTGATCGACCACATCCACCGCGTGCTCAACCATGTGCGGCGGCTGGAGCAAGGCGCAGAGACGGCGGTGCAAATGCACTTCAGCCTGCAGGGCAACCGCACCAACGACATCATGCGCACACTCACGGCGCTCACGGCCATCTTTTTGCCGCTGAACCTGATGGCGGGCATCTTCGGCATGAACTTTGAATTTATCCCGCTGGTGCACAAAAACAATGGTTTCTGGTGGGCACTGGGTGCCATGAGTTTGATTGCAGTGGCGCTGGTGCTGGTGTTCTGGCGCAAGCGTTACCTGGCCCGCACCGGGCAATAAGCCCCCAAACGGCAAGTACCGCCCACAAAAAAGCCCCACCCGTTTGACCAGGTGGGGCTTTGGCTGCGCAGCCTGTTTACTTCAACATGCCCATTAATGTTGCATGGGCACCGTGCCGGTGTTGGCAGACGCCAGGTTGGCGCGCTGCACGTCAGCACGTGTTTTTTGCTGGCTTGCCTGCGCCACGACGGGGTAGGTTGCATCGTTCATTTCCAGCGTGCCGTCCTTGGCCGCCTGGGCCAGTTCTGCCTGCACCTGGGCGCGGGTCAGTGTGCTGGGTGCGGACGGAATTTCAGGATACGTGTTGTAGCCACCTGCAAAGGCGCTGCCAGCGGCGGCAGTTGCCAGAGCGAAGAGGACGGGGGTCAAAATTTTGGACGTATTCATGATTTTTCCTTGAAATAGTAAAAACAACCTTGCCATGAAAGGAACCACCAGCGCGCTGCACCACTCACTAGCAGTGCGGTATGCGCCAAGTTCGTTTCATCCAGAGTTCGCAAGCTTGCAATCTCTGTGAATCACAAATGAACGCGAAGTTGCCGCAAACAACAGGCCCAAACGGAACAAGTCTGTTTCGGCCCCGGAAACAATGGACACCCTCGAACTCATTCGCACCTTCCGCGAAGTCGCATCACGCGGAAGTTTCTCCATGGCCGCCCGCACACTCGATGTGTCCAAAGCCAACGTCAGCAAATACATTGCCGAGCTGGAGACCCGCCTGGGCACACGCTTGCTCAACCGCACCACACGCACCGTCAGCCTGACGGACGCGGGCAGCCTGCTGCTGTTGCGCAGCACACCACTCATCGACATGATCGAGCGGACCAAGGACGAACTGCGGGGCCGCGCGCGCCTGCCCAGCGGCAAGCTGCGGCTGACGGCACCCTACGGCCTGGGCAACATCAAGCTACCCGCCTTGCTGGCGGACTTCATGCAGAAGTACCCGGATGTCACCATCAGCCTCGACCTCAGCAACCGCATGGTGGACATGGTCGATGAAGGTGTGGACCTCGCGCTGCGTATGGGCCGTATCACCGACTCCAACCTCATCGTGCGCCGCCTGCGCCATGTGCATCTGGTGGTCTGCGCCACCCCGGCCTACTGGGCCCAGCGTGGCCTGCCGCAGCACCCCGACGATCTGGCCGACCACGACGCACTGACCTATTCACTCGCCGACGGCAGCCACCCGGAGTGGCGCTTTCTGGTGGACGGCGATGTGCACCGTGTGCCGCTGCGCAGCCGCATGGACGCCACCGACGCCGGACCACTGATCCACATGGCCCTGCAGGACATGGGTGTGGTCTGCCTGCCGCGCCTGCTGGTGCGGCCCCTGCTCGACGCGGGCACTTTGCAGGCCGCACTCACCGACTACAGCCCCGACGACCTGTGGCTGTATGCGGCCTACACACAGCGGCGGCACAACAGTGCGGCGCTCAAGGCATTACTTGCGTTTTTGGAAGAACGCTGGAAAGAGGATTGAAGCCCGCGCGCGGCTTACTTCACCCCGAACAGATTTGCGCCGTTACTCCACGCAATCTTGCGCGCCACATCCGGCGGCAGGTCGCCCAGCCAGGTGCGGTAACCCTGCATCAGGCTGTCGTACTGCAGCCAGCGCTGGTTGACCCAAGTGTCCGAGCCCAGCATGAACCGGTCGGGATACCGCAGCAGCAACGCGCGCCACTCTGCACACAGCAGCCCCCCGGCGCACGTCAGCCCAGGGCGGTAAGACAACTCCCCCATCAGCAACGGGTATTTGGCAAGCAGCGCGTTCACACGCTCCACCGATGCGCCGCCAATGCCGGTGTGTGCCCACACCAGCCGCACGTTCTGGCCGCGCGATGGCGTGTTGGCCATCAGCAGGTCGATGGCTTCATCGTCCACATGGGCGAGTACGGCAAGTTGTTTTTCTTCGGCAAATGCCATCAGCCTGCGGGCAACAGGGCCATTGGCATTGCGGCTGTCGTACAGATGGAATTCACCAATGCCCTTGTACGGGCCACGCGCGGTGCCGCGTGCATATTCGGCCTGCACCATGTCGTAAATGGTGTCGTCGCGGTACCAGTTGTCGTAGTCCGCACGGTCGCGGTACAGACGGATAAACGGCACCACGGTCACACCCGCGGCGTCGGTCTGCGCACGGGCTTCGACCAAGGCCTTGGTGCCGTCGTTGGGCCGCGAATTGGCGACGACGGCTTTCACGCCGTTGCGCTGCATACGCGCCAACACATCCGGTATCGGATGCGGGCCCTGCGCCGCCTCCACGTTGTAGTGCAGGTGGGCATCGAACAGCGGGCCGGTGTAGTCGGCGGCACCGGCGGCGGTGGTGAGCAAGGCAGCCGCTGCGGCAGCGCCCCAGTGTTTTAAGGCGCTGCGCATGGTGTCACGCCAGGTGCTGCGCGAAGAACGCGTGGGTGCGCTGCAGTGCCAGCGTGGCCGCCGCTTCGTTGTACGAGCCGCGCTGGTCGCAGTTGAAGCCGTGGTTGGCGGCATACACGTGGACTTCCACATTCGGCTGCGCGGCCTTGAAGGCTTCGACAGTCTCCAGCGGAATCCAGTGGTCCTGGTCGCCAAAATGCGCCAGCACCGGCACAAGCGGGGTGCGTTTGGGCTCGTCACCCGCCGTCATGCCACCGCCGTAGTAACTCACGGCAGCGCTCAGGCCCGTCACCGCTGCGGCAGCACGCCAGACCAGCAGGCCGCCCCAGCAGTAACCCACGATGCCCACCTTGCCTGCACGAGCCGCGTAGTTCACCGAAGCCTGGATGTCTTGCAAAACGCCGGGCGTTGGCAAAGCCTCCACCGCCGTCTTGTAGCCAAAGCCGGTTTGCATATCTGCATCGGTGTAGCCCAGCTCCACATGCGGCTGCACGCGGTGAAAGGTGGATGGCGCCACCGCCAGGTAACCCTGCGCCGCATACCCGTCGGCCACCGAGCGGATGTGCGAGTTGACGCCAAAAATTTCCTGCAGCACCACCACAGCACCCTTGGGTGTGCCCGCAGGCTCGGCCACGTAGGCCGGAAACACAGTGCCGTCTGCGGCGGTCAAGTCAACAAAAGTACCCATTTTTTACGCTCCTTGCTTGTTGATATTCAATACACGTTCCAAGAAATTGAGGCGGTCTTGGCCCCAGAAAATCTCGCCATTCACCACATAGCTGGGCGCGCCAAACACACCGGCGTCAATCGCGTCACGGGTGTTGGCTTCATACACCTGCTGCACCGCAGGCTGCTGCGACTGCTCCAGCCGCGCAGCGTTCAGGCCCGTGCGGGCCAGCAGGGTGGCCAGCACGTCGAGGCTGGCAATGTCTTGTTCATGCGCCCACACGGCGGCACACACGGCACCTGTCAGCGCCAGCGCGGCGTCGGCGCCGTCCTGCTCGGCCACCACGGTGATGAGCCGCGCCGCGTCGTCGCCGGACACCGGGAAGAAACGCGGCTGTGTGTGCAGCGGGATGCCCAGGCTGTCGCTGAAGCGGCGCAGCTCCACCAGCCGGTAGGCCTGGCGCTGCGGCGCGCGTTTGCCCAGCGGCAGCCCACCCGACACGGCAAACACGGGGCCCAGATCCACGGGCAACACCCGCACGGTGGCGCCTGCGGCACGCACCATGTCCACAAAACGGCTGTGGCCCAGATAGGTCCACGGGCTCTGGGGGGCGAAGTAATAGTCCACGGCAGGGGTAGTCAAGACATGTCTCCTTGTTGGCTGGCCAAAATTGCGGCGGCGCGCAGTGCTGTAATCGAAGCTTAGGCGATTTTCCACAAGAGCTTGTATGACCACCCCGCGCATCCTGTTACTGGAAGACGACCCTGCCATTGCGCGCACGGTCATCTACGCGCTGGAGCGCGCCAGCCTGCAGGTCACCCACTGCCTGCTGGTGCGCGATGCACTGCGGCAAATCAGCATAGGCAGCTACGACGTGCTGGTGCTGGACGTGGGCCTGCCCGACGGCAGCGGGCTCGACGTGTGCCGCCAGGTGCGCGCGCAGGGTGCCACACCGGTGCTGATGCTGAGCGCCCACGGCGAAGAAATCGACCGCGTGCTGGGCCTGGAGCTGGGCGCCGACGACTATGTGACCAAACCCTTCAGCCCGCGTGAGCTGGTGGCCCGCGTGCGGGGACTGCTGCGCCGTGCTGGCCCCACTGCCGCAGCACCCGCCGAGCCAACCAGCCTGTTCACCGTGGACACCACCGCCCAGCGCGCCAGCCTGCGCCAGCAGCCGCTGGACCTGACCCGGCGCGAGTTTGGCCTGCTGGCCGAGTTGCTGCGCCGCCCCGGCCACATCCGAAGCCGTGAGGCATTACTCAACGCCGTGTGGGGCCTGGACTCGGACAGCACCGAGCGCACGGTGGACACCCACATCAAAACCCTGCGCGCCAAGCTGCAGCAGGCCGACCCGGGCCGTGAACACATCAGCACCCACCGGGGCATGGGCTACGCCATCACGCAGGACGGAGCCGCCTGATGCGCTTGGGCATACGCATTCTTTTCGGCTTCTTTTTGATCACTGGGCTGGCCGGTTTCTTCGTGCTGCGTATCTTCATGGCCGAGGTCAAACCCAGCGTGCGCGAGGTGATGGAAGACATGATGGTGGACACGGCCAACATCCTGGCCGAACTGGCGTCGGACGATCTGGCAAACCTTGCCAAGCTGCCCGACGCAACACTCGACAGCGGCCGCTTCGCCACCCATGTGAACAACTACGCCCGCCGCCCCATCGACGCCAAGATCTGGGGCCTGTCCAAACAGTCGCTCGACTTTCGGGTGTATGTGACCGACGCACGCGGCAAGGTGGTGTTCGACTCCACCCACGGCTCCGTCGGTGCCGACTACTCGCAGTGGCGCGACGTGGCGCTCACGCTGCGCGGCCAGTACGGCGCACGCTCCACCCGCGACATTCAGCAGGACGAACGCAGCTCCGTCATGTACGTGGGCGCACCTGTGATGCACAACGGCGAGGTGATTGGCGTGCTGACGGTGGCCAAACCCACCGCCACCGTGCAGGCCTTTATCGACCGCGCCGAGCGCAAGATTTTTATCAGCGGGTTGTGGCTGCTGGGCCTGTCGGCCGCAGTGGGCGTGCTGGTCACGCTGTGGGTGGTGTGGAGCATCCGCCGCCTGCGCCAGTACGCCAACCAGATCGAGGCCGGCAAAAAAGTGCCCGTGCCGAACGTTCCCGGCGAGCTGGGCGACCTGGCCCAGGCCATGGAGGCGATGCGCCTGCGCGTCGAGGGCCGCGACTATGTGGAAGCCTATGTACGCGCGCTGACCCACGAACTGAAGAGCCCGCTGGCAGCCATCCGTGGTGCCGGTGAGCTGCTGCAAGAGCCCCTGCCCGAGCCCGACCGCCAGGCCTTCGCCGCCGACGTGCTGGCCCAAACCCAGCGCCTGCAAACCATGGTGGACCGCCTGCTGGAGCTGAGCAAGCTGGAACAGCGCCAGGCCCCCCAAGCACCGCAGCAGCTGGTGTTGAACGAGTTTTTAGAGTCTTTTATGCCTCTAGCGCAGGCGCAGCGTGCGCAAGTAGCTATTAAATTAATAGCAAACGGCAACACATCCCACATCCGGGCCGACCCCGGCCTGCTGACCCTGGCGCTGAACAACCTGCTCGACAACGCCGCCGCGTTTGCCCCACCCGGCAGCACCGTCACCCTGGAAGCCCGCGATCACGTCATCACCGTCACCGACCAGGGCCCCGGCGTGCCCGACTTCGCCATGCCGCAGCTGGGCAACAAGTTCTTCTCCACCGTGCGGCCGGATGGGGTGACCAAAGGCTCAGGGCTGGGCCTGGCGATCGTGCAGCAGATCATGGCGCTGCATGGGGGGCGGATGGTGGTGCGGAATATGGAGCCGGGGTTGCGGGTGGAGTTGCACTTCGCGTGAAGCCGGGCGTGGGCATATCCTGCACCGGGACGTCAGCCCGGTGTTAGCGATTTATTGAACGCCGTGCACTGCGGGGAAAAGGCTGCCGACAGGTTACCCACTGTGGCCCCTGCTCTTTCTTCTCATGCCTTGCCCGAGCCAGAACAGGAAAAGTCCCAGCACAAACAAGTGTCCAATGGGATAAATGGCGTAATTCAGCCAAGGATTCGTGGGTAGTGCCATGGATAACGCGATGAATGGCGAAGCGACGACGGTCATTCCAGCAAAAACAGAGGCGGTTTCAGGCTCAGTGCGTGTGTATTTGTTTGAAAGCAACAAGATGAACAGTCCAAACACAAACCAAGCAGCGGCAGTTGCCAGAGCTTTCTTTGCCCATGGCAGCAGTTCGAAACTTACAGGAATAGTGACGTCCGTATCCCGAAGTTGCTTCTTAAGCGAGACAGCTATGGCTTGAAGCTCTGGGTCAGCCTTAATTTCTGTTTGGCTGTTGATGATTGCCAGCTTCTCCAGCAAAGCAACTTGCCGCTCAAGACGAGCTAGCTTGTAGCTTTGGGTATACGTCTCGAAGGCCCAAATTCCCGCCGTACATACGACTAGCAATGCAGCCAAAAAGACAAGGCGACGCCAAGTGAATTGATCAATCAGCTTGTCAAAAAATCCAACAATGGGTTCGAGCATGAGCAAGTGTGTCAGGTAGCGAATTTTTCTCTACCAAATTTACGAGAGACTTTAACGGTGGGGAAATTCGGGAAACGACTTCTTCTGAAAAGAAGCTTCGAGTCTGGATTGTCGGCCAACAACTAAGTTTTTCCCTGGTACCAAAGCTGTCGCAAGCCTGTAGATCAATCACCTCTTTAGCCATGGGCTGCGCAGCAGCACAAGGCCCCTCAAGCAGACGCCGTGGAACTGGCTTTGCCAGGCCACCAGCGTCGCCCCCTGCAAGGGGGTTGGCGTAGCGGAACGAAGTCCGCGAAGCCTGGGGGTGTGCAACATTTTCGACTTCACCCCCACTTCACAAACCTCACACTCCCCTCACCCACCCTGCTGAAACTGCCCTCCTGTCATCACACAACGGGAGGATTCGATGAAAGCAATCGTGTTGGGGAAAGTCGCCGGGCTGGCGCTGGTGCTGGGTTTGTTGTTATGGGGGTTGGGCGAGATCAGTGGGCTGGTGCAGGAGCGCCAGGGCCAACGGCAGGCCGCAGTGGCCAGTGTGGCGCAGAGTCTGGCGGGGGCGCAGACGCTGCTGGGGCCGGTGGTGCATATGGCGTGTACCGAGGAGTGGCAAACGCGTGAAGGCAAGGACGGTGTGGTCACTGCGCGGCGTGAGTTCACCCGTGTGGCACCACCCGCCACCTTGACGGTGGATGGCGGCAACCAGCTGGAGCCGCGTGCGCGGGGGCTGCATGCGACGCAGGTGTTCACGCTCAAGACACACATCCGCGCCGAATGGCCGAACCTGGAGGCGCTGAAGGTGGTGGGCGAACACGCGGGCTCGCGTATCAGCTGCGGCCCGGCGCTGATTGCGCTTTCGGTGTCGGACGCGCGGGGTATTCGCCAGGCGGTGCTGCAGGTCAACGGTGCGCCGCTGACAGCACGCGCGGGCACCTTTATGGGGGCGTACCCACGCGGGGTGCACAGCCCGCTGCCTGCCAGCACCGACCTGGCGGCGCCGCTGAAGGCGGAGCTGGAACTGGAGCTGTTGGGCACCGAGCGGCTGGGCATCGTGCCGCTGGGGGGCGCCACGCAGGTCACGCTGCGATCCAACTGGCCGCACCCCAGCTTTAACGGCCAGTTTTTGCCGTCCGACCGCACGGTGACGGACGAAGGGTTTGATGCCAGCTGGCGGGTGTCGGCGCTCTCCAGCACGGCGCAGCGCGCGGTGCAACAGCAGCGCCCGTTGTGTGACGGCTCGGGTGAGCGGGAGCACTACACCATGGACTCCGCCGTGGATGCCGCACGCAGCGCCGCAGCCGAGGCAACAACGGCCAGCGTGGTGAGTGCATCGGGCCCCACGGGCAGTGGCTGCACCGAAACGCTGGGCGTGGCGTTTATCGACCCGTCGAACACCTACGCACTGAGCCACCGCGCCACACGTTATGGCCTGCTGTTTATTGCACTGACGTTTGTGGCGGTGGGGTTGTTTGAATTCATGCGCTCGCTGCGGGTGCACCCGGTGCAGTACTTTCTGGTGGGTGCGGCGGTAAGCATTTTCTTTCTGCTGCTGGTAAGTTTGTCGGAGCATCTGGCCTTTGGCAGTGCCTATGCACTGGCTGCCACGGCCTGTGTGCTGCTGCTGACCTGGTATGCGAGCCACATGCTGCGCAGCTGGCGCAGTGGCCTGCCATTTGGCGCGGGTATCGCGGCGTTGTACGCCCTGCTGTATGTGCTGCTGCGGCTGGAGCAGACGGCTTTGCTGGTGGGCGCGGTGGCCTTGTTTGCGGTGCTGGCCCTGGTGATGCTGCTGACGCGCAAGGTGGACTGGTACAGCCGCCTGCAGGTGGGCAACACTGCGGCCCCCACCACCACAGCACGCGAATAGCAAGGGCACGCCATGCTTCGCTTGCAGCCCCGTTTTCTTGCGCTGTGTCTGGTGCTGCTGGCACTGGAGGTGGGTATTGCGCGGTATATCCACAGCGGCCCGGTGCGCGCCTTTGTGGGCGACGTGCTGGTGGTGCCCACACTGTTTTTTCTGCTGCGCGGCTGTGTGCAACTGCCGGTGGCGCTGGCCGCTGGTCTGGTGCTGGGCTTTGCCGGCCTGGTGGAGGTGTCGCAGGCGTTTGCGCTGGTGGACTGGCTGGGCCTGCACGGCCAGACACCCGTACACCGGGTGCTGCGTATTGCGCTGGGGGCCACGTTTGATGCGCTGGACTTAGTGGCTTACGCCATGGGGTGGGGCCTGTGTCTGGCCACGGGGCGCAGCACCCCGGCCTACCGCCCGCAAAGGGCCGCGTGGCCGTGAAGCAACATACAGGTCATAAGGATTTGATCCAGCGCAAGGCCCGCCCACACAAGGCCCATGAGCCCGCCCGGTTTGACGCAGCGCAAACCGGGCGGGGGCCATCAATCCTGTAATCAAGCCACGGGTATGTTCCCGATGACTACAGGACGAGAAAGACCATGAAGAAGCACATCACCCTTGCCGCCGTTGCCCTGTGCACCCTGATGTCGGGTGCCGCCATGGCCCAGCAAACCACCGAAGGCCCCTGGCTGGTGCGTGCGCGCGCTGTGCACCTGGACAGCGCCAACAAGGACAGCACCGGGCTGAACCTGTCGGTCAACGACAAGTGGCTTCCCGAAGTGGACATCACGTATTTCTTCAACAAGAACATCGCTGCCGAGTTGATCCTGACCGTGCCCCAGCGCCACACCCTGAGCGCGGGCGGCACAGCCATTGGCAGCCTGAAACACCTGCCACCGTCGCTGCTGGTGCAGTACCACTTCACCGACGCGCCCGGCTTCAAGCCCTATGTGGGCGCCGGCGTGAACTACACACGTTTCAGCAGCATCCGCCTGCCCGCCGGTGTGGACGTTGACCGCAACAGTTTTGGCGGTGCGCTGCAGCTGGGTGTGGACATCCCGGTGGCCAAGGACGTGTACCTGAACTTTGACGTGAAGAAGGTGTACATCAAGACCGACGTGTCTGCGGCGGGCAACAAGATCGGCACCTTCAAGGTGGACCCTGTTTTGTTCGGCATCGGCCTCGGCTGGAGATTCTGAAGCACGCCCCGCAAGGGGCTTGGAAAACAAGAAGGGCTCCTGCAGGGAGCCCTTCTTGCGTTGGAGGGTGGGTAACTCACGCAGTGGCGGGCTCCGCCTCATGGCAGCTGTGGCCGCCACAACCGTGGATCAACTCGGCAGGCAAGGCCCCGGGGGCGTGCACCGTGCCGCTGACCGGGTCGAAGCCCACGCGGCGCAGGTGCAAGGCCAGCGCGGCATCCATCGACTGCGCATGTTGCGGGAACCAGACGGCCAGCTCGCGGGCCATCTGGCGCACGGCAAGCAGGTCGCCGCCAGCGCCCAGCACCGCGCCTTCGCGCATCACACCCAGTACCACCTTGTGCTGCAGGCTGTGGCAGTTGGACGATGCAAACCGCGTGGCCTGCATCCAGTCGTCCTCTTGCCCGAAGTGGCCGTCTGTGTGGTCGATCAACGCCTGCCACGCGGCCAGCAGCATGGTGTCCGGGGCGGCCTCCACGGTGGCGAGTAATTCGACGAATTCGTGGTGGGTGTCATCCATCAGGGGCAAGTCCAGCGCCAGAGCGTCCGACCATTCAAGCAAAGCCATGCGGGTTCTCCCAAAAAAAGTTCCGCCCGAGCTTACGAAGCCCCCCAATCCCACGCCTTGATGCACATCAGGTAAAGGGCATTTGGCCCAGACCCATTACCGGCCCGTGCCAAGCGTGCAACGCGAGGCACCCTTCCAGCAGACGCCGTGGAACCGGCTTTGCCGGGCCACCAGCGTCGCCCCCTGCAAGGGGGTTGGCGTTTACACGCAGTGAAAAAGCCTGGGGGTGTTACCTATCTATCCACTGCGCAATTTCTTGTGCCGCAGCGTCTGTCGCCTGTGCCAGGGCATGGACACCGCCGGGTGCATCGTTGCTGGCGGCGGGGCGCTGCACGATGACCTGGCGCTGGCCCCATAGTTTGTCGCCGGTGGGGGTGTTTTCGACCAGGGTGACACGCAGGCGCACCAGCCCGGCGCTGCTGGTGGGGGTGTCGAAGATGTGGCTGAACTCGTCCAGGTCCACACGCAGCACCAGCGGCAACGCACCGTTGGTGCGCACCAGGGCGGCGCTTTCATCGGCGCTGATGACGGCGCGGCGTTGGCCCAGGTGGTCGCGCAGACGCTGGCGCACCAGCTGGGCCACGGGCATGCTCCAGCGCGCCTGCGAATAAGGCTGCAGGGTCTGGGCGTCGGCATAGGCCAGGCGGTACAACACGGCGGTGGAGCCATCGAGCACACCTGCCGGTTCCACATCTGCCAGCGCCAGGGTGGGCAGCGGGGCCCTGCGGTCGGTCACGGGTGTGGTGAGCGGGCCGGGGCCGAAGTCGTAGGTGACGGGGCGGGTGGGCCGGTCGGGCAGGGACGAACACGCGCCCAGCAGCAAGGCAAGTGACAGCACCGCGAGGGCCGAGGCACCAGAACGAAAAGAGGTGTGAAAACTCATGGACGGGCTCCTGTAGTGCCCACCGAGGGGCTGACAAAACCGGGCTCACCCGGGCCGGGGTGCACCACGCCGTTGCCGAAGATGAGGGACTGCGGGTTGTCGTTGATGTTGGTGACGGTGCGGCTCAGCTGGCGTGCGGCGCGTGAGGCGTCTTCACCCACGCGGTTGAGCCGTGGCAGGGTGGTGGAGCCAAAGGTGTCCGCCGCCTGCGACAGGGCTCCGGTGCCTTCGGCCAGGCGGTCGATGGGGCCGTCCTTGCCATTGAGGCGGTCGGCCGTGGCCGTGAACGCATCCGCCGTGCGCGACACGTCTTTGGCCGCACCCTGCAGCGCCTGCATGGTCTTGCTGCTGTCGTTGACCAGCGCTGGCAACGCGGCCAGGGCCGGGTCCACACGCTGGGTCAGCGTGTGGTCGAGGGACTGGGTGATTTTGTTGATGGACGCGGCCGACGCGGCCACACCTTCCAGGGTTTTGGCAAAGTTCTTCTGGTTGGTGTCGCTGAGCAGTTGGTTGACGCGTTCGGAGACTTCCTCGACCTTGGTCATCAGCTCGGGCACACGGGCGCTGAGCTCCCCCAGCTGCGAGGTGCGCAGCGGCAGGCGCGGCACGCCGCTGGAGCCCTTGGGCTCGGTCTCTTGTTTCTTGCCCTCGTCGTCGAGCTGGATAAAAGCCAGCCCGGTGATGCCCTGGTAACTCAGCGTGGCGAAGGTGGTGGGGGTGAGCGGTGCGTTGCTGTCCACGGCGATGCGGATCAGCACATTCCCGGCTACGTCCGGGTCGAAGCCGATGTCGGTGACACGGCCAACCGACACACCTTTGAAGCGCACAGCGGCCTGCGGTTGCAGCCCCGTCACGGTGTCGCGGGTGGACAGCTCGAACGGCTGGGTGACCCCTTTGTCACGCGTGAGCCACATGGCCATGGCCACCAGCAGCGCCGTCACGGCCAGCACAAATGCGCCTGCAGCCAGCGCGTGGGATTTGTTTTCCATATCAGGTGTCCTTTTGCGGCGGTACGGTCACCACAGGGGTGGCCGCTGGTGCGGCGGTTTCGGGGGCCAAGGTTGCCGTGGCGCGCCGCCCCCGTTCGCCCAGGAAGAAGTGTTTGATAAACGGGTGGTCAAACGCCACCACGTCCTGGGGTGGGCCGCTGACGATGACACGTTTGTCGGCCAGCACGGCCACGCGGGTGCTCAGCGCAAACAGGGTGTCCAGGTCATGGGTGACCATCACTACGGTCAGCCCCAGCTCTTCGTGCAGCGAACGCAGCAGGGTGCAGAACTCGTCCGAGCCATTCGGGTCGAGCCCGGCGGTGGGTTCGTCCAGCAGCAGCAGCGGCGGGTCCATGGAGAGCGCCCGCGCCAGCGCCACACGTTTGATCATGCCGCCCGACAGATCGGCGGGCATCTTGTTGGCATGCTCTGGCCCCAGGCCCACCATCTGCAGTTTGACCAGCGCCGCGTCGTTGATGAGCTCCGGCGGGAACACTTTCAGCTCGCGCAACGGGAAGGCGATGTTCTCCAGCACTGTAAACGCCGAGAACAGCGCGCCCTGCTGGAACAACATACCCACCCGGCTCGCCGCACCGACACGACCGAGTTCTGACGCCGGGCGGCCGAGAACTTCCACCTCACCACGGTAAGGTGACTCCAGCCCCAGCATCTGCCGCAGCAACACCGTCTTGCCGGTGCCCGAGCCGCCGACCAGCGTCAGCACCTCGCCGCGCGTGATGGTGAGGTCGAGGTCTTTGTGGATGACGACCTGCCGATCGCCCTCGCCAAAAGCAGTCCAGAGCTTGCGCACGTCGACGATGGCGTCTGTGTGGGGCATGGAGTCAGGCGTGGACATGTTCATACGCCTACGCTGCGGAAAGCGATGGCGAACACCGCGTTGATCAAAATCACCACCGTGATGGATGCCACCACCGCCGCCGTGGTGCCACGGCCCAGGCTCTGGGTGTTGGGCTCGACCCGCAGGCCAAAGTGGCAGCCCACCAAAGCGATCATCAGGCCGAACACAACGGACTTACACACGGCCAGGGTGAGGTTCGACACATTCACCGCTGCGGGCATGGACTGGAAGAAAAACGAGGGTGTGATGCCCAGCGCCAAATCCGCCGCCATCATGCCGCCGGCCAGCGCCGCCGCGCTGGTCCAGACGCTGATAAGTGGCATCGCAATGGCCAGCGCAATGGCGCGTGGCATCACCAGCCGGTAACCGTGTGAAATACCCATGACCCGCATGGCGTCCAGCTCTTCGGTCACCCGCATCACACCAATCTGCGCCGTGATGGCCGAGCCCGACCGGCCCGCCACCAGAATGGCCGCCAGCAGCGGGCCGAGTTCACGGATGACGGCAATACCCAGGATGTTGACGATAAAAGACTCGGCACCAAACTGCCGCAGTTGCAGTGCCGTGAGGTAGGCCAGCACCACCCCGATCAAGAAGCCCACCAGCGCGGTGATGGGCAAGGCCGCACCACCCATCTGGTACAGGTGCCCCGACACGTCGCGCCACGGCCCGCTGCCCGGCGAGCGCGCCAGCTGCAGCAAATCAAGGAACAGCTGGCCAATGAGTTTGATGAAGTCCTTGGCCTGGCCCAGTGCCTCCATGACGCCCCGGCCCAGCCCTTCAAACCGCTGCAGCGGGCTGCGCGGTGCGACCTGCGGCGGCGTGATGGAAAACTGCGCCACCCGCTCCAGCATGCTGCGATGGTCGTCCGACAGCACCACACGCTCGGGCCAGGCGCGGCCCCAGTGGTTCCACAGCACCTGTGCACCCATGTGGTCGAGGTGCTCCACGGCGTCGAGATTCCAGCCGGTACCGGGTTGCGCGGGTGCGGCCTGCAGTGCGTGGGTCACGGCCTTCCAGGTGGTGGGCACGGCCAGCGCGGCAGCCGACCAGCGTCCGACCACGGCGTGGCAGGGGCCATCGGGGGTGGTGTCTGGGCGGATGCTGGGGCGCGTGTCCTGCATGGTGGAAGCGGAGAAACCTCAGGGTAAGGGGGTGCCGATCAAGACACTATCGTAACAGCTGCCACTGCGCCCGGCCTGTCGGCCAACAGCGCGTTTTTATCCCCAGGCCTCGGCCAATGCGTCCCAGGCGCTGGCCACCACGGCCTCGTCGCGGCGCGCGGCCAGGCAGACAAATGACAACACGCAGTCGAGGCTCACCCGGTCGGCAATCACCAGCCCGTGGGCCTGGCTCTCGCGGATGGCGATGGAGTCGCGCACGAGGCTCAGGCCCACGCCGGACTTGACGAGGTCGAGCATGGACGCCTCCTGGTCCACCAGCGCCACCCGGTTCGGCTCCACCCCCAGCGGGCCAAACACGTCGGCCAGCAGCCGGTGGTGCGCCGACGCAGGCGGTGTGCCCAGCCAGGGCAGCGCGGCCAGCGCCTTCCAGTCGCGGCCCAGCACCTGCGGGCCCCAACCGGAGGGAGCCAGCACGCGGTAGGCAAAACGGGTGAGCACCTTGTTATCAAAAACCATAGCTGCCTGCGCACTACCCACCTGCGCCAGAGCCTGTTTTGACCCTGAATTATTGGGATCGCCCAGGAAAAAACCCACATCCAGCTCGCCGCGTGCCACCTGGGCCAACACGTCGCCACTCATGGACTGGCGCAGTTCGGTGGCCACCTGCGGTGCAGACTCGACCAGTTGCCGCAAAAACGCGCCCAGCCGGGTGAACTCGGGGTCGAGGATGGTGCCGATACGCAGCGTGCCGCGCACGGTGCTGTGCAGGTTTTGTGCGGCCTGGCCAAAATCGCTGGCGGCGGCCAGGGTTTTCTCGGCATGGGGCAGCAGGGCTGCACCATCCCGGGTGAGCGCCATGCCCTGGGGTGTGCGGGTGAACAGCAGCAGGCCGGTGCTGGTGGCCAGGCTTTTGAGCTGCAAGCTGACCGCAGGCTGGCTCAGGTGCAGGCGCTCGGCGGCACGCGATACATTTCCCTCTCGCGCCACCGCCACAAAGGCACGCAGGGTTTGCAGATCGGGGGACGCAGTCATATTTGCCATATTAATAATTCCATTTTGGCAAAATCATTGGCATAACGCACGCTGTTTGGCGACACTGAACGTATTACACGGAGAAAACACCATGAGTACAACAAATATTGACCATTTCATCGGCGGCCAGATCGTGGCGGGCAGCTCGGGCCGCACGCAGGACGTTTTTAACCCCGCCACGGGCGCCGTCACGGGCCGTGTGGCGTTGGCCAATGCAACCGAAGTAGGCCAAGCCGTGGCCGCCGCGCAAGCCGCATTCCCCGCCTGGGCCGACACACCACCGATCCGCCGCGCACGGGTGTTGTTCAAGTTTCTGGAGCTGGTGAACCAGCACAAGGACACGCTTGCGCATCTGATCACCGCTGAACACGGCAAGGTGTTCACCGACGCGCAGGGTGAGGTGTCGCGCGGCATCGACATCATCGAATTCTCGTGTGGCATTCCGCAGCTGCTGAAAGGTGACTTCACCGACCAGGTCAGCACCGGCATCGACAACTGGACGCTGCGCCAGCCGCTGGGTGTGGTGGCAGGTATCACGCCGTTCAACTTCCCGGTCATGGTGCCGATGTGGATGTTCCCGGTGGCCATCGCTGCGGGTAACACCTTCATCCTCAAGCCCAGCCCCACCGATCCGAGCGCCAGCCTGTTTATGGCCGACCTGCTGCAGCAAGCCGGGCTGCCCCAGGGCGTGTTCAACGTGGTGCAAGGCGACAAGGAAGCAGTGGACGCACTGATCGAACACCCGGACGTGAAGGCCATCAGTTTTGTGGGCTCCACGCCCATTGCCAACTACATCTACGAGACCGGTGCGCGCCATGGCAAACGTGTGCAGGCGCTGGGCGGCGCGAAGAACCACATGGTGGTTATGCCCGATGCCGATATCGACCAGGTGGTGGATGCGCTGATCGGTGCGGGCTATGGCTCGGCGGGTGAACGCTGCATGGCCATCAGTGTGGCGGTGCTGGTGGGCGACGTGGCCGACAAGGTCGTGCCCAAACTGCTGGAACGCACCAAGACGCTGAAGGTGCTGAACGGCACCAACCTCGCCGCCGAGATGGGCCCCATCGTGACCGGCGCGGCGCACGCACGTATCACCGGCTACATCGAACAAGGTGTGGCCGAGGGCGCTCAGTTGCTCGCCGACGGCCGCAACTTCGACGGCAAGGCTGCGGGTGAAGGGTGCGAGAGCGGCTTCTGGATGGGCGGCACACTGTTCGACCACGTGACGCCCGACATGCGTATCTACAAGGAAGAAATTTTTGGCCCGGTGTTGTCATGTGTGCGTGTGGACGACTTTGCGCAAGCGGTGCAGCTCATCAACGACCACGAGTTTGGCAACGGCGTGAGCTGCTTCACCCGTGACGGCAACGTGGCCCGCGAATTTGCGCGGCGTATCCAGGTGGGCATGGTCGGCATCAACGTGCCGATCCCGGTGCCCATGGCATGGCACGGCTTTGGCGGCTGGAAGAAGAGCCTGTTTGGCGACATGCACGCGTATGGCGAAGAAGGTGTGCGTTTCTATACCAAGCAGAAGAGTGTGATGCAGCGCTGGCCTGAAAGCATCGCCAAGGGCGCTGAGTTCGTCATGCCCACAGCAAAGTAAAAACCTCCACCTGCCTTTCACGCTAACAACAACCAGAGACAAACACCCTTCTTCGCGCAACCCGCCGCTTGAAGCGCACGCAACCCTTCAAGCAGACACCGCAGAACTGGCTTTGCCAGGCTGCTGGTGTCGCCCCCGGCAAGGGGGTTGGCGAGAGCGAAGCGAAGCCTGGGGGTGAACCAAAATATGAGTGATAACACCCTCTTCGACTACATCGTTATCGGCGGCGGCACGGCCGGGGCGCTGGTATGCAACCGGCTCAGCGCGGACAAAACCAAGGGGGTTTTACTGATCGAGGCCGGGCGGCGTGACGACTACCACTGGATCCATATTCCTGTGGGTTACCTGTACTGCATCGGCAACCCACGCACCGACTGGCTCTACAACACCGAGCCTGACGCGGGGCTGAATGGCCGCACGCTGCGGTATCCGCGTGGCAAGACGCTGGGCGGCTGCTCCAGCATCAACGGCATGATCTACATGCGCGGCCAGTCGCGGGACTATGACCAGTGGGCCGCGCTGACGGGCGACGACACCTGGCGGTGGGACAACGTGTTGCCCGCATTCAAGCGGCACGAAGACCACTATCTGGGCGACAAGGCCCATGCTGCGGCGACCAGCAAAGACCCAGACTTCCCCGCGTTCCACGGTGTGGGCGGTGAGTGGCGCGTCGAGAAACAGCGCCTGCGCTGGGACATCCTCGATGCGTTTGCCGACGCGGCCGAACAGGCCGGCGTGCCCCACACAAGCGACTTCAACCGGGGCAACAACGAAGGTGTCGGTTACTTCCAGGTGAACCAGAAGGATGGCTGGCGCTGGAACACCGCCAAGGCATTTTTGCGGCCCGTGTGTTACGGGCGGCCCAACTTCGAGATGTGGACCAACGCCCACGTCACCAAGCTGGTCACCGAAACCATGGCCGACGGCAGCCTGCAGTGCACCGGTGTGCAGGTGTGGAACGGCAGCGAGATGGTCACCGCTACCGCACGGCGCGAGGTGATCCTGAGCGCGGGTGCCATTGGTTCACCGCAACTGCTGCAGCTCTCGGGTATTGGCCCGGCCGCACTGCTGCAACAGCAGGGTATTGCGGTGGTGGCCGACCTGCCCGGTGTAGGCGCCAACCTGCAAGACCATTTGCAGATCCGCTCGGTGTTCAAGGTGAAAGGGGCCAAGACGCTGAACACACTCGCCAATTCGCTGCACGGCAAGGCGGCCATCGGGTTGGAATACGCCCTCAAACGCACCGGCCCGATGAGTATGGCGCCGTCGCAGCTGGGTGCCTTCACCCGCAGTTCGCCCGACCATGTGTGGCCCAACTTGGAGTACCACGTACAACCCCTGAGCCTGGATGCGTTTGGTGAACCCCTGCACACCTTCCCGGCCTTCACCGCGAGTGTGTGTAACCTGAACCCGACCAGCCGGGGCACGGTGCACATCAAAAGCCCGAACTTCCGCGACGCCCCCGCCATTGCACCCAACTACCTGAGCACCGCAGAAGACCGCCAGGTGGCCGCAGACTCGCTGCGTGTGACGCGCCGCATCGTGGCGCAGCCTGCACTCGCCAAGTACCAGCCCGAGGAATGGAAACCGGGTGTGCAGTTCCAGACCGACGAAGACCTGGCCCGTTTGGCAGGCGACATTGCCACCACCATCTTCCACCCCGTGGGGACGGCCAAGATGGGCGCGGACGGCGACCCGATGGCCGTGGTGGACGCACGGCTGCGGGTGCGTGACGGCCGGGGTGGTGTGATTGCAGGCCTGCGGGTGGTGGACGCCAGTGTGATGCCCACCATCACCAGCGGCAACACCAACAGCCCCACACTGATGCTGGCCGAAAAAGCCTCGCAGTGGCTGCGGGAAGACTCCAAAGCACCGCTGCGGTCTGCGGCCCCTGTTGCGACCTCTGTTGCGGGCTCTGTGACAGCCTGAGCGCCTGCGTAGAACGTCAGCGCAGGCGGCCGACGTAACGCTCGATCTGGACGGCACCCGCCCCCGGCGACGAGGCGTCGTCGGTACTTACAACCGCTGCAGGTGGGGGTGCCGAGGCCACCACACGCAAGTGGTCGGACAAAGGTGGGGAGGGCCTGGCCTGTACCAGTGCGGGCCGTACGGCCGGGCTGGTGGTGAACACCTGCTCCAGCTTGTCGGCCCATTCAGCCAGGTCGGTATGCCCGTCTTCTGCTGCCTTTTGCCGGGTGAAGCGGATGATTTCGGTGGCGTAGGCGGTGTTGGTGGCCAGCCATTCGGTGTCGGTGACACGCCCCGCCTTGCGGCGCAGCAGCACATGCAGATGGGCCGCAATGGCGAGTTTTTCACTGTCGAGCATGGAGTTTTTGCCTTTCTAAATTGCTTAGAACGTGTTCAAGGTCTTTTTGGAGATCGCATTGGAATGCAATCGGGAGCCCGGGAAATCCCCAATGCACTAAATCGGAGCAGCCCTTACATTCACGTCACTCGCAAACGGGCCTTGGGCTTGTAAAGGCGGGGTTCGAGGAGACATCCCCCTAAATAGAACAATCCAAGGCATCCGCTACGAGGTGCAATTTTTTAAAAGACGCCGCTAATCCCGGCGTCTTTTTTTTGGCCAAATTGGCCTCCAGCGCCCTGTGGATATGCGCCATCAGCTCCTGATTACATAGCAAGCATCGGTGCGACAATCCCCCGCATGGAATGGATTGTTGTGTCTTTGACCTCGCTGCTGGCCGGTTTTGTCGATGCGATCGTGGGCGGCGGGGGGCTGATTCTCACGCCCGCGCTGTTTGCGGTGTTTCCCACCACACACCCGGCCACCCTGTTCGGCACCAACAAAAGTGCGTCTATTTGGGGCACGGCCGCTGCCACTTGGCAGTTCAGCCGCCGTGTGCAGATCCGCTGGTCCACCATGCTGCCCGCCGCTGCGGTGGGTTTTGCGGCGTCTTTCGGTGGTGCGTGGCTGGTGACCATCGTGGCGCCCGACTTTCTGCGCAAACTGTTGCCCGGCATCTTGCTGGCGGTGCTGGTGTACACCCTGGCCAAAAAAGACCTGGGCCAGCACCACACACCGCGCCTGCAGGGCCGCGCCGAGGTGCTGGCGGCCTGCACCATTGGGCTGTTGATTGGTTTTTACGACGGGTTTTTTGGGCCCGGCACCGGCAGTTTTCTGGTGTTCCTGTTTGTGCGCTGGCTCGGGTACGACTTTTTGAACGCGTCTGCCAGTGCCAAACTGCTCAACACCGCCACCAACCTCGCCGCACTCATTCTGTTCACCCTCAAAGGGCATGTGTGGTGGCACTACGCCGTGGTGCTGGCGGTGGCCAACGTGGTGGGCAGTGTGCTGGGCACGCGCATGGCGCTGAAACACGGCACGGGGTTTGTGCGTGTGGTGTTTATCTTCGTGGTCAGCGCGTTGATTCTCAAAACAGGCTACGACGCGTTTTTGAGATAAGCGCCACGACGGTCACGGCGCTCTCCATAACTCAAGGCGCTGGCAAGCTGATGTCCGCTGCAGCGCGGGGTTTGCCGATGGGGGCCGAGGCCTTGCCGATCCTGACGGCGGCCATGTCTTCTTCGCTGGGGTACTGGTCCAGCAGCCAGTAGTCCATGACGCGGCGGGCAATCGGGGCAGCAGCCCCTGCACCCCAGCCGGCGTTTTCAACAATCACGGCCACGGCAATACGCGGGTCGCTGGCGGGGGCGAACCCCATGAACAACGCGTGGTCACGCTGGTGTTCTTCGAGCGCACGGGCGTTGTATTTGGTGTTCTGTGCCTGGGTCACGGCCTGGGCCGTGCCGGTCTTGCCAGCGGCCTGGTAACCCGCCCCTGCAAACACACCCCGCGCCGTGCCGCTGGTGACCACACTGG
This sequence comes from Comamonadaceae bacterium AAW, assembly GCA_026314275.1. Lineage (GTDB taxonomy): Bacteria > Pseudomonadota > Gammaproteobacteria > Burkholderiales > Burkholderiaceae_C > JAGOEY01. The sequence continues at coordinate 1,439,562 of CP111109.1, forward strand.
TCAGGCCCTCACGCACCACGGCCACGTGGGCGGGTTTGTAGCCCAGGTTTTCCGATGTGGGCCGCACCACCGGACTGACCTGGCCGGTGACCGCGTCGCGGGTGCCCAACACCACATGGGGCCGGTGTTTGATGCCACCGTTGGCGACGATGGCGGTGGCCTGCGCGAGCTGCAGCATGGTGAAGCTGTTGTAGCCCTGGCCAATGCCCAGCGAAATGGTTTCACCCGCAAACCACTTCTTTTGCTCGGGCCGTTTGTAGGCGTTGCGTTTCCATTCGGTGCTGGGCAGGACGCCGCGCACTTCGCCGCCCAGGTCGATGCCGGTGGACTGGCCAAAACCCAGCGGTTTCATGAAGTCGTGGATCAGGTCCACGCCCATTTCGTTGGCCAGCGAGTAGTAGTAAATGTTGCTCGACACCTGGATCGAACGCCGCATGTCCAGCATGCCCAAGTTGCCTTCGGGGCTGCCAAAACGGTGGCCCGCAAAGTTGAAGAAACCGGGGTCGTTGACCATCACGTTGGCACCCCGTTTGCCGGTCTCCAGCGCGGCCAGCGCCATGAAGGGTTTGTAGGTGGAGCCGGGTGGGTAGGTGCCACGCAGCGCGCGGTTCAGCAGCGGTTTGTTGATGGATTCACTCAGCGCACTCCAGCTTTCCTGGTCGATGCCTTCCACAAACAGGTTGGGGTCGAACGTGGGTTTGCTCACAAACGCCAGCACTTCGCCGGTGCGCGGGTCGATGGCCACCAGTGCGCCCCGGCGGTCGCCAAACATGTCCTCGACCAGCTTTTGCAGCTTGATGTCGATCGACAGCATGATGGTCTGCCCCGGTGTGGCCGGGCTGCTGGCCAGGCGGCGCACGGCGTGGCCTCCGGCGGAGGTTTCCATTTGCTCCACGCCGGTGGTGCCGTGGAGCTGGCGCTCGAAGCTCTGCTCTACCCCGAGTTTGCCGATGTAGTCGGTGCCGCGGTAGTTGGCCTCGTCGTCGGAGTCCTGGATCCGTTCTTTCTCGCGCTGGTTGATACGACCGATGTACCCAATCACATGGCTGGCCAGCTCACCCTGCGGGTAGGTGCGAAACAGCCGCGCCTTGATCTCGACCCCCGGAAACCGGTAACGCTGCGCCGCAAACCGCGCAACCTCTTCTTCCGTCATGCGGGTGCGCAGGGGCAGCGACTCAAAATTGCGCGACTCGTCCATGAGTTTCTTGAACCGCCGCCGGTCGCGTGGTGTGATGTCCACCACCTGGGCCAGCGCATCAATCGTCTCCTCGATCGGCCCGGCCTTGGACGGTGTCACTTCCAGTGTGTAGGCCGAGTAGTTGGTGGCCAGCACCACACCCTTGCGGTCCAGAATCAGCCCCCGGTTCGGCACGATAGGCACGATGGCCGTGCGGTTGTTCTCGGCCTGGTCACTCAGGTCACCATGCCGCACCACCTGCAGGTACACCAGCCGCGCCGCAATCAGCCCAAACGCCAGCAGCACCACCGCCGCAATCACAAACACCCGCCCCCGAAACCGCGACAGGTCTGCCTTGACGTTGCGTAGCTCGGTCATGTTGCGCTCATTAATTGATAGCTGCTAGCGCTTTCAGGATAAGCTCTAGAGCCCGATTTGACCATTATTTCTCGAATAAAGATGCCCTCACCCCAACCCTCTCCCAGAGGGAGAGGGGGTAAGACAACCCCAACCCATGAAGCGCGCACGCTCCCTTCCAGCAGACGCCGTGGAACCGGCTCCGCCGGGCCACCGGCGTCGCCCCCTGCAAGGGGGTTGGCGAAAGCGGAACGCAGTCCGCGAAGCCTGGGGGTGTTCATAACGGTCTGTTCTGGTCAGGGTCCGGCGACCGCCGTTGGGGTGCCAGCAGCATAAAACTGGCCAGCGGCCAGAGCAGTGCCTCCAGCAGCGGCGCCACCAAAAACGACCAGCCCGGAAACACCCCTCCCCCCAACAAACGGATCACCAGCTCGATCACATGGGCGGCCAGGAACAGGGGGAACACCTGCACCGCCTGCTCCCACACACTGAGCCACAGCAAGCGCCGCTGAAAGCTGATGGCGAAGTACGCCAACGCCGTGTAGGCCAGCGCGTGTTGCCCCAGCAGCGCCGTCTGGTGCACGTCCATACACAGGCCAAAAACAAAAGCGGCGCCCATGCCCACGCGGGTGGACTGGTGCACGCTCCAGAACACCAGCAGCAGCATCAGCAGGTCAGGTGCCCACGCGGCGCGGCCCAGCGGCACCATGTTGAGCAGCAGGGCCACCAGCAGGCTCGCCCAGACGAATACCGGGTTGACAGGCATCAGCAGCGGCTGGCCACGGCGCATGATCATTTGCGGCCTGCTTTCTTGGATGCAGGTGCGGCCACAGGCTCGGGCCGGGGTGGCACGGCGGCCGCGCCCGGTGTCAGCACCATCACATGGCGGGCACCCTGGGTCAGCGCCAGCGGCACGCCATGGATACGCGCGAACGCGGAGTCCACCCGCCGCTCGACCTTGTCTACACGCGCCACGGGCAACCCGGGCGGGTACACACCGTCCACCCCGCTGGTGGTGAGCAAGTCACCCTCCTGCACATCCGCCCCTGCGGGGGTGAAGCGCAGCTCCACCCCACCGCCCAAAGCAGACAGCGGGTCACCATAGGCCACGCTGCGCACACCAGTGCGTACGTTGAGCACAGGGATGGTTTGGTCACGGTCCACCAGCAAGGTCACTTCGCTCAGGAACGGATGCACCCGTGTCACCTGGCCCAACACACCCGACTCGTCAATGACCGGAGAGCCCGGCGCAATGCCGTGGGTCAGCCCCTGGTCCAGGATGACCTTGCGGGTGTAGGGGTCGGCCGCGTCGTACAGCACCTCGGCCGCACGCGCCGGTGTTTGCACACGTTCACGCAGCTCCAGCAGCTTGCGCAGGCGCTCGTTTTCCAGCAGCAGTTCGTCCACCTGGTTGGCCTTGAGCGACTGCAGCGCGAGTTTGCGGCGCGCGTCGGACTCCACCTGCTGGGCGGTGTCGCGGGTTTCCAGATAGTCATTGGCGGCGCGTCCCCAGTGCACGGGCTGTAATGCCAGCCATTGCACCGGCTGCAAGACGGCCGAGACGGCAGAACGCAAGGGCTGCGTGATGCGAAAACGGGTGTCGGCCACCATCAAAAACAGCGCCAATGCGCTGAAAAAAACCAGTTTGGTCAGCGCCGACGAACCCTGCTTGAATAAGGAGGGGGCATCGCGTTCCAGGGTTCCCAGAGGCATGGTGTCAATGGCGTGCAGAGAGCTGGCCAGATTCTAAAAAATCTGGCCGCCCTGCGGGCATGTTTACTCGCTGGTAAAAATGCTGCCGCGGCGGTCCATCCGCTCCAGCGCAATGCCACAGCCGCGCACCACACAGGTCAGCGGGTCTTCGGCCACCAGCACGGGCAGGCCGGTTTCTTCGGCCAGCAGGCGGTCCAAGTCGCGCAGCAGGGCACCACCACCGGTCAGCATCATGCCGCGGTCGGCGATGTCGGCACCCAGCTCGGGCGGGGTTTGTTCCAGCGCGTTCTTGACGGCGGAGACGATGTTGTTGAGCGGGTCGGTCAGGGCTTCCAGCACTTCGTTGCTGGAGATGGTGAAGCTGCGTGGCACACCTTCGGACAGGTTGCGGCCCTTGACTTCCATTTCCTTGACTTCAGAGCCGGGGAATGCGGAGCCGATCTGCTTCTTGATGGCTTCTGCCGTAGGCTCACCAATCAGCATGCCGTAGTTGCGGCGGATGTAGTTGATGATGGCTTCGTCGAACTTGTCGCCGCCCACACGGACCGAACCCTTGTAGACCATGCCACCCAGCGAGATGACACCCACTTCGGTGGTGCCACCACCAATGTCCACCACCATCGAGCCACTGGCTTCCGAGACCGGCAGCCCAGCGCCCAGGCCAGCGGCCATGGGCTCTTCAATCAGATAAACCGCCGTGGCACCCGCGGCTTCGGCCGCGTCCTTGATGGCGCGGCGTTCAACCTGGGTAGAACCACACGGCACACAGATGATGATGCGGGGGCTGGGGGTGAACAGGGTGCGGGGGTGCACCATCTTGATGAACTGCTTGATCATCTGTTCGGTGATCACAAAGTCGGCAATCACGCCGTCCTTCATCGGGCGGATGGCCTCGATGTTGCCGGGCACCTTGCCCAGCATGGCCTTGGCTTCACTGCCCACGGCCTGGATGACTTTTTTGCCATGGGGGCCACCTTCGTGGCGGATGGCAACAACCGAAGGTTCGTCCAGCACAATACCCTTGTCGCGGGCAAAAATCAGGGTGTTGGCGGTGCCCAGGTCGATGGCAAGGTCGGTAGAAAAATACCGGCGGAATATTCCGAACATTCAAATCCTCTCAGGCACGGCATACACATCGGCATGCAGTCGCCACGTTTACGGGTGTCAATGGGGGTGCTTTGGGCCAGCGGCAGCGTCCGGTCTGGGGCTTTATTTCGCACTTATTGGCATTTATTTGCACAATTTCGCGCATTTGCCGGCCTGTTTGAAGGCGTTGCCGCAAAGGCGAGATAATACCTTATCCCCTGAAAATGTGGCATTCCGGCGCGCGCCGGGCCCCATCCTTACACCTGGTTTCCTCCCCCTTTTTGTTATGGCTCTGACCCCCAACGACCTTGCCCGTATTGCCAACCTGGCCCGGCTCGAACTGCAGCCCGCTGAAAGTGAGCGCCTGCTGTCGCAACTCAACGGGTTTTTCGACATCGTCGAGAAGATGCGCGCCGTGGACACCACCGGCATCGCTCCACTGGCCCACCCCGTTGCCGCAATACAGGACATTGCGCTGCGCCTGCGCGAGGACGTGGCCAGCGAGCCCAACCAGCGCGAAGCCAACCAGCGCAGCGCGCCCGCCATTGAGCGGGGCCTTTTCCTCGTGCCCAAAGTTATCGAGTGAGCCGCGACCCCATGAGCACCCTTTCCACATCTTCTTTGCATGACCTGACCGCCACGGCGCTGACTGAGCAGCTGCGCCAGGGCAAAGTCTCCGCCGTTGAAACCGCCCAGCACTTTCTGGCACGTGCAGCGGCGCATAAAAACCTCGGCGCCTATGTGGCGCTGGACGCCGACGTCACATTGGCCCAGGCCCGCGCCGCCGACGCCCGTATTGCTGCAGGCACCGCAGGCCCGCTGGAAGGCCTGCCCATCGCCCACAAGGACATCTTTGTCACGCGCGACTTCGCCACCACGGCAGGCTCACGCATGCTGAAGGGATATCGCTCACCTTTTGATAGCACTGTGGTCAGCAAATTTGCCGACGCTGGTGTGGTGACGCTCGGAAAACTCAACTGCGACGAGTTCGCGATGGGTTCGGCCAATGAAAACTCCGCCGTGGCGCCTGTGGGCTTCGACGCCCCGACCCCGGTGCGTAACCCCTGGGACACCAGCCGCATCCCTGGCGGCTCATCGGGCGGCAGCGCCGTGGCCGTGGCTGCGCGCCTGGCACCTGCTGCCACCGGCACCGACACCGGCGGCTCCATCCGCCAGCCCGCGTCTTTCTGCGGCATCACCGGCATCAAGCCCACCTATGGCCGTGCTTCACGTTACGGCATGGTGGCCTTTGCCTCCAGCCTCGACCAAGCGGGCCCGATGGCGCGCACGGCCGAAGACTGTGCCCTGCTGCTGTCCGCCATGTGTGGCCCCGACCCGGATCGCGACTCCACTTCGCTGGACGTGCCGGCAGAAGACTTCACGCGCACGCTGAACGCGTCGCTGCAAGGCCTGCGTATCGGTGTGCCCAAGGAATTCTTCAGCGACGGTGTGGCTGCCGACGTGCGCACGGCGATTGACGCTGCGCTGAAGGAATACCAGAAGCTGGGCGCCACGCTGGTGGACATCTCGCTGCCGCGCACCGAGCTGTCGATCCCTGTGTACTACATCATTGCGCCCGCTGAAGCCTCCAGCAACCTGAGCCGCTTCGACGGCGTGAAGTTCGGCCACCGCGCCAAGGACTACACCGACCTGGTGGACATGTACAAAAAGACCCGCGCTGAAGGCTTTGGCGACGAAGTCAAGCGCCGCATCATGATCGGCACCTATGTGCTGAGCCACGGCTACTACGACGCGTATTACCTGCAGGCGCAAAAGATCCGCCGCATGATCGCCGACGACTTCCAGCAGGCCTTCCAGCAGTGCGACGTGATTGCAGGGCCCGTGGCCCCGTCCGTTGCCTGGAAGCTGGGCGAACACGGCAGCGACCCGGTGGCCGATTACCTGGCCGACATCTTCACGCTGCCCGCGTCACTGGCCGGCCTGCCCGGCATGAGTGTGCCCGCCGGATTTGGTGAGGGTGGCATGCCCGTGGGCCTGCAGCTGATCGGCAACTACTTCGGCGAGGCCAAGCTGCTAAACGCCGCACACCAGCTGCAACAAGCCACCGACTGGCACCAACGCGCACCGCAGGGATATTGAGATGAGTGAGCCCGTGAACACCTTTGAAGCGCAGCAACTGGGCCGCCCGACCGGCCCGCTGGTGCAGGGTTATGAAGTCATCATTGGCTTTGAAACCCATGCCCAGCTCTCCACACAGAGCAAGATTTTCAGCCGCGCACCTACCGCGTTCGGCGCCGAGCCCAACACCCAGGCCTGTGCCGTGGACTTGGCCCTGCCTGGCACGCTGCCGGTGATGAACAAAGGTGCGGTGCAGCGTGCTATCGAATTTGGACTGGCCATCGGTGCCCACATTGCGCCGCAGAGCATTTTTGCCCGCAAAAATTACTTCTACCCCGACCTGCCCAAGGGTTACCAGATCAGCCAGTTCGAGATCCCGGTGGTGCAAGGTGGCAGCGTAGAGTTCTTCCTCGGTGACGAGAAGAAGTCGGTGCGCCTGGTGCGCGCCCATTTGGAAGAAGACGCTGGCAAGTCGCTGCATGAGGACTTCATTGGCCAGAGCGGCATCGACCTGAACCGCGCTGGCACACCGCTGCTGGAAATCGTGACCGAGCCCGACATGCGTTCGTCACAAGAAGCCGTGGCGTATGCCAAAGAGTTGCACAAGATCGTCACCTGGATCGGCATCTGCGACGGCAACATGCAGGAAGGCAGCTTCCGCTGCGACGCCAACGTGTCGGTGCGCAAACCGGGCGACAAACTCGGCACGCGGCGCGAGATCAAGAACCTGAACAGCTTCAAGTTCATGCAGCAGGCAATTGACTACGAGATCCGCTGGCAAATCGAAGAGATCGAAGACGGCCGCGCCGTGCAGCAGGCTACCGTGCTGTTCGACCCCGACACGGGTGAAACCCGCGCCATGCGCACCAAAGAAGATGCCGCGGACTACCGCTACTTCCCCGACCCGGACCTGCCACCGCTGGTGATTGCGCCCGAATGGGTGGAACGGGTGCGGTCCGAAATGGCGGAGTTGCCACGGGTCATGGCGGCGCGTTTTGTGGCTGACTACGGTCTGCCTGAATACGACGCGACGACTCTCACGCAGAACAAGGCCATGGCCGCGTACTTCGAGACGGCGGCGCAGACCAGCGGCCAAGCCAAGCTGGCCAGCAATTGGATCATGGGTGAGCTGTCACGCAGGCTCAACAGCGGTGAATCTGCTGACATCGCCCATGCCCCGGTCAACGCAGCGCAACTGGGTCAGCTCATCACACGGATTGCCGACAACACCATCTCCAACAACGCGGCCAAACAGGTGTTTGACGCGCTGTGGTCGGGCACTGGCACCGATGTAGATGCTCTGATCGACAGCCTGGGCCTGAAGCAAATGAACGACTCCGGCGCGCTGGAGGCCATCATTGACGGTGTGTTGGCGACCAATGCCGACAATATTGCCCAGTACCGCGCAGGCAAGGACAAAGCCTTCAACGCCTTGGTGGGCCAGGTCATGAAGGCCAGCAAGGGCAAAGCCAACCCGGGCCAGGTCAACGAACTGCTCAAAAAGAAACTGGCTTGATGGGGCGCGGGGTGGCCCCCGCTGTAGGCAGCCCGGGCCTTATGGCGTTGCGCTGCGCTGGCCCCACAGCTGCTTCAGCCGCGCCAGCTCGGCATCAAAACGCGCATTCACCCGTTTTTTCTCCAGCTCCTGGTCGGCAATAAAGCGGCGCTGTGTGGCCACATCAGCCGCATGTGCAGCGGCTTTTTGCTTCAGTTGGGGCGGCACGGTGCTGGGGTCGTGTTTGTAGAACTCAAACTCGGCATCCAGGCGTGTGCGCTGCTGCTCCAGGTCGGCCAAACGTTTGAAGCCAAAAGCCATGACATCATCCACCTGGCGCAGGGCATCGGCCCGTTCGGCGTCATGGGCAGCCACATTCTGGTAACGGGTGAGCAGCGCCCGGTCGCGCCGCCGTGCTTCGGTGACACGGGAGCGGTCTTCAGCGTCCTTGCGCTGGCGTTGCTCCTCCAGATCGGCCTCGCGCTCGGTCAGCGACGGGCCGATGGAGCGTTTGACCGAGCCGTTGGAATACAACTCGCGCTGCTCGCGGTCGGCACATTCGGCAATGGGGCGGTCATGGGTGAGCCTGCGGCCCTTGTTGTCAATACAGGTGTAAATGCTCTGGGCCGCAGACAGCCCCGCTGCACCACACAGCACCAGACCCAGCACGCCAGAGGAAAGCCCCGTCCATTGCCAGCCGCGCACATTTATCCTTCTGTGACTCCGTACCGCTGGCGGTAGGCTAGCACCCGCGCATGGTGGCCACCCAGCCCGCCATCGCCACTTTGTAACAAATACTGCAATAAGTCTGCCAGCTTCGCAATCGTGCAAACCTGCATGCCCAAATGGCTGCGCACATACTGCACGGCGCTGTGGGCTACGTCCTGGCCGTTTTCGGTCGCCATCTCCTGCCGATCCAGCGCAATGGCCACGGCATGGGGCGTGGCCCCCGCCGCCTGGATCAGGGCGATGGACTCCCGCACGGCCGTGCCCGCCGACATCACGTCGTCCACAATCAGCACCCGGCCCTTGAGCGGCGCACCGACCAGCGAGCCGCCTTCGCCGTGGTCTTTGGCTTCCTTGCGGTTGTAGGCAAACGGTACATTGCGGCCCAGCCGCGCCAACTCGATCACCACGGCGGCGCCCAGCGGAATACCCTTGTACGCAGGCCCGAAGACCATGTCGAATTCGATACCGCTGTCCATGATGCGGCGTGCATAAAATGCAGCAAGCCGGCCCAGCTTTGCGCCGTCGTCGAACAGCCCGGCATTAAAAAAGTACGGGCTCATGCGACCGGCCTTGGTCTTGAAATCACCAAACCGCAGCACGCCGGAGTCCACCGCAAACTGCACAAAATCCTGCGCCAGAGCGTCCTGCGCCTTTGGCTGCACGTGTTCAACCACCATGGAGAAATCCTTGTTCAAGTTAACCAGCCTCAACCTCAACGGCATCCGTTCCGCCACGACCAAAGGGGTCGAAGCCTGGATTGCAGCCACGGCGCCCGATTGTATTTGTGTGCAGGAAATCAAGGCCCAGGCCCCCGACATGGCCAACCGCTTCGAGCAGCTCGCGGGCTTGAAGGGCCACTTTCACTTCGCCCAGAAAAAGGGCTATTCGGGTGTGGGCATCTACACCCGGCACGCGCCCAGCGACGTCATCGTCGGGTACGGCTGCGAAGAATTCGACGCCGAAGGGCGTTACATCGAAACGCGCTTCGACACCCCCGAGCGCAAGTTTTCGGTCATCAGCTGCTATTTCCCCAGCGGCTCGTCAGGCGAAGAACGCCAGTTGGCCAAGTTCCGTTTTCTGGCTGAATTCCACCCTCATCTGATGCAGCTCAAGGCAACCCGGGAGTTCATTCTGTGCGGCGATATCAACATCGCCCACCAGCAAATTGACCTGAAAAACTGGAAAAGCAACCAGAAAAACAGCGGTTTCCTGCCCGAAGAACGCGACTGGATGACAAAACTGTTGCAAACAACTGATGTAACCGGCGGTCTGGTTGACGTTTACCGTCAGCTGCAGCCCACCGCCACTGACACGGCGTACACATGGTGGAGCAACCGGGGCCAGGCCTATGCCAAAAACGTGGGATGGCGGCTGGACTACCACTTGGCGACACCCGCCACCGCCGCGCTGGCGCGAACGGAACATATCTACAAGGATGTGAAGTTCTCGGACCATGCGCCGATCACGGTGGATTACGACTTCAGTCTCTGACCGCTGATGGGGCCCCGCGACGAGGCTGGCAGAACGCTTTTTTTATAGCACCTAGCGCACACCCAGCATGCGCCAGATGCCAATTTGACTCATAAACCAAGCCCCTGCGGCTGCACACAACACAGCGTCAGCGCGGCGACCTGCGGTACAGCGACTCCACCTTGGGCAGGTTGGCCTCCAGCTCCTTGATGCGGTTCGGACCGCTGGGGTGGCTGGACAAAAAGGCCATGCCGCCTTTGTCACCCGTGGCTTTGGCCATCTTTTGCCACAGGGTGATGGCGGCTTTGGGATCGTAGCCCGCGCGGGCGGCAATCTCCAGCCCGACCAGGTCGGCCTCACTTTCGTCCGAGCGGCTGTACTGCAGTGTCAGCAGTTCGGTGCCCAGATTGGCCGCCAGGTTACCCATGTCGCCCAAGCCCAGCAGCTGCGCACCCAGCGACAGGCCCATACCCGTGACCTGCGACTTGGCCAGGCGTTCACGCGCGTGTTCACGCAGCGCGTGGGCCATTTCGTGGCCCATCACCATGGCGATTTCGTCGTCGGTGAGTTGGAGCTGGTCGAGGATGCCGGTGTAGAAAACGATCTTGCCGCCGGGCATGACGAAGGCGTTGATCTGTTTGCTGCCGATGAGGTTGACCTCCCACTTCCAGCCGGGTGCACGTTCGTTCCACTGCGGGGTGTGGGGCACCAGCCGCTGGGCAATGGCGCGCAGGCGCTGCAGCTGGGCGTTGTTGGGTGAGGCCAGTGCGCCCTGGGCTTTGGCCTCGGCCATCATCTGGCTGTACTGCTGGGCGGCGGACTTTTCCAGCGTGCCTGCCGGCACCAGTTTGGCCATGGCAGACGTCTTGCCGACATCCACCTGGGCCAGCACGGGTGTGGCGGCGGCACCGGCAGCGGCCAGCAAAAACGTGCGGCGCAAGGCGAGGCGGGGAGATTGGGAAGTACAGAGGTAGCACATGGCGGAATAATAGACACAAATTCGCCGCTGCCATGCAGGACAAAAACAATTCCCCCACCGCTTCCGCCGCCACAGCGGCCCCTTCTGGTCCCCCCCCCCGGCGAAGCTGTCCTGGCTCGCCGCATGGCGTGTGTACCTGGAGCCCGCCAGCCTGCGGATGTTCACGCTGGGCTTTTCGGCCGGGCTGCCGCTGCTGCTGGTGCTGGGCACGCTGAGTTTCTGGCTGCGTGAGGCGGGCATCGACCGCACCACCATCGGTTACCTGTCGTGGGTGGGCCTGGCCTATGGCTTCAAGTGGGTCTGGGCGCCGCTGGTGGACCGCATGCCGATCCCGCTGCTGACCCGCTGGCTCGGGCGGCGGCGCAGCTGGCTGCTGCTGTCGCAGCTGGCCATCATGGCGGGGTTGGCGGGTATGGCGTTTAACGACCCGCAGCAGTCGCTGCAACCCGTGGTGTGGTGTGCGCTGGCGGTGGCGTTTGGCTCGGCCACGCAAGACATTGCGCTGGACGCGTTCCGCATCGAATCCGCCGACGCCGACCACCAGGCTGCGCTGGCGGCCAGTTACCAGACCGGTTACCGGCTGGCCATGATCTGGGCCGGGGCCGGGGTGCTGTGGCTGGCAACGCGGGCTGAAACCGCCCCACTGGCTGGAGTGGTAGGTGTGGCAGGTGCAGCGCAGGCCTACCAGCACAGCGCCTGGCAATTTGCCTACCTGGTGATGGCGGCGTCGATGCTGCTGGGGGTGGCCACGGTGCTGCTCTCCCGCGAGCCGGTGCACCGGGTTCTGCCGCCCGCGCGCAACGCGGCGGAATGGCTGCGCGGCGCGCTGGTCGAGCCGTTTGCCGACTTTTTGCAGCGCTACGGCAAACACGCGCTGCTGATCCTGGCGCTGATCGCCACCTACCGCATCAGCGACATCGTGATGGGCATCATGGCCAACCCGTTTTATGTGGACATGGGGTACACCAAGGCCGAGGTGGCCACGGTGACCAAGGTGTACGGCGTGATCATGACGCTGGTGGGCGCCTTCCTGGGCGGGGTGCTGGCCATGCGTATGGGTGTGATGCGGGTGCTGATGCTGGGCGCCATCCTCAGCGCCGCCACCAACCTGCTGTTTGCCTGGCTGGCCACGCAGGGGCACAACCTGCAGGGGCTGGTGTTGGTGGTGTCGGCCGACAACCTGGCCAGCGGCATCGCGTCGGCCGCCTTCATCGCCTACCTGTCGTCACTCACCAACGTGAACTACTCGGCCACGCAGTACGCGCTGTTCAGCTCGATGATGCTGCTGCTGCCCAAGTGGCTGGCGGGGTTTTCCGGGCGGTATGTGGACGCGTTTGGGTATGTGCAGTTTTTCACCACCACCGCGCTGCTGGGGCTGCCGGTGCTGCTGCTGGTGTGGCTGGCGTCGCGCAGCCACAGCCACTTGGCAGCCGCCGTGCCCCATGTAGAAAAAGACGCTGTTTTTAGTGCCAAATAGGCCTCTATCGCACACTAGTCATGCGCAAACAGCTATCAATACAGTAGCAAAAAGAACCCTGCGATTTACCTTTCTTTACGGCAGCTTCAAGTCCCCTAGATGCACTTGCGGCACCCTACACACATGACTTCCCACCTGCTGATGATCGAGGACGACACCCGCCTGGCCCGTATGGTCGGTGAATACCTGGGTCAGTCCGGTTTTGTTTTCTCCCACGCGGCCAACGGCGGTGACGGGTTGGCGCACCTGCAGGGTGACGCCGGCCAGCCACCGCCCGACCTGGTGATCCTGGACCTGATGCTGCCCGACATGGACGGGCTGGAGGTCTGCCGCCGCATCCGTGCCTTGCCCGGCCCGATGGCCAAGGTGCCGGTGCTGATGCTGACCGCCAAGGGCGACCCGATGGACCGCATCATCGGGCTGGAGCTGGGCGCGGACGACTACCTGCCCAAACCCTTCGAGCCGCGCGAGCTGCTGGCCCGTATCCGCGCCGTGCTGCGCCGCCGCACCGACGCCCCCACATCCACCGCTGCCCCCAGCAAGGCGTTGCTGCAGTTCGGCACGCTGGAGATTGACCGCGATGCCCGTGCCGTGTCGGTCAATGGCGAGGCGTGTGAGTTGACCTCGTACCAGTTCGACCTGCTGATTGCGCTGGCCGAACGTGCGGGCCGGGTGCTGACCCGCGACCAGATCATGGAGGCTGTGCGCGGCCGCGAGCTGGAGGCGTTTGACCGCTCCATCGACGTACACATGGGGCGTATCCGGCTGGCGATCGAGGCCGATGCAAAGAACCCGAAACGTATCCTGACCGTGCGGGGTGTGGGTTACGTCTTCGCCAAACAACAAGACTGACCGCATGGCAACGACCAGTATCTTCCGTCCGCTGGCGCGTGTCGGCCAGCGCCTGTATGTGCGCATCTGGCTGGCGGTGGTGCTGGCGGTGGCGGTGCTGACGCTGCTGTTGGGCTGGGCCTGGCGTATGGCGGCCGAGCCACCGCTGCAAGAAATTGTGGTGCGCAACATGGCCGGTGAGGTGATTGGCAGTGGTGTGCGCCGCCCGCGTGGCCCCCGCCCCGAACACGCGGTGCGCCCTCCTCCCCCGGCATCCGTTTCGGCACCGGATACCGACGGTGATACAGACGACGGCCCTGCCCCCCGCGGACCGGAGTTTGTGGTCACCACGCAGGACGGCCAGACCCTCAACGTGCACCTGCCGCGCCCGCCGCGCAACTTCTGGAACCGCCCACCGTTTGGATTCTTCTGGACGCTGGGCCTCGTGGCCGTGGCCGTGGCGCTGGCCACCTACCCGATCATCCGCAAACTCACACGGCGGCTGGAGCTGCTGCAGCGCGGCGTGGAGCGCTGGGGCGCGGGCGACCTGACCACCCGGGTGGCGGTGCAGGGCAACGACGAGGTGGCGTTTCTGGCGCAGCGCTTCAACCATGCAGCAGAACGGGTCGAGACACTGGTGCACTCCCACAAGTCGCTGCTGGCCAACGCCTCCCATGAGCTGCGCTCCCCGCTGGCGCGCATCAGGATGGGGCTGGAGCTGATGGGGCACCCAGGCACCAGCACCAGCGCCAACACATCCACCGACTTCAAGGCCGAAATCCTGCGCAACCTGGCCGAGCTGGACCAGCTGATTGACGAGATTCTGCTGGCCAGCCGACTGGACGCACAAGAGGTGGATCTGGGCACCGTCGAATCCATCGACCTGAGCGGGCTGGCCGCCGAGGAATGTGCACGTGTGGATGCGCTGCTGGACACCGGCGACAACTCGCAAACGGTGGAGGTGCAAGGTATCCCCAAACTGCTGCGCCGCGCTGTGCGCAACCTGCTGGAGAACGCCCGCCGCTACAGCGCGGGTGAGGTCGAGATCCAGGTGCGCCGCGAAGGCCAGCGCGCTGTGGTGCGCGTCAGCGACCACGGCCCGGGTGTGCCCGTGGCCCAGCGTGAACGGATTTTCGAGCCGTTTTACCGGCTGCCCGGTGCCAGCGAACGGGATGGGGGTGTGGGGCTGGGCCTGGCGCTGGTGCGCTCGATTGCCGAGCGCCATGGCGGCACGGTGGTGTGTGAAGCCCGTCCAGACGGTGCGCCGGGCGCGTTTTTTGTGCTGAACCTGCCGCTGCAGGCCTGACGAAGAGCGGCTCACAAAACTCAGCGCAGCGGTCCTGGCTAGGCGTGCCGACGCAGACAGTACAAGCGTACGACCAGGAGGCACAACAACGCCAGGAGAGTTTTGTGAGCCGCTCTATGCCGTCCAGGGAAGCTGGCGTGCCTCACCCTGGATGGCGGGTTGCACCGGGTTGAGGAATTCACCGTCGAGCACCTGCTGGTACTTTTGCAGGTAATCCTGCGCCATACGGGCTGCGCTGAAATGGTCCACCGCACGCGCATGGCATGCCTGGCGGTCAAATGAGTGGGTTCGGACGGCTTCGACCAGGTCATCGGCCTGCACCGACAAACGGCCACAGTCGGCGGGAACCAGCTCAGGCAGCGCTCCATACGGCGTGGCAAACACCGGGCAGCCGAAATACAGGCTCTCGATCACCGCCAGCCCAAACGGCTCGTGCCAGCGCACCGGGAAAATCAGCCCGTTGGAGGCATTCAGCAGCTGCGTTTTCTGCGCCCCGCCCACCATGCCGTAGAACTGCACATGGCGTGACAGCGTGAACCGGAAGCCCCGGCGCAGGTTCAGCCGCGTGCCGCCCATCACGGCCAGCTCGACCCCGGCGCGACGGGCCACCTGGATCGCGCCCTTCACATTCTTCACGCGCCAGGCGGCCTTGCCCAAAAAGTGGTGGTGGGTGCGCGGCTGGGCCCAGTCCACCGGGCCATAGGCGGCCCAGTCGAGTCCGTTATGGACATAAGACGTGGAGCCGTACCGCGCCGCATGGTCACGCGACACAAACACGGTGTTGCGCGGCAGCGGCCAGCCCGCGCGGGCGTTGCCGTGTTCGGTGACCACATACAGGCAGTCGGGCTGGGTGTCGGCGGTGAACTCCGGGTCGAACTGGAAGTGGGCAATGTCCACGTCGGCCGGGATTTGTTCTTGCCAGCTTTTGCCGGGGTCAATCGCCAGCACCCGGGCAAAGTCACAGCTGGAGCCTTCGGGCACCAGGTAGGTCACCCGGTGACCCAGTTGCACCAGCGTCTTGCCCAAGTCCCACACCACACGTTCGGTGCCGCCATAGGCAAACACGGGGATGGGGGCTTTATTGGCCAGCAGGATGTGCATCAGAACCCCCTGCGTGCTGCCGGGCCTGCAGGCAGCTGTGCACCAGCATGACCATGAACAGGTAAAACAGGTTGCCGCTGTTGTGGGCAAAAAACACTTGGGTCAGGCCAAAACCGATATAGGACAGGGGAATGGACCAGCCTACCAGGTGTAAAGCCAGCGCGGTGCGGTCGATGTGCTGCTTCTCCCCCCCGGAAGCACCCCGGCAGCGCGCACCATGATCCGTGCCCGCGTGGGCCAGAAAATCACCAGCGGGACACAGTAGAACAGCAGCAGCGTCAACACCCCCAACAGGCCCTGTTTGGCAAAAATATCCAGCACTTCGTTGTGGGTATGGGCCATGTCGCGCACAAACGGGTCAACCCTCCCGGTGTCCACCCGGCGTTGCCGCTCAGCGGTATACCCCACCGCTCCCCAGCCCAGCACCGGGCGCTCCAGCCCCATCTCCCAGGCCATCTGCCAGAGCGTAAACCGCACGCCCACCGAGGTCACGGCATCCTTTTTCTCAACATACCGTTCCGTCTCGTCACGGGCGGCGTCCATACGCTGTTCAATCCCGTGCCGCTGCACAAAGACCACCGTGGACACCACACACAGGACCACCAGGCTGCCCACCACCAGTCGGCGCCAGGACAAGAAACGGCTCAGCACCAGCACCAAGGCCAGCAGCACCATGGCCAGCGCTACCCAGCCACCACGCGACTGCGAGAGGATCGAACCCAGAAAACCCGTCACCATGCCCCCTCCCAGCACCACCTGGTGCCAACGCCGCACGCCGGGCGGGCGAGCCACCGCAACGACCAGACACATCAGGCCCAGCAGCATGCTCAGGTTGCCGTACTGGATGGCGTTGGTATACCCCGTTGCACGCTCAATATGCAGTGCACTCACCTGGTACCACGCGATCGCACCGCCGCCCAATGCCCCCACGGCGATGCCTGTCCACAGGTAGCGGGGGTTCGGGGCATACGCCAGCAGAAAAAACAGGCACGGCAGCGCCAGCAGGTATTTGGAAGGCCGGTCCAACGCGCCCCAGCGCCACGCTCCGTCGCTGGAGTCCAGCAGCCAGACAAACCCCATCACCACGATGGACAACACCAGCCACAGGCTCTGCCGCGACACCTTACATTCACGCCACCACCACGGAGCGCCGAACAGCGCCGTCAGCAGCAACAGCGCCGCACCGTACGAATAACCGGAAGGTATCCACAAGGCCAGCCCCGGTACCATAAAAGCGGCAGCCGATGCCAGGCCGCGCAACACCGACTCTGCCCTCATCGGCCCACCCGATCCGTCAGATGGGCGCGGTCGTAATGCAGCGCCGCGTAGCGGAAGAAACATTCCAGCGCGATGAAGAAACAGAACAGAAACCCGGCTCCACCGCCGGTGAAACCCAGGCGAAAGATGTAGAGGCGGATAAAGATCGCCAGCCCCGAGGCCAGGCCGCGCACCACTCCACCGCGTTTTCCCGCTGCCGCCCGTTTGGCCGCGCCCAGCATCGAATACTGGGTGAGTTTCTCCAGGCTGCCGCGCACCGTCTCGCGCGAGTAGTGCAGCAGTTTGGCGTGGAACACATGGCGCGGTGCGTCTTTTTCAGCGTCCACCAGGATCGGCTCTTCGTGCACCACACCGCGGTATTCCACCAGCATGTCGCGGCGGAACATCCGCTCCAGGCTCGACTGCGACAGGAAGTGTTTGAGCTCCTTGCCATAGGCCACGACGCTCCAGTGGATCTTCCAGACCGCACGCGCGTTGGAGCGCACCGCCGCTTCAATCTCGGCCTGCAGCGCGGGGGTGATGACTTCGTCGGCATCCAGGAAGAAGATGTAGTCACCCGTGGCTTGCGCCAGCACGCGGTTGCGTTGCACGGCAAAACCCTGCCAGTCGGCGTGGATGGACACCTTGGCGCCCAGCCGGGTGGCGATGGCCACGGTGTCGTCGGTGCTGCCGCTGTCCACCAGAATAATTTCGTCGGCAAATGCGGCGCTGCGCAGGCAGACCTCGATGCGGTGCGCCTCGTTTTTGGTCAACACACCAATGGTCAGTGCGGGGCGCGGAGATTCAGACACGGGATGGGCCTTCAGCATCAAAGAGGGGAAACAGAGGTGCCACCCAACCGCAGTTGCCAGACACCACGCAGGCGCCCCCATGCGCGGGCCAGGTGTTTGGGCGACAACAACACAGTACGCACCAGCACATTGGCGCAGCTTGATGCCATCAGGCGAAAACGTGCGCGGTTGGCGGCGGCGCGGCCCGCGTGTTTGTCGAGAAAGATGATCTTCGACTGGGCATGGTGGAAGCCGCGCCAGAACTCGGCCCGCCACGGCGCAGAGCCTTTGACCGAGCCGCGCGAAAGATGGGTGACTTCGATGCCGGGCAGCACCAGGATTTGCCCATGGCGCTGGAACACCCGCATACACAGGTCTTCGTCTTCGTAGTACAGGAAGAAGCGGGTATCAAACACGGCACCGGGGGCACCCATCATCCCCACTTTTTCCATCTGCGCCATGTTGATCAGCATCACCGCGGCGCAGGCATACCCCACGTTCAGCGGGCCGTCGGCCCCGTCGGTGCGGGGCTCCCACGCCCCCCGTGGCCAGCTGTAGTTGATCTGTTTGCGGCCCTGCGCTTCCAGCAGCTGCGGCACCAGCAAGGTGGCGTCACTCCACTGCTGCGCAGACGCCACCAGGTCGGCAATCTGCGCTGGGGTGACCAGGCAGTCCGGGTTCAGCAGCAGCGCATAAGGCGTTTTTACTTCGGCCAGGCCGGCGTTGTTGGCCGCTCCATACCCCCGGTTCTCGGGCATACGGATCAGGCGCGCTGCAGGCAGCTGGGCCTCCACGGCGGCGCAGGAGTCGTCACCGCTGGCGTTGTCCACCACGGTCACATGGGGCACGCCGCGCAGCCCCTCGGCCAGCGCGGGCACACAGTGGCTGCTGTTGTAGGTGACCGTGAGTACGGTTACCTGGTCCAGCAGCGTGGCCAAGTCAGCCCCGGACGCCATGGTTGGGCTCGGCTTCAGTGGCCGTGGCTCACAACTTCACCAGCTTTGAGCTGGTAGACGGTGCCGCAATAGGGGCACTTGGCCGAGCCGCTGCGGGCCACGTCGAGGTACACCTTGGGGTGGCCGCTCCAGAGTGGCATATCGGCTTGGGGGTTGGGGCAGAACACGCCACCTTGGGCGTTCAGGTCTTTGGCCAGCAGTTCAATCGGGGTAGCGGTGTTGGACATGTTCAGACCTTGCTGTTCCAGTGGGCGTATTTGGGATTGCGGCCGTTGACGATGTCAAAGAACGCACTCTGGATTTTTTCCGTAATCGGACCACGTGAGCCGCTGCCAATCTCGATGCGGTCGAGTTCGCGGATGGGGGTCACTTCGGCAGCGGTGCCGGTGAAGAAAGCTTCGTCGGCAATGTACACCTCGTCGCGGGTGATGCGTTTTTGCACCAGCTCCAGGCCCAGGTCCTTGCAGATGTGCGACACGGTGTTGCGGGTGATGCCGTTCAGGGCACCGGCCGACAGGTCGGGCGTGTACACCACACCGTTCTTCACGATAAACACGTTTTCGCCCGAGCCTTCACTCACAAAACCAGAGGCGTCGAGCAGCAGCGCTTCGTCGTAGCCGTCGTCCAGAGCCTCGGTGTTGGCCAGGATCGAGTTGGTGTAATTGCTCACCGCTTTGGCCTGCGTCATGGTGATGTTGACGTGGTGGCGGGTGTAGCTGGAGGTCTTGACGCGGATGCCCCGGGTCATGCCCTCGTCGCCCAGGTACGCGCCCCAGGCCCAGGCAGCCACCATCAGGTGGATGGTGTTGCCCTTGGGGGACACACCCAGCTTGCGGTCGCCAATCCAGGTCAGCGGGCGCAGGTAGCAGCTTTCGAGCTTGTTCTCGCGCACCACGGCTTTTTGCGCCTCGTTGACTTCTTCCTTGCTGAAAGGAATTTGCATGCGCAGGATCTTGGCGCTGTTGAACAGACGGTCGGTGTGTTCTTCCAGGCGGAAGATGGCCGTGCCGTTGGCACCGTTGTAGGCCCGCACACCCTCAAAAGCGCCACAGCCGTAGTGCAGCGTGTGGGTCAGCACATGGATCTTGGCGTCGCGCCAGTCAACCATCTGGCCGTCCATCCAGATTTTGCCGTCGCGGTCGGACATCGAGGGGGGTAGGGAACTCATGCGTTGCGTCCTTCGGGGGGTTTCAGTTCTGCTTAGCCGTCGATTTTAAGCACCCGACCCGTCACCGGGTGTTTGAGAACGTGTTGTCAGTCTGCAGATGCAGGCGTCTCTGGCAGCGCTTCGTCCGGCACAGTCGGGCGGAACAAGGTCCACTGCACCAGTTTGCCGTCCAGGAACTCGGCTGTGACGTGGGAGTCGGTGCTGTCCGTCCAGCGGTAGGTTTCGGGCTGCGTGTCGGCGGGAGAGCGCAGCTCACCCAGCGCCCGCGTCATGGCCACCACATGCAGCAGGGTCATGCCGGGCTTGAGTTTGGCATTGAGCATGACCGAGCTGGACACATAACCAATAGGCCGCTCGGAAGCGCGGCGCAGCACCTGCATCGTGCGGTTCCAGTGCAGCAGCATCCACATGGTGACCATGCCCAGCGTCACCAGCAGCCCTTTGACGCCATAGGTGTAACCGGACCAGGCCACCACGGTCAGGATGGCCAGGGGAACAAAAAGCTTCTGAAAGTTCATGGAGGTATTTTCTCAGCACAAATAGCAAGGTGGCGTACGCAATTCCCCCCGCGTGGTGGGCCTACAGCCCCCGCACCACATCCATCGCCTCTTCCACCCGCTCCACCGCGTGGATGGTCAGGCCTTCGATCGGCTTTTTCGGCGCATTGGCCTTGGGCACCACGGCCACGCTGAAGCCGAGTTTGGCGGCTTCTTTCAGGCGCTCCTGGCCGCGTGGGGCGGGGCGCACTTCACCGGCCAGGCCGACTTCGCCAAACGCGATGAAGCCTTTGGGCAGCGGTTTGCCGCGCAGGCTGGAGCTGATCGCCAGCATCACGGCCAGGTCGGCGGCGGGCTCGCTGATACGCACACCACCCACGGCGTTCACGAACACGTCCTGGTCCATACAGGCAATACCCGCGTGGCGGTGCAACACGGCCAACAGCATGGCCAGGCGGTCTTTGTCCAGGCCCACACTCAGGCGGCGCGGGGACGGGCCACCGCTGTCGACCAGCGCCTGGATCTCGACCAGCATCGGGCGCGTGCCCTCCAGCGTCACCATCACCACGCTGCCGGGCACCGGTTCGCTGTGCTGGCTCAGGAAAATGGCGCTCGGGTTACTCACGCCTTTCAGGCCTTTTTCGGTCATGGCAAACACGCCGATTTCATTGACCGCACCAAAGCGGTTCTTGATGGCGCGTACCAGGCGGAAGCTGCTGTGGGTGTCGCCTTCAAAGTACAACACCGTGTCCACCATGTGCTCCAGCACGCGCGGCCCGGCCAGCGCGCCTTCTTTGGTGACGTGACCGACCAGCACGATGGCGATACCCGTGGCCTTGGCCGCGCGGGTCAGGTGGGCTGCGCATTCACGTACCTGCGCCACCGAGCCGGGGGCGGACGTGAGCTGGTCGGAGTACACCGTCTGGATCGAGTCGATCACGGCGATGGCGGGCTGCACTGTCTGCAGGGTGGCGAGGATTTTCTCCAGCTGGATCTCGGCCAGCACCTGCACCCGGCTGCCGTCCAGCCCGAGGCGGCGCGAGCGTAATGCCACCTGCGCGCCGCTCTCTTCACCCGTCACATACAAGGTGGGCAATCCGCCGCGCTGCAGTGCATCCAGCGCCTGCAGCAGCAGGGTGGACTTACCGATGCCGGGGTCACCACCAATCAGCACCACACCACCTTCGACGATGCCGCCGCCCAGCACCCGGTCCAGCTCGTCCAGCCCGGTGGGGGTGCGCGCGGTGTCGGTGGCGTCGATGTCAGACAGGGCCATCACATCGGCGGTGCTGGCCAGCGCCTGGAACTGCGGGCTGCTGTAGCGGTTTTTGCCCGGCGCGCCGCTGTCGGCCACGCCTTCGACCAGCGTGTTCCACGCGTTGCAGTGCGGGCATTTGCCCAGCCAGCGCGGGCTGGTGCCGCCACAGTCAGAGCAGGTGAAGATCGTTTTTTCCTTGGCCATGCAGGGGAGTCTAGCGGTCAACTTAAACTGGCAGCCTCTTAGCAGGAAGCACCCCATGCCCCATCTCGACATCCAGTACACCGCCAACCTTGAAGCCGATGCCGACATGACCGGCCTGTGCCGCACGCTCACCGCCACCCTGGTCGGCCTGCGCAACGACGCCGGTGAACCCGTTTTCCCCCTCACCGGCACCCGCGTGATGGCCTGGCCTGCCGCGCACTACGCCGTGGCCGACGGTGCGCCGGACCGGGCTTTTATCTACCTGCTGCTGCGCATCAAGCCGGGGCGCAGCGACGCTATCAAAAAGAAAGCAGGCGACGCTTTGCTGGCGGCCGCTTTGGCCCATTTAAAGCCTGTTTTTGCACAGCACGCCGTCGGCCTGACGCTGGAAGTGGACGAAGGGGCGCATATCTATGAGGGCAAACAGAACAACCTTGCCAACTACATGAAGGGCTGAACCCATGCAGACCCCCACCAACACCTTCAAACAAGCGCTGCAAGCAGGCCGTCCCCAGATCGGCCTGTGGCTGGGCCTGGCCGATGCCTATGTCAGCGAGCTGCTGGCAGGCACGGGCTACGACTGGCTGCTGGTGGACGGTGAACATGCCCCCAACGACCTGCGCTCCACGCTGGCGCAGTTGCAAGCCATCGCCAGCGCCCGGCAGGCCCTGCCCTCTGGCGACACATCCGCCCACGCGGTGGTGCGCATCCCGCATGGCGACGCCGCCCTCATCAAACAAAACCTCGACATCGGTGCCCAGACGCTGCTGGTGCCGATGGTGGACACCGCCGAGCAGGCGGCCCACCTGGCGCAGGCCTGCCGCTACCCGCCCGAAGGTTTCCGCGGCATGGGCAGCGCGCTGGCCCGTGCGTCGCGCTGGCAGCAGTACCCCCACTACATCCACGAGGCCAACGCCCAGGTCTGCCTGCTGGTGCAGGCCGAAACCGTGCTGGCCATGGACAACCTGGACGCCATCGCCGCCACACCCGGTGTGGACGGTGTGTTTATCGGCCCGGCCGACCTGTCGGCGTCGATGGGTTACCCCGGCAACCCGGGCCACCCCGCCGTGCAGGCCGCCATTGCCGATGGGATCGCCCGCATCCTGAAAGCAGGCAAGGCGCCCGGCATTTTGTCCACCACCGAAGAACAGGCGCGCAAGTGGCTGGACGCGGGCGCGCTGTTTGTGGCGGTGGGGGTGGACACCATCCTGCTGAAGAAAGCGGCGATGGACCTGCTGGCGCGTTACCGGCCCGCGGCGGCGGGTGAGAGCACCCCACCAGGTTATTGAGTTTGCTATTGAATCAATAGCTGCTTGCGCCCGCTGCTACTGCGTCAGAAGCATTTTTGCTTGTAGATCAGTCTGTCAAGCGCTGTAGCGCAGTATCCGCAGGGCCTCGGGCAGCGACTGCGCTTGGGGCATGAAGTGGTCAATCGTCGCGCCCAGCAGCACCGCGCAGACCACTGCGCCAAGCAGGGGCTTCCAGGTCAGGCGCACGACGGCACTGAGCCAGCCCTCGCGCTCCACGCCCACGAAGGCGCGGGCGGTACTGACCGAGAAGGCCAGCTCCACCGCCACCGTCAGCAGCACCTCCCAGCCGAAATAGAGCAAACCAAGGGCACCGGCACCCAACAAGATAGCCACGCCGATCAGGAAGATGGCCACCACGGGCACGACCACCACAGCGCCCTCGTCTGCGCTGGCAACCGCTTCCAGCGCGTCACTAGCCGCACTACCGAGCTGGCCCGAATCGCTGACCGAGAAATCACCCGAAGCACCTGCACCGGCAAAGTCCCCGCCGCCGCCGCTCGAAGGCAGCGGTAACCGCGCCGGAGCCACACCGCCAGTGGGCCAGTCGATTGATGGGGCGTCATCCGCCAGGTCCACACTGATGTCCAGAACACCGGTGTCACGGCCCAGCAGCCAAGCAGCCCACAGCCGCACCACAAGCAGATAAGCCAGGTAACCCACACCCAGCGACACCAGGTAACGCAGTGCCAGCGACTCCACACCGGCCACCATCTGCAGGTGCGACACGCTCCAGGTAACCAGCAAGGTGATGCAACCAATCACCCAGCCATGCAGGCGCAAGGCGTGGCGGCGCTGCAGCGACTGGGCCATGTGCTGATGCCACATCCGCACTGAAGACCAGCCAGAGCGGGGGCGACCCCGGGGCGCGGGTTGGGGATCGGGCATTGTCTCAGTCGGTAGCCACCGGCACCCGCTGCGCCAGCGCACACATCAGCTCATAACCCACGGTGGCCCCGGCCTGCGCCACCTCGTCGATGGGCAGCAGCGCGCCGTTGCTGGCGCGGCCCCAGAGCGTGACCTCGGTGCCAAAACCGGCATCGGGAATGGGCGTCAGGTCCACCACCAGCATGTCCATACTCACCCGGCCCACCAGCCGGGTGCGCACGCCGCCCACCAGCACCGGGGTGCCGGTGCTGCAGTGGCGCGGGTAACCGTCGGCATACCCACAGGCGACGATGCCGATACGCAGCGGCTGCTCGGCCGTAAAAATAGAGCCATAACCAACGCTAGCGCCCACTGGCAGGTCTTGAACAGCTATGATTTTTGATGACAGCGTCATGGTCGGCTGCAGGCCCCAGTGGCTGGCGTTGTACTCCGGAAAGTCGGGTGCACTGCCGTACAACACGATGCCGGGGCGCACCCAGTCGGCCTTGACGCGTTGGTCGTTCGCGTGGCGCAGCACGGCGGCGCTGTTGCTCAGGCTGCGCTCACCGGGCAGGTCGTGGCTGGCGGCCTCGAAGGTGGCGAGTTGCTGGGCCACACCACGCGCGCCATCGGCGTCGCTGAAGTGCGTCATGAACGACACCTCGTCCACCTGCGGCAGCGCGTTCAGCCGGGCCCAGGCGCTGCGAAAGCGCTCGGGCGTGAAGCCCAGCCGGTTCATGCCCGAGTTCATCTTGAGGAAGACGCGTTGGGGCACATGGGTTTTGTGCGCAGCCAGCATGTCGATTTGTTCGTCGCAGTGCACGGCGTGCCACAGGTCAAGGCGCGAACACAGCTCCAGGTCGCGTGCATCAAACACCCCCTCCAGCAGCAGCACCGGGCCACGCCAGCCTAAAGCGCGCACCCGTGCGGCCTCGGCCAGGTCCAGCAGCGCAAAACCGTCGGCCCCGCGCAGCCCCTCAAACACCCGCTCAATGCCGTGTCCATAGGCGTTGGCCTTGACGATGGCCCAGATGCGGGCGTCCGGCACCGACTGGCGCACCCGCTCCAGGTTGTGGCGCAAGGCCGCAGTATGAATCGTGGCTTGAATGGGACGGGGCATGGTGGCGTGGGCAGGGCGGTAATGCAGGGGATTGTGGCACTGGCCACCAGGGGGCGCGTGATATAACCGCGCTTCACTCGGAGACAGTCCCTTTTTATGCAAAGCACCTGCCGCGCTGGTGCCAAACGACAGAGCCTACAGCCCCATCCATGAAGCGCGGTTTCTACACCATCATGTCAGCCCAGTTCTTTTCGTCACTGGCTGACAACGCGCTTTTTGTCGCTGCGGTGGAGCTGATCCGGATATCGGGCGGTGCCGAGTGGGAACGTGCCGCGCTGGTGCCGATTTTTGCGGTGTTTTATGTGGTGCTGGCGCCGCTGGTGGGGGCGTTTGCCGACGCCATGCCGAAGGGCCGGGTGATGTTCATCAGCAATGCCATCAAGGTGGTGGGCTGCCTGATTATGCTGTTTGGCACCCACCCGTTGTTGTCATATGCAATTGTGGGGCTGGGTGCCGCCGCCTACTCCCCCGCCAAATACGGCATCCTGACCGAGCTGCTGCCCGCGTCGCAGCTGGTCAAGGCCAACGGCTGGATCGAGGGCCTGACCATTGCGTCCATCATTCTCGGCATTCTGCTGGGTGGGCAACTCATCGGGGCCATGGCGTCTTCACACTTGCTGGCGATTGACCTTCCGTTCATCGACACCGGCATCGACACCGCCCCCGAGGCAGCCATCGGCATCATCATTTTTGTCTACCTGCTGGCCGCGTGGTTCAACACACGTATCCCCCACACCGGCGTGGAGATGCGCCCCCTGCGCGCCAACCCGCAGCAAAGCCACATCCGCAACCTGGCGGGGCTGCTGCCGGACTTCTGGCAGTGCAACAAACGCCTGTGGAACGACCGCCTGGGCCAGATCTCGCTGGCCACCACCACCCTGTTCTGGGGCGCGGGGGGCAACCTCAAATACATCGTGCTGGCCTGGGCTTCATTGGCGCTGGGCTACAACACGGCACAGGCTTCATCACTGACCGGTGTGGTGGCCATTGGCACCGCCGTGGGGGCCGTGGTGGCGTCGATGCGTATGCGGCTGGACATGGCCACCAAGGTCATCCCGCTGGGTATTGCGATGGGGCTCTTGATCATTTTGATGAACTTCATCGGGAACCTGTGGGTGGCCATTCCGTTCCTGATTTTGCTGGGCGGGCTGGGCGGTTTTCTGGTGGTGCCGATGAACGCACTGCTGCAGCACCGGGGCCACAACCTGATGGGCGCGGGCCGGTCGATTGCGGTGCAGAACTTCAACGAGCAGGCCTGCATCCTGGGCCTGGGCGCGTTCTACACTGGCATGACCAAATACGGCATGTCGGCCTTTGTTGCCATCACCGCATTCGGCGTGGTGGTGGCGGGCTTCATGTGGATCATCCAGCGCTGGCACGCCCACAACTGCATCCACCACAAGGACGAGGTTGAGCACCTGCTTGATATCGCCCGGCACGACAACCACCACTGATGCACGGGGCCGTGTGTTGGAAGGTCTTTTTCCAGGAGCCAATGCATGACCACTCTTTACGACTTTGACGCGCAGAGCATCAACGGCAAGCCCGTTGCACTGAAGCAGTTCGAGGGCAAGGTGCTGCTGATCGTCAACACCGCCAGCGCCTGCGGCTTCACGCCGCAGTTCGGTGGGCTGGAAAAACTGCACGAAACTTATGCCGACCAGGGCCTGGTGGTGCTGGGCTTCCCCAGCAACCAGTTTGGCGCGCAGGACCCGGGCAGCAACGACGAGATCGCCAGCTTTTGCCAGCTGAACTACGGCGTGAGTTTTCCGATGATGGCGAAGATCGACGTCAACGGCGCACAGGCCGCTCCGCTGTACCAGTGGCTCAGCCAGGAAGCACCCGGCCTGCTGGGCAGCAAGGCGATCAAGTGGAATTTCACCAAGTTTCTGGTGGGGCGCGATGGCCAGGTGATCCGGCGTTATGCGCCGATGGACACACCGGCCAAACTCAGCGCCGACATCGAAGCGGCGCTGGCGGCCTGACAGGCTGTTTTCTTAAGCAAAACAGGGCTCTAGCGCATGCTGGGTGCTCACAAGTAGCTATCAAAAAAATAGCAAAACCAGTTTAATCCGGGATCACCGCCGTGACCTCGATCTCGACCTTGGCTTCGTCCTCGATCAGCGCGGCAACTTCCACGGCTGTCATGACGGCGTTGAAGCTGCCAATCAGCTCGCGGAACGCCACACCAATCTCGGGGTAGGCGGCGACGTATTCTTTCTTGTCGGTGACATACCAAGTCATCCGCACGATGTGCTCAGGCTTGGCACCGCCCTCTTTCAGCACATCCACGATGTTTTGCAACGCCTGGCGCACCTGGCCTGCCATGTCGCTGGTGTGGAACTTGCCCTGGGCGTCCCAGCCGATCATGCCGGCCACAAACACCATGCTGCCTTTGACGGCCACACCATTGGAATAACCACGGGGGCGGGGCCAGCCGGGGGGAGCAGAATTTTCATGAAGATATCTCCTTGGGGTTTTGTTGAAATTTTTCCAGGGCGGTGCGCAGGTCGTCGGGCAGGACGATGGCCCGGTGAGTTTCCAGGCTGGTGCACACCAGCGTCTGGCGCACCTGCACCCGCAGTTCATCGCCACAACGGCAGTACAGCGCCAGCTCCAGCGAACGCGTGCCCAGGCGCTGCACCGACACGCCGTAAGTCACCACGTCACCCATGCGGCTGATGGCCTTGAAGTCACACTGCAGGTTGACGGTGGGCAGGCCCACACGCCGGGGCCCGAGCAGGTGCGCATACGAGATGCCCAACCCGTCGGTGACCCAGTCCTCGACATGGTTGTTGAACATCACCAGGTACTGCGGGAAGAAGACGATGCCCGCCGGGTCGCAGTGCGAGAAACGGATCAGGACATCGCGCTCGAAAACGGGTTGGCTTGGAGGCATGGTCATACGCCGATGTAACGTTCCCATAGTGCGGGGTCGGCACCGAGCTGAACAGAGTCACCCTGCCAGACCACCTTGCCGCGCTCGATGATGGTGTGGCTGTCGGCCAGGCGCATCAGGCGCTGCACGTATTTGTCGATCACCAGAATGGTCTGGCCCTGCTGGCGCAGGGTGTCGAGGCATTGCCAGATTTCCTCGCGGATCAGCGGTGCCAGGCCTTCGGTGGCTTCGTCGAGGATGACCAGGTGTGGGTTGGTCATCAGCGCGCGGCCCAGCGCCAGCATCTGCTGCTCGCCACCGGACAGCTGGTTGCCCATGTTGCGGCGGCGCTCCAGCAGGCGCGGGAACAGGTGGTACACCCGGTCCAGCGTCCACGGCTCTTTGGTGCTGTTGCGGTTCGCAGCGAATGCGCGCAGGTTTTCTTCTACCGACAAATTGGGGAATATCTGCCGGCCTTCGGGAACCACGGCCAGGCCCATACGGGCGATCTTGTCGGGGGTGAGTTTGTCGATACGTTCACCGCGAAACCGCACGTGGCCGCCCTTGCTGCGCGTCAGGCCGAGCATGGACCGCACGGTGGTAGTTTTGCCCATGCCGTTGCGGCCGAGCAAGGTGGACACCTGGCCTGCCTGCACCTGCAGATCCACACCAAACAACACCTGGCTGCTGCCGTAGGCCGTCTCCAAACCTTGGACTTCCAACAAAGCGCTCATGCTGGTGCTCCTTCGTGTTCTTCATCGCCCAGGTAGGCGCGCCGCACCTCGGGATGGTTGCGAATCTCTTCGGGTGTGCCGCTGGCGATCACTTTTCCGAACACCAATGTAGAGATGCGGTCGGCCAAGCGAAACACCGCGCCCATGTCATGCTCCACCAACAGGATGGTGGTCTCGCCGCGCAGACTTAGCAGCAGGTGCACCATCTTCTCGGACTCGTCCGGGCCCATACCCGCCATGGGTTCGTCCAGCAGCAGCAGCTTCGGCTGTGTGGCCAGCGCCAGGCCCACTTCGAGCTGGCGCTGTTCACCGTGGGCCAGTGAGCCAGACAAGGTGTGGATACGCGCGCCGAGGCCCACCCGTTCACACACGGCCGCGGCCTCGTCATACCGGGCGCGTTCATCCCGTGCACGCTGCCAGAAGCGCATGCTGCTGCCCTGGCGCGCCTGCACGGCCAGCGCCACGTTGTCGAGCACACTCAAGCGGCGGAAGATGCTGGTGATCTGGTACGAACGCGCCAAGCCAGCCAGCACCCGTTCATGCGTGGGCATATGGGTGATGTCCACGCCGTTAAAACGCAGCGTGCCTTCGTCGGATGCCATCGCGCCGGAGATCTGGTGGATCAGTGTGGTCTTGCCTGCGCCGTTGGGGCCAATCAGCGCATGGACTTCACCGGTCATGACCGACAGACTGGCATGGTCGGTGGCAGTCAGCCCGCCGAAACGTTTGACCAGGGATTCGAGTTGCAACAATGGTGTGCTCATTTCTTTCCCTCCCCAGCGCGTTTGCGATTGGCCAGGCTCATGAGCCCGTTGGGTGCCACCAGCACCACCAGCAGCAGCAAGGCACCCAGGCCAAACTGCCAGTGGATGGTGTAGCCCGCCAGAATTTCTTCGAGCAGCAAAAAGGCCGTGGCACCAATCAGCGCGCCGTACAAATGGCCCACACCGCCCAGAATCACCATCATCATCAATACGCCAGACTGGTGCCATTGCAGCATCGACGGGCTGGCAAAACTGTTCAGGTTGACCAGCAGCACACCCGACAAACCGGCCATCGCACCGGCAATGGTGAAGGCCACCAGTTTGTAGCGCTGTACCGGGAAACCAATGGCGACCATACGGGTTTCGTTCTCGCGGATGGCTTGCAGCGTGTGGCCAAAACGGGCGTTGAGCAGACGCTGCACACCGACAAAAGCCAGGACAAACAACACCAGCACCACAAAGTAGAAATTGCGGTCGTTGGCCATGTCAAACCCGGCCAGCACATCCGAGCGTGCCGCCATCGCCAGGCCGTCGTCACCGCCGTAGGCTTTGACCGACACGGCCACGTAGTACAACATCTGGGCAAAAGCCAGCGTGATCATGATGAAGTACACACCTTTGGTGCGCAGGCTGATGAAGCCAATCACCAGCGCAAACAAGGCACTGACCAGCACCGCCAGCGGCCAGGCGATCCAGGCCGATGTGACACCGTGGAACATCAGCACGGCCACGCTGTAGGCACCGATGCCCAGAAACGCCGCATGCCCAAAACTGACCATGCCGCCAAAACCCAGAATCAGGTTGAGGCTGGTGGCAGCCAGCGCAAAAATCAGGATGCGCGCGGCCACACCAATGTAGAACTCCTGGCCCGTGGCCTGCGCCACAAAAGGCAGCGCAGCCAGTGCGACCAGCAGCACCAGGGCGCGGCGCACATGCAGCGGGTGGTCCAGCAGGCCGTGCTGCGACGCAGTGGCCTGGGGGGTTGAGATGGAAGAAGGTTGTGTCATGGTGCGGATCTCATCCATGGGCAGGGAACAGGCCCTGCGGTTTGTAGAACAGCACGATGGCCATCAGCACATAGATCAGGATGGAGGCAATGGCCGCTCCGGCGTTGGACGCCACGGCAGGACCAAAAAGGCCTTCCAGCACCATAGGCACCAGGGTGCGGCCCGCGGTGTCCACCACCCCCACCAGCAAGGCCCCCATCAACGCACCACGGATGGAGCCGATGCCACCAATCACAATCACCACAAAAGCCAGGATCAGGATACTTTCACCCATACCCACCTGCACCGACAACAGGGGCCCAAGCATGCCGCCCGCCACCGCACACAGCGCGGCACCCAGGCCAAACACCAGCGTGAAAAGCCGCTGCACGTTGACCCCCATGGCCAGCGCCATTTCGCGGTTGGACGCACCGGCCCGCACCTGCATCCCCACCCGGGTGCGGGTGACACCGAGGTACAACAACAGCGCCACGGCCAGGCCCACCACAATGATCAGCAGACGAAAGGCCGAGTACTGGAACCCGGGCAACAACTCCACCGGGCCGGACAAGGCGTCGGGTGTATTCAGCAACACGGGCTGTGCGCCCCAGATCATGCGCACAGCCTCGTTGCACATCAGCAAAATGGCAAAGGTGCCCAACACCTGCGACAGGTGGTCGCGCTGGTAGAGGCGCCGCAGGATGGTCATCTCCAGCAACATGCCGAAGATGGCAGTGCCAACGATGCCCACCCCCAGCCCGACAAGGAACGAATCTGATGCCAAAGTCACCGTGGCGATCAGGTATGCACCCACCATGTAGAGCGAACCATGGGCCAGGTTGATCATGTCCATGATGCCGAATACCAGCGTGAGGCCAGCGGCCAGCAGGAACAACATCAGGCCAAACTGCAGACCGTTAAGTGCCTGCTCCAATATCAAAATGCCCATAACTCTTGTGCTTTCATCGTTTGTGATGCGCCACTCTCCAAGCAGCCGCCAGTCGCATGCGGCGTGCGCCCTCCTTCCAGCAGACACCGCGGATCTGGCTTTGCCAGTCCGCTGGTGTCGCCCCCTGCAAGGGGGTTGGCGAGAGCGCAGCGAAGCCTGGGGGTGAGCCTTTAACTAGCTGCGGCCATCTTGCAGTCACCCACGTAGGCATCCCCGTGGTTCTTGAAGATGGGGCTCAGCGTGCGGTTGGTGATACGGCCCTGGCTGTCTTTGGTGACCACACGCAGGTAGTAGTCTTGCACCGGGTAGTGGTTTTTGCCAAAGCGGAACGGGCCGCGCACCGAGTTGAACTTGGCGGCTTCCAGGGCCTTGCGCACGGCGTCCTTGTTGTCCAGGTTGCCCTTCACGTCACGCACTGCGGCGTCCATCAGCATGGCGGCGTCGTAACCTTGTGCGGCGTACAGCGTGGGCAGGCGGCCAAACTCTTTCTGGAAGTCGGCCACAAAACGCTTGTTGGCGGCGTTGTCCATGTCGTGCGCCCATTGCGACGAATTAAACATGCCCAGCATCGGCTCACCCACAGCCTTGATCACGTCCTCGTCGGCCGAGAAACCGGGGCCAAACAGCACCGCGTCCTTGGACAGGCCGGCCGCCACATACTGCTTGATGAAGTTGATGCCCAGGCCGCCGGGCAGGAAGATGTACACGGCATCAGGCTTGGCGGCGCGGATCTTGGACAGCTCGGGGCCATAGTCCAGCTGGTTCAGCGCGGTGTAGGTTTCCATGGCCACTTCACCCTTGAAGTAACGCTTGAAACCGGTCAAAGCGTCTTTGCCTGCGGGGTAGTTGGGGGCGATGATGGCCACCTTCTTGAAACCCTTGTCCTGCACGGTCTGGCCCACGGCTTCGTGCATGTTGTCGTTCTGGTACGACGCGCTGAAGAAGTAGGGGTTGCACTGGGCACCCGCGTACTGCGAGGGGCCGGCGTTGGCGCTGATGTAGAAGGTCTTGTTCTGGAACGCGGTGGGGCCCACGGCCAGCATCAGGTTGGAGAACACCAGGCCGGTCATGAAGTCGACCTTGTCGCGCTTGAGCAGGCGCTCGGCGGTTTGTTTGGCCACATCAGGGCTTTGTTGGTCGTCAGCCACGATCACTTCGGCGGGCAGGCCACCGAGCTTGCCGCCGGTGTGTTTGAGCGCCAGCTGGAAGCCGTCACGGATGTCCACACCCAGACCCGAGCCCGGGCCGGAGAGGGTACTCAGCAAACCCACCTTGACGTTGTCGGCGGCATGCACCGAACCAACCATCAGCGCGGCAGCGGCAGCACAGGGAAGCAGTGCCTGCGACAGGCGAAAATTCAGCGTGGTCTTCATGGGTGAGGCCTTTCAGGTGAGGGGTAAAAGAGGGAGGGACTATTTTGGAGCATGCAGGCGGAAACGCTGCAGCTTTCCGGTTTCGGTGCGGGGCAATTGGGTGCAAAACTCAATTGCCCGCGGGTATTTGTAGGGCGCCACGGTCTGCTTCACAAAGTCCTGCAGCTCGCGCACCGTGTCGGGTCCGGCGTCGTTGGCTGAACGCAGCACCACAAAGGCCTTGACGATCTGGCCCCGGTCGGCGTCGGCCACACCAATGACGCCGCATTCGGCCACCTTGGGGTGCAGCAGCAGCGCGTCTTCGACTTCAGGGGCCGCAATGTTGTAGCCCGCCGAGACAATCATGTCGTCGGTGCGCGACTGGTAGTGGAAGAACTCGTCTTCGTCCACCAGGTAGGCGTCGCCGGTCATGTTCCAGCCGTTTTTGACATAGGTGGCTTGGCGTGCATCGGCCAGGTAACGGCAGCCGGTCGGCCCCTTGACAGCCAGCTTGCCCACCTTGCCTGCAGGCAGCACATTGCCTTCGTCGTCCATCACACAGGCCACGTAACCGGGGATGGCCTTGCCGGTGGCACCGGGGCGTGCATGGGCTTCGTCGGCAGAGATGAAGATGTGCAGCATTTCGGTGGCGCCGATACCGTCGATCAGTTCGATGCCGGTCACCTGTTTCCACAACAAGCGTGTTGCACCCGGCAGCGCTTCACCCGCCGACACACATTTGCGCAGGCTGCTGCCGCGCAGTACGGCGGCATCTGCGGCCAGCACGCGGTACGACGTGGGGGCGGTGAACAGTACAGTGGCACCGTAGGTTTTGACACCGTCGAGCAAATCCTTCGGCGACGCTTTTTCCAGCAGCACGGTAGACGCGCCCACCGACATCGGAAACAGCACCAACCCACCCAGCCCGAAGGTGAACGCCAGCGGTGGGCTGCCCATGAACACGTCGTCGGCCTCGGGCCGCAGCACGTGCGGCGGCCAGCAGGCACAGGTCGCCATCACGTCGCGGTGGAAATGCATGGTGCCTTTGGGCACACCGGTGGTGCCCGAGGTGAAGGCCAGGATACAGGTGTCGTCCGCAGCGGTGTCCACATTGGTGAACATGGTGCTGTGGCGCACCATGGCGGCCTCCAGGCTTTGTTCTGGTGCGCCGCCGGGTGCGGTGTTGAAGTAACGGATGTGGTGCAGCATGGCGCACTCGGGGTCGGCAGCAGCGGCACGCAGGTCGTCGGCCAAGCGCATGTCACACAGCGCATGGGTGACTTCGCCCTTAGCGACCATCTGGCGAATCTCCTTGGCGCGCAACAGGGGCATGGTGGCCACGGCAATACCACCGGCCTTCATCACCGCAAACCAGCTGGCCACCAGCATCGGGTTGTTGGGCGCGCGCAGCAGCACACGGTTGCCCGGCACCAGGCCCATGTCCTGCACCAGCACGTTGGCGATGCGGTTGGCCTGCGCCTGCAGATCGGCATACGTCCAGCGCACACCGGGGGCCTGGATGCACACGCGCTCACCCCAGCCTTTGTCGATGGCCCGGTCAAGCAACTCGGTGGCACAGTTCAGCTGCGACGGAAACTGCAATTCAGGCAGATCGAACAGGTATTCGGGCTGCTGGTCCGGCGGCGGCAGCCGGTCATTCGCAAAGGTATCGACATGGGCGCTTGTCATGGTGCGGAGCTCCAGAAAGGGGACTTCAGTTACGTCAGTTATAAATACTTCAGTTGTGAAGCATTTACTTGATAAGCAAGAAATCAGCCAACCTGCGCGGCTCGCACATCCCCCAACACCTCACGCGCAATGATCAGTTGCTGTACCTCCGTCGCACCTTCGTAAATACGCAAGGAGCGGATCTCGCGGTACAGACGTTCTACCGCCTGTTCACTCACCACGCCCAGTCCGCCCCAGATCTGCACCGCAGCGTCGATGACCTGCTGCGCACCTTCGGTGGCCACCATCTTGGCCATGGCGGCTTCGCGGGTCACGTTGCGGCCCTGGTCACGTTGCCAGGCGGCGCGGTAGGTCAGCAGCGCGGCGCTGTCGATGGTGGTGGCCATCTGGGCCAGTTTGGCCTGGGTCAGCTGGAAGTCGGCCAGCACACCCTTGAACATCTTGCGGGTGGTGGCGCGCTGCAATGCTTCGTCCATCGCACGGCGCGCAAACCCCAGCGACGCCGCCGCCACCGATGTGCGGAACACATCGAGGGTGCGCATGGCCACCTTGAAGCCCTGGCCCGCCTCACCCACCCGCTGCGTGAGCGGAATGCGGCAGTTGGTAAAACGCAGGCGCGCCAGCGGGTGCGGGGCAATCACGTTGATACGTTCGGCAATCTCGAAACCCGGTGTATCGGCATCCACGATGAAAGCAGAAATACCGCGTGAGCCTGGGGCCTCACCACTGCGTGCAAACACCACGTAAAAGTCGGCGATGCCACCGTTGGAGATCCAGGTTTTTTCACCGTTGAGCACCACGGTGTCACCTTCCACACGGGCCTCACACGCCATGGCCGCCACGTCAGAGCCTGCGTCGGGTTCGGACAGTGCAAATGCCGCAATGGCTTCACCTTGGGCCACACGCGTCAGGTAACGCTGCTTCTGCGCGTCGGTGCCGTCAATCGAGATGGCACCCGACCCCAGGCCCTGCATGGCAAACGCAAAGTCGGCCAAGCCGGAATGGCGGCCCAGCGTCTCGCGGATCAGGCACAGGGAACGGGTGTCGAGCACCTCGGAGGCACCACCGTAGGCCGTGCCCGCCACCGCATGGCGCAACCAGCCGCCCTGCCCCAGCAAACGCACCAAGGCGCGGCATGCGGCATCCACATCGTGGGGGTGGTCTTGCGTGATGTGTGCGGTGGCCCAGGCGTCCAGCGCGTTTTCCAGCGCACGGTGGCGTGGCTCCAAGAAGGGCCATTCAAGGTATTTTTTGTCGCTCATGGTGTGTCTCTTTTGTATTTTTTTGCGGATGTGTCGGGGGAATCAGTTGCCTTCAAACACCGGCTTCTGCTTCGCGGCAAACGCACGGTACGCACGGCCAAAGTCTTCGGTCAACATACACAGCGCCTGGGCCTGGGCCTCGGCTTCGATGGACTCGTCGATGCCCATGGTCCATTCCTGGTGCAGCATGGTTTTGGTGATGCCGTTGGCAAAGGTGGGGCCATGGGCCAGCTCACGCGCCATGGCCCATGCCTCGTTCAGCACCGCGTCGGGGGCACACACACGGTTGAAATAACCCCATTGCATCGCCTCGTCGCCACCAATGGCGCGGCCGGTGAACAGCAGCTCACTCGCACGGCCCTGGCCCACGATACGCGGCAGCATGTTGCAGGCACCCATGTCGCAGCCCGCCAGGCCCACACGGTTGAACAAAAAAGCGGTCTTGCTGCGCGCAGTGCCCAGGCGCAGGTCGGACGCCATGGACATGATGGCACCGGCACCGGCACACACACCGTCAATCGCGGCCACGATGGGCTGCGGGCAGTGGCGCATGGCCTTGACCAGGTCGCCAGTCATACGCGTGAACATCAGCAGCTCAGGGGCCTTCAGGCCAATCAGCGGGCCGATGATTTCGTGCACGTCACCACCGGAACAAAAGTTGTCACCGGCCCCAACGATCACCACGGCATTCACGTCGTCGGCATAACGCAAGCGCTGGAACAGATCACGCAGCTCGGCATACGACGCAAACGTCAGCGGGTTCTTGCGTTCGGGGCGGTTGAGTGTGATGGTGCCCACACGGTCACGCACCTCCCACAGGAAGTGTTTCGCCTGGTAGTCGGCACAGGGTTGGTGGTTGCCTGCCGCGAGGTCGGCGTCCACTGCAACGGAGACGGGTGTGCTGGTGTTCATTTTTTGCTCACTTTCTTGGCCGCTTTTTTAGCGGCGGGATCTGTTTCGGCGGTGGTGCCACGTGCTGCCAGCACACCGCGCATCTGCCCCAGCAATTCGTAGAGCTGCTGTTTGGACTGGTCGGGCATGCCACCCAGCAGTTCGATCACCCAGCTCTCGTGGACGGTGGCCATACGTTCGAAGGCCTTGCGCCCTTTGGGGGTGAGCGCAATCACAAAAGAGCGGCGGTCTTCGGGCTGGGCTTCACGCGCCACAAACCCGGCTTTTTCCAGCTCGTCGGTGAGGCCGGTAACGTTGCCGCCGGTGACCATCAGGTTGCGCGACAACACGTTCATGCGCAGGCCTTCGGGGTGGCGGTGCAGCTGGGCCAGGTAGTCAAAACGCGCGAGTGTCATGCCAAAACGCACACGCAGGCGCTGGCGGATTTCGGTCTCGATGTCGGTGCTGCAGGCCAGCAGGCGCAGCCACAGGCGCAGGGAGTGGTGGTCGTCACTCGACACCCCGGCCTCCAGCCCGGTGGGCTCATCCGCCAGCAGCGGGGCCAGATCGAGTTTGGCGCGGGCGTTCACATCACCTCCCCACCGGACACGGAAATGGACTGCCCGGTGATGGACGCTGCCGCATCACTGCACAACCACTGCACCGCATCAGCCACTTCTTGTGGCTGCACCATACGGCGCTGCGGGTTGGACTGCGCAAATTCGGCACGGGCCTCGGCTTCGCTGCGGCCGGTTTTGGCCATGACATTGTTAATACTTTGGCGCAGGATTTCGGTCTCGGTGTAGCCCGGGCAGACCGCATTCACGGTGATACCTTTTTGCGCCATCTCTAACGCCAGCGCGCGCGTCAGGCCGATTACGCCATGTTTGGCGGCCACATAAGCCGCTACATACGCATACCCACGCTGCCCCGCCGTGCTGGCGATGTTGACGATGCGCCCGGCGCGTGCAGCCAGCATGTCGGGCAAGGCAGCCTGGGTGCACAAAAAGGTGCCGGTGAGGTTCACGTCCAGCATGCGCTGCCAAAGTTCGGGGCTGGTTTTGCCAAACGGCGCACTCTCGGCCTGGCCTGCGTTGTTGACGAGCATGCTGACGGGGCCGAGTGCGGCACGCGCCTGGGCGAACCCCTGCGCCACGGCCTCGGCGTCGCTGACATCAATCACCACTACTGCGCAGCGGGTGACGGCTTGCAGGCGTTGTGCGAGGGTCTCCAGCACCGGCTGGCGACGCCCGGCCAATGTCAGCACCGCACCCTGGTGCGCCAGTGTTTCGGCAATGGCCGCACCAATACCTTGCGCAGCCCCGGTGATGAACACATGGCGGCCTTCCAAAGGGCGCGATGGCAGTGCGCTCATCACGCAGCCTCTTTCACCACCGGCGCGGCGGCCATGGCTTTCTCGCGGGCGAAGATCGATTCCATCTGGCCCTTGCCCGACACATACTGCTTGGGCCAGGTGATGGGGGTGTAGCCAATCTTGGCGGCTTCGGTCAGTGTCCAGGCCGGGTTGGCCAGGTGCGGGCGGGCCACGGCGCAGAGGTCGGCACGGCCCGCAGCGATGATGCTGTTGACATGGTCGGCCTCGGAGATCGCACCCACCGCAATGGTGGGAATCAGCGCTTCGTTGCGCACACGGTCGGCAAACGGCGTCTGGAACATCCGGCCGTACACCGGCTTTTCTTTCTTGCTGACCTGGCCCGACGAGCAGTCGATCATGTCGGCACCGGCGGCCTTGAAGTGACGGGCGATCTCCACCGCGTCATCGGGTGTGATGCCACCCTCCACCCAGTCGTGGGCCGAGATACGCACCGACATCGGACGGTCTTGTGGCCACACGGCACGCACGGCCTTGAACACTTCCAGCGGGTACCGCAGGCGGTTTTCCAGGCTGCCACCGTAGGCGTCGGTGCGCTGGTTGGTCAGCGGCGAGATGAAGGACGACAGCAGGTAGCCGTGGGCGCAATGCAGCTCCAGCCAATCGACACCAATGTCGGCAGCGTCCTGTGCACTGCGCACAAAGTCGGCTTTAACCTGCGCCATATCTTCGAGTGTCATGGCCTTGGCCGTCTGGCTCACACCCGGCAGGTACTGCTGCTCGGACGCGGAGACGATGGGCCAGTTGGCATCGACCAGCGGCTGGTCAATACCTTCCCACGCGAGGCGGGTCGAAGCCTTGGCACCGGCATGGCCGATCTGCATGGCGAACTTGGCGTCGGTGTTGGCATGGATCCAGTCGGTGATACGTTTCCAGGCCCGTTTGTGTTCAGGCGTGTACATGCCGGGGCAGCCGGGTGTGATGCGTCCTTGGGCGCTGACACAGGTCATCTCGGCAAACACCATGGCCGCGCCACCCATGGCGCGTGCGCCCAGGTGCATGAGGTGGTAGTCACCGGCCACGCCGTCCACAGCCGAATACTGCGCCATGGGCGACACCACCACACGGTTCTTCAACGTGAGGCCGCGCACAGTGTAGGGCGTGAACATGGGTGGCGGGGCAGGCTTGTCGGCAGGCACCGTAACACCGGCCTGCTCGGCAAACCAGCGCTCGTAACCACCAAGCCACTGCGCGTCGCGAAGGCGCAGGTTCTCGTGTGAAATCCGCTGCGAGCGGGTCAACATGGAGTACATGAACTGCTCGGGCGGCAGCGTGTCGGCATACCGTTCACCCACCACTTCGAACCAAGCCATGGCGTTCCACGCGGCGTTTTGCAGGCGCAGCACGTCCACATTACGCAGCTCCTGGTAACGCTGCAACACCTGGGGAATTTTGTCGGCCGTGGCACCCTGCTCCTTGAACTGGCGCGTGAGTTCGATCGCGTCTTCGATGGCGAGTTTGGTGCCGGAGCCAATCGCAAAGTGGGCCGTATGCACCGCGTCACCCATCAGCACCACATGGCTGTGGCCGTTGTGCAGCGACCACTGGTCACACTTCACGCGTTGGAAGTTGAGCCAGGCCGAGCCGCGCAGGAGGCGAGCATTGGTCATGAGTGGGTGGCCACCCAGGTAGGGGGCAAACAGCTTTTCGCAGAAGGCCACCGACTCGTCGGCGCTTAATGCATCGAGGCCGTGTGCGGCCCAGACGTTTTCGGGTGTCTCGACAATAAAGGTGGTGGTGTGTTCATCGAACTTGTAGACGTGGGCCTGGAACCAGCCGTGTTCGGTCTTCTCAAAAATGAAGTTGAAGGCGTCGAATTGCTGGTTGGTGCCGAGCCAGATAAACCGGTTGGGCCGCGTGACCACGTCGGGTTTAAACACATCGGCGTGCAGGTTGCGGATGCGCGAGTTGATGCCGTCGCTGGCGATGACCAGATCGGCATCCGGGAAGTCGGTGTCGGACACCACGTCTTGCTCGAACACCAGCTTGACACCCAGCTCTTCACAGCGCGCCTGCAGGATGTTGAGCAGCTTCTTGCGGCCAATACCCACAAAACCGTGGCCGCCGCTGCGGATGGTGCGGCCCTTGAAACGCAGCTCGATGTCGTCCCAGTGGTTGAAGGCCTGCTCGATGGTGGCGGCGGTGGCTGGGTCCCACTGGCGCATGTTCTCCATGGTGGCATCCGAAAATACCACGCCCCAGCCGAAGGTGTCGTACGGCTTGTTGCGCTCGACCACGGTGATGTCGTGTGCAGGGTCCTGCATTTTCATCAACAGGCCGAAATACAGGCCTGCTGGCCCACCCCCGATACAGACGATCTTCATGCT
Organism: Comamonadaceae bacterium AAW; assembly: GCA_026314275.1. GTDB lineage: Bacteria > Pseudomonadota > Gammaproteobacteria > Burkholderiales > Burkholderiaceae_C > JAGOEY01. The sequence goes on from CP111109.1 coordinate 1,480,012, forward strand.
GACTCCAAATGCGCTGTGCTTGGCGCGTTGGGCTCAGTTTATGGGTCAATACTTCATAAGTAAAGTATTTATTTTTAGGGGTAATCCCGGACAATGGCATGCACCAAACTGGCCATTTCTGCAATGCACCAATAGGCTGCAAGTCCGCGCCAGGGATAGGTATTTTTTAAAAAGACTCCGTAAGCGCGAACGCCTTGTGCAGCAAGGGTTGGGCAGTTTTTCAGCCGCGGTTGCGCCACGCGCAGGCCCCTGCAGCAGCGCTGGCAGCCGCTGCAAAACGCCACACTTTGGTGCTTAAAAAATATTCAAATTAATTCGGCAACAAAGCGGCATCCAGCACTTCGACCCAATGTTTGACGGGTGTTGCGGTGCCACTTTGCAGGTGGGTGATACAGCCGATGTTGGCCGACAAAATGGCCTCGGGGACCAGCGCCTGCAAGTGGCCGAGTTTGCGGTCACGCAGCGGGTAGGCCAGTTCGGGCTGCAATACCGAATAGGTACCGGCCGAGCCACAGCACAGATGGGACTCGGTGCGTGCCACCTGCACCTGGAAGCCGAGTGCACCCAGATGGGCCTCGACGCCGCCACGTAACTGCTGCCCGTGCTGCAGCGTGCACGGTGGGTGAAAGGCCAGCATGCCTGCGGGCGGGCTGACACGGCCTTGCAACGCGGTGGCCAGCTCGGGCAGCCATTCACTCAGGTCGCGCGCCAGGGCGCTGATGTGGGCGGCCTTGTCGGCGTAGGCCGGGTCGTCCTTGAGCAGATGGCCGTATTCCTTCACGGTGACACCACACCCCGATGCATTGACCATGATGGCCTCGACTCCACCCGTCGAAGCCAGCGGCCACCAGGCGTCGATGTTGGCGCGCATTTCGGCGCGGCCACCGTCCTGGTCGTTCAGGTGGAACTTCACCGCGCCGCAGCAACCGGTTTTTGGCAGGCGCACGGCCTCAATCCCGATGGCGTCCAGCACCCGCGCCGTGGCGCTGTTGATGTTGGGCATCATCGCGGGCTGCACGCAGCCTTCGAGCATCAGCACTTTGCGGGTGTGGCTGCGGGTGGGCCACTGGCCTGCCGCCTGGGGCGCTGGCACCTTGGCCTGGAGTGACGCGGGCAACACACCGCGCACCGCCTGGCCGAGCTTCATGGCGGGGCCAAACAGCGGTGACGGCAGGCCTTCTTTCAGCGCCCAGCGCACAGCGCGTTCGCCCAGACCACGCGGCACTTTCTCATCCACGATCTTGCGACCAATGTCCACCAGATGGCCGTACTGCACGCCGCTGGGGCAGGTGCTTTCGCAGTTGCGGCAGGTCAGGCAGCGGTCCAAGTGCATCTGGGTGGCGCGGGTGGGCGTGGCCCCTTCCAGCACCTGCTTGATCAGGTAGATGCGGCCGCGCGGGCCGTCCAGCTCGTTGCCCAGCAGCTGGTAGGTCGGGCAGGTGGCGGTGCAGAAGCCGCAGTGCACACATTTGCGCAGGATGGCTTCGGCCTCGGCACCGTCGGGGGTGCCCTGGAATTCGGGGGCGAGTTGGGTTTGCATCGCGGTGTGTCTTTTTTTTTGAGAGTCAGTCGTCGCGGGGAGGTGCACCGTCTTCGGGCTGTGTGCGGCGGCGGCGCAGGTGCAGACGTTCGGCAATGGCACGCAGCAGTTGCCGCAGATGGGCGGAGCGCTGCACATCTTCCAGGAACGGGGGCAAAGACAGCGCCAGCAGCAGCGCGGCCAGCGGCACCACACAGATGAAGCCGACGTAGCTGAAACCGGCCGCCCCCATCAGCCCCCCGAGGATGAACATCCCCACCAGGCCGGTGAAGAGCCAGAGCCGTTCGCGGCTGTGGCGCACCAGCGCGGCCACGGGTGTGCCACGGCGGTTCCAGTACAGCATCTTGCCCAGCTCGATGCCCAGGTCGGTGATGTTGCCGGTCATGTGGGTGGTGCGGATTTTGCCGCCTGAACTTTTGGTGCCCACCGCGTTTTGCAGGCCCATGATGAAGGACAGCAGCAGCACGGTAAGGGGCAGGGCAAACGGGGTGTGCCAGGTCAGAGTGATGGCCCCCATCAACCCGAAGACCAGCATGAGTGCGGACTCGATCAGCAGGGGCAGCGCATACACACTGCGCAGCTGGTACTGCTGCCCCCAGTTGATGAGCATGGCGGACACCGCCGCGCCACAGATAAATGCCAGCAACGCCCCCAACGCGTTGAGCAGCAGCGTCAGGTTGCCCAGCACCAGGCCGTCCGCCACCTGGGAGGCGAAACCCGTCATGTGCGACGTGTACATGTGCAGCACCAGAAACCCGCCCGCGTTCACCGCCCCGGCGTTAAACGCCAGCAGCAGGCCGAGGGTGGTGTTGGTGGACGGCGAGCGGTGCCGGCCTGTGAGAAAGCGCAGTCGCCGCATGTGGATGCCTTACCAGCCCGGGTAGAGCCGACCGGGGTTCAGGATGCCCGCCGGATCAAATTCACGTTTGAGCGCCCGGTGGATTTGCTCCAAGGGCGCAGACAATGTATCAAATCGACCTGTAGCGCCCAACCCATCTGCGGGAGCAGCTATGAAAAGTGAAGCACTACCCCCCACCGCCGCAGCGGTGCGGCGCAGGTGGCCTGCGGCAGCGGCGTCGCCTGCGTCCACCATCACCCAGCGCTGTGCGCCCTGCCACTCGACCAGGGGCGTGGTGGGCAGATCCAGCACCGGTGCGGTCTGTGGCACGGAAAGCCGCCACAAGGCCCGCCCGGCGCGGGCTTTGAACCAGGGCAGCTGGTGGTCGCGGCAGGCCTGCCAGTCAGCCGCTACCTGCGGGTTGTCCAGGCGCTCACCGCCCATCTGGCGGCAGGCGGCGTCCACTGCGGCCACCGCGCCGCGCAGGCGCACGTACAGCGTGTCCACCCCGTTGTCGCTGACCCAGCAACTGGCGTTGAGCGGCAAAGGCAACCCACCCCAGCGGTGCAGCTGCTGCAAGGCCGTGGCCTGGTCCATGCCAAAACGCAGTGTGGCCTCGGCTGGCGCAAACGGCAGCACCTTCAGGCTGATGTCGGTCAACACACCCAGCGTGCCCATGGCACCGGCCATCAGCCGCGAGACGTCGTAACCGGCCACGTTTTTCATGACCTGGCCACCAAAGGTCAGCAGCTCACCTCGGCCGTTGAGCAGTGTCACACCCAGCACAAAGTCGCGCACGGCACCCACATGGGCGCGGGCCGGGCCACTCAGCCCCGCAGCGACCATGCCACCCACGGTGCCACCCGGGGCATAACGCGGCGGCTCAAACGCGAGGCACTGGCCTTGTTGGGCCAGGGTGTCTTCCAGCACGGCCAGTGGGGTGCCACTGCGCACGGTGACCACCAGCTCACTGGGCTCGTAGTCGGTGATGCCGCTCCAGGTGGTGGTGTCGAGCACCTCACCTTGCGGCGGCTCGCCATAAAAGTCCTTGGTGCCGCCACCCCGGATGCGCAGCGGCGTGCCATGGGCAGCGGCGTGGCGGATGTGGTCGGCGATGGTTTGCAGGGCGGGGTCCATGGTGTGCATCGTAGTACCTTGGTGGCGGCCCCAGCCCAGGCCGCGCCGTGATTTTTTTGAACAGCGGGTGTGAGCGAAAACGCTGCGCCATCAATCCAGGAAAAAATTAACGGGTAAGCCGGGCGTCTCCACCCGCATGGCGAATACACAACCCGACTCTGGCAGTGCCGCCAGCTCGGCCGCCGGGCGGCCCGCGCGGGCGCTGGTGAGGTAGAGGGTGCGCAGGTCGTCTCCGCCAAAACACGGCATGGTCGGGCAGCGCACAGGTGTTGGGATGTCGGCCAGCAGCGCACCGGTGGGGGCAAACTTCAGCAGCCGCCCGCCTTCAAACATGGCGCAGTAGTAGTTGCCGTCCACGTCCACCGCCGCACCGTCAGGGCGGCCGCCATACCCCGATGCGCCTGGCGCGCCTGGCGCGCCGGGCGTCCAGTCTGCGGGTTTGGGCGCGAACTGCTGGAACACCCGCTGGTTCTGCAATGCCCCCGTGGCGGCATCAAAGTCCCAGGCGTGGGTCACATGCCGGGGCGTGTCCGACCAGTACAGAGTACGCCCGTCGGGTGACCAGGCCAGACCGTTGGCGGTGGTGGCGTCCCCGAGTTTGTGCTGCAACGTGGGCGGGGCATCGCCACTGGTGCCGCGCGCGTCCAGGCAGTACAGGCCCGCCCGCTGCGCGTTACGCGGCTCGTAGATGGTGCCTGCCCACAGGTGGCCCAGTGCGTCACATTTGCCGTCGTTGAAGCGGGTGGTGGCGGGGTCGTGGGTGGCTGCAGCCAACCGCACCAACGGCCCGCCCCAGGTGTGTGCGCGGTAGATGCCGTCACGCAGGGCGATGACCAGGCCGCCACCGAGTGCCGGTGCGATACAGCCGGGCTCCTGCGGCAGCGGCCACTCCTCCACCGCGCCTTCGGCGGGGCGCACCCGCAGGATTTTCCGCCCGGGAATATCCACCCAGTACAGCTGCTGCTCACCGGGATGCCAGAACGGCGATTCGCCCAACTGGCTGGGTTGCCCCACAACGGTTTGCCATGCCATGCCACGCTCCTCTGAAATAGATACACCGATTGTGCCGATTGCTCCAGCAGCACAGACAAGCGGCGCCAACAAAAAAGGGCCCGCATCACTGCGGGCCCAACATCCAAAGGAGACTCTTTCACTTGCCAAGGGCCACCACTGCGCAGCAGTGTGGCCCGAGGCGCATTTTCTTAACGGTGGTAAGCCGTTTCGCCGTGGGACGTGATGTCCAGGCCTTCGCGTTCGGCTTCTTCCGACACACGCAGACCAATCACCACATCGGCAATCTTGTAGGCGATGAAAGCCACCACAGCAGACCAGCCGATGGTGATCAACACGCTCTTGATCTGGATCCAGACCTGGCTGGCCATGTTGAAGGTGTCGGGGGTCAGGCCACCCGTACCACCCAGGCCAGGGGCTGCAAACACGGCGGTCAGGACGGCACCCACGATGCCGCAGACACCGTGCACACCGAACACGTCGAATGCATCGTCAGCGCCCAGGATCTTCTTCAGGCTGCTCACACCCCAGACACCGGCCACACCAGCGATCAGGCCCAGCACGATGGAACCCATGGGGCCCACGAAACCAGCGGCGGGCGTGATGGCCACCAGGCCAGCCACCGCACCGGATGCAGCACCCAGCATGGAGCCCTTGCCCTTGATCAGGCCTTCAGCAGCGATCCACGACAAGGTGGCAGCAGCAGTGGCCAGCACCGTGTTGATGAAGGCCAGACCGGCCACACCGTTGGCAGCACCTGCCGAGCCGGCGTTGAAGCCGAACCAGCCCACCCACAGCAAAGAGGCACCAACCATCGTCAGGGTCAGGGAGTGCGGCGTCATGGCTTCCTTGCCAAAACCGATACGTTTGCCAATCACATAGGAGCCCACCAGACCGGCGATACCGGCGTTGATGTGCACCACCGTGCCACCCGCGAAGTCAAGTGCACCGTCCTTGGCCAGCAGACCACCACCCCACACCATGTGGGCGATTGGCAGGTAGCTGAAGGTGAACCAGATCACCGAGAACAGCAGCACAGCGGAGAAACGGATACGTTCGGCGTAGGAGCCCACGATCAGTGCCACGGTGATGGCAGCAAACGTGCCCTGGAAGGCGACGAACACATATTCAGGGATGGTGGGCAGAAGACCGGACAGCGTGTCAGGGGTGATACCGGCGAGGAACAGTTTGTCGAAGCCGCCGTAGAAGCTGCCTTCACCGCTGAACGTCAGCGAGTAGCCATACACAGCCCACAACACACTGATCAGCGCGAAGATCACGAAGACCTGCATCAGCACGGACAGCATGTTCTTCGAGCGGCCCAGGCCACCGTAGAACAAGGCCAGACCGGGGATGGTCATCAGGATCACCAGCAGCGTGGACGTCAGCATCCAGGCCGTGTCACCCGAGTTGAGCGTGGGCGCAGCGGCTGCAGGTGCATCTGCGGCGGGCGCCACAACGGCCAGCGACAGCACCACCACACGGGCGGCTTCAGGGCTGCCGACCTTTTCGACTTCTTCGGGCTTCTTCATGACGATGCTGTCGGCGGGCACACCGGCGGCTGTCAGCGCCTGGCTCACGGCCTGTGCGCGGTTCTTGGCCAATTCGGCGTTTTGTGCCGCATCACCCGACGTGTCGGTGTAACCAGAAACTTGCACCTTGGCATCGGCCGTGGCTTTGAGGAAGGCAGCCACTTTGGCCACTGCGTCAGCCGCTTCGGCTGGCAGTTCACTCTTGCCCAGTTCAAAGTTCAGCTTGGACTCCGGAAAGTCCGCAGCCATGCCCAGTTGCGCTGTCATGGACAGCGCGATAAAGGTGATGATGGAAAGTAGTTTTTTCATGGTGATGGTTCCTCCGGGCCTTACAGGGCTTCGCCGCCTGTTTCGCCAGTGCGGATGCGCACAACCTGTTCCAGGTTGTACACAAAGATTTTTCCGTCACCGATCTTGCCGGTGCGGGCGGCCGACTCAACGGCTTCAATCACACGGTCAACCAGCTCGTCGGACACGGCCGCTTCGATCTTGACCTTGGGCAGGAAGTCCACCACGTACTCTGCGCCACGGTACAGCTCGGTATGGCCTTTTTGCCGACCGAAACCCTTGACTTCCGTCACGGTAATGCCTTGCACACCAATACCGGAGAGGGCTTCACGCACCTCGTCCAGCTTGAATGGTTTGATGATCGCTGTCACCAGTTTCATTTTTGTTCCTTTGGTTTGGATGGAAGAACAAGCCGGGCCTGCCCATAGTGTGTATGGCAGGTCGCCGTGCTCGACGGGTTTTTACAGGGTCTTGGTGATGCTGACGATCAGGCGGTTCTTGTTGACCGGGCCGAAGAAGCCGCGCTTGTTGGCGCCCACCACGTTGGCACCCAGCGTGAAGCCTTCACCCAGGTCGTAGGCACCGCCCACGCTGTAGTCCATGTAGTTCGGCACGCCGTTGTCCTTGATGTCGCTGGCGAACTGCGTGAAGCCCACCGATGCCTTGAGCGTGAGCTTGGGTGCGACTTCCTGTGCAAACGCCAGGTTCAGGTAACCGGTGTTGCGGCCCTTGAGGCCTGAACCCAGGCTGGTACCGGCCCAGCCGAAGTAGTCTTCGGAAAGGGTGTGGGAGTACTTGGCGCTGAGGGGGCCAAACGTGGCGCCGGCATAGGCTTCGGTGGTGTTGCCCAGGCTGTTGCCGGGGTAGATGTAGGTCAGCAGACCGACGTCCAGATCCACTTCGCCGGCCTTGAACTTGTAGCCACCGTAGATGTCGGATTCGAGCGAATTGCCCGCGAGCCAGTTGACGCTGGAATTCCAGTTGCCGATGTAGAAGCCGCTCTCGTGGGCGTAGTCGAAACCGCCTTGCAGCGCGGGCTTGACGGCCTTGTCCTTGATGCTGCCGTTTTTGCCGATCACGTCCTGGTCCTGACCCCGGAATTTGTAGTTGGTGGTCAGGCTGACATTGGCTGTAAGCTGTGCGCTGGCCAAGGCAGGCAAAGCAGCAACAGCAACAACGGCCAGGGTTTTCGCGAGCGTGGACTTCATCGGGTTCTCCAAAGTGGTGGGGTGTATCGATGGTGGTAATGCATGGAGCGTGCCAAGTTGTGCCAATCGGTTTCTTGGTGCATGCGCCCTGGCGTTTCTTGCGCGTTGGCCGGTCAGAATTCATAAACGCACCAACAAGGTGCAAATTGGTGCATATCTCGGGCCCAACGCCGTGCACTTGAATGGGGAGGAGTGGATATGGGCCTTTCTTTGGTGCAAAGCCGCGCTTTGCTGGGGCTGGACGCCGCCGCAGTCACCGTCGAGGTGCATCTGGCAAACGGTTTGCCCAGCTTCACTCTGGTGGGCCTGGCCGACGTGGAGGTCAAGGAAGCCCGCGAACGGGTGCGTTCGGCCATCCAGAACGCGGGGCTCGAATTCCCCCACAACCGCCGCATCACCGTGAACCTGGCACCCGCCGACCTGCCCAAGGACTCGGGCCGGTTCGATCTGCCGATTGCCCTGGGCATCTTGGCGGCCAGTGGGCAGATCGACACGGCCCGGCTGGCGGGCCACGAGTTTGCGGGCGAGTTGTCGCTCTCGGGCGAGTTGCGTGCGGTACGTGGGGCGCTCGCAATGAGCCTGGCGCTGCACGGCCAGCAGGTGCAGGCCCGGCTGGTGCTGCCCCCGGGCAGCGCAGAAGAAGCCGCGCTGGTGCCCGGGGCCGTGGTGTTCCGGGCGCGGCATTTGCTGGACGTGGTGGCGCAGTTTCTGCCCGGGCCTGCAGCGGCCGATACCCCGCCGGCCGAAGGCTGGACACGGATGGAAGCCACACAACCAGCGGCCACGGCGCGCTACGCCGACCTGTCCGACGTCAAAGGCCAGGCCGCCGCCAAACGTGCGCTGGAAATTGCGGCCGCTGGCAACCACAGCCTGCTGATGATGGGGCCCCCGGGTTCCGGCAAGTCCATGCTGGCCCAGCGTTTTGCCGGGTTGCTGCCGCCCATGACCGTGGAAGAGGCGTTGCAAAGTGCCGCGGTGGCCAGCCTGGGCGGACGGTTCTCGCTGGCGCACTGGGGCACCCGGCCCACCTGTGCGCCGCACCACACCGCCAGCGCCGTGGCTTTGGTGGGTGGAGGGTCTCCGCCCCGGCCTGGCGAGATTTCGCTGGCGCACCACGGGGTGCTTTTTCTCGATGAGTTACCCGAGTACCCCCGTGCTGCATTGGAGGCCCTGCGGGAGCCGCTGGAGTCCGGCACCATCACCATTTCCAGGGCCGCAAGGCGCTCAGAGTTCCCGGCCCGCTTTCAGCTGATCGCCGCCATGAACCCGTGCCCGTGCGGGTTTTTGGGCTCCACCCAGCGCACCTGCCGTTGTACACCCGACCAGGTGGCCCGTTACCAGGGCAAACTCAGCGGCCCGTTGCTGGACCGGATCGACCTGCATGTCGAAGTGCCCGCCCTGCCCGCCGATGAACTGCTGCAAGCCCCCGCAGGGGAGAACACCGACACCATCCGCCACCGCGCCGTACAGGCCCGCGCCCGTGCCATCACCCGGCAGGGCAAACCCAACCATGCGCTGCAAGGGCAGGAGATCGACACCCACACCGCACTCGACGCCACCGCGCTGAAGTTTCTGAACACCGCCGCCGCCCGCCTGGGCTGGAGCGCCCGCGCCACCCACCGGACCCTCAAAGTGGCCCGCACCATCGCCGACCTTGCAGGCACCGAGGCCACCCAGATGGCCCACGTAGCCGAAGCAATCCAGTACCGGCGGGTGCTGCACGCGGCCAAGTAGTTCTAGGCAGCCCCAAACGACAAAAAACCGCCAGCCATGGCGGTTTTTCCTTCCAGCAGACACCGCGGATCTGGCTTTGCCAGTCCGCAGGTGTCGCCCCCTGCAAGGGGGTAGGCGAGAACGGAACGAAGTCCGCGAAGCCTGGGGGTGTTACAAGAACCCAGCTTGCTGCATCAGCTGCTGCACCTTGGCCGTGTTGAGCTTGGACATATCAACCTTGGGGGCCTGCAGGTCGGCCAGCTTCACCAGGTTGCGGTTGGAGGCAGCGCCTTCACCCACGGCGTACTCAAACGAATTACCTGCCCGCAGAATGTCCTGCCCGCCCTTGCCGGTCAGCCATTTCATGAAGGTCTGGGCCTGGGACTGGCGTTTGCTGGATGCCAGCACGCCACCACCGGACACACTCACAAACGCACCCGGGTCCTGGTTGCGGAAATAGTGCAGGCCGACTTTCTCCGAGTTCTCGCCGCCCTTGGCCATGTCGCCAAAGTAGTAGTAGTGGTAGATCACCGAGCCTTCGATCTGGCCGTCGTTGGTGGCCTTCATGGCCACACTGTTGCCGCGGAACGGCTGCAGATTGGCCTTCAGGCCCTTGAGCCAGGCGGCGGTAGCTTCTTCACCCTTGAGCTGCAGCACCGCACCCACGATGGCCTGGAAGTCCGCGCCCGCAGGGGCAGCACCGATGCGGCCCTTCCAGACCGGGTCGGCCAGGTCCATGATCGACTTGGGCAATGCGTCACGGCTCAGCTTGGTTTTGCGGTACGCAAACACGGTGCTGCGTGCGGCGATACCCGTCCAGTTGCCACTCTCGGGGCGGAAGGCAGCGGGCACCTGGGCCAGCGTGGCCGCGTCCAGCGGGGCCAACAGCTTCTGGCTGTCCACCATGGCCATGGCGGGCGAGTTTTCGGTCAGGAAAATATCGGCAGGCGACGCTGCCCCTTCCTGGATGATCTGGTTGGCGATTTCGTAGTCACCGCCGTCACGCACCGTGACCTTGATGCCGGTTTCGCGGGTGAAGGCTTCAACCCAGGCGCGGGTCAGTGAGACGTGTTGGGCGTTGTAGATCAGCAGGCCGTCGTCGGCACTCTGGGCGGGTGCGGACAGCACCATGGCAGCGGCACCCAGCGCCAGCACCAGCGAACGGCGCAGCGGGTTAAAACGGAAAGTCATGGACAGGCATCCTTCAAGCAGGCGGGGAATGGGGAATACGGCCCGGCCGCGCCAACAGAGTGCGCGAACAAGAACCATTTTCATTTGATTATAGAAGCGCCCGGCTGGGGGCACGTCCGCTGCCTCGGTCCTTTCCGGCAGGCGTAAGCTCGTTTTATGAACCAAATTGGCATCCAGCGCCCGTCCATAGAGCGCTGTCAGCTATCAATTTGATTGCATTTAAACCCCCAAATAGGCCTGGCGCACGTCGGTGTTGGCCATCAGCTCGGCCATGGGGCCTTCGTAGCGGATCTGCCCTTTCTCCAGCACATAGGCGCGGTCGGCCACCAGTGCGGCGAAGTGCATGTTTTGCTCGGATAACAGGATGCTCACCCCCTGGTTTTTCAGCGCCAGGATCATGCCCACCATCTGCTCGACGATGACGGGGGCGACACCTTCACTCGGCTCGTCGAGCAGCACCAGGTACGGGTTGCCCATCAGCGTGCGCGCCACGGTCAGCATCTGCTGCTCGCCGCCGCTCATCTGGCCGCCAGGGCGCTGGGGCATTTCGCCCAGGTTGGGGAACAGGGTGAACAGGCGCTCAGGTGTCCACAGCGGCGCGGCGCGGCCGTCGGGCCAGTGGCGTGTTGGCTGTTTGCCAACCTCCAGGTTTTCCATCACCGTGAGGTCGGTGAACACGCGCCGGTCTTCGGGCACGTAGCCCAGCCCCAGGCGTGCGGCCACATGCGGCTCGGTGCCAGAAATGTCGTGGCCCATGAAGTGCACCGTGCCACGGCGTTGACCCACCAGGCCCATCAGCGCCTTGAGCGTGGTGGACTTGCCCGCGCCGTTGCGGCCCAGCAGGGCGACCACTTCGCCGCGCTGCACCTGCAGGTCCACGCCGTACACCACCTGGGCCGCGCCGTACCAGGCGCACAGGCCTTGGGCCTGGAGCAATACGTTGGCCATGGATACGTCGGCCATTACGCGTCGCTTTCTGCAAGGGGTTTTTCGAATGTCTTGCCGCTGCCGAAATACACCTCTTGCACCTTGGGGTGGGCGCGGATCTCTTGTGGTGTGCCCTGCGCAATCAGCCGCCCACGCGCCAGCACGATGACACGGTCGGCATAGGCAAACACCACGTCCATGCTGTGTTCGGTGAACAGCACGGCAATACCCCGCTCCACCACCAGCTGTTTGGTCAGCGCCATCAGCGCGTGGCGCTCGGTGGGGGCCATGCCGGCCGTGGGTTCGTCCATGAGCAGCAGCTTGGGTTGGTTGGCCAAGGCCATGGCCAGCTCAACCCGTTTCACGTCGCCATAGGCCAGTGCGCTGCAAGGGCAGTTGGCCTGGGGCGACATGCCCACCTGGTCAAGCAACGCCAGCGCATCGCTGCGGCGGTAATCTGCCGCACGCCGCCAGGTGGCAAACAACTTGCCGTCGTGGGACAACAGCGCCATTTGAACGTTCTCCACCACGGTCAGCGACGCAAAAGTCTCGGCGATCTGGAAGGTGCGGCCCACCCCCAGCCGCCAAATGGCGCGGGGTTGGCGGCCCACCAGTTCCTGCCCGTCGAGCAGGATGGAGCCCTGGTCGGCCCTGAGCTGGCCGTTGACCATGTTGAAGGTGGTGGACTTGCCCGCGCCGTTGGGGCCGATCAGCGCCAACAACTCACCCGCCGCGAGGTCGAAGCTGATACCGTCCACGGCCTTCACACCACCAAAGGACTTGCCCAGGTTTTTGACTGAGAGAAGGCTCATGGGGTGTCCTTGTTCACACCGCGCAAACGGTCGGACAGCTGCTGCGCAAACCCCGCGATACCCTGCGGGAACAGCAGCACCAGCAGCAAAATGATGCCGCCCAGCATGGCGCGCCAGTAGTCGGTGTTGCGGGCCACGGTGTCGTGTAACCAGGTGAAGGTGACCGCGCCCACCACCGGCCCGGCCAGCGTTTGTACGCCGCCCAGCAGCACCATCACCAAGCCGTCCACCGACTTGGCCACGGCCATACTTTCCGGCGAAATGCTGCCCTTGGAAAACGCATAGAGCGCCCCGGCCAAGCCTGCTGCCGTGCCCGCAATCACAAACGCCGCCCATTGCATGCGTTTCACGTCGATGCCAATGGCATCGGCCCGCAGCACCGAGTCACGCCCCGCCCGCAGCGCATACCCAAAGGGGGAAAACAACACCCGGCGCAGCCACAGCACCGCTGCCGCCACCAGCACCAGCGTGAGCCCGTAGTACACCCGTTTGTCCGCCAGCCACTCGGACGGCCACACACCGGTCAGGCCGTTGCTGCCGCCGGTGAAGCTATCCCACTGGTAGGTCACTGCCCAGATGATCTGGGCAAAGGCGAGGGTCAGCATGGCCAAGTACACCCCCGACAGCCGTACCGCAAACCAGCCAAACACCAGCGCGCCGAGCGCCGCCACCAGCGGCGCGGCCAGCAGTGCGGCCTCCATCGGCAGGCCACTGGTGCGCACCAGCAGTGCAGCGCCATACGCCCCGAGACCGAAGTACGCCGCGTGGCCAAACGAGTGCATACCTGCGGGCCCCATGATGAAGTGCAGGCTGGCGGCAAACAGCGCAGCGATCAGCAGGTCGATCATCAGCACCAGGGTGTAGGGTGAATCGGCCGTGAACCACGGCAGCGCCACCAGCACCAGGCCGAACACGGCTGCGGTCAGCAGATAGGCGCGGCTGGCACGGCGCAGCGGGGCCTCGGCCAAGCCCACATACCGGCTGGGAGCCTGCGGCTTGCCCAGCAGCCCCCACGGCCGCCAGACCAGCACCACCGCCATCACCAGAAAGTCCACCACCAGCGTGAGTTTGGAGAACGACACCTCTACACCAAAAACGTTGACCAGCCCAAGCCAGATACACACGGCCTTGACCAGCGAGACCAGCAACGCGGCCACATACGCGCCCGGGATCGAGCCCATGCCGCCCACCACCACCACCACAAAGGCGGCACCGATGGTGTGCAGGTCCATCTCCAGCGTGGCAGGCTCACGCGGCAGCTGCAGCGCGCCGCCCAGGCCGGCCAACATGGCCCCCAGCGCAAACACTGCAGTGAACAGCCAGGCCTGGTTGACGCCCAGCGCGCTGACCATGGCGCGGTCCTGGGTGGCGGCACGCACCAGCGTGCCAAAACGGGTGCGTGTGAGCAGCAGCCAGACCAGGCCCAGCACCACCGGACCCACCACAATCAGGAACATGTCATAACTCGGGAACTGGCGGCCCAGGATCTCGACAGCGCCCGACAGGCCCGGCGCACGCGGGCCGAGCAACTCGTCCGGCCCCCAGATCCACAGTGCCGCGTCTTTGATGACCAGCACCAGCGCAAACGTGGCCAGCAGCTGGAACAACTCGGGGGCTTTGTAAATGCGGCGCAGCAGCAGCACCTCGACCAGCGCACCCAGCACACCCACCGCCAGCGCCGCCAGCAACAGCGCAGGCCAGAAGCCCAGACTGGTGCCGAGTTTGTCGACGAGTGTGTAGGCGGTGTAAATACCCACCATGAAGAACGAGCCGTGCGCGAAGTTGACGATACGGGTCACGCCAAAAATCAGCGACAGCCCCGCCGCCACGAGGAACAGCGAGGACGCACTCGCCAGCCCGTTGAGCAGCTGGACCAAAAGCCCCGAAAAACTCATTCCGTTCTGAACTTCTTCACATCAGCGGCGGGCGGCTGGAACTTGGCACCGTCAGCGTAGGTGTAGTCCACCATCACACCCTTGCCGTTGTCGTTCTTCGTCTTACCCACAAACGCGCCCATGGTGGACTGGTGGTCTTCGGGGCGGTAGGTGATCTTGCCAAACGGGGTGTCCACCTGCAGGCCCTTGAAGGCGGCGATGAGTTTCTCGGTCTCGGTACTCTTGGCCTTGGTAACGCCAGCGGCCACCGACTTGATCATGTTGTAGCCCACCACCGAGCCTGCGCGCGGGTAGTCTTTGTACTTGTTGTGGTACGCCAGAAAGAAGGCCTTGTGTTCGGGCGTCTGGATGCCGTACCAGGGGTAACCGGTGACGATCCAGCCGTTGGGCGTTTCGTCTTTCAGCGCGTCAAGGTATTCGGGCTCACCGGTCAGCAGGCTGACCACGGCGCGGTCTTTGAACAGGCCCCGGGTGTTGCCCTCGCGCACAAACTTCGACAGGTCGGCGGCAAACAACACGTTAAAGATCGCATCGGGTTTGGCGTCGGCCAGCGCCTGCACCACACTGCCCGCATCCACCTTGCCCAGCGGCGTGGCCTGCTCGGCCACAAACTCCACGTCGGGTTGTGCGGCCTTCAGCAGCTGTTTAAAAGCCGCTACGGCCGACTGGCCGTATTCGTAGTTGGGGTAGACGATGGCCCAGCGCTTCTTGTTGAGCTTGGCGGCCTCCTGCACCAGCATGGCCGACTGCATGTAGGTGCCGGGGCGCAGGCGGAAGGTGTAGTGGTTGCCACCCTGCCAGGTCATCTTGTCGGTCAGCGGCTCACCCGCCAGGAAGAACAGCTTTTTCTGCTTGGCAAAGTCGGCCACGGCCAGGCCGGTGTTGGACAGGAAGGTGCCCGTCAGCACGTCCACCTTCTCGCGCGACACCAGCTCTTCGGCCACCCGCACGGCGTCGCCGGGGTTGGCGTTGTCGTCGCGGGTGATCAGCTCCAGTTTTTTGCCGTTGACGCCACCCTTGGCGTTGATCTCTTCCACCGCCAGCTCCATGCCCTTCTTGTAGGGCTCCAGAAAGGCAGGCTGGGCCTTGTAACTGTTGAGCTCACCGATCTTGATCACACCCTGCGCGTGGGCGGGCAGCCATGCCGGGGCCAAAGTGGCGGCAGCGGCGGCGCAAATGAGGCGGCGGGACAACTTCATGGGAACGACTCCTTGGGGTCAGACGGTCAGAGATGAAAAAGCAGTAACGGCTGAGGGTGCGCCAGCGTGGACACCAGAGGACATTGGCATGCCCCATCACATTGCTGCGTATTCTTACCGCCTTTTGATCTGGGGCAACGCAGCCCCTGTTGGCATTTTGCATATACCCAGATGTAGTAAGAGATTGGATAAACTCACACATCCGCACGCAGTCGCCCCCACCTGCCCGCACAAAAGCCAGTCACTGGCTGAAGCCCACCCCTTATCCAACCTTGATTTGAACCCATGAGCGCTTTCAATGAAGAAACCGTGCTGAGCGTGCACCACTGGACCGACCGCCTGTTCAGCTTCACCACCACCCGCGACCCGTCGCTGCGTTTCAGCAACGGCCACTTCACCATGATTGGCCTGCGTGTGAACGACAAGCCGCTGCTGCGCGCCTACAGCGTGGCCAGCGCGAATTACGAGGAACACCTCGAATTCCTGAGCATCAAGGTGGAAAACGGCCCGCTCACCTCGAAGCTGCAGCACATCCAGGTGGGCGACAAGATCGTGGTCGGCCGCAAGCCCACGGGCACCCTGCTGATCGACTACACCCTGCCCGGCAAACGCCTGTACCTGTTCGGCACCGGCACCGGCCTGGCGCCGTTCCTGAGCATCATCCGCGACCCGGACACCTACGAAAAATACGAGAAGGTCATCCTGGTGCATGGCGTGCGCGAGGTGAAGGAGCTGGCCTACTACGACCAGATCACCAAGGACTGGCCAGAAGACGAAGTGCTGGGGGAAATCATTTCCAACCAGCTGCTGTACTACCCCACCGTGACCCGCGAGCCCTTCCGCAACCAGGGCCGTATCACCGACCTGATCAAGAGCAACAAGCTCACCGACGACCTGGGCCTGCCCCCGCTCGACCCGCTGGAAGACCGCGCCATGATGTGCGGCAGCCCCGAGCTGCTGACGGACCTGAAGGCCATCCTGGAGCACCGGGGCTTTGAAGAGGGCAACACGTCGATCCCCGGCGACTTCGTCGTCGAACGCGCGTTTGTAGAGAAATAACGGTATTCCTCCCTCTCCCCCTGGGAGAGGGTTGGGGTGAGGGCAGCAGCGCCCGCGCTTACGCTGTTGCTTGCTCCGCCAGCTCCCGCTCTGCCCTGCGCAGGCGGCTTTCATCGGCCAGCGCCCGCGCCCAGGCGGCGGCAAACAGCAGGATGGCGGACGTGATGTAGAACCACATCAGCACCGCCACCATCGAGCCCGCTGCGCCATAGGCGTTCACGATGGGGGCCGAGGTCAGGTAGCGTGTCAGCGCGTGGCGCACCAGGCTGAACAGCACCGCCCCCACCACCGCACCCCAGGCCATATGGCGCAAGGCGGGTTTGGGGCCGGTGCTCATGCGCATCAGGCCAATAAACAAGAGGGTGCAGGCCACAAACGCCACCAGCTCATTGAGCAACGGCAGCATCGGCCCCAGGGCTACAAAGGCCTCGACCCGGCCGACCAGCAAGGTCATCACGGTGGAAGCCACCAGCGACACCACCAGCAGAACCCCCATCACCAGGATGTAGAGCGTGCTGCGCAGGTGCAACAGCACACTGTTCCACCACGGCAGGGCTGGCATGTCGGGGCGGCCAAAACGCCACAGCCGCTCGAAGGCGAACAACAGCTCGGCAAACACCCCCAGCGCACCCGACGCAAACACCAGAAAGGTCAGCAGCGATGTGGCCGTGCCGTCACTGGTGAAGGCGTTGCCCAGCGACTGCTGCACCACGTCGGCCGCCTGCTGGCCCAGGCCCGCACTGATACGGCCCATCAGGTTGGCTTCCAGCCGCTCCATGTCGAGCCAGCGCCCCAGCACCGAGACGATCAGCGCCACCAGCGGGGCCAGGCTCAGGATGCCGTAGAAAGACATGGCCGCACTCATACGCAGCCCATCGGCGTCGAGCCAGAGGTTGACGGCGCGCAACACCGGGCGCGCCGGCGCGCGCACCTGCCGCCACAGCAGCGTGGCCCGGCGCTGCGTGCGGATGCGCGCACCGTCCAGCCAGCGGGGCAGCTCAATGGCCATGATGGCATCCTTTTGCTACCAAATACATAGCTGACTGCGCACGCAGAACGTGCGCTAGAGGCACTTTTTGCTTAAAAAACAGCGGCATAGTCACAGGTTCGGTGCCAGCAGGCGCTGCAGGTCTTTTTCGGGCACACCACGGCGGCGGGCCAGGTCCTGCAGCTGGTCTTCAGCGATTTTGCCGACGTTGAAGTACGTGCTCTGCGGGTGGCCCAGGTAGAAGCCGCTGACGCTGGCGGCGGGTGTCATGGCCAGGCTTTCGGTCAGGCCCATGCCAATTTCCGCACACTGCAGCACCTCGAACATGTCCTGTTTGGCGCTGTGGTCGGGGCAGGCCGGGTAACCGGGCGCGGGGCGGATGCCGGTGTATTTCTCATTCACCAGATCGTCGATGCTGAGTGACTCCTGCGGCGACGTGCCCCACAGGTCGGTGCGCACGCGGTGGTGCAGGCATTCGGCAAAGGCCTCGGCCAGTCGGTCAGCGATGGACTTGAACATGATGCTCGAGTAGTCATCCAGCTCGGCCATGAACTGCGCCTCCTTCTTCTCTGCCCCGATGCCTGCGGTGACAGCAAACATCCCGGCGTAGTCGGCAATGCCACTACTCTGAGGAGCGACAAAGTCGGCCAGGCAGCGGCTGGGGCGCATGACACCTTCAATCGCCTGTTTCTCGGTCTGCTGGCGCAGGCCGTACCAGGTCAGCGCCACGTCGGTACGGGTCTCGTCGGTGTACAGCTGGATGTCGTCGTCGTTGACCGTGTTGGCCGGGTACAGGCCAATCACGCCGTTGGCGGTGAGCCAGCGACCTTCGACCACGCGTTTGAGCATGGCCTGCGCGTCGGCAAACACGCGGGTCGCCTCCACCCCCACCACTTCGTCGGTCAGGATGGCGGGGTAGGGCCCGGCCAGGTCCCAGGTCTGGAAAAACGGGCCCCAGTCGATGTAGCGGGCCAGCTCGGTCAGGTCGAAATTCTTGAACACGCGGCGGCCGATGAACTTGGGCGTTTTGGGCTGGTAAGCCGTCCAGTCGATCGGGGTCTTGTTGGCGCGGCATTTGGCCAGCGGCCAGAGCGGGGTTTGTTTCTTGTTGGCGTGTTGCCGGCGCACCTTGTCGTAGTCGGCGTTCAGCTCCTCGATAAACGCCCCCGCGCCGTCGCCCAGCAGGCTTTGCGCCACACCCACACTGCGCGATGCATCGGGCACATACACCACCGGGCCTTCGTAGTGGTGCGCAATTTTCACCGCCGTGTGTACGCGGCTGGTGGTGGCGCCGCCAATCATCAGCGGGATCTTCTTGATACGGAAGTGGTCGTCCTTCTGCATCTCGCCGGCCACGTACTGCATCTCTTCCAGGCTCGGGGTGATCAGGCCAGACAGACCCACGATGTCGGCGCCCTCGACCTTGGCGCGCGCCAGAATTTCGTGGCAAGGCACCATCACACCCATGTTCACCACCTCGAAGTTGTTGCACTGCAAAACCACGGTGACGATGTTCTTGCCAATGTCGTGTACGTCGCCCTTCACGGTGGCGATGATGATCTTGCCCTTGGTGCGCACGTCGCGCCCGGCGGCTTCGTCCTGGCGTTTTTCTTCCTCGATGTAGGGGATCAGGTGCGCCACGGCCGACTTCATCACGCGCGCACTTTTCACCACCTGCGGCAGGAACATCTTGCCAGCGCCAAACAGGTCACCCACGATACTCATACCCGCCATCAAGGGGCCTTCAATCACATGCAGCGGGCGGCCACCCTTGGCCAGGAGGGCGCGGTAAGCCTCTTCGGTGTCTTCGACGATGAAGTCGGTGATGCCGTGCACCATGGCGTGGCTCAGGCGCTGTTCTACAGCCACCGGTGACTCGGGTGTGCCGCGCCATTCGAGCTTTTTGCTTTCGTCCTTGGCACCACTCTTGGCGCTGTCGGCAATCTCGACCAGGCGCTCACCGGCGTCGGGGCGGCGGTTCAACACCACGTCTTCGACGCGCTCACGCAGCACGGGCTCCAGGTCGTCGTACACACCCACCATGCCCGCGTTGACGATGCCCATGTCCATACCCGCTTGAATAGCGTGGTACAGGAACACGGTGTGGATCGCCTCACGCACCGGGTCGTTGCCGCGGAAGCTGAAGCTCACGTTCGACACACCACCCGAGATCTTGGCGCCCGGCAGGTTCTGCTTGATCCAGCGCACGGCTTCGATGAAATCGACCGCGTAGTTGTTGTGCTCTTCAATCCCGGTGGCGACTGCAAAGATGTTCGGGTCGAAGATGATGTCTTCGGGCGGGAAACCCACCTCGTCCACCAGGATGCGGTAGGCGCGTTCACAAATCTCGATCTTGCGCGCATAGGTGTCGGCCTGGCCTTGTTCGTCAAACGCCATCACCACGGCCGCCGCGCCGTAGCGCCGCACCAGGCGGGCCTGGTGTTTGAACTGCTCCACGCCCTCTTTCATGCTGATGGAGTTAACGATGCCTTTGCCCTGGATACAGCGCAGCCCGGCCTCGATCACATCCCACTTCGAGCTGTCCACCATGATCGGCACACGCGCGATGTCAGGCTCACTCGCGATGAGGTTCAGGAAACGCACCATGGCCGCCTTGCTGTCGAGCATGGCTTCGTCCATGTTGATGTCGATCACCTGCGCACCGTTTTCCACCTGCTGGCGTGCGACCGACAAAGCCTGGTCGAACTCGCCGTTCAAAATCATGCGGGCGAAGGCTTTCGAGCCCGTGACGTTGGTGCGTTCGCCGATGTTGACGAACAGGGTGCCGTCACCAATGGTGACAGGCTCCAGGCCGGACAACATCATGGGAGGCGGGGACATTTCAGCGGACATGGTTCTCACCTGTGGAGGCGCGGGTCAGGTGAGCGTCGTTGCGGAAGGAATCCCAAGCCTGACGGGCCGCCTTTCAGACGGTCCGCTGCAACGCTCCTTGGGGAGCGTGGATTTTAACGGCGGGCCGGGTTTTTGCTGCATACGGCCCATCAGCGCCTGAATCAGAATGAAATCAGGCTTTTGCGCCCGTCCTATCAGCGCAGGAAGCTACAAAATCAATAGCGAATCACCGCACCGACAAAAACCGCAGGAACGTGCGCGCCGGATGGTCGCCATTGCCCGGCCCATTTGCCCCTTCTGGCCTAGCGTGGGCGTTCACGCCGGCAGAAGTTCTGTATTTGTGCCGTTATCAGGCAGGCTGTGCACCCGCCATGGCCGACGCAGGCAGGCCAAAAATGCGGTCAAAACTCCAGTTGAAAACAAAGGTGTAGACCAGAAAAAACACCACCAGCCCCAGGTCCATCAGCAGCGCCTGCCACAGCGAAATGCCGAACCACCAGGCGATCAGCGGCACCAAAAAGGCAATCAGCCCGCCCTCAAAACCAATGGCGTGGGCAATACGGCGCTTCAGGCTGCGGCCTTTGACGGCCTGGCGTGCTTCCCAGGCTTCAAACATGGTGTTGAACGCCAGGTTCCAGAGGATCGCAATCACCGACGCAGCCACCGCCACGCCGCCTGCCGTGTGTACGTCCTGGCCCGACATACCCGCCAGGCCCAGCGTGGCCACCACGATGGCAATACCTTCGTACAGGCTGACATAGACCACCTTGCGCTTCACCCCTTGCATCACTGTTCCTTCTGCGGTTGTTTGTTGAATGGGGTGACTTTATATCTACCAATCTGATATATAAAGTCAGATTATTTCAGTTTTTTTGACAGATTGGCCCCATGGCATTCACCACCGACAACGTGCAGGTGTTTCTGGCTGTGCTGGACCACGGCTCTTTTTCGGCCGCAGCGCGGGCGCTGGGGCGCGTGCCGTCGGCGGTGAGTATGGCCATCGGGCACCTGGAGGCCGAGCTGGATCTGTTGCTTTTTGACCGCAGTGGCCGCGAGCCGCAGCCCACCGCCGCCGCCCGGTCGCTGGAGCCCCAGGCACGTTTGCTGGCGGCCCAGCTGCGCCAGCTTGACGCCCAGGCGCTGGCGCTGACGCAGGGGCTGGAAAGCCGCCTCACTCTGGCCATTGCGCCCGAACTGCTGTCCGCCCGCTGGAGCACACCGCTGGCCACCCTGGCGCAGGACTATCCGCTGCTGGACGTGGAAGTGCTGGCCGCACCCCAGGCCGACGCGCTGCGCCTGTTACACGAAGGCCGGGTGCAGCTGGCGCTGGTGTTCGAGCGGCCCAGCCTGGACGGCCGCGAGGGGTTTGAGGAGGTGGGCAGCGAAGTGCTGGTGGCCGTGATGGCCCCCAGCCACCCGGTGCTGCAGGCCACACAGGGCGGGAGCCTGCTGCGTGAGCAACACCTGACCACCACGCGCCAGATCGTGGTGGCCAGCCGCGACCTCGCCACCACCGACCCGCGTTTTGTGTTTGCCCGCCACACCTGGCGCACCGACAACCCGGTGGCGGCGCTGGGGCTGATCAGCGCCGGGCTGGGCTGGGGCTGGTTGCCGCTGAGTTTTGTGCAGCCCCACGTCGACTCGGGTGCGCTGCAGGTGCTGGCGTTTGAGAACCTCACAAACCGCTTGCAGCTGTGGGTGGATGTGGTGTGGTCGAAGGAGCGGCCCTTGGGTCTGGCTGCGCGGCGGTTCGTGGAATTGATGGCGGCCAACCGTTTGTCCGAGCAAATCAGCAGCGCAAAACCCCAGGAAAGGCTAAAATAGCGGATTCCGGTGAATGGCACCGCATTTGTTTGCCGTGTTTTCTCCCGCCTGGACGGCAGGCGCAGTTCGATCCATTTGATCGCAGCGCCCAGTGGTCCACCTTGAGAGCCCCTTGCACATGTAACTCACATGCAACGCCGCTCTGCCTCCCCCACCCCACGCGGACACCCCTGCTGCGGTGACGGCAGACACCGGATCTGACTCGGCTTTGCCTGCAAACCGATTTTTCATTTGCACCCTGGCGCCCAGCGCCGGGCCTGCATAGCGCCTGGTGGCTACCGGGCAAACCACACATTGTTTTCCCAGGAGAAGTTGATGGCCAAAGAAGAACTCATCGAAATGCAGGGCAAAGTGACCGAAGTGCTGCCGGACTCGCGCTTTCGCGTCACGCTGGACAACGGACATGAACTGATCGCCTACACCTCCGGCAAGATGCGCAAGAACCACATCCGTATCCTGGCTGGCGACAAGGTGTCGCTGGAGCTGTCGCCTTACGACCTGACCAAGGGCCGCGTCACGTTCCGCCACATCGAAGGCCGTGGCCCCGCGCCCCAGCGCCGTTTCTGAGCACACGCCGCCTGCACAACAGCCCGCTTACAGAGCGGGCTTTTTTACGTGTGTCTCATGCTGAATGGGACGAACGCCGCGCCCGCAGCAGCGCCCACCAGCTGCCGCTCTGGTTCACCACCAGCCCCAGCAACACCACGCCAGTGCCCACCCATTGCTGGGCCAGCGGCCGTTCGCCAAACAGCACCACTGCAGCCCACAAACCCACCACCGGCACCAGCAGCGAGAACGGTGTGACCTTGCTGGCCGGGTGGCGTTGCAGCAAACGTGTCCACAGGCTATAGGCCAGCAAGGTGGCGAGCAGGGCGAGGTACAGCACCGCCAACACAGCCGTCAGGTCGAGGCCCTGAAGCTGGTGCAACACCGTATCCGCACCGTCCAGCCACAGCGCGAGCCCGAAAAAGGGCAGCACTGAAAACACACTGCTCCACACAATGAAGGGAAACGGCTCGTACCGCGCCACCTGGCTGGCCCGGCGCGCAATGATGTTGGACACCGCCCACATCAGAGCCGCCATCACGGTCAGCACAAAACCCACCAGGGTCATCTGGCCCGGGCCGTCGCCGTGTGCAGTGGCAATGGCCAGCAGCCCGCACAGGGCCACGGCCAGGCCCAGCCATTGCACGGGTTTGGCACGTTCACCCAACAAGGGTGCGGCCATCAGCGTAAAAAATGCCTGGGTCTGGATCACCACCGAGGCCATGCCCGCCGTCATGCCCAGGTGCAGCCCCAGGAACAGAAAGCCAAACTGGCCCAGCCCCTGCGCCAGCCCGTACCCCGCCACATACCGCCAGGGCAATGGCGGCGGGCGCACAAACAGCAGAAAGGGCAATGACGCCGCCGCAAACCGCAAGGCACCGAGCAGCATGGGGCCGAGGTGCTGCAGGCCCAGCTTCATCACCACAAAGTTCAGCCCCCAGACCAGCACCACGGCCAAGGCACAGGCCAGGTCTGCGCGCGACAAGCTTGTGACGGGGGTGTCAGCTGTGCTCATGTGCGGGCCTGTGCCGTCACCGGGTGGCCTTGGCGGGCACGCGCGGCCACAAAAGTGTCGAAAGCCTGGCGGCTGGTTTTGCCGGGCTGGTAACCAAACCGGGTTTTGAGCGCGGTGTTGAGCAGCACCGGCCGGTAACGCAGAAAGTCGAGCTGTTCGGGGCCGTAGCGGCTCATCCCCAGGGACGAGCCCACCGCCAGGATGGCTTTGAGCAGGCCCGCAGGGAATACACGCGTCTTCTTGCCCAGCAATGCTGCAATCTCGTGGATGGTCAGCGCACCGTCGCCGGCCAGGTTGTAGCAACCGGGTTGCGCCGTGCCACCCAGGGCGTGCAGGATAGCCCCGGTCACGTCTTCGTCCCAGATAAAAACAAAGGGGCTGTCGCTGCCACGGATGGCGATCAGGCGCGGCTTCTCGAACAGCGCCGTGATCTGGTTGTTGACCTGCTCACCAAGGATGGTGCCGATGCGCAACACGGTTTGCAGCAGCGCGGGCCGCTCCACCCGGAACTGCGCCAGCATCTCTTCCACCAGGCGTTTGTGGTGGGCATAGGCAAACACCTCGTTGCCGCGCAGCGCATCGGACTCGGTGAGCCAGGCCGGGTTGTCGGCGTGGTAACCATAGGCCGCACCACTGGACGACACCACCACATGGCGCACACCGCCGTGTACACAGGCGTTCAGCACGTTGCGGGTGCCGTCCACATCCACCGAATATTCAAACGCGCGGTTGGAGTCTTTGCCCGGCGTCACGATGGACGCGAGGTGCACCACGGTGTCGATCTGCCCTGCAGCCATCGAGTCCACCAGCGAAGGCGCACGTACATCCTGCACCTGGTACATCACACCGGCCACCCGCCGGTCGGTGGGCACCTCACGCACGTCCTGCGCAAACACGGCCTCAATGCCAGGCTGCTGAGCGAGCGCCTTGACCACACTGCGCCCCACAAAACCGTCGGCCCCCGTAACTAGCACGCGGCGTGCGGCCGGGGTGAGAAGCGGGCTCTGCGGGTTCATGCAACCACCTCTTTCGCGGACGCTGCAGTCTGCAACGGACGCCGCGCCCACCACGCCGCCAGCGCCAGGCCCGCGATGATGTCCCAGAAGCCCCAGACCCCGGCCACCACGGCCATACCCCCCAGGCCACCAAAGAAACTGAACACCAGCACCAGGCCCAGCCCGGCGTTGCGGATACCCACCTCGAAGGTCAGCGCGCGCCGGTCGTAGTCGGGCAGGCCACACAGGCGGGCGCAGGTGTAGCCGGTGCCAAAGGCCAGTGCGTCGTGGATGGCCACGGCGATCAGCACCACACCCACATAGTCGAGGAAGAAGCGCCAGTTGCCTGCAATGGCACCCACGATGAAGCCGATGAGCGCCAGGAAACTCACGATGCCGATGGGCCGCTTGCAGCGCTGGGTGAGTGCAGGCAGGTAGTGCGCGCACAGCAGGCCCAGCACAAAGGGCAGACCGATGATCATGATGATGTGCAGGGTCATCTGCACCGGGTCGATGGAGATCGACTTGAGCAGCGTGGACGCCGTGGGGTGCATGCCGCCCCAAAAGGCAAAGTTGAGCGGCATCAGCGGGATGGCCAGCACGTTGGACACCGCCGTCATCGACACACTCAACGCCACGTTGCCCTTGGCCCGGTGGGTGAGGATGTTGCTCACATTGCCGGGCGGGCAGCAGGCCACCAGGATCATGCCCAGCGCAATGCTGGGGCCGGGCTGCAGCACCAGCGTCAGCACATAGGTGAAGGCCGGCAGCAGCAGGAACTGCGCAATGATGCCCACGCTGAAGGCCAGCGGCATCTTCAGTACACGGCGGAAGTCCTCCACCCGCGTGTCCAGCGCAATGCCGAACATGAGGAAGGCCAGCACCCAGTTCAGGATGGCGAGTGAGGCGGGGTTGAAGTTCAGGCGGATCTCGTCGATGGGCAGCATGTTTGTCTCCTTCGCTTTTTCGCGGTTCAGCCCAGCGCCTCGGCAGCCTTGCGCACGGCGGCCCGGTAGGTGTCTTTGTGGACGTAGTAGGCCATGCGTTCCAACTTCAAATACTTGTAGCCACCGGACAGGTCGGGCGGTGGCCCCGCCTTGGCGGCCGTCAGCGCCTTGGCTGAAGCGGCACCGTCGTCCAACGCCTTGAACTGGCGCGCCACCAACTCGGCCTGTTCGTAGCGGCCCTGCCAGCCGATACCACTGGCCTCGACCATGCCCAGTACGGCAAGCCGGTCGTAACGCGGCGCAAAAATGTTGAGGTACAGGCGCGGCGCCATACCCTGCCAGTTGAGCAGTGCGTGGTCGAGGAAGGGGTAATGCAGCTTGTAGCCCGTGGCGGCCAGGATCAGGTCGTAGTCGGCCTGGGTGCCGTCCTTGAAGTGCACCGTTTCGCCATCCAGCCGCTGCACGTCTGCCTTCACATGGATGTCGCCGTGGCCCAGGTGGTGCAGGATCAGCGAGTTGACCACCGGGTGCGACTCGTACATCTTGTAGTCGGGCTTGGGGAAACCAAAACGCACCGGGTCGCCGGTGAACCACTGCAGGATGGTGCTGTCCATCTTTTGTTTGAGCCAGGGCGGTGGTTTGAGTTTGCCACCCAGGGTGTCGGCCGGTTTGCCAAACACGTATTTGGGCACGAAGTAGTAACCCCGGCGCACCGAGATATCGACACTTTGGGCGTAGTGCACCGCGTCCACCGCGATGTCGCAGCCCGAGTTGCCTGCACCCACAATCAGCACGCGTTTGCCCTTGAACAGCTCGGCACTTTTGTAGGCCGAGGTGTGCAGCAACTGGCCCGAGAACTGGCCCTCGAACTGCGGCATGCTGGGCTCGGACAAGGTGCCGTTGGCAATGACCACACCTTTGTAGTCGGCCACTTCCTGCTGCCCGTTGCCCACATCCAGCGTGACGCGCCACAGGGTGTCGGCCTGTTCACTGAGTGGCTCGACCCGCAGCACCCGCACACCGAAGCGGAAGTGTTCACGCAGCTTGAAGTGGTCGGCAAACGCGTTGAAATACTGCAGCAGCTCACGGTGGCTGGGGTAGTCGGCCACGTTGTTGGCCATGGGGAATTCGCTGAACTCGGTGGTGCGTTTGCTGGAGATCAGGTGGGCCGACTCGTACACCGTGGAGCGCGGGTTGCCAATGTTCCACAACCCGCCGATGTCGGTGTGGGCCTCGAAGCCCTGGAACGGAATGCCAAGCTTCTGCAAGTTGCGCGCACCTGCCAGACCGGACGGGCCCGCGCCAATGAGTGCAATTTGTTGCTGGGTGGGAATGGATGTCATGGCGAAGGTGGAGGAAAAGATGCGGGAGAAGAAGGGGCCGCGGATGGTCCCTGTGGATGGGTGGCTGGCAGGCCCGGAATCACCGTGGCCCCCGCCTCACCCACGCGGGGTTTGCGCGGCTGGCGCAACAAAATGGCGTCGTGCCAGCGTGCAGGCAGGCAGCCCAGTGCCCGCGCCAGCCAGCCGATGCGCCGTGGCAACACGATGTTTTCATGGCCTCGGGCTACGCGTTGCAGCAGAGTCTGCGCCGCAGCCTGGGGCTCCAGCAGGCCGGGCATGGCGAAGTGGTTACCTGCCGTGAGTGCCGTGCGCAGGTAGCCGGGGCTGACCGTGTGAACCGTCACCCCCGTGCCGCGCAGCTCGGTCCGCAGGCTTTGCAGGTAAGCGATCAGCCCGGCCTTGCTGGCGCAGTACGCGCCGTTGCCCGGCAAACCGCGCCAGCCCGCAATACTCGCCACCCCCACCAACGATGCGGGGCGGGCCTGTGCCTGCATGGCCGCCAGAAAGGGCTGGAAGGTGGTGGCCACACCCAGCAGGTTGATCTCCAGCATGCGGCGGAACACGGCCAGGTCATCGGCCTGCGCGGTGGCGTACCCACCGGCCACACCGGCGTTGGCGATCACCAGGTCGGGCACACCACTGCGCTGCATCCAGTCGTGCGCCATGGCCTGCATGGCTGCGGCATCGGCCACGTCGAGTGTGTACAACGCTACGCCCGGGAGCCAAAGCGGCCAGCATTTCCAGTTGCGCCGAGTCCCTGCCCACCAGTGCCACCTGTGCGCCCTGCGCCAGCAACCCACGCGCCAATGCCTGGCCCAGGCCGCCGCAGGCACCCGTCAGCACGACATTGTGAAAAGCCAGAGGCATGGGGCACGCTCCAAATGCGGTGAACTGTTTGATTGAAGCTGAATGTAAGCCCAGCTAGAATTAGTCTCGAATTTTTATGTAATTTCGTCTCATTATTCGAGATATGGGCAATTCACCATCCCCCTCCCTTGCGAGCAACCCTGGCCTGCGCCAGTTCGAACTGCTGGAAATTCTGGCGGCGCAGGGGCGTGCGCTGAACCTGGCCGAAGCGGTGGCCGCGTCCGGCTGGCCCAAACCGTCGGTGCACCGCATGCTGGCCCAGCTGGAGGCCGGGGGTTTGCTGGCCCGCGAGCCCGATGGCCGCCGTTATGCACTCGCCCCCCGGCTGCTGCGTTTTGCCGACGCGGCACTCAGCGCCAGCACGCAGCAGGGTGTGCGCTATGCGGTGCTGCGCCAACTGGTGGCCGATGTGGGGGAAAGCTGCAACCTCACGGCCCTGTCCGGGGCCGAGGTGAATTACCTGGACCGGGTGGAGTCGGCGTTTCCGCTGCGGCTGGAGCTGCGCCCTGGCACCCGGGTGCCGATCCACTGCTCTGCCAGCGGAAAGCTGTTTTTGGCCCACCTGTCGCCGCGCCAGTGCCGGGCCGTGCTGGACAGCCTGCCGCTGACCCGCCACACCACCACCACCCTGACCGAACGCGCTGCACTGGAGATGGAGCTGGAACGCATCCGCCAGCAGGACTACGCTGTGGATGCTGAAGAGTTTGTGGACGGCCTGGTGTGTGTGGCTGTGCCGGTGCGCCAGCCCGGCACGTCCGGCACTGGCGGCGTGCGCTGCGCCGTGGCGCTGCAGGCCCCCGTGGCGCGTATGCCGCTGGCGCAGGCGCTGCAGCAATTACCGCGTCTGCGCGAAGCGGCTACCGCACTGGCCCGCACTTTGGTCTGAATACCGTGGCGCCAGTCTCTCACTGGGACCCGGCAGACTCACCACCTGGAGGGCGTGGGCCCCTGTTGCTTTGCTGCCCCTGGAAGGGCCCGGTACCCGGACGGTAGCCCTGCTGGGGCCGCTGGTCGTGGCCGGGCCTTGGCGGACGCACGTTGGGTGGCCGCTCCCCTGGGTGGGGGCGTTGGGGCGGGCGACCCTCGTGGGGTGGACGTGAGGGACGGTTGTCAAAATGGGGCGGGCGCTGGCCCGCATGTGGTGGCCGCTGGTAGGGCGGGCGGCCATAGTTAGGGCGCGGCCGGTCCCATTGCGACTGGTTGTTGTACCAGGGGCGGTCACGGTAGTGGCTGGCCCAGTACGCGCCCAGGCCAAACACCACGATTGGGATACCAATCGTTGCGCCCCAGTTCCGCACGGGCACGTTGTTGCCCTGGTACGGGTAGGACAGGTATTCGGCGCTCACCCAGCCCCGGCCCGAATCGGGCAGTTGCACGTCGCACCAGGTGAAGTCGTTGACGCAGCCCTGCACCATCAGCGACGTGCCCTGCGGCAGGGTGGTCACCACGGGGTAATCGGCCGCGGGGCCCGCACGCATATTCACGTATTGGCTGGTAAAGGCCTGCTGCGCGCTGGCCAATACAGGCACGGCCAACAAGGCGGCGGCCAGTGTTTTCACAAGAAGTTTGGAAGTCATGGAGGTGCTCCTTTGGCGTGCTTCGTACGCCCCGGCCCAGCCTTTGTGTGCAAAGCGCACGCAAAGCTGGTTGCCGTCCTACGCGGCTTCGCTGTAAAACGCCGTGCGCCCGAGCTTGCGCGCGGGCAACGGCGTCACGGCCTGCTGGATGGCACCAATGTGGTCAGGCGTCGTGCCGCAGCAGCCGCCCACGATGTTGACCAAACCTTCCGCCGCAAACTCGTGCAGCAGGCGTGCCGTGACATCAGGGGTCTCGTCAAACCCGGTGTCGCTCATTGGGTTGGGTAAACCAGCGTTGGGGTAACAACTGATGAAAGTGTCAGGGGCGACGCGGTTCAGCTCCTGGATGTACGGGCGCATCAGCGCCGCACCCAGCGCACAGTTCAGGCCAATGGCCAGCGGCTGCGCATGGCGCACGCTGTGCCAGAACGCGGTCACGGTCTGCCCGCTCAGGATGCGGCCCGATGCATCGGTCACGGTGCCGCTGATGATGAGTGGCAGGCGTTCGCCGCTTTTTTCAAAAAACTCGTCCACCGCAAACAGCGCGGCCTTGGCGTTCAGCGTGTCGAAGATGGTTTCGACCAGGATGACGTCGGCACCACCTTCGACCAATGCCTCGGTCTGCTCGTAATAGGCCGCACGCAATTCTTCAAACGTCACATTGCGCGCACCGGGGTCGTTCACATCGGGGCTGATGCTGGCGGTCTTGGGCGTGGGGCCCAGGGCACCCGCCACAAAGCGCGGTTTGTCGGGTGTGCTGAACTTGTCGCAGGCAGCGCGTGCCAGCCGGGCAGACGCGAGGTTCATCTCGCGTGCGAGATGGGCCATGTGGTAGTCCTCCTGCGCGACGGTGATGGCACCAAAGGTGTTGGTCTCGATCAGGTCGGCACCGGCGGCCAGGTAGCCTTCGTGGATGTCGCTGATCACGTCGGGGCGGGTGAGCGACAGCAGCTCGTTGTTGCCCTTCACGTCGCGCGGAAAGTCCTTGAACCGCTCGCCGCGGTACTGCGCTTCGGTCAGCTTGAAGCGCTGGATCATGGTGCCCATGGCCCCGTCCAGGATGGCGATACGTTGGGCCAGGATGGCAGGCAGCTGCTGGGCGCGGGTGTAGGTGACGGACTTCATGGCGGTATTGTAGAAAACCATCGCTGCGCCGCCCCACACAGGGGGTTTCAAATAAATTTGCAGAAAACCAGAAACGACATGGTTTGACAGGGTGCCCCGATACGATCACTTCCATGCCGCAAACCACTGGTTTGCACACTGATCAAAGCACCCGAGCCGCCACCATGTCCTCCAAGTCCGCCCCCACTGACACCATCGCCTTTCGGCTGACCGAAATCCTGCGCCGCCTCAACGAAGGCAAGAAGCTGGACCCGCATGCACTGGTCACAGAATTTGGCGTGAACCTGCGCACCATCCAGCGTGACCTGAACGAGCGTTTTGCCTTCCTGGAACTGGAAAAGAAAGACGGCGTGTATTCGCTCAACCACAAGCGCATGGGCACAGGAACAGGCGTGGGCATCCTCAGCATGGCCGATGTGGAGCGTTTTGCCAGCCTGGCCGGTTTGCAGGGTCTGCACCCTCGGCTGTCCACCGACTTTTTGCGAGACATGCTGGACAGCCGCATCCAGAACGCGCTGCTGGTGCGTGGTCACAACTACGAAGACCTGCGTGGCAAAGAGTCGCTGTTCGAGCAGCTCAAAATCGCCATCGAGCAGACCCGCGCCATCGGCTTTGAATACACCAAACCCGACGGCCCCAAGATGGTTGAGCCCGCGCACCCCTACAAGCTGGTGAACCAGGACGGCATCTGGTACCTGGCCGCCATGGACGCGGGCAAACTCAAGTCGTATGCCTTCAGCAAGATTGACCGGCTGCTGGTATTGCCAGACACCTTCACCCCCGACCCGGCGGTCGTGCAGAAGCTGAACGAGGAAGACAGCATCTGGCTAAACCTGCAAAAGACCGAAGTGGTGCTCAAGGTGGCGAAGCCTGCGGCGGGCTACTTTGAACGGCGCAAACTCATCGGCGGCCAGAAGATCGAGAAAACGCTGGCAGACGGCGGACTCATCGTGTCCGGCAGCATTGCCCACCCCAACCAGATCCTGCCCATCGTGCGGTACTGGATCCCCCACATCCACGTCATCAGCCCCGAAGGGCTGCAGGCCGACCTGGAAAACCAGCTCCGCGCCTACCTTGGCGCGGCGTAAAGCACCCCACACCCATCCCGTCACCCCTGCAACCCAAGAAGGAAGAACCATGATTAACGCCCAATCCCCCCTGGAAGCCCTGGCCGCATTCGCCATCACCTTTGTGGCGGGCATCGTCACCACCGCCGCACTGGGCGGCTACATCGGCCGACTGCGCAAAGCCGCGCAGGCCAACACCCCCGTGAACCCGGCCTGAGCACCCACCCGCACCGCCAACCCGCGATGTAAGGCCGCTGCCACCAGCGGCCTCCCCCACCCCACCAGACAAGGCTTCAGCCCGTGCGCAGCACAGGCGGGGCGCAGCCTTGCCCACTTGCGTTGTCTAAACACCAAAAAGGCCCAGGGAAATGACAAAAACCATGACGTTCTGCCGAAGCTGCGAAAGGGCCATCCACCAATTCGCGGCGACATGCACCCACTGCCATGCCTCCCAAATCATCAAGCCCACTTGGACGCCCACCCCAGAGCCTGCCAAAAGCAAAGTCACCGCAGGCGTGCTGGCCCTGCTGTTGGGCGGCATTGGCATCCACAAGTTCTATATGGGCGCATGGGGCTGGGGCCTTGTGTACATCGTGTTCTGCTGGACCTGGATACCCGCCCTGGCCGCGCTGGTGGAAGGCATCCGTTACCTCACACTGAGTGACGCCGACTTTCGGCGCAAAACCGCCCAGCTCGACGGCCCTTTTGCCTTTCTTTGGTGAAGCCACAGCACACACCCTTACGGTGTAACGGATACGACCCAAAACCAATACTTACATGTACTAACATGATGAAAGGGAGAGAAATGAAAACAAACGCAGCACTTCTGTGCCTGGCCCTCTGCGCCGGAACCGTCACCACCGCCCACGCCACCCAGACCGCCGAAGGCGTGCTGGAAAAAGGCGCGCCGTACTCCGCCCTGTTCAGCGCCAGCCCGGAGTCGGGCGACCTGATTGGCTACGCGTTCAAAAACGACTCTGCCGCAGGCAAAGCCATCCTGAAGCACTGCCTGCCCGGCCTGTTCTGCAAGGTCGAGAAATCCACCATGCGCGCCATGGACAGCGCCCCGCCGCTGAAAACGGCGAACGAACCGGCTGGTTGGATCGAAATCACCTCTGCAAAAAACCCCGCCATGGAAACATCGGTCTTGGGCTACGAGAAAACCATGAAAACCCGCTACGGCGTGCTGAACGTGCGGGAAGAGGGCAACACCTTGCTATTCAAAGGTAAGCCTGTGACACCGGCCATCGAAGGCAACAGCAGCTTGAGCATCGTCGCCAGTTACGAGCTGGGAAAGAACGACGTGTTTTTGCTGCAAGACAGTGGCGGCGCAAGTTGCCCGGCGCTGTATCGCTTTGTGACCATCAACGCAGCCGGGTTGCGCGCCACGCCCGAGTTTGGGACGTGCTCGGAAATTATTTACCCAACCATGGACTCTAAAACCGCCACGATCACGGTCACCGCAAACGGCTTCAGGGGGCCATTTGAGCCTGAAGTGGAAAAACAAAAGGCATACATGACCAAGACGGAATACACATACCGCAACGGCCAAGTTTGGGAGAACGGGAAACCGATTAAGTAAACGCCACGCCTTAAAGAGCCTGCTCCACAGCAGTTGCAGGTCGGCTTACCCAAATCCATTTGACAAGGAATTCACACCATGCCCGTACGGCCATAACCCATGACCTACAGCTGCGCCGCATGAGGCTGGCGCAAAACAACCGCCCCACGCAGCGATGCATTAATGCTCGGCCATACCCATTTTGACCACGGCCCGGACTGCGGCACAACTGCCGAACAATAAGGCATACAGGTTTATCACATGCTTAAAAGACAAGAAAATTTTTCAAACTACTTGGAGGCTCTCGACGCGTTGCTAGATGGCCAGAATATCCACGGCGACCCAGATCTGCTGAACAATATCAAGCACACCGAACTACTAGTACCGGTCATTGGGGCGTTCAGCGCGGGCAAGAGCTCTCTGCTCAACACCCTCATGGGCCAGAACTTACTGCCAGTGGGCCTCGCACCGGAAACAGAATTGGCCACCGAGTTGCGATATTCGCCCGATCCTTGCTTGGTGGCAATTCATGAGAATGGCGAAGAAGAACGGCTACCCGTCGAAGCACTCAGCACCATCAACCTCCGCTCCAGCGAGTTTTCGCACCTACGCCTGTACCTCGATAGTGAATCACTCAAGGCCATAGCACCGCTGGTACTGGTCGATATGCCCGGCTACGGTTCCTCGCTAGAGGCCCATAGCAAGGCAATTGCCTTCTATCTGCCGCGTGGCGTGCATTTCATCGTCGTCACCAGCATTGAAGACGGCACCCTCACCCAATCAATGATCCGTCGGCTGGATGAGGTGAAAACATTTGGCGGCAACTTCACCTTCGTGCTGAGTAAGTGCAATCTACGAGCCCCAGCACAAGTAGATGAAGTGTGTGCCCATATCGACGAACAGCTACAAACCTACTTTGGAGATGATTACAAGGCTCTGCCCGTCGGCAAGGGCGATGTCGCGCGCTTCGCCAAGGCATTGGGTAGCATTGACCCAAACGAGCTGTTCACCCGCATGTTCAGTGACACGCTAAAAAACCAGAGTCATAACCTGGTACGCCAGATCAACCTCGCGATAAATGCGCTGAAAAAGAATGCAGGACAAATCGAACAGGAGCTACGCGACCTTCAACGAGCAATCTCCGCACTGCAAGCACAGCAGGAGGACATGCAGAACCAAGTTCGTCAGCGATATTCAAATCGACTGCTCAACCGCTGCCTCCGCGTATTGGAAGATGACCTAAACCAAGCATTGGATGAGCTGACTACCTTGGCGGCCAGTCCCGACAAAAATGCACTGAACAATGTCATCTCCGAGGTGATCCGCAGCAGCCTGACACGAAGCCTTCGAGCTGAGATCGACGAAATCTCTAGCGCAATGATTGATAACCTGGCTACAGGCCTCTCCACTGTGGGTGCATATCCAAACAGCCAAGCCCTAAGTGACAGCTTAGTCGCCGAGTTATCGGACAGAGTCAAGGGATCGTTGACGGTTGCCAGCCAAGCATTAAATACGTGGTCCGAGCAACTCAGCAAACGGGAAGCCGACTCCGAGAAGCATAAAACCCTCTACAGGGGAGTTTCTACTGTACTGGCAGTCACAACCTCGGTGGTTATGCCACTCGTTGAACTGGCGATCATTTTTCTGCCAGACATTCTGCGGTGGATGAATTCAGGCAACGAGCGACAAATGATTCGCAACAAGCTGCAGGAAGAAGTTTTCCCTGGCGTCAAAGCCGAACTGCGTCGCAAATTGCCCAGTATTTTGGAGGAGCAACTGATGCTGCTGCTGACCAAGGTCAATGAAAGCTTCGAGGCGCAAATCGTCAAGCAGCAGGACATCATCGAGGCCTATAAACAACGAAGTGACGTCAGCGAAGCGGAAACGAACAACAAATTGAAGACGCTGGAAGATCTATCCCGCACCGTAAAGGCGTTGACCACCCAGTATCTGTACAGCTGAGGTGCATGACATGAATCAACAAACTCTGATCCAATTCAGCGAACGCGTGCAGGACATTGGTGAACAGTGTTCGGATTTATTTGCTGGCGAAGTCGAGCGACTCAAGCGAGAGCACGGAGTTGATGCGCCACAGCATCTGGCCGAGACATTTGCTGAACTTGGCGAGGCAAACCGGTTACTCAACATTGGCTTCGTGGGACGCGTAAAAGCAGGCAAATCTTCTCTGCTCAATGCCTTGTTTTTTCAGGGAAAAAGTGTTCTACCAAAAGCCGCCACACCCATGACGGCGGCACTCACCACTCTGACTTATGGTGACAATTTTGCTGCCAAGGTGGAGTTCTTCGGCGAAGAGGATTTGCGCCAAATTCAAGAGCTGGATAAACAATACACACAGCAACTTCAAGCGAAGACCGAGCAATATTTCGCTGACATTCATAAACATCAAAAGATTTCGGCCGAGCCCACCGGCAAGCCAGTCGACGAAGCAAAAGTACGCAGCTTGGCGGAACGCCAGGCGCTCAACGAAATGAAGCGAACAGAATCGCTGGCTGCTGCCCATGAGCAGGCGCTACACATGAGGACATCAGGTGTCGACCCGAGCACACTGACGCAGTCAACCCAACTCGACGCAGCCAACTCGGACGAGTTGGTTGGGCAACTTATGGATTACGTCGGTGCCAAAGGGCGCTTCATGCCCTTCACCAAGATCGTGCATGTTTACATGCCGCTTGAAACGCTGCGTGATATCCGCGTCATTGATACGCCCGGCACCAACGACCCCGTAGTGTCCCGCGAAGCACGCACCATCTCACTGCTCAAAACCTGCGATGTCGTATTCGTGGTCAGTCCAGCCGGACAGTTTTTGAATGAGGACGACTTGACATTGCTCAACCGCATTACCCTCAAAGAGGGGGTGCAGGAGTTAGCGCTAGTAGCCAGCCAAGTCGATTCGCAATTGCACGATAGCGAAAAGCGCACCCGCCTTGATGATGCGCTAAACAGCGTACGCAGCAATCTGTCGGCACAAGCACGGCGAAATCTTGGTGATCTCACGCGTAATAACCCAGAAGGGTCGGGTGTTTTCGGTGCTTTACTCAACTCAGTCGAGGCTGGCCTGCTACACAGCGCAGGCATCTGCATGACTTTAGAGAAACAACTCGAGACCCCCGAAACCTGGGGCAGTGAAGAGAAAAAGGCTTGGGAAAATTTGGTGGAAAGTTACCCAGACTACTTCAATCTCGACAACTCCGAACGCAGTCGAGTCAACCTTCGCAAGCTCAGCAATATTTCGCATATCGGCGAAAAACTTGCCGCGGTGCGCTTACGTAAATGTCGCATCCCGGACGATTGTATAGACTCCAAGCGCTACCCCCTGTTCATGGCCCGCGATGTAATGCGCGTGCTGATTGAGCAACTTCAAGCCGAAGGAGCTACACCGTCATGATGATCGCCCTGCACAAGAGAGCCCGAACGACCCCTGCCATCCGCGCCGAGA
The DNA here is from genome assembly GCA_026314275.1 of Comamonadaceae bacterium AAW. Classification (GTDB taxonomy): domain Bacteria; phylum Pseudomonadota; class Gammaproteobacteria; order Burkholderiales; family Burkholderiaceae_C; genus JAGOEY01. Next base: position 1,516,527 of record CP111109.1, read on the forward strand.
TTGCCGCCAGCACTGAGAGCGCCAAAGCCTTGGCCTGCCGCTTTGGCGTAAGCGAAGCCACCATCTACAAATGGAAGTCACGCCAATCGGTGCAGGATCGCTCGCACACCGCACACCGTCTGCAAACCACACTGACTTCTGCACAAGAAACCATCGTGGTACATCTGCGACGCACCCTGTTACTGCCACTGGATGACTTGCTGGCCGTGACCCGTGAGTTCCTTTGCCCCGATGTCTCTCGCTCAGGGCTGGACCGGTGTTTGCGCAGGCATGGTGTGGGCAACCTCCATGCCCTCAAGCCTGCAACACCCCAGGAGCCTCACAAGGCCTTCAAGAGCTATGAGCCGGGCTACTTGCACATGGATGTCAAATACCTGCCCCAGATGCAGGATGAGACCAAGCGGCGCTACCTGTTCGTGGCCATTGACCGGGCCACGCGCTGGGTGTTTGTGGCGATCAAGAAGGACAAGACAGCTGCCAGTGCGGGCAGTTTCTTGAAAGCGTTGCACAAGGCGTGCCCGCTCAAGATCGTCAAGTTATTGACGGACAACGGCAAGGAGTTCACAGACCGGCTGTTTGCCAGCCGTGAGCGTGCACCCAGTGGCAATCACGAGTTTGACCAGCTGTGCCAGGAGTTGGGCATTGAGCACCGCCTGACCAGACCGAGAACGCCCAAGACCAACGGCATGGTTGAGCGCTTCAATGGCCGAATCAGCGATGTGCTAAAGACCAACCGCTTCAATAGTGCACTGGATCTGGAGGAGACCTTGCTGCGCTATGTGGCGCTGTACAACCACCAGTTACCCCAGTCGGCTTTGCAAAGCAAAACCCCAATGCAGGCTATGAAGGGCTGGTACGATTCTCAGCCAAGCCTGTTTCATAAGCGTCCTTATGATCGTCCGGGATGCGACACGTAAAGATGCCATCACCAAAAATAAGCTAGACAGCCTGTCCTCTCGTAAAGAAAAAGGTTTAGAAAATTTCCGTGCCGCGCTTGCCTCGCTTGTGCATAGCCAGATCAGTCAAATAAAAAGTTCTGATATTGATGAGTTACGCAGCCAACTAAAAGTTTTGAATTTTCAGCAATTCAACCTAGAACGTGAATTGGATATGACCTACGACCAATGTATGCACCAATATCGTACTGACTTGCGCACTAGACTGATGAGCAAGGCCAATACGTACCTGCACGAAATGGGTTCGAAAATTTCCACAGCCCTCGAATCTAAAAATGAAACAGAAACCCGCCAAAAGCGCGGCGTATTTAACACGGTAGCGCGTATCTTGTGGGAAGGTGGCAGCGAGCAAATTCAGGTCACACGCTACAGCGTGATGACGATGCAAGTGACTTCTGCATTGGAGAAATACGTAAATCAGGTAAAAGTGCTGCTGTCCGATGAAGTAAGCACAGCCCGTAAGCAGCTTGACCAAAAGCTGGGGGCAGAACTAACTCCAGTCGTTAGACAAGTACTTGAAGAGAACTGCAATCCCGAACTGATCGCTCGAGCCATCGGCGGGGTCGTTGACTCTCTGTATCTCGAGCCCTTCGACTTGGGAATCAGACTACCGGGTGAGCTTCACAATCGTGGCACGCTCAAGGGAAAAGAGGCCAAAGAATTCATGGACGAAGCGAACAGCTTCGTCTATGGACTCGAAAACATCGCAGTACAAAAAATCAGTCAGTTCATCCAGCGATTAGAAAAAGATGTTCCCAAAAAAATCTCTGACATCTTTATAGCGGCACTAACGGTACAAACTCGGATGCTTGAAGAACAGTTAAACAATTTTGCCCAAACCATTGAACGCCTCGAGAAGACTTCCCGTGACCTCGAAGGAGTGGCATCATGATGAAATGCCCAGAACTCCATCCGCAAGCCTTGAAAAATATCGACCGGCTTGGGCGCTTTTGGTCTTTTCCTCGCAAGAAACTGGCGGATGATATCAGGGCTTATCTTGATACTTTCCAGCGTGACACTCACGCACTGCATGAGCAATTCAGTCTCGTGGACGCGTCTTCTGTCAAGCAGCTCGCCGACCTTGTACACCTGGGCACGCACAGCAAACAACAGCAGGTACAAATCAATAATCTTGACAAACAACTCGCCCAACAAAATGACTGCATTGCCGAACTAACCAAGTGCTACGAAGACGAGCAGATCAAGAAAAATGAAGCCCGCACGCAGCACATCCAAACACAAGCACAAAATTCCCAGTTACAGGCGCGCCAAGTCGAAGATGCAGAACGCATTGGTCAACTCGAAACCTTGGTGAGCAAACAGAGCGGCGAACTGCAAGAAAAGCATCAAAATATTGCTCAACTGCAAGAGGCGACCGAGCAATTAAAATCATTTCACGATGGCTTGAAGGATAATTTCAATAAAATCCAAAATCTGCACATGACGCTTCAAGAGAAGTTTAGTCTAGTGCAAAGCATTCTTGTTCTCGAAGCTCCGCGTAATGCGGGACTGGAAACATTCAACCAACTACTCCATCATGAGTATCTAAACTTTGCATCCCGCGAGTTCTCTCTAGCCGATGAGGCTGGAGCGTTAATTGAATTACAAGCAATCCACAAAGAACTGGAACTGATCGTCGCTTTCCCAGGAATTTACAATAGAACCCAGGTTGCGGTAGCCGGTGGTTTCAGCAGTGGAAAATCGCAGTTCATCAACAGTTTTATTCATACTAAGGATATTCGACTGGCAGTCGGCATGAACCCCGTTACAGTAGTACCAAGCTATGTGATCTGTGCTGAGCAACCAGCAATCCGAGGATACAGTGCCAACAGAGGTTCTTTAAATCTTGGCCAAGAGCTCTATTCATCTCTAAGCCATGAATATGTTGAATCCCTCGGTTTCGATCTGAGAAAAATCATGCCCTTCATTACCGTTGAGGTTTGCATGGAAGAAAATTTATTTGAACACTTATGCCTGATTGATACACCTGGCTACAATCCTGGTGGCGGGCAGGCCATGGAAATCGATTACAACGTTGCACAGAAATATGCCAAGCAAGCATCAGCGATGATATGGGTTATTGGTTTGGATCCGGCAGGAACCATTACTCAATCAGATTTAGACTTCATTGCAAAAACAAAACTAACTGGAGAATATTTATACATTCTACTTAATAAAGCAGATATTAAATCCAACGAAGCTATTGAAAACATTATCTGTCAAGTAAATTTTGATTTGTCTAACTATGGCTTAGAAGCGGCAGGCATCAGCGCTTACTCTTCACGTCAGAAAAAGACATACCAGTCTCATGGTCAATTATTAGAAGATTTTCTACACACCCACAATCATAAATACGATGCACTAGGTAGAATTGAAAAAAATAAACAACGTTTTCGACCTTTACCAACAAGCCATCGATCAAGATTTATCTACTCGAAAAAAACGGCGTAAGCTCTTTGAGCATTTCAAAATCGAAGCGTTGCAACACGGCGGCACCGATTTGTATCGGGTAATAAATGAGTTGAGCACGCCCATTGAAGTGGAGTTTGATTCGACCGACCTTACGGAACTTAATCAAGAATGTGAAAGCCTGCGAAAGCGCTTCAAGGAGGCAGCGCACGCAGCATTGGACGAGGCGTCTTGCTGACTGCCACACATGCCCATCCGCCCCCAACCCACCACATACCACTGCCCCGCCTGCTGCTGGTCAAAAACCACCGCACCCCGCAGTGACGTACTGATGCCCGGCGACATGCCAACCGCATGCCCCCAATGCCAGCACACCCCCCTCGACCACCAGCGCGCCAACATCGCACAGGCAACGCTGGCCGACCTGGCGCAGCGGCTGCAACGCTTGGGCCGCTGATGGCTTGGCAGGGGAACGTGCATCGCTATAAATTTAGTAGCTATCAGCGCTCTACCCATAAGCGCTACAGCTGCATTTCATGCAAATAATTCCCACATGCTGACCCAACCCGCCCTTGGGGCAAACACACCCACCGCCGCCACCCAAGCAGGCGAACGCGCCGAGGCCCGCGTGCTGGCCGCGCTGGGCAACCTGCCTGCGCCCTGGCAGTTCTTCCACGCGGTGGAGTGGCGCAATCTCTCCTTCGAGGGTGAGGTGATTGGCGAGGCGGATGTGCTGGTGTTTCACCCGCAGCATGGGCTGGTGTTTTTTGAGGTGAAGGCGGGGGCGGTGCAGGTGCGGGATGGGCGGTGGTTTTATGCGTCGGGGCTGGCGATGAAGCAGTCGCCGTTCTCCCAGGCGCGGCGCAACCGGTATGCGCTGGTGGACAAGCTGTGCCAGCGGCTGGGGCGCGATGTGGCGGATGACCTGGGCGTGACGCATGCCGTGTGGTTCCCGGATGTGCTGTGGCAGGGCGGGCTGCCCAGCACCGAGGCACCTTCGCGGGCGTTTTTGCTCGACCGGGCTGCGCTGGCCGACCCCGCGCCAGCGCTGCTGCGCATTTTTCGCGAGGCGATGCCGGGCGCGCAGCCTTGGACGCGTGCGCAGCAGCATGTGCTGAAGGAGCTGTTGGCCCCGGACTGCCATGGCCTGGTGCCGCTGGCCACACGGGTGGACGACGCGGTGCATGCCTTGCACCAGGCCACGGAGCAGCAGGTGGCGGTGTTGCGCATGCTGCGCACGCAGCCGCGCCTGCTGGTGGAGGGCGGTGCAGGCACGGGCAAGACGGTGCTGGCGGTGGCGCTGGCGCGTGAACACGCGGCGCTGGGCAAGTCGGTGCTGTTGACGTGTTTTAACAAGGCACTGGCGCAGTCGCTGGCGGTGTGGCTGGCAGATGTGCCGGGCATCACGGTGTTGCCGTTCCACGAGCTGGCGCGCACGCAGGCACAGGCGGCGGGCCTGCAATATGTGGTGCCTACGGATGCGGCGGCGCAGGGGCGGTTTTTTCAGGAAGAGTCGGCCGAGCTGCTGCTAACGGCGGCAGAGATGGGCGGCCAGCGCTTCGACACGCTTATCGTGGACGAGGCGGCAGACTTTGCCGCCACGTGGTGGGTGGCGCTGGAGGCGCTGGGCGAACCAGGGTTCAGTTGGTATTGCTTTTACGACCGGCAGCAGTGCCTGTTCCAGGCCACGGGCCACTGGGAGCCGCCGTTTCAGGCGGTGCCGATGGTGCTGGACGCCAATCTGCGCAACACGCGGGCGATTGGCGAGATGGCGGCGCGGCTGGGGCGGTATGAGGTGCCCAAGGCTTTTCGGGTGGACAGCGGCGAGGCCCCGGTGACGCTGCTCAGCGCCAGCTATGAGGAGATGGCCACCCAGCTGCGCACGCTGCTGCGAGACCTGCTGCGCCACCAGGGGCTGAAGCCAGAGCAGGTGATCGTGTTGTCGCCCTACCGGCACAGCAACGCCACATCCACCTGGGCCGCCGGGCTGGAGGGCGTTGCCCACACCACCGAGCTGGTCAGCCCCGGCGCGGGGCAGTTGCGGGTGGGCACGATCCAGGGCTTCAAGGGGCTGGAGGCCGATGTGGTGGTGATTGTGGGCATCGACAGCCGCTGCCAGCGCCACCCCGCCACGCTGTATGTGGGTGCCAGCCGGGCACGGGCGGCGCTGTATGTGCTGGCGTTGGTGGATGCGGGGTTGGGGACGAGCGAGGCCACCGCGCACTAGAATTTGCTTCTCATTGTTGACATTTACAGGAAAATGATCAAAATGAGAAACACTATGCCTGCCAAACCCCCTGCCATCGGCACCGCCGTCACCGAAAGAATTACAGCGCTTGCCCGGCAGATTCGCACACACCGCAAGGCTTTGCGCGTCAGCGCAACGGCGGCGGCCGAAGCGGCGGGCATGTCGCGGGTGACCTTGCACCGCATTGAGAAAGGCGAGCCCTCGGTCACCATGGGGGCTTATCTGAATGCCGTGGCGGCACTGGGCCTGGAGTTTCATATCACCGCGCCCAATGACAAGGCTGGCCCTGTAGCAGAGGCCAGCCGCAAAGGCTGGATCCCGGCCCGCATCCGCCTGGCCGACTACCCGCAGCTTCAAGCGCTGGCCTGGCATGTCCATGGCACCGAGGCATTAACACCCAGCGAGGCGCTGGGCATCTACGAACGCAACTGGCGCCATCTGGATGTGCCGGCCATGGCACCCGCCGAGCAAGATTTGGTGGAAGCGTTGCGGCTGGGGCTGGGTGCGGCGAAGAGCGATGTTTGAGCGTCTGCACCACCAACGGATTGCGCAGGTACTTCAGGCCCTGGATGGGCCTTTGCTGCAGGCCAACCACTGCTTTTTTGGGGGTGGTACGGCCATCGCGCTGGCGCATGGCGAGTACCGTGAGTCGGTGGACATTGATTTCCTGGTGTCTGACCTGGCGTGTTACCGCACCTTACGCCAGCTGCTGACAACCGCGCAAGGTATTGCAGCCATCGTCCGGGAGGGCGCTGAGCCCCTGCAGCAGTCCCGCGAGGTGCGGGCAGACCAGTACGGCATCAGAACCACCGTACAAGTCGCCGACCAGCCCATCAAGCTAGAGATCGTGCTGGAGGCGCGCATTGCATTGGCGCTGCCAGGTCCACGGGACGCCGTGTGCGGTATTGCCACATTGACGCCGCTGGACTTGGCCGCCAGCAAGCTTTTGGCCAACTCTGACCGCTGGGCCGATGACGGTGTGTTCAGCCGCGATCTGATCGATCTCGCGATGATGAAACCCTCATTTCTGCTGCTGCAGCAAGCCGTGGCAAAAGCGGAGCAGGCCTATGGCAAGTCCGTTCTCCAGGATTTGGCCAAAGCGCTCCACCGCTTGAAGACACGGGACGGCTGGCTGGAGCGCTGCATGCAGGCCATGGCCATCCATACCCCCAGAGCCCTGCTGTGGCAAAGGCTCAAGGCGCTGGAGCGGGTGCTGCCTTGATGGCGGTATGCAGCCCACAGCCCAGCGCACAATACACCCCTGCGCCAGCACACCAGCGTGTGCCCAGCGCAGCCAAAACATGAACCAAATCGGCCTCTGGCGCACACTGCGCCTGCGCAGGCTGCTATCAAATCAAGAGTATTCCGTTTGTCCACAGCGCATTCCGTCCTGCACGACGTTTTTGGCTACGAGCAGTTTCGTGGCCCCCAGCAAGCCATTGTTGAACAGGTGATTGGCGGCGGCGACGCCTTGGTGCTGATGCCAACGGGCGGCGGCAAGTCGCTGTGTTACCAGATTCCGGCGATCGTGCGGCGGCAGGCGGGGCATGGGGTTTCTATCGTGGTGTCGCCGCTGATTGCGCTGATGCACGACCAGGTGGGTGCGCTGCACGAGGCGGGGGTGGAGGCGGCTTTCCTCAACTCCACACTCGACTGGCAAGAGGCGCTGGACGTGGAGCGGCGCATGCAGCGCGGCGAGATCACGCTGCTGTATACCGCGCCGGAGCGCCTGACGACGCCGCGTTTTCTCGACCTGCTCGACGGCCTGCACAGCCGGGGCAAACTCAGCCTGTTTGCCATTGACGAGGCGCACTGTGTGAGCCAGTGGGGCCACGACTTCCGGCCTGAATACCGCGCGCTGACCGTGCTGCACCAGCGGTATGCCGGGGTGCCACGCATCGCGCTGACGGCCACGGCCGATGCCCTGACCCGCGCCGACATCGTCGAGCGGCTGCAGCTGGAGGAAGCGCGGCAGTTCGTCAGCAGCTTTGACCGGCCCAACATCCGCTACACGATTGTTGAAAAGAAAGACACCACCCAGCAGCTGTTGCGCTTCATCGAGCGCGAGCACGAAGGGGACGCGGGTGTGGTGTACTGCCAGTCGCGCAAGCGGGTGGAAGACCTGGCCGACACGCTGCAGGCGGCAGGGGTGAACGCCCTGCCGTACCACGCGGGGCTGGACACCAAAGTGCGGCAAAACCACCAGGATCGGTTCTTGCGCGAGGACGGCATTGTGATGGTGGCGACCATTGCGTTTGGCATGGGCATCGACAAGCCCGACGTGCGGTTTGTGGCGCATGTGGACATGCCCAAAAACATCGAAGGTTACTACCAGGAAACCGGCCGCGCGGGCCGCGACGGCCAGGCCGCTGACGCGTGGATGATGTACGGCTTGCAGGACGTGGTGAACCAGCGCCGCATGATTGACGAGAGCCCGGCGGGCGAAGAATTCAAACAGGTCATGCGCGGCAAACTCGACGCACTGCTGGGCCTGGCCGAGGCCACCGACTGCCGCCGCGTGCGGCTGCTGGGCTACTTTGGCGAGACCAGCAAACCCTGCGGCAACTGCGACAACTGCCTGACCCCACCCCAGGTGTGGGACGGCACCGATGCCGCGCGCAAACTGCTGTCCACCATCTACCGCGTGCACCAGCAAAGTGGCATCAGTTTTGGTGCGGGCCACATCATGGACATCCTGCGCGGCAAAGCCACCGACAAGGTCAAACAGTTTGGCCACCAGAGTGTCAGCACCTTTGGAATCGGTACGGAGTTCAGCGAAGTGCAGCTGCGCGGCGTGTTGCGCCAGCTGATTGCAACCGGTGCAGTGGCGGTGGATGCGCAGGCCTTCAACACACTGCAGCTCACCGACGGCTCCCGCGCCGTGTTGAAGGGCGAAACCAAGGTACAGCTGCGTGAATCCAGCGCGGCCCCAGCCGAACGCGGCAAAACACGGCGTGCGGCCAGCAGCGCCAAACCCGCATCCCCCGTGGCCGCCACACTCGACGCCGCCGCACAGGCACGTTTTGCCGACCTGAAAGCCTGGCGTGCAGAAGTGGCACGCGAACACAACCTGCCTGCCTACGTGATCTTCCACGACGCCACCCTGGCCGCCATTGCGGAACGAGCGCCCCGCACGCTCGACGACCTGCAAGGCATCAGCGGCATTGGCACCAAGAAGCTGGAGGCGTATGGGGCGGAGGTGCTGCGGGTGAGTGCCAGCGCGTAAAACGCTCAGTGCGCAGCTTTGAGCGGCTGCCGGGCCACAATGGCAACCATGCTCACCCTCCAACACATCCGCGACGCCGCCACCCGCCTGCAGGGGCAGGTGGCCAACACACCGTTCGTTGAATCCCGCACCTTGTCGGAGGTGACCGGTGCGCAGGTGTTCCTCAAGTTCGAGAACCTGCAGTTCACCGCATCTTTCAAGGAGCGTGGTGCCTGCAACAAACTCGCCCAGCTGAGCGCCGAGCAGCGCACCCGGGGTGTGGTGGCGATGAGCGCGGGCAACCACGCACAGGGCGTGGCCTACCACGCACAACGGCTGGGGCTGCGCGCGGTGATCGTGATGCCACGTTTCACCCCCGGCGTGAAGGTGGAACGCACACGCGGCTTTGGGGCCGAGGTGGTGCTGCATGGCGACACGCTGGACGCAGCCCGCGCCCACGCGCTGGCGCTGGGTGAACAGCAGCACCTGACCTTTGTGCACCCGTATGACGACGAGGCCATCGTGGCGGGCCAGGGCACGGTGGGGCTGGAGATGCTGGAGGCCGAGCCCGACCTGGACATGTTGGTGATTGCAGTGGGCGGCGGCGGGCTGATTGCAGGCATTGCCACCGCAGCGAAGGCGCTGCAGCCGGGCATCGAAATTGTTGGTGTGCAGACCACCCGGTTCCCCGCCATGTTCAACGCCATCAAGGGCACGCAGCATGTGCAGGGCACGTCAACAATAGCCGAAGGTATTGCTGTGGGCACACCGGGCCAGGTGACGCAGGCCATCATTGCCGACAAGGTGGACGACCTGGTGCTGGTGGACGAGGGCGACATCGAGCAGGCCATCGTGATGCTGCTGGAGATTGAAAAAACCCTGGTTGAAGGCGCAGGCGCCGCCGGGCTGGCCGCGCTGCTGAAAGACCCGGCCCGTTACGCAGGCAAGAAGGTGGGCCTGGTGCTGTGTGGCGGCAACATCGACCCGCTGCTGCTGGCCGCCATCATCGAACGTGGCATGGTGCGCTCCGGTCGGCTGGCGCGTATCCGTATCAGTGCACGCGACGTGCCCGGCGCACTGGCCCGTATCGTGACCACAGTGGCCGACGCGGGCGCGAACGTGGAAGAGGTGCACCACCAGCGCGCGTTCACCGCGCTGTCGGTGCAAAACGTCGAGATTGAGCTGGTGCTGCAGACGCGGGGCCCGGCGCACATCACCGAAGTGCTGCAGCGCCTGCGGGATGCAGGGCTGGAGGCTGCGGTGATCTGATTCACCCCACGGACCCCGTCACGCAGTTACCCAGTTAAAATCCGCGGCAATTCAAGCGATCCGAGAACCTTCAAGGAACCCACCATGTCCCAGCCCCACCACACCCCCGCCACACAAGACGGCCAGCCTGACTACACCCATGGCCACGCGCCCGACGCAGTGGAAAACATCGTGTCGTCCATGCCGATCGTGTTGCCCGTTGTGGGGGCGGTGCTGATGTTCCTGCTGGCGTTTATTGCCGTCACGATGGCCTGATTTTTAGACCAAATCAGCCTCTAGCGCCCATCGGACGGGCGCAAGCAGCTATCAAAATTGAAGTGCCGGTTGCGGTACATCGTCACAGGCCTTCGGGCCTGTTGTTGTTGGTGGGCCCGGTTCAGGGCCCATTTTTACGCATAACCCTATGCAAGTTTTGCATGAAATTACACCGTAACTGACAGACAAGACAGGCCCTGCTTCATAAAATTGCCATCCCGACCTGTTAGGCAAGGTGCCCGCCGCACCACACCGCCCCGCAGGCAGGAAGCCGTTTTTTCAAAAGCAGCCCTGTGCACCCTGCGCAGAAGCCCCCATCGCCCACGCCGCGCTGCATCCGCTCCTTTTGAAAAAACGATTTCAACTTTGGAGCTTTACCGATGAACGCACCCGTGATGCAGGGCCTGAACCTGAACACCCCCGCCTATGTCAAGAATGCCCGGCTCGTCGCCTGGGTGGCCGACATGGCTGTCCTGTGTAAACCCGACGCCATTTACTGGTGTGACGGCAGCGACGCCGAATACCAGCGCCTGTGCCAGCAACTGGTCGACGCAGGCACCTTTAAAAAGCTCAACCCGGCCAAACGCCCCAACAGCTTCCTGGCACAAAGCGACCCGAGCGACGTGGCCCGTGTGGAAGACCGCACCTACATCTGCTCCGCCAAGAAGGAAAACGCCGGCCCCACCAACAACTGGATGGAACCTGCCGAAATGCGCGCCACGCTGCAGCCGCTGTTTGACGGCTGTATGAAAGGCCGCACCATGTACGTGGTGCCTTTCAGCATGGGCCCGCTGGGCAGCAACATTGCCCACATCGGTATCGAACTGTCCGACAGCCCCTATGTGGCCGTGAACATGAAGACCATGACCCGTATGGGCAAGGCCGTGTTCGACGTGCTGGGTGCGGACGGTGACTTTGTGCCCTGTGTGCACACCGTGGGCGCGCCGCTGGCTGCGGGCCAGGCCGACGTGAAGTGGCCTTGCAACAAGACCAAGTACATCGTGCATTACCCCGAAACGCGCGAAATCTGGTCGTACGGCTCGGGCTACGGCGGCAACGCATTGCTGGGCAAGAAGTGTTTCGCGCTGCGTATCGCGTCCACCATGGGCCGCGACCAGGGTTGGCTGGCCGAACACATGCTGATCCTCGGCGTGACCAACCCCCAGGGCAAGAAGTACCACGTCGCGGCGGCCTTCCCCAGCGCCTGCGGCAAGACCAACTTCTCCATGCTGGTGCCCCCCGCTGGTTTTGACGGCTGGACCGTCACCACCATCGGTGACGACATCGCCTGGATCAAGCCCGGTGCCGACGGCAAGCTCTACGCCATCAACCCCGAGGCCGGTTACTTCGGCGTGGCCCCTGGCACCAACATGCTGACCAACCCCAACTGCATGCGCAGCCTGGACAAGGACGTGATCTTCACCAACGTCGCGCTGACCGACGACGGCGACGTGTGGTGGGAAGGCATGGAAAAAGACCTGCCCCAGCCCCAGCACCTGATCGACTGGCAAGGCAACGACTGGACACCTGAGATCGCCAAACAAACCGGCGCCAAGGCCGCCCACCCCAACTCGCGCTTCACCGTGCCCGCCACCAACAACCCGGCCCTCGACAGCGCCTGGGACGACCCGGCCGGTGTGCCCATCGACGCGTTTATCTTCGGCGGCCGCCGCTCCACCACCGTGCCGCTGGTGACCGAAGCCCGCAGCTGGACCGAAGGTGTGTACATGGCCGCCACCATGGGCTCGGAAACCACCGCCGCTGCCACCGGCCAGGCCGGTGTGGTGCGCCGCGACCCATTCGCGATGCTGCCTTTCATGGGCTACAACATGAGCGACTACTTCCAGCACTGGCTCGACATGGGTGCCAAGCTGGCCGCATCGGGCGCCAAGCTGCCCCAGATCTACACCACCAACTGGTTCCGCAAAGGTGCCGACGGCAAGTTCACCTGGCCCGGTTACGGCGAAAACATGCGTGTGCTGAAGTGGATGATCGACCGCATCGAAGGCCAGGCCCAAGGCACGGAACACGTGTTTGGCGTGAGCCCCACCTATGCCGAAATCAACTGGACTGGCCTGGACTTCACGCCCGCACAGTTCGACACCGTGACCAGCATCGACAAGGCCGCCTGGGTCGACGAACTGAAGCTGCACGAAGAGCTGTTCACCCAGCTGGCGTACCACCTGCCCACCGCGCTGACGGACACCAAGGCGGCTTTCGAGAAGCGCCTGGCGGCTTGATAGCGTAAGCCGCTCGGCCCCCCCAAAAAAGCCGCCGTGGTGCACACCACGGCGGCTTTTTACATGGAGCCGCTGACCGCTTTTTATTAACCAAATTGACTCCTAGCGCACGTTGTACAAACGCATGCAGCTATCTTTTTTATAGTTATCTACAGCGGCACTCCTCTTTCCGTTCGCCCATAAAAAAAGCCGTGGAAACCCACGGCTTGAGATTCATCAGCCCTGCCAACCGGCCCGGTTGGCAGACTGGACGCAACCGGCTCAGTAGTAGCCGCGCACTTCGCGTTCGCCGTCACGGCTCATGGCGCGGCTCAGGTCGGCCATCACGCGGGCGTCGGTCAGGGCGATGTTCCACAGCTTCTGGTCTTCCTTGAAGGCCTTGCGGCTTTCTTTCCAGGCCTTCAGGCCGTTGCGCAGGTTCACTGCAGCGCGGCGCATGGGCATCGCCAGCAGCGCCAGCGCGGCAAAAGCCACACACCACAGGGCCACCCAGGCCAGCATCAGGTGGCCATCGGACCAGGTCTCGATCATCTGGTTGGCCACCACCAGCAGTGCGGACACGATGGCTGCCAGCAGCAGGGTGGCTGCGCCACGTGCGCCGTCAAACGAATGGGCCACGTCCTTGATGGATTCCACCGCCTCTTGGGCGCGCAGGATGCCGGTGTGTTGTTCGGGTTGGTTGATATGGATAAAGCTGGCCATGGTGATTTCCTTCTTCTGCCCTCAGTGGGCGTTAACTGCTAATGTGAAACGAATATTAGGGTTTCCCCCAGTGTTATTCAACTTTATATTTATGATGATGGACATTCACGATGGTGATAACCTGAACCAAAACACCATCTACCCCAAATGCCCCACACCCCTCTGCCCACCGCCACGCCCAACTTCCGCACGCTGGACCTGAACCTGCTGCGGGTGTTTGACGAGGTCATGTCCGAACGCAGCCTGACACGGGCGGCGCGCAACCTGTCGCTCACCCAGCCCGCCGTCAGCAACGCCCTGCGCCGCCTGCGCGAGGCCCTGGGCGACGAGCTGGTGCACCGCAGCGGGCAGGGTGTGGAGCCCACGGCCTACGCACTGGCGCTGTGGCCTGCGGTACACAACGCCCTGCGTGAGCTGCAGGAACTCATCGTGCCCAGCAGCTTTGTGCCCGCCACCGCCGACGACACCTTTGTGCTGGCCATGGCCGACGCCACGGCCGCCGCGTTGATTCCGGGCCTGGTGGACATCATCGAAACCGAAGCACCGGGCGTGTCGATCCGCGTCGTGCCGCTGGCCACCCGCGACCCGCGCCGCCTGCTGGACGATGCTGCGGCCGACCTGGCCATTGGCTACTTCCCCGCCGTGCTGGCCGACCTGACCGCCCGCAGCCAGACCGGCGCGGCGGTGTCGTTTGCCCACCAGCGGCTGTACGACGGCGAATACGTGTGTGTCATGCGCCAGGGCCACCCGTTTGCCAGTGGCCCGCTGACGCTGAACCGGTTTTGCAGCGCGCGGCACCTGCTGGTGAGTTTTTCGGGGCGGCCGTATGGTTTTATTGACGAGTCCCTCGCGTCGCTGGAGCGGCAACGCCGCATCGTGCTGACGGTGAACCAGTTTTTTACCGCCGGGCGGGTGGTGGCCAACTCCAACCTGCTCACCGTGCTGCCGCGCCACTTTGTGAACGTGACGGGAATTGCCGATGAACTGGTGTACCGCGAACTGCCGTTTGACGTGCCCACGGTGCATGTGGATGCCGTCTGGCACCACCGCCAACAGCAGCACAGTGCCCACCAGTGGCTGCGGCAGACCATTGCCAGGTCGGCGGCGCAGGCGTTTGCGGAAAAAGAAACTTGATGCGCTATTGATTTAATAGCTGTATGCGCAGATACAACGGGCGCTCAGGCACTAAAACGCTCTGGAAACACACACTGAAAGGCGCGCCCCGGCACACGGAGAAGAGGGAAATTCAGCGAACGACGCTGAGGAACTGCTGGGCAGCCAAGCGCAGTTCTGCGGCCTGGTGCGGGTCGGTACCGGCACGCGCTTCTGCGTTTTCCAGCAGGTTGTTGGCCACATTGGAACCCTGGCCCACGGCGGCGAAATCACTGTACTGGGCATTGCCATTGGTCAGTTGACCCAACTTGGCGATCTGAGCGAACAAAGTAAACATGGTGTGTGCACCGGATCAGCGGTGCGAAGTTGCGATAAAGTAAGAATAAGGGTTTTCCCTAGATATTCAAACCATCAGCCCATGCACATTGCGCATGGATATATCCGCTGGGGTCGTTAAACCCGAAAAACAGGGTTTTTTGCACAATTAATGCGGTTTTCAGGGCATTTCCCACCGTGATTTAGACTGCACACCCCATGAATATCCAGCTGATGTCCGACCTGCACCTCGAAGTGCACCCGCATTTCCGGCCCGAACCCGCGCCCGGAGCCGACCTGCTGGTGCTGGCGGGGGACATCGGTGCCTACCAGGCCGATTCGCAGGTGCAGGACGCGGACTTTGGCCTGTCGCTGTTTGCCGACTGGCCGGTGCCGGTGGTGTATGTGCCCGGCAACCATGAATACGACGCGCTGGACTTCGACGAAGCCCACCAGCGGTTGCGCGCCAGCTGTGCCAAGTTCGGCTTCCACTGGCTGGAGCGCGAGGTGCTGGTGCTGCAGGGGGTGCGTTTTGTGGGCACCACGCTGTGGAGCGACTTCGATGCGCTGCTGGAGTTTCCCGAACGCAGCCCTGCCGTGGCCGCACGCAACCAGAAAGCCCGCGAAAAAGCCTTCCGCGCCGCCAACCACTACCTGCGCACCACCGGCGGCACCCGCCTGGGCCAACCGATGCTGGCCGAAGCCATCCGCGCACAAGCCCATGCCTGCCAGGCCTGGCTGCGCGGCGCCCTGGCCCAGCCGTACAGCGACGGCCCCACCGTAGTGGTGACTCACTTTGCACCCAGCCTGCGCAGCGGCGACCCGCGTTACGGGCTGACACCGGGCACGGCGGGCTTTTGTAATGCGCTGGACGACCTGCTGCCGTTGGCCGACCTGTGGCTGCACGGCCACCTGCACTGCCCCAGCGACTACACAGACACCAGCGTGCGCCAAGGCGTGGAACACCGCTGCCGGGTGGTGGCCAACCCGCTGGGGTATGTGCGCAATGGAGAGCAGGAAGGGTTTCGTCCGCAGCTGTGTGTTGGGCTGGACACGGCCCGCACGCCTTGATACGGGTCAAAGAAAGGCTTTTGGAAAGCTTTATGCTTGGGCTCTCACAAAGGAGCACAGACCATGAAGATTCTTCTCGCCGTTGACGGCAGCAGCTACACCAAGAAAATGCTGGCCTACCTGGCCGTCCACGACCAGCTGCTCAGCACCGCCAGCAGCTACACCGCGCTGACGATCCGCAGTGCCCTGCCCCCGCGTGCCCGTGCGGCACTGGGCAAAGAGGTCGTGGACGAGTACTACGCCGACGAAGCCAACAAGGTGCTGCAACCCGTGGCGAAGTTCCTGGCCCGCAAGGACATCGTGGCCAACACCGCATACAAGGTTGGCCCCATCGGTGAAAGCATTGCCAAATTTGCCGACAGCGGCAAGTTCGATCTGGTGATCATGGGCTCCCACGGCCAGGGCGCACTGGGCAACCTGGTGATGGGCTCCGTCGCCACTGAAGTGCTGGCCCGCTGCAAGGTGCCAGTGCTGCTGGTCAGATAAGGTACACCCCCAGGCTTCGCGGACTTCGTTCCGCTACTCCCTCCCCCTTGCAGGGGGCGATACCAGCGGCCTGGCAAAGCCAGTTCCGCGGTATCACTGGTATGCAGTGCTGTGCACACAGCGAAGACCGAGGTTTTTTGGTACGTTACAAAAATCTCTTCATTTTCTGGGGGCGGCCATTCCGTTGAAGCAGGTGCGCAGCATCAGTTCCAGGATCTGCGCATCGGTGTACAGCCCACTCGCCTGCAAAAACTCGGGCACCGGGTCGCAGGCCCGGGCGTACAGCGTGTACAGCACCACCAGCGGTGGCACGGTCGCGTCCAGTGTGCCGTCGGCCTGCGCGGCCTCGATCCACGCGCCCAGCTGGTCGCTGATCTCCATCAGACCGTCCACATAGTCCTTGTTGCCAATCAGTGTGGCGCGCAGCGTGGAGTTGCGGCTGGGCAGGGACGGCATCTCGTTGGCGAGTTGCAGCTCCATCATCCAGCGCACCACGGCCCGCAGCTGGTCCAGCGGCGGCGCGCCCGGGGGCAACTGCTGCAAAAACGCCTGCGCACGGCGGATCACGTACACCATGGCGGCGGCGGCCAGGTCTTCTTTGCCGGGGAAGTGTTTGTACAGGCTAGCCTTGGCAATCCCCACCGCCGCGGCCACCTCGTCCACCGTCATCGCGTCAAACCCCTTCTCCCCCAGCAGCCGGATCACTGCCTGGACGATCGCGTCTTCACGCGCCTGGAGCATTTGCGCCTTGAAGGACAGTTTGGCGGGCGGGGCGGCAAGTGCAGTGTTCATGCCCACATCTTATCTCTGACAGTCAGAAAAAACATGCAAAGGCTGTTTTGCGACCCGTTGGTAGCATTTTTACCCGGCATTACACCGTCAGCGCCCGCGCGGCCGCCTGTGTGAGTGCGCTGCTGAGGGCATCCAGGACGTCCGACTCCAGGTTCCAGCAGTGCCAGTACAGCGGCACGGCCAGGGTGTGGCCGGGGGCGAGGTTGACCAGCTCACCCGTCTCCAGCGGTGCACGCGCCATGTGTTCGGGCAGCACACTTGCACCCCAGTCGGCCAACACGGCGCGCAGCTGGCCTTCGGAGCTGGGCACAAACAGCTGGCGCAGGCTGACCCGTTTGAGCCCAAACACCTGGCCGATAAATTCGCTCTGGATACCGTCCTTGCGGTTGAACGCGATGAACGGCACGCCACGGAAGTTGTGCGCCGTCAGCCCGCCGGGCAGCTGGCTCTGGGCAAACCCGGTGCTGGCCACCGCCACGTAGTGCATGGCCCCCAGCGGCACCACCTTGCAGCCGCGCAGCGCGGGCTTGAGGGTGGTGACACAACCAATCACCTGGCCCGAGCGCAGCCATTCCTGGGTGAAGTTCTGGTCGTCGGTGATGATCTCCAGCGGCAGGCCACCACGCACCAGCGCGCCGACGGCTGGCATGGCCCAGGTGGCGATGCTGTCGGCGTTGATGGCGATGGAGATACGTTCCTCCTCACGTGCGCCGCCCTGGGTGTGGGGTGCCAGCTCCTGCAGGTCACGCTCCAGGTCGGCACGCAGCAGGCGCAGCTGTTTGGTGTGTTTGAGCAGCAGTTGCCCAGCCGAGGTGGCCTTGAGCGGGCGGCTGCGCACGATGAGCACCGAGCCCGCCTGCGCCTCCAGCGCGCGCAAACGCTGCGACACGGCCGACTGCGTCACGTTCAGGCGCTGGGCGGCGCGCTCGAAGCCGCCCTCTTCCACGATGGCAGCCAGGCACTCCAGGGCGGCAGGGTCAAAGGTGCTCATGGCAGGACGCTTCTATTGGATGTGCTGATAGTCGGGCTGTTAGTTTAATTTTTCTTTCGCAAAAAAGGCGCTTCCCCGACACTGCACACCATGAAAACCATTGTTTTGGGCGCAGGCATCATCGGCATCAGCACGGCGTGGCACCTGCTGCAGCGCGGGCACGAGGTCACCGTGGTGGACCGCCAACCCGACGCGGCGCTGGAGACCAGTTTTGGCAACGCCGGGCAGATTTCGGTGAGTTACTGCGAGCCCTGGGCCAACCGCGACGCGCCGCTGAAAGCGCTGAAGTGGATGTTCGACAAAGAGGCTCCGCTGCTGTTTCGCCCGCAACTCGACTGGCAGCAATGGCGGTGGGGCCTGCAGTTTCTGGCGCAGTGCAACGACGCGGCGTTCGAGCGCAACGTGCAGCAGATCGTGGCGCTGGGCGCGTACAGCCACACCGCACTCAAAGACGTGGTGCAGGCCACCGGCATTGACTACCACCGGCTGGAGCGCGGCATCGCCCATTTCTATACCGACGCCAAAGCCTTTGATGCCGCCGCGCACGCGTCGGAGCTGATGCGCCAATACGGCGTGGAGCGGCGGATGGTCAGCCGCGACGAGTTGCTGCAGATCGAGCCCGCGTTCCGCAGCTACGGCGCAAACATCGCGGGCGGCACCTACACCCGCAGCGACGAAAGCGGCGACGCCCGCCAGTTCACCCAGGCGCTGGCCCGGCGCTGCGCCGAGCGGGGCGCGCAGTTTCTTTACGGCCACGACATTGTGCGGCTGGAGAAAGCCGGAAATGCTATTGATTCGATAGCTGTACGCGCACATGGATCGGGCGCTGGAGGCCCAAAAGACCTTAAAAAACTGGTCGCAGACGCCTATGTGGCTGCCTGCGGCTCCTACACCGCGCCGCTGCTGCGCAGCGTGGGGGTAGACCTGCCGATCTACCCCGGCAAGGGCTACAGTGCCACCTTCCCGCTGCTGCGCCCGGACGACGCACCGCAGGTCTCCACCATCGACGACGGCCGCAAGATCGCCATGACACGTATGGGCGACGTGCTGCGGGTGGCGGGCACCATCGAGCTGGGCGGTTTTGACCTGTCGCTCGACAACCCGGTGGCCCGCGCACGCTGCCACATGCTGTCGCGCCGCATCGAGGAAATCCTGCCCGGCGTGTGCGACACCCGCACCCCGGAAGAAGGCGGCAACCCGCAGTACTGGTGCGGCCTGCGCCCCGCCACCCCGACCAACATCCCCTTCATCGGCCGCACGAAGGTGGGCAAACTCTGGGTCAACGCTGGCCACGGCACGCTGGGCTGGACCCATGGTGCGGGCTCCGGCAAGGCGCTGGCGGAACTGATGGGAGGTGCCATGCCGCAGATGGCGAGCGGCAAGGACGGCAAGGGGTTTGGGTTCCTCGGCTACTGAGTGCCGCGGAGGGTGTGGCCCCTCCACCAGCCCATACTGCTGCGAAAGAAGTTCGCACACGGGCACGACTCCGGCTTACATTTACGATACAGGTTTGCGCGCACCGCCATCCGGCGCACCCGCAAGCCGAGGAGCAACACCATGGTGAACGAATTGATAGCCTACTGTGGCCCCGCCGCCGTACCCGAGGACGTGTGGCTGCGCTGGAACACCGACCCGGTGCTGATCGCCGCGCTGGCCGCATTGGCATATGGCGTGGCCCGTCGCGCGACGCATAAAAACGCGGGTTGGGCTGCGATCGCGCTGATGGCCGTGGTGTTTATCTCGCCGCTGTGTGCGCTGTCGTCGGCCCTGTTCTCGGTGCGTGTGCTGCACCACGTCATCCTGGTCAGTGCCGCAGCACCGCTGCTGGCGCTGGCGTTCCCGCAGCGGCGCGCCGGGGTGGTGCCGCTGGCACTGCTGGTGGCGGCCCACGCGGTGGCCCTGTGGGTCTGGCACGCGCCCGGGCCGTATGCCTGGGGGCTGGCCACGGTGCCTGGCTACTGGCTGATGCAACTCACGCTGCTGGGCAGCGCCTGGTGGATGTGGCGCGCCATTCTCGCCAACACCACCCCCAACGGCAGCGCACTGGTTGCGCTGGCCGTGACGGTGGGGCAGATGGGTTTGCTGGGTGCTCTGATCGTGTTTGCGTCGGGGCCGCTGTACCCGGTGCACTTCGCCAGCACGCTGGAGTGGGGCTTCACCCCGCTGGGCGACCAGCAACTCGCCGGGCTGCTGATGTGGGTGCCCGCCATGCTTCCGTACCTGGCCACGGGTTTGTGGCTTGCCTGGACGAGTCTGCGTCCCAACACCGAGGTTGCCCTGTGACTACCGCACTCAAATTTATCCATCTGGCGGCGATTGCCATCTGGTCCGGCGGGCTGCTGGCTTTGCCCTTTTTGTTCTGGCAACGCAGGGGGCTGCAGGCCGGGCCTGAGCTGGACCGGCTGCACCGCATCGTGCGCCTGGTGTATGTGGTGCTGACCTCACCCGCCGCCTTTGTCGCCATCGCCAGCGGCACGGGGCTGATCTTTTTGCAGGCCACGTTTGAAGAGTGGTTCTCGGTGAAGATGGTGCTGGTGGGCGGCATGGCCATGCTGCACGTGGTGGCGGGGCTGGTGGTGCACCAGCTGTTCTCACCCAAAGGCAGCTTCAGCGGCTTTGCGTTTGTGACCTTGGCGACCACCTATGCGGTGCTGATCACCGCCATTTTGTGGGTGGTGCTGGCCAAACCGCAGCTCGACTCCAACGCGTTTGCAGCCCACCTGTTCGAGCCCGGCGCGCTGTCGCGCATCTGGTATCAGTCCTTCGGTGAAACCAGGATACCAATGCCATGATCGAACACCAGCTTGCCCCCATGCCAGCCGGCAAAACCGACCATGACCGACGCCAGCACCGACAACAGCAGGCCGTGCGGCAGCACCGAGACCGGATCGGTCAGGCGCAGGCCCCAATTGGCGCCGGAAATGGCCACCAGCGTCATGGCGGCAATGGCGTGCGACCAGCTGGCCTCGTGCAGGCGAATGCCGCGCACCAGCAGCAACTCGGCCGTGCCGATGATGCTGGCGGCCACACCACTCACGAAGGCCATGCCGGCCGACCAGATGCCCACACGCAGCCAGAACACGTCACCCGACCACCAGTAAATGACGTCAACGCCCAGCGTTGCGATCACGAAAGCCACCGGAAAATGCACCAGCAACACATGGATGGGGTGGCCCACGATCGCCACTTTCGAACCGACATCGAGCCGCTCCAGCTCCAGCTGAACCGCGCTGGGGGCGGGAATGGGGGTGGGGGTTTTGGCCATGGGGGGAATCCTTCGCGTGACAAGCGGCATCGGTCTATGAGCCGGTATCGTAGCGCTTTGCAGGGCAGTTGCGTGCTGGCCGCTGCGGCGGCCTTGTCCGGTTGCGCCGGGCCCCTGTCCACACTGACGCCGGGCGGCCCGGCCGGGGCGTCGATCGCAACGATGTGGTGGGTCATGCTGGGCGGCGCCACAGTGCTGTTTTTGCTGGTGATGGGCCTGTTCTGGCTGGTCATGCGGCGCCCGGCATGGGCGGCGCGGGTCAGCCCGGGGCGCTGGATTGTGTGGGGCGGGCTGGTGCTGCCAAGTGTGGTGCTGGCACCCCTGATTGCCTATGCGCTGGTGACCGGTGAGCGCCTGCTGCCCTTCGCCAGCAGTGCTCCACAGCAGATCGAGGCCGAGGCCCGGCAGTGGAACTGGACCTTCCGTTACCCCGCCCATGGCGGCGTGGCCACCCACGACGTGCTGCTGCTCCCGGTGGGGGTACCGGTGGACATGGTGGTCAGCAGCAAGGATGTGGTGCACTCGTTCTGGGTGCCGCAGTTGGCGGGCAAGGTGGACGCCGTGCCCGGGCGCATCAACCGCCTGCGTATCCAGGCGGACAAACCGGGCCGTTACGACGCACTGTGTAATGAATTTTGTGGCACCGGCCACACGGCCATGCGCTTCACCGTGGTGGCCTACCAGCCCGAAGATTTCGCCGCAGCGCTGGCACAGGAAGTTGCATCCCACGAGGCAGAAAAAAATGAGCACACCTACCGCACCGGTCGATTCGATCGAACCCTCACAGCCGCAGCCCACCACCGCGCTGCGGCTACACCGCCAGTTGTCCGCCATCTGGGCCACCGGGCCGGGCTGGCAGCGGCTGGCTTCGGTGAACCACTCGGTCATTGGCATGCGCATGATGGTGACCTCGTTCGCCTTTTTCCTGATCGCTGGCATCCTGGGCATGCTGATCCGGGTGCAACTTGCCACGCCTGAGTCAGCCTTCATGGGCGCGGAGACCTACAACCAGGTCTTCACCATGCATGGCTCGATGATGATGTTCCTCTTTGCCATCCCGATGGTGGAGAGTTTTGCGGTGTACCTGACGCCCAAAATCCTGGGCACACGCGACTTTGCCTTCCCACGGCTCACAGCGTACGGCTACTGGTGTTACCTGTTCGGGGCCACCATCCTGACCGTGTCACTGATCGCCCAGGTAGCCCCCAACGGCGGCTGGTTCATGTACACACCGCTGAGCTCGAACGTCTTCAACCCCGGCATGAATTCCGATATCTGGCTGCTGGGCGTGACCTTTGTGGAAATCTCGGCGCTGTCGCTGGCGGTCGAGATTGTGGTGTCGGTGCTGAAGATGCGCGCGCCCGGCATGTCGCTCGACCGCATGCCGATCTTCGCCTGGTACATCCTGGTCACGGCGCTGATGATGCTGGTGGCGTTTCCGCCGCTGATCCTCGGCGCGATCCTGCTGGAGGTCGAGCGCGCCTTTGGCCTGCCGTTCTTCGACCCCACACGCGGCGGCGACCCGCTGCTGTGGCAGCACCTGTTCTGGCTGTTTGGCCACCCGGACGTGTACATCATCTTCCTGCCCATGGCGGCGGTGCTGTCCACCATCATTCCGGTCTTTGCAGGCAGGCCGCTGGTGGGTTACCGGGCGTCCGTGGTGGCAATCATTGCGGTGGGTTTCCTGAGTTTTGGCCTCTGGGTGCACCACATGTTCACGGTGGGTATCCCGCATCTGGCGCTGGCGTTCTTCTCGGCCGCATCGGCCATTTTGGGTATCCCCACAGCGCTGCAGATTTTTGCCTGGCTCGCCACACTGGCCCACGGCAAACCGCGCTGGAGCCTGCCCATGCTCTACGTGTTTGGCTTCTTCTTCGTTTTTGTCTGTGGTGGCCTGACCGGCATCATGCTGGCCATGGTGCCGTTCGACTGGCAGGCACACGACACCTATTTCGTCGTGGCCCACCTGCACTACGTTGTGGCCGGTGCGCTGGCGTTCCCCATGCTGGCCGGGATGTACTACTGGCTGCCGCTGCTGACCGGGCGCACCACCGTGCGGGGCCTGTCCACCCTGGCGTTCTGGCTGGTTTTCGTGGGCTTTAACCTGACCTTCTTCATGATGCACCTGACCGGGCTGATGGGCATGCCACGGCGGGTCTACACCTTCTATGGCGACGAGGGCTGGAACTGGCTCAACCTGCTGTCGTCGGTGGGCAGCTTCATCATGACCATCGGCTTCGCGCTGGTGGTGATCGACCTCATCGTGCAGCTGCGCTACGGCCGTCGTGTGCGGCGCGACCCGTGGAAAGCGGCCACCCTGGAATGGGCCATGCCGATCCCGCCCCAGCCCTATGCGTTTGCCTCAATCCCCCACTTCGACACCGCCACCGAACGCGCAGCCCCTGGCGACACCGCACTCTCGCTGGCGCGTGGTGAGGGTTATCTGGGCTTCACCCGCAACGGCTGGCCAGAAGCGCTGGGCGTGCACATCACCAGCGGCAAACCCGAGCAGCTGATCGTGCTGCCGCAACCCACCTACCTGCCCCTGGTCACCGCCATTGCCACAGTAGCCGTGGTGCTGGCCTTTCTGTTCAAGTTCTACCTGCTGGCGATCTTGGTGACAGTGGTCATCGCCGGGCTGTTTATCTATGGCGGCCAAAGCGCGGGCCATACACGTGACTACGGCCCGCTGCCCATTGGCCGCGGCATCAGCGTGCCACCCCACACCGAGGTGGCGAGCACACCACCCTGGATGGCGATGGTGTGCACCTTGGTGGCCGACGGAACCCTGTTTGCCTCGCTGGTGTTTGGCACCTTCTACCTCTGGTTGGCTGCACCCAACTGGCCCTCGGCGGTGGCATTCAACCCGAACCGCATCCTCGCGCTGGGTGTGCTGGCCGGGCTGGTGGTGGCGGCCATGGCGGCACGCCGTGCGCTGCGTGCCCTGGTGACGGGGGGCAAACCACAGGGCTGGATCGCCCTGGCCATGCTGTCGCTGGTGCTGGCAATTGCAGCCGTGGTGGGGCTGATTGGCGGCGTCATCCCGCACCCGCGTGAACATGCGCTGGGTGCCACCGCCGCTGCGCTGCTGAGTTACATCGCAGTACATGCAGGCATCGGGCTGCTGTTCCTCACCAGCAACCTGCTGCGCATCCGGGCGGGCATGGTGTCAGCACTGCGCCATACCGATCTGCGGCTGACCCGGCTGTGGCTGGCGTTCACCGCGGTCACCGGTGCCATTGCGCTGGCGCTGGTGTTGGCACTGCCCTCACTGGTGTCGATCATGGGAGCACAAGCATGAGCGCCCACCCCACCGTGCCTCCCCGCCGTCTGTGGTGGCTGGGCGCAGGCTTCTTCGTCTGGTGCAGCGCCATCGCCGTGTTGTATGCGCTGCACGCCATCGGCTGCGTCTTCGATTGGCCAACCACCCTTCTGCGCTGGAGCCTGGTGCTGGTGTTTGCCTTGCACCTGGCCGCCACGGCCTGGCTGTGGTACCGCTTTGCCAAGGCGGGGCCCGACCCGCGTGGCGGCCCCACTAGCCAGTTTTTGCACCAGGCCATCGTCTGGAGCAGTATCGCGGCCCTGGCCGCCACTGTGCTGACCTTCACCCCTCTTTTGCTGCTGTCCCTATGCCTTTGACACCCCGCCTGCGCGACCTGCTGCGCCACAGCGCCTGGGTGTGTGTCTACCTGCTGTTCATCCTCGCGCCGCTCCTGGTGCTGCTGGTGGGCACCCTGCCGCCAAGCCGTGACTTCTGGACCGAATTCGCGGTCGCGCTCGGTTACTCGGGCCTGGCCATGATGGGCCTGCAGTTCGGGTTGACGGCGCGCTTTCGCCACGTCACCGCGCCCTGGGGCGAAGACGTGATCTACCACTTCCACCGCCGCCTGTCGCTGGTGGCAGTGGGCCTGGTGGTGGTGCACCCGCTGATCCTGCTCGCCATTGGCTCCGACAAACTGGGCATGCCCGACTCCCTGGCGGACGTGCCGCTGGGCGCGGTAGCAGCTTTCGGCTCGCTCGGCGCACTGGTGGTGCTGGTGGTGACCGCCTTGTGGCGCGTGCGCTTGCGCATCAGCTACGAACTCTGGCACGCCTCCCACATCGTGCTGGCGCTGGTAGCCGTGGGCGGCGGCCTGGTGCACATGGTGGGCTGGGGCTTTTACCTGGCCGACCCCTGGAAGCGCGCACTGTGGATCTGCATGGCCGTGTTCTGGCTGGCGCTGCTCTCGTATGTGCGCGTGTTCAAACCCCTGTTCCAGCTGCGCCGCCCCTACCGTGTCGCTGAAGTTCGCCGCGAGCGTGGCGACACCGTCACGCTGGTGATGCACCCCGAAGGCCACACCGGCTGGCGCTTCACGCCGGGCCAGTTTGGCTGGCTGACGCTGTGGGGCAGCCCGTTCAAAATCACCGCCCATCCGTTCTCGTTCTCGTCCAGCGCCGAAGCGCCCGACGGCCGCGTCGAGATGAGCATCCGCAACCTCGGCGACTTCACCCGGGGGATTGCGCAGGTGCCCGTGGGCCAGCGCGTCTACCTCGACGGCCCCTACGGCGCATTCACCATCGGCAACCCGGCTGACATGCATGTGCTGGTGGCCGGCGGCATCGGCATCACCCCCATGATGAGCATGGTGCGCACCCTGGCCGACCGGGGCGACAAACGCCCCCTGGTGCTGCTGTATGGCAGCCGCGACTGGGAGTCCATCACCTTTCGCGAAGAGCTGGAACAGCTCAAGGCACGGCTCGACCTGACCGTGGTGCACGTACTGTCCAACCCACCTCCAGGCTGGACGGGCGAGCAAGGACGCATCACCGCCGACCTGTTCAAACGCCACCTGCCACCCAACTACGACGCCCACGAATACTTCATCTGCGGCCCCGACCCCATGATGGACGCCATCGAAACTGCACTGGATGCGCTGCAAGTGCCCCGCTCCAAATACCACTCCGAACGCTACAGCTTTGTGTAGCCGCCAGCCCCATTCACGAAAATGTTTATGCCCATGAAACATGCAGCCTTAACGCACGGTCTGCGCACCACCCCTACCAGCAGACACCACGGAGCCGGCTCTGCCAGGCCGCAGGTGTCGCCCTCTGCAAGCGGGATGGCGAGAGCGCAGCGAAGCCTGGGGGTACACCCCTGATGCGCCGTTTGTTTGCAGATCGGCTGGTGGTGACCAGCGCTGTTGTCGTAGTGCTGGTTGCTGCGCTGTTCGCCTGCCTGCGTACCAGCGCATGACACAGATGCCTTCACCGCCCCAAGCCCAGCCCCCATCCTTTGCCGCCTTCGAGTTTCGCACTGCGCTGGGCATGTTTGCCACCGGCGTGACCATCGTCACGGCGCGTACGGCTGCGGGTGAGCTGGTGGGGCTGACCGCCAACTCGTTCAACTCGGTGTCGCTGAACCCGCCGCTGGTACTGTGGAGCCTGTCCAAGATGGCCGGCTCGATGGCGGCGTTCAGCACCGGCTCCCACTACGCCATCAACATCCTCGCCGCAGACCAGAAAGACCTGGCCCAGCGTTTTGCCACCCGGCGCGAAGACCGCTGGAGCGGCGTCCACCCCGAACGCACGCTGCTCTACCAAACGGTAGCCGAGCACTACGAGACCTGGCTAGAGTTGGCCAGCGCGGGTCAGTTCGACGGCCAGGGCGACCACCACACCCCCAAGCCCTTCGTGCGCAAAGCGTTTGCCAAGTATCTTGAGTGCGGCATCTTTGCCCATGGCTTTGCCCGCGCTCGCTGCGGCGACTGTGGGCACGACTACTTTGTAGCCTTCTCCTGCAAAGGCCGGGGAGTCTGCCCCTCGTGCACCACGCGGCGGATGGTGGAGACGGCGGCACACCTGAGCGACCACGTTTTCCCCCGCCTGCCGGTGCGCCAGTGGGTGCTCTCCGTGCCCAAGAGGTTGCGGTACTTCATGCAACGCGACGGAGCGGTGCTGAGCATGGTGCTGCGCATCTTTCTGCGGGTGATCGCACAAACTCTGCAGACCCACAGCCCCGGTGCGGCCCATATGGACAAGGCAGGCCTGCACATCGGTGCCATCGCCTTCATTCACCGATTCGGCTCCAGCCTCAATGAACACGTCCACTTCCACGTTTGTGTGGTGGACGGGGTGTTTGAGGAAGTGGAGGGCGAGGGCGATGCTGATGCGACCCCTCGAATCTCATCGCCGGGTGTCATCTTTCACGCGGCCACCGGCATCGATGCGGCTACCGTGGCCCCAGTGCAGACCACACTGCAAAAACGCATCCTGCGCGCCTTCGTTGCTCGGGGCCTGCTGGAGAACTGTGACGCCAAAGACATGCTGGGCTACAAACACAGCGGCTTCTCGGTGGATGCGGGGGTGTGCATCGAAGCCCACGACCGCGCTGCGCTGGAGCGGCTGCTGCGCTATTGCGCTATTGCGCTATTGCGCGCGTCCACCGTTTTCCATGGAGCGCCTACGCAAAGAGGGAAGCAAACTGGTGTACCGCTGTGCCAAACAGCGCAGCGAGCCCACCAGTGACAAGCGTGGTGCCAAGGCAGATGAGCTGCACCTCACACCGCTGGAACTGATCGACCGCATCGCCGCGCTGGTTCCCCCGCCACGCACCCACCGGCACCGCTACTTTGGTGTGCTGGCACCCAACTCGCCGCTGAGGGCTGCGGTGACGGCGCTGGCGACACCGGCGCAAGCCGCTCCCGTGCTGGGCGCGTCGATCAGCACGGGGGAGTGCGCGCCTGGTGTGGTACCGATGAGCAGCGCGCTGCCATCCCAGAGCGAGCCGGTGCTGCCCAAGCGTGCAGCGCACTACCTGTGGGCGGTGCTGATCGCCCGCATCTACGAGGTGTTCCCCCTCTTGTGTCCGCTGTGTGGCGGGCATATGCGCATCATCGCGTTCATTACGCACAGCGCTGACATCCGGCACATCCTGGACCACATCGGGGCAGATTCAGAGCCACCCCGCATCTCCCCGGCGCGCGGGCCACCGCTGTGGGATGACTGTAGTGATGCGCAGATGGATGACGGGGCGCAAACCGAGCCAGCAGACTGGGGCCTAGCGGCGCAACCGGCACCGGACTTTGAGGTCGATCAGCGCATCAGTTGGTGAATGAACAAAGCGGCGATTTTGACTTGCCGCGAACTGGCTCTGCGCCCGGTACACGCCGAGCGCCGCAAATCACTCTCCTGAACGCCAAACCCTGGTGGTGAACCTGACACCTGGGCGGGAAAATCGAGTGTCTCAGCCGGCTTGATGGCGCTTCCGCGGTGCGATACTTGGCCTCATGCGGTTAAAACGCCTATCCGTTCGGCATCCTGTACAAGGAGAACGCCTCGATCAGCGGTGCCGAAGTCGGTTGCCAGGGTGAAGTGGGCGTGGCCTGTTCGATGGCGGCCGGCGGATTGGTCGCTGCATTGGGCGGCACCAGCAGCCAGATCGAGAACGCCGCCGAGATCGGCATGGAACACAACCTGGGCCTGACCTGCGACCCGATCGGCGGCCTGGTGCAGATTCCCTGCATCGAACGCAACGCGATGGGCGCGGTCAAGGCGATCAACGCCAGTCGCATGGCCGCGCGCGGCGATGGCAAGCACAAGGTCAGCCTGGACAAGGTGATCAAGACCATGCGCGACACCGGCCGCGACATGCAGGACAAGTACAAGGAAACTTCGCGCGGCGGCCTGGCGGTCAACGTCATCGAATGCTGAGCCGGTTTTATTGAAACCGGATCAGGGCGGGGAATCGCCTGCTTCGGCCAGCAGTTTCAAAGCGGTTTCCGCAGTCGCAAGTTCATGAGCAGCGGCGTGCATGTCTTCGTCTTCCAGCGTCCATGCCGCCGACAGCGCCGCATGGGCCGCAGTCCAGCGCATCAGGCGCAACGGCTCCAGCCGCCCCTGCCGCGCCACCACCGGCCACTGTCGCGCCATGCGCGCCGCGACCGGTGCCGTGCGCAGATCCGGATTGCAGAGAATCTGCGCATGGTCGAAGCCGCGCTCGCCGAAGCGGTCCTTGGGATCGATGGCGCGCCAGTCGCCCGGGGCAAACTCCAGCATATTGCTGTGGTGCGGATCGCCATGCAGCGCCACGATGTCCTGCGGTTGCGCCAACAACGCATCGGCAACGCGTGCACAGTGCGAAAGTACGCCGCCGTGGCGCGCGGCCTGCACGCGGACTGCGTCGAACCATTCGGCCAGCGGCCGTAGCGGCGGCGGCGCGTGCTCGCGCGGCGCATGCAGGCGCTCCAGCACCGCGCAGATCGACTCGCTGGCGTGGTCGTCGTGTTCGCCGCCTTGCATCGCCTCCTGAAGCAGGCTGCGCGTACCTGTCGCCCGTTCCATCAATAGAGCATCGTCATCTGCGTGCAGCACCCGCGCCGCGCCGTCCCCGTTCCACCACTGCATCAACGCGGCGCCGGCCCGCTCTTCGGGCCAGCGCGCGAGTTTGAGCATCGCCGGTGCGTCGTCTGCCGTCCTGACTGGCAGCAAGTCGCTGCCGTGGGTGTGTATTACGGCGCCGTCCGGACGCAACCGCCAGCGCACGAGATAGATTTCGAACATCGCATCATCATAAACATCCGTGCGATGCATGGCACCGCGTTGGCGACGGTACGCACGAAAAAAGAGGCGGGTCTCCCCGCCTCTTCATGAAACCCTGCGCCGTCGGAGACGGCTCAGTACAAAGCGAGCACCGACACGTTGGCGAACGCGGTTTCACCGACTACGGCCATGTAGTACGTACCGGCGGCCGGGCTGGTGATCACCACGGTTTCAGTGTTGCCGGGCTTGGCCGATTTACGGTCGTAATTGGAGGCGGTGGGCACGCGGTCGCGAGCCACGTACAGCGAGACATCGCCGCTGCCGCCGTAAGTGCGCAGGTTAACGCTGGTCTTGCCCGCCGGCACCACGATCCTGTAGACCACCGCTTCGCCGGACGTGCCGCTCTGGCCCGCCATCACCACGCGATTGGTCAGCAAGGTGCTGGTATCGGCTGGAATGTCCTGGGTCGCCGCAAAAACAGCAGCGGCCGCATCCAGGATGCCGGGACCCTGCGGCTTGGCCAGCGGCGGCAACACCGTGAACGGTTTGGCGGTGTTGCGCAACATGGTCTTGACCTCTGCCGGGGTCAACGCCGCCTTGCCGGCGGCAACACGAGCCGCCTGCATCAACGCGACCGTGCCGGCCACATGCGGGCTGGCTTGTGAAGTACCGATGTAACCCATCAGCACGTCGCCCGCCGGACTGGCGACCGGCGTCAGACCGCAACCAATTCCTCGGATGCTGATGTGCAGGCACTACGCCTGCAGATCGGAGACTGGGCAGAACAAAATCCTGATGCGAGGCAGGACTTTGCATTCGCGCCCCTGCGGATGCGCAATGCCAGGGTCAATGCAAGGACTTCGGGCGGCTGGATCACTCAGATCGACTTCGGCGAAGTCTAAGGCTACGCTGAACAAGTAGCGTCTGGCGCCGACATGAGGCAGGTGGGACTGCGATTTTGTGTGCTCGACCAGTTTGCCCGCCCCTCATGGGCGTTTCGCGGGTCTTTTGATCCGTCCACCGACACGCCGCCGTGCAGCACGCCCGCAGGCTGGCGCGTGCGCGCATCGACCGGCATGCGGCCCCTCAAATAGTCGTCGCCTCCAGCATCTCGATGCAAGGTCAAGAAAGGCCTGTTCCCCTGGGCCGCCTCCGGCCGTGCCATTGCCAACGGGCGCGACGAAGGCTTCACCAAGCTGCTGTTCGACGACAGCCCCGAAGCAGGATCAGGAGACGGCCATGCTGGCCGGGGCCACGGCAAGATCTTGGGCGGTGGCATGGTCGGCACCCACGCGGGCGACATGATCGGAGAGATCGCGCTGGCTATCGAGATGGGTGCCGACGCAGTGGACATCGGCAAGACCATCCACCCGCATCCAACCCTTGGCGAATCCATTGGCATGGCGGCGGAAGTGGCGCATGGCAGCTGCACGGATGTGCCGCCTGCGCGCAAGTAAGTCCGCAGCCAAGCTACCCTGACAAGGCCCGAACTGGCGACGGTTCGGGCCTTGTGCTTTGCGTACCCAAACAATCGCCGCAGAATACTGTGCATTTGTACAGTATTCATGTCAGCCACTTCCAAGCCCAAGCTCTACAACCCACGCCACCCCGAACGCACGCTGCTCTACCAAACGGTAGCCGAGCACTACGAGACCTGGCTAGAGTTGGCCAGCGCGGGTCAGTTCGACGGCCAGGGCGACCACCACACCCCCAAGCCCTTCGTGCGCAAAGCGTTTGCCAAGTATCTTGAGTGCGGCATCTTTGCCCATGGCTTTGCCCGCGCTCGCTGCGGCGACTGTGGGCACGACTACTTTGTAGCCTTCTCCTGCAAAGGCCGGGGAGTCTGCCCCTCGTGCACCACCCGGCGCATGGTGGAGACAGCAGCGCACCTGAACGATCACGTATTCCCCCGCCTGCCGGTGCGCCAGTGGGTGCTCTCCGTGCCCAAGAGGTTGCGGTACTTCATGCAACGCGACGGAGCGGTGCTGAGCATGGTGCTGCGCATCTTTCTGCGGGTGATCGCACAAACTCTGCAGACCCACAGCCCCGGTGCGGCCCATATGGACAAGGCAGGCCTGCACATCGGTGCCATCGCCTTCATTCACCGATTCGGCTCCAGCCTCAATGAACACGTCCACTTCCACGTTTGTGTGGTGGACGGGGTGTTTGAGGAAGTGGAGGGCGAGGGCGATGCTGATGCGACCCCTCGAATCTCATCGCCGGGTGTCATCTTTCACGCGGCCACCGGCATCGATGCGGCTACCGTGGCCCCAGTGCAGACCACACTGCAAAAACGCATCCTGCGCGCCTTCGTTGCTCGGGGCCTGCTGGAGAACTGTGACGCCAAAGACATGCTGGGCTACAAACACAGCGGCTTCTCGGTGGATGCGGGGGTGTGCATCGAAGCCCACGACCGCGCTGCGCTGGAGCGGCTGCTGCGCTATTGCGCTATTGCGCTATTGCGCGCGTCCACCGTTTTCCATGGAGCGCCTACGCAAAGAGGGAAGCAAACTGGTGTACCGCTGTGCCAAACAGCGCAGCGAGCCCACCAGTGACAAGCGTGGTGCCAAGGCAGATGAGCTGCACCTCACACCGCTGGAACTGATCGACCGCATCGCCGCGCTGGTTCCCCCGCCACGCACCCACCGGCACCGCTACTTTGGTGTGCTGGCACCAAACTCGCCGCTGAGGGCTGCGGTGACGGCGCTGGCGACACCGGCGCAAGCCGCTCCCGTGCTGGGCGCGTCGATCAGCACGGGGGAGTGCGCGCCTGGTGTGGTACCGATGAGCAGCGCGCTGCCATCCCAGAGCGAGCCGGTGCTGCCCAAGCGTGCAGCGCACTACCTGTGGGCGGTGCTGATCGCCCGCATCTACGAGGTGTTCCCCCTCTTGTGTCCGCTGTGTGGCGGGCATATGCGCATCATCGCGTTCATTACGCACAGCGCTGACATCCGGCACATCCTGGACCACATCGGGGCAGATTCAGAGCCACCCCGCATCTCCCCGGCGCGCGGGCCACCGCTGTGGGATGACTGTAGTGATGCGCAGATGGATGACGGGGCGCAAACCGAGCCAGCAGACTGGGACCTAGCGGCGCAACCGGCACCGGACTTTGAGGTCGATCAGCGCATCAGTTGGTGAATGAACAAAGCGGCGATTTTGACTTGCCGCGAACTGGCTCTGCGCCCGGTACACGCCGAGCGCCGCAAATCACTCTCCTGAACGCCAAACCCTGGTGGTGAACCTGACACCTGGGCGGGAAAATCGAGTGTCTCAGCCGGCTTGATGGCGCTTCCGCGGTGCGATACTTGGCCTCATGCGGTTAAAACGCCTATCCGTAAAAACCGAAGATAGAAATAAAAATAACCAAGTACAAGACATAAAAAAAGCCCCGATCAAGGGGCTTTCTCTTTGGTTGAAATGAATCAATGCAGATGTTTGAACACTTCGCCTTGTTCATGTGGAACATAGCCAGTCAGATATTTCTTTTTGCCATTATTCCTGAAGTAAATCTTTGATTTGGGATCTTCTTCATGTGGAGTAAATCCAAAATTCTTTGTGTACTGCACACCGTCAAATTCAACATACAACGGGGTAACGACTACCGTATGCCTACGGACAAAGAAGAGGTTCTTAGCGAGCTTATACAGAGCTACAGACAGCACTACAGAGCCAAGAATCCACATCCCCGCCAATGCTCCGCCAGACAGATGACGAAGAGGCAACTTATCCATGATTGCCATGAGCATTGGGGGAGACACAAGCACACAAGCGATATACATCCCACGAGTTGAACCAGGAATGTTCAGCGAAGTGAACTTGAAAGTTTGCGATTGATTGTTTTCCATGTTATCCACCTTTAAAAATTGGTAGATAGAACATAGCGTCGATTCGAGCTACGGCGCAAGATCATATCTACAAGAGACGCAAAACTTTACGCATGAATTTGCTTTTCAAATTTTCTCTGATATAAATTTAATTACATAATAACAGAGATGCTGGGGTACAAACACAGCGGTTTCTCGGTGGACGCCGGTGTCTGCATCGAAGCCCACGACCGCGCTGCGCTGGAGCGGCTGCTGCGCTATTGCGCGCGTCCACCGTTTTCCATGGAGCGCCTACGCAAAGAGGGAAGCAAACTGGTGTACCGCTGCGGCAAGCAGCGCAGCGAACCCACCAGCGACAAGCGTGGTGCCAAGGCAGATGAGCTGCACCTCACACCGCTGGAGCTGATCGACCGCATTGCCGCGCTGGTTCCCCCGCCACGCACCCACCGGCACCGCTATTTTGGCGTGTTGGCACCCAACTCGCCGCTCAGGGCTGCGGTGACGGCGCTGGCGACACCGGCGCAAGCCGCTCCCGTGCTGGGCGCGTCGATCAGCACGGGGGAGTGCGCGCCTGGTGTGGTACCGATGAGCAGCGCGCTGCCATCCCAGAGCGAGCCGGTGCTGCCCAAGCGTGCAGCGCACTACCTGTGGGCGGTGCTGATCGCCCGCATCTACGAGGTGTTCCCCCTCTTGTGTCCGCTGTGTGGCGGGCAGATGCGCATCATCGCGTTCATTACGCACAGCGCTGACATCCGGCACATCCTGGACCACATCGGGGCAGATTCAGAGCCACCCCGCATCTCCCCGGCGCGCGGGCCACCGCTGTGGGATGACTGTAGTGATGCGCAGATGGATGACGGGGCGCAAACCGAGCCAGCAGACTGGGGCCTAGCGGCGCAACCGGCACCGGACTTTGAGGTCGATCAGCGCATCAGTTGGTGAATGAACAAAGCGGCGATTTTGACTTGCCGCGAACTGGCTCTGCGCCCGGTACACGCCGAGCGCCGCAAATCACTCTCCTGAACGCCAAACCCTGGTGGTGAACCTGACACCTGGGCGGGAAAATCGAGTGTCTCAGCCGGCTTGATGGCGCTTCCGCGGTGCGATACTTGGCCTCATGCGGTTAAAACGCCTATCCGTGAGAACGATCGAACCTTTTTGCGTGCCCCATCGCGAGTTGACGGATCCTCGTTCGTAACGTCGTCCGCAGAGCGCGGTGACCTCACGTTCACATTCTTCGATGAATGCCTTCACTGCGCACGGAAGAAGCGTCGAGATCAGCAGATGCTGCGTGTCGATCGGCTTTTCGTCTAAGTCTTCGAATTTATTTTCTAGAATTTCTTTGCGCTTGGCATGCTTCAAAATCTTTCGCGGCTTGCGAGTTCGGAACTGAACGGGTACATTTCCCATGTCGGGTGGCTCCTCTTTTTCGTGATTTGTTTGACTCGTGATAAGCCAAGGAAATCACTGGTGGTTGAGCCACTCAACCTTCAAATTTCAACTAAGCTGCGGACATCGCCTAGAATTGCCAATCCACCCAACACTTTCGCAAAGCCCAAAATTTTCATCAGATAAAGAGGATAACCAAGAAGTTGCATCGTCTTAACGATGGATTCCGGTCCGCTAGTGAACAGCTCCACTAATCCGCCGCCGGCTCCTGGAACCATGAGCAATATTGTTAATACCCAATAAATAATTCGATTTCGTTTTGTTGTATCCATTTTTTTCTCCATTCCTAATACTTCGATTTGTCTAATTTATGAAATTGACTATACGGCATAAAAATCCTATATATCATGCTTAATAGTTCGGATAATATGACTTATTGAACACTTTTGGTAGGAAAAAATATGGATGTTCTCAGTGAAATTTTAGATAAGGTAGAGCTTACTAGCAGCTACTGGTATCGAACTTCATTTGCTGGAGATTGGGGCATCCATCTTCCCCAGGATGAGAATCTGGCGATATTTCACATCGTCACTCACGGCGAGTTTTGGTACGAGGTGCCGAAGCTTAAACTGAAGGCCTTAGCGGAGCAGGGCGATATTTTGATCTTATTCAAAGGGATGGAGCACACCATGACCAGTGCGCCAAAGATGAAGACCGAGCCCGCGGTTAAATTTAGATCGAAGGCCAACCTCACCGAAGCTCAAGTTTTGGAATACGGCGATCAGAGCAAACCAAAAGCAAACGTCGTGTGCGGGCATTTTTGTTTTAATGGCGGGCCCGATCATCCATTTTTAAATTCGCTACCAAACGTCGTGCATGTGAAGAGCACCGAGAACTCGCACTCCCCTTGGCTTGCCATGCATTTAAGTATGATAGAACAAGAAGCAAAATCAGGGCTCCCCGGAAGTAACACTCTGGTCAGGAAGCTGACAGAAATTATCTTCGTGCAAGCCTTAAGAATTCACATGCACAAACACAATAAACAGACAGGATTTTTCAAACTGATCGAGAATCCGCAGATCAGCAAAACCCTAGAAGCTATCCATCATAGTCTCGATAAAAAGTGGGGTCTTGACGATCTCGCTGAGATTGCTGGGATGTCGCGTACCAACTACAGCGTTAAATTTAAGGAGCTGTCTGGCATGACACCTCTTGATTATTTAACTTATTGTCGGCTTGAAAAAGCGAAGCAGCTGCTTAAAGAATCCGGGAAGTCTGTTCCCGAGGTGAGTGAAGCCGTCGGATATCCGGCGCACGAACACTTTCAAAAATTGTTTAAGAAAAGAATTGGTTTAACTCCGAGTGCTTACCGAAAAGAAAACTATAAAAAGGTATGAAAATGAAAATCTATAACTCTCCTGTGAACAAAATTGCTTTCTGGGTCATCGTCGTCGGCAGTGTATTCTGTCTTCTTCTCCCTTTATTCTTACCTCTTCTTCCTCTTCACTACTTGAAGGATTATGGCGAAATAGGAGATGCTTTTGGAGGTATTTCGAACCCATTCGTACAGATACTAGGTTCAGTAGTTCTGTTTTTAGCGCTGAAAGCCCAGATTGATGCGAATAGAATCCTTCATCA
This sequence comes from Comamonadaceae bacterium AAW, assembly GCA_026314275.1. Taxonomy (GTDB): domain Bacteria; phylum Pseudomonadota; class Gammaproteobacteria; order Burkholderiales; family Burkholderiaceae_C; genus JAGOEY01. The sequence goes on from CP111109.1 coordinate 1,553,218, forward strand.
GCAAATCGAAAAAGAAAACACGAAGGAGCAACTAAGGCACGAGTTAGATCAACTTCACGAACTTTATATGTTCGTCGAAAGAAACATCAAAAATTTTAGTTACGATCAAGAAAAGACCGTTGATGGCAAGACGCAAATGATCCTTCTGTATTCTCGACGTGCGATTAAATGTTTCATTGAGGATCTAGAGAACTTGGATGTTGATATTCACAAAGATGGCGACGTTTTAATGTTCGACGGGGTCAAAGAAATTATGAGCATTTTGTACAGCGTCGAACTGTTTTTTAATAAAATTAAAGGCAGCGAAATTGCGCCTTATCACAAGAATTTTTATAAAACTCTTATGCAGCACGAGCTTCTCTTCAGTGTTTTTCCCTACCAAGAACTTGATAATCAAGCCCATCTTAGACATGAACCTTGCGATGAATGCGGTGTATACCATGCAAACTATCCACCACTGATTTATGATCGGCTGCAGGAAATTAAGAAAAGTTTCATCTGATGGTTTGCGGCGATGCTAGATTCAATCGGCATCGGGACCAGGTTCACAGCCATTCAAAACTTATTTGCTTACGCTGGAAAAATCGGCGTTTTGAAGAAAGTTTTGGCTCTTCGAAACTGGTTGTTCACAAGGCTTGATATATATTCGTTCGCTCGTTTTATACACATTCAAACTTACGTAATCTATTCCGCCAGCCTCTTCCGCAAAAAACTTAAAGCTCTGGCCGCCATTAAATGTTTTCTTGGTCACAATATAAAGTCGATTTTCGAATTTAGCTTTGTTCCCTCGGGAATTGCGACCGTCCAGGCCTTGAGCGGCTCTTGCGCTATTGCGCCCGCCCACCCTTTGCGATGGACAGGCTGCGCAAAGAGGGAAGCAAACTGGTGTACCGCTGCGGCAAGCAGCGCAGCGAACCCACCAGCGACAAGCGTGGTGCCAAGGCAGATGAGCTGCACCTCACACCGCTGGAGCTGATCGACCGCATTGCCGCGCTGGTTCCCCCGCCACGCACCCACCGGCACCGCTATTTTGGCGTGTTGGCACCCAACTCGCCGCTCAGGGCTGCGGTGACGGCGCTGGCGACACCGGCGCAAGCCGCTCCCGTGCTGGGCGCGTCGATCAGCACGGGGGAGTGCGCGCCTGGTGTGGTACCGATGAGCAGCGCGCTGCCATCCCAGAGCGAGCCGGTGCTGCCCAAGCGTGCAGCGCACTACCTGTGGGCGGTGCTGATCGCCCGCATCTACGAGGTGTTCCCCCTCTTGTGTCCGCTGTGTGGCGGGCAGATGCGCATCATCGCGTTCATTACGCACAGCGCTGACATCCGGCACATCCTGGACCACATCGGGGCAGATTCAGAGCCACCCCGCATCTCCCCGGCGCGCGGGCCACCGCTGTGGGATGACTGTAGTGATGCGCAGATGGATGACGGGGCGCAAACCGAGCCAGCAGACTGGGGCCTAGCGGCGCAACCGGCACCGGACTTTGAGGTCGATCAGCGCATCAGTTGGTGAATGAACAAAGCGGCGATTTTGACTTGCCGCGAACTGGCTCTGCGCCCGGTACACGCCGAGCGCCGCAAATCACTCTCCTGAACGCCAAACCCTGGTGGTGAACCTGACACCTGGGCGGGAAAATCGAGTGTCTCAGCCGGCTTGATGGCGCTTCCGCGGTGCGATACTTGGCCTCATGCGGTTAAAACGCCTATCCGTGGCCAGTAAACACCCGCATTGGAGGCAATTGCCGCTAATGCTGCTACTGGTACTGCGCAGCGGTGATGAACTCGCTGAAGGTTTCGCACCACACGATCACGGTGTTGAACTTCGCCAGGTCCACGCCCTGCGGCACCGGGACGATGAAGTTGCTGAACGTCTTTACGTCCCCCACGCGCTGCATCTGCGGTTTGAGGCGCTTGAAGTCGGCCTCGGTCTCCACAAACTCGGGCGACAGATAGAGCTTGTAGTCCGGCCCCGGGGCCAGCTTGCCCACCAGGCTGATGGCTTGCGGGCTGATGGAGACAGTGCCCTCGCCCCAGTGCAGGGCGTCGCTGTCCTTCAGATCGCGGCGGAAGGTGGCGGTCCATTGCGCTACAGGCACACTCGCCTTGATCTCCTGCTCGGTGGGTGCATCCGGTGCGATCAGGATCGGCAGCGCATACACGCCCAGCGCAAACCCCAGGCCCAAGGTGAGCAGGTGCGAGGCGGTGAGCAGAAGGGGCTTCAGGGGTTTCATGGCATCGGACTCAAGAGCTTCGCGCCATTGTAACCGCTGTGCCCAACACCCAAACTCGCCCCGCAATACCCGGCGGCGCGTCAACCCGCCTTCGCCAGAAACCCGTCCACCAGCGCGAAGTGCTCCGGCACATTGAGCGCGGGCGCATGGCCGCAGCCCGGTACCTCCACCACCTGCGCCAGCCCGCGAGCACCGGGGCGGAAGTGGCGCATGGCAGCTGCACGGATGTGCCGCCTGCGCGCAAGTAAGTCCGCAGCCAAGCTACCCTGACAAGGCCCGAACTGGCGACGGTTCGGGCCTTGTGCTTTGCGTACCCAAACAATCGCCGCAGAATACTGTGCATTTGTACAGTATTCATGTCAGCCACTTCCAAGCCCAAGCTCTACAACCCACGCCACCCCGAACGCACGCTGCTCTACCAAACGGTAGCCGAGCACTACGAGACCTGGCTAGAGTTGGCCAGCGCGGGTCAGTTCGACGGCCAGGGCGACCACCACACCCCCAAGCCCTTCGTGCGCAAAGCGTTTGCCAAGTATCTTGAGTGCGGCATCTTTGCCCATGGCTTTGCCCGCGCTCGCTGCGGCGACTGTGGGCACGACTACTTTGTAGCCTTCTCCTGCAAAGGCCGGGGAGTCTGCCCCTCGTGCACCACCCGGCGCATGGTGGAGACAGCAGCGCACCTGAACGATCACGTATTCCCCCGCCTGCCGGTGCGCCAGTGGGTGCTCTCCGTGCCCAAGAGGTTGCGGTACTTCATGCAACGCGACGGAGCGGTGCTGAGCATGGTGCTGCGCATCTTTCTGCGGGTGATCGCACAAACTCTGCAGACCCACAGCCCCGGTGCGGCCCATATGGACAAGGCAGGCCTGCACATCGGTGCCATCGCCTTCATTCACCGATTCGGCTCCAGCCTCAATGAACACGTCCACTTCCACGTTTGTGTGGTGGACGGGGTGTTTGAGGAAGTGGAGGGCGAGGGCGATGCTGATGCGACCCCTCGAATCTCATCGCCGGGTGTCATCTTTCACGCGGCCACCGGCATCGATGCGGCTACCGTGGCCCCAGTGCAGACCACACTGCAAAAACGCATCCTGCGCGCCTTCGTTGCTCGGGGCCTGCTGGAGAACTGTGACGCCAAAGACATGCTGGGCTACAAACACAGCGGCTTCTCGGTGGATGCGGGGGTGTGCATCGAAGCCCACGACCGCGCTGCGCTGGAGCGGCTGCTGCGCTATTGCGCTATTGCGCTATTGCGCGCGTCCACCGTTTTCCATGGAGCGCCTACGCAAAGAGGGAAGCAAACTGGTGTACCGCTGTGCCAAACAGCGCAGCGAGCCCACCAGTGACAAGCGTGGTGCCAAGGCAGATGAGCTGCACCTCACACCGCTGGAACTGATCGACCGCATCGCCGCGCTGGTTCCCCCGCCACGCACCCACCGGCACCGCTACTTTGGTGTGCTGGCACCAAACTCGCCGCTGAGGGCTGCGGTGACGGCGCTGGCGACACCGGCGCAAGCCGCTCCCGTGCTGGGCGCGTCGATCAGCACGGGGGAGTGCGCGCCTGGTGTGGTACCGATGAGCAGCGCGCTGCCATCCCAGAGCGAGCCGGTGCTGCCCAAGCGTGCAGCGCACTACCTGTGGGCGGTGCTGATCGCCCGCATCTACGAGGTGTTCCCCCTCTTGTGTCCGCTGTGTGGCGGGCATATGCGCATCATCGCGTTCATTACGCACAGCGCTGACATCCGGCACATCCTGGACCACATCGGGGCAGATTCAGAGCCACCCCGCATCTCCCCGGCGCGCGGGCCACCGCTGTGGGATGACTGTAGTGATGCGCAGATGGATGACGGGGCGCAAACCGAGCCAGCAGACTGGGGCCTAGCGGCGCAACCGGCACCGGACTTTGAGGTCGATCAGCGCATCAGTTGGTGAATGAACAAAGCGGCGATTTTGACTTGCCGCGAACTGGCTCTGCGCCCGGTACACGCCGAGCGCCGCAAATCACTCTCCTGAACGCCAAACCCTGGTGGTGAACCTGACACCTGGGCGGGAAAATCGAGTGTCTCAGCCGGCTTGATGGCGCTTCCGCGGTGCGATACTTGGCCTCATGCGGTTAAAACGCCTATCCGTACGCGCACCGGTCGGCCCTCAAACTGGTCATTGTAAAAATCCACCAGCGCGGCGTACGGCGGGCGTGCCGGAATGGAGCCGCGCCAGACGGGCAGTGCGGCGTAGCCCGATATCAGATCGCCGCGCAAGTTCGAGATGCGGTAGAACATGTGGCTCTGGTTGTCGGCCTCGAAGGCTTCCAGGGCGGAATAGGGCACCGTTGCGCGCAGCTCGGCGGCGTCGTCGTAACCGCTCACGTCCAGCTGCTCGCTGATGCTTTTGGCCGATGCGAGCAGCGTGCGGTCGTAGGCGGTGTGCAGTGAACTGAGCGTTTGCCGGTAGAGGCTGAAGGTGTTGAAGCCGACAAAGAGCAGCACCGGCAACAAGATGCCCAGCAGCAACTCCCCGCGCAGCGACAGCGCGCGCCGCGCCACGGGGTGGCCAGCGACGGGCGTGCGCGGCGTGGTGGGGTTCATTGGCTAACCTCCGTGCTGCGCACTGCGGTGCGAGCCCCCTTCGGAGCGGCCGGGCGGGGGGTCATGCGCCCTCGGCTTTGATCAGGTAGCCCAGGCCGCGCAAGGTCATGAGGGTCAGGCCCGTGTCGGTGAGTTTTTTGCGCAAGCGGTACACCACCACTTCGATGGCCTCGTACTGCACGTCCAGCTGGCCCGGAAACACCAGCTCATACAGCCGCTCCTTGGTGACGGCGTGGCCGGGCCGCGCCAGCAGCGCGTGCACCAGGGCCAGTTCGCGCGGCGTGAGCTCCAGGGCCGTGTCGCCCAGGTACAGTGCTCCACTCTCTTTTTCGTAGCGCACAGCGCCTATCTGTATTGAGTTTGAGCCCGATTTGGCTTGAGTTACATCACTGCGGCGCACCAGGGCGTGCAGCCGCGCTTCCAGTTCGTCCAGGTCGAAGGGCTTGGGCAGGTAGTCGTCGGCGCCGGCGTTCAGGCCCACCACGCGGTCGCCCACCGTGCCGCGTGCGGTGAGGATCAGCACGGGGGTGCGCAAGCCGCGCGCGCGCGCCTGCTCGAGCACCTGCAGGCCGTCGAGCCCGGGCAGGGTGAGGTCAAGCACCACGGCGTCGGGTGGGTGGCTGCTCCAGCGGGCCAGTGCGCCGTGGCCCTCGCCCAGGGCGGTGACCCGTATGCCACGGCGCTCCAGCGCGCGCGTCAGCGTGGTCTGCATGGTGGGGTCGTCTTCAACGAGAAGCAATTGCATGCGCGGCACGATAGCACTGCCGCGCACAGGTGTTTTCCCTGGGTCCGTGGACAGCCAATTGAAAGCTGTGCTTCTTAGCATGAACACCGCAGAAATTTTTCTGCAGTCCCGAAAAATTACCAAAACCCCCAAGGAGATACTCCATGAAGCTTTCCCCTATCGCCATCGGCCTGGCTCTGGCCAGCGTTGGCGTGGCAGCCCAGGCGCAGTCCAGCGTGACTATCTTCGGCCTCATCGATACAAACGTATCGCATTTCTCTGCCAGCGGCAGCGGCTCGGTGAACCAGTTGGGCACCGATGGCAACCTATCCAGCCGCATCGGCTTTCGCGGCACGGAAGACCTGGGGGGCGGCCTGAAGGCTGGCTTCCACCTGGAAGCCGCCATCAACCCTGACGTGGGCACCGGTGGCTCCACCAGCGCCGACAACCTGAAGAACCAAAGCGGCGGCCTGACCTTCGGCCGTCGCTCGACCGTGAGCCTGATGGGCAACTGGGGTGAGGTACGCCTGGGCCGTGACTACACGCCCGGTTTCTGGAACCTGTCCAAGTACAGCGCCTTCGGCACCAACGGCGTGGGCTCTGCCGCCGGCATCTTCTATCCCTTGAAGGCCCGTATCACCCACGTGCGCGCTTCCAACTCCATCGGCTACCACCTGCCCAAGATGGGCGGCCTGTTCGGCCAGGTGATGGTCGCCCGTGGCGAGCAGACCGGCAACAACGACGGTAACGTGGCGGGCGCTCGCGTGGGCTACGCAGCGGGCCCCTTCAGCGTGGCCATTGGCACCACCACCACCAAGATTGCGGCGCTGGGCGACTTCCGCCAGACCAATATCGGCGGCAGCTACGACTTCGGCGTGGTCGAAGTGATGGCGCTGTGGGGTGAGAACAAGATCGGCGACAGCAAGACGCGCTCGCAGTCCATCGGCGTGCAGGCGCCCGTGGGCAAGGCCGGCGAAATCCGCGCGACCATCGGCACGGTGAACGCCACCAACATCGGCAACGATGCGAGCCACTTCGCGGTGGGCTACGTGCACAAGCTGTCCAAACGCACGGTGTTGTACACCACCTATGGCCGCGTGAAGAACAAGGGCAACGGTACGGCCTTCGCCGTGGCGGACGGCATCGGCGCGACCAGCCCAGGCGGCTCCAGCTCCGGTATCCAGTTCGGTATTCGCCACAATTTCTGATCTGGCTCGCCACTATGGCGAAAGCGGGGATGGTCTAAACGCCATCCTGAGCGGTGCAGCCTTTCTGGTGGGGGCGCTGCACCGTTTTTTTGCTGCCGGTGCACCACGATCTCAATGGTTTCGTGCTGCACGTACGGCGGAATGCTCTACTTTTAATAGCGCATGGCGCCCATCTATATGGGCTGGATCCCGATTTTTCTTGAACTGCGGCGCACCAGGCCATGGTGTATCCACTCCGTGCGCTGGGGGCGCGTCTGCCTCCGGAGGACGGCGCGCAGCGACGCATACCCCATTGCGTTCAATCCATTGGAAACCGTTCGCACGGGGCTTGCCTGTCCTGAGCTTGCCGAAGGGGCATCGGCGCAACACCCGATAAACCGGTCTCGCCGGGCATTACCTCCGGCGCCCAGAGGCCTGCCCTGGGCTTGTCGGTACTACCCAGCGATCCTCGGTTTTCGGTTTCCCCCGCCTGCCGGTGCGCCAGTGGGTGCTCTCCGTGCCCAAGAGGTTGCGGTACTTCATGCAACGCGACGGAGCGGTGCTGAGCATGGTGCTGCGCATCTTTCTGCGGGTGATCGCACAAACTCTGCAGACCCACAGCCCCGGTGCGGCCCATATGGACAAGGCAGGCCTGCACATCGGTGCCATCGCCTTCATTCACCGATTCGGCTCCAGCCTCAATGAACACGTCCACTTCCACGTTTGTGTGGTGGACGGGGTGTTTGAGGAAGTGGAGGGCGAGGGCGATGCTGATGCGACCCCTCGAATCTCATCGCCGGGTGTCATCTTTCACGCGGCCACCGGCATCGATGCGGCTACCGTGGCCCCAGTGCAGACCACACTGCAAAAACGTATCCTGCGCGCCTTTGTGGGCCGTGGGCTGCTGGAGAACTTCGAGGCAAAAGAGATGCTGGGGTACAAACACAGCGGTTTCTCGGTGGATGCCGGGGTGTGCATTGAATCCCACGACCGTCCAGGCCTTGAGCGGCTCTTGCGCTATTGCGCCCGCCCACCCTTTGCGATGGACAGGCTGCGCAAAGAGGGAAGCAAACTGGTGTACCGCTGTGCCAAACAGCGCAGCGAACCCACCAGCGACAAGCGCGGTGCCAAGGTTGATGAGCTGCACCTCACACCGCTGGAGCTGATCGACCGCATTGCCGCGCTGGTTCCCCCGCCACGCACCCACCGGCACCGCTATTTTGGCGTGTTGGCACCCAACTCGCCGCTCAGGGCTGCGGTGACGGCGCTGGCGACACCGGCGCAAGCCGCTCCCGTGCTGGGCGCGTCGATCAGCACGGGGGAGTGCGCGCCTGGTGTGGTACCGATGAGCAGCGCGCTGCCATCCCAGAGCGAGCCGGTGCTGCCCAAGCGTGCAGCGCACTACCTGTGGGCGGTGCTGATCGCCCGCATCTACGAGGTGTTCCCCCTCTTGTGTCCGCTGTGTGGCGGGCAGATGCGCATCATCGCGTTCATTACGCACAGCGCTGACATCCGGCACATCCTGGACCACATCGGGGCAGATTCAGAGCCACCCCGCATCTCCCCGGCGCGCGGGCCACCGCTGTGGGATGACTGTAGTGATGCGCAGATGGATGACGGGGCGCAAACCGAGCCAGCAGACTGGGACCTGGCGGCGCAACCGGCACCGGACTTTGAGGTCGATCAGCGCATCAGTTGGTGAATGAACAAAGCGGCGATTTTGACTTGCCGCGAACTGGCTCTGCGCCCGGTACACGCCGAGCGCCGCAAATCACTCTCCTGAACGCCAAACCCTGGTGGTGAACCTGACACCTGGGCGGGAAAATCGAGTGTCTCAGCCGGCTTGATGGCGCTTCCGCGGTGCGATACTTGGCCTCATGCGGTTAAAACGCCTATCCGTTGAACACTCAATCCTTAGCTAAACACTTCACTGTCCAGCCCGGTAGCATCCCCGTTTATTCGGGTTTAGCCACGCTCTGTAGGATTTCTCGACCACCTTTCGCGGCAATCAGCGCAACTCCAACGCCCAAGATCAAATCAGGAATGTTCGATCCCAGCCACAAGACCAGCGCCCCTGAAAGCACAATAGAAGCGTTGACGATCGAGTCGTTACTCGTGAAAATCGCAGATGCTTTAAAGTTAACGTCGTTACCGCGGTGCTTGTTGAGCAGCTTTAAGCAGACCAAATTCAGCACCGCATTGACTGCGGCCATGGCCATCATTGCAGCGCCGACAGGCTCTTCGCCTCCGGCGAAACGCCTTACTACCTCGACCAGCAGCATGACGGCCAGACCGATCAATAGAAACCCCGACAACTTCGCGGCACGGATTTTTACTGAGGCGGCCCGCCCCACTGCGTAGAGGCTGACCGCGTACACCGATGCATCCGCAAGATTGTCCAGTGCGGCACCGATCAATGCGGTGGAAGAGGCCCAGAGACCAATGCCAGCACCAGCCGCAGACTGCACAAGATTGATCACCAGGACCGCTGTCAAAATCGTCCGGTCTTGCGCGTTGCGCGCATCCAGGGCTTGGGTACTTTCGTCAGCACGTCCGTCACTCATCTCGATCCTTTTCAGGCTTTCAGCCAGTGCATTTTTTTGGGCATGGCCAAGTTACCATGTATACGGCTGTGTTCTCCGGCAGGGGGCAAGCTCGTTGGTCGTGTTCAATGGTCTTCGTCTATTGCGTCAAGACAAAATCAATTAAGGAATTATTATGCAGTGCCCGACTTGTAAAGATGTTCAATTGGTGATGAGCGAGCGTCAAGGAATCGAGATCGACTATTGTCAGCAATGCCGGGGCGTATGGCTGGATCGGGGCGAACTCGACAAAATTATTGAACGCTCCGCCACCTTACAGGCCGCACCCGTAGCGCAATCTGAGCGTGGTTCCGCAGCGCTTGATTCGAGTTGGGGGCGAAATGCCGAACATCATGGCAAACCGTATCGCAAGAAAAGCTTCCTGAGTGAACTTTTCGACTGAACCGGTAAACACGGTGCACAGCGCAGATTTGTGCGCGAACCTATAAACAGATCTCTGATCTGACAGCAGCCTCTACGACTGGTACGGCTCGCCACACCCCCAAGCCCTTCGTGCGCAAAGCGTTTGCCAAGTATCTTGAGTGCGGCATCTTTGCCCATGGCTTTGCCCGCGCTCGCTGCGGCGACTGTGGGCACGACTACTTTGTAGCCTTCTCCTGCAAAGGCCGGGGAGTCTGCCCCTCGTGCACCACGCGGCGGATGGTGGAGACGGCGGCACACCTGAGCGACCACGTTTTCCCCCGCCTGCCGGTGCGCCAGTGGGTGCTCTCCGTGCCCAAGAGGTTGCGGTACTTCATGCAACGCGACGGAGCGGTGCTGAGCATGGTGCTGCGCATCTTTCTGCGGGTGATCGCACAAACTCTGCAGACCCACAGCCCCGGTGCGGCCCATATGGACAAGGCAGGCCTGCACATCGGTGCCATCGCCTTCATTCACCGATTCGGCTCCAGCCTCAATGAACACGTCCACTTCCACGTTTGTGTGGTGGACGGGGTGTTTGAGGAAGTGGAGGGCGAGGGCGATGCTGATGCGACCCCTCGAATCTCATCGCCGGGTGTCATCTTTCACGCGGCCACCGGCATCGATGCGGCTACCGTGGCCCCAGTGCAGACCACACTGCAAAAACGCATCCTGCGCGCCTTCGTTGCTCGGGGCCTGCTGGAGAACTGTGACGCCAAAGACATGCTGGGCTACAAACACAGCGGCTTCTCGGTGGATGCGGGGGTGTGCATCGAAGCCCACGACCGCGCTGCGCTGGAGCGGCTGCTGCGCTATTGCGCTATTGCGCTATTGCGCGCGTCCACCGTTTTCCATGGAGCGCCTACGCAAAGAGGGAAGCAAACTGGTGTACCGCTGTGCCAAACAGCGCAGCGAGCCCACCAGTGACAAGCGTGGTGCCAAGGCAGATGAGCTGCACCTCACACCGCTGGAACTGATCGACCGCATCGCCGCGCTGGTTCCCCCGCCACGCACCCACCGGCACCGCTACTTTGGTGTGCTGGCACCAAACTCGCCGCTGAGGGCTGCGGTGACGGCGCTGGCGACACCGGCGCAAGCCGCTCCCGTGCTGGGCGCGTCGATCAGCACGGGGGAGTGCGCGCCTGGTGTGGTACCGATGAGCAGCGCGCTGCCATCCCAGAGCGAGCCGGTGCTGCCCAAGCGTGCAGCGCACTACCTGTGGGCGGTGCTGATCGCCCGCATCTACGAGGTGTTCCCCCTCTTGTGTCCGCTGTGTGGCGGGCATATGCGCATCATCGCGTTCATTACGCACAGCGCTGACATCCGGCACATCCTGGACCACATCGGGGCAGATTCAGAGCCACCCCGCATCTCCCCGGCGCGCGGGCCACCGCTGTGGGATGACTGTAGTGATGCGCAGATGGATGACGGGGCGCAAACCGAGCCAGCAGACTGGGACCTAGCGGCGCAACCGGCACCGGACTTTGAGGTCGATCAGCGCATCAGTTGGTGAATGAACAAAGCGGCGATTTTGACTTGCCGCGAACTGGCTCTGCGCCCGGTACACGCCGAGCGCCGCAAATCACTCTCCTGAACGCCAAACCCTGGTGGTGAACCTGACACCTGGGCGGGAAAATCGAGTGTCTCAGCCGGCTTGATGGCGCTTCCGCGGTGCGATACTTGGCCTCATGCGGTTAAAACGCCTATCCGTAATATTCTCTTGAGCAACGCGAAATTTTATAATCTTTTAAAATTTGATCATCAACCCAGCTATTTAGCGTTTCCAATGAATATTTTTGATAGTTTTGAACTTTATTTGTAAAATCATTTATGTATATAAATGTCGATATTTTATCAACTCGCTTTGAAGAATTTTTAATTACCACATCGTTAGGCCCATCTCGTTATACACAAGTCCACAAGTCCACAAGTTCTACGATAGCGGTTTTGGACTGACTGGGGCGTGAAGATGGACTGGGCAGAGGAAGAATTCGAGACGTTGGACTTGGGAGATCCCCGGCTGAACCGGCGAGCGGTGCTGCTGGCAGAGCGGCTGAGCCAAAAGCCCGGAGCCAGCATTCCAGGGGCGTGTGCGAGCTGGAGCGAGACGGTGGCGGCCTACCGGTTTTTGGGCAACGCTGAGGTCAGCTGGGACAGCGTGATGGCCGCGCACTGGGATGCCAGCCAAAAGCGCATGGCCCAGCACAGCGTGGTGCTGTGCATACAGGACACCACAGAGCTGGACTACAACGGGCAGCAAATGCAGGGACTGGGGCCGCTGAGCTACGAAGCCCAGCGTGGCATGTACCTGCACCCGACGTATGTCGTCACACCCGAGCGCGAGCCACTGGGCATCATCAACGCCTGGATGTGGGCGCGGGAGTTCAAGGACGGCGACGCACCCAGGGGCGGACTGCTGGAGAGCAGGCGCTGGGTGGAGAGCTACGAGATCGTGGCCGAGCAAGCGCTCAAACTGCCAGGGACCCGACACGTCTTTGTGGGCGACCGCGAGTCCGACCTATTGGCGCTGATGGTCAAGGCGCAGGAGTTGGCGCATGCGGCGGACTACCTCGTGCGCTGCCAACACAACCGGGCTCTGCCCCAGGGGGGCAAGCTCTGGGAGGAGGTCATGCAAAGCGAGTGCATCGGCCAGGTGGTCTTCCAGATGCCCGGCGGGCGCGGGCGCAAGGCCAGGACGGTCAGGCAAGAGATCCGCATGCAGCGCCTGAGCCTGAGCGATGGCAAAAAGAAGGAGAAGGACGATGGGAAAGAGAAAGGCAAGGAGAAGGGGCAGATCGAAGTCACCTGCCTGGTAGCCTCAGAAATCAATGCCCCCGCAGGTACCAAACCCGTGGTCTGGCGGCTGCTGACCAACCGGGCGGCCACGACGCTGCAAGAGGCGTGTGAGCTGATCGACTGGTACCGCGCCCGCTGGGAGATTGAGATGTTCTTCTCGGTGCTCAAGGTGGGCTTGCAGGTGGAAAACCTGCAGCTTAGCGACACCAAGAAGCTGCAAACGGCGCAGGCGCTGTACATGATCATTGCCTGGCGCATCAACCGACTCATGCGCCTGGGGCGCACCCTGCCGGACTTACCAGCGGACGTGCTGTTTGAGGCCGATGAGTGGCGTGCGGCCTTCATCCTGAACAAAAAACCCCCGCCCAAAGCGGTACCCACGGCCAACACCGTCATCCGCCTGATTGCCCAACTCGGGGGCTTTCTGGGCAGAAAGGGAGATGGGGAGCCGGGGGCCAAAACACTCTGGCTGGGCATGAGGGACATCGCCGTCTTTGTCCAGGGAACGCGCTATGCCCGAGAGCTCGAATCAGAGGGGTGACTTGTGTATAACGAGATGGGTTAAGCCCTAAAAAATATTCACCAGCAATCCTTAATGGTACCGGTGCCCGATATGGATTTTATGCCCACGTTGTTGAGCGTCAGCGTGCCGCAGCGAAGATCTTTGGCGAGTTGCACACCGGTGGGTGTTGCAATAATGGAGAAGTTTGAACTGCTGAGTGGGCTGCCCAGGGAAAACGTGTAATGACCTGCAAGCGAGGTGGCACCCTGAAGTGAGGGCAATGTCACCGCGGTGCCGCTGGACAACTTGGAGTAGTCGCCAGTGGTAGTGTAGTTTCTCTCCATGAATTGAGCGAGTTCAAGCAACACCGATTTGGCTTGAGCGCGTCTACTTTTCATTACACTATCCTGATAACTCGGATAGGCAATAGACACAAGAATACCAAGAATGGCAACAACGACCATGATCTCGATCAGTGTGAATCCCTTGTGTTTTTTCATGATCAAAATTTCAAAATCAGATTTAGATGAAAAAAGAAGAACAATTGTTGCTGATCAGTCTTCGATCACCTCTCTCCAGCCGCGACGACCTGTGGGGCTGCTCAGGGAGCGCATCTCGATGGGGTTGTCCAGACCGCCACCCGTGCGGCCACCACTGGCTGTGGAATTTTTCTCGCTGGAGCCCTGCACATGAAGCTTTCCCCGAAAAATCATGGCCTGCGGGCTGAATGCGCGACCCGTACCCAGCGTGATGAAGCTAGTGGTCTCGGTGTTGAAGTAGTACGCCCCGAAAAGCTGGGTGGCTGTTGGGTCGAGATTGAAAATGTACTGAAAGGCTTCATTTGAGCAGGTTGAAGCATTTTGAGCGCCCTCAAAGGGCACAAAAACCTTGCCACCCAGCACCAGCGATTTAGCTGAAATTCGACCGCCCGCTGGAAGGCTCTGAATGGTGGGTTGAATCGTGACACCTGAATCCGTCACCTGAGATCCGCCAACAAAGGATGTCCAAATTCGAGACCACTGCGTCTCTGATGCTCTTTTCCGAAATACGCTGACACGCTTATCTGATTGAGCGGTGAGGTATTCGTTGGTGTTCATCTGTGCGTAGGAGATGAAGATAATCGGCTCGATCGCTCCGAAACTGTTTGTGCTGTTGTTGTTGGTGCCCGTGACCACATTCAGTTCAGCAAGCGTTCCAGTCACAGTGCCAGTGAAGATTTCACCTTTCTGTCCACCCAGGTAGAGGGTCAGGACTCCCCTGTTATTGGCAACCAGCGGCGTGGACGTGGGGCGAGACACAGCAGCTGTGGCGTCCAGATCAAGTTCGCTTGCGTCCGTGTATTCGACATCCGTGCGCGTGATCTCGCGCACCACCCTGCGGTTATTGACGAGGTAGATGACGTGCGTGTCGTTGTAAACCACAGGCGCAGCGGAGTTCGGTGATGTACCGGTCAAATCGGCAAAGGCGGTCGCGCTTGTGTTGTCGGCCTTGCGGTTGTCGTTCCAGTGCGAGGTCATCGCTCCATCGGCAGCGACACTCAGTGCGTAGTGGATCGCCCCCCTTTGGCTGTGCCAAAGATATAGCCTGTTTTGGGGTTGGTGGTATTGCTCTGCGTGGCGTCTTCGATCAGTCCACTCGCGGCAAAGACAGCGAGCTGCCCCTCCATCGCATCGCTTTTCAGAAAAATCTCGTAAGCGGCGTTCTGCGAAGACTGCGTCATGCCGCTCAGGTGTGTGGCGATCACTGGGGGCGTCCACTTGCTTATATAAGCGCCGGTTGCCCGGTTGACCATGTACAGGCTTCCATCACTTGATGTCATCAAAACGCGGTTTTTGTAGATGACTGGCTGCGTCCCGTTGGGTAACCCGATGTAGGAGTCCCAGGCGGCGGCCAGACGTTCTATTGGGTTGTTTGTCGCCGCACCATCAATGTCTGTGTTGCCCATTGTCCATGTCGGAGTGGTTGCTGTCGCACCGGTGGTGACAAAGGGATAAGCCCTCAGATAGCCTGCCCACTTGGTCGCTGGAGTGCCGCTGGGATTAAGCTCCGACTGCGAGGTCATGAACGTCAAGTCTCCAGTGCCCGCGATCTTCGGCACAGCGGGTGGTGCCAAGCTAAATTCGCCCGACTTCACCGATGAAGCGCCCCCGCCTCCATACAGAGATGAAAAAGTATCGGTGTCTTTGTAATGCATGAAGCTGTTCATGTTTCCAAGACGGATGTTGCTTGCCAGGGCCTCCCCTACGAAAGTTGTTCTGTCATTACCCAAAATTCTGAGGGTTCCATTGTTAAGATAAATGGATGCCGAGACAAAGGTTGTATCACCAAAAACAACATCCCCTGTATAAATATAAAAGGCCAGCTTTTCTGGGCGCTGAGCCTGAAGCGTGCTCAAATTCGGAGTGCCTTTGCTTGAGCATTGATTGATTGTTGTGACGCCGGCCATGTTGAAGCATGACTGATTGCCAATCATTTTGGTGTTGGCGCCATCTTGAATATAAATCTTGACTTTGCCACTGCCGTCGCCAGCTGCATCGGACACATTGATCAACGAAAAGTCATTAAGATTGAAACTTCTGAAAAAATACGTTCCAGGCTCAAAAGTGACGACTGGTTGACTGCCGAGAGAATAGGTGTCAATGATAAATGGTTGTGTTCCGTTGTATCTGAAATAGATATTTGAGCTGGCAAAGGTCAGATCGTCATAGACATTCTGTATCGCATTCGAGAAGATGAAGTTGCTGTTGGTGGTTGTTGGAAGCGTGACGCCATCAATCTGGGTGTACTGAGTCATGCCTGACTGACCATTTTGGCATCGATTACCATCTTCAGTGGGGCTGCGGCACCAGCGAGAATTATTTGCATGACTCTGGTATTCGACTCCGTTCACCGTAATGGAAGATCCTTGATTTCTGGTTGAGATATCTACGTTGCGAAAATCGCTGGGAAAAGTCGGTAATGTGAGTTTTGGCAAAGTGACATTGGTTGGCGTAACGCCGCAAAATTTTCGAGTGGGCTGGAAGTAGTCTGTCGTGCCAACATTGATATTGGTTGATCCTGAAAAATTAACTTTACAAGTATCCGTTTCGTTGATGTAGGACTGTTGATTGGTGATGGCAACCTTGCCATTTGAAAACACATTGAATACGCCAGGCCCAATTGCGCCGCCGCAAACATTCGCATGCGCGATATTTGTTTTCGTCAAGGCAAGCAGAATCAAAGTTAGCGTGCAGAGCTTGATGTATTTGGAGGTGTTCATGATGCAAATAAGCCGAGGCAGCTCGTGATAAGTTTGAGTGGGATTTCCGTTACAAAACCATGACCTGCGATGCAAAAAAAACTAAAAAGTTGAATAGTATTCAATTTGAATTTTTGAGCGGGTTGAAATACTGGAGCCCCACCCCATTGCAGTAATGGTGTAGCGTCGACCCGTTATCTGAGGTATGGCGCCTTGCTCCGCTCCTTCGCTCAGCGGCGACTGGGCGTTTGGATTTTCCGGATAAATAGTCAGCATCCACCGCGGATTCTGGATGGTTTTTGATCCTAAAATCTCTCCAGCATCTATCGAGTCGGTACCATCCCATTTTGCAGTCCCAAACTCCCAAGGTTGAACCTCTGCATTAGGATTGTGTAGGTACGTGCCAGCCTGATTGCTTTTTTGAGCGCTGTTGCTGTTGATGATGTTATTCTGTGATTGAACCCATGCTTGAAGTTGCTCCTCACCAACTCGGGCGGCAAATTCAGCTGACTGCAGCGCCAGATTTCGATCCGAGATGGCGGTTGACATTTTGGTCTGCAGCAGCGTGCTGCTCGCAGAATTCAAAGCAACAATAGTCAGTGCCAGCATCAAAATAAGACTGATGACCAATGCAGCTCCCTTTTGATCTCTGGGGGCGTGTTGTTTTATGCGAATTTTTTTCATGCGGGCTGCTTGCAAGGAAGTCGACGGGCAATCAATAGAAAATCAACATGGGTCAGTTAAATGGAGTTCGCACGAATGCTGTTCCGGAAAATGCTTTGCGCAAATGATTGTCTGTAGCCGTGGTTTTGCTCGTGCTGGTGAATCCAGCGGTGTACTGCTGTTTGTCGGTCGTGACGTTGTTCTCGGGCGAGTAAGTGACCAGGTTGACCTGAACGCTCACGACCTGAGCCCAGTTTGCGCTGCCTGGTGCGCCCAGCTGTGTGGCGCTCTGGTACCGGTCGGCCTGTCCGTCCGCGTTCGTGTCCTGTCCATACAGAAGCTGCATGTCCCAGACGCCTTCGATGATTTCCTGTGCAGCAAAAGCGTTGCTCAGATTCATCCGGAACAGCGCTCGCACGCCGTTATCGTTGGTGCCAATGTAGAAGGCCGTGGCCTCGTACGGAGAGACCGTTGCGTCCGCGCCGTAGGTGTAATCGCAAGGCCGCAGCCCACCGGAGCAGCTGCCTGCGACCTCTGAGGCGGCGCTGGCTGGGCAGGATCCGGGGTGTCCAACGTACGCAGAACAATTGCCTGTTGTGCCATTGCTTTTGGCCTGGATGTCAAACTGGCTTCCCGAAGGCGTTGCGAGGTGGAAGACGGATGCCTGCGCGTTATCACAGACGATCGCGACACCGTTGTTTTTGAAGGTGTGCGCCTTGTTAAGCGTGAACCTTTCGTTGGTATTATCAAAACCCGTCACGCTCATGCTGTTGTTGCCAGCACGCAGGATTGTCAGAACATCGGTGCCTGCGATGCGAGTCGTCGCCGGAGCAAACGTCTGCGCTTCGTCGTAGCCGGCGATAGGAGCCGCGAAGGCGTTCGCCCACCAGTCAGATCCCTGATTTTTCAGAAGGTTGACGACCCGACCGGTGCGCGGACATCCTAGATGTCCAGCCATGCGGACCTCGCGAGCGAGCACCTCGAAGCCCAAACGTCCAGCCTCCTGAACGTCGCCCAGGTTTTCCTGAATGCGCGAGATTTGTTTGCTTGCCACGAAGAGACTTCCCAGAGCGCCAATCGCAACGAGACCGAGCGTCATGGAGATCATCAGTTCGATCAGCGTAACTCCTCTGTGTCTCGCGTGTCTCGCCGATTTGCCTTTTGCCACTTTCTTCTGAAGCGGTGCTGCGGCGCGATCGGTGCATGCGGGTGAATTCCGGTTGCTCATGAATAATTCTTTTCTTGGTCTGGTAAACCGTGGGTCTCTCTATCTTGCGATTTCAAAGCCCCCGTCCTTAGACGTGGGGTGGTTTACAATCTGCTCACAAGTGTGATGACGCGCGTGGACTGCGACTGATCGGCTGGCGTGAGATTTATCCAGCTCACATCGATGCGGCATGTGTTGTTTGTCAATTCGCAAGCAATCCAGCCGTTGCCGCTGGGCAGGCTTGCCTCAAGCATGTCGCGCCATTGTTTGATATCGGTGTTCTCGATCGTGCTGGTGTTGCTCGGCGTGGCAGCTCTCTGAGCGATGTTGTAGTTGCCGTTTTGCGCCTTGGTGCGGTTCGCTCGCATGCGGTCGAGCATGTCGTACGCCAAGATGTTGGCCTGAGCTTGCAGCGCGGCAGATTGACTCGTTTTGAGGCTGTAGACCTGCAGGGCTGCTAGGCCCAGCACACCGAATGAAGTCACCAGCAGCGTGACCAGCAACTCAATGAGCGTGAAGCCCTTTTCACCACGACCGCGCAGGCAAAATGCAGCGCCAGCTTTTTTGCTTTTTTTTGCTTGATCTTGAAATAGCATGCTCATTGGGCTTTTAATTTAATTGCAGTTTTGTGCGCTGGGTGTTTTGACGCTGGCGCGACCTGACATGTTAATGGAAATACACCGCAAACCATCTTGAGCATAATGACTTCCATTGCTTCGAATGCTGATCGTCACAGGAAATGCGTCTCCGGTTACCTTGGCTGTTGAATCCGCTGTATAAAAAATATGCTTGGTATTGTTGAGTGACGTCAGGTTGTCCTCGATAGTGATGCCGCTTGATGCACCGGCTCCGGCATGAAAAACACTTTCTCCTGTATTTGTATCGACTGTGGCGTTTCGATTGGGATCATTGAAAATAATCCATCCGTTTTCCCATGAGCCACCACACTGAGTATTGTTATTGCTTGGGCACAGCGTGACTCTCTGCCCCTGACGCACCGCTTCAACGCGAGCGGTATTAAGCGCAATCACAAAATCACTGGTGGTTGCTGATAATCTGTTTTTGTTGATCAGTTTCGCAAAACTTGGCAAAGCAAGACCCATGAGAATGGCCGCAATAGCCATGGTAACAACAACCTCCAGAAGCGTAAATCCACGGGAGCCACGCATTGAGATTGCTTGATAGGGGTTTGCTATTTTCATCCTGGTGTTGCGCGGGAAACCCCCGGCTTGCCGGTGCAGGCCACCCGTAGGGGTGCAGCCGTGGGGGAGTTGACGGTTTATGAACGACTTACAATCTTTTGCTTTTGATTTTTGTGATGATACTATAAAACCTGAATCCGTGACTTGGCAGTCAAAAAGTCTCAGATTCTCTATTGAAATCAACGGCTTATTCTATTTCCACTTCGATAAGACATCAATAATCCAAGGCCAGTTGGTAATTGACCGAACTACTTCTGGTGTGTTTTCCATGGCCAATAATCCCATCGCCAAGTCGTCTTCAAGTGCGTCAAGGCAGGAGAAGACCTTATTGTGAAAACACTTCTCGCGCAGTTCATCCCAGAGATGTTCAACCGGATTGAGTTCAGGGGCGTAGGGTGGCAGTGCGAGCAAGCGGATGTTGGATGGAGCAACAAGTTTCTTGCTTGAGTGCCAACCGGCTCCGTCCATCACCATCACGATGTGATCATTGACATGTCTTGCTGCCACGGTGTCCAGAAATATCTGCATGCACTGTGTGTTGACTTGAGGCAGGATCAAGGCATCCATCGTGCCTGTGGCGGGCTCACATGATGCGTAGGCATAGGTGTACTCATGGGTGAGCATGGCTTGGCACAAAGGGCGAATCGGTTTTGGTGCCCAGCAACGGCGCACATCGTTGATTCGTCCAAAGCGCGCCTCGTCTTGAAACATCAACCGGATGGGTTTTCCTTGCCAGTCTTTGCAGAGGTCTTGGAGCGTTTCGAGGAGTTTTTTTTCCACTCTTCCTGAGCCACTGGGTCATTCTGTGGGTGGCGCTTGTCCGGGGCCAGCTTTCGCCAATCATGGCGGTGCAGCAGCGTATAAACGGACGACAGCGACATGGTCCGTCCCAGTGCCGCCTCAAGGTCGTGCTTGATTTGAGCGACCACCAGGATGGCACCCTCGCGGGCTTGCGCCAGAAACGGTTTGAGTACAGCCGCCTCTTCTTCCCGTGTGAAGTTTTGCCTGCGCCGCCCGCCACGTGCAGGCACAGTGCCATCGCCTACGGCTTTTCCCTGGATGAATCGGTTGCGCTGCTTGCTGACCCAGCTAACGGACAGTCCGGTTGCCTCAGCAGTTTGTTTCAGGCTCATCGAAAATCGCAGCGGCAGAACTACCGCCTGCGCTTGGCGCAACTGTTCGACCGTTACAGCGTTGGCGATGACTTGCATCGCACTATCAACAACATCTTCCCCGCGCGCAATTCTGGCCATAGCTAAATCCTAAGTGGCTTGGATTCCATATTATGGCTTTATTGAAGTGGAAATAGAATTAGACCCCATGTGCTGCTTCACCCAGCAGGTGAAGAGCCCATGACCGATTTCATCATCAAACAATTGCCCTACGACTTGAGCCACCAGGCCGGTCTGGCGTTGATTGGCAAGTATTTGAAGCGCATCAACTTCAACAGCCGAAGTCGCCTGGGTCGGCCTGACCGAAGACCAGGCCAAGGCCCAGGGCGTCAAGGTCAAGAAAGGCCTGTTCCCCTGGGCCGCCTCCGGCCGTGCCATTGCCAACGGGCGCGACGAAGGCGTCACCAAGCTGCTGTTCGACGACTCGCCAGAGGCGCATGGTCACGGCAAGATCCTGGGCGGCGGCATGGTCGGCACGCACGCAGGCGACATGATTGGCGAGATCGCGCTGGCCATCGAGATGGGTGCCGACGCAGTGGACATCGGCAAGACCATCCACCCGCATCCAACCCTTGGCGAATCCATTGGCATGGCGGCGGAAGTGGCGCATGGCAGCTGCACGGATGTGCCGCCTGCGCGCAAGTAAGTCCGCAGCCAAGCTACCCTGCCAAGGCCCGAACTGGCGACGGTTCGGGCCTTGTGCTTTGCGTACCCAAACAATCGCCGCAGAATACTGTGCATTTGTACAGTATTCATGCCAATCACTGCAAAACCCAAACTCTACAACCCACGCCACCCCGAACGCACGCTGCTGTACCAAACGGTAGCCGAGCACTACGAGACCTGGCTAGAGTTGGCCAGCGCGGGTCAGTTCGACGGCCAGTGCGACCACCACACCCCCAAGCCCTTCGTACGCAAAGCGTTTGCCAAGTATCTTGAGTGCGGCATCTTTGCCCATGGCTTCGCCCGCGCTCGTTGCGAGGATTGCGGGCATGACTACTTCGTCGCTTTCTCCTGCAAAGGCCGTGGAGTCTGCCCCTCGTGCACCACGCGGCGGATGGTGGAGACGGCGGCACACCTGAGCGACCACGTCTTCCCCCGCCTGCCGGTGCGCCAGTGGGTGCTCTCCGTGCCCAAGAGGTTGCGGTACTTCATGCAACGCGACGGAGCGGTGCTGAGCATGGTGCTGCGCATCTTTCTGCGGGTGATCGCACAAACTCTGCAGACCCACAGCCCCGGTGCGGCCCATATGGACAAGGCAGGCCTGCACATCGGTGCCATCGCCTTCATTCACCGATTCGGCTCCAGCCTCAATGAACACGTCCACTTCCACGTTTGTGTGGTGGACGGGGTGTTTGAGGAAGTGGAGGGCGAGGGCGATGCTGATGCGACCCCTCGAATCTCATCGCCGGGTGTCATCTTTCACGCGGCCACCGGCATCGATGCGGCTACCGTGGCCCCAGTGCAGACCACACTGCAAAAACGCATCCTGCGCGCCTTTGTGGGCCGTGGGCTGCTGGAGAACTTCGAGGCAAAAGAGATGCTGGGGTACAAACACAGCGGTTTCTCGGTGGATGCCGGGGTGTGCATTGAATCCCACGACCGTCCAGGCCTTGAGCGGCTCTTGCGCTATTGCGCCCGCCCACCCTTTGCGATGGACAGGCTGCGCAAAGAGGGAAGCAAACTGGTGTACCGCTGCGGCAAGCAGCGCAGCGAGCCCACCAGTGACAAGCGTGGTGCCAAGGTTGATGAGCTGCACCTCACACCGCTGGAGCTGATCGACCGCATTGCCGCGCTGGTTCCCCCGCCACGCACCCACCGGCACCGCTATTTTGGCGTGTTGGCACCCAACTCGCCGCTCAGGGCTGCGGTGACGGCGCTGGCGACACCGGCGCAAGCCGCTCCCGTGCTGGGCGCGTCGATCAGCACGGGGGAGTGCGCGCCTGGTGTGGTACCGATGAGCAGCGCGCTGCCATCCCAGAGCGAGCCGGTGCTGCCCAAGCGTGCAGCGCACTACCTGTGGGCGGTGCTGATCGCCCGCATCTACGAGGTGTTCCCCCTCTTGTGTCCGCTGTGTGGCGGGCATATGCGCATCATCGCGTTCATTACGCACAGCGCTGACATCCGGCACATCCTGGACCACATCGGGGCAGATTCAGAGCCACCCCGCATCTCCCCGGCGCGCGGGCCACCGCTGTGGGATGACTGTAGTGATGCGCAGATGGATGACGGGGCGCAAACCGAGCCAGCAGACTGGGACCTAGCGGCGCAACCGGCACCGGACTTTGAGGTCGATCAGCGCATCAGTTGGTGAATGAACAAAGCGGCGATTTTGACTTGCCGCGAACTGGCTCTGCGCCCGGTACACGCCGAGCGCCGCAAATCACTCTCCTGAACGCCAAACCCTGGTGGTGAACCTGACACCTGGGCGGGAAAATCGAGTGTCTCAGCCGGCTTGATGGCGCTTCCGCGGTGCGATACTTGGCCTCATGCGGTTAAAACGCCTATCCGTAGGTCTGCGTTTTCCGGCAAACCCACATCCCGGTTGTCCATGGTGTCCGGCTTGAGCATGCCGCCAACACCTTCTGTCATGGCAATGGGGGCACCGGCCTGGGCCAGTGTGCGCTGGTCGGACACGGCCTTTTTGGATGCGTCGATCTGGAGTTGCGCGGCTTCATTGCGAAGTGCGCGATCCTCGTCGTCTCGCTTCTGCTTTTCTTGACTTTTTGTTTCGTTCATGTAGCCGGTGCCAAGACCGGCCAGAAACGCGATTGCATTTTTGCTCATGAAAAACTGCCTTTCAGTGGTGTTTGCACACTGCGGACTTCAAAGAAGGATGATGCGCAGGTTGAACGTGAATAGATACGGGGGTTGAAATCGGGAATACACTTCGGCTCAACAAGGAGCGAGTCATGCGTGTTTTGAATCTGGTGGTGGTTGCGGTGGCTTTACTGACTGGATGTGGGACTGTCGCGCGCTCAACCGGGGCGATGCAACTTGGCCCAGACACGTATCGAATCGCCTCCCGGGCCTCAATGGGGAGCGTGGGCGAAAGCCAGCGCATGGCCCTTGCCGAGGCGCAGACATATTGCAAAGGCTTGGGCAAGGAGTTGCTGGTCACCAGCACAAGAGTTCTGCAGGACATCGGGACGGGGCCATTTGAAGTTACATTCCGCTGTTTGAGTCCGGGAGACGCTGAGCTGAAACGCCCAAACCTCCAGAGCGTTCCAAGCACCGTGATCCTGGTCAACTGATCTCAGGCGTCAAACAGGCAGACCCTGCGCTGCCATCACCCGATTGAGCTTGTTGTTCAGGCCTTGAACTGCAGCCATGGTGATGCCGTTCATTGCGATCAGGTCTATTTTTTTGCCCTTCGGCGCGAACTTTTCACCCATTGTTTTCTTGACGTCTTGCGCCATCGGGCCGACTGTCTGCGCGGTTCCTGCATCCTCGGCACCAGGTGTGCCGACTTTGTAGTTGTAGGTGGACACCGGAGTTGCATCCACCTGTGCCAGCGCTTCGTCTGGGTCCATTGGTGCGATGTTCTCTTTCATATTTACATCGGAGAACGCTGAAGCGATCAGCTTTGATCCATTTGCGCTGCCTGCAAAGCTGCCCGCCACGGAGCCCAGCGCCCCCCACATTCCAGAGTCGGAAGACTGCGCCTGCGTTTTGGCAATCGCCCCATAGGTCTGGGCCGCGTTCGACAACCCTTGCTGCGCACCGCTGTACCCACTGTTCATCAGGGCGGCTCCCTGTGCCGTGATGCCGCCAGTGGATGCGGCGTTGCTTGCAGAGTTGTTCCCTGCTGTCAGCGCCAGTCCTGCACTGGTGGCTTGGCTGGATGCCAGGCCGCGCCCAAGGTTGGCGGCGTCCATCATTCGGCTCCAGCCTCAATGAACACGTCCACTTCCACGTTTGTGTGGTGGACGGGGTGTTTGAGGAAGTGGAGGGCGAGGGCGATGCTGATGCGACCCCTCGAATCTCATCGCCGGGTGTCATCTTTCACGCGGCCACCGGCATCGATGCGGCTACCGTGGCCCCAGTGCAGACCACACTGCAAAAACGCATCCTGCGCGCCTTTGTGGGCCGTGGGCTGCTGGAGAACTTCGAGGCAAAAGAGATGCTGGGGTACAAACACAGCGGTTTCTCGGTGGATGCCGGGGTGTGCATTGAATCCCACGACCGTCCAGGCCTTGAGCGGCTCTTGCGCTATTGCGCCCGCCCACCCTTTGCGATGGACAGGCTGCGCAAAGAGGGAAGCAAACTGGTGTACCGCTGCGGCAAGCAGCGCAGCGAACCCACCAGCGACAAGCGCGGTGCCAAGGTTGATGAGCTGCACCTCACACCGCTGGAGCTGATCGACCGCATTGCCGCGCTGGTTCCCCCGCCACGCACCCACCGGCACCGCTATTTTGGCGTGTTGGCACCCAACTCGCCGCTCAGGGCTGCGGTGACGGCGCTGGCGACACCGGCGCAAGCCGCTCCCGTGCTGGGCGCGTCGATCAGCACGGGGGAGTGCGCGCCTGGTGTGGTACCGATGAGCAGCGCGCTGCCATCCCAGAGCGAGCCGGTGCTGCCCAAGCGTGCAGCGCACTACCTGTGGGCGGTGCTGATCGCCCGCATCTACGAGGTGTTCCCCCTCTTGTGTCCGCTGTGTGGCGGGCATATGCGCATCATCGCGTTCATTACGCACAGCGCTGACATCCGGCACATCCTGGACCACATCGGGGCAGATTCAGAGCCACCCCGCATCTCCCCGGCGCGCGGGCCACCGCTGTGGGATGACTGTAGTGATGCGCAGATGGATGACGGGGCGCAAACCGAGCCAGCAGACTGGGACCTAGCGGCGCAACCGGCACCGGACTTTGAGGTCGATCAGCGCATCAGTTGGTGAATGAACAAAGCGGCGATTTTGACTTGCCGCGAACTGGCTCTGCGCCCGGTACACGCCGAGCGCCGCAAATCACTCTCCTGAACGCCAAACCCTGGTGGTGAACCTGACACCTGGGCGGGAAAATCGAGTGTCTCAGCCGGCTTGATGGCGCTTCCGCGGTGCGATACTTGGCCTCATGCGGTTAAAACGCCTATCCGTACGCGCACCGGTCGGCCCTCAAACTGGTCATTGTAAAAATCCACCAGCGCGGCGTACGGCGGGCGTGCCGGAATGGAGCCGCGCCAGACGGGCAGTGCGGCGTAGCCCGATATCAGATCGCCGCGCAAGTTCGAGATGCGGTAGAACATGTGGCTCTGGTTGTCGGCCTCGAAGGCTTCCAGGGCGGAATAGGGCACCGTTGCGCGCAGCTCGGCGGCGTCGTCGTAACCGCTCACGTCCAGCTGCTCGCTGATGCTTTTGGCCGATGCGAGCAGCGTGCGGTCGTAGGCGGTGTGCAGTGAACTGAGCGTTTGCCGGTAGAGGCTGAAGGTGTTGAAGCCGACAAAGAGCAGCACCGGCAACAAGATGCCCAGCAGCAACTCCCCGCGCAGCGACAGCGCGCGCCGCGCCACGGGGTGGCCAGCGACGGGCGTGCGCGGCGTGGTGGGGTTCATTGGCTAACCTCCGTGCTGCGCACTGCGGTGCGAGCCCCCTTCGGAGCGGCCGGGCGGGGGGTCATGCGCCCTCGGCTTTGATCAGGTAGCCCAGGCCGCGCAAGGTCATGAGGGTCAGGCCCGTGTCGGTGAGTTTTTTGCGCAAGCGGTACACCACCACTTCGATGGCCTCGTACTGCACGTCCAGCTGGCCCGGAAACACCAGCTCATACAGCCGCTCCTTGGTGACGGCGTGGCCGGGCCGCGCCAGCAGCGCGTGCACCAGGGCCAGTTCGCGCGGCGTGAGCTCCAGGGCCGTGTCGCCCAGGTACAGTGCTCCACTCTCTTTTTCGTAGCGCACAGCGCCTATCTGTATTGAGTTTGAGCCCGATTTGGCTTGAGTTACATCACTGCGGCGCACCAGGGCGTGCAGCCGCGCTTCCAGTTCGTCCAGGTCGAAGGGCTTGGGCAGGTAGTCGTCGGCGCCGGCGTTCAGGCCCACCACGCGGTCGCCCACCGTGCCGCGTGCGGTGAGGATCAGCACGGGGGTGCGCAAGCCGCGCGCGCGCGCCTGCTCGAGCACCTGCAGGCCGTCGAGCCCGGGCAGGGTGAGGTCAAGCACCACGGCGTCGGGTGGGTGGCTGCTCCAGCGGGCCAGTGCGCCGTGGCCCTCGCCCAGGGCGGTGACCCGTATGCCACGGCGCTCCAGCGCGCGCGTCAGCGTGGTCTGCATGGTGGGGTCGTCTTCAACGAGAAGCAATTGCATGCGCGGCACGATAGCACTGCCGCGCACAGGTGTTTTCCCTGGGTCCGTGGACAGCCAATTGAAAGCTGTGCTTCTTAGCATGAACACCGCAGAAATTTTTCTGCAGTCCCGAAAAATTACCAAAACCCCCAAGGAGATACTCCATGAAGCTTTCCCCTATCGCCATCGGCCTGGCTCTGGCCAGCGTTGGCGTGGCAGCCCAGGCGCAGTCCAGCGTGACTATCTTCGGCCTCATCGATACAAACGTATCGCATTTCTCTGCCAGCGGCAGCGGCTCGGTGAACCAGTTGGGCACCGATGGCAACCTATCCAGCCGCATCGGCTTTCGCGGCACGGAAGACCTGGGGGGCGGCCTGAAGGCTGGCTTCCACCTGGAAGCCGCCATCAACCCTGACGTGGGCACCGGTGGCTCCACCAGCGCCGACAACCTGAAGAACCAAAGCGGCGGCCTGACCTTCGGCCGTCGCTCGACCGTGAGCCTGATGGGCAACTGGGGTGAGGTACGCCTGGGCCGTGACTACACGCCCGGTTTCTGGAACCTGTCCAAGTACAGCGCCTTCGGCACCAACGGCGTGGGCTCTGCCGCCGGCATCTTCTATCCCTTGAAGGCCCGTATCACCCACGTGCGCGCTTCCAACTCCATCGGCTACCACCTGCCCAAGATGGGCGGCCTGTTCGGCCAGGTGATGGTCGCCCGTGGCGAGCAGACCGGCAACAACGACGGTAACGTGGCGGGCGCTCGCGTGGGCTACGCAGCGGGCCCCTTCAGCGTGGCCATTGGCACCACCACCACCAAGATTGCGGCGCTGGGCGACTTCCGCCAGACCAATATCGGCGGCAGCTACGACTTCGGCGTGGTCGAAGTGATGGCGCTGTGGGGTGAGAACAAGATCGGCGACAGCAAGACGCGCTCGCAGTCCATCGGCGTGCAGGCGCCCGTGGGCAAGGCCGGCGAAATCCGCGCGACCATCGGCACGGTGAACGCCACCAACATCGGCAACGATGCGAGCCACTTCGCGGTGGGCTACGTGCACAAGCTGTCCAAACGCACGGTGTTGTACACCACCTATGGCCGCGTGAAGAACAAGGGCAACGGTACGGCCTTCGCCGTGGCGGACGGCATCGGCGCGACCAGCCCAGGCGGCTCCAGCTCCGGTATCCAGTTCGGTATTCGCCACAATTTCTGATCTGGCTCGCCACTATGGCGAAAGCGGGGATGGTCTAAACGCCATCCTGAGCGGTGCAGCCTTTCTGGTGGGGGCGCTGCACCGTTTTTTTGCTGCCGGTGCACCACGATCTCAATGGTTTCGTGCTGCACGTACGGCGGAATGCTCTACTTTTAATAGCGCATGGCGCCCATCTATATGGGCTGGATCCCGATTTTTCTTGAACTGCGGCGCACCAGGCCATGGTGTATCCACTCCGTGCGCTGGGGGCGCGTCTGCCTCCGGAGGACGGCGCGCAGCGACGCATACCCCATTGCGTTCAATCCATTGGAAACCGTTCGCACGGGGCTTGCCTGTCCTGAGCTTGCCGAAGGGGCATCGGCGCAACACCCGATAAACCGGTCTCGCCGGGCATTACCTCCGGCGCCCAGAGGCCTGCCCTGGGCTTGTCGGTACTACCCAGCGATCCTCGGTTTTCGGTTTCCCCCGCCTGCCGGTGCGCCAGTGGGTGCTCTCCGTGCCCAAGAGGTTGCGGTACTTCATGCAACGCGACGGAGCGGTGCTGAGCATGGTGCTGCGCATCTTTCTGCGGGTGATCGCACAAACTCTGCAGACCCACAGCCCCGGTGCGGCCCATATGGACAAGGCAGGCCTGCACATCGGTGCCATCGCCTTCATTCACCGATTCGGCTCCAGCCTCAATGAACACGTCCACTTCCACGTTTGTGTGGTGGACGGGGTGTTTGAGGAAGTGGAGGGCGAGGGCGATGCTGATGCGACCCCTCGAATCTCATCGCCGGGTGTCATCTTTCACGCGGCCACCGGCATCGATGCGGCTACCGTGGCCCCAGTGCAGACCACACTGCAAAAACGTATCCTGCGCGCCTTTGTGGGCCGTGGGCTGCTGGAGAACTTCGAGGCAAAAGAGATGCTGGGGTACAAACACAGCGGTTTCTCGGTGGATGCCGGGGTGTGCATTGAATCCCACGACCGTCCAGGCCTTGAGCGGCTCTTGCGCTATTGCGCCCGCCCACCCTTTGCGATGGACAGGCTGCGCAAAGAGGGAAGCAAACTGGTGTACCGCTGTGCCAAACAGCGCAGCGAACCCACCAGCGACAAGCGCGGTGCCAAGGTTGATGAGCTGCACCTCACACCGCTGGAGCTGATCGACCGCATTGCCGCGCTGGTTCCCCCGCCACGCACCCACCGGCACCGCTATTTTGGCGTGTTGGCACCCAACTCGCCGCTCAGGGCTGCGGTGACGGCGCTGGCGACACCGGCGCAAGCCGCTCCCGTGCTGGGCGCGTCGATCAGCACGGGGGAGTGCGCGCCTGGTGTGGTACCGATGAGCAGCGCGCTGCCATCCCAGAGCGAGCCGGTGCTGCCCAAGCGTGCAGCGCACTACCTGTGGGCGGTGCTGATCGCCCGCATCTACGAGGTGTTCCCCCTCTTGTGTCCGCTGTGTGGCGGGCAGATGCGCATCATCGCGTTCATTACGCACAGCGCTGACATCCGGCACATCCTGGACCACATCGGGGCAGATTCAGAGCCACCCCGCATCTCCCCGGCGCGCGGGCCACCGCTGTGGGATGACTGTAGTGATGCGCAGATGGATGACGGGGCGCAAACCGAGCCAGCAGACTGGGACCTGGCGGCGCAACCGGCACCGGACTTTGAGGTCGATCAGCGCATCAGTTGGTGAATGAACAAAGCGGCGATTTTGACTTGCCGCGAACTGGCTCTGCGCCCGGTACACGCCGAGCGCCGCAAATCACTCTCCTGAACGCCAAACCCTGGTGGTGAACCTGACACCTGGGCGGGAAAATCGAGTGTCTCAGCCGGCTTGATGGCGCTTCCGCGGTGCGATACTTGGCCTCATGCGGTTAAAACGCCTATCCGTTGAACACTCAATCCTTAGCTAAACACTTCACTGTCCAGCCCGGTAGCATCCCCGTTTATTCGGGTTTAGCCACGCTCTGTAGGATTTCTCGACCACCTTTCGCGGCAATCAGCGCAACTCCAACGCCCAAGATCAAATCAGGAATGTTCGATCCCAGCCACAAGACCAGCGCCCCTGAAAGCACAATAGAAGCGTTGACGATCGAGTCGTTACTCGTGAAAATCGCAGATGCTTTAAAGTTAACGTCGTTACCGCGGTGCTTGTTGAGCAGCTTTAAGCAGACCAAATTCAGCACCGCATTGACTGCGGCCATGGCCATCATTGCAGCGCCGACAGGCTCTTCGCCTCCGGCGAAACGCCTTACTACCTCGACCAGCAGCATGACGGCCAGACCGATCAATAGAAACCCCGACAACTTCGCGGCACGGATTTTTACTGAGGCGGCCCGCCCCACTGCGTAGAGGCTGACCGCGTACACCGATGCATCCGCAAGATTGTCCAGTGCGGCACCGATCAATGCGGTGGAAGAGGCCCAGAGACCAATGCCAGCACCAGCCGCAGACTGCACAAGATTGATCACCAGGACCGCTGTCAAAATCGTCCGGTCTTGCGCGTTGCGCGCATCCAGGGCTTGGGTACTTTCGTCAGCACGTCCGTCACTCATCTCGATCCTTTTCAGGCTTTCAGCCAGTGCATTTTTTTGGGCATGGCCAAGTTACCATGTATACGGCTGTGTTCTCCGGCAGGGGGCAAGCTCGTTGGTCGTGTTCAATGGTCTTCGTCTATTGCGTCAAGACAAAATCAATTAAGGAATTATTATGCAGTGCCCGACTTGTAAAGATGTTCAATTGGTGATGAGCGAGCGTCAAGGAATCGAGATCGACTATTGTCAGCAATGCCGGGGCGTATGGCTGGATCGGGGCGAACTCGACAAAATTATTGAACGCTCCGCCACCTTACAGGCCGCACCCGTAGCGCAATCTGAGCGTGGTTCCGCAGCGCTTGATTCGAGTTGGGGGCGAAATGCCGAACATCATGGCAAACCGTATCGCAAGAAAAGCTTCCTGAGTGAACTTTTCGACTGAACCGGTAAACACGGTGCACAGCGCAGATTTGTGCGCGAACCTATAAACAGATCTCTGATCTGACAGCAGCCTCTACGACTGGTACGGCTCGCCACACCCCCAAGCCCTTCGTGCGCAAAGCGTTTGCCAAGTATCTTGAGTGCGGCATCTTTGCCCATGGCTTTGCCCGCGCTCGCTGCGGCGACTGTGGGCACGACTACTTTGTAGCCTTCTCCTGCAAAGGCCGGGGAGTCTGCCCCTCGTGCACCACGCGGCGGATGGTGGAGACGGCGGCACACCTGAGCGACCACGTTTTCCCCCGCCTGCCGGTGCGCCAGTGGGTGCTCTCCGTGCCCAAGAGGTTGCGGTACTTCATGCAACGCGACGGAGCGGTGCTGAGCATGGTGCTGCGCATCTTTCTGCGGGTGATCGCACAAACTCTGCAGACCCACAGCCCCGGTGCGGCCCATATGGACAAGGCAGGCCTGCACATCGGTGCCATCGCCTTCATTCACCGATTCGGCTCCAGCCTCAATGAACACGTCCACTTCCACGTTTGTGTGGTGGACGGGGTGTTTGAGGAAGTGGAGGGCGAGGGCGATGCTGATGCGACCCCTCGAATCTCATCGCCGGGTGTCATCTTTCACGCGGCCACCGGCATCGATGCGGCTACCGTGGCCCCAGTGCAGACCACACTGCAAAAACGCATCCTGCGCGCCTTCGTTGCTCGGGGCCTGCTGGAGAACTGTGACGCCAAAGACATGCTGGGCTACAAACACAGCGGCTTCTCGGTGGATGCGGGGGTGTGCATCGAAGCCCACGACCGCGCTGCGCTGGAGCGGCTGCTGCGCTATTGCGCTATTGCGCTATTGCGCGCGTCCACCGTTTTCCATGGAGCGCCTACGCAAAGAGGGAAGCAAACTGGTGTACCGCTGTGCCAAACAGCGCAGCGAGCCCACCAGTGACAAGCGTGGTGCCAAGGCAGATGAGCTGCACCTCACACCGCTGGAACTGATCGACCGCATCGCCGCGCTGGTTCCCCCGCCACGCACCCACCGGCACCGCTACTTTGGTGTGCTGGCACCAAACTCGCCGCTGAGGGCTGCGGTGACGGCGCTGGCGACACCGGCGCAAGCCGCTCCCGTGCTGGGCGCGTCGATCAGCACGGGGGAGTGCGCGCCTGGTGTGGTACCGATGAGCAGCGCGCTGCCATCCCAGAGCGAGCCGGTGCTGCCCAAGCGTGCAGCGCACTACCTGTGGGCGGTGCTGATCGCCCGCATCTACGAGGTGTTCCCCCTCTTGTGTCCGCTGTGTGGCGGGCATATGCGCATCATCGCGTTCATTACGCACAGCGCTGACATCCGGCACATCCTGGACCACATCGGGGCAGATTCAGAGCCACCCCGCATCTCCCCGGCGCGCGGGCCACCGCTGTGGGATGACTGTAGTGATGCGCAGATGGATGACGGGGCGCAAACCGAGCCAGCAGACTGGGGCCTAGCGGCGCAACCGGCACCGGACTTTGAGGTCGATCAGCGCATCAGTTGGTGAATGAACAAAGCGGCGATTTTGACTTGCCGCGAACTGGCTCTGCGCCCGGTACACGCCGAGCGCCGCAAATCACTCTCCTGAACGCCAAACCCTGGTGGTGAACCTGACACCTGGGCGGGAAAATCGAGTGTCTCAGCCGGCTTGATGGCGCTTCCGCGGTGCGATACTTGGCCTCATGCGGTTAAAACGCCTATCCGTCCCTGGTGGTGAACCTGACACCTGGGCGGGAAAATCGAGTGTCTCAGCCGGCTTGATGGCGCTTCCGCGGTGCGATACTTGGCCTCATGCGGTTAAAACGCCTATCCGTCGTGGCCTGCGGCCCCGTGTGGCCCACGCTGACCAAGGCCATGCCCTGGGTGCCGCAGGGGCTGGACAACCTGGCCTGGTGGGTGCACATGGCCGGCGTGCCGGTGGTCGCCATCGGCGGCATCCTGGACCATGCCCAGGCCGCGCAGGCGGCCCAAAGCGGCGCCAGCGGCGTGTGCGTGGTGCGCGGGCTGGGCGACGACCCGGCGCAGACCCTGCCCGCGTGGCAGGTGGCACTGCAGGCCGGCCGCGCCGCACCGCGCCTGCCGGTGCCGGCGTGGCCGCACCCGTCGCTGCACGTGACGGCGTGAGCGCGTTGTGTCACGATGCGGCAGGTCAGGGCAGCGCTGCCGGTTGCTCTTTTTAACATAGCTGCTCGCGCTTGTGTGACGGGCGCTGGAGGCCATTTTGACCATGAAGAAGCTCGACCACAGCCAGGAATACCTTCGCGTACTGACCATCGCCGGCTCCGATTCGGGCGGCGGCGCCGGCATCCAGGCCGATCTGAAAACCTTCGCCGCGCTGGGCGCCTACGGCATGAGCGCCATCACCGTGCTGACGGCGCAGAACACGCTGGGCGTGGCCGGCATCCATGCCGCGCCACCCGACTTTCTGGCGGCGCAGATCGACGCCGTGGCCAGCGACATCGGCGTGCACGCGGTGAAGATCGGCATGCTGCATTCGCCCGAGCTGGTGCACACGGTGGCGCAGGCCATCGACCGCCATGCGCTGCCGCACGTGGTGCTCGACCCGGTGATGACCTCGGCCACCGGCGCGCGCCTGATCGAGCCGCCGGCCGTGCAGGCGCTGGTGGCCGAGCTGTTTCCGCGCGCCGCACTGATCACCCCCAACCTGGACGAAGCCGCGTTGCTGCTGGGCCGCCCGGTGGAAAGCGCGGCCGACATGCCCATCGCCGCGCAGGCGCTGCTGCAGATGGGCGCGCGCGCCGTGCTGCTGAAGGGCGGGCACCTGCCGGGCGAGCAGGTGCTCGATCTGCTGATCGAGCGCGGCGCCGAGCCGCACGCCATGCAGCACGAGCGCGTGGACACGCGCAACCTGCATGGCGCGGGCTGCACGCTGTCTTCGGCGCTGGCGGTGTTTCTGGCGCAGGACTTGCCGCTGCGCCTGGCGGCCGAGGCGGCGCGCAGCTACGTGCTCGACGCGATCAAGGAAGGTGCGCTGGTGACCACGGGGCAGGGCGTGGGGCCGCTGAACCACGGCTTCTCGCCCCGCGCCACGGTGCTGCGCCAGCCCAAGGCATGAAAAAACCCGCCGGTGGCGGCGGGCTCCGGGGCGGGTGGGGCGCCGGCGCCACGGCGCCAACGCCCGGGTGAGCATCACTTGCCGCGAATGCGCTCCACCGCGGCGTCGTAGGCAGCGCGCGCTTCGCGTTCGCAGCGGTCTTCGGCCTCGCCCTGCAGGTCGTCGCAGCGCTCTTCGGCGACTTCGTAGGTGGCCTTGGCCTTGGCCAGTTCCACCGCGCGGGCGTTCTTGTCGCTCGGCTCGCGCTGTTGCTCCAGTTCGGCGCGCGCGATGTTGCGCTTGCCCTTGGCTTCTTCCTCGCAGATGTCCTCGGCGTTGCCTTTCAGCTTGTCGCACTGGGCCTTGGCCGCTTTGTAGTCGGCGTTGATGCGGTCGCGCGCGGCGCTGTATTCGGCGCTGGTCATCGCCAGGCTGCTGCCGGCAAAGGTGCCGGCGGCCAGTGCCAGGATGAGCGCGGGGGTGAACTTGTGCATGGGGGTACTCCTTGGGGATGGTTGTCGCACGGTGTGGTGCGATGACTGAAAGTCTACATGAACTTACGTTGCTCTGAACGCTGAGCCCGTCGGCCAGCGCACGGCATTGCTGTGAGACCAGGCCGACGCACCTCGCACCGCGCACCGCATCCCCCACAATCGCGCCATGCTGACCTACCTGAATCCCGGGCAAAGCCAGCACGCGCCGCGCTTCGAGTTCTTTCGTGGCGAGCGCGTGCCCTGCTTCGAAGGGCCGGCCCGGGCCGATTTTGTCGAGCAGGCCTTGCGCGCGCGCGGCCATGCGCTGCGCATGCCCGAGGTGGACAGTACGCCGCAGCTCGCACGCATCCACACGCCGCGTTACCTCTGCTTTCTGCGCACCGCGTGGGACCAGTGGCTGGCGCTGGGTGCGGCCAATGCCGACGTGCAGCCGTTTCCTTCCGTGTGGCCCGTGCGCACGCTGCGCAGCGATGTGGAGCCGGCCAACTTCACCGCGCGCCTGGGCCTGTATTCGATGGACAACGGCAGTCCTTTGTCGGCCGGCACCTGGGCCGCAGCCAAGATGGCCGCCGATGCGGCAGCCAGCGCCGCGCAGGCGCTGCAGGGTGGCGAGCGCGCCGTGTTCTGCGCCACGCGCCCGCCGGGCCACCATGCGGGGCCGGATTTCATGGGCGGCTACTGCTTTCTGAACAACGCCGCTGTGGCCGCGCAGGCGCTGCGCGACGGCGGCGCGGCGCGCGTGGCCGTGCTGGACGTGGACTACCACCACGGCAATGGCACCCAGGCCATCTTCTACGAGCGTGCCGATGTGCTGTTCGTCAGCATCCACGGCGACCCGCGCACCGAATACCCGTTCTACCTGGGCCACGCCGATGAAACAGGGGCGGGCGAGGGCGCCGGCTGCAACCTGAACCTGCCGCTGCCCGCCGGCAGCAGCGCGGCGACGTGGTTCACCGCGCTCGAAGCGGCCTGCGCGCGTGTGGCGCGGCACCGGGCCGATGCGCTGGTGGTGTCGCTGGGGCTGGACACCTTCGCGGGCGACCCGATCAGCACCTTCCAGCTGCAGGCAGCGGATTTCACGTGCCTTGGCCAGCGGCTGCGGCGGCTCGGTCTGCCGGTCATCTTCGTGCTGGAAGGCGGCTACGCGGCGGCCGCCCTGGGTGAGAACGCCGTTTGCGTGCTGGAAGGGTTCGAGACATGAGCGCCGAGCAGGTCGATACCGTGGTCATCGGCGCCGGCGTGGTGGGCCTGGCGGTGGCGCGCGCGCTGGCCCTGGCTGGGCGCGAGGTGATGGTGCTGGAGGCTGAACACACCTTCGGCACCATGACGAGCGCGCGCAACAGCGAGGTCATCCACGCCGGCATCTATTACCCCGCCGGCTCGCTGAAAAGCCGGCTGTGCGTGCAGGGCCGGCAGATGCTGTACGCCTACTGCGGCGAGCGTGGCATCGCGCACCGCCGCTGCGGCAAGCTCATCGTGGCGTGCAACGACGCCCAGGTGCGCGAACTGCGCGCCATCGAGGCGCGCGCCGTCGCCAACGGCGTGACCGACCTGCGCTGGCTCCCGCGTGCCGAGGCGCAGGCGCTGGAGCCGCAGCTCAGCTGCCAGGCCGCGCTGCTGTCGCCTTCCACCGGCATCGTCGACAGCCATGGCCTGATGCTGTCGCTGCTGGGCGACGTGGAGAACGCCGGTGGCGTACTGGCGGTGAATTCCAAGGTGAATTGGCTTGCAGCGCAGGCAGGATCGGCGCTAGCAGCTATCAAGATAGGAGTTTCCGACCCCGGCCAGAGCGGTGACGAACTGGTGCTGCAAGCCCGTCAGGTCGTCAACGCCGCCGGCCTGGGCGCCATCGCGCTGGCGCATCGAACGCAGGGCCTGGCGCCCGAGCATCGCCCGCCAATGCCGACGCACTGGGCCAAGGGCAACTACTTCACCCTCGGCGGCCGTGCGCCGTTCGCGCACCTGATCTACCCCGTGGTCGAGCGCGATTCGCCCAGTCTGGGCGTGCATCTCACGCTCGACCTGGGCGGCCAGGCAGAACTGTGACGCCAAAGACATGCTGGGCTACAAACACAGCGGCTTCTCGGTGGACGCCGGTGTCTGCATCGAAGCCCACGACCGCGCTGCGCTGGAGCGGCTGCTGCGCTATTGCGCGCGTCCACCGTTTTCCATGGAGCGCCTACGCAAAGAGGGAAGCAAACTGGTGTACCGCTGCGGCAAGCAGCGCAGCGAACCCACCAGCGACAAGCGCGGTGCCAAGGTTGATGAGCTGCACCTCACACCGCTGGAGCTGATCGACCGCATTGCCGCGCTGGTTCCCCCGCCACGCACCCACCGGCACCGCTATTTTGGCGTGTTGGCACCCAACTCGCCGCTCAGGGCTGCGGTGACGGCGCTGGCGACACCGGCGCAAGCCGCTCCCGTGCTGGGCGCGTCGATCAGCACGGGGGAGTGCGCGCCTGGTGTGGTACCGATGAGCAGCGCGCTGCCATCCCAGAGCGAGCCGGTGCTGCCCAAGCGTGCAGCGCACTACCTGTGGGCGGTGCTGATCGCCCGCATCTACGAGGTGTTCCCCCTCTTGTGTCCGCTGTGTGGCGGGCAGATGCGCATCATCGCGTTCATTACGCACAGCGCTGACATCCGGCACATCCTGGACCACATCGGGGCAGATTCAGAGCCACCCCGCATCTCCCCGGCGCGCGGGCCACCGCTGTGGGATGACTGTAGTGATGCGCAGATGGATGACGGGGCGCAAACCGAGCCAGCAGACTGGGACCTGGCGGCGCAACCGGCACCGGACTTTGAGGTCGATCAGCGCATCAGTTGGTGAATGAACAAAGCGGCGATTTTGACTTGCCGCGAACTGGCTCTGCGCCCGGTACACGCCGAGCGCCGCAAATCACTCTCCTGAACGCCAAACCCTGGTGGTGAACCTGACACCTGGGCGGGAAAATCGAGTGTCTCAGCCGGCTTGATGGCGCTTCCGCGGTGCGATACTTGGCCTCATGCGGTTAAAACGCCTATCCGTGGCCGCCACTGTGCTGACCTTCACCCCTCTTTTGCTGCTGTCCCTATGCCTTTGACACCCCGCCTGCGCGACCTGCTGCGCCACAGCGCCTGGGTGTGTGTCTACCTG
This sequence comes from Comamonadaceae bacterium AAW, assembly GCA_026314275.1. Lineage (GTDB taxonomy): Bacteria > Pseudomonadota > Gammaproteobacteria > Burkholderiales > Burkholderiaceae_C > JAGOEY01. The sequence continues at coordinate 1,590,880 of CP111109.1, forward strand.
CTGTTCATCCTCGCGCCGCTCCTGGTGCTGCTGGTGGGCACCCTGCCGCCAAGCCGTGACTTCTGGACCGAATTCGCGGTCGCGCTCGGTTACTCGGGCCTGGCCATGATGGGCCTGCAGTTCGGGTTGACGGCGCGCTTTCGCCACGTCACCGCGCCCTGGGGCGAAGACGTGATCTACCACTTCCACCGCCGCCTGTCGCTGGTGGCAGTGGGCCTGGTGGTGGTGCACCCGCTGATCCTGCTCGCCATTGGCTCCGACAAACTGGGCATGCCCGACTCCCTGGCGGACGTGCCGCTGGGCGCGGTAGCAGCTTTCGGCTCGCTCGGCGCACTGGTGGTGCTGGTGGTGACCGCCTTGTGGCGCGTGCGCTTGCGCATCAGCTACGAACTCTGGCACGCCTCCCACATCGTGCTGGCGCTGGTAGCCGTGGGCGGCGGCCTGGTGCACATGGTGGGCTGGGGCTTTTACCTGGCCGACCCCTGGAAGCGCGCACTGTGGATCTGCATGGCCGTGTTCTGGCTGGCGCTGCTCTCGTATGTGCGCGTGTTCAAACCCCTGTTCCAGCTGCGCCGCCCCTACCGTGTCGCTGAAGTTCGCCGCGAGCGTGGCGACACCGTCACGCTGGTGATGCACCCCGAAGGCCACACCGGCTGGCGCTTCACGCCGGGCCAGTTTGGCTGGCTGACGCTGTGGGGCAGCCCGTTCAAAATCACCGCCCATCCGTTCTCGTTCTCGTCCAGCGCCGAAGCGCCCGACGGCCGCGTCGAGATGAGCATCCGCAACCTCGGCGACTTCACCCGGGGGATTGCGCAGGTGCCCGTGGGCCAGCGCGTCTACCTCGACGGCCCCTACGGCGCATTCACCATCGGCAACCCGGCTGACATGCATGTGCTGGTGGCCGGCGGCATCGGCATCACCCCCATGATGAGCATGGTGCGCACCCTGGCCGACCGGGGCGACAAACGCCCCCTGGTGCTGCTGTATGGCAGCCGCGACTGGGAGTCCATCACCTTTCGCGAAGAGCTGGAACAGCTCAAGGCACGGCTCGACCTGACCGTGGTGCACGTACTGTCCAACCCACCTCCAGGCTGGACGGGCGAGCAAGGACGCATCACCGCCGACCTGTTCAAACGCCACCTGCCACCCAACTACGACGCCCACGAATACTTCATCTGCGGCCCCGACCCCATGATGGACGCCATCGAAACTGCACTGGATGCGCTGCAAGTGCCCCGCTCCAAATACCACTCCGAACGCTACAGCTTTGTGTAGCCGCCAGCCCCATTCACGAAAATGTTTATGCCCATGAAACATGCAGCCTTAACGCACGGTCTGCGCACCACCCCTACCAGCAGACACCACGGAGCCGGCTCTGCCAGGCCGCAGGTGTCGCCCTCTGCAAGCGGGATGGCGAGAGCGCAGCGAAGCCTGGGGGTACACCCCTGATGCGCCGTTTGTTTGCAGATCGGCTGGTGGTGACCAGCGCTGTTGTCGTAGTGCTGGTTGCTGCGCTGTTCGCCTGCCTGCGTACCAGCGCATGACACAGATGCCTTCACCGCCCCAAGCCCAGCCCCCATCCTTTGCCGCCTTCGAGTTTCGCACTGCGCTGGGCATGTTTGCCACCGGCGTGACCATCGTCACGGCGCGTACGGCTGCGGGTGAGCTGGTGGGGCTGACCGCCAACTCGTTCAACTCGGTGTCGCTGAACCCGCCGCTGGTACTGTGGAGCCTGTCCAAGATGGCCGGCTCGATGGCGGCGTTCAGCACCGGCTCCCACTACGCCATCAACATCCTCGCCGCAGACCAGAAAGACCTGGCCCAGCGTTTTGCCACCCGGCGCGAAGACCGCTGGAGCGGCGTGGAGTTCACCGAAGGCACCGCCGGAGCGCCCTTGCTCTGCGGTGCGGCAGCCAGTTTTGAATGCTTCAACCGCAGCCGCTACGAAGAAGGCGACCACGTGATCTTCGTAGGCCAGGTGGAGCACTGCAGCACCCGCATGGGTGCGTCCCCCCTGCTGTTCCACGGCGGGCAGTTCTACACCGAACACCCACTCTAGAACCCCGCCCAAAAAGCACAGAACGAGTGGTGCACGCTATAAATTAAATAGCTGCCCGCGCACAGTGTATAAGCGCCAGAGGCCAATTTGGCTTAAATATTCACCCCGCCAACAGCGCAAAGTGCGAAGCACCAGCGCAAGTCCAGCAAACACCGTGGAACCGGCTCCGCCGGGCCACTGGTGTTGCCCCCTGCAAGGGGGAAGGCGGAAGCGGAACGCAGTCCGCGCAGCCTGGGGGTGTGCCTATTTTTCGGGCAGCTCGATCTTGACTTCGAGCACATCAAAATTGTCCTGGCGTTCCAGGTTCACCTTGATGTCGTCGGGGCTGATGGCCACGTATTTGCTGATCACCGCAATCAGCTCGCGCTGCAGGTCGGGCAGGTAGTCGGGGCGGCTGCCGCCACGGCCGGTGCGTTCGTGCGCGAGGATGATCTGCAGCCGCTCCTTGGCGACGTTGGCGGTTTTTTTCTTTTCACCGAACAGCAGGGAAATCAGTGACATGCCACTTACCTCCCACCAAACATGCGTTTGAAGAAACCGGGTTTTTGCGCATCGGTGAAGCGCAGGGGCACGTCCTCGCCCAGGAAGCGGGCCACCACGTCCTTGTAGGCCTCGGCCACGTCGCTGCCGGTCTGGTGCACGGCGGGCACACCCTGGTTGGAGGCCTGCAGCACGGCTTCGGACTCGGGGATCACACCGATGAGTTTGATGCGCAGGATGTCGTTGATGTCCTGCAGCGACAGCATCTGGCCGTCTTCCACACGGTTGGGGTTGTAGCGGGTGATGAGCAGATGCTCCTTCACCGGCTCGCCGCCTTCGATGGCGCGTTTGGTCTTGCTGCCCAGCATGCCGAGGATGCGGTCCGAGTCGCGCACCGATGACACTTCGGGGTTGGTCACCAGCAACGCCTCGTCGGCGAAGTGCATGGCCATGAGTGCGCCGGTTTCGATGCCTGCGGGCGAGTCACAGATGATGTACTCGAAGCCCATGTCGGCCAGGTCTTTCAGGATCTTTTCGACGCCGTCTTGCGAGAGGGCGTCCTTGTCGCGGGTTTGCGACGCGGCCAGCACAAACAGGTTGTCGCATTGTTTGTCCTTGATCAGCGCCTGGTGCAGGTTGGCCTCACCCTGGATGACGTTGATCAGGTCGTACACCACGCGGCGCTCACAGCCCATGATCAGGTCCAGATTGCGCAGGCCGACGTCGAAGTCGATCACCGCAGTCTTGTGGCCGCGCAGCGCGAGGCCGGAGGCAAAGCTGGCGCTGGTGGTGGTCTTGCCGACGCCACCCTTGCCCGAGGTCACCACAACAATTTTGGCCATGTGTGCAGTCTTTCAGTTCAGTATTAATTCGAGAATCACAGCGGTTCAATGAGCATTTTTTCGCCCACCAAACGTACCTGTGCGGGCTTGCCGACGATCTCGGCCGGCAGGGCCACGTCGGTGGTGCGGTAGATACCGGCAATGGAGAGCAGCTCCGGCTCCATGCAGGTGCTGAAAATACGCGCGTCGGTGTTGCCCCGCGCACCGGCGATGGCTTTGCCGCGCAGGGGTGCGTAGATGTGCACGTTGCCGTCGGCAATCACCTCCGCGCCGTGGCTGACCAGCGCCATCACGATCAAATCGGTGCCACGTGCGTACACCTGCTGGCCAGACCGCAGCGGTTTGTCGATGACCATGGCCCCGGCCGATGCCACAGGCACTTCGCGCACCACCTCACGGACCACTTCCTGCACCTCGACCGGCGCGGCCTCGGCCCGTGCGGGCGGCGTGTCGGGGGCCACCAGCAGGCCTGCGGCCTGGGCGGCAGCCATCTGGCCCACCGAGCCGCTGCGCACGGCGATGGGCACCACGTGGTAGCTGCGCAGCAGGGTGATGAGGGTGGCGAAGTCCACGGGCTCGTCGGCATCCCGCACGGCAGCAAGGTCCACCACCACGGGGTCTTGCTCGAAGAAGTCGGGGGTGTCGGCCAGCCGGGCCTGCATGGCGTCGGCCAGCTCGGCCAAGTCCACCGTCTTGAGCAGCACGGCAATCAGCGGCAGCGTGGCGCTTTTCAGGTCAAAACTGGCGCGTGCCTGCGCGGGGGAAACAGCCATGGGGGAAGGGGTGCGACAAAAAACGCGATTTTACTGTGTGAACAGTGCACATTACGGGCCATTTACCGCATGGTGACCGCAGCAAACTGCGTGCAGATGTTGCAGCCACACGGGTGACTCTGCGCAGCACATGGCCCCGGCACAATGGCCGCCATGTCCGTCAACCGCAAATCCCACCTCGACTCCTTGGCCATTTCCGTGCTGCTGGCCTGCTGCATGTTGTGGGGTTTTCAGCAGGTGCTGGTCAAAGCCACCATCGTGGAAGTGGCCCCGGTGTTCCAGGCGGCGCTGCGTTTTGTGCTGGCCACGGCCGCGTTGTGGCTGTGGTGCGGTTGGCGGCGTATTCCGCTGTGGGCGCACGACGGCACGCTGTGGGCGGGTTTGCTGGCCGGGCTGCTGTTTGCCGGGGAGTTTGTGTGTATTTACCTCGGGCTGCAGCTCACCACGGCGTCACGGCTGACGGTGTTCCTGTACAGCTCACCGCTGTGGCTGGCGGTGCTGCTGCCGCAGTTTGTGGCCACCGAACGGCTGCGGCGGCTGCAGTGGGTGGGGCTGGCCTGTGCGTTTGTGGGGGTGCTGCTGGCGCTGGGCGACGGTTTTCACAACGGGCGGGGTGGTTTGCTGGGCGACGCGCTGGGCCTGCTGGCGGGCCTGTTGTGGGCGCTGACCACGGTGACGCTGCGCACCACATCCATTGGCCGCGCCGCGCCCGAGAAACAGCTTTTTTACCAAATCTCGGTGTGTGCGCTGGTCTTCCCGTTTCTGTCACTGGCGCTGGGCGAGACCTGGAACTGGCAGCTCAGCCCGTTCGCTATCGGCTCGATCCTGGTGCAGGCGCTGGTGGGCGCGTTTGCCAGTTACCTGGCGTGGGTCTGGCTGCTGGTGCGGTACCCGGCCACCAAACTGTCGGTGTTTGTGTTTTTGACACCGGTGTTTGCCATCCTGTTTGGCGCGCTGTGGCTGAAGGAGCCGATCACGCTGGGGCTGATGGGCGCGATGGCGCTGGTGGGGGCGGGCATTGTGCTGGTGAATGTACGGCGGGAGGGCTGAGCCTCACGCCGCCACATAGTCCGGGTGCCGCGCCCGGATATCCGCAATCCGGCCCAGCGTGCCCGACAGGTGGGTGCGCATCGCCGCCTGTGCCGCGTCGGCATCACTTGCGGCCAGAGCGGCGACGATGGCGCGGTGGTCGCGCACCACGCGTTCGGCCTTGCCGGGGGAGGGCAAATCCAGACGACGCAACCGGTCGAGGTGGCCACTGCGGCGGCGCACCAGCTCGTACAGGTCGGGGGCACCGGCTGCCTCGTACATCAGGCGGTGGAAGGCCTGGTCTGAGGCGATGAATTCTTCCGTGTCGGCGATCGCCAGCGCGGCTTGCAGGTCGATCTGGGCGGCGAGTTTGGCACGTAACACGGCGGTGTCGTCTGCAGAGGCCAGCGCCAGGGTGCGCACCACTTCCAGTTCGATGGCGCTGCGCAGAAAGTGCGCCTGTGTGGCCGAAGGAATGTCGATGCGGCTCACCAGCGTGGCGTGCTGCGGGAAGATGTCCACCAGCCCCTCCTGGGCCAGCTGCAGCAGGGCGTCGCGCACGGGCGTCTGGCTCAGCTCGAAACGGTCGGCCAGCTCGGTGCGCGACAGCGCCGTCCGGCGCGGGCACCTCCACCCACCTGACCGGCGCGCAGATGTCCGAGCTGATCAAGGTGCCCATGCAGCACATCGCCTACAAAGGCAGCCCGCAGGCACTGCAGGACGTGGCCGCTGGCAACGTGCCTTTTCTGTTTGACCAGCTCACCGCCGGTATGCCGCTGGTGAAGGCGGGCAAACTCAAGTTCCTGGCCGTGACCACCAAGGGCCGCTCGCCCCTGGCACCCGATGTTCCCACCACGGCAGAAGCTGGTTTCCCCGGCCTGGACCTGGTGTCCTGGCAGGCGGTGTACGCGCCCAAGGGCACACCGAAAGACATCGTCACCCGGCTCAACACCGACATCGTCAAGGCGCTGAACACGCCCGAGCTGAAGAAAAAGCTGGAAACCCAGTTTGGCATGCAGGTGGTGGGCAGCACCCCGGCCGAGCTGGCTGCAGTCACCCAAAAAGACGTGACCCAGCTGGGTGACCTCGTCCGCAAAGTCGGCGCAACAGTAGATTAAAACCATGGCACGCGACACCACCATCACCCACGTCCGGGTCACCCCCATCGCCTTCCGCGACGGCCCGCTGCTCAACGCTGCTGGCATCCACGAGCCCTGGGCGCTGCGCTCCATCGTCGAGATCGAGACCAGCGACGGCCGGGTTGGCATCTCCGAAACCTATGGCGACGAGCCCATGCTCAAAATTTTGGAGCAGGCCACGCCACTGCTGATTGGCCTGTCGCCCTTCGCGTTGAACGTGATGGAAGAACGTGTGCGCGCCACCGTCAAGGCGGTGCCGGGCGCTATCGAATTTGAATTGGCCCCCGGCTCCCACGCCATCAAGAACGTGCCGAAAGTCATCAGCACGTTTGAAGTCGGCATGCTCGACCTGCAAGGCCAGATCGTCGGAGCACCGGTGGTGGACTTGCTGGGCGGCAAGGTGCGCGACGCCGTGCCTTACAGCGCCTACCTGTTCTTCAAGTACGCCGAGCACATCGGCAAACCCTACGCACCCGATGCCTGGGGCGAAGGCATCAGCCCCTCGCAGATCGTGGCGCAGGCGCAGCGCATGATCGACCTCTACGGCTTCCAGAGCATCAAGCTCAAAGGCGGTGTGTTCGAGCCCAGCCACGAGGTGGCCTGTATGCAGGCGCTGGCCCAGGCCTTCCCCGGCCTGCCGCTGCGGCTGGACCCGAACGCCAACTGGTCACTCGCCGCCAGCATCGCCGCCGCACCCGCGCTGGACGAGATCCTGGAATACTACGAAGACCCCACGCCCGGCCTGGCGGGTATGGCCGAGCTGGCCAAACACACCAAGCTGCCGCTGGCCACCAACATGGTCATCACCACCATGGAAGACTTCCGCAAGGGCTGCGAGATGGGCTCCATCCACGTGCTGCTGTCCGACCACCATTATTGGGGCGGCCTGCGCATCACGCAGACGCTGGCGCGTATGGCCCAGCTGTGGGGCTTTGGTATGTCGATGCACTCCAACTCGCACCTGGGCATCAGCCTGATGGCCATGACCCATGTGGCCGCCAGTGTGCCCAACCTGACCTACGCCTGCGACACGCACTACCCCTGGCAGGAAGAGGAAGTGGTGAAGGGCGGCCGCATCCGTTTCGAAAACGGTTCTGTGGTGGTGCCCACCACGCCCGGCCTGGGTGTGGAGCTGGACTACGACGCGCTGGCTACGCTGCACGAGCAGTACAAAAGCTGCGGTGTACGCAACCGGGATGATTTGACGCAGATGCGCAAATACGACCCGTCGTTTACGGGGAAGACACCGCGGTTTTGAGCCGGAAAAACCTGCACGCACTTGGGTTGGGTGCGCGCGGGCGTGCTCGGCTTTTTGAACGAATTTCGTGATGAAATCGACCTCTCGCGCCCAATCTACAAGCACATAAAGCTATTATTCGTATAGCAATTACCTTGCGGGCCATTGCTGGGCTGCATGGAGCACACGCAGGACCACCAAGGTGTCACCGCTGTCCTCCATTCGGTAGACCATGATGTAGTTGGGCCGCACCACGATTTCACGGGTGCCGGGCACGCGGCCCGGTTTGTAGAGCGCAGGGTGCTGTGCTGCCATCTCGATTTTGACGCTGAACTCTTCGTCGAGCGCAAGCGCGGCGCGGGGGTTGTCTTGGGCGATGTAGTCAAAGATGTTTTCGCGATCGGCCTCGGCCATGGGCCGCCAGATGATCTTCATGCAGCATCCATACGCTTGCGCAAGGCATCACGCTTGGCAGCAAACTTGGCTTCGACAACTTCATGCGTAATGCCTGGGCGCGGGTCGTCAATGCTGGCCTGCACCTGATCCCGAAACCAGGTGTCATAGGCTGCGGCCTCGTGGGCTCGCTTTAATGCCTCGGAGCGGTCAGGCCGGGCGGGGCGGGTGGTCTGCGGGTCGAAGCCTGCCGCGTCCACCTCGTAGCGGGCGATACCCATGTCCTTGAGATACGACACCAGTGTCTCGAACCGGCGAAACAGCCGCACTTGCCGAGTCCGCTGCGCGGCCAATGGACGCTCGGTCAAGCCGTACTTCACCACCACGGCCCAGCCACCGCTCTGGCCCACAATGTGAGCCCCTTTGACCACCCCTGCCTCCACCAACCGAGAGAGCGTTCCGTGGTCGATTGTTTCTGTTGCCATGGTTTCACCTTGCATGATGCGAATCCGCAAAGCGGATAACTGCCAACAGTTTATTCAAACAATAGTAATTTGCAAGATGATTTTTTATTGATCGACTTAGCTGATCGATCATATTCCTTGCTACACCCGACCCGCCGCAAACGCCACATACCAATCCAGACACCCCGCATTCGCCATGGCGTCCTTGTTCACCACCTTCTCGATCGGCTGGCCGAGCAGCAGCTTTTTAATCGGCAGCTCCTGCTTCTTGCCCGTAAGGGTGCGCGGAATCTCGGCGACCTGGAAGATGTCGTCGGGCACGAAGCGGGGTGACAGCGCGGTGCGGATGGCGTGGTTCAGGCGTTCGCGGATGGTGTCGTCGAGCATCAGGCCTTCGCGCAGCACCACGAACAAGGGCATGTAACTTTCACGGCCCAGGTATTCCAGGTCAACCACCATGCTGTCGAGCACTTCGGGCAGGGCTTCGACGGCGCTGTAGATCTCGCTGGTGCCCATACGCAGGCCGTGGCGGTTGATGGTGGCGTCGCTGCGGCCGTAGATGGTGCAGCCGGTGCCTCCCTGTTTTCCACTGCCGAGTTTGATCCAGTCGCCGTGCCGCCACACCGGGCCCATGCTGGCGGGGCCGTCGCCCCCGCCGGGTTGGCGGCCGTGGCCTGCGGGGTACATGTCGAAGTAGCTGGACAGGTAACGCGCCCCGTCCTTGTCACCCCACAGGTACAGCGGCATCGAGGGAATCGGTTGTGCGCAGACCAGTTCACCGACCTCGTCCATCACCGGCTGGCCTTCCGCGTTCCAGGCCTCCACCGCTGCGCCCAACATGCGGCACTGCATCTCGCCTGGCACCTGGGGCATTTCGCGGTTGCCGCCGATAAAAGCGCCGCAGAAGTCGGTGCCGCCCGAGATGTTGTTCCACCAGATATCCGGCGTGCCGATGGCTTCAAACTGCGCCGTTCCCCACTGCTGCACTTCGGGCGACAGCGGTGAGCCGGTGGTGCCGAGTGCGCGGATTTTGGTGAGGTCACCACAGTCGGCCAGTCGTATGCCGGACTTCATGCAGTTGGCGTAAAACGCGGCACCCGCACCGAAGAAGGTGACGCCAGTTTCTGCCGCGAAGCGCCACAACACACCCCAGTCGGGTTTGTCTTTGCTGCCACCGGGGTTGCCGTCATAGATGACACAGGTGGTGCCTGACAACAGGCCGCTCAACTGCGCGTTCCACATCACCCAGCCGGTGGAGCTGTACCAGTGATAACGCTCGCCAAAGCTGTTGGGGGTGTAGCTGCAGCCAATGTCGTTGTGCAGAGCCTTGAGCTGCAGCGCCACCAGCACCATGCCACCGTGGCCGTGCACGATGGGTTTGGGCAGGCCGGTAGTGCCGCTGGAGTAGACGATCCACAGCGGGTGGTCAAACGGCAGCCACAGCGGCTCAAAAGCCGCTGTTTCAGCATCATTTCTGGCTGTAGCGCTTGTGTACTGTGCGCAACCAGCTATTGTTTTAGTAGCATCCAGGTTGTTCACCAGCAGCACATGCTGCAGGCTGGGCAAGGCGGCGCGTAACTCGGCCAGCACCGCCGTGCGGTCATGGTCGCGCCCGCCGTAGCTCACGCCGTCCACCGCAATCAGCACCTTGGGCGTGATCTGCTGGAAGCGGTCGAGCACAGCGGCGGTGCCCATGTCGGGGGCACAAATGCTCCACACCGCGCCGATGCTGCAGGAGGCCAGCAAGGCCACCATCGCCTCGGGAATGTTGGGCAAATAAGCCGCCACGCGGTCGCCCGGGACCACGCCTTGGGCTTGCAGATGCAAGGCCAGCGACGCCACCTGCTGGCGCAGCGCGGGCCACGGCAGTTCGCGGTGGTTCCCTTTTTCATTGCGGCTGATGATGGCCATCTGCCCCGCAGCGTGGGCGGCGTCCACATGGCGCAGCGCCTGCCGCGCGTAGTTGGTTTGCGCGCCGGGGAACCACTCCGCACCGGGCATGGTGTTTTTGGCGAGTACGGCAGTGTGGGGCGTGGGCGACTGCAGTTCGAAGTAGTCCCACACACTTTGCCAAAAGGCGTCGAGGTCGGTGACCGACCATTGCCACAGCGCGTCGTAGCTGTCGAAGGCCAGGCCACGGGTGTCGCGCAGCCAGTCCTGGTACAGGCGGATCTGCGGAACATAGGCGGGTTTGGGGGGATTTGTTGTTGTCTCCATGGCATGCAGCGTACCAGCGCGGTCTGCGTACGGCCAGCGCAGGCGTCCCCGGATTGACAGCGTGCGCGGCCACAACATGGCGCGGGTTTGCGCATGGTCAAGGCATGCCGTGGGGGTGCGGCCCACAATCTGACGCACCCTTTTCACACGCGCCCGGTGGCCTGCCAGCCCGGCGCACACCCCCCAAGGAATCTCCCATGCAACTGGACTGCGATGTGCTCATCGTCGGCGCGGGCCCGGCCGGACTGGCGCTGGCTGCGGCATTGGTCGGAGCGGGTTTGTCGGTCACCGTGCTGGACTCACAAGACCGCGCCGCACTGGCCGCACCGGCCGAGGACGGCCGCGAGATTGCGCTGACACACAGCAGCGTCGCCCTGCTGCGCGCACTGGGGCAGTGGCAGCGCCTGGCAGACAGCGAGATCGGCACCATCCGCGCGGCGCAGGTGGTGGACGGCCCACTGCAACAGGCTGCATTGCACTTCACCACCCCACGCAACCCGGACGAGCGGCTGGGCTGGATCGTGCCCAACCATGCGCTGCGCCGCGTGGGTTTCGAGGTGGCCGCCAGCCTGCCGGGGCTGCGCATCATCGACAACACCCGCGTGGACCAGGTGGGCACGGCAGCCACCCATGCCGAAGTCAGCTGGGGCGCGGCCTCCGGCACGCCGCAGCGCCTGCGCGCCCGGCTGCTGGTGGCTGCGGACAGCCGGTTTTCGCAAACGCGCCGCCAGCTGGGTATTGGCGCAGACATGTTGGACTTTGGCCGCACCATGGTGGTCTGCCGCATGCAGCACACGCTGGCCCACCAGGGCATTGCGTACGAGTGTTTTGGCTATGACCGCACGCTGGCGGTGTTGCCGCTGCCGGGCGATGTGTCGTCGGTGGTGGTGACCACGGGCACCGACGAAGCGCAGCGGCTGCTGGCGCTGCCGCCCGCAGAATGGGCCACCCTCATCCAGCAGCAGTTTTTGCAGCGGCTGGGGCCCATGCAGCTGCAGACCACCCGCCATGCCTACCCGCTGGTGGCAGTGTACGCCCACCGTTTTGCGGGCACCCGCAGTGTGTTGGTGGGCGACGCGGCGGTGGGTATGCACCCGGTCACAGCCCATGGCTACAACCTGGGCCTGGCAGGTGTGGCCACCCTGGCCCAGGTGCTGGCGGGTGCACAACAGCTGGGGCAGGACATTGGCGCACCAGCGCTGCTGGCCCGCTACGAAACCCAGCACCGCCGCCAGACCCGGCTGATCTACCACGGCACCAATGCCGTGGCCCGGCTGTATGCCGACACCCGTGCGCCCCAGCGCCTGCTACGCAACCTGGTGCTGCGGGGTGCGCAGCACCTGCCGCCGCTGAAAGCCGCCATCACCGCGCGCCTGCATTAACTGCCTTTGCGAACCTGTTATCGGCACGCCGGTACGGTCTTTGCAAGGTCTGGTGGTACAACCTGCGCACGGCACGGCGACCCGTGCCCCCACTCCCTGAAAGACTTCTCCATGCTGCAATCCATCGAAGCCCGCACCGGCCAACCCGTCGGCGACGCCTGGCCCGAATCGTCCCTGGCCGACATCCACCGTGCCGCACACACCGCAGCGGCTGTGGCAGGCAACTTTGCCGCAAGCTCTGCGGCCGAACGAGCGTCCCTGCTGCGCGCCCTGGCGGCGGCGCTGGAGGCTGACCGCGAACCTATCGTCGCGCTGGCAGACCGCGAAACCGGCCTGGGCCTGCCGCGCCTGAACGGTGAGCTGGACCGCACCACCTTCCAGCTGCGCGGTTTTGCCGACGTGCTGGAGCGTGGCGACATCCACGCCGCCGTCGACGATGAAGCTATCGCAGGGGCTCCACCGGTGGGCCGCCCGCACCTGACGCGTGTGCGGGTGCCACTGGGCCCGGTCGCCATGTTCTCGGCCAGCAACTTTCCGTTTGCGTTTTCGGTGCTGGGCGGGGACACCGCGTCTGCGCTGGCCGCTGGCTGCCCGGTGGTCGTGAAGGGCCACCCGGCACACCCGGCGCTGTCGCTCCACACGGCAGCACTGGCGCATGCAGTTGTTGCTGCGCAGGGCCTGCCCGCAGGTGTGTTCCAGTTTGTGGAAGGTGGCTCGATCGAAGTGGGTGTGGCGCTGGTGCAGGCGCCCGAAATCACCTCGGTGGCGTTCACCGGTTCGTTCAAGGGCGGCACGGCGCTGGCGCGTATTGCAGGTGAACGTGCGCGCCCGATTCCGTTTTACGGCGAGCTGGGTTCGGTCAACCCGCTGGTGGTGCTGCCTGCAGCCATTGCCCAAAACGGCACCGCGCTGGCCGCCACGCTGGCCGGGTCGATCTGCCTGGGTGCAGGCCAGTTCTGCACCAGCCCCGGTGTGATCCTGGTGCCTGCCGATGCGGCAGGTGACGGCTTTGTGAGCGCGTTTGCCCAGGCGCTGCAAGCCCTGCAGCCCCACGCCATGTTGTCCGCCGCGATCCGCGCCACGTTCGACCGCGGTGTGGCGCAGTGGCGCGCTGCGCCGCAGCTGAAGCCGCTGGTCAACGACACCGCAGACGCCGCCACACTGGCCCCACGCCCGTTCCTGGCCGAGGTGTCAGCCGCCGACTTCATCGCCAGCCACGTGTTGCATGAAGAGGTGTTTGGCTCGGCAGCGCTGGTGGTGCGGGTGGCATCGGTGAATGAGGCCATCGCCGTGCTGGAGTCGGTGGGCGGCTCACTCACCGTCACGCTGTGGGGTGCGGAAAGTGAGAGCGACGACACCCGCCGCCTGGTGCGTGTGGCCACACAGACCGCAGGCCGTGTGTTGTTCAGCGGTGTGCCCACCGGTGTTGCCGTGGCGGCAGCGCAGCAGCATGGCGGGCCGTACCCCGCATCGACGCAACCTTTCACCACATCGGTGGGTTACGCGGCCGTGGACCGCTTCCTGCGACCCGTGGCGCTGCAGGACGCACCCGCATGGCTGACGGCACGCAAAGGTGTGCCCTGCTGATTTGGCTTTTTCAGTACCCCACCGCCATGCCGTCGCGTCGGCCATCTGAACCGGCGGCGTAGGCCACTTCGTCACCCGGCAAACAGGCGGCCAGCTGTGCGCTGCCAAAGTCCAGGTTGCCGGGCGGCAGCACTTGGGGCGTGTGGCCCATGGCCTGCAAACCCTCCACCACGGCGGGCGGCACCGTGGGTTCCAGCGTCAAAGCCGCCGCGTCGTTAATGCGCCAGCGGGGCGCATCGGCGCAGGCCTGCGGGTTCAGCCCTTCCACCACATGCCGCAGCACCATCTGTACGTGACCCTGGGCCTGCATGTTGCCGCCCATCACACCAAAGGCCATGGCGGGCTGGCCGTCCTTCGTGAGGAACGCGGGGATGATGCTGTGCAGCGGCCGTTTGCCGCCGCCCACTTCGTTGGGGTGGCCGGGTGTGGTGACAAAACCCGTGCCCCGGTTGTGCAGCGCAATGCCCGTGCCGGGCACCACCACGCCCGAGCCAAAACCCCGGTAGTTGGACTGGATGAAAGACACCATGCGCCCCTGTGAGTCGGCCGCACACAGGTACACGGTGCCGCCACTGGCCGGGGTGCCTGCGGTGTGCTGGCCCGCACGCTGCGGGTTGATGCACCGCGCACGCTGCTGCAGGTAGCTGCTGTCGAGCAGCTGTGCGGCGGTGACGTGCATATGGGCGGGGTCGGCCACGTGCGTGTGCAGGTCGGCAAATGCGAGTCGCATGGCTTCCAACTCCAGGTGCATGCGTGCGGCGGAGCCTGCGGGGGCGTCCTCAAACGGCAGGTGCTCCAACATGCCCAGCGCCATCAACGCGGCCAGGCCGACGCCGTTGGGCGGGATCTCATGCACCGTGTGGCCGCGAAACGGCACGGCGACGGGCTCAACCCAGTCGGCCTGGTGGTTGGCCAAATCGACCGCCGACAGCGCCGCGCCGTGTTGTGCGGCAAAACCGGTAATGGCCTGCGCCAGGCGGCCCCGGTAGAAGGATTCACCCCGGGTGGCGGCAATGTCAGCCAGTGTGTCGGCCTGGTCGGCAAAACGCCAGATCTCGCCCACGGCGGGTGCGCGGCCGCGCGGCATAAATGCTTCAAAGCCGGGGTACATGTGCAGGTCACGCACCGACTGCGCCCACTGCTGTGCAATGACGGGGCTGACCGGGAAGCCGTCGCGCGCGTGGCGGATCGCATCGGTGAACAGGTCGGCAAATGGCAGTGCACCAAAGCGCTTGGACAAGGCCACCCAGCCCGACACCTGGCCGGGCACGGTGACACTGTCCCAGCCGCGAGCGGGAATGGCGTCCAGCCCCTTAAAACGCCCCGGGTTCCAGGCGGCCGGGGCGCGGCCCGATGCGTTGAGCCCGTGCAAACGCCCGTCTGCCCACACCTGTGCAAACGCGTCGCCGCCGATGCCGTTCATGACCGGCTCCACCACCGTGAGGGTGATGGCCGCAGCCAGCGCCGCGTCGATGGCGTTGCCGCCCCGGGCAAATGCTGCGGCGCCGGCCTGCGCGGCCAGGGGTTGCGAGGTGGCGATGACGTTGCGCGCCAAAACGGGTTGGCGGCTGCCTGCTGCGGAGGGTGTCCAGTGCATGGGGAGTGTCCAGGTTGCGAGTGGGCCATGGTAAGCCGCGCCGATATGATTCTTGCTTCACCACGCCACTGCCTGCCAACACCATGCTGAACTCCTTGCCCCCTTTCCTGGTCGACTGGGCCGTCACCGCTGTGTCGCTGTGGGTGGCGAGCCACTTGTTCCGCGGGCTCAAGTTTGAGAGCACGGGCGCGCTGGTGGTGTCTGCGCTGCTGCTGGGCTTTGCGAATGCGATCGTCAAGCCGCTGCTGATCATCCTCACGCTGCCACTGACGTTGCTGACGCTGGGGCTGTTTCTGCTGGTCATCAACGCGCTGATGATTTTGCTGGTGTCGGCGCTGGTGCGCGGCTTCAAGGTGTCGGGCTTCTGGACGGCGTTTTTTGCCAGCATCTTTATCTCGCTGCTGGGCCTGGCCATGGGGGTGATGCTGGGTGGCAGTGACCCGGCCACCACGATTCAAATGCCAAAAAACGGCACCTGGTTATAGGCACACCCCCAGGCTTCGCGGACTTCGTTCCGCTACTCCTCCCCCCTTGCAGGGGGCGCCACCAGCGGCCTGGCAAAGCCAGTGCCGCGGTGCCTGCTGGCAAATACCGGTGATTTGCCACGGGCTGGGCAGCTTCTTTAAAACAAAACCACCTCTAGCGCCCGGTGGACGTGCGCAGACAGCTACCAAAACAGTAGCAAACACAAACTCCAGGGTGGGCGCACCACAAGGGTGCAAAAATACGCGCCTTACCCATCCAGAGGAGTTTCCATGTCCGAGTCGTATTTCCCCCGCTGGCGCGAGGTCACGCCCGCTGAAGGTGCCGTGGTGGCACCTGACGAGCGCCTGTCCTGGCCGCATACCGGGGTGATGGGGGTGCAGCATGTGATCGCCATGTTTGGCGCCAACGTGCTGGCCCCGATCCTGATGGGGTTCGACCCGAACATCGCGATTCTGATGAGCGGTATCGGCACGCTGATCTTCTTTCTCATCACCGGCGGGCGGGTGCCGAGTTACCTCGGGTCGAGTTTTGCATTCATCGGTGTGGTGATTGCCGCCACGGCCTACGCGGGCAAGGGGCCCAATGCCAACATCGGTGTGGCGCTGGGAGGCATCGTGGCCTGCGGGGTGGTGTATGTGGTGATTGGTGCCATCGTGCAGGCCATTGGCACGGGGTGGATTGAACGCTTCATGCCGCCGGTGGTGACGGGCGCGGTGGTGGCCGTCATCGGGCTGAACCTCGCGGGTATTCCGATCAAGAACATGGCCGCGAGCAATTTTGATGCGTGGATGCAGGTGGTGACTTTTGTGAGTGTGGGCCTGGTGGCTGTGCTGACACGCGGCATGCTGCAGCGCCTGCTGATCCTTGTGGGCCTGCTGGTCGCCAGCGTCATCTACGCCGTACTGACCAATGGCATGGGCCTGGGCAAACCGCTGGACCTGAGTGGTATTGCCAACGCGGCCTGGCTAGGCCTGCCCAGCTTCACCGCGCCGGTGTTCGACACCAACGCGATGCTGCTGATTGCCCCCGTCGCCATCATCCTGGTGGCAGAGAACCTGGGCCACCTGAAGGCCGTGACGGCCATGACCGGGCGCAACCTGGACCCGTACATGGGCCGCGCATTCATCGGTGACGGTGTGGCCACCATTGTGTCGGGTGGTGTAGGTGGCACGGGTGTGACCACCTATGCAGAGAACATCGGTGTGATGGCCGTGACCAAGATCTATTCCACCGCCGTGTTTATGGTGGCCGCGTTGATCGCCATCCTGCTGGGCTTCAGCCCCAAGTTTGGCGCCGTGATCCAGGCCATTCCGCTGCCGGTGATGGGTGGTGTGTCCATCGTGGTGTTTGGCCTGATCGCCGTGGCCGGTGCCAAGATCTGGGTGGACAACAAGGTGGACTTTTCGCAGAACAAAAACCTGATCGTCGCGGCCATCACGCTGATCCTGGGCACGGGTGACTTCACGCTCAAGTTTGGTGGGTTTGCGCTGGGTGGGATTGGGACTGCGACGTTTGGGGCGATCCTGCTGTATGCGCTGCTGAACCGGGGGCAACGCAGCACGCGCTAAACGCCTGACCCTATTGCCCACCCCGCCACAGTGGATCGTCCGCTGGCCCCGCGCGGGGCGGCGTCTTGGGCGCGGACGGTGTGGCAGCCGGTGCACCATCTCCAAAAATTTTCCCCAGCGTGGCCCCAATCCGTGCGCCCAGCGCGGTGCCCACACCTGGCAACACCGCCGTGCCCGCCACCGCACCGGCCACCGTGCCGCCCGACACCGACACGGTGGGGGCCTGCACGGGGCCCTGCACCCGCAGAGGCACACCGACCAAACCATCCACCAGGTCGATGGCCAGGGTCGCATCAATCTGCCGGTTCGCCAACGTCGCCTCGCCCGACAGCCCCAGCATGCCGGAGCGGGCCTGCAGCGCGGTGAACCGGGTCACCATGCCGTCAGGCGTGTTTTGCGTCTCCATCTGGCCGCTCAGGCTGTTGAGTGTGGTGCTGCCCGCATGGTCGCGGCCCAGGGTGCGCACGGCTTTGTTCAGGTCAAACCGCAGCACGGTGGCCGGAGCCATGTGCAGGGTGCTGCGGGTCTGTAGCGACTGCGCCAGCGCACCCACGCCCGGCCCCTGGGTGGTCAGCGTGGTGCTGCCCGAAGCCTTGCCCGCCACGGGTGAGCGGCGGTTAAAGGCGGCCATGGTGCTGGCCACCTCGATAGCCTGCGGGCTGAGCTGGCCGTCCAGGCGCAGCGCTCCGTCGGCAGCGGTGTGTAACGCCACATCGCCGTCGGCAGTGCCACCGCCCAGCTGGATCTCAGTGCGCCAGCGGTCTTGTGCGCCAAGCCGGGTCAATGTAAGTGTGGCGGCGGGGGTGAAGCCGGGGCGGCGGATCTGCGCGATGCGGGGCCGCCAGGCCGGGTCAAAGTCGGCCTCACCTGCGTAGTCCACCGCGATGCCGGTGCGCGAAACCCAGGTCACGTCGCGGAACTGCAGGTGGGCCAGGGGTGTGGCAGCAGACTGGGCGTCCGGCAACGCGCCCACATCGCCAGCTCCCGTGCCACCTTGGCCCAACCCACGCAATGACAGCTGCGGCACGGTGGCCCCGTCAACTTCCACCCGCTCCAGCGCCAGCGGCCCGCGCAACAGGCTGCCAAGGCGCGGAGTCAGTGTGACCTGGCGCAACTGCACGGGCGCGGGTTGGTCGGTAGCCACATCGTTCAGCACCACCTGGGGGGTAGGCCACAGCTGCCAATGCAGCGCACCCACCGCCACCTTGACACCCAGGCGTTCGGTGGCAGCGTCAGCCACCCGCTGGGCCAGCGCCTCGTCGGACGGCAGCCATGCCAGCAGCGCCGCACCGCCCACACCTACAACGGCCGCAGCGGCCAGCACACCACGGGCCCAGCGCGGCAGCCGCTGCGGGGGTTCGGGTTGCATCAAAAGGGCCATAACCGCCAAGCGTACCCAATTGGCCTGCACCCAGGCGTAGGCCAGCGCCGCAAGCGACAAACAACGTACGGTTCCCCGCCTATAGTGGTGCATCTCCCAACCACCCTGACACCCATGTCCATCTGGAAAAAACCCATCTCCCTCGAAAGCCTGAACGCCAGCAGCCGCGGCACCGCCATGGAGCATCTGGGTATCGAGTTCACTGAATTTGGCGACGACTTCCTGCGCGGGCGGGTGCCGGTGGACCACCGCACGGTGCAGCCTTTTGGCCTGTTGCACGGCGGCGTGTCCGTGGTGCTGGCCGAATCGCTGGGCTCGGTGGGCGCCATGTTTGCGTGCCCCGAAGGCCACCGCGGCGTGGGCCTGGACATCAACGCCAACCACCTGCGTGGCGCCACGTCCGGCTGGGTCACGGGCACGGCACGGGCAGTCCACATTGGCCGCACGACACACGTTTGGCAGATCGACATGGTGAACGACGCGGGTGAACTGACCTGTGTGTCGCGTATCACCATGGCGATCCTGGCACCGAGGTAGGGCACACCCCCAGGCTTCGCTTCGCTCTCGCCTACCCCCTTGCAGGGGGCGATACCTGCGGACTGGCGGAGCCAGATCCGCGGTATCTGCTGGAAGAGCCCGTGCGCGTCGCATGCGGCGGGTTGTTTTGGGCTGAATTGCCCGCTCTTTAAGCGTAAAAATAGCCTCTAATGCACAGTAGACGAGCGCCAATAGCTTCTATTTTTATAGCAAACAGCATTTCCATGCGGCCTTGGCAGCACCTACTTTTCGCCCGCGAGTTATACGCAACATTCGCGCCTTCTTTGGCCGCATAGATGTTTAGGTTATTTTGAACCAACGAATCAGTTGTTTTCAAAATCCGCCTGGCTCCCCACAATCCGGGTCTTTGCCTGAACTGTGCCTGCCTTGCCATGAACTTCCAACAACTGCGCTCCGTGCGGGAAACCGTGCGTTGCGGCTTCAACCTGACCGAGGTGGCGCATGTGCTGCACACCTCGCAGCCAGGGGTGAGCCGGCAGATCCGCGAGCTGGAGGATGAGCTGGGTATCGCCCTGTTTGTGCGTGCGGGCAAGCGGCTGACGGGTATGACGGAACCCGGCCACCACGTGTTGCCCATCATCGAACGTATCCTGCAGGACAGCAGCAACCTGCGCCAGGCCAGCCAGGAGTTTGCGGCGCAGCAAAACGGCACGCTGTCGATTGCAGCCACCCATTCGCAGGCGCGTTATGCGCTGCCCACGGCGGTGCAGGAGTTCCGGCTGCAGTTCCCCAACGTGAAGCTGCATTTGCACCAAGGCTCGCCGCGCCAGGTGGCCGAGATGTTGCTGTCGGGGGAAGCCGACGTGGGTATCGCCACGGAGGCGCTGGCCCAATTTGACGAGCTGGTGGCCCTGCCCTGCTACCGCTGGACACATTCGGTCATCGTGCCGCCCGGGCACCGTCTGCTGGACGGGCCGCTGACGCTGGAACGGCTGGCAGCATTCCCGCTGATCACCTACGACACAGGCTTCACCGGGCGCACCCACATTGACGACGCGTTTGCGCAGCGCCAACTCACGCCCAACATCGTGCTCGCGGCCATGGATGCAGACGTGATCAAGACCTATGTCGAGCTGGGCATGGGGGTGGGCCTGGTGGCGTCCATCGCGTTTGAATCGGAGCGCGACACCGCCCTGCGCGCCATCGACGCGGGCAGCCTGTTCGGCATCAACGTCACCCGGCTGGCAGTACGCAAAGGCACCTACCTGCGCAGCTTTGTGTATGCGTTCATCGAGTCATTTGCCCCCACACTGAACCGCGCCGTCGTGGAAGGCGCGCTCGTGGGTGACACCGAAGCCTCCCACTACGAGATCTGACACAGCCCCAGCCCGCCCCGGGTTGGGGGCACCGGGCGGCTGGCGCAGCAAAGTCAAGGCGGAGGGGCGTGCGCAGCACGCACCGGGGGACATGCGCTGCGCCAGCCGCCCGGGGTCCCCGACCCCGCCGCAACAGCCATGCATACAATGACCCGCTCTGTGTGCCACCGGGCCGCCCGGTGCTCCCGCTGCCCCATCCCTCAGGAGACAACCCACCATGACAACCACCCGCCGTTCCCTGCTGTCCGTCGCATTGATCGCCGGCGCAGCCATTGCCGCACCCATGACGGTGCTGGCCCAGGCCGCGTTTCCCACCAAACCGATCCGCCTGATCGTGCCCTTCCCGCCCGGCGGCGGCACCGACATCCTGTCGCGCCTGGTGGCCCAGAAGCTCACCGAATCCACCAAATGGACGGTGGTGCCCGACAACCGCGCGGGCGCGGGCGGCACCATCGGCCTGACCGAAGCCGCCAAGGCCGCACCCACGGGTTACGACCTGGTGATGGGCCAGAAAGACAACATGGTGGTCGGCTCGTGGCTGTACAAAAACCTGCCCTGGGACCCGACCAAGGACTTCAGCGCCGTGGCCCACATTGCCTACACACCGGTGATCATTGCCACGGGCGTCAACTCCCGCTTCAAGACCCTGGCCGACGTGGTCGCCGCCGCCAAGGCCGCGCCGGACACCATCACCTACGGCTCGCCCGGCAATGGCACCACCATCCACCTCGCGGGTGACCTGTTCGAGAAGGCCGCTGGCATCAAGATCCGCCACGTGCCGTACAAGGGTTCGAACCCGGCCATGATGGACGCGCTGGCGGGCAACATCGACCTGCTGGTGTCTTCCGTGCCGTCGGCCATGGCCCAGATCAAGGCGGGCAAGCTGCGCCCGCTGGCCGTCACATCGGCCAAACGCAGCAGCTCGCTGCCTGACGTGCCCACCGTGGCCGAACAAGGCTTCAGGGACTTTGACGTGACCACCTGGTACGGCGTGTTTGCGCCCGCTGGTACCCCCAAGGACATCGTCAACACCCTGAATGCTGAGGTCAACAAGCTGCTGGCCACACCCGAGATGAAAGACGCCATCCACGCCCAGGGCGCCGAGCCCCAGGCCATGACGCCTGAACAGTTCGGCGCGCTGCTGAAGGCCGACCACCAGAAGTGGCGCGGCATTGTGCAAGGGTCGGGTGTCACGCTGGAATAAGCAGGTCACCCCCCAACAACAAAGGGGCCTTCGGGCCCCTTTTGTCTTTGTTATGGTAGATGCCGCGCTCCGTCAGTCCTGCGCAGCCTGGGCCATTCGTTCACTCTTCCAGTACACGTCGTCCCCCCCGTCCATACGGTTCAGCACACGGGCCAGCACAAACAACAGGTCGCTCAGCCGGTTCAGGTACTGGCGCGGTGCGTCACGCAGGGGCTCTGACAGGCCCAACGCCACCACCACCCGCTCCGCGCGCCGTGCGACCGTGCGGCACACATGCGCCTGGGACGCAGCGCGTGTGCCTGCGGGCAAGATGAACTCCTGCAGGCGCGGCAGCGCGGCGTTGTGCTCGGCCAGCGCGTTGTCCAGCTGCAGCAGCGCATCGGGCTTGAGCAACTCAAAGCCGGGAATCGACAACTCACCACCCAGGTTGAACAGCTGGTGCTGGATGTCGCCCAGCAGCGCCCGCACATCCACCGGCATGGGCTCACACAGCAGCAGACCGATGTGGGAATTCAGTTCATCCACGTCGCCCATGGCCAGCGGGCGCAGGCTGCTCTTGGACACACGGGTGTTGTCGCCCAGCCCGGTGGTGCCGTCGTCTCCGGTGCGGGTGGCGATTTGGGTGAGTCGGTTGCCCATGGAAGTTGCCTCGAAAAAACGGCCATTGTGCCCGGTTACACCCCGCAGGGATGTGTTGCCAAAGCCCTGCAAATTGTCAGCGAGGCAACACCCGGCAAGAGTGCTGGTCTGGTGGCCGTGACCGGGTTGGAATGAGAGCCTGTTCCACTTCGACACACCGCCTCCATGATTCCAAAACGACGCATCTTCCGCCTCAGCCCCGAAGCCCGCAACATCCTGCTGGTGTCGGCCACCTGTTTTGGCATCACCGCTGGTGTCCAGATGGGGCGGCCCGGCCCCGGCGCAGCGTCTGTGTCGCCCCAGGTGCAGCTGTCCGCGCCCAGCCCCCAGACCACCATCCCGTCGCCCAAAGTCCGCTGAACCGGGGTTGGGGCTGGGGGCACTACAGGCCCGCAAAAGAGGCCGGTATTACACTGGGCACCCCCCAAGAACACACCCAGGACAAGCCCATGAACGCGCCCACGGCCCTCTCCCACCTCATCCCTGAAATCCACCAGCGCGATGTGCCAGCAGCATTTCTGGAGGCGCTCAAGGTGCGTTTTGGCGACCAGCTCTCCACCGCGCAAGCGGTGCGTGAGCAGCATGGGCGCGACGAGTCCTCGTTCAAGGCACCGCCCCCCACAGCGGTGGTGTTTGCCGAAAGCACGGCCGATGTGGCCGACGTGGTGAAGCTGGCCAGCCAGTACGCCGTGCCCGTCATCCCGTTCGGTGCAGGCTCGTCGCTTGAGGGCCATTTGCTGGCTGTGCAAGGTGGCATCAGCCTGGACGTGGGCCGCATGAACAAGCTGCTGTCGGTCAACGCCGATGACCTGACCGTGACGGTGCAGCCCGGCATCACCCGCAAACAACTCAACGAGGCGATCAAAGACACCGGCCTGTTCTTCCCGATCGACCCGGGTGCGGATGCGTCCATTGGCGGCATGAGCGCCACCCGCGCCAGCGGCACCAACGCCGTGCGTTACGGCACCATGCGTGAAAACGTGCTGGCACTCGAAGTGGTGACCGCTAGCGGCGAAGTGATCCGCACCGGCACCCGCGCCAAGAAGTCATCCGCAGGTTACGACCTCACGCGCCTGATGGTGGGCAGCGAGGGCACGCTGGGCGTCATCACCGAAATCACCGTCAAACTCTACCCGCTTCCCGAAGCCGTGTCGGCCGCGATCTGCTCGTTCCCCAGCATCGAGGCTGCCGTGCGCACCACCATCCAGGTGATCCAGCTGGGGGTGCCGATTGCGCGGGTCGAGCTGATCGACGTCAACACCGTGCGCATGGTGAATGCCTACGCCAAGCTGGGCCTGCGCGAAGAACCCATGCTGCTGATGGAATTCCACGGCACACCCAACAGCGTGAAAGAACAGGCCGAGCTGGTGCAGGAGATTGCATCCGAGTTTGGCGGCAACGCCTTTGAATGGGCCAGCACCCCCGAAGAACGCACCCGCCTGTGGACGGCGCGGCACAACGCCTACTTTGCGGCCATCCAGTCGCGCCCGGGTTGTGTGGCCATCTCCACCGACACCTGCGTGCCCATTTCGCGCCTGGCGGACTGCCTGCTCGACTCGGTGGCCGAGACGGATGCCAGCGGCATCCCCTACTTTCTGGTGGGCCACGTGGGTGACGGCAACTTCCACTTTGGTTACCTGATCGACCCCAACGACCCACACGAGCGCGAAGTGGCCGAAGGCCTGAACCACAAATTGGTGGAACGCGCATTGCGGCTGGAGGGCACCTGCACCGGTGAACACGGCGTGGGCCTGCACAAGATGGACTTTCTGGTGACCGAAACCGGCGCGGGTGCGGTGGACATGATGCGCACCATCAAACGTGCACTCGACCCGCAGAACATCATGAACCCGGGCAAGATTTTTGCTATATAAAACATAGCTGTCAGCGCTCATGAACAGTGCGCCATAGGCCATTTAAGCAGCATGAATGGTGGCGCCTCGGATGATAAAACACGCCGCATGCGGTGGGCGTTTCTTTATCAGGGCACCCGTGGAACTGGCTCCGCCAGGCCACTGGGTGCGCCCCCTTGAGGGGGAGGCGCCGAAGGCGCTTCGGGGGTGTTTCACATTACGGCATTAAAAAACCCCTGTGCTCTTTCGAGCGACAGGGGTTTTTGCCTTCAAGGGCTGGGCTGCTTATTTCAGCAGTTCAGCCTTGGTGGCGTTGTCCAGGCGACCGTTGACGGGAATACCACGTTCCTTCTGGAAGGTACGCAGGGCGTTGGTGGTTTTGGGGCCACCTGCACCGTCGGGACGACCCACGTCAAAGCCCAGTTCGTTCAGCTTG
Source organism: Comamonadaceae bacterium AAW (assembly GCA_026314275.1). Taxonomy (GTDB): domain Bacteria; phylum Pseudomonadota; class Gammaproteobacteria; order Burkholderiales; family Burkholderiaceae_C; genus JAGOEY01. The sequence goes on from CP111109.1 coordinate 1,615,520, forward strand.
GTCTGCGCCTCGCGCATCGACATGTTGACGGCTGCACCCGACCCTGGGGCCGAGGTTTGCGACGGGGCCGCGCCACCGTCCACGCCCAGGCGTCCGCCGCCGCCCAGGCCCTGGCCCTTGACCGTTTGGGCCTTGTAGTTGCGCAGGGCCACAACCATCTGGTTGTAGGCGTCCATAAACGCCGCCGCCACCACCTTGCCCTGTGGCGTGTTGCTGTAGCCGCCAATGCCACCACCCGCCGAACCGCCGAACAGACCAGCCATGCCGCCGAAGTCGGTCTTGGAGGCGCTGCCTTCAGACGCGGCGATCTGCACACCCGATCGGTTGTCGATCATGGTCAGCATGGCGCTGGCCTCGCGGGTCTTGGTACCTGCGGCCAGACCACCCAGGACGGCACCACCGCGCCCACCCAGCAGCCCACCCAAGGCCATGCCCATACCGCCGGCGTCGTTCTGGCTAAACACGATTTCAGGCGACATGCCGTAGTCGGACGACACCATCTGGCCCTTGCCAAAGTTGCTGCCCTGGCGCATTTCGCCGGAGTTCTGCAGGTTGCGCTCGCGGTTCATCGCGTTCATACCGGCGGCGCTGCGCTCGACGATCACGAAGCAGTTTGACTGCTGGATCAGGATACGCAGCAGGTTGGAGGTGGGCGGCAGGCGGTATTCACCGGTCAGGATGGTGTACCAGCCCGCGCTCTGGTTTTCGATCAGGGAGATGGTGCCCAGCGGCGCGTCACATTTTTCCAGTGCGCTGTTGGTGTTAGTGCTGTTGCCACCGGCAGCAGCACCGGTCACCACGGTCTTGGCACCCGCATCGCCCATTTTCATGTTGGTGGTTTCGCAGCCCGACAGCAGCACGGCGGCGGCCACAGCGACGATGGAAAGTTGGGCGATTTTCATGGTTTCTCCACTGAATAATAAAAGTAAGAGCATGGGCTGAATGCCCTGTCTTCTGAAAACGAATCAAGTAATGTAGCTTGAAAAAATATCCAAACAATGTCAGCCACGAGCCCACTTCTGCAGCTGCAGGGCCAGCGCATCCACGGTGCGTTTGTCGTTCAACAGGGCCGGTGCAGCAGCACGGATTTGCGCACGCACGCTGCGGCGCAGGTCGGCGTCGCGGCACAGCATTTCGACCCGGGACGCGAAACCATCCACGGTGTTGGCCACCCAGGCGTCTAACCCCATCTGGTGAAGAATTCCGCTGGCAAAGCGGCCACGCATGAACTCGCCCTCCCATGCAACGATCGGTGCGCCACATTCGACCGCCTGCATGGCGGTGTTGAAGCCCGAAAACCCCGCGCTGTCCAGAAACACATCGGCCTGCTGAAGCAAGCCAAAGAACTGCTCCTGCGACAGCCATGGCAAAAAGCGTACATGGTCGTCAAATGCAAGATCGGCACTTTCAAACGCCAGCCTGAGCCGTCGCTCGAACAGCGTGGCCCTGAAATCTCCCGGAGCACTGAAGAACAGCAGCTTGCAAGGTTGGCAGCGGCGAGCCACCTCCACTAATAGCTGGTCGTCACGCGGAGCGTACTTGAACACATTGCCAGCGCACAGCAGGACACGATCGGTTTTCGCAATATTCCAGGCGTTGAAATCGACCACCTGCGGCCGGGTGTTGTAAAGCCGGTAGGCACAAGCCCAGTCGCGGCAGCGTGACCAGTTTTTCCGTGTAATGGTTTTGTGCATCTTGAGGCTCGAACGCCTCTGCGCTGAGGTACGCATCGATGGTGGGCAAGCCGGTCGTCACCGGATGGCCCCAGCTGGCCACCTGCACTGGTGCAAGCCGCAAGCAGGACAGGCGTACGGTGGTCGAATCCATGCCGATCTCGGGATAGACCAGTACATCAAGATGGCTGTCGGAGATGGCCTGGGCCCAGGTTGCCCACGGACCCAGCGCATGGTGCAGGCGTGTGACGCGGCGTGCAGCCCATTCGGTTTCGATATCGCGCGCATTGCCGGTGTGGAACACATGCAGCTCGAACCCAAGCGGATCGAGATGCTCAATCCAGCCTTTCAAGATCGCGTGCCAGACCGAGTGGCTGTGGATGTGCGCCGAGACAATGCCCACGCGGATCTTGCCCACCCCTCCACCGACCGGCTTGGGAACACCCGTCTTGCGCGCCCAGTCGGCCATCAGCGAGGTGCACAGTTGGCCGTACTTCCCAAGCACATCCTTGTGGTTGTTCGCGATGTACGCCAGGTAATACGGTTGCTGCGCGCCGACCGACTGCTGGGCATTGGCCGGACGGTGGGTGCGCAGCCAGGCCTGCAGCTTGTCAAGCTCGCGCGCAAAAGCCAACGGTGCCTCTTCCTGTTCCTGCACATCGCGGGCCACGGCTGGCAGTTGCGCCATCACAAAGCCCCAGCGCGCGCTGGGGTAACTGCTCTGCAACCGCAGTGCCGACTGGTACGTCTTGCGTGCTTCGTCTGCATCACCCAGGCCCATCACGGCATTGCCCAGCCAGTAACAGGCATCGGCTTGCTTCGGGTCGGCATCCAGCGACTGGCGCAGCAAGGCTGCAGCGCTGGCCCATTCCGAGCGGTTGATACGCAGCATGGCCAGGTTGTAGGTGGCCTGGGCATGGCTGGGGCGGAGTGCAACCGCTTTCTCAAGGTGGCGCAGGGCCGCAGGCAGTTCACTGCGGTCTTTGTACAGCGCCCCCAGATTGGCATGCGCATCCGCGTGGCCGGGGTCGTGCTCCAGCGCACGCTGGTAATGGCTGAGCGCCTCTGCGGTTTTGCCGGCCTTCAGCAATGGCGACCCGATCTGGAACAGCACTTCAGCCGCCCGGGGTTCTCTGCCCTTGATCTGCGCAAGCAGATCCACGGCCTCCTTGCTCTTGCCCTGCGACAGCGCGAGCACCGCCATCTCGGCCAGCAGCCGGGGGTGGTCGGGCTGGAGCAACTGGGCTTGGTGCAGCGCTTCACGTGCCGCAGCCTTGCGTCCAGTCGCGGTATGGGCCTGAACCAACTCCATCCACGCCAGCGCATGGTCGGGCTGCAGGCCGACAATACGTTCCAGGTGTGTGATCGCTGCGGCGGGCTGGCCGAAGGCCAATGACGCCAGCGCCTGGACGTACAGACTCTCTACGTCGTCAGGATCGGCCGCGAGCCTTGCCTTGGCTTCTTGCAGCGCCGTATCGGTGATACCGGCCCGGTAAAGCTGAAGCGGGCTCGGCGGCGTCATATCGGCGGCGGACGCAACACCAGCCTCCAGGGCTGCGGGCAACACCGCGTCCTGTTCAGGCCTGGTGAAACGGCCCAGCCATGATTTCACCAGCTCACGCATCGGTCCTCCGGCGCGCCAGCGCGACGAGCTTGGCCACTTCATAAGACAGCGCCTTGCTCACCTCGGGGTCGTAGCCCGCTGCGTCGAGTTCGTCCTGCAGCCGCATCCCCACCTTGGCCTTCTGGTAGAAATTCAGCGGTGTGGTTTGCACAAAGAGCTGTACCTGTTTTGCAATGCGGGCATCCAGCTCTGAACGCTTTTTCGCGGCCTTGCGTGCATCCTGCGCCCCGCCAGAGGGCGGGGCATGTTTGACCAACTCGCGGGCCATCTTCACGGCAAAAGCATCAACGGCTGTGGTGTCGAAAAACTTGAACACCATCTCACACCTCTCGACGCAGCCGGTCAATCAGCCCATTCAGCTCTTCCAGCGAGCCAAAGTGGATCGCCAGCTCCCCCATCTCCTCCACCTTGCCATGGCGTTTAACGCGTTTTTTCACACGCACCTCAACCTCGGCGGTGAGCAGGTCGGACAACTCCTCCTCCACCCGCTTCAGGTCGCGTGACTTTTCCTTCTTGGGTTTGCTGGAGACCAGGTTGAACTCGGCACCCAGCTTCTTGACCAGGCTTTCGGCCTCGCGCACCGACATGGTTTTGGCCGCAATCTGGTTGGCGGCGGTGATCTGGGTGGCTTTGTCCAAGCCCAGCAGGGCACGGGCGTGGCCCATGTCCAGGTCACCCGCCATCAGCATGGTCTGCACCGGCTCGGCCAGGTTCAGCAGGCGCAGCAGGTTGCTGGCAGCGCTGCGGGAACGGCCCACAGCCTGCGCAGCCTGTTCATGGGTGTGGCCAAACTCCTTCACCAGGCGTTGCAGGCCCTGGGCTTCTTCCAGCGGATTCAGGTCTTCACGCTGGATGTTTTCGATCAGCGCCATGGCGGCGGCAGCCTCGTTGGGCACGTCGCGCACCAGCACCGGCACCACGTCCAGCCCCGCCAGTTTGGCGGCGCGGAAACGGCGCTCACCGGCAATGATTTCGTACTTGCCCTGGTTGGCCCCATCGGCCAGGCGGCGCACCAGGATCGGCTGCATGATGCCCTGCGCGCGGATACTTTCGGCCAGCTCGTAGAGTGCGCCCTCGTCCATGCGGGTGCGCGGCTGGTACTGGCCGGCCACCATCTCGGCCAGCGGCAGCGTGGTGGGCAGGCCGGGCTCTGCGGGCGGCGGGTCTTGCACCGTGGGGCCAAGCAGGCTTTCCAGGCCCATGCCCAGGCCTTTGCGTTTGGGGGTTGCCATATCTGTGTGCTTTCTATTGGGGGTTCAGTAACAGCGCCCGCCCTTGCGGCCAGTCGCCCAGGCCGGATTCGGCGTTGATGTGGCCATGTGGGCCAATGTTGTGCAGCGTCGCGCCCCAGTGGGTGGCCAGCTGGGCAGCGGCGTCCAGCGTGCTGAACGGGTCATCCGTCGATGCCACCAGGGTGGAGGGGAATGGCAAAGCCTGCAGCACCGGCTGCGTCCAGCGGTGCAGCTGGGGTGGCAAATCCGCCCGCTCCACATCGGGCGGGGCCACCAGCAGGGCGGTTTGTACCTTGGTGGTGCTGGGCGACACAGCGGCCCAAGCCGCGACTAAATGGCAGCCCAGGCTGTGGGCGGCCAGCAGCACCGGGCCGTTTTGCTGCTGCACCACGTCCTCCAGGCGGCTGATCCAGTCGCCGCGCAGGGGAAGCATCCAGTCATGCTGCTCCACCCGCAGGTCCCCAAACTGGTCTTCCCACAGGCTTTGCCAGTGGCCAGGGCCGGAGTTTTGCCAGCCGGGGAGCAAAAGGATACGTGGAGAGGTCATTTACTATTATTTTGATAGCTGCTTGCGCACGTACCACCTGCGCCAGAGGCCAATTTGTTACATGGTTTTGATACGTTCGACCATCTCTTGGGCGAATGCCACATAGGCCACGCTGCCGCGGGCTGACGGGTCAAACACCACACCGGGCAGGCCATAACTGGGCGCTTCGGCCAGGCGCACGTTGCGCGGAATCACGGTGTTAAAAATCTTGTTGCCAAAGTGGGCTTTGAGCTGGTCACTGACCTGCTGCTGCAAGGTGATACGCGGGTCAAACATCACGCGCAGCAGGCCGATGATCTGCAGGTCCTTGTTCAGGTTGGCATGTACCTGTTTGATGGTGTTGACCAGGTCGGTCAGGCCTTCGAGCGCAAAGTATTCACACTGCATCGGCACCACCACGCCGTGGGCGGAACACAAACCGTTGAGCGTCAGCATCGACAGCGAAGGTGGGCAGTCGATCAGGATGAAATCGTATTCCGCGTCCACCTCGGCCAGCGCCAGCTTCAGCCGCCGTTCGCGGTGCTCCAGTGCCACCAGCTCCACCTCGGCCCCGGACAACTCGCGGTTGGCGGCCAGCACGTCGTAGCCACACTTCTCGGCCCGCACCCGGGCTTCGGCCACCGACGCGGACTCCAGCAGCACGTCGTACACCGACAGCTCCAGCTTGCGTTTGTCCACGCCCGAGCCCATGGTTGCGTTGCCCTGCGGGTCCAGGTCCACCATCAGCACACGCTGCCCCACCTTGGCCAGACCGGCCGCCAGGTTGACGGCGGTGGTGGTTTTGCCCACGCCGCCTTTTTGGTTGGCTACACAGAAAATTTTGGCCATGGTGGTCAGGAGTTTTTAACGGGAAAGAGCTAAGCGAATGCCGAAGGCGATCAGGAACACCCCCGCGAGTTTTTCCAGCCAGGCGCCGACACGGGGGTTGGCGCGCAAGCGCTCGGCCAGAAAGTGGGTCAACAGCACCATCGTCAGGCCGTACAGGAAAGTGAGGATGGCAATGGTCACGGCCATAAAACCGAAGGTCACCAGGCCCTGGTGCCGCGCCGGGTCCACAAACAGCGGAAAGAACGCCATGTAGAACACGATGGCCTTGGGGTTCAGCAAGGTGATGGCGCAGGCCTGGCGAAAATACTGGCCGGCCTTGATATTCAGCACCGGGGCATGGCCGGGTTTGGCAAACAGCATCTTGGCACCCAGCCACGCAAGGTATGCAGCACCCAGCCACTGCACGGCGTTAAAAGCCGCCGGGTACGCCGTCAGCAGCGCCGCCACACCGGCCACCGCCAGCCACATCAGCACCTGGTCCCCCGCGATGATGCCCAACGTGGCAGCCAGCCCGCCCCGCACGCCACCTTTGCCGGTGGAGGTGATCAGAGCCAGGTTCCCGGGGCCGGGGATCAGCAAAAAGACGATGATGGTGACGACAAATGCGCCATAGTCTGCAACGCCAAACATGAAAATCCCCCCGGGTGTGAGGGGCCGAGTTTACGGCATAACAACTCACCCCCAGGCTTCGCTGCCGCTCTCGCCCCCCCCTTGCAGGGGGCGACACCAGCGGCCTGGCGAAGCCAGTTCCGCGGTGTCTGCTGGAAAGTATTACGCGCGCCGCATACGGCAGGAAGCAGTTACGGGATGGGGCGGTTCAACCAGACGATGCAACGTTCTGCATCCAATGCGGGAACGTGCAGTTGTTCCACGTGAAACACCGCCACATCGGTGGGTAATGCGGCAATTTCGTCCACAGGGTGTTTGCCCTTCATGGCCAGCCACACACCATGGGGGGCCAAGGCAGCACGCGACCAGGTGGTGAAGTCCACCAGCGACGCAAAGGCGCGGGAGCTGACCACGTCGAACTGTTCCGTCAAGGATTCGACCCGTGCATGCACGCCCCGCAGGTTGGGCAGGCGTAACTCCAGCGCCACCTGTTGCACAAACGCGGCCTTCTTGCCCACCGTGTCCACACAGGCCACCGACAGGCCAGGGCAACAAATGGCCATCACCACGCCGGGCAGGCCCGCGCCGGAGCCCACGTCCAGCAGGCGCGCCTGCGCCAGCGGTATACCCATCTGCGCCAGCTGGCGTTGCAGCGGGGCAATGGCCGACAGGCTGTCGAACAGGTGGTGCGTCAGCATGTCGGCCGGGTCACGCAGCGCGGTGAGGTTGTAGACCTTGTTCCACTTCTGCACCAGCGCCAGGTAACGCTGGAGCTGGTCCAGCTGGGTGGGCGTCAACTCCACCCCCATCTGGCTAGCAGCTTGTGAAATGGCCGTAGCCGCAGATGCCGTCGATTCCATCGCCATCATCCCGCCACCAGGGTTTTAAAGCCCTGCTTCTTCAAGTGCACCATCAGCAGCGAGATGGCAGCCGGTGTCACGCCTGACATTCTGGATGCCAGGCCCAGTGTTTCGGGGCGTTGTTTGTTCAGCGTCTGGCGCACCTCAAAACTCAGCGCCGCCACCTGCATGTAGTCAAAGTCAGGCGGCAGGCGCAGGTTTTCATAATGTGCGGCGCGTTGCACCTCGTCGCGCTGGCGGTCGATGTAGCCCGAGTATTTGGCGGTAATGTCGATCTGCTCCACCACCGCGTCGCACAGGTCGCCCAGTGTTTCACGTGAAACAGCGGCGCTGGCATGTTTGCCACCGTCCAGCGACATCAGGCTGGCATAACTCACATCCGGGCGGCGCAGCAGCTCGCCCAGACTGTATTCGTGGTCAATCGCCTTGCCCAGCACGCGTTCGGACTCGGCAGCGGGCAGGTTCTGTGGGCTGACCCAGGTGGCACGCAAACGTGCTGTTTCACGTGAAACAGCATCACGCTTGCGGCTGAAATGCTCCCAGCGCGCATCGTCCACCAGCCCCAGCTTGCGGCCGGTTTCGGTCAGGCGCATGTCGGCGTTGTCTTCACGCAGCTGCAGGCGGAACTCAGCCCGGCTGGTGAACATGCGGTAGGGCTCGTTCACACCTTTGGTGATCAGGTCGTCCACCAGCACCCCCAGGTAGGCCTCGTCACGGCCGGGCGTCCAGGCGCCGCCAAAGTCGTTGGCCTGCCCTGCCATGGCCCGGCACTGCAGCGCGGCGTTGATGCCCGCAAACAGGCCTTGCGCGGCGGCTTCTTCGTAGCCGGTGGTGCCGTTGATCTGCCCGGCGAAGAACAGCCCGCCAATCGAGCGCGTCTCAAAATTGCTTTTCAGCGCACGCGGGTCAAAGTAGTCGTATTCGATGGCATAGCCGGGTCGCAGGATGTGGGCGTTTTCCAGCCCCTTCATGCTGCGCACCAGGTCGTATTGCACGTCAAACGGCAGGCTGGTGGAGATACCGTTGGGGTAGAACTCGTTGGTCGTCAGGCCTTCGGGCTCCAGAAAGATCTGGTGGCTTTCCTTATCGGCAAAACGGTTGATCTTGTCTTCCACACTGGGGCAGTACCGCGGCCCCACACCTTCGATCTTGCCGGTGAACATGGGGCTGCGGTCAAAGCCGGAGCGGATGATCTCGTGCGTACGCGCGTTGGTGTGGGTGATCCAGCACGGCATCTGGCGCGGGTGCATGGCGCGGTTGCCCATGAAGCTGAACACCGGCACGGCGTCCCCCTCGCCGCCCGGCATACCGTCGCCGGGCTGCTCGGTGCATTGGCTGAAGTCGATGCTGCGCCCGTCAATCCGTGGGGGGGTGCCAGTCTTCAGGCGTGCCTGGGGCAGCTTCAGCTCCTTCAGTCGGGCGGACAGGCTGACCGCAGGTGGGTCACCGGCACGGCCTGCTGCGTAGTTGTTCAGCCCCACGTGGATCTTGCCGTCCAGAAAGGTGCCCGCCGTCAGCACCACGGTGCGGCTGCGGAACTGAATGCCCACCTGCGTGACGGCCCCCACCACCCGGTCGCCCGTGCCGTCGGACTCCACCATCAGGTCGTCCACCGCCTGCTGGAACAGCCACAGGTTCGGCTGGTTTTCCAGCATGCGGCGGATGGCAGCTTTGTACAAAACCCGGTCGGCTTGCGCGCGTGTGGCGCGCACGGCAGGGCCTTTGGAGCCGTTCAAAATGCGGAACTGGATGCCCCCCTCGTCCGTGGCCAGCGCCATGGCACCACCCAGCGCGTCCACCTCTTTCACCAAATGGCCCTTGCCAATACCGCCGATGGACGGGTTGCAGCTCATCTGCCCCAGCGTCTCGATGTTGTGGGTCAGCAGCAAAGTCTTGCTGCCCATACGCGCGGCGGCCAGCGCAGCCTCGGTGCCGGCATGGCCTCCGCCAACCACAATGACGTCAAATTCCTGGGGGTACAACATGGCAAAACTCCGGGGCGCACAGGGCCCAATGGTCAAACAGGGGCGCACACAAGCCATGCACACCCTACCCGGCACACCTGCATGGCGCACACGGAACCCGCGATTTTCCCACTTTTAGGTCTTGACTGTTGTGAAACCCCTGATGCCCCGGCAAGCATGTTCCACGTGAAACAATCACCCGTATGAAAACACTCATCTTCGCGGGCAGCACCCGCCAGCAGTCCTTCAACCGCAAACTCGCTACCGTGGCCGCACAGATGGCGCGGGCCACCGGCGCGGAAGTCACCCACATCGAGCTGTCAGACTTTGACATCCCCATGTACAACGCCGACCTCGAAGCCAAAGGAACACCGGCCGACGTCATCCGCCTGAAGCAGCTGATGTGGGAGCACCCGGCCTGGATCATCTGCTCGCCCGAATACAACGGCAGCTACACCGCGCTGCTCAAAAACACCATCGACTGGGCGTCCAGCCCCGTCAAGTCCGATCCACTCTGGGCCGACGGCACCAAGGCCTTTCGCGGCAAGGTGGTGGGTGTGCTCAGCGCGTCGCCCGGCGCGATGGGCGGCCTGCGTTCACAAAGCCACCTGGTGCCGCTGCTGCTGAACCTGCAGTGCTGGGTGGCCCCGCGCACGTATGCGCTCGGCCTGGCCGGGGACGCGTTTGACGCCAGCGGCGCGCTGGTCCCACCCGCCCACACCGCCGGTGTGCAGGCCGTGGTGGACCAGGTGCTGTGGGCGGCCACCCGGCTGGTGCCTGCGGCGGGGTGAAGGTATTTACAGACCAAATCGGGCTCTGGCGCACAGCCTGCGTGCGCTACCCGCTATGTTTTTCAAAGCGGGCTCCCTCGGCCCCGTGGCTGCACGCGGGCGCACACAGGTGCATTTCCCGCTAGCATCACGGGCTGCGTTCCCTGACAAAAACCAACCCTCCATCCAGGAAGACATCTCCATGAAGCTCTACTACTCCCCCGGTGCCTGCTCACTCGCATCCCACATCGCGCTGCACGAATCCGGCATCGCGCACCAGGCCATCGCCGCCCCCACCAAGACCCACCTGCTGCCCGACGGCACCGACTACTACACCGTCAACCCCCTGGGTTATGTGCCCCTGCTGGAGCTGGACGACGGCACCCGCCTGCGCGAAGGCCAGGTCATCCTGCAGTACATCGCCGACCAGGCCCCGCTGAAAAACCTGGCCCCCGCCAACGGCACGCTGTCGCGTTACCGCCTGCAGGAATGGCTGTCGTTCATCGGCACCGAAATCCACAAAGGCTACTCGCCCCTGTTCAACCCCGCCATTCCCGCCGAGGTCAAAACCACCTTCATCAGCAAACTGGTGTCGCGCTACACCTGGCTGAACGACGAGCTGGCCGGCAAAGAATTCCTGCTGGGCGACCACTTCACCGTGGCCGACGCCTACCTGTTCACCGTGAACAACTGGGCGTCCAAAGTGGGCGTCGACCTGAGCGGCCTCGCCAACATCCAGGCATTCCAGGCGCGTATCGCTGCACGCCCTGCGGTGCAAGAGGCACTGAAAGCCGAAGGTTTGATCTGAGGCGTGTGCGCTGCGAGCAGATGAAAAAAAGAGGCTTTATGCCTCTTTTTTTCACATCAAATCATGCTCCAGCGCCCAGTGGTCAAGCGCAAGCAGCTACTGAATCAATAGCGATTTCTGCCGCGACGCCAGCGCAGCCCCCAGCCACAGCGCAACCGCAGAAAACACCAGCCCCCGCGCCAGCCCGCCCGGCCCGTCGGCGATCCAGCCCACCACCGTCGGCCCGACAATCTGCCCGGCGGCAAACACGATGGTGAACGCGCTGATACCCGACGCCCAGGCAGCGGGCGGCAGGTTGTGCCGCACCAGCGCCGTGGTGGACGCCACCACCGACAAAAACACCCCGCCAAACACCAGCCCCGACAACAGCACCACCGGCCACGCCGCCGTCAGCGCAGGCAGCACCGTCGCCACACCCAGCAAGGCGCACAACAAAGCCAGCGCCTGCCCGCCCTTGCAGCGGTCCAGCAGCCCCGCCCAGATGCGCGACGACGCCAGCACCGCCACCCCCAGCAGCGCATAAAACACCGTCACCGCCGTGCCGCTGGCCCCCTGCTCCCGCAGCAGCGCCACCACAAAGGTCATGTAGCCGATGTAGCCCACGCCAAACATGCCGTACCCCGCCAGCGCCCAGCCCATCGCCCCCCAGCGGAACACCGGCACTGCGGGCTGCGCCTGGTCATTTGCGGACGGGGCAACCGCCGCCACCGCCTCGCGTGGCAACACCCGCGCGGGCCACGCCAGCACCAACGTAGCCAGCCCACAGGCCAGCGCCAGCGCCCACCACGCCCAGGCCCAGCCATGCGGCACCCCATGCACCCAGCCCAGCGTGGCAGGCACCAGCACCGCCGACAACACAATGCCCCAGCCCGTGCCCCCGTAATACAGCCCCAGCAGCAACCCCGCCCGCGACGGGTGCGCCGTGCCCAGCCGCGCCGCCAGCAGCCCACCCGCAATAAACACCCACGCACTCGCCACCCCCGCCAGCAGCCGCTGCACCAGCAACGGACCCGCCGCCGTGAAGAAGCCGCTCAGCCCCATGAACACACTGGCCAGCACCGCCCCCACCACCAACAGCCGCTGCGGCCCAAACCGCCGCATCAACCGCGGCGTCACCAGCGCCCCCAGCAGATACCCCAGCGCGTTCACTGTGTTCATCGCCCCCGCCAGCGTGTACGACCAGCCCAGGTCGGCCCGCATCGGCGGCAACAGCAGGCCGTAGGCGAAGCGCGTGATGCCAAGGGAGATGGCTGCGCCGAGGGACAGGGCCAGGGCTAGGCGGATGGCGTGGGTATGTGCAGAGGCTGAAGTGGGGGTGTTGGGGAGCATGGGAGGATTGTGCGAGAAGCGGGAACACAGTGCGGAAAAATGCAAACTCTGCAGGGTTTGTTGTTACATTTATGGAAGCGCCACGCGGAAATAAGACGAGTTACTGAAGAAATTTTCTTCTATAACAAAACCAATTTATGCCGTAGATTAATACTGTCTACTTCGAGTTAACGAATCCTGAGGTCAAAAAATTGATGGATCCAAGAGTCACAAAGCTTATAACAGTTGCAGACTGCGAATCTTTCGCGATCAATGCACGTGACAGAGGCGCCCCCGAACTTGCTGAACAAGCAAGAAAGCGTGCCGTACAAATCCGCGCCGAACTATATGGTACCGACAGTGAAGTCGAACGAGAGTGTGTTCAAGCTGTGTACGCTTATGAGGAAATACTCAGTGCAAAAAATGGACGCCGTCAACCAGCGAATCGCACATGGCAAATGATTAAGCGCCACGGCATTATCCCTGCAGTCGAGCGAGTCGTCACAAAACGAGAAATCGCCATAGGTTTTACTGCATTGGCAGAGATGGATCTTATGGAATACGCCTTCGAAGCGGTTGTTCTTCGTCACCCGTCCAGCTTTACGGCCGAGGCTGTATCAATGTCCAAGAAGCGAATAGAGGAATTCAATGGTTAACATTTCTTATCGTCGATTCGCTTCCGTTGCTCGCTAAAATTCGACGCTTAACCGCATCTTATATATCTAAATACTAATACTTAAAATGACAGACCAACAAAAAGCACGAATTATTGTCATCGCCGCTTCTAAAGTCCGTCAAGGCGCGCTTATTCTCTACACTACATCAATGAAAGTCTCTGACTTAGTGTCAGACAGGTTTTACAGCGTAGAGACGCTTGATCCAGAAAATCTAAATGACAAAGGTTTTCAACGCCTACTGAATAAAGCGCGAGCCAAAAAACTTGCAGATTACATCGTCAAAGGGCAAGACAGTCAAGATGCCTTTCTCCCGACCTCTGTTTTTCTTGCCACAGACAAGATTATAGATTTCAACGACGCGACCAATACCATTGCAATAGATATTAATACTATTGGTTCTTTCAGTGTTGTTGACGGCCAGCATCGACTTGAAGGACTAAAGATGGCAGCAGAGAAAGACCCTAGGGTTCTAGATTTCGAGGTGCCTGTAAACATCGCTATTAATCTTCCAAAAATTGCTCAGATGTGCCATTTCCTGATCGTTAACACTACACAAAAGAGTGTCGACAAGTCTGTAGAACAGCGCATCATTGCCCGATTGAGCGACGCGCTGGACGTCGAAGACGACTTACCAAGCTTGCCAAAGTGGATTTTCAACACAGTCGAGCGCGGTGAGGTTGAAAAAGCAGTCAAATATGTCGATTTCTTAAATGAAAGCCCGGAGTCTCCATGGCAGGGAAAAATAAAAATGGCGAATTCAGACTCTGACGAAACTACTGTCAATCAGAGATCTTTCGTCAAGGCAATCGTTAAGTACATTCTAACTGCCAACAATCCTCTTTCGGTGATCATTAAAGATTTCGAGAAAGAGCGAAAGATTTTTCTCAACTACTGGAAGGCAATCGCCATAATACTTGACAATGGAAATTCTGCAGTATTATACAAATACAATGGCGTCGAGTTATTTTGCAAATTCTCGATTCCCTTCTTTATCAAACTACAGGATCGCGGCAGCTTCACAGTATCAACCATGGAGGGCCTACTGCGCTCCTGTTTTGACAATGTTGAAGGTGAGTACGCTGGTGTAGGTCATCCTGATTGGTGGACAAAAGGAGGAAAGTCAAGTTTTCTCAACGCGGGTGCAATCAACGTCGTTTCACAAGAGATGACCAAGGCCCTGCATAAGTCATCGGCTGGGGGAGCAATTGAAATATGAAGCTCGTACTCCTGGTACCTAATCCACCGGTGTCAGAGTCATTTAGTCGCAATCGAGAACGATTTATTCCGACCAAGCCGGGATGCTATGTACTGACAACATTTGAACAGGAAGTTCTCTATATCGGGTTGACAAGGAACCTGCGACGCAGAATCAATGAGCATCTCAGCAATGCGGCAAAAACAGCGCTTACGGCCCAAGGTCGTGCCGTACTAGTCCATTGGATCGAAACCACGGAGATGAACAAGGTCGAACGAACTTGGTTAAATATTCATCTCTTAAATGAAGGTCGACTCCCTATTTTAAATAGCGTCTACTCGCCTACATCGACATAGCACGTAGCTGACTCTACAGTTGTATTCGGACTCACAGATTGTGGTGCTGGCGGCGGCAGTTGCAGCAAGCCGCTTCAGAGCGGCCTCTAAAAGCCAACGCAACCCATGGCACAGATCAAGACCTACCACACTCCCCTGTCCCCCAAGCGCAGCAAGTGATTCCACTTGGGTTTACCCTTGCCTTTTGACGCCGCCTTGGCGCTTATCTCGGGAAACCATCCATGCCTTCTTTGTTCGACCCCACCACCGCAGGTGACCTGCAACTAGCCAACCGCATCGTCATGGCCCCCCTCACGCGCAACCGGTCACCCGAGGCCATTCCCGGCCCGCTGACCGCGCTGTACTACGCGCAGCGCGCCACCGCGGGCCTGCTCGTCACCGAAGCCACCGCCATCAGCCACCAGGGCCAGGGCTATGCCGACGTGCCGGGCCTGTATGGCACCGAGCAGCTCGACGGCTGGAAGAAAGTGACCCATGCCGTGCATGAGGCGGGCGGCAAGATCGTGGTGCAGCTGTGGCACGTGGGCCGTGTCTCGCACACCTCGCTGCAACCCGACGGCGGCAAACCCGTGGCCCCTTCGGCCATTGCGGCCAAGACCAAAACCGTGTTGATCCAGGACGGCGTGCCCACCTTCACCGACACGTCCGAGCCGCGTGCGCTGGACGCGAGTGAGCTGCCGGGCATCGTGCACGACTACCAGCGCGCCGCCCGTAACGCGGTGGACACCGCCGGGTTTGACGGCGTCGAAATCCACGGTGCCAACGGTTACCTGCTCGACCAGTTCCTCAAGACCGGCAGCAACCAGCGCACCGACGACTACGGCGGCAGCACCGAAAACCGCGCCCGCCTGCTGCTGGAAGTGACCCGCGCCATCGTGGACGACATTGGGGGTGGCCGCACCGGCATCCGTCTGTCGCCCGTCACCCCCGCCAACGACGTGGTCGATGCCAACCCGCAGACGCTGTTTGAGTACGTGGTGGAACAACTCGCCCCGCTGGGCCTGGCCTTTATCCACATCATCGAGGGCGCTACCGGCGGCCCGCGCGAGCTGGATGACCGCCCGTTCGACTACGACGCACTCAAGGCCGCCTACCGCCGCGCCGGTGGCAAGGGCGCATGGATGGTGAACAACGGCTACGACCTGCCGCTGGCCGAAACCGCCGTGGCCGAAGGTGACGACCTGGTCGCGTTTGGCCGCCCCTTTATCGCCAACCCCGACCTGGTGCGCCGCCTGCGTGAAAAAGCGCCGCTGAATGCGCTGGACAAGGCCACGCTGTACGGCGGTGGCGCCAAGGGCTACACCGACTACCCCGCGTTGGCTTGAACACCCCAAGCGCACGCTGTGCCACCACGGGTGCTGGAAGACCATTATTTAAGCAAAATTGGCCTCTAGCGCCCGCTCTATCAGCGCAAGCAGCTATTTAATCTATAGCAATTAACACAGCCCTTTCGTGCAAGACGAAGACGCCCTCACGTCCTACTTCTGGAGCGGCGACACCCTCCGCAGCCGGAGTGTGGGCAGCAGCATCCCCACAGGCACGCTGGAGGTGCCCGCGCTGTCTGCACGGCTGCTGGCGGATTGCGAAAGAGAGATCACACGCCTGGGCCTGGAGCATGGTGACGTGGAGCCCTTGTCGCTGGCCCGCGCCCGCACACGCTGGCCCGGCTACCGGCAGTACGTACAGGCCGTGGCGGACTGGGCCCATACGCAGGGCCTGCCCGACCTGCTGGCCACCAGTGGCGTCGCGCTGATGGCCTGCCGGGGCGCGCGTTACCACCACGACGGCGTGCAGTACGGCGCAGCGGCTTTTTGCAACCTGTTCCTCAGCGAAGACAAAGGCCTGGACCTGCACTTCCCCGCCACCGGCCTGCGCATACCCCTGCGCCGGGGCACAGTGGTGCTGTTCGACACCTGCCAGCCCCACGCCGTGATCCCGCGCCACAGCAGCCGCTTTGATGCGGCCGACTTCGCCGCCGGACAGAGTGACACCCAGCTGTTCCTGACCTGGGAACTGCCCATCGAAGATGCCCACGTCGCACAGGCGCTGCAGGTTAGCTTCGACACCGATCCCACCACCGCAGCACAGCTCAGTGAAGGGCAACTCTGGCGCAATGGTGCACCTGCCATGCTGTGCCCAGCATCCGGCCAGTGGGTCACCACAGCGCAAAGCGCGTAGCGCGAGCACCCTTCCAGCAGACGCCGTGGATCTGGCTCTGCCAGTCCACCAGCGTCGCCCCCTGCAAGGGGGAAGGAGTAGCGGAACGCAGTCCGCGAAGCCTGGGGGTGTATCAAAGCCTCCAGCGCTTCAGCAGCAGCGCATTCGCCATCACACTCACCGAACTCAGCGCCATCGCCGCGCCCGCCACCACCGGGCTCAGGTAGCCCATCGCCGCAAGGGGAATACCTGCCACGTTGTACGCAAACGCCCAGAACAGGTTCTGCCGGATTTTCATCACCGTGCGGTGGGAGATGTCCAGCGCCGCCGCCACCAGTGCCGGGTCACCACGCATCAGCGTGATGCCTGCAGCCTGCATGGCCACGTCGGTGCCGTTGCCCATGGCCATGCCTACATCGGCGGCGGCCAGTGCGGGGGCGTCGTTCACGCCGTCACCCACCATGGCGACCACATGGCCTGCAGCCTTCAACTCAGCCACCTTGGCCGACTTGTCGCCCGGCAGCACTTCGGCCAGCACCTCACCCGCATCCGGGTCCAGGCCCAGCCGCCGCGCCATGGCGTTGGCCGCACCCCGGTTGTCGCCCGAAATCATCACAGTGCGGATGCCGCGTGTGCGCAGCTGGGCCAGCGCTTCCTTCGCGCCGGGTTTGGGTTCGTCGCCAAAAGCCATCAGGGCGCGTGGCACCAGCCCGCTGGGCGTGCGCTCGGCCAGCGCTGACACAGTGGCACCTTCGTTCTGCAAGGCCGTGGCGCGGGCCTGCAGCGGGCCCAGCGGCACCTGCAGCTCGTCCATCCAGCGCAAGCTGCCAATCAGGTATGTCGCCCCGTCCACAACCCCCTCCGTGCCCCGGCCCGGCACGGCCTGCAGCGCGGCCGGTGCGTGGACGGCAAGCGTGCGCGCTTGCGCCGCTGCAACCACAGCGCGGGCCAGCGGGTGTTCGCTGCCACTTTGCAGGCTGGCGGCGGCCTGCAACAAAAAGGCTTCGTCCGCACCGTTGGCCACCACAAAAGACGTGAGCTGCGGCTGGCCCACGGTCAACGTTCCGGTCTTGTCGAAGGCCACGGTGTCCACCTTGTGCGCCAGCTCCAGCGCCTGGGCGTCCTTGATCAAAATGCCGTGCTGCGCCGCCACCCCCGTGCCCGCCATGATCGCGGCCGGTGTGGCCAGCCCCAGTGCACACGGGCAGGCAATCACCAGCACCGCCACCGCATGGATCAGCGCCACCTCGCCGCCCGCGCCCACCCACAGCCAGCCAAGCAAGGTGGCCAGCGCGATCAGCAGCACCACCGGCACAAAGATGGCCGACACCTGGTCCACCAGCCGCTGGATCGGGGCCTTGGCGGCCTGCGCGTCTTCCACCAGGCGGATGATGCGCGCCAGCACCGTCTCGGCCCCCACGGCGCCCACTTCCACCACCACCCGGCCATCGCCGTTGACCGAGCCGCCGGTCAGTTGCGCGTGCGCCTCTTTGCTTACGGGCAGCGGCTCCCCGGTGAGCATGGATTCGTCCACCTGGGTCTGGCCCTCCAGTAAACGGCCGTCCACCGGGAACCGTTCACCGGGCCGCACCACGATGTGGTCACCCACCATGATCTCGGCCACCGGCACGTCCACTTCACCGTCCAGCCCCAGCAGGTGCGCCACATCGGGCCGCAGCGCGTGCAGGGCGCGAATGGCGGCAGTGGTCTGGCGCTTGGCCCGCGCCTCCAGCCACTTGCCCAGCAGCACCAGCGTCACCACCACGGCAGACGCCTCGAAGTACAGGTGCGGCATCTCGCCCGGCGCGGCAGTGAGCCACAGCCACACCGACAAACCCCAGCCCGCGCTGGTGCCAATGGCCACCAGCAAATCCATGTTGCCCGTCATCGCTTTGAGGGCATGCCACCCCGCCTTGTAAAAGCGCGCACCCAGGATGAACTGCACCGGTGTGGCCAGCGCAAACTGCACCCAGGCAGGCAGCATCCAGTGCTGGCCAAAAAAGTCCCCCACCATCGGCAGCACCAATGGCAACGACAACACCAAGCCGATGGCCACGGGGGCAAACCCGGCCCAGGGCGACGCGTTTTCCGCCGCGTCGGCCTGGGCCTCGGTGCGCGGCTCGTAACCCGCGTCGCGCACGGCACGGCGCAGCCGGGGTTCCAGCGGCTCGGCGGCTGTATAGGTGATGTGCGCCGACTCGGTAGCCAGGTTGACCGTGGCATCTTGCACACCCGGCACCTTCTTCAGCGCACGTTCGACCCGGCCCACGCAGGACGCGCAGGTCATGCCGCCAATCGACAGGTTCAAAGAGGATGGGGATGTGGTGGTATCAGGCATAGTGGGGTTAAGCGTAAACCTTGTCCTCATGGCAAGGTCAAATCAAACCGTGTTTTTCTGATGCAGGTCAAAGGGTTATTCGATACCCCTGCTTGACCTTACCATCGTGGCAAGGATGAGAATTACCATCCAGTCAACATTCACCAGGAGCACACCATGCAAGAAATTTTCACCGTCCAGGGTATGACCTGCGGCCACTGCGAACGCGCCGTGACCCGCGCTGTGCTGCAGATCGACCCACAGGCCCAGGTCACAATTGACCGCGCCGCCAACCGCGTGGAGGTGCAAAGCAGCCAGCCCCGCGAGTCCGTAGCCAAGGCCATTGCCGAAGAAGGCTACCAGGTCGCAGCATGAGCTGGCCCGTCAACATCGGGCTGGCGGCAGAGCGCTCGGGTGTCTCCGCCAAGATGGTGCGGCACTACGAATCCCTCGGGCTGCTGCCGCGCGTGCAGCGCACCGACAGCGGTTACCGCCAGTACACCGCAGCCGATGTACACACCCTGTGTTTCATCAAACGTTCGCGCGACCTGGGCTTTTCGATGGCCGAGATCACCGAGCTGGTGGGCCTGTGGCAAAACCGGCGGCGTGCCAGCAGCAGCGTCAAACGCATAGCGCAAAAACATGTCGATGAACTCACGCAGCGCATCGAAGCCATGCAGAGCATGCAGCGCACTTTGTCCGGCCTGCTGCACTGCTGCCAAGGCGACGAACGGCCCGACTGCCCGATCCTCGACGACTTGGCAGGAAGGCATTGAACACCCCCAGGCTTCGCGGACTGCGTTCCGCTACGCCTACCCCCTTGCAGGGGGCGACGCCAATGGCCCGGCAAAGCCGGTTCCATGGCGTCTGCTGGAAGGGACAGTGCGCATCTCGGGGTGCGGACTGAACGGGCAGGTTAAAGGTAAATTTCGCTACCCCGTTCGCGGAACTCCTGGGCTTTTTCCTCATACCCGGCAGACACGTCTGCAGTGGCGGGCTGTATTGCAATGACGCCCGGCGTTTTCGCCAGGCTCGTGGTGGCAGGGTTCAGCCGCGCAAACTCACGCACCTCCTGCGAGATCTTCATCGAGCAGAATTTCGGCCCACACATCGAGCAAAAATGCGCCACCTTGGCGTTCTCTTTCGGCAGGGTTTCGTCGTGGTACGCCATCGCCGTGTCGGGGTCAATCGCCAGGCGGAACTGGTCTTCCCAGCGGAACTCGAAGCGCGCCTTGCTCACCGCGTTGTCCCACATTTGTGCACCCGGGTAACCCTTTGCCAGGTCACCCGCATGCGCCGCAATCTTGTAGGCAATCAGGCCCTGCTTCACGTCGTCACGGTTGGGCAGGCCCAGGTGTTCCTTGGGTGTCACGTAACACAGCATGGCCGTGCCGTACCAGCCGATGTTGGCCGCGCCCATCGCAGAAGAGATGTGGTCGTAGCCGGGGGAGATGTCGGTGATCAACGGGCCGAGTGTGTAGAACGGCGCCTCGAAGCAGGCTTCAAGTTGTTTGTCCACGTTCTCTTTGACCAGCTGCAGCGGCACGTGGCCCGGGCCTTCGATCATCACCTGCACGTCGTGTTTCCACGCGATCTGTGTCAGCTCACCCAGCGTGTGTAACTCGGCAAACTGGGCTTCATCGTTGGCGTCGGCAATGGAGCCCGGGCGCAGGCCGTCGCCAAGCGAGAAACACACGTCGTACGCTTTCATGATCTCGCAGATGTCGTCGAAGTGTTCGTACAGAAAACTTTCACGGTGGTGCGACAGACACCACTTCGCCATAATCGAGCCACCCCGCGACACGATGCCCGTCAGGCGGTTCGCCGTGAGTGGCACATAGGCCAGTCGCACACCGGCGTGGATGGTGAAGTAGTCCACGCCCTGCTCCGCTTGCTCAATCAATGTGTCGCGAAAGATCTCCCACGTCAGGTCTTCGGCTTTGCCGTGCACCTTCTCCAGCGCCTGGTAAATCGGCACGGTGCCGATGGGCACGGGGGAGTTGCGCAAGATCCATTCGCGCGTCTCGTGGATGTTGTCGCCAGTGGACAAATCCATCACCGTGTCCGCACCCCAACGGATCGACCACACCAGTTTGTCCACCTCTTCCTCGATGCTCGACGTGACGGCCGAGTTGCCGATGTTGGCGTTCACCTTGATGAGAAAGTTGCGACCAATGATCATGGGCTCACTCTCGGGGTGGTTGATGTTGTTGGGGATCACCGCCCGGCCGCGCGCCACTTCGTCACGCACAAATTCGGCGGTTATTTCTGTCGGGATGGACGCGTTGAACGAGTGGCCTTTTTTCGGCAGCCGCTCGGTGGCCAAGCGCTCGGCCAGTTGCGCCCGCACCAGGTTCTCACGTACCGCGATGTACTCCATCTCGGGTGTGATGATGCCGCGCCGCGCATAGTGCATTTGTGACACATTCGCGCCGCTGCGCGCACGCCGCGGCACGGGGGGCTGCTGCATACGCAGCGCGTCCAGCGCAGGGTTGTGCAGACGTTCACGGCCATAGGCGCTGCTGATGCCGGGCAGTGCGTCGGTGTCACCACGGGCCGCAATCCAGCCCGCACGCAACGTGGGCAAACCGCGTGTGATGTCGATCTGCGCAGCCGGGTCGGTGTAGGCACCCGACGCGTCGTACAGGCGCAGCGGTGGGTTGGCCTCGCGCCGGGGTTCACCCGTGCCCTCGTGCACCATCGTGTCGGTCAGGCTGACTTCGCGGAACGGCACACGGATGTCCGCACGCGGGCCATCGATGTAGATCTTGCGCGAGCCGGGGAACGGGGTGCGCGTGATGCTGCGCGTGAGTTTGTCGGTGTCAACAGTGAGAGCGGTCTTGGCCATGTGATGGGTCTCCAGGTGGGTGGGTGTGCCTGCCTGGGGACCAGGGCGGTCGCCCGCAGCAAGTGCGGACGGCTCCTGGGCCAAGTGTCTTGTTTCCTACGCGGGGATAATCCCAATCAGGTTCAACGGGTCCACACACAGTGCGATCTCAGCCTTGGAAAAATCCTTGGCACCCCGACAAGCAACCTGGATTCTATGCCCCGCACCCTCAGCGCCCCCGTCCACAGCGAACTGATCATCAAAAAAAGCCGCTTTATCGGCTGTGTACAACCCGTCGCCGACCGCGACGCCGCGCAGGAAATCGTGGCCGCACTGCGTGCCGCACACCCCGGCGCAGTCCATGTCTGCTGGGCGCTGCTGGCGGGTGGCCAGTCGGCTGCGGTGGACGATGGTGAGCCCAGCGGTACTGCGGGGCGGCCCATGTTTGAGGTGCTGCGCCACCAGGACCTGGACGGTGTGCTGGCCACCGTGGTGCGGTACTTCGGCGGCGTCAAACTCGGCGCGGGCGGCCTGGTGCGGGCCTACACCGACGCCGTGGCGCAGGCCCTGCTGGGGGCCGACACCGTGCCGCTGCAGCGTATGCAGACCTTGCTTTGTGCTGTGCCCTACGCGCTGGAGGGCCAGCTGCGCCGCCAGATCGACGCGGCCGGGGCCACGTTGCTGGAGGTGCAACACGGCACACTGGTGACGCTGCGGCTGCAGCTGCCCGAGACAGCGGCGGCGGGTTTTGTGGCGTTGGTCAACAACGCAGGGCAGGGCCGTGTGGGCTGGCTGGCGGCAGAAGAACCGGCACCTGCAGCGCCCCTGTAAAACGGCCCCTGGCCACGCGCCCACCGCTTCCAGACACAGTCCCCGTTTTGGTGCTTACCCTGTAGCAAGCGCAGGCATGGCTGTTGCATAGTCCCTCTTTTGATCCTTTGGAGAGGGAACCCTTATGACCACACGATTCGCATGGACCACGGTTGTTGTTGCCGCTGCGGCCACCTTGATGGCCACCGCGGGCTATGCCAAGACCTTCAAATGGTCGAGCGCCAGCGACATCCCCACGCTGGACATCCACTCGCAAAACAATGCACTGGGCAATGGCGTCCATGCGTCCATCTACGAATCGCTGGTCTACTACAACAGCAAGACCTTTAAACCCGAGCCCCAGCTGGCCACCAGCTGGAAGCTGATCAACCCCTCGCAGATGCGCTTCACGTTGCGCAGCGGCGTCAAGTTCAGCGACGGCTCCGTCATGACGCCCGAGGACGTGATCTTCTCGATCAACCGCGCGATGGCCAAAACCTCCAACTACGCCGTGTTTGCGCAAGGCATCGACAAGGTGGTCAAGGTCGATGCCAACACCATCGACATCCTGCTCAAGGGCCCCAACCCGGTGCTGCTGAACCAGCTGACCGAGCTGCGCATCATGAGCAAAGCCTGGGCCGAGAAGAACAAGTCGGTCGAGCCCAAAGACATCCGCACGCCCGAAGAAAGCTTCGCCCACCGCAACGCCATGGGCACCGGCCCGTACATGGTCAAGGAATGGCAGCCCGACCAAAAATTGGTGCTGGTGGCCAACCCGAATTACTGGGGCAAGAACCCCACCAACGTCACGGAAATTCTCTACACACCGATCAAGTCTGCGCCTACACGTATCGCCGCGCTGCTATCGGGTGAGACCGACTTTGTGCTCGACCCCAGCACACAAGACCTGGCGCGCCTGCGCAGCAATGCCAACATCAAGGTGCTGGACGGTGCCGAGAACCGCACCATGTTCCTGGGCATGGACCAGTACCGCGACGAGCTGCCAGGCTCCAACGTCAAAGGCAAAAACCCGCTGAAAGACGCACGTGTGCGCAAGGCCCTGTACCAGGCCATCGACATTGCCGCGATCAAACGCGTGACCATGCGTGATCTGTCGCAAAACACCGGCACACTCATTGCACCGCAGGTGAACGGCTGGACCAAGAAGGCCGACGCCCGTTTCCCCTACGACGTGGCAGCCGCCCAGAAACTGCTGGCCGACGCCGGTTACCCACAGGGCTTCGAGGTGGACTTTGCCTGCCCGAACAACCGCTACATCAACGACGAAGCCATCTGCCAGGCCGTGACCGCCATGTGGGCGCGGATTGGTGTCAAGGCCAAGCTGCGCACGCTGCCGCTGGTGACCTATTTCCCCATGATCCAGCGTTATGAAGCCAGCATCTACATGCTGGGCTGGGGTGTGCCCACCTTCGACGCGCTGTACTCGCTGCAGTCGTTGCTGCGCAGCGTGGGCGCGGGCGGTGACGGCAACTACAACGTGGGCCGCTACTCCAACCCGCAGGTGGACGCCATGATCGAGCGTGTGAAGGTCGAGACCGACCTGGTGGTGCGCAACGAGCTGATCGAAAAAGCGCTGGTGCTGGCCAATGAAGACGTGGCCTACCTGCCGCTGCACAACCAGGTTATCCCCTGGGCCATGCGCAAGAACGTTGAAGTGATTCACCGCGCAGACAACCGGCTGGACTGGCGCCTGATCCAGGTGAAGTAAGACGCCCTGTGGCTGCGGCCCGCCTGTCATCTCTGGCCAAGAACGTGTTCAGCGTCTTTTTGGAGATTGCATTGGAGTGCAATCGGGATGAGTGGGTGGCCCGGGTGCGCCGCATGGGCTCCTGCCCATGCCAGCAGCTGGGGCGCCCAATCGCCCGATTTCACTCCAACCCTTCGGGCAAGTGCCTTTTCGGGCGGTCTGCGGCGTTGCAGCGCTTGTCCATAGCTGGGCTATGGACGGCACACTGCGCCTTGCATCCCATCCCGAAAAGACACTTGTGCAACTCCAAAAAGACGCTGAACACGTTCTAGTGCGGGCCGTTTCATTTCCGCGCAGTTCCTGCACGGCTT
This sequence comes from Comamonadaceae bacterium AAW, assembly GCA_026314275.1. Lineage (GTDB taxonomy): Bacteria > Pseudomonadota > Gammaproteobacteria > Burkholderiales > Burkholderiaceae_C > JAGOEY01. The sequence continues at coordinate 1,640,161 of CP111109.1, forward strand.
GCCCTCTTACTGTTTCACCCCATGATTGCTTTTATCCTGCGCCGCCTGATCCAGTCCGTGATCGTCATGATTGCGGTGGCGTTTATCTCGTTCCTGCTGTTCCAGTACGTGGGTGACCCGGTGTCCTTCCTGCTGGGCCAGGACGCCACGCCCGAAGAGGTGCGCGAGATGCGCGCCGCGCTGGGGCTGGACCAGCCCTTCTTTGTGCAGTTCTGGCACTTTCTGGGCAACGCCGTGCAGGGCGACTTTGGCATGAGCCTGCGGCAGGCGGCCAAGGTATCGGGGCTGATTGCAGAACGCTTCCCGGCCACGCTGGAGCTGGCTTTGGTGGCCGCTGTGCTGGCGCTGGTGGTGGGTATCCCGATGGGTGTGTACACCGCGCTGCGCCGGGGCAGCTTCATGAGCCAGGTGTTCATGGCCATCTCTTTGCTGGGGGTGTCGCTGCCCACCTTCCTTATCGGCATCTTGCTGATCCTGGTGTTTGCCGTAGGCCTGGGCTGGTTCCCCAGTTTTGGCCGGGGCGACACGGTGCAACTGGGCTGGTGGAGCACCGGCCTGCTCACACGCGACGGTTGGCACCACATCGTGCTGCCCGCCATCACACTGGCCATCTTCCAGCTCACCCTCATCATGCGGCTGGTGCGCGCCGAGATGCTGGAGGTGTTACGCACCGACTACATCAAGTTCGCCCGCGCACGCGGCCTGTCCAACCGCGCCATCCACTTCGGCCATGCACTCAAGAACACGTTGGTGCCGGTGATGACCATCACCGGCTTACAACTAGGTGGCCTGATCGCCTTTGCCATCATCACCGAGTCGGTGTTCCAGTGGCCGGGCATGGGCCTGCTGTTTATCCAGGCCGTGACCTTTGCCGACATCCCGGTGATGGCGGCTTACCTGTGCCTGGTGGCCCTGATTTTTGTGATGATCAACCTGGTGGTGGACCTGCTGTATTTCGTCGTAGATCCCCGGCTGCGCGTGGGCAAGGCGGGAGGACACTGAGATGAAAAATACAATCAACCGCTGGCTCGACAGCGATGTCGGCTACAGCTTTCGCACCTCACCCGTTGCCATCGGCGCGGCGGCGATTGCGCTGGTCTGTGTGTTCTGCGCACTGTTCGCTGGCTGGGTCGCACCCCACAACCCGTTCGACCTGGCCGCGCTGGAGCTGGGCGACGCCCGCCTGCCGCCCGCGTGGCATGCCGACGGCAGCACCAAGTATTTGCTGGGCACCGACGACCAGGGCCGCGACATCTTGTCGGCGCTGATTTATGGCGCACGTATCTCGCTGGTGGTCGGTGTTGTGTCGGTCGTTTTGTCCGTCACGGTGGGTGTCGTGTTTGGCCTGCTGGCTGGCTTCTTCGGCGGCTGGCTTGATGCCTTCCTGATGCGGGTGTGTGACGTGATGCTGTCCTTCCCGCCCATCCTGGTGGCCTTGCTGATTGCAGGGGTGGGCCGGGCGATGTTTCCCAACGCGCATGAAACCGTGGCCTTTGGGGTGCTGATCCTGTCCATCACACTCACCGGCTGGGTGCAGTACGCCCGCACCGTGCGCGGCTCCACACTGGTAGAGCGCAACAAGGAATATGTGCAGGCCGCACGTGTCACCGGTGTCGCCCCAAGCCGCATCATGTTGCGCCATGTGCTGCCCAACGTCACTGGCCCGGTGATGGTGCTGGCCACCATCCAGGTGGCCACGGCCATCATCACCGAGGCCACGCTCTCCTTCCTCGGTGTGGGGGTGCCGCCCACCTCACCGTCGCTGGGCACCCTCATCCGCGTGGGCAACGACTACATCTTTTCGGGGGAATGGTGGATCACCGTGTTCCCCGGCGCCATGCTGGTGCTGATTGCCCTCAGTGTGAACCTGCTGGGCGACTGGCTGCGTGATGCGCTCAATCCCCGTCTGCGCTGAAGAAGGAACAACACAATGAGCCTTCTCCAAATCAAAAACCTGGTGGTTGAATTCCCCCACCGCCGCGGCACCTTGCGTGCCATCGACAACATCTCGTTCGACATTGCTCCCGGTGAAATTTTGGGCGTGGTAGGTGAATCGGGTGCGGGCAAGTCCCTCACCGGTGCGGCCATCATCGGCCTGCTGGAGCCACCGGGCCGTATTGCGGGTGGCGAGATCCACCTCGAAGGCCAGCGCATCGACCAGCTCAGTAGCGACGCCATGCGCCACATCCGGGGCCGCAAGATTGGCGCGATCTTTCAAGACCCGCTGACCTCGCTGAACCCGCTGTACACCATCGGCCGGCAGCTCACCGAGACCATCCGCGCCCACCTGCCGCTGTCCGAATCCGAAGCCCGCCGCCGCGCCATCAGCCTGCTGCAAGACACCGGCATTCCGGCAGCCGAGCAGCGCATCGACCACTACCCACACCAGTTCTCGGGCGGCATGCGCCAGCGTGTGGTGATTGCCTTGGCACTGGCGGCGGAGCCCAAACTCATCGTCGCCGACGAGCCCACCACCGCACTCGACGTGTCGATCCAGGCGCAGATCATCCAGCTGCTGAAACAGGTGTGCAAAGAGCGCGGTGCAGCCGTGATGCTGATCACCCACGACATGGGTGTGATCGCCGAAACCTGCGACCGCGTGGCCGTGTTGTACGCCGGGCGTGTGGCCGAGATCGGCCCCGTGCATGAGGTCATCCACCACCCGGCCCACCCCTACACCGCAGGCCTGATGGCCTCCATCCCCGACATGGCCAGCGACCGCGAACGCCTGAACCAGATCGACGGCGCCATGCCCCGCCTGAACGCTATTCCCCAAGGCTGTGCCTACAACCCGCGCTGCGCGCAGCGCTTCGACCGCTGCCTGCAGGAGCGCCCCGAACTCATGCCCGCAGGCGCCACCCAGGCAGCCTGCTGGCTACATGCCACAGCGGCCCTGGAGATGGCCCCATGAACACCGCCATACAAACCCCCGCCCCGCTGGTTGTCGCCCACGACCTGGCCCGCAACTTCGACGTGTCGCCCCCCTGGCTCAACCGCGTGCTGGAACGCAAACCGCGTGTGCTGTTACATGCCGTGGACGGCGTGAGCTTCTCCATTGAACGCGGCAAAACACTGGCCCTGGTCGGTGAATCGGGCTGTGGCAAAAGCACCGTGGCGCGCCTGCTGGTGGGCTTGTATGGCCCCACGCGCGGAGGCTTCCAGTTCGACGGGCAAGACGCCCATGCCGCTTTCAAGACGCCCGAAGGCCGCAAGCTGCGCCGCCGCATCCAGATGATCTTCCAGGACCCGTACGCCAGCCTGAACCCACGCTGGATCGTGCAGGACATCATTGGTGAACCCCTGCGTGAGCACGGCATCCTGACGGACAAAACCGCTTTGAAAACCCGGGTGGGTGAACTGCTGCAGTCCGTGGGCCTGTCGCCACTGGACATGGGCAAGTACCCACACCAGTTTTCCGGTGGCCAGCGCCAGCGTATTTCCATCGCCCGCGCCCTGGCCACGCAGCCCGAATTCCTGGTGTGTGACGAACCTACGTCGGCACTCGATGTGAGTGTGCAGGCGCAAGTGCTCAACATCATGAAAGACCTGCAGCGCCAGCAGGGCCTGACCTACCTCTTCATCAGCCACAACCTCGCCGTCGTGCGCCATGTGGCGGACCAGGTCGGTGTGATGTACCTGGGCCGCCTGGTCGAGGTGGCAGACAAACAGCAGCTCTTCACCACACCGCAGCACCCTTACACCCGCATGCTGCTGGACGCCATTCCGCAGATGAAACACACCGGCCGCGCCCGCACGCCCGTGCAGGGCGAGGTGCCCAACCCACTGAACCCACCCACCGGCTGCGCCTTCCACCCGCGCTGCCCGCATGCCAATGCCCGCTGCGCGGCAGAGCGCCCGCAGTTGCAGGCACTGAACGGCGCCCAGGTGGCCTGCCACGCCGTGGAGGAAGGCCGCGTGTAACCTCCCGTTCAGCCTTCTGCGGCACACTGCTTGTCAGCCCATAAAACGCCCTGCTGTGTACGGGGCCCCAGGAGACACCATGACAGTCCAAGCCCTCTACCTTCAGAAGCGCACCACGGCCGCCGACGCCGTGCGCCACGTGCACAACGGGGACACCATCATCGTGTCCACCGGCGTGGGTGAACCGCCCACGCTGCTGACCGAGCTGTCCACACAACGCCACAGCTTCCAGGACGTGAAGGTGGCGCAGATTCTGGCCCTGCGCAAATACGCATACTTCGACCCCGAGACAGTGGCCAACGTGCGCCACGTTGCGCTGTTCTACGGCCCCGCCAGCCGCGCGCGGGGGGCAGGCGGGCTGGGTGGACTTCACGCCCAACTACTTCTCTGAAATCCCCGCGCAAATCGAGCGCGGGCAGATCCCGGCCGAAGTCGTCTTCAGCATGGCCTCCCCCATGGACGCCCACGGCTACTTTTCGCTGAGCCTGGGGGCCGACTACACCATGGCCGCCGTCGCCAAAGCCCGCACCGTGCTGCTGGAGGTGAACCCCAACGTGCCTTTTGCCTACGGCAACTGCCTGGTGCATGTGTCGCAGGTCACGGCCCTGGTGGAGAGCAGCGACCCGGTGCTGGAAGTGGGCCTGCCCACCATCGGCCCGGTGCAGGCCGCCATTGGCAAACAGGTGGCCGACCTGGTGGAAGACGGCTCCACACTGCAGATTGGTTATGGCGGCATCCCGGACGCGGTGGTCGTGCAGCTCACCGACAAACACGACCTGGGCATCCACTCCGAGATGATCGGCGACGGCATCCTGACCCTGGTGGAAAGTGGCACCGTCACCAACCGCCGCAAGAACTACCTGCCCGGCAAGATGATCGCCACCTTCGCGCTCGGCTCGGCCAAGCTCTACCGCTTCATGGACCGCAACCCGATGCTGGAAATGCACCCGGTCAACTTCACCAACGACCCCATGCTGGCCGGCCAGAACGACAAACTGGTTGCCATCAACGCCACCCTGCAGATCGACCTGCTGGGCCAGTGTGGCTCCGAAAGCCTGGGCCATTCACCCTTCTCCGGCACCGGCGGCCAAAGCGACTTTGTGCGCGCCGCCAACCGCTCACGCGGCGGCAAAGCCTTCATCGTGCTGCCCTCCACCGCCAAAGACGACACCATCTCGCGCATCGCCCCTGTACTCAGCCCCGGCACGCATGTGAGCACCAGCAAGAACGACATCAACTACGTCGTCACCGAATACGGCGTGGCCCAGCTGCGCGGCAAATCTGCCGGTCAGCGGGCGCGTGAACTCATCGGGATTGCGCACCCGAACTTCCGGGCGGAGCTGACAGCGCAAGCGAAACATATGAAGCTGCTGTGAAGGGCCAGGCGCAACACATCGCCGCTGATTTGCAACAAATTTGATAGCTTCTTGTGTAGTACCAGCAAGCACAAAGTGGAAATTTGATACCTAAAACACCCTCTTTTGGAGCCCGCCATGGACACCGCCCACCTCTTCCGATCTGGCTGCAACCAGGCCGTGCGCCTGCCCAAGGAGTTGTGTTTTGCAGGAACCGAGGTAGGCGTCCAACGTTTTGGCAACGGCGTATTGCTGCTGCCGTTGGACAACCCATGGGGCACGCTGGAGGCCGTTTTGGCATCGTTTGAGCCGGGCTTTGTACTGGCGCGAGAGCAGCCCGGGATCCAGGTGCACACCGAGGTCACACCATGAACACCGCACTCAACCCACTGGTCCAGATGCTGGTCTGGCTGATTCCGATCATCGTCGTCGTCTCCATTCTGAAGTCCCCCTGGGGCAAAGGCCAGATGGGGGAGTTGTTTGTGCGCTTCATGCTGCGCCTGCGGCTCGACAAAACGGTGTACTTGCCGCTGCACAACGTGACCTTGGCCACGCTTGATGGCAGCACCCAGATTGACCATGTGCTGGTCTCGCGCTTTGGCATTTTCTCCATCGAAACCAAAAACATGCAGGGCTGGATTTTTGGCAGCGAGCGGCAAGCCGAGTGGACGCAAAAAATCTACAAACGCAGCTTCAAATTTCAAAACCCGCTGCGGCAAAACTACAAACACACCCAGGCGCTGGAGAGCACCCTGCAAGTGCCGCCTGACACGGTTCATTCGGTCATCGTCTTCGTCGGCGGCAGCACCTTCAAGACCGACATGCCCGCCAACGTGACTTACGGCGGCGGTTGCGCGGACTACATCCTGTCGTTCACACAGCCCGTGTTCTCGGATGCGCAGGTGCAAGCCCTGCTGCAACGCTTGCAAACTGGTCGCATGGCCCCAACCCGGGCCACGCACGACCAGCATGTGCAGCACTTGAAAGAACGCAGCAACCCGCAAGCCACACGCAAATGTCCCCAGTGTGGCAGCGCCCTGGTGTTGCGCACGGCCAAATCCGGCGCAGAGATTGGTTCCCAGTTCTGGGGCTGCTCGACCTATCCGAAGTGCCGGGTAATGCAAAGGCAACGCTGATTAAGGTACACGCACCTGCGTGGTGCTGCGTTACAGGTCGATGAAGCAGCAAACCCTCGCCATGGCCGCAGACCAAAGCTTTGAGAACTACCGCAAGCCCACCAGGCGCGACGAGTTCTTGAGAACCATGGAGGCCATCGTGCCCTGGTCCAGCCTGTGCGAGGTCATCGAGCCACACTACCCCAAGGCAGGCAACGGCCGCCCACCCATAGGTCTGGAACGCATGCTGCGTATCCACTTCATTCAGCATTGGTTCAACCTGGCCGATCTGGCTTGTGAAGAAGCCCTGTACGACAGTGCCAACCTGCGCCGCTTTGCAGGCATCGACCTGGGCCGTGAGCCCGTACCCGACGCCACCACTATCTTGAAGTTTCGCAAGCTCCTCAATGCGCACAAACTGGGCGAAGCACTGTTTGCCAAGGTGGGGCAGGAGTTGCAGCAGCGAGGCTTCAAGGTCCATACCGGCACCATCGTGGATGCCACCATCATCGGCGCGCCCAGTTCAACCAAGAATGCAGGCAAGGCACGCGACCCCGAGATGCACCAGACCAAGAAGGGCCAGCAGTGGTACTTTGGCATGAAGCTGCACATTGGCGTGGACAGCCAAAGCGGCTTGGCGCACAGCGCCGTCGTCACAGCCGCCAACGTGCATGACAAGCACCCGCTGCCACAACTGCTGCATGGCAACGAGCGGCGCGTGTATGGCGACTCAGCCTATGCCAGTCAGAAGGCGTTGATTGCGGGTAAAGCTCCAAACGCCAAAGACTTCACCAATCAGCGCACGCGCCGCGCTGGTGGTCTCGTTGATGAGGTGGCTCGTGCAAAGAACCGCAACAAATCCAGGATTCGTGCCCGCGTCGAGCATGTCTTTGGTGTGATCAAGCGGCTGTGGGGCTTTGGCAAGGTGCGCTATGTGGGGCTGCACAAGAATGCCACGCGGGCGTTCACTGCCCTGGCACTGGCCAACATCTTCCTCGGCCGCCAAAGGCTGATGGCACAGGTGCGCCCGTAGGGGCCAAAAACGGGCTCAAGGGCCTGTACAAGGCCCTCTGGGCCGCCAACCCCAGCCTGCGCTGCGTCCAAACTGGGCGGGGCTGCCCGAAATTACTCCAATGCCGATACTTGATCAGCGTTGCCCAAAAACTCTGACGCCCGACAAGGCAGGGCGATGGAAAACCTGTGCCCATTCGGACTTCAGTCAAAGATTTTTTTAGCATTATTTCAATAGCGCCTTGCGACGGCCCCACCTGCGCTAGAGGCCTATTTGACATCTGAAACAGGCGCTTATTCCGCCCCCACCTGCGTCACCCGGTACACCGCCGCAGGCGGAATGTTGCGCACCGTGCGCCCCACCAGGGTGGCCTTCAGGCCGAGGCGGTCGAGCACGGGGCGCGGCACGGGGCACATGGGGCGGTAGGTGAACTGGTAGAACGCGCCACCCTCGCGCATGTAGCCAAATGCGCCGCCCAGGATCTGCTCGATGCTGCGCGCCGACATCGACAGCAGCGGCAGGCCGCTGACCACCGCACCCACGGGGGCGCCGTCAAACAGGGCAGATTCGGCCAGCTGGGTGGCGTCCATACGCACCACCCGCGTGCGCGGGAAGCGGGCCTCGAGCATGTGGGCAAAGTCGGCACCAAACTCCACCAGGGTCAGGTCGTCCTCGGCCACACCACGCGCCAGCAATGCCTTGGTGAACACGCCGGTGCCCGGGCCCAGCTCCAGCACGGGGCCGCTGCCGGGCGAGATCTCCGCCGTCATCAGGCGGGCCAGCGACTGGCCTGAGGGGGCCACCGCCGACACCTTCAGCGGGTTGGCCATCCAGGACCGCAGGAACTTCACATAGTCAGAGCGTGCATTGGCTGTTGTCATCAAGAGGTACCAATCAATCGGCTAGGGGTTATATCGCCCGCGTCATCACGGTGCGAATCTGCAGGCACGCCTGCAAAGGGCAGATATTGCCACGGCGCGGGCCCGGTTCTGCCATGTGGGAATGCAACAAATATGCACACAGCGGTGCATCGGCATGGGCAGACACGGGGCATTTGCACTGGCGCGGTGCATTTTGTACGCATTCTGCGCGCCAGATTGCATACAAAACCTGGCACAGGCTTTGCGTAACAGTCTTTATGCACACCACCGCAAACCCCAGCACCGCCGTTGAACTCATCGCCCTGACCAAGCGTTACGCGCAAGGCAGCATCGCGGTGGACAGCATCAACCTCAAAATCGCCAGCGGCAGTTACTGCTGCCTGCTCGGGCCTTCGGGCTGCGGCAAAAGCACCACGCTGCGCATGATTGCGGGGCACGAGTCGGTGAGCAGTGGCGACATCCTGCTGGACAACCGCAACATCACCGACCTGCCCGCGTCCGGCCGGGGCACGGCCATGATGTTCCAGAGTTTTGCGCTGTTCCCACACCTCACGGCGCTCGACAACGTGGCCTTCAGTCTGAAGATGAAAGGCATCGGCAAAACCGAACGCCAGGCCAAGGCACAGGACCTGCTGGAGCGTGTGGCCATGGGCCACCTGGCACAGCGCAAACCCGGTGAACTGTCGGGCGGCCAGCAGCAGCGTGTGGCGCTGGCGCGGGCGCTCATCACGCAGCCGCGTGTGCTGCTGCTGGACGAGCCGCTGTCCGCGCTCGACCCCTTCCTGCGCATCCAGATGCGTGCCGAGCTGCGCCGCTGGCAGCAGGAGCTGGGCCTCACCTTCATCCACGTCACCCACTCGCAGGAAGAAGCGATGGCACTGGCCGACACCATGGTGGTGATGAACCAGGGCCACATCGAACAGGTGGGCAGCCCCCACGAGATCTACAACCAACCCGCCACCGAATTCATCGCACGTTTTATGGGTGGCCACAACGTGCTGGACACCCCGGCCGGCAAGATCGCCGTGCGCAACGACCACATGCAGATCGCCCCTGCGGCAGAGGGCACACCCGGCATGCGTGGAATTAGCGCCCGCATCACCGACGTCGAATACCAGGGCACCTATGTGCTGCTGGGCCTGCAGGCGCAGAACGCGGGTGGTGAAACCGGTGTGTCGGTGATGCTGCCCGAAGCCACATTTGCCGCCCGCCCCTACACCACCGGTGAGCCCGTCCACCTGGACTGGACTGATGCCCACGCCCACGGACTGCGCGCTTCCGTTTCGATGTCGGCCACGGCCTGATCTGTTTCGTTCCCCTCGCTTTCATTTCTCAACCCGCTTGTTCAAGGAGCCTTTCACCATGTCCGACACCTTCGACTCTTCCGATTCCCGTGGCATCCAGCGCCGCACCCTCCTCAAAGGCACCACCGGCATGGCAGGCATCCTGGCGACCGGCATGGCGCCCTTCGTCCACGCGCAGGAAAAAATCACCCTGCGTTACCTGGGCACTGCGGTGAACCAGGACAAAGCCATTGCCGAGAAGTTCAAAGCCGACACCGGCATCACCATCCAGTACGTGGCTGTGACCACCGACGACGTGACCAAACGCGCCGTCACCGCGCCCAACAGTTTCGACCTGATCGACACCGAATATTTCTCGCTCAAGAAGATCGTTCCGACTGGCAACCTCAAGGGCATCGACACCAAACGCATCAAGAACGCCGACAAGATCACGCCACTGTTCCTCAAGGGTGAAGTGGCAGGCAAGAAGGTCGGTGACCAGGGCACCGCTCCGCACAAGGTGCTGTACCTCGAAGCGGAAAAGAGCAAGGTGTTCGCCAAGTCGCCCACGCAGTTCATGAGCCTGATCCCCACCGTGTACAACGCCGACACGCTGGGCATCCGCCCCGACCTGATCAAGCGCCCCATCGAGTCCTGGGCCGAGTTGCTGAACCCCGAATTCAAGGGCAAAACTGCCATCCTGAACATCCCGTCCATCGGCATCATGGACGCTGCGATGGTGGTGGAAGCCAAGGGCATCCACAAGTACAAAGACAAAGGCAACATGACCAAGGCCGAGATCGACCTCACGATCAAGACCCTGATCGAAGCCAAGAAGGCCGGCCAGTTCCGTGCGCTGTGGAAAGACTTCAACGAGTCGGTCAACCTCATGTCCTCCGGCGAAGTGGTCATCCAGTCGATGTGGAGCCCAGCCGTCACCGCTGTGCGCAGCAAGGGCATCGCCTGCACCTTCCAGCCGCTGAAAGAAGGGTACCGCGCATGGGCTGCGGGCTTCGGCCTGCCCACCACCTTGTCGGGCCGCAAGCTCGACGGCGCCTACGAGTTCATCAACTGGTTCCTCGACGGCTGGGCCGGTGCCTACCTGAACCGCCAGGGCTACTACAGCGCCGTGCTGGAAACCGCCAAGGCCAAGATGGAGCCGTTCGAGTGGGCCTATTGGATGGAAGGCAAAGCGGCAGAGAAAGACATCAAGGGCCCGAACGGCGACGTTTTGTCCAAGGCCGGCACCATCCGCGACGGCGGCAGCTACGAAGCCCGTATGGGTGGCATCGCCTGCTGGAACGCCCTCATGGACGAGAACGAGTACATGGTCAGAAAGTGGAATGAATTTGTGGCGGCCTGATGTAGGTACACCCCCAGGCTTCGCGCACTGCGTGTCGCTACTCCTACCCCCTTGCAGGGGGCAACACCAGCGGCCTGGCAAAGCCAGTTCCGCGGTGTTTCGCGAACAGGCTTCGCTGCGCTTGCCCTGGGCGTGACAAGCGCCGTTTTCTTTGACTACTCTGATTGAAAAACATGAGTGCACCAGCTACTGCTTCACACACATCGCAACCCCTGCATTCCATCAAAGCCTGGTGGCAGGCCGCGCCGTTTGCGGGGGTGTTTGTGGTGTTCTTTTTGATCCCACTGGCGCTGGTGCTGATGGTCAGTCTGTGGAGTTTCAACGAGTACGAGTTGATCCCGGACTTCACGTTTAAAAACTACCTGAGCCTGTTTGAAGGCTGCTCGCGGCTGACGGACAACGGTGACCTGTGTGTCACGCTCAGCACGTATTTGTCCACCTTCAAGTTCTGCCTGCTGGTGTGGCTCATCACGCTGGTGCTGGGGTTTGCGGTGGCGTATTTTCTGGCGTTTTATGTGCGTTCACCGGGCATGCAAACGGCGCTGTTTGTGCTGTGCACCGTGCCGTTCTGGACGTCCAATGTGATTCGCATGATCTCGTGGGTGCCACTGCTCGGCCGCAACGGCCTGGTGAACCAGGGGCTCATGGGCGCAGGCATCACCAACGAGCCACTCGACTGGTTGTTGTTCTCTGATTTTTCGGTGGTGTTGGCCTTTATCCACCTCTACACCATGTTCATGATCGTGCCCATCTTCAACAGCATGATGCGCATCGACCGCAGCCTGCTCGAGGCCGCCAGTGACTCCGGCGCGTCGGGTTTGCAAACGCTGTGGAACGTCATCATTCCGCTGTCGCGCACCGGCATTTTTATTGGCTCGATTTTTATCATCACCATCGTCATGGGTGACTTCGTCACCATCGGTGTGATGGGCGGCCAGCAGATCGCCTCCATCGGCAAGATCATCCAGGTGCAGACGTCCTACCTGCAGTTCCCTCTGGCTGCAGCCAACGCAATGATCCTGCTGGCCATCGTGCTGATGATCATCTGGGGCCTGACCAAAATCGTAGATATTCGCAAGGAACTCTGACATGCACACCCGTGAATCCCGTCCCCGGGGCTTCTGGCCGCTGGCCATTGTGTTTGCCCTGTTCGTGCTGTTCCTCTACGGCCCGATGATCACCATCTTTGTGCTGTCGTTCCAGGGGCCGGAAGGTGGTCTGACCTTTCCGCTGCGTGGTGTCTCGCTGCACTGGTTCTATAAACTCGCCGAAGGCCTGGGCACGGTGGACATTGGTGCGGCCTTCCGGCGCTCGCTGGCCCTGGGTGTGGTGGTGATGCTGCTGACGGTGGTGTTGTCGGTGCTGGCCGGGCTGGCGTTCCGCAAAAAACTCACCGGTGGCAACACACTGTTTTTTGTGACCGTGGCCAGCCTCATCATGCCGTCCATCATCGTGTCGCTGGGTATTGGCCTGCAGTTCCGCCTGATCGACGCAGGCATCAAATGGGTGCTGACCGCGATGGACGCCACCAACATGCTGGAGAACTACGGCACCTCCCTCGGCCTCATGACATCGGCGCTGGGTGCCCACCTGACCTGGACGTTGCCCTTCGGCCTGCTCATCATGTTTGCGGTGTTCAACCGTTTTAACCCGGCGTATGAAGAAGCCGCACGCGACCTGGGTGCTACACCGTGGCAAACCTTCCGCCATGTGGTGCTGCCACTGATCGGGCCATCGGTGGTGGGCATTGGTATGTTCGGCTTCACACTCAGCTGGGACGAAATAGCGCGCACCTCGCAGGCCATTGGCGACGTGAACACACTCCCGCTGGAGCTGCAGGGTTTGACGTCCACGGTGACCACACCATCGATCTATGCACTGGGCACCATCACCACCATCGTGTCGTTTGCGGTGATGGGTGCCGCACTCGGTTTGGTGCACTATCTGGGCAAACGCAAGAAAAATTAGCCCCATGACCCTCGCCGCCCCTCTCAGCGATGCCGACATGTACGACCGCATCGTCTCGGCCATCCTCGACCATCAGCTGCCGCCCGGCACCAAACTCGTCGAAGACCGGTTAGCCACGGCGTTCGGTGTGTCGCGCACACGTATCCGCCCGGTGCTCGTGCGGCTGGCGAATGAACAGGTCGTCACGCTCACACCCAACCGCGGTGCGTCCATTGCCCAGCCAACCGAGAAGGAAGCGCGTGAAGTGTTTGAAGTGCGCCGCCTGATCGAGCCCACCCTGATCGAGCGTTTTATCCAGCAGGCCAGCGCCGCCGACATGGACACACTCGCGCGCTGTATCGCCGATGAAGAAGAGGCCCGCAACCGGGGCGACATGCGCCGCGCTATCCGTCTGGCGGGCGACTTCCACCTGCATATCGCCGACGTGGCCGACCACGACACGCTGGGCCGCATCATGCGCGAGCTGACCTCACGCACCACCCTCATCCTCATGACCTACAGCAGCGCCCACGCCAGCGCCCGCCTGGAGGCCACCGTCTGCGGCTGCCGCGAACACCGCACCCTGCTAGACGCCATCCGCCTGCGCGACCCGGCCGAGGCCACCCGCCGCATGCGCGACCACCTGACCCGACTGGAAACGCAGTTGGAGTTCAACGTGCCCGCCGACACCGTGCCCGACCTGTCGCGCCTGTTTGGCGCAGCAGCCTGAGCCATGCGCAAGCTCCTGGTCATCAACCCCAACACATCTGCATCGGTCAGCACGCTGCTGCAAACCCATGTGCAGGCCGCTGCCGGTTTACATGTACAGGTGCGCACCGTCACCGCCCGCTTTGGTGCGCCCTACATCGCCGACGAAGCCAGCTACGCCGTGGCCGCCCACGCCACCCTCGACGCCTGGGCTGCTGCGCTGACAGAAACAGAAAACACACCCGACGCCGTGCTCATCGGCTGCTTTGGCGACCCCGGCCTGCTGGCTCTGCGTGAGAGCAGCCCGGTGCCTATCACCGGCCTGGCCGAAGCCGCGTTTATCGACGCCGCCCGCCACGGCCGTTTTGCCATCGTCACCGGCGGCACCCGCTGGGGCCCGATGCTGCAGCGCCTGGCGCAGGCACTGGGCCACGCGCCGCAGCTGGCCGGTATCCACACCGTGTTACCCACCGGTGCCCAGCTGGCCGCCGACCCGGTGGCCGCCCGCGCCCTGCTGGCCCAGGCCTGCCGCGACGTGGTGCGCCAGATGGGTGTGCAGGCTGTCATCCTCGGCGGCGCAGGCCTGGCCGGTATGGCCGCTGCCATCCAGCCGCAGGTGTCTGTGCCGGTGATCGACAGCGTGATCGCGGGCACCACCTGGGCGCTGCGCAGCCACCCGGCCCCGCCCGAACGCAGCCAGCCGGGTTTTGACGTGGCATGGCAGCAGCTGTCGCCCGAACTCACGGCGCTGGGGCTCGCGGGGCACTGATTCCGTTCGGCAGGGTTTACTCCTTTTTTAATAGCTGTCTGCGCAAGCACCCTGTGCGCTGGAGGCCTTTTTGGCTTAAAAATCTGTGGGCACCTTCCAGCGGCCCAGGCCAGATAAGCTTGTGCCTGCCCACGGACCACCCGCCCCACCACATGCCAGCACTCCAAACCTTCTTGCTGTTTGTCGCCACCGCCGTGGCCGAAATCATCGGTTGTTACCTGCCCCACCTCTGGCTGCGCCAAGGCAAAACGGCCTGGCTGCTGGTGCCCGCAGCGGCGTCCCTTGCGCTGTTTGCCTGGTTGCTCACGCTGCACCCTGCCGCCGCAGGCCGGGTGTATGCAGCCTATGGTGGTGTGTACATCTTTGTGGCCATCGTCTGGTTGTGGCTGGTCGATGGCATCCGGCCCACCGCGTGGGACATTACCGGGTCGCTGGTGGCCCTCACCGGCATGGCCATCATCGTGCTGGCACCCGCTTCCAAAACATGACTCAACCCATCAACCCAACCCCCCACCACAACGGACTGGAACAGCTGGTGCAACTGGCGCAGGCACAACCCGCGCTGCCACACACCCCACCGTTTTACTTTCTGCGCCACGGGCAAACAGCACGCAATGCCGCACGTGTTTTTCAAGACCGCGATGAGCCGTTGGACACCGTGGGCCAGCAGCAGGCCTCCACCGCTGCCCACCGCCTGGTGCAGGAACCGATCCGCAGCATCGTCGGCAGCGACGTGGTGCGCGCCAGCCAGACGGCCCACACCGTGGCCCGGCAACTCGCTTTGCCGTGGACTGTCCACACGGGTCTGCGTGAGCGCCACTTCGGCGCACTGATCGGCACCTCGTCGGTGAACCTGGACTGGGCCTGTGTCCCAGCCGGTGGAGAAACACTCGAAGCGTTTGTGCAACGCACCTGCACCGGTGTGGCCGAGGCGCTGGCCGCTGCGGCAAACAACGCCCCCGTGCTGCTGGTGGCACACGGCGGCAATTTGCTGGTGCTCGCCGCCTGGCTCGGTGTGGCGCTGCCACCCGGCGCACTGGGCAACGCACAACCGCTGCACTTCACCCATGCAGCCGGACAGTGGCACATCACCCCCTTGCTCCAAACACACAATATGGCATCCAACCTCGCTTGAAGCGAGCGCTTTCTCTCCTTCCAGCAAACACCGTCGAACCGGCTTTGCCGGGCGACTGGTGTTGCCCCCTGCAAGGGGGTTGGCGAGAGCGAAGCGGAGCCTGGGGGTGTACAAAAATCCACCATAACTTTACATAGCAGCCAAGGGCGCGATACATGGCCCCGTGACACTTGCCTTCAACCCGCTGCCTTTTTCGCACGGGGGATTTCACAAAGGAAGTTCTCATGAAACTGGTTCACAAACACATCATCATCGCCAGCATGCTGGCCTGTGTCGGCATGGCTGCCACAGCCCAAACCCCTGCCGCTGCGACCGACGCGCCCAAAGGCCCGCCAGCAACCCATGAACGCCACGAGCGTATGGGCCGGCCCGACCCGGCCAAGATGCAGGCATTCCAGGCCAAACGCCAGACGGCCCTGAAGGAAAAGCTGAAGATCACACCGGCCCAGGAAGCCGCGTGGACCAGCTTCACCACAGCCACGCAGATGCAACCGAAGGGCCCGCGCCCGGACCGTGCTGAATTTGAAAAACTCACCACACCCCAACGCATCGACAAGATGCGTGAAATGCGCACCCAGCACGCCGCAGCCGCAGACAAACGTGACGAAGCCGTCAAAACCTTTTACGCCGCACTCTCCGCAGAGCAGCAAAAGACTTTTGACGCCGAACACGCCCGTATGGGCCCCCGTGGCCACCACGGCGGCCGGGATGGTCACCACCACCGGGGTGGCCCACGCGGTGACGCACCCAAGGCACCTGCGAACTAAATGGCAGGCAGAGAGTCGTATCCAGGCAGGTAGTTACGGCACTGTGTGACGCAGCGCCGTAACGGGAGGTGGTGCCCTTGTCCACACAGGCCGGTGCAAGCGGCCGGGCGAGGGCACCTTCCTTTTTTTGCCCATGTTTTTGCTGAACGGCGCCTTGTGCGCCGTTTCTTGCATGTGCTGGTGGCAACGGATTACACAGCGCCACACCAATACGCATATGCTTGCCAAGCAGCGGTTTGCAGCATGATGCGTGCGCACCCGCTTGATTAAAAGACCTCAGTTCCACCATGTCTCCCACCAAAACTATTCCCTCACCCGGGGAGCCTTTTTCGTTCAAGGTCCTGACGGCCAATATCCACAAGGGTTTCAGCCCGCTGAACCGCAACTTCATGCTGCACGACCTGCGGGACGCCGTGCGCAAGGTGTCGGCCGACGTGGTTTTTTTGCAGGAAGTGCAGGGTTCCCACATCAAACACGCCACACGTGTGGCCAACTTTCCGCAAACCCCGCAGTACGAATTTTTGGCCGACAGCATCTGGAGCCAGTTTGCCTACGGCCGCAACGCCATTTACGACCACGGCCACCACGGCAACGCCTTGTTGTCCAAGTTTCCCATCACCCATTTCGAGAACCACAACATCTCGATTGCAGGGCCCGAAAAACGCGGCATGTTGCACTGTGTGATGCAGGTGCCAGGCCGGGCCACCACCATCCACGCCATCTGTGTGCACCTGAGCCTGGCCGAAAACCACCGCCGCAAACAGCTGGCCCTGATGTGCCAGATGGTGCGCCGCGACATCCCCGACGACGCCCCGCTTATTGTTGCGGGTGACTTCAACGACTGGCGCAACCGTACCCACCCGTTCCTGGAGCGTGAACTGGGTTTGAAGGAAGTGTTTGTCTCGGCCACCGGCCACGCCGCACGCACCTTCCCTGCCCGTATGCCCATGCTGCAGCTGGACCGCATCTACGTGCGCAACGCCGCCGTGCACGCCCCCATGGTGCTGCCCGGCCGACCCTGGTCCCATTTGTCGGACCACGCGCCGCTGGCGGCGTACATCGACCTGTAAACCACCCCCACGTTAAACCTGCCGCATTGCGCCGTTGCATGGTGAGGCCCCACTGCGCCTGCGGACAAAGCTGTGGATAGTTCTGGCACAACACAGCAGTTATCCACAGAAAATTCCAGCCACCTGAAGTTGTTCGCAGGCCGGGTACAGCGCGGCGACACCACCAGCACAGGGTTGTCTGCGCTGCAAGTGCTTGATTTCAAACGGTAAATTACACTTGTCCCCAAAAATCGCGTCACTCTACTATTACTACTATGTATTTATAGAAGCATTAGAGAAGAAGACAGAAAACATCTGCACACCCCAGGCAGCGGTTTTTGGGTTCCAGATTTTTTTTTGTTCGGATGGTCGCTGTTGTGGTTTTTCAAAAAAAACGTTGACCCAAAAAATCGGTTTTTGGGCCGCCAACCGGCCCCATGTTTTTTGCGGGCTGGGCAGGCTCCAGCTTGGCGCAGCACCTGGCTGCCAAGCAAAACAGCCACGCCGTGGGCAAAGCTGTGGATAGTTCTGGCATAAGCCACCACTTATCCACAGAAAAATCCAGGTGCCTCCAGTTGTTCACCCCGGCGCTACAGCTGCGTAGCAGAGCCAGCACAGGGTTTGAAGCCACGCAAGTCGGTGTCTCGCAACGGAAAATGGGAGTTATCCACAAAAATCGGCGTTCTCTATTACTACTACTATGTATTCATAGAGCTACTAAAGAAGAAGAGAGAACAAGTCCGTTTTCGCCAAAGGCCGTGAAAATGCGAAGGTTCGGGGTGCTTACAGCCTATTTTTCGCTATCTAATTTATAGCTATAAGCGCACGCAGAGCAAGCGCCAGAGGTCTTTTTTGCTTAAAATTTAGGCAATTCAGGGCTGCTGGCATTAAAAGTTCTGCCCCCATGGCAACCGGCTGTGAACGCCTTCCCTCAAGGAGAAACCATGAACCTGGTCCAACGTGTGCAGGACATCCTGCTCAAACCCAAGGAAACCTGGCCCGTGATTGCCGCCGAGCCGGGGGACGCCAAAAGCCTGTTCATGGGTTACGTGGCCGTCCTGGCGTCCATCCCGCCCCTGGCGAGCTTTGTGAGCATGGCTTTGGGCGGGCTTGGCATGTATACGCGGGTGCCCCTGCTGTCCAGCCTGGTGGCCGCCGTGGTGGCCTATGCCGTGTCGCTGGGCATGGTGCTGCTGTTGGGGTTCTGGGTGGACAAACTTGCCCCCAGTTTTGGCGGCACACGCAACCCGGTTAATGCGCTCAAGGTGGTGGCTTATGCAATGACGCCCGGTTTTGTGGCCGGGGTGCTCAACCTGGTGCCTTCGTTGTCGGTGTTGGGCACGCTGGCGGGTTTGTACGGCATTTACCTGCTGTACCTTGGTTTGCCGGTGCTGATGCGCTGCCCGCCCGGCAAAGCGGCGGGTTACACCACGGTGGTCACCATCGGGGGTATTGCCGCCGGGATGGTGGTGGGGACTGTGATGGCGATGCTCACACCGACGATGGGCTGGTAAACAGTTAGAGACTGTTCCCAGGCTCCCTGAACCGTAACGAAGTTACATCCCCAGAAACTTCTTCACCTCGGCCACCGTCAGCGCCGGGTCTTCCTCGTGGGGCACATGGCCCAGCTCGCCAAACACCACCAGTTTCGAGCCGCCAATGTCACGCGCAAACCGCTCACCAAACTCCAGCGGAATCAGCCGGTCGCGCCCACCCCACAGCAGCAGCGTGGGCACCTTGATCTGGGGCAGGTCTTGTATGTTGCCGGTGTAGCCTTGTTCGATGCGGCGGCCCAACGCAGCGCGGTTGCCAGCGCGCAGCGTCATGTCGTAGTACAGGTCCACCAGCGGGGGCGTGACCTTGGACGGGTCGCCATACACCGCCTTCACACTTTTATCAACCAGACCGCGGGGCAAGGTGTTGAGCAGCAGGGGTTTGAAGATCTGAAAACGTGCAATCTGGAAGCCCAGCGGAACTTCCACCGGGGTGGTGGCCGACTCAAACGGGTAACCACTTGCGTCCACCAGGATCAGGCTGCTCACCCGCTGCGGCAGCGCCACGGCGGTGGCCCAGGCAATCTGCCCGCCGAGTGAATTGCCGCCCAGCACAAACTTCTGCACGCCCAGCTGGTCCACCATGGCAGTCACAAAGCGCACATAACTCTCCACCGAATAATCGTTTTCGGGGTTCGGCCCGGTCAGTGCAAAACCCGGCAGGTCAAATCGGATCACTCGGCGCTTATCCTTCAGCGCCTCGGCCCAGCCCTCCCAGGTGTGCAGGCTGGCCGATGTGCCGTGTAACAGCACAATAGGGTTTGGGTCGTCACGCGGGCCCTCGTCACGCAGATGCACCTGCATACCCTGCACACCCACAAACTGCGACGGCGGCTGTGCCCAGCGCTCCTTCAGCGCATCCACCGGTTTGTCGGGTGCCCAGGTCAGGTACACACCCATCAGGAAGAAGAAAACAACACCAGCCAGGATGAGCAGCAGCGCTCGGACGAGGAGATTCATGGGGGCACACACCAAAAGCCAAAGATGCCCGATGGTGCCTGATCACCCGGCAGCTGTGTGGAGCCATGCCCCCAGACGGGTTTCAGGCGGTGATGAGCCGCAGCAGCGTGATCTCACTCGGCGCACCAAACCGTTTGGCTGGCTTGGTGGTGAAGGGCTGTTGTTGACGGAGAAGATTCAATCCCGGTAAGCCGCGAATGCTATGAATATAAGAGCTTATTACGCTTGCGGGACGGGCGCTGGGTGCCTGTTTGGTTCAGAAAATGGGGCGGATAAAGCGCCCATGTCTACAACTGCTTGGCGACATGGTGGATTCGCAAAATTTCCACATCCCCACCCTTGACCCGGTAAATGGCGAGGTAGTTTTTGTGCAAAACCAGTTCTCGGGTTCCATGCACCCGTCCGGCCCGGCCCATGCCGGGAAATTTTTCTAGCAGGTTGGTTTTTTGTCTCAGTTCGAGGGCAAAAGATGCAGCCCGGCTGGGGTTGTCCCGTGCGATGTATTCAGCAATCTCGTCAATGGTGCGAAGTGCTGTTTTCGTCCATTTAAGCGCCATGTTTTGCGAACACGGCGTTAACTTCAGCCTCGGTCGCAAAGTCCCCAGAGTCGGCTTCCGCGATGCCTTCGTGGATATCGCGGATCTGCCAGGACTCTCGCTCCACATATGCCTTCAAGGCTTCCATGGTGAGAAAACTCTTGGTACGCGCAGTGGCCCGAGCCAGCTCTTCCATCTGCAGGTAAAGCTGTTCCGGAATACGGACATTGATGGTTTTAGCGGTCATGGTGGTGGTTCGTCACACGTTGCATGCTTTGTAATACACACAAGTATAGGCATGGCAACGGGATCATCAAGAGGCGCTGCCGTGAATACCCATTCACCCCGCCTTGCGCGGATGCGCCAGAAAAACCGCAGCATCTCTGCCGATGCATCTGGCCCCTGCGGGTCGGTGTAGCTGCCCGCCGCTTTGCCGCCCGACCAGGCGTGGCCGCTGCCGTGCACCGTCCATTGCTCCGTGCTGACCGTGCCGTCCGCGCTGCGGTGGGTGGTGCGGGTGTAGCTGCGGCCTGCGGGGGCGGTGCCTTGGTGGGTGCTGCTGTGCAGCGCGCTGGCGGGGGTGTAGCGCGTGGTGGCTTCGGTGATCTGCTCACCGTTGCGCGGGTGGACGGTGCTGTCGGCGTCGCCGTGGAAGACGATGGTCGGCACGGCAGAGACCGGCTTGGGCGCAAGGCGCTGGTCTTTGGCACCGTTTTTCATGGCTGAGAACGCCGACATCACATCGTGTGCGCCGCCCGCCACCAGGCCCGAATGCACCCCCACGGCGGCAAACAGGTCGGGGTACTGCTGGCCCAGCACGGCCGCCATGGCCCCACCGGCCGACAGGCCCGCCACATAAATCCGCGCCGGGTCCACCGCGTGGTGTTGCATGGCATCACGCACCATGGCCGCCAGCAGCGCGGGCTCGCCGCTGCCGCGCCGCTGGTCTTCGGGGCGGAACCAGTTCCAGCAGTGGTTGGCGTTGCACGCCTGGGTTTGTTCGGGGTACAGCACCAGCACACCCTGCTGGCCCGCCAGTGTGTTCATGCCAGTGCCCGCTGCAAAGTCGTCCGGGTTCTGGGTGCAGCCGTGCAGCATGACGACCAGCGGCAGTGGGGTACCAGCGGAGGCGGCTTCGGGCACAAAGAGTTTGTAGTGGCGCAGCACCCCGCCATGGCGCAGCGCGATGCGGGTGAATTCACCCACAGGGGCAGCTTGCGCGGCATGTTTGGCGGGCTCACTGGGCGCGCTGGCAGGCCGCGTGCGGTCCACCACCACCGCGTCTTCCACATCGTTAGCCGCCGGGCCGCGCCAGCGTGTGCTGGTGGGTGGCATCGGAGCGGCTGTGGGTGCAGAGGCCGGGGTGGGCATGGGGGACGCCATCGGCATGGCAACGGGCTCCATACCCAGCGCCCGCTGGATGGCGTGGGTGGCGTTCATCAGCTGGCCCACGCCGTTGAACTGGGCGCGGTTGCGCAGGAGTTGGTTGAGGTGGATTTTCTTCATGGAAGCTCCTTAGAAGACAAAACGGTCGGCCAGCGCCTGCTTGACGGCAGGGCTGGCGTGGAATGCACCCAGCACGGTGAGTGAATCAATGGTGGCCAGCGCCAGCTCCACCGGCACGTCGTGGGCAATGGTGGCCAGGCCCAGCACGCGCACCTGCAGCTTTTCATGCGCGGCCTGTACGGCCTCTAGGTCGGCCTTGCTGAAATAGTGCAGGCCCAGCACCAGCAGCTTGCGCGACACCACCTGCTTCAGTGCGTCGGACTGCGTCGCCAGCTGGTTGCGGATGGCCGTGCGGATGAAGTCGGTGCGGTTGGCGTAAAAGCCTTCGTTCACCAGCAGGTCGATGTGGCCCAGGTCGACAAACCCGAGGTTGACCGTGATCTTTTCAGAGTCGGCGAGTTTGGGCTTGGCCGCTTTGGGCGAGCTTGTGTGGGGGGTGGCAAGGGTGGTCGCAGGCATTTTTGCATCGTACACCATCCGGCTGGATGGTGCAGGGATGGTAAATACCCGCTTTGGTGGCGTGGTACCGGTTTCAGCGTTTCATCGCGCATTGCCCTCGTCGAGGAAACGGGCATTGTCCCAAGGCCGGGGATACCGCGGAACTGGCTTTGCCAGGCCGCTGGTATCGCCCCCTGGGGGAGGCGCCGCAGGCGCTTCGGGGGGTTACCCCCTTCTTGCCCGCACCGCCGCCGCCAGCCCCTGCAGCACCGGCACCGTCTGCGCCATGCTGATACACGCGTCCGTTACCGACACACCCACCTTCAAAGGCTGGCCGGGCACGATGTCCTGGCGGCCTTCTTCCAGGTGGCTCTCGACCATCAGCCCGGTGATGCGTTTGTCACCCGCCGCGATCTGCTGCGCCACGTTGGCGGCCACCTCGATCTGTTTCTGGTGCTGCTTGCTGCTGTTGGCGTGTGACACATCCACCATCACCTGTTCGCGCAGGCCCGCCGCCTTCAGCAGCGCGCAGGCCGCGTCCACATCGGCCGCCGCATAGTTGGGCAGCTTGCCGCCGCGCAGAATCACATGGCAGTCCTGGTTGCCCCGGGTCTCGAAGATGGCGGCCTGGCCCATCTTGGTCATGCCCATAAACGCGTGTGGTGCCTGCGCCGCCTGGATCGCGTCACTCGCCACTTTCAGCCCGCCGTCCGTGCCGTTCTTGAAACCCACCGGGCACGACAGGCCCGACGCCAGCTGCCGGTGGCTCTGGCTCTCGGTCGTGCGCGCGCCAATCGCGCCCCAGCTCACCAGGTCGCTGATGAACTGCGGCGACAACAGATCCAGAAACTCCGTGCCCACGGGCAGGCCCAGCGCCAACACATCCAGCAGCAGCGCCCGCGCCATCTCCAGCCCCTCGTTGATGGCAAAACTGCCGTCCAGGTGCGGGTCGTTGATGTAGCCCTTCCAGCCCACCGTGGTGCGCGGCTTTTCGAAATACACGCGCATCACCACCAGCAGGTCGTCCGCCAGCGCATCGGCCTGCACCTTCAGCTGCCGCGCATAGTCCATCGCCTGCCCATGGTCGTGGATAGAGCACGGCCCCACCACCACAATCAAGCGGTCATCCGCGCCATGCAGCACCCGCGAGATCGCAGCGCGGCTGCCCTCCACCAGCGCCAGCGCCTCGGCAGGCACCGGCAGCCATTCCTGCAGCAGCGCGGGGGTGATGAGCGGGCGCACCGCACCAATACGCGTGTCGTCAATGCGGGTGGTGTCGTGGGTGGTGAGGGAGGGGGTGTGGGCGTGGGGGGTCATGGGGGGGATTGTCGCTGGGGGTGTGCGGGGTTGGATGCCATCTGGGACCGCCGAGGTAGAACCTGGCATGCCTGTGCGTGGGACAATTGTTCAATACTCACTGGGAGACCCGCGTGTTCAATTTAGAAGGCACACCTTACCTGCTCGATCCAAAGGCTTCCGAGCAGGTTAAAACGCGACTTGATGCTATTGAGGAGCGCGTGTTGCTTCTCCGCCGAAACGGAACGCTCACGGAGCAAACTGTCAAGGACTACTACGGCGAGAAGCGCTTTGAGCAAGTCGCGGAATCGAACGCCATAGAGGGGAGCACCTTGTCGGCCGGTGAGACAGAGCTTGCCGTTCTCAAGGGCATAACGATCACGGGTCATGACCCTGCGTACGCGAAGGATGCGATGGCATTGGATCGGGCATTGACCCGCATCACAGAACTAGCGCGAGACACGAAGCACCCCACCAACATATCGCAGCTTCACGAAGTCCATGCCCTGCTTCTTGGGGATCGGCCGGGCGCGGGGATCTTTCGGAAAGAGCGTGTCACGATCAGAGGCGCTAAACACACGCCTCCGAAGACGTGGGAGCAGATCATGACCATGATGACCGACTGGCAAACCTGGTCCGCGGAAAACGTCACCCTGCCCGCACCAGTCCGGTCGGCGGTTCTGCATGCTTGGCTAACGCACGTGCATCCGTTCATCGACGGCAATGGACGTATCTCAAGAGCAATAGGAAACCTTGAGCTGATTCGCGCTGGCTATCCACCGATCATCATCAAGAAGAAGGAACGTGATCGATACATTGAGGCTTTAGCCGAGTCAGATGAGGGTGGCGACATCCGTTCTTTCCTAGAGCTAATCTTCGATCGAATCGAAGGCGGGCTTACTGGGCTTGAGTTGTCCGCGAAACGAAAGCAAGGTTTCAATCCTGTCGTCGAGAAGATTCGCCAAATGCAAGAGAAGCAACTCTACATCTGGGAAACGGGCGTCAAACTACTTGCTTCAATCGTTGG
The DNA here is from genome assembly GCA_026314275.1 of Comamonadaceae bacterium AAW. Classification (GTDB taxonomy): domain Bacteria; phylum Pseudomonadota; class Gammaproteobacteria; order Burkholderiales; family Burkholderiaceae_C; genus JAGOEY01. The sequence continues at coordinate 1,664,782 of CP111109.1, forward strand.
GCATCGTTTGACACAGCTTCTTGAGCCGGTCGGCGGAACTGGAAGCATTCGGCTGTATGAATCGCCCCTTGACTTGGATGACTACTTGGACGTGTGCGGCGGCCGGAGTGTGTCAAGAAGCTGGGCATTCACGGTCAGGATCGAAATCCCTGGCGTTACTCGCCTAGAAAAGCTTGCCTACATCAGCCATCGCAGCAATCGAATGCACCAAGCAATGAACTACGAAGGTGGGCCGTCTATCTATTGGTCGTCTAAGAACCCTGCAAACTTCCCAAAGTGGCTGGCCGATGGTGAAACCTCTCCTTATGCCATGGAGCTGACTTCGAAAGCAGGAAACGGCGATGAGTGGATTGCTCGACTCTCAGACGACTCCATCCAGCGGGTTCAAACAACCGAATTGGCGTCCAGGATCGCAGATGCACTTGTCGGTCAGGTATCGGTCTAGCTCGCAACGGTTGTACCGAATGAGGTCTAACTTCTCGCTCAAGCTGGGCGCCAACGTTGGAACTTCGGAATCAGAGGCTGCCCACCACCCTGTAAATCACCCGGTGTTCATCCTCAATTCAGCGTGACCACCATGGTGAACTTGACACGCACGTTCCATGTCATAACATACGGACATTAGACAAAAAGGTGATTGTCATGTCCATTCACACCGTACCAAGCCGCGACTTCTCTCGTGATCTGGGCGCCGCCAAACGCCTGACTGCAACCGGCCCCGTCTTTATCACCGACCGTGGCAAGCCCACTTTCGCGCTCCTCAAAATAGAGGACTACTACAAGCTCAGCGGTAAAACCAACACCTCCATCGTGGATCTGCTGGCCCTGCCGGGTGACGACATCGCGTTTGACCCACCGCGCGCAGACATCCAGCTGCAGGTGCCGGAGTTCGACTGATGTTCCTGCTCGACACCAACGTTGTCTCCGAATTGCGCCGTGCGGAGCGCGCTGCGCCAGCCGTTCTGGCCTGGGCGCGCACCACGCAGGCGTCCGAGCTGTTCATCTCGTCGATCACCGTGTTGGAGCTGGAGCGGGGTGTCATGCTGCTGGAACGCAGCGATCCGCGCCAGGGTGCCGTGCTGCGCGCCTGGCTGGACACGCAGGTTATGCCTGCGTTTGATGGCCGGGTGCTGGCTGTGGATGCGCCCGTGGCCAGACGCTGCGCGGCGCTGCATGTGCCAGACCCGCGCCCGGAGCGGGATGGCTTGATTGGTGCGACGGCGATGGAACACGGCTTCACGCTGGTGACCCGTAACGTGGGGGATTTTCAGATCCCGGGCATCAAGCTGCTCAACCCTTGGGGGAATGGGCCATGACAGGCACCTTTCCTCAGCAAGGCCGGGTCAAGCTCGGGTCACTACTTTTCGATATGGGCCGCCAAGCCCGGTTGAGTGATGCGGAGATTGCTGTGTTCGAGCAACTGCGTGACAAAACCCCCTTGCGCACGTCTCTTTTCGAATGATCTGGCTCAGCGCTATCAAACGCGACTGCGTTGTCAGTTCAATAATGAAACCGCAACTGCGCAATCCAAAGCGCATCCCCGTCCACCCTGTAAACCACCCGGTGTTCATCCGTAATCCGGCGTGACCAAAACCCGGACAGGGCATGTTTCAGCGGCTCGGGTTTGCCAATGCCCGCAAACGGTTCGCGTTGTATTTCCCGGATCAGCTTATTGATGCGCTCGACCATCTTGCGGTCTTGCTTTTGCCAGTACAGGTAGTCCTCCCACGCCTCGTCCGCAAAAATCAGCTTCATGGGGCCAGCGTGCGTTCGGTGCCTTGGCCTGCTGCCAATTGGGCCGCAGCGGACAGCAGGCGTTTGGCGTTGGTGGGGTTGCGCAGCAGGTAGGCGGTTTCTTGCAGTGCCTGGAAGTCTTCCAGTGACAGCATCACCACCGACTGGTCGCCGTTGCGCGTGATGATGAGTGCTTCATGGTCATTGCACACGCGGTCCATGGTGCTGGCCAGGCTGGCGCGTGCGGCGGAATAGGTGATGGCATCCATGGGCGGACTCCTTTGTTGTACGTTTTATTGTACAAATGACGCCCTGGTTTGTCTATCTCTTCAAGGCCGCCGAAACGCCGTCTTCTGCTTAGACCAGTAGCTGGACGCCAGCTGGTCCAGCCGCACCGTGCCCCCTGTGGACGGTGCGTGCACAAACCGCCCTTCCCCCACATAAATCCCCGCATGGGTCGGGTTGCGGCCCGCGCCAAAAATCACCAGGTCACCCGTGCGTAATTCGCTGCTATTGACCGCTTGCCCAAAACCCCCCAGCTGCGCCACGGTGCGCGGCGGGGCCACACCGGCGCGGCTTTTGTAGACGTAGCCAATCAGGCCGCTGCAGTCAAAGCCGCTGTCAGGTGTGTTGCCGCCGTAGCGGTAGGGCGTGCCCACCAGCCCCAGCGCATGGATGGCGATGTCGCTGGCCTGGTCTGGGGACAGGTTGGAGTACGGGGTGGTGCGGGTTGGCGACGAGGAAGAAGATTGTGGCGGCGTGGTGCCGCAACCGGCCAGCAGCACGGCAGCGGACAGGGCCAGGCAGGGGAAGAAGGCGCGCATGGCGTAAGGGTAGCGCATGGTGCCGGGCTGCCTTGCGGTATATCCCTGGCACCTGAACAGGTTACACAAACGCCAGTTCACGCTGGGGCGACTGGTCTTGCACCCGGCGTTCGATAAACCGGCCCACACCTTGTTTGCCGCAACGTTGCAGCGCCACCAGCAGTGCATGGTCAGGCTGCTGCACACCCCAGCGTTTGCGCAGGTCGTGCTGGATCTGGCCCAGCAGCGCTGCGGCCATTTCTGCATCAGCGAGTGCGCGGTGGGCGCGGCCGGTGCGGGGCAGGTGGTGGTAGTCCACCAGTGTGCCCAGTTTGTGGCTGGGGGCCTGTGGGTACAGACGGCGTGACAGCAGCACGGTGCACGCAAATACATGGGGTGCGGCCACACCCGCAAGCGCCAGTTCGGCTTGCCAGAATTTGCTGTCGAACGATGCGTTGTGCGCCACCATCGGTGCGCCGTTCACAAAACGTGCGGCGTCGGCCATCACCTGCGCCGCAGCGGGTGCGGCATCCACCATGGCATTGGTGATGCCCGTGAGTTGCGTGATGAAACCGGGGATGTAGACACCGGTGTTCATCAGGCTTTGGAACCGGTCCACGACCTGCCCGTTTTCCACCAGCACGATGCCGATCTCCGTGGCGCGTGCGCCCTGACCGGGCGACATGCCGGTGGTTTCGAAGTCGATGACGGCGATGGGGTTCAAGACGCTGGCCCTTGTATGCCCGGCCGCACATTCCGTACGACGGTGGAATGGTGGCGTTGCAGAGTGGGTTCAGGCGTCCGTGGCATGAGGCGAATTATGCGGGGCGTGTTATTTGCACCCCGTCGCATGTGCCTCAGCACAAATACTGGATGGGCCAATTTTTGGGCAAAAAATACTATGAAAATAGTAGCTGTCTGCGTCCGTCTGATGGGCGCGCAAGGGCTTTTTGATGTGAAAAATTTCCTCTGCGTCAACCCCAAGCAGTCACGACAAATGCAGCTTCCGGTGTTCCCCCAGGTTGCGCGGCGGCTCGCCCGTCAGCGCGGCCTTGGCCATCTTGAACAACTGCACCATCTTGCTTTCTTTCACGTCCCAGTACTCGGCGTGGTGGATACGGACCACCAGCAGCGCCAGCGACGGGTCGGTCACGCCGCCGGGGAACCAGGCTTTGGCCAAAGGTGTCCACAGCAGCTCTTTGAGTGCGGGGTCGTCCCGGGTCTCGGCGTGGGCACACAGCGACACGTAGGTGTCGGCTTCAGGGTTGGCGTACGACACATTGACGGTGCCGTCGCGCTGCAGGTTGCTGTACAGCTCGGTGTCGCGTGAGATGAAGAAGTACAACTTGCTGTCACGGTCCAGCGTCTTGTTCATCGTGGTCAGCGGGTGTGCGTGCAGCATGCCGGTGACCGTGCGGTGGGTCAACATGCCGAACCGCATGTCCTTGATCAGCTTCCACAGCGTGTCGTGGGCGGAGGTGTCGTTGAGCATGGTGAAGTCCTGTGTAGTGGCTGGCACTCCACTCTAGGACGCACGCTGTTTGCAGTCCGTGGGCCGGGGGCGGTGCAGTGCGTCAGTGCTGTCCCACACATGCGCCAGCCTTAGGATGCTCTGCATAACTCCTCGCGGTGTGTGATAGCGCGGGCTCGGGCGGTCTGCTGCGTTGCCTTTCTTGCCAATAGCCGTGCTATTGGCTGCAAAACGCGCCTTGCATCCCATCCCGATCCGCACTACACACCCACGCGTAGAGTTATGCAGAGCATCCCTTACGCCTTTTTCAGAAACTCCGACTTGAGCATGAAGCTGCCCTGGTCTGTCTTGCAGTCCACATCGTGCCCACCACCGCCATCCACCAGGCGGATACTTTTGACCTTGGTGCCCTTTTTCAACACGGTGGAGGAGCCCTTCACCTTCAGGTCCTTGATGAGGATCACCGCGTCCCCATCGGCCAGCGGGTTGCCGTTGCTGTCGCGGATGGTGCCGTCGCTGTCCGGTGTGTCGCCCGCGTCGGTGGCCGCCTGTTGGGGCCACTCGAAGCTGCAGTCCGGGCAGATGTAGTTGGGGCTGTCGGCGTAGGTGTTTTCAAGGCCGCACTGGGGGCAGGCAGGGGCGGAATGGGGCATGGGTGCGCTCTCAACAGGGGCTTTATCAGGGCGCTAATCGTAACAAGCACCACCACAAGCCTGGGCGTGCAGGCTGGCGGACGTAAAGGGCTGTGGCCTACATCCCCCGACGGGCTTCACTTTTACGATGAAGTGCTCAACACGCGAGAAGCACAAGGAGATCTGCCATGCACAACATTCCGTCAGAGACAGCCCCTCCCGCCCCACCGGTATCACCTTTTGTGCCCGAGCGGCCCCAAGACCCCAACGCGCCCGACCCGTCGCCCGAGACACCCGCACCCCCGGTGACCGAACCCTCCATCGACACCACCAAACGGCAAGCACCCGGCCCCCAAAGCCCGGGTCCGGTCAAGGTGGAAGCGCCCAAACTGCCCCACGAGCGCGACCAGTCGGTGGACATGACCCAAGACACTCCCCACCCAGAAATGAAGCAGGCCTACAGCGACCTGCAGCGCGGCTTGAAGGACACCGACCGGGGGCCACCGTCCGACGTGGCGTACAAGAAGTTGTGACGTTATGAACAGCGTGCAAAAGGCGGGCAGGGTGGACATACCCCGCGCTCCGCCTGAGAATCCATTACGCTTTTCATGAAAGAAACCACCACCATGCACCAGCAAATTTTCGTCAACCTGCCCATCGAGAATATGGCGCGCTCGCAGGATTTCTTCCGCGCGATGGGGTATGAATTCAACGCCAACTTCACCAACGAGCAGGGTGCCTGCCTGGTGCTGGGTGACCGCTTGTACGCGATGCTGCTGGTCAAGCCGTTCTTCCAGGGCTTCACCGGCAAAACCATCGTGGACGCGAGCCAGGCCACCGAAGTGCTGGTCTGCCTGTCGTGTGAAAGCCGTGCCGAGGTCGATGCACTGGTTGCCAAAGCACTTGCCGCAGGAGGCACCGCCCCGCGCCCGCCGCAGGACCACGGGTTCATGTACGCCCATGGTTTTGAAGACCTCGACGGCCACATCTGGGAGCTGGCCTGGATGGACACCAGCGCGCTGGCCAACCCGACCAGCGACGCTTGAGTTTCACGGCTTTGCGGGTTCGGTGCGAGGTGTGAGAAGCTTGCGCTCTCAAGCCTTCACCGACCTACCCACCAAGCCATGAACCAAGAAGTCCAACACGCCGTCGCCGCCCTGGTGGCCGCCCGCCGCAGCCACCAGCCTGTGCCCAGCCTGCAAACCCCCATCCGTTCGCCCGAAGCGGCCTATGCCGTGCAGGACGGCGTGGGTTATGTGATGGGCTGGTTTGACGGGGTGGATGTGCCCGTGCACTGGAAGTCCGGTGGCCCCGCGCGCGATGCCGAATTGACCCATGCGCCGCTGCCGCCCCAGGGTGTATGGGCGAGCCCTGCCGATGCACGCAACTGGCCTTTTGCCTACCGTGGCATTGAAGGCGAGATCGCCCTGCGCCTGGGCCAGGCCGTCACGCCCGCCCAGGCCGCAGCGTTGGATGTGGACGGGGCCCGCGCGCTGGTGGATGCGATGTGTGTGTCCATCGAAATCGTGGACTTCCGCTGGGCTGACGCCGGGGACGCACCCGCCTGGAACAAACTGGCCGATGCCCTGTGCCACGGCGCATTGGTGTTGGGCGACTGGGTGCCTTACCAAACACGCGACTGGCAGCAGCAGCGTTGCGTGGCCACCATCGGCGCGCAGCCTGCCACCACCCACACGGGCACCCATTCGCTGGGTGACCCCGCCTTTCTGCTGCCGGCCTGGCTGCGCCATGCCACCCGCACCGGCCACACTGTGCCCGCAGGCACGGTGGTCACCACCGGCAGCTGGATCGGCCTGCCGCTGGCCGCGCCGGGCGACTTGGTGCGGGTGGAATTCGACGGGATGGGGGCGGCCAGCGTGCAGCTGTAAGGGGGCGAATCTGCCTTGGAGATGCCGTGGAGCGTCTGGTGTCTGTTGATTGCTATTAAATAGATAGCAATGTCCGCTTATCTGTTGTGCGATAGAGGCCATTTTCACTAAAATTTTTACCCCAGACGCCCCTACGCTGCGACACCAAGGTACGTGCGTTTTGTCTTGGTCCATGGCCTACTTGCCGCTGCACACTGACTGAAATTCCAACCCCTGCAACGAGACAACCATGCCCCTGCAACTCCGCTCCATCGTCCGCGCCTCTGGCGAACTCGAACTCTCCCTGGCCGACGTGCCCATGCCCGAACCCAAGGCCGACGAAGTGGTGGTGCGTATCGACGCGGCCCCCATGAACCCGTCCGACCTGGGCCTGTTGTTCGGCGCGGCCGACATGGCCACGGCCAAGGCATCGGGCACCGCAGATCACCCCGTCGTCAAGGCCAGCGTGCCCGAGCGTGCCATGTCCGCGATGGCCGCCCGGCTGGACGCGTCCATGCCCGTGGGCAACGAAGGTGCGGGCACCGTCGTGCAGGCCGGCAGTTCTCCCGCCGCCCAGGCTTTGCTGGGCAAGACGGTGGGTGTGATTGGTGGCGCGATGTATTCACAGTACCGCGCGGTGTCCGTCGCCCAGTGCCTGGTGCTGCCCGAAGGCACTACAGCCGCCGAAGGTGCATCCTGGTTCGTCAACCCGCTCACCTCGCTCAGCATGGTGGAGACCATGCGCCGCGAAGGCCACACCGCGCTGGTGCACACGGCTGCGGCATCCAACCTGGGGCAGATGCTGAACAAGATTTGCCTGAAAGACGGCATTGGCCTGGTCAACATCGTGCGCAAACCCGAACAGGCCGCGCTGCTGAAGAAACTCGGTGCCGCTTATGTGGTGGACAGCAGCGCCCCCACCTTTATGGCCGACCTGACCGATGCGATCAGCGCCACCGGCGCAACCATTGCGTTCGACGCGATCGGCGGCGGCAAACTGGCCGGGCAGATTCTCACGGCCATGGAAATAGCCGTGAACCGCAACGCCAAGGAGTACAGCCGTTATGGCTCTGCCGTGCACAAACAGGTGTACCTGTACGGCGGCCTGGACCGTGCACCCACAGAATTCAACCGCAACTTCGGCATGACCTGGGGCATGGGCGGCTGGCTGCTGTTCCCCTTCCTGCAAAAGATCGGCGCCACCGAAACAGAGCGGCTGAAGCAACGTGTGGCGGCTGAAATCAAAACCACCTTTGCCAGCCACTACACCCGCGAAGTGTCGATGGCTGAAGCACTGCAACTCGACGCCATCGCGGTGTACGGCAAGGCCGCGACGGGTGAGAAGTTTCTGGTGAATCCTAACAAGGGTCTGCAGTCAGCGTGATGCGCAAGCGTTCAGCGTTGCCTTAGTCACACAGCTCCACCCGCAGCGCCACCACCGGCCCCACCACTGCGTCGTGGGCCTGTAGTGCATGCACCGCCAGGTCCACCGTGGCCTGGTCCACGGAGCCCGTCAGCACCAGCACCTGGGGTGTTTGCGTGGCCTGCCCCGCGGCCGGGGCGGCGAGCGCCACCTGCTGCACCGGCACGCCATGTTCCGCCAGCCATGCGGCTACCGTGCCCATGTGCTGTGCGGACTGCACGGGCACACGCAGGTAGTGCCGCGTGACCACGGCAGCGCGGGGCAACACGGCCAAAGTGCCGTCCATCGCGTGGGTGTGAAAGCCGAGATGCGGCACACGCTGCGCAGCGCTGGTGCCGTCAAGCCGTGCCACATCGACCAGGTCGGCAATCACGGCCGAGGCCGTTTGTTCGGACCCGGCGCCCGCGCCGTAGTACATCGTCACGCCTGATGCGTCCCCCTTCACCATCACCGCATTCATCGAGCCGTTCACATGCGCCAGCAAATGGGTGGCAGGCACGAGTGCGGGCTGCACACGCAGCTCCACACCTTTGCCACCGCTGCTGCGCCGGGCCACACCCATCAGTTTGATGCGGTAGCCGAGTTGTTCAGCGCAGGCCACGTCCAGGCCTTGCAGCGTGGTGACACCTTCCACCTGCGCATCGGCAAAACACACGGGCATGCCAAATGCGTTGGCGGCGAGCAGGGCGATCTTGTGGCCCGCGTCCGTGCCTTCGATGTCAAAGGCAGGGTCGGCCTCGGCATACCCCAGCGCCTGGGCTTGCGCGAGGGCGTCGGCGAATGTAAGGCCTTCGTCGCGCATCTTGCTCAGTATGAAATTGGTGGTGCCGTTGATGATGCCCGCCACCCATTCGATGTGGTTGGCCGCCAGCCCTTCGCGCAGCGCCTTGACGATGGGGATACTCACAGCCACCGCACCTTCGTAGGCCACAGCCACACCCTGCGCACGTGCCGCCGCAAAAATCTCGTTGCCGTGGACGGCCAGCAATGCTTTGTTGGCGGTGACCACATGTTTGCCGTGCGCGATGGCCGCCAGCACCCAGTCACGCGCCGCGCCGGTGCCACCGGCCACTTCAACCATCACGTCCACGCCAGGGTGGGTGGCCACCGCCATCGGGTCATCGGTGAGCGCCACACCGCTGTCGCCGATGGTGCTTGCGGCCCGTGCGAGGTTGCGCGCAGCGACCACCACCAGCTCGATGCCCCGCCCGGCGCGCGCGGCAATCACGGCCTGGTTGCGTGCCAGCACGCGGAAGGTGCCTGCACCCACGGTGCCGATGCCGATCATGCCGACGCGCAAAGGGCGAACGGAGGACTGCGGGGGGCGGCTGCTCAGGGGCGCAGCAAAAGAGGGGTCACGGTACATCGACTTCTCCGTATGAAAAACAAGCGAACAAACAAAAAACCCAGCTGCCAGAGCTGGGTTTCAGTCATTCATTCGTCCGGGGAGGAGAGAGAGCGATCACCAGGTGGCTGCCGAAACGGCCACCTGCGCGTGCTCAGGTGGCCGCGGTGGTAATGGTGGTAATGGTGGTAATGGTGGTAATCATGTCCATACCCATCACCCGCGAAAACGCGGGCATGCACATACCTTGGGAGGCAAGGGCGCGTGCGGCGAAGGGGGTGGATGTATACGACATGGAGCGTGCAGTGTACCCGAGGCCTTTGGGCCGTGGTCAAACCGTGCTGCCTCTGTCTGCGCGGGCAGCGCATGCCCTTTATTGCACCAGCGTCGCCTCCAGCGTGACTTCGGGCACACCTGTCAGGGCTTTCGACAGCGGGCAGTTGGCTTTGGCGTCTGCGGCAATCTTCTGGAACTGCGCCTTGTCCAGTCCGGGCACGGAGGCTGTCAGCGTGAGCGCAATACGGTCGATCTTGAAGCCTTCGCCTTCCTTGGCCAGGCGCACCTTGGCGGTGGTGTCGATGGTCTGGGTGGCAATACCTGCCTTCTCACACGCAAACGCAAATGCCATCGTGAAACAAGCCGCGTGTGCCGCGCCCACAATCTCTTCGGGGTTGGTGCCCTTGCGGTCGTCGCCAAAGCGGCTGCCAAAGCCGTAGGGGGCTTTGTTCAGTGCGCCGGTTTCGGTGCTGATCTGGCCCTGGCCGGTTTTGCCAGCGCCTTTCCAGTGGACGGATGCAGATTTTTCAGACATGGGGTGTTCCTTCGCAGTGGACAAACAAGGCTCCATCACACCACGCGGCGCAGCGCGGCAGGGTGGGCACAGGGCGCGTTGTGTGCCCTGGTTTGTCCTACAGGTTTTGGGAAATGCGCAGCATAGTGATCGCGTCCACAGGGCAGCGCACGGCACACAGTGCGCAACCGGTGCAGTGGCCTGCGTCGTGCAGCGTCGCGTGTTTGGGGCCCCAGCCGTTGGGCTGCTGCGTCTGCAGCGACAACACATGCGGTGGGCACACATCCACACACCAGCCGCAGCCTGTGCAGCGGCCAAGGTTGATGGCGGGTAAGGCCTTGCGTGGGGTGGTGGTCACGGTGGAGCCAGTATCAACCGTTTGCCCTGTGTTTGCTGGTGGGCGTTTTCAGCGCATGTCGCGCGGTGTCTCCACGCGCAGTGTGTGTCACTTCTTGCGCGTGGTTTTCTTCGGCGCGGATGCGGATTTTTTCTGCGCCTTCTTTTTCGATTGGGGCAGTCTGGCGTGGGCCTGCTCCAGCCACAGCAGGTCGTCCACATGCGCCATGAACCGCTGCAGGTAATGCGGCGACAACTTGCGCATGAGGGCAAGCGAGTGGATCACCAGCATCTGCGAGTTGAGCGGCCCGGCATTCTCAGGGCCGCGGCGCACGGCCTGCTGCACCTGGTCCACCGCGCGGTGGCGCGACCAGGTTTCACGGAACTGGCGCACGCTGGCCAGTTCTGTGCGGGTGGGCGCTTCCGCAGTGCCAGCGGGGTTGGTGGCCGTGCCGTCGCGCCGTGCTGCGCGGATGTGCTGGTTCAGCTGTGCCAAGGGCTGCACGGTGGTGTGGGTGCTTGCAGCGCTGGGTGTTTTGCCGATGCGGTGGACAGCCTGGAAGTCTCCCAGCGCCAGCAGGCGGCGCAGCTCACGGGCGCGTTCAGGGTGTTGTGTAGCCAGATGCGCTACGGCATCGGTGGCTTCTTGCTGTGCCTGCGTGTAGCGGTCGGTGTAGCCGGTGATCGCTTGCTGCAAACGGCCTTCAAGAATGTGGCGCACAGGTGCAGCTTGTGTCTGCAGGCGCTGCAACAGCACCTCCAGGTAATGGAAGCCTGCGGGGTCAAGCTGTTGCGCACCCTGGTTGCGCAGCGCCAGCAGCGACGCCTGCAATGCAGCGGCTACGTCCTCTGGTGCTTCGACCGGGGCTGTCGCAGTCATGGCTTGGTGGGCGCGCTGGAGGCTTGGGGCGTGTCCCCCGCCTTGGGCACGGGCGCCATTTCCACGCGGCGGTTCAGCGCGCGGCCTTTTTCGTCGGTGTTGGGGGCTACGGGTTGCTCGGCACCAAACGCTGCGGCAAACACGCGTGACGCAGGCATGCCTTCTTCGGTCAGTGCACGTGTCACGGTGAGTGCGCGCTGGGCCGACAACTCCAGGTTGTCCACGTAGCGCTGGTTGCTTTGGGTCACGCGGCGGTCGTCGGTGAATCCGCTCACCATCAGCATTTCGTCGCGCCCGTCCAGGTACACGCGCAGAGGGGACACCAGGCTCTTGAGCAGCTGCCGGCCTTCGGGCCGCAGCTCGTCGGAGTTGACCGGGAACAGCACGTTGCCGCTAATACCGATGCGTCCGTTGTTCAGCGTGACGCGGCCCGTCTGCAGCGGGATGGCCAGGGCTTTCTCGAGCGACATACGCCGCTGTTCTTCGGCCTGGCGTTTTTCGATCTCGGCATTCAGGTTGGCCACCAGGTCCATCTGCACCACCAGCACACCCACCAGCACCAGCACAAACGCACCCAACAGCCCGGCCATCAGGTCGCCGAAGACAGCCCAGACCGGAGCGGTCTGTTCCACGCCATCGTCGCGGTCGTCCACGTCGGTCATCACAGTGCGGCCTCGGCCTGCGCGGCACGCTGCTGGTGCAGCTGGCGCAGGTCTTCAACGATGCCCTGTTGCGACGTGATGCTGAGGTCGATCACCTCACGCGCCTGCGCCACGTAGTAGGCCAGCTGTTCGTCACTGCGCGCCATCGACTGGCTCACGGTGCTTTCGATGCGCTGCAGGTTGTCCATGAGTTTTTCGTTGCTGGCGTTGAACAGCTGCACGCTGTGCTGGAACGATTCACCCAGGCTGGCCAGCTCGACCGCGCTGCTGCTCACATGCGCCGCCACATCGGCGGCCTTGCCAGACTGTGCGTCCAGCATCTGTGTGAACTGGCCGCTGGCCTGCGTCAACATGCCGGATGTGGATTCCACCAGCGATGTCATGGCGGCGCGTTGTTCGTCCGCCGCGTGGTCGATGGTCTGCAGCAGCGTGCTGATTTTTTCGACCAGGCCGGTGCGTTCTTCGAGCGCAATGTTGTCGCGCTCGGTGAGGCGCGTCATCTCCTGGCGCAGTTGGGCAATCACTTCGGCAGCGGCCTGTGGCACCTCGGCCGTGATCTTGACCAGGCGTGTCATGGGTTCTTCCAGCGCCGTGCCCAGCGTGGCGAGCTGCAGCGCCAGTGCAGCCTGTAGCGCACCCAGGCGGTCGACAGCGGCCTGGCCACGCACGTCTTCTTCTGCGCGCAAGGCGCCGAGTTCGGTGCGCCACACACTGGCCACCTTTTGCATGTGGTCTTCTTGCTGGGCCAGCCAGCGCGCTTCGGTTTCGGTGCGCACACGGCCCAGGTCTTCCGACTGGGCCATGAGTTTCTCCATCGCGCCCAGCGTCTGGCCTGCGTGTTCGCTGCTGCGCTCGGTGATGTCGCTGGCGGTCTTCTCCAGCGCCGTGCGCCACACGTCCACCACCTGCGCCATACGCTCGTCGTGCTGGGCCAGCCAGCGCGTTTCGGTCTCGGCGCGCACGCGGCCCAGCTCTTCGGCCTGGGCAACGAATGTGGCCATGGCTTCGAGCGCCTGGTGGGTGTGCTGGCCGCTGTGCGCGGTGATGTCGCTTGCCGTCTTCTCCAGCGTCTGGCACACCGCTTGGTGTTGTGCAAATGCTTCTGCACCCACACGTTGCCATTCACCTTGCAGGCCTGCGGCCATGGTGTCGAAAGACTGTGTCCAGGTCGCAAGCCGCTGCTGTTCGGCCAGGGCCTGGTCTGCTTGCGACTGGGTCAGGTTGCTGCTGACGGTGGCCAGCAGTGCACCGGAGCGTTCTGCAAAGGTGTCGGTGAAAGATGCCAGTGCGCGGTCCAGGCCCTGGGCTTGCGCGTCGCTGGTGCGGGTGTGGTTTTGCAGGGCCGCTGTCCAGGTGTCGGACACGGTGCGGGCCGTGGCGCCAAACTGCGCCGACAGCCCCTCTACCTGCGCAAGCACCTGCACCTGAACCACTTCGCTCAGGCGCGTGTGCATCCGTTGGGACTCTGCGGCCATTTCGGCCATGGCGGCTTCGACTACGGGTTGCAGGCTCTCGCCCGCAATTTTGGCGCTGGCGGTGAGGCTGTCTTTGAGTGATGTGCCCACCGTGTCGGCCAGGCCGGTGTAGGCCACACCTACATCGCGGTGGAAATTCGCCTGTTGCTCGAGCAGCTGGGTGTCGAGCAGCTGGCCGCGTTGTTCCATGCGGTCCATCATGGACTGCAACTTGTCCACCACCTCGGGCAGGGCATGGGCCTGTTGCTGCAGTGCCTTGAAGGTTTCCTGGCGCTGGTGCACCAGCGAAAAAGGCCGCAGCACGGTGTTGATGGACGCGTCCAGCCGCCGCACCACATCCAGCCGTTCACGGCGGCTGATGGCCGACATCAGGCCCAGCATGGCCGACGTGGCCACACCCACCACCGACGTACCAAAGGCCAGGCCCAGGCCCTTGATGGGTGCGGCCAGTGCAGAGCGAATGGCCTGCAGGTCGGTCGAGCCTTCCAGCGCAAACACGGCGCCCTTGAAGGTCACCACCATGCCCAGGAAGGTGCCCAGCATGCCCAGCATCACCAGCAGGCCGACCAGGTACGGCGTGAGCGCCGGGCCGGGCAAGGCGACACGTTCACCCTCCACCCGCGAGCGCACGGCGTTTTGCAGCGCAGGGTGCAGACCCGCCAGCCAGTCGCCCAGGTTGTGGGGTGCTGCGTCCAGCTTGGCGAGTGCCTGTGCCAACGTGGCCGTGGCCGTGCGGAACTGCTTCAGCTCCCACGCACCCGCCACGTACACCCCGGCAATCACCAGCGTCATGGCCAGGGCCAGCCAGCTGGTGCCGAAGAAGCCCGCACCCACCCAGGCCACAGCCGCCAGGCCAAGGACAAAGGCCGCCATAAAAAAGCGCTTGTTGTGATTCATGTGTGTTTATGCGTGTGTGTTGATGTCGTGGCCCATGGCTTCCATCAGGCCTGTGACGGGCTCCATACGGACGGTTAATTCCGCCAGCAGGAGCGCTTGTAAATCACGGCCAAAAATAGCCAGCCAGCCATTGGGCTGCCGCCACAGGGCGGGGTTGTCTTCTGCCCCGGCATCCGCCAGCGTTTGCTGGTGGGCCTGGCGCAGTTGTTCAAAGCGCCGCTCCAGAAATGCAGGCAGAGCAGACAGCAGTTTTTGTTCACGTGCGACCAGCATTTGCTCCATCGCGGCATCCAGCGCTGCCAGCTGGCGCAGCGGTGTGGACACACGCGACATGCTGTGCCGCACATGGCCGCGTAATGCTTCGATCTTGAGTTCCATCTGGCGCTGCTGGTCGAGGTAACGCCGGTGGTGGGGCGCATAGTCGGCTTCTGCTTCGTCCACGGCCTCCACCACCGCAGGCTGGCCCCAGCGGTTGTCGGCACGTTTGCCGTAGGTGGGTGTGGCCGGTGACGTGGTGAAGCCTTGGGCCAACGCGGTGCGCACCCGGTGCACCTCTTCTTCGAGTGTGGCCGCGATGGGGTTGCGGGGTGCTGCCACGGCGGTCTGCCCCATGGCCTTGATGGACTGGTGCGCCGCATGCAGCGTGGTGGCGTGGAAGGGCCCGAGCCACGGACTCAAGCGCTCCGCAAAGTCCGCCCCTGGTGGTGTGCCCCCGTCCGTATGGCCCCACTCACCAAGCAAGCGCACAAGGCCTGAGCTGCTGAAATTCCTGCGCAAAACCAATCCATTCTTCGCACCACAGGTGCCATCAACGTTGTCAAAAAGGGGTGGGACGGTGGCGGCGCAGGTGCGTCCGCCATCCGGAGGTGAACAGCAGCCACAGGGCCGCTAGTGTTGCGACACCAGAGTGCCTGTTCAGGCGGGCAGGCCCCCACGGGCTCCACCCTCGAACGGTGGGGCATTTTGCCACGCTGGGGTGTGGGGGGTGTTTTTGCTTCTCTTTTGATAGCTGTTTGCGTATATTCTGCGTGCGCTGGAGTGTGATTTTATTGAAAAAATGCCGTACTCCCCGCTTGGCCACTCCCTGTGCGCGCACAATCGACCCCCCACTGCACCCCCAGACACACACCATGACCCCAGACGCCCCCACCCCTTCCAACGCCTCCAACGACCTGAACCCGATGGCGCTGTGTGACTCGTGTAAAGGTATCCAGCGCAACTGGCGCCGTGCCCCCGGGCACCCCGAACTGATGCAAGGCACCAACCGCACCGAGACCTACCCGCATGGCAAGGTCACCATCACGCGTTACCGCTGCGAACGTTGCGGCACGGCGTGGGAGTACGAGAACAACAAGGTCAACCGCCACGCGGGGTGGTCGGTGGTGGGTGGGTAAGTAAGCCTCCACAAGGCACAAAAAAGCCCGCAGTTGTGCGGGCTTCGGAGGTGCCGCCGACACAGCGGCGGCGAGGTGGCGTGGCTTACAGGTCCAGCTGCGTGATCCGGTTGCCGTTGATGCTGATGTTGGCCATCAGGCCGCCGTTGGTCAGCACGAAGCCGACGATGGGCTGCTGCACGGTCTGGGTGGTGACACGGGCATTAATGCCCACGGTCAGCAAGGTGACGGTGCCGTCCACACCCACTGTCCAGCCACGGCTGTTGAGGAAGCTGTTCATCGCAGCGTCGGTCATGAAGCTGATGAACAGGGCCTGCGACTGCGCGCCGCCCAACAGGCCGATCGAGGCCTCGTTCATGCGGTAGTAACCGGTGCTTTTGCCGGCCTTGCGCAGCACGCCCTGGCCATGGGAGCCACCAATGATGAAACCGGCGGACACCACGGCCGGGAAGATCAGGGTGCCACGCGAGGCGGCAATGATTTCCTGCGAGCCGGGGGCTTCGCGGTACAGGCGGGTCAGCGCGGCATCGGACGACGAGTCGATGGCCTGGCGGCGCTCCGCCGGGCTGCTGGATGCGCCGCCCGTGGTGGTGCAGCCGGTGGTCAGCACCGTGGCTGCCGCCAGCGATGCACCAGTCACCAGAAAGTTACGCTTGTTCATGCTGTTATGGATGATGGATGACACGGTAAATACCTTTCTTGAGGAGGAATGGGTGCAAAGCGGCATGGGTTGCCACGGACCTCCGCCACGGGTGTCTACACCAGACGGCAAAAGCCTGCACAACCCATCGTAAAGGACTTTGGCCGCTATTTCTTAAAGAATTCTTAGGGTCAGTTGGCTGCCGATTGCCGACAATGGCCAGTCTTTGACCCCTCCTCAGGAACCGCCCATGCCCCTCCTCGACACCTTTCCCATCACCCGCAAGTGGCCCGCCCAGCACCCTGAACGCCTGCAGCTGTATTCGCTGCCCACGCCCAACGGCGTGAAGGTGTCGATCCTGCTGGAAGAGCTGGGCCTGCCGTACGAGCCGCACCTGGTGAACTTTGGCACCAACGACCAGTTCTCGCCCGAGTTCCTGTCGCTGAACCCGAACAACAAGATCCCCGCCATCATCGACCCGGACGGCCCCGGCGGCCAGCCGCTGGCGTTGTTCGAGACCGGTGCCATCCTGGTCTACCTGGCCGAAAAGACTGGCAAATTTATCCCTTCGGACGCTGCGGGCCGCTACCAGACCATCCAGTGGCTGATGTGGCAAATGGGCGGCGTGGGCCCGATGTTTGGCCAGCTGGGCTTCTTCCACAAGTTTGCGGGCAAGGACTTTGAAGACAAACGCCCGCGCGACCGCTATGTGGCCGAGTCCAAACGCCTGCTGGGTGTGCTGGACAAACACCTGGTGGGCCGCGACTGGATCATGGGTGCGGACTACACCATCGCCGACATCGCCGTGTTCCCCTGGATTCGCAACCTGGTGGGGTTTTACGAAGCGGGCGAACTGGTCGGCTTTGAAGACTTTGCGGAAGTGAAACGTGTGCTGGCCGCGTTTGTGGCACGGCCTGCGGTGGTGCGTGGGCTGGCCATTCCGGCGCGGGATTGATGGGTCAATCACTCCTGAATTGATAGCTGCTTGCGCACATCCAGCAAGCGCAAGAGGCCAATTTCATTCAAAAAACCTGCGCAACGGGGTTGGGCAGGTTGTGAGAGAGGGGTTTTGCAGGCTAGCGGGTTTCAGCGCTGGCGCGGGTGGTCGGGGCGGCGGTCGAAACGGTTGCGGGCACCGTCGCCGTCCCGATCGCGGTCCACCCGGTCGGGCACACCGTCACCATCGCGGTCGGGGTTGTGCCTGTTCAGCATTTCGCGTCGGCTGGGGTTGGTCGGGCGCGGCCCAGCATCGGGGCGGTGGCCCGACGGTGGGCGGTGCGCTTCGGGCGGGCGGTGGTGGCCACCGCCATGAAAGAAGGGGCGCGGCGGCGGTGGACGGGCTTCGTGGTACCTGCGGGGGTACACCGGCACAGGGACAGGATAGCCGTAGGTGGAACCATAAGTGATGCTGGTGCCGCCATACACCGTGACGGGCGGTTCACTCACATACGGGCCGTCACTGTAGCCCCCATAACCGGGCTCTGGGTACACAGCGCAGCCGCCCAGGCCCGCAAGGGCCAGCGCCGGGAGAATCATCTTGAGGGAGAACATGGGGGCTTTCGGGTGCGCCAGGAGTCAATGGCGCACGAATGATTGGACACGAAGCATGTAACGCGCGTGCAAACACCGGGGATGACTTGGCAACCAAGTGTGTCTGGTTGGAGGTGTCGCGGGCGGCGTGGCAGTGACGCGTCCGCGTTGTGTCTTACCCCGCCAACGCCACGTACACGTTCTGCACGTCGTCATTGCCGTCGATGGCGGCGAGAAAGTTTTCCACTTCTTCGAGCTGCGCCGCGCTCAGGTTGGCCGGGTCCACCGGGTTTTTGGGCTTGTAGCCCAGCTTGGCGGACAACACGGTGAAGCCCTGGGCCGGCAGCGCACGGCTGACCAGGTCGAGGTCGGTGGGGTCGGTGATAAACACGGTGGTGCCGTCTTCGTCGCCCGCTTCCAGGTCCTGCGCACCGGACTCGATGGCGGCCATGTCGGCGTCGGCACCGGGGGCGGTGGGTTCGGCTTCGATCAGGCCCACGTGGTCGAAGTCCCACGCCACCGAGCCGGACGTGCCCAGCTGGCCCTTGCGGAACAACACACGCATTTCAGGCGCGGTGCGTTTCACGTTGTCGGTCAGGCATTCCACCATCACCGCCACCTGGTGCGGCGCGAAACCTTCGTAGATGACGTGTTCAAAGTGCACCGCTTCGCTGCCGATGCCAGCGCCCTTCTTGATGGCGCGCTCCAGCGTGTCCTTGGGCATGGACACCTTGCGGGCCTGCTCCACCACCAGCCGCAGCTTGGAGTTGGACGCCGGGTCCGCACCGCTGCGCGCCGCCACCATGATGTCCTTGGCCAAACGCCCGAACAGCTTGCCCCTGGCATTTGCGGCCAACTCCTTGCCTTTTGCTTTCCACTGCGCGCCCATGGTATTTCCTTGTTTGATGTGTTGGGGTTGCGGCTGTGCCGCAGAGGCAAGGGTTATACACCCGGCAGCGTGTCCACCAGCGCCAGAACGGCGTTGTGCAGCGGGTTGTTGGCCTGCACCAGATGCTCCAGCAGCGTGAAATGGTCTGCATCCTCCACCGTGTGGACCACGCTCGGGTGCCCAGCGGCCTGCCAGGCGTCAGCCATGGCCTGGTTCTGTGCCAGGAAGGCGGGTGTTTCCGCTCCACCGGCCCCAAACAACGCGGGTGGCGCCACCAGCCCCACACGCCACAGCGGTGAATGGCGGCGGGCGCTGGCTGCGTCCAGGCCAAGCGCGGTGTTGAGGGTGGTGCCGACCAACGGGGCCAGGTCGTACACCCCGCTGAGTGCCACGACACCGTCCACGCCCCGCGCAGGTGGTGTGTTGCCCGCGGACGCATGGGCCCAGTCGGTCAGGCCCAGCTCCACCGCAATGTGGCCGCCTGCCGAATGGCCCGCCGCCACCAGAGGCAGACCCGGTTGCCCGCGCGCCGCAACGTGGTTGTGCACACCCGCCACCGCACGCCGCGCTGCGTCCAGCAGGTGGGTGAGCGACACATGCGGACACAGTGGGTAGTTGACCAGCGCCACATGCAGGCCTGCACGGGTGAACGCAGGTGCGATGAAGCGGAAGGTGGATTTGTCGCGCGACTGCCAGTACCCAGCATGGAAGTACACCAGTGTGGCGCGGGCCGTGCCGCCGTCAGCCGGGAAGAAGTCAAAAGTCTCGCGGGCCGCTTCGCCGTAGCGGATGTCGAGCGTGCTGTCCGGCACGGCGGCACAGGCGGCTGCACTCCAGGCCTCGAACTGCGGGATCAGCGTGGCAAAGCCGGGGCGGCCCTGGCCTTGAACGTACTGGAACTGGGCGTCTTGCATGGATGGGGGTGCGGCAGCGGTGGAGGGGTGGCGTCCATCATACGGACCAGGGCGCGCCCAGACCATGCGGGTGTTGTTGTCAAAAACCATAGCTGCAAGCGCACGCAGGACGTGCGCAAACTGCCAATTTGATGCATAAAACAGCGCTGTGAGCCTTCAAGCACTGAATGACATGGTTCAGACACATGCAGGCGGCATCTGCCTACATGGTTTACGCCATGGCACAGATACGCTCATTCCATTTGCGAAAGCCCCCCATGCAACTCACAGCCAACTGCACCCTGTCCATCACTGCGGCGGCGGACACCCCCATTGTTGCCATGCTGCGCCCGCGCAGCGGCCCGGCCCAGCAGGTCATCCACGAGCGGTACGACCTGCAGCCCTGGGTGCCCAACGCCGACTATGTGGACACCTACGGCAACCTGTGCCAGCGGCTGGTGGTGCCGCAGGGCCAGATGCAGATTGCGGTGGAGGTGACGGCCGAGGTGGACGACACCATCGCCGTGGACCCCAACGCGCCGCTGGTTCCGGTACACGAGCTGCCCGACAACGTGCTGCTGTTTTTGCTGCAAAGCCGCTACTGCATCTCCGACAAGATGGCCGAACGCGCCCATGGCATTGTGGGCAACGCCATGCCCGGGTATGGGCAGGCCGAGGCCATCCGTGCGTGGATCCACACCAACATTGAATACAAATACGGCGTGAGCTGCGCCACCACCGACGCCATCGACACCCTGAACCAGGGCGCAGGTGTCTGCCGCGACTTCGCCCACGTGGGGATTGCGCTGTGCCGTAGCCTCGGCATCCCCGCGCGGATTGTGGTGGGTTACCTGCACGGGCTGGAACCGATGGATTTACACGCCTGGTTTGAAGCCTTTGTGGGCGGCCGCTGGTACACCTTTGACGCCACACAAGACGCCCCGCGCGGCGGCCGTATCGTACTGGCCTACGGGCGCGACGCGGCCGACGTGGCGTTTATCTCGGACTACGGCACCGCGCCGCTGGAAGTGGGGGCCATGACCGTACAGGTCACCGCAGCGTAAGCCGCGGGGCGGGTGGGCTGGCTGCCGATGTTGTCCGATGGTGTGTGTGACGGCGGGCCGCTGCGCTTCACAGTGCCACGGTAAAGCGGTAATGTGCTGCTTTTCCCTCCTGGAGACACAGCATGTTGGTGAACCCCTATCTGTCGTTTGAAGGCCGCTGCGAAGAGGCACTTGATTTTTACCAACAGGCGTTGGGTGCCCAGGTCAGCATGCTGATGCGCAGCAAAGACGCACCTCCCTCCGACGCGCCAGCGCCGTCCGACGGCTGTGTGCCCGAGGGCGGCATTCCGGGCGACAAGATCCTGCACGCGTCTTTCACCGTGGGCGGCTCCACCCTCATGGCCACCGACGGCATGAACTCGGGCAAGCCCGACTTCAAAGGTGTATCGCTGTCACTGTCGGTAGACACCGAGGCCCAGGCACACCGCCTGTTCAACGCGCTGGCCGACGGTGGCCAGGTGCAGATGCCTTTGTCCGCCACCTTCTTCTCCCCTGCCTTCGGCATGGTGGCCGACCGGTTTGGTGTGGCTTGGTTGGTGTTGGTGGCATCGTGATAGGGGATTTGCTCTTGTTTTAATAGCTGTTTGCGCAGCAGATACGGGCGCTACAGGCCAATTTGGCTTGTAAAAATGGCATTTGGCGTGCGGCCCACTGTCCTGCCCCCTGAACCGAAGTGTTCCGCCCGTGGCACCTTCGTTTTGAACGCAGTGTCCCCATATGCAGAACTTGGCCGCGCCCGGTTGTCGGGCCGCGTGCCCACCCAGGAGAGCACCCCATGACCACCCGCCCTGTTGTCCTCAGCACCCAGCCGCTCGGTTTTCCGTGGCCGACGACCGACCCCTTCCTGTTCTGCGCGTACCACGACGACGCCTACCCGCAAAGCAACGGCGACATGGCCGTGGACGAAGCCCTGTTGGCGGGCCGCCAACTGGGTTCGGACTTCAGCCGCAAGGACGGCTGGAGCATGTACCACGGCAACCCGGTGCCGGGTTTTCCCGGCCACCCGCACCGGGGTTTTGAAACCGTGACCGTGGTGCGCAAGGGGCGTATCGACCATTCCGACTCCCTCGGTGCCACCGCCCGTTTTGGCGACGGTGATGTGCAGTGGCTCACGGCGGGCAAAGGCATCGTGCATTCGGAGATGTTCCCGCTGCTCGACGCCACTGCGCCCAACCCGCTGGAGCTGTTCCAGATCTGGCTGAACCTGCCCGCGCGCAACAAGATGGTGGCACCGCACTTCACCATGTTCTGGGCCGAAGACATTCCGCGCTTCACCGCCACCGATGCGGAGGGCCGCACCACCCATGTGGCCAGTGTGGCCGGGCGTATCGGCCCGGTGCAGGGTGCGCCCGGTGAGGGTGGCCCGCTGGCACCACCTCCCGATTCATGGGCCGCGCAGCCCGACGCCGACCTGGCCATCTGGACCATCCGAATGGCCCCCGGCGCGCGCTGGACGCTGCCCGCAGCCTCGGGTGCGGGCACCCGGCGCAGCCTGTATTTCTTCAAGGGCCAGTCGGTCACCATCGCGGACCAGCGGGTGGCAGGCCATGCCGTGGTCGAGGTGCGCGCCGATGCCGAAGTGGAGCTTGTCAACGGCGACACCGAGTCCGAATTCCTCGTGCTGCAGGGCCGCCCGATTGGCGAGCCGGTGGCGCAGTACGGCCCGTTTGTGATGAACACCCAGGCCGAGATTGCGCAAACCATGCAGGACTACCGCCGCACCCAGTTCGGTGGCTGGCCGTGGCCCGACGATGCACCCGTGCACGGGCGCGACCCTGCCCGCTTTGCAAAGCACCCCGACGGGCGAGAGGAAAAGCCACAAGGCTGAGCATCCCTAAAATGCAGGGGTTGAGAAACACCCTGCTTACCGGAACCGCACCATGAAAATCGCACAAGACACCGTTGTCACCCTCCGCTACAAAGTGGCCGACGCCCAGGGCAAGCTGCTGGAAGAAAGCAAAGACCCGATGGTCTACCTGCATGGCGGCTACGACAACACCTTCCCGAAAGTGGAGGCCGCGTTGGAGGGCCAGGAGGCGGGTTTTCAGACCACGCTGCTGCTGCAACCCGAAGACGCTTTTGGCCACCGCGACGAAAGCCTGGCCAAAAGTATTCCGCGCAGCGAGTTCCCGCCGGGCGTGAAGGTGGGCGGCGCGTTGCGTGGCGTGGGCGACAACGGCCAGGAACAGGTGTTCCGCGTCGTCAAGATCAAGGGCCCCGAGGTGCTGCTGGACGGCAACCACCCGCTGGCCGGTGTGGCGCTCAAGTTTTCCGTCGCGGTGACCGGTGTGCGTGCGGCACTGCCCGAAGAAATTGCCCACCGCCATGTGCATGGTGAACACGGCCACCACCACTGATACGGCTTCGCGCCTTTTTCTGGGTGCGATTGCAAACCCGTATGGGTTGCATCAGGGGGCCAGGCCCCCTTGCTTTTCCAGCTCTTCAAACCACTGCCGGTAACCCGCGCTGCTCGGGTGCAGGCCATCGGCGGCGTGCAGCACAGCACTCTGGGCCACAAACGGGTCACTTTCCTTGGGCTTGAGCAGGCGCACGTAGCGCATCTGGTGTGTTGCTGCCACCTGCTGCACAGCAGCGTGTAAGTTCTGCGAGCCTTCTCCCATCAGCCACGACACGGGCGGCAGAAAAAACGGCGCGTGGCCCACATTGCCGGACGGCATCAGCACCACACGGCTGCCGCGCTGCTGGGCCAAGGTGGCCACCTCTTCCAGCTGGGCGCGCAGCGTGTCCTGCCGGGTGAGGCGGATCACGTCGTTGCCCCCGGCCAGCACCAGCACCAGGTCGTAGCCCGCAGGTGCGGCCTGCAACTGCACCCCCACGTCGGCAAAACGTGCGCCATTCACGGCGCGGTTGTCGATGCGCCAGTCAGGGTGGGCCTGCCCGATCAGGCCCACCAGGCTTTCTTCAGGGCGTGCTGCGCCCGTGCCCACCGCCGTGCTGTCCCCCACCACCAGCAGGCTGCGGGTGGGCTGTGCAGGCGAGGCGCTGTAGGGGCGGGCTTCCTGCGCGAGGTCTTTTGCCACCGACAGGCGTGACGCCATACACCCGGTCAACAAAAATGCGCCGCCTGCCAGGGCCAGCCAGAACACCATGCGGGTGGTTTTCATACGGAATGGGCTCCATCCAAAAATGAAGCCAGCGTAGCGCCGTCCTGCCGCGTGTGGTGTAGGCGCACATCGACACTGCAGCGTGCCTGGCGCCGTGCGCAGCCCCGCTCAATAAGGCGCGGCGTAACGGTAACCCTGCGTGCGCAACACCACTTCTTTCTGGCGGATTTTTTCCAGCACCACACCGGGTGCGGCGGTGTCGCCCTCGTGTAACACCTGGCCGTTGACGATCACCATGCGGTACTGCGGGTTCTCGGAGTAGGTGGCACCACTGATGGCCAGCGCGGGCAGCTGCTGGCGCACGGTGTCGGGCAGTTCGGCCAGGGTGCTTACACGCGGTTGTTGCGCTGCAGGTGTTGTTGGTGCTGCCGGTGCTTTGGCCACCGCCACAGGCACGGTGGGTGCCGCGGGTGGAGGTGGCTCCACCGGCAGGGGCGGAATCGGGGGCAGCACCGCTGCCGGGGCGGGGGCTTGCACCGGTGTGGGCACCACCACCGCAACCGGTGGAACGGGGCTGAGGGCTGTGGGGGGGCGCTCTGCGGAGGACGAGGTCCACCACCACAGCCCAACTCCCACAGCGGCCAGTGCCACCGCCACGGCCAGCACCCAGACCACACGTCTGCGGCCCTGCGGGGAGGGTGTGGCTGCGGTTTGTGGCTGTGCGTGAACGCCGGGCACCGCGCCACGGCTGCGTTCGGACTCTGCGCGTTTCAGCGCATCAAGGATGTAGGACATGGTTTTATTCTCCCGCCTGGGGTGGTGCGGGTAGGGGGGCTGCGGGCGCGGTGGATGGTACGGATGGAGCGGCCTGCAGGCGTGGCTCGTTCAGGCCGAGCGCGCGGTTGAGTTGCATGAAGGTCATGGGCCCCACCTTGCCGTCGGGCGTCAGGCCCTGGGCCAGCTGGAACTGGTAGATGCGGGACGCCAGCGTGCCCGCTTGGGCCGCCCCGTCGGCACCCGCTCCTGGCAAGGTGCCCAGCTGGGTGTCGAGCCACTGCGCAACCACCGGTGAGCGGCTGGCCGCCCGTGCACCGGGGTAACCGGGAGGGGCGCGCCACAGGGTGGCAAATTCGCCGCGCCACACACCGGCCAGGGTGTCCAGTGGCACGGCATGGGGCACCCCTCCAATGTCGAGCAGGGCGTTGTCACCGTCCAGCCCCTGCAACACGGCAAACACCTTCTGGCCATTTGGCCCTGCCAGCGCCAGGATGCCGGGGCGGTCCAACTGGCGGATCAGTGCCAGGCTGGTGCGGGTGCTGTTGAAACACTGCAGGTTGTCGGCCTGCCAGGCCCCACACGGGTCGGTGTTGCCATCGACCTCGGGGGCGGCCCAGCGCGGTGCCAGTGCGCGCCAGGCGGCGTTTTCGTCCCGCAGCAGGGTTGGCAACACGGCTGCCAGGCTGGCGGCATCCAGCACCGGGCGGGCTGCAGGGGCAGGCGCGGCCACGGGGGCTGCGCTGGACGCCACCACCAGCGGGGCGGCAGCGGGTGCTGTCGCCCGCCATGCAGCGATGGGCGGTGCCGCAAAACCCTGCAAACCCCAGACAGCCAACCCCACCGCTGCCGCCCCACCCAGGGCCCACAGCGCCGGGTGGCTCCAGCGGCTCCGCCCGCCCGGCGCTGCCGCACCGGCAGCGTCTGGCACAAACACCTCCCGCGCTGCGCGCAGCACGGTGGCGCGGTGGATGGTGTGCTGGCCCGAGGCATAGGCCCCCAGCATGGCCCGGCCACACAGCAGGTTGATGCGGCGTGGCACACCCCGCGCCAGCCGGTGCACCAGTTGCAGCGCAGCAGCGTCAAAAGGCACAGGCCCTGATCCACCTGCCACGGCGAGCCGGTGGGTGATGTACTGTGCGGTTTCATCGGCGGACAAGGCATCGAGGTGGAAGCGCGCAATCACCCGCTGGGCCAGTTGCTCCAGCTCGGGCCGCGCCAGCATGCCACGCAGCTCGGGCTGGCCGATCAGGATGATCTGCAGCAGCTTGCGTTCGCTGGTCTCCAGGTTGGTCAGCAGGCGCAGCTGCTCCAGCACATCGGCGCTCAGCAGCTGTGCCTCGTCGATGATCAACACGCAGTTACGGCCATCGGCATGGGCCTGCAGCAGGAAGGTGTTGAGCAGGCCCGTCCAGTGTTTGACACTCTCGCCGTGCTGCGCCGTGTGGGCGGGCACGATGTCAAACTCTTCACACACCGACTGCACCAGTTCGGTTGCGCTGAGTTTGGGGTTGACGATGTAGGCGATGTTGCAGTGCGCGGGAATCTGCTCCAGGAAGCAGCGGCACACGGTGGTCTTGCCGGTGCCAATCTCGCCGGTCAGCAGCACAAAACCGCCGCCACCGTCCAGCCCGTACAGCAGGTGCGCCAGCGCCTCGCGGTGCCGCTCGCTCATGAAGAGGTAGTGCGGGTCGGGCGCGATCGAAAACGGGTCTTGGCGCAGGCCAAAAAAGGGGGCGTACATGGCCCAAGAATACTGGCAGTCGATGGCAGCGCCAGCCGTCCTACACAAAACATCCCCGTGCACCGACAGACAGGCGCGCACGGTGGTGCCGTAATAGGCAGCCAAGCCAACCGAGGAGCACCACCATGCAAGACTTTGAACTCCAGCCCCACATGCTCACGATGGGTGGCGTTTTTTATCCCACCGGTTACCTGTTTGCCATGTTTCCCAGCCTGGACGACGCACACCACGTTGCCACGCTTTTGCCCCCGAGCAAGAAAGACAACCGTCCGGCCATGCTGCTGCCTCCGGCCACCGTGCTGGAAAAAGTGGTGGGCACGGTGGGCAGCGCCGACATCCCTTTGCCCTCTGCAGGCACCGAGGGTGACACCGTCAGGCGTTTTGCCGCACTGGCAAGCCAGGGCCACCATGCGCTGATGGTGTACGCCGACAGTGTGGACGACGCCGAAGCCGCCATGGTCGCCATCCGCACCCGGCCGTTTTCGTGCGCGACGAAATACCGGATGTTGGTGATTGAAGAGTTGACTTAGGGGTAGCCCTGCGCGGGAGCCAACCCCTTCCAGCCTTTAGTTCAAGGCCGTACGTACGCCGTCGCGGTAGCTGTATAGCGTGACCGCAGGGGCTGTCAATTCACCCTTGGGGCCAAAGGCAATGTTGGCGGTGACACCCTTATGCTGGCTCTTGCCAATGGCCGGACCAAACACTTTGGGGTCGGTGGAGTTGGCGCGTTTCATGGCGTCCACCAGCACGTAGGCCGCGTCGTAAGCGTACGGGCTGTAGATCTGGAACTGGCCGGGGAAGCGTGCGTCGTAACGCTTTTTCCACTCGGCACCACCTTGCATCTTGGCCACCGATGCACCACCGGTGGCGCAGGTCACGTGGGCCAGGCTGGCGGCTTTGGCCGAGAGTTCGCCCAGTTTTTCGGTGCACAGGGCGTCACCGCCAAAGAACTTCACATCCCCCAGACCCAGCTGCACCATCTGGCGCAGCATGGGGCCGGCCTGGGCGTCCAGACCGCCGTAAAAAATCGCGTCCGGCTTCTTGCTCTTGATGGCCGTCAGGATGGCCATGAAGTCGGTGGCTTTGTCGCTGGTGAACTCCTCGGCCACCACGTCAATACCCTTTTGCTGCGCGGTGGCCTTGAATACACCGGCCACACCCTGGCCATAGGCGGTGCGGTCATCGATGATGGCCACACGTTTGACCTTCAGCGCATCGGCTGCGTACAAGGCCAGCGCTGCACCCAGCGCGTTGTCGTTGGCGATCAGGCGGAAGGTGGTGGGGTGGCCGGGTTTGGTCAGGTCCGGGTTGGTGGCCGATGCGGTGATGTTGGGCACACCACACTTGGCATAAAAGGCCGATGCAGGGATGGACGTACCCGACTGCAGGTGGCCCACCACACCGGCAACTTTGGCGTCACACATCTTCTGCGCAACCGCCGTGGCCTGGCGTGGGTCACCCGCGTCGTCTTCTGCGGCCAGTTCAAACTTGATCTTCTTGCCGCCAATCACGAGGTTCTGGGCGTTGAATTCTTCGATGGCAAGGCGCACGCCGTTTTCAGTGTCTTTGCCGATATGGGCAATACCACCAGAGGTGGGGCCTGCATGGCCGATTTTGACGACCTGCACGTCTTGCGCATGGGTGGCAGCAGCGGCCAGGCCCAGGCAAGCGGCGGCCAACGTGTTCAGGAAAAAGTCTTCTGGATGAAAGCAGTCATTGTTTTGGATGGTGTGGCCGGGTGCCTTCTTACGAGGTGCCTCGGCAAAAAAGAAAACGGCCATGCGTAAAGGCATGGCCGTGGAAGGATGCGCGTTTACTTGGCGACGACGCGAACCATCTCCAGGCACTTGTTCGAGTAACCCCACTCGTTGTCGTACCAGCTCACGACCTTGATGAAGGTGCCGTCCAGTGCGATGCTGGCGTCGGCGTCAAAGATCGAGGTGCGGGTGTCACCACGGAAGTCGGTGGCAACCACCTTGTCTTCGGTGTAACCCAGGATACCCTTGAGTGCACCTTCGGACTGCGCCTTCATTTCGGCGCAGATTTCTTTCAGGGTGGCTTCGTTGTTCAGCTCGCAGGTCAGGTCCACCACCGACACGTCGCTGGTCGGCACGCGGAAGGACATACCGGTCAGCTTCTTGTTCAACTCAGGAATTACCACACCCACAGCCTTGGCAGCACCGGTGCTCGAAGGGATGATGTTTTCCAGAATGCCACGGCCGCCGCGCCAGTCTTTGTTGGACGGGCCGTCCACGGTCTTTTGTGTGGCAGTGGCAGCGTGCACCGTGGTCATCAGGCCGCGCTTGATTCCCCATTTGTCGTTCAACACCTTGGCGATGGGTGCCAGGCAGTTGGTGGTGCACGATGCGTTGGAGATGATGGCTTCACCCTTGTACGTGTTGTGGTTCACACCGTACACAAACATGGGGGTGTCGTCCTTGGAAGGCGCAGACAGAATGACCTTCTTGGCACCCGCGTCAATGTGCTTTTGTGCGGTGACCTTGTCGAGGAAAAGACCGGTGGATTCAATCACCACGTCGGCGCCCACTTCGTTCCACTTCAGGTTGGCCGGGTCGCGCTCTTGTGTCAGGCGGATCTTCTTGCCGTTGACGATGAGGGTGTTGCCCTCCACCGCCACGGTGCCGTCAAACCGGCCGTGCACGCTGTCGTACTGCAGCATGTAGGCCAGGTAGTCGGGCTCCAGCAGGTCGTTGATGCCGACCACTTCGATGTCGCTGAAGTTTTGCAGCGCCGAGCGCAGCACGTTACGTCCGATACGGCCGAAGCCGTTGATACCAATCTTGATAGCCATTCGTCTTGCTCCTGGGATGAAATAAATCGTTAGCGGGCCAGCACCGTACGCACGGTGTCAGCGACGTTTTCGGGGGTGAAGCCGAAGTGTTTGAACAGCACCGGCGCGGGGGCCGATTCGCCGTAGGTGTCGATACCCACCACAGCGGCCACGCCGTACTTCCACCAGCCTGCGGTCACACCCATTTCAACGGCGATACGCGGCAGGCCCTTGGGCAGGACTTCGCTTTTGTAGTCGGCGCTCTGGGTGTCGAAGGTGGTGGTGCTGGGCATGGAGACCACACGTGCGGCGATGTTGAAGGCCTTGGCCAGCAGCTCCTGCGCCTGCAGCGCCAATTGCACTTCGGAGCCGGTGGCAATGATCACGGCCTGGGCTTTTTTCTTCAGGCCCACGTCGGATGGCTCGGACAACACGTACGCACCACGGCTGATCTCGCCGAGGTCGGCCTTGGGTGCGTAGGCGATGTTCTGGCGGCTCAGCAGCAAGGCGGTGGGTTTGTCGCGGTTCGACAGGGCCACGCTCCAGGCCACGGCGGTTTCTGCCGTGTCACCCGGACGCCACACGTCCAGATTCGGGATCAGGCGTAGGCTGGCGGCGTGTTCGATCGACTGGTGGGTCGGGCCGTCTTCACCCAGGCCGATGGAGTCGTGGGTGAACACGTGGATGACACGTTGCTTCATCAGCGCGGCCATACGGATGGCGTTGCGGCTGTAGTCGCTGAAGGTCAGGAACGTGCCGCCGTAGGGGATAAAACCACCGTGTAGCGCAATGCCGTTCATGATGGCGGCCATGCCGAATTCACGCACGCCGTAGTTGATGTGGCGGCCACCCACCAGCGTGCCGTCGGCGTTGGCGGTTTGCACCACGTCACCGGCCACGTCGAAGCGCAGGTTGGGTGTGCTCTTGGTGTTGGTCAGGTTGGAGCCGGTCAGGTCGGCGCTGCCACCCAGCAGCTCGGGCAGGGCAGCGGTGAAGGCTTCCAGCGCGATCTGGCTGGCCTTGCGGCTGGCGACGGTTTCACCCTTGGTGTGGGCCGCGATGACGGCGTCCACGGCGGTCTGGGCAAAGTTCTTGGGCAGGTTGCCCTTCATGCGGCGCTCAAACTCCTTGGCCAGCGCGGGGAAGGCGGCCTTGTAGGCGGCAAAACGCACGTCCCAGGCGGCTTCCATCTCCAGGCCACGGGCCTTGGCGTCCCAGGCGGCAGCGATGTCCTTGGGGATGCTGAACGGGGTGGACGTCCAGCCCAGTGCTTCGCGTGTGAGCGCGATTTCTTCCGCGCCCAGCGGTTCGCCGTGCGCCTTGGCCGTGCCTGCGCGGTTGGGCGAGCCTTGGCCGATGGCGGTCTTGCACATCACCAGGGTGGGTTTGTCGGCCGACAGCTTGGCGGCTGCGATGGCGGCAGACACCGCAGCCGCGTCGTGGCCGTCCACACCGCGGATGACGTTCCAGCCATAGGCTTCAAAACGGCGGGCGGTGTCGTCGATGAACCAGGGGGCGACCGGGCCGTCGATGGAAATACCGTTGTCGTCGTACAGCGCGATGAGTTTGTTCAGCTTCCACGCGCCAGCCAGTGCGGCGGCTTCGTGGCTGATGCCTTCCATCAGGCAGCCGTCGCCCAGGAACACGTAGGTGTTGTGATCCACAACCGTATGGCCTTCACGGTTGAATTCCTTGGCCAGCAGCTTCTCAGCCAGCGCAAAACCCACGGCATTGGTGATGCCTTGGCCCAGCGGGCCGGTGGTGGTTTCCACGCCGGGCGTGACACCCACTTCGGGGTGGCCGGCAGTCTTGCTGTGCAGCTGGCGGAAGTTCTTCAGTTCGCTGATGGGCAGCTTGTAGCCGGTGAGGTGCAGGACCGAATAGATCAGCATCGACGCGTGGCCGTTGGACAGCACAAAGCGGTCGCGGTCGAACCACTGCGGGTTGCGCGGGCTGTGTTTGAGGTGGTCACCCCACAGCGCCACGGCCATGTCGGCCATGCCCATAGGCGCGCCGGGGTGGCCAGAGTTGGCGGCTTGCACGGCATCCATGGACAGCGCACGGATGGCGTTCGCCAGGGATTGGGGGGTGGGGGTTGCCGCAGTGTCGGGGGTGGACATGGGAGAGAAGCTCCAGAGTGTTCGGGGGAGGGGAAACCCGGGATTTTACTTGGGGGCGCAGAAGTGCTGCGCCAGCCGCTACTTCAGTCGTACACACGCCCCAATCGGGAGGCGGCATCCAGCAGTCCGTTGAAGATGGGATCAGCCACCTCGGAAGGGAATTCCGATGGCAGCGCCTGTTGCACACGTTGCACCACATCGGGCGTAAAAGAGACCAGCTTGTCAATCACATCGCCTACCGTAAATCCTTTGGGCGACACGATGCCATACCGCTCACCCACGGCCTGCCAGTGGCGGCGCATGATTTTGTTGATTTGCCAATGTGCATTTTTGGAGCGCACGGCCATGGCAAGTCGGGCCTTGTGGGGCGACAGCTTGCCCCGCCCCTCACCCAGCAGCGGGTAGACGGAGAGCACGTCGTACAGCGGTGTCATCTCGAATGCACCACCAGGCCGCAAAAAGAGGCTGAAGTTTTTGGCGTGTCCGTCGGTGGCACACAACATCCAGAACACAAGCTGGGCCATGAAAAAGTGGTACCGGTCACGCTCGCGCTGCGCAGACCCGTCGAGCAGGCCCATGATGCGGTCCACACCTGGCCCACCATCTACCTCGTACTTCAACACGGGCGACGTGCCGGTGGCCTGGCACATGTCTTCCTGCGGCAGGCGCAGCAGCACATCGTTCTTCCACAAACGTCGGTCGAAGCGTTGCACGCTCAGCACTTTCTGGTCGTCAAACTGCAGCATGTCGCAATGCGCCACGGGCAGCCCGTAGGCTGCCAACAGCTTGGAACACAGCCACTCGTTTTCCACGGATTGGCGCATGTCCAGTTGCAGGTTGCCAATCAGCCCCAGGGGGAACTTGAAGATGTGCGTGGTGGGCGTGGCACCCCGCGGGCGGCACCAGCGGCCTTGCCAGTGCAGCAGCGCGGTTTTCTCCTGCGCGCCGGCAATGGAGATGCGAAAGTCCGCGTCTGGTGCGCTCGCCCCGCCAAATTGCGCGGGCTGAACGGTGGCACGAATCAGCTGCGCGACTTCGGCGTCTGCCATCGGCTCAGCCTGCACCCGCAGGTCCGTCGGCGGCGCATCGTCTGCGGGGAGGATTTGCAGCGCGCCCACGCAGTCCCTGCCAATTTCGCGCAACAAGCTGTAGGCATCGGTTGCGCCCACCTGGTAACGGCGCGCCACACGCTCACGAATTTCCTTGCTGTCGGGCAGCAGGTTCTCAAAATAGAAACGAACAGCGTCGCCCTTGTGCGGCCGGTTGCCGGGTGTGAACGGAAGCGAGAGCGACAGCGGACGCCGCAAAGGAGAATTCACCCACTGGCTGTCGTACTGCAGCACATCGCCCCCGGCCTCCATGCTCCAGGTGCCGACGAAATGGCCATTCATCCACAAGCCCAGCGCCTTGCCCCGCACGTATGTGTTCATCGCTTACCAGTCGCTGGTTTCACCCGACGCGGGCACGGTGGACTCAGAGCGGTTTTGCAGCACCCACTCCACGCCCAGGATGTTCAGGAGTTTCATCAGCCGCGCAGCACTGACCGCCTCGGCGTTGCGCTCCAGCGCAGAAACAGTTTGCTGTGTCACGCCCAGGCGCAAGGCAACGTCGGCCTGGGTGAGCCCGGCATTCTTGCGGAAGGCTTTGAGCAGCTGTGGCAACTGCTCGGTGGTGCGGACGGTGAAGGCTTGCATGGGCTGGACTGGTTGCTAGATGGCGTTGAATACACACCATGGATTGTATTTTGATTTTACAATCTATGGTGTGTTTTTCTGGGTGCGTGAGGCGCGTGCGCTTCAATTACAAATCAACGTGTGTATTGTCATTAAACAACTTATGGCTTGTTTAATCGGCACCTGCAAGTGCCGACTGTATTCCCAGGCCATCGGCTACAGTCCAGCCCATGCAAGGCCTCCATCTGACTGCTGACCTCCACGACTGCCGCTGCGACAGCGCATGGCTGCTGCACGCCGCACAACTGGGCAGCGCCTGCCGCAGCGCTACGCTGGCCGCCGGGCTGCAGGTGGTGAACGAAGTCTTTCACAGCTTCCCTGCCTCCGCCCACGGCCCGGGCGGGGTCACCGCCACGCTGCTGCTGGCCGAGAGCCATCTGTGTATCCACACCTGGCCCGAACACCGCGCGGTGACGCTGGACGTGTATGTCTGCAACTTTGGCGGTGACCACTCGGCCAAGGCCCGTGCGCTGATGGACGCGCTGCTCGCACTGTTTGAGCCCCACCACACCGAGCGCCACACGCTGCAGCGTGGGGCTGCGCCGCAACTTTCTCCATGACATCCATCCCCGCCCTGATCCTGGCCGCTGGCCGTGGCGAGCGTATGCGCCCGCTGACCGACACCACCCCCAAACCCCTGCTCGACGTGCGCGGTAAACCGCTGATGCAGTGGCACATGGAGGCGCTGGCGCGGGGCGGCTGCACCGACCTGGTGGTGAACACGGCCTGGCTGGGAGCAAAAATTTCAAGCCATTTTGGCCTCCAGCGCACAGTGGATGAGCGCAGCGCGCTATCAATTTCATACTCCGACGAGCAGGCTGACTTTGGCGGCGCGCTGGAGACAGCGGGTGGCATCGCGCGCGCGCTGCCCCTGCTGCAGGTGGGCGGGCACGACCTGTTCTGGCTGGTGGCCGGGGATGTGTATGCGCCGGACTTTGTGTTCGACCCGGCAACGGTGCAGCGTTTTGCCGCCAGTGGTGCACTGGCCCACCTGTGGCTGGTGCCCAACCCGGCGCACAACCCGCGCGGTGACTTCGGTATCTCGCCCGAGGGCCTGGCGCTGAACCAGTCAGACGGCGAACGCTACACCTACTCCACCATCGGCTTGTACCGCGCCGCGTTGTTTGCCGAGCCTTTTTGCGCCATTCCACAGGGCAATCCGGCGGGCATCAAAGCCCCGCTGGCCCCGCTGCTGCGCCGCGCGATGGACGAAGGACGTGTGGGGGCGTCGATGTACACGGGACGCTGGACGGACGTAGGAACGCCAGAAAGACTGGCAGAACTCAACCGCTGAACGTCCCCGCTACCGCGCAGGCTCCAGCGCAATCGCCGGGCCGTTCTCGCAGTGGCGAAACATCCACTGGCTGGGCAGGAAGCGGGCGTCCGGCCCATCGGGCGGGGGCTTGCCGACTTCGGCCTGCGCATCATGGGGAATGTGCGGCACCATAAACACGGCGATCTGCCCCTTCTTGCAGGCCATGGTGGGCTTGACCCGGTTGCGCTCCCACTGCTGGGTGCGGCTGCTGACGCTGTACACAGGGCCCACGGTCTGGTTCTGCGCCAGCTCCACACGCGCGGGCACGGTTTGCAGCGCGCTGGCCCACACCCCGGCCACCTCGACCGGCTGCGCAAAACGCACGGCCGCCAGCCCGTGTAAGGCCAGCGGGCGGCCGGGCTCGCCCTGGTCGAACGGGTCCTGCCGGTTGATGAGGCTGCCCGCCGGAATTAGCAGCTCGCCGTACTGAAAATCCTGCGGCAGCACAAAGCGCTCGCGGCTGGCGCGCACGGCGGCCTGGTCCGCCCGGGTCTCCTGTGCGCTGTGGTTCAGGTACAGCT
Source organism: Comamonadaceae bacterium AAW (assembly GCA_026314275.1). Taxonomy (GTDB): domain Bacteria; phylum Pseudomonadota; class Gammaproteobacteria; order Burkholderiales; family Burkholderiaceae_C; genus JAGOEY01. Next base: position 1,699,571 of record CP111109.1, read on the forward strand.
GCAACAGCAGCGCGCCGTTGCACACCACAGCCGCCGCGCCCAGCGCCCGCAGCACACGCGGTGCCAGCAGCCACTTCTGGGGTGCGTCGAACCAGCGCACGTACATGCCATACGCCAGCAGTGCTGCAGCCAGCACCAGACCCAACACAGGCACCAGGATGGCCCAGATGAAATGCAGCAGGGAAGAGGCAAAAACAGGCATGGTGTTTGAAGCGACGCGGTGGCTGGATGCCCCACAATGCACGGATGATCCCACAGCCCACCCCACAGACCTCGCTTTATGCCCAGCGCCGCGCCCGCGTCGCCCAAGCCATGGGTCCAGGCGGCATCGCCATCATCCCCACCGCGCCCGAACACGCGCGCAACCGGGACACGGACTACCTCTACCGGCACGACAGCTACTTCTACTACCTCACCGGTTTCACCGAGCCCAACGCCTGGTTGGTCATTACCGGTGACGGCCAGAGCACGCTGTTCTGCGCCCCCAAGGACCTGGAGCGCGAGATCTGGGACGGCTACCGCCTCGGCCCCGACGCTGCCCCCGCCGCACTGGCCGTGGACGCTGCATCCTCCACCACCGAACTCGACACCCGCCTGCCACGCCTGCTGGAAAACAAAAGTGCCGTGTGGTACCCCTTCGCCATCCACAAAGGGCTGGAGACACGTGTGGACGGCTGGCTCAACGCCGTGCGCGCGCGGGTGCGTTATGGTGCGCTGTGCCCCGAGGTGCAGCACGATCTGTGCAGCGTGCTCGACGAGATGCGCCTCATCAAGGACGCCCACGAACAAGACGTGATGCGCCGCGCCAGCACCATCAGCGCCCGTGCCCACGTCCGCGCCATGCAGACCTCGGCCCGTATGCTGCGCGCGGGCCAGGACGTGCGTGAATACCACCTCGACGCCGAGCTGCTGCACGAATTCCGCATGGGCGGCTCGCAGTACCCGGCCTACTACTCCATCGTCGCCGCCGGTGCCAACGCCTGCGTGCTGCACTACCGCGCCGACGCCGCGCCCGTACGCGACGGCGACCTGGTGCTGATCGACGCCGGTTGTGAGCTCGACGGCTACGCCAGCGACATCACCCGCACCTTCCCCGCCAACGGCCAATTCACCGGCCCGCAGCGCGCCCTGTACGACCTGGTGCTGGCCAGCCAGGACGCCGCCGTGGCCGCCACCCGCGCCGGTGCCCGCTTCAACGACCCGCACGACGCCACAGTGCGGGTGCTGTCGCAGGGCCTGCTGGACCTGGGCCTGCTGGACGCGCACCAGGTGGGCAGCGTGGACGACGTGGTGGCACAGCGCGCCTACTTCCCCTTCTACATGCACCGCACCAGCCACTGGCTGGGCATGGACGTACACGACTGCGGCAGCTACGTGGAGCCGACCGAGTTGGGTGAGGTGAGTGAACGCAAAGACCCGCTTTCCGGCGAAGTCATCAAGAGCCGCCCCAGCCGCATCCTGCACCCCGGCATGGTGCTGACCATCGAGCCCGGCATCTACGTGCGCCCCACGCCCGGTGTGCCCGAGCAGTTCTGGAACATCGGCATCCGCATCGAGGACGACGCCATCGTGACCGCAACGGGTTGCGAGCTGATCACGCGCGGGGTGCCGGTGAAGGCGGAAGAGATTGAGGCGTTGATGCGGGGGTGAGCGGGGGGTTGAAGCTTGGCGACAGGCTCGGTTCAACCCGCCAATACCTGCTCTGCCCAACGCGGCACTGCATCGACAACGCGGGTCGTTTGGTGGCCTTCACAGATCGCCACCAATTGGGGCCCGCCATCACTGGTCTCGCGCGCTTCGTACAGATACGCCACGGAAGCCCGCCTGACCGCCTTGGTCAGGTTGTGCAACGTGCGCGGATACCGTGCCAGGATGCGGTCGGCCGGCACATCGTGGCCGCCCTCGCGAACGCGCGCTTTCACGCGGCCCAGCAGACGCTGCGGATCGTCCAGGGCGACTACATGCAGCGCCACCATATAGCCGTGCGCCGTAGCGTCCTCTATCAATGCCAACTTTGAGACGTGGGAGAAAACGGTTTCGCTGACAAATGAATCACCCGCTATGAGCAAGCGCGTGCGTTCAGCCTCTGCCCAGGTTCTGGCGGCTTGCGAGCGCGATTCAGGATCGGCCATGAGCTGCAGGTGATCGCGTTCGTACAGATCGGCATTCACGAAAGGCATGTCTTTTGCAATGAGGCCATCACGCACCAGCGCACGGTAGAGCGTCGACTTGCCAGCACCATTGGGCCCTGCCAGCAAATGGAAAACGGGTAATTCCTTCACTTGGCTTGACACGGCATTACCCGGCTTTACCGGGCAAGTGCCCGGTTTTCTTCAACCACTTCGCGCACCCGTTGGGCAAGCGATCCGCTGGCGTTGGCCGCAAGCAGTTTTTGGGTCAGGCTGGCGACCGTATCCGCCACACGCGTCTTGCGCACCGCCGCCTCATACGCCTCAATCGCCGTACGTGCCTCTTGCACCGTCAGTCCGGTGTGTTCCACCACCCGGCCCAAGGTGGCCCAGTATTCGACCTGGCCGGCTACCGAGCGGCGCAATGGCTGGGCGGCCTCGCGGGCTTGCTGCACCAAGGCGGCGGGGAGTTTGACGGAACTGAAACCTGCGGGGCTAGAGGGCATAACGTTCTCCTGATTGGCGCATTTTGCGCCAATCGGTTCTGCCTTGCAAACCCTGCTGCCGCGCTGACCGTGCGCATTGGCGGGCAGAATACTCCTGAATTAATAGCTATTTGCACACGTCCTGTATGCGCTAGAGGCACTTTTTATTCAAAAAATATGGCGTCAACCATCGATGGATGGCCCCATGCCCACCGCACCCGCAACTTTCACGCTGGCACAGGGGCCGCGCTGCGTGTCGATTGCCGACGCGTTCGCAGCACTCTGCGGCCGGTCGATCAGCCGAGCAGCTTCAACACGGCCTGGGCCACCACCACCGAACTGGCCGGGTTCTGGCCCGTGACGAGGTTGCCGTCCACCACCGCGTAAGGCTGCCAGTCGGCAAGCTGGCTGTACTGGCCGCCCAGCCGCTTGAGTTCGTCTTCGACCAGGAAGGGCACAACGTCGGTCAGCTGCACCGCCGCCTCTTCGCTGTTGGTGAAACCGGTGACCTTCTTGCCAGCCACCAGGGGCTGGCCATCTGCACGGCGCGGGTGGCGCAGCACGCCGGGGCCATGGCAAACGGCGGCCACGGGCTTGCCGGCCGCGTACATGGTTTCGATCAATGCGATCGAATCGGCATCCTCGGCCAGGTCCCACAGCGGCCCGTGGCCACCGACGTAGAACACCGCGTCGTAGTCTGCCGCCTGCAGGGTCGAGAGCTTCAAGGTGGAGCCCAGCGTCGCCTGGGCGTCGGTGTCTTTGCGGAAGCGGTCGGTGTCGTGCGTCTGGTTGGCGGGCTCATCACTCTTGGGGTCGAGCGGCGGCTGGCCACCCTTGGGGGACGCCAGCGTGATTGCGACGCCAGCATCACGGAACGCGTAATACGGCGCGGCGAACTCTTCGAGCCAGAAACCGGTTTTCTTGCCGGTGTTGCCCAGTTGGTCGTGGGAGGTGAGGATCATCAAAACAGACATGGCATAACTCCTGGGGGTTAAACAGTTACCGACTCACTGTGAGATCGGCTTGGTGTGAGGGGAAGTATGTGCCGTGGTGCGTACGCCGACAATGGAACACTGTGGCTTTCAGAATTCGCAAATATGGAATACTGAACACCGCCTTCTTTCTGGAGTTCCACTTGTCCAACCACCTCGAAACCCTGCGTGTCTTTTGTGTGGCCGCCGACTCCGACAACTTCCGCAACGCGGCGCAACGGCTTGCCGTGTCGCCGCAGGTGGTGACACGCGCGGTGCGCGAGCTGGAGGAAGAGCTTGGTGAGCCGCTATTCCACCGCAGCACGCGCGGGGTGCGCATCACGCAGTTCGGCCAACAACTCGCCGAGCGCGCCCGGCAGGCCGTCGATGGCGTGGACCAGCTGTTCCACCGCGGCGACCGGCGCAGCCTGTCGCAGCACGCGGGCACGGTGCGGGTGGCCGCGCCCGGTGTGCTCGGCCGCCAGCGTATTCCCGAAGCGCTGGCACCCATGCTGCTGGCGCACCCTGGCCTGACGATGGATCTGCGCCTGGCCGAAGTGCTGGCCGACGTGGTGGACGAGCAGATCGACGTGGGCGTGCGCCTGGGGCCCATGCGCGACAGCCGCCTGGTGGCGCGGCCGGTAGGCAAGCTGGCGATGCGTGTGGTCGCCACACCGGCGCTGGTGGCGCGCACCGGTGCGCCGCAGGATCTGGGTGCGCTGCTGCAGCGCCCACTGACCGCGCTGATCGACCGCAGCTCGGGCCGCGCCTGGCCCTGGTTGTTCAGCAAGGGGCGCAGGTTGGCGGTGCCCGCGCCCGCCTTTCTCACCGACGATGTCGATGCGGAATGTGCTGCCGTGGTGGCCGGGCTCGGCTACGGCCAGCTGGTCGATCCGCTGGCTGTGCCCTACCTGCGCTCCGGCCAGCTGGTGGCCGTGCTCAGTGCAGATGCGCCACCGGCCTGGCCGCTCTACGTGTACCGCACCCATCGCACGCCGGTGCCAGCCCGGGTCAAGCTGGTGTACGACGAGCTGGCGCGCACGCTGAAGGCCTGGGTGGCCACCACCACGTTGGACGGTGGAAAGCAGAAGGTTTAACGCGCCTTCAGAAACTCAGCCACTTCCAGCAGGATCAACTCGTTGTCATCGGCCTGGTTGGGCGTGCGGCTGCTGCTGAATGGCAGGTTGTTGTCATTGCCGACCACGATGTGGGTGGCGTCCACCACGTCCACGTTTTCGATGGTGAAGAACGGGAATGTCAACACCCCGTTGTCCAGCGGTTTACGCGCCAGCTTTTGCGGGTCGGCAATGGCCATCAGGTCGATGTAGCCGATCTTGCGTACCGGGCTGCCCACGTTGGCATCGGTCATTTCGATTTTGTAGACCCGTTTGAACTTGGCCAGGTCGTGGAAGCAGTCGGTGCGTTTTTCGCCTGCGGGGCAGGCGTTGGCGGCTGTGCCTTCACCGTTGTCACGCTCGATGATGAGGCCTGTGGTGTCATCCACCATGTTGAAGTCACCAATGGCATGGCCGTTGGCCTCCAGCGGGTACATCCACGAACGGCCTGTCCACTTCTCGGCTGCCACGTCGAACTCCAGAACCCGCAGGGCTTCCTTGCCACCGACACGTTCGTAGTCTTTGGCCTCGGCGTTCCACACCGGGCCTTCGAGTAACGCATAAAGTTTGCTGCCGTCTTTCGACGCGGCCATGCCTTCAAACCCCTTGGAGCGTTTGACCTCGAAGTTCACCGTGCCGCCGGGCGCACCGGGGGTGGTCACGGCCGGGTGGTCCGGGGAACGTACGACCGTGCCATCCACCTGCGTTTCAAACACGGCTTGGACCTTGCCCTTCATGTCGGCCTTGATCAGGTAGGGTCCAAACTCTTCACCGATCCAGATCGAACCACCGGCGAACTGGAAGCTTTCAGGGTCGAAATCAGCGCCGGTCAGGTAACGCTGTTTGGTGCCTTCTTCGGTGATGTGAAACGGCACTTTTTTGTCGGGGTCGTGCAGGAACACGGTGCCCAGGTTGTGCAGCTTGCCGCTGGCAAAGTCCACCTTGTAGTGGTTCAGGTAGAGCATGAAGTCGGGCGAGTTGGCCTTGGCCCCGGCACCGTTGTCGGTCAGGATCCAGAAGCTGCCGTCGGGCATTTTCTTGATGCCAGAGTGGCCTTGCAGCGGCTGGCCCTTGAAGGGCAGCGAGACGCCTGTGGGGCGACCTGCCGACTTGCCTTCCACGGTGCCGAGGGTGTCTACACGCTGCGGCTGGGTGAATTTGCCGCTGCTCTGCAGGTCGGATGGTGCGTCCTTGGGCGCGGGCACATACGACTGTGCGGGCAACACAGCGTGGCCGCTGAGGGTGGCGGGATAGGCCTGGGGCGCGGTGGTTTGGGCCAGCGCAGCGCTAGCGCAAACCAGGGTCACCAGCGTGGCGGTAAGGGTGCGTGAAAAACGGGTCATGGGTGTTCTGCTTCAGATGCAAAGAGAACAGCACGATGCCGCACCCGCGTGACCACGTCGTGACACCGCCTTTAAGAAGCACATCCGAACCCAGCAAACACCGTGGATCTGGCTTTGCCAGGCCACTGGTGTAGCCCCCTGCAAGGGGGTTGGCGGAAGCGGAACGCAGTCCGCGCAGCCTGGGGGTGTGCCTTATTTTTTGACGATGTTGCAGTGCAGCTGCAAACAGCCCATGGCTTCCACCAGGCGCGTGTCGCGTTCGTCCATCAGGTCACGTTCGGCATCGGCGATGAATGCAGTCCACAGGCGCTGGTAGTCGTTGTGGTGTTCGTGGGGTGCGTGTTCACGGATGAAGGCGCTGGCGAGTGTGGTGTCGAGTCCGTTTTTGCGCAGCTTGCGCACCAGGCTGGCGGCACTGGTTTCGGTGAGTGTGGTCTTGCGCGGCACACCGGCGGTGATGCACAAAAACAGCGTCAGCAGCGAGCTGTCATCGGTGTGGTTCTGCGTCACCTTGGCCCACGCGGCAGAAACGGTCTGGTCAAAGTTGCTGACCTCTTCCAGCCCGTCGTCGCGCCAGAAATACTTGCCCATGAAGCCCAGCGACTGCACGAACAGTTTGCGCGGTGTGATGGCCGCGTCCAGGATCTTGGGCACGTCCTCGCGCAGCATCGTGGCACGCACTTGCTCCACCAAGGCGCGCAGTGGTCCAGGTAGGTCAGCGGGCAGCACAAGCTGCACACCCTCACCACTGGCCGCATGGCGCTTGCGCAGCAGCTGCACCGCGCGCTCAAACTGCGTCCAGCTGGGCCAGCGGGTGGCACCGGCGGCACGCACCAGCAGCGCGGTGCGGATGACGGCGTCGGCATCGGTCTGTGCATCGGCCAGGTCTTCACGCGGCAGGCCCAGCGAGCGGGCCAACCACGCTGCGGCTTCGATCTGGTTGCGGATGTGCTGGCGGGAGTCGCGTTCCTGCTGGTAGTCGGCCAGCGGGCGCAGCGCCCAGCGGGCCAGCAGCGGAATCTGGTCGTCGTGGAACGCCGGGGCCTGCGCACTGCTGTCGGCCATGCCAAAGTGGCTGTGGTCCGGCATCACCAGCAAGGCCTTGAGCATGTCCGAGCCGCCCTTGGAGCGCGACAGCAGCGAGTGGTCACGCAGCGACTCCGCAGCTTTGTGCACGTCCCCCTGCGACGACTCTTCCAGGTACAGGCTGATGAGGTTCACCATGCGTTCGCGCGCGCGCTCCAGCTCGGGCCGCAGAAACTCGGTGCCAAAGTAACGGGCAATCTGCACCAGCCCTTTGGGACCGTCGTTCAGCATGCTGTCGATTTTTTCCGCACTCAGAATGCCGTGCATCACGCCGTATACCAGCGCCTTCTCGAAGAAGGGCCGTTCGTCGTAAACCGCAATGGTAGAAATGGACTCAGACGACTGCATGTCAGCGTGTCTCCTTCCAGCAGACGCCGTGGAACCGGCTTTGCCGGGCCACTGGCGTCGCCCCCTGCAAGGGGGTTGGCGCAGCGACATGTAATGCGCGAAGACTGGGGGTGTGCTTCATATCGCCGAGTCTTCGTCAGGGTCCACCACAACGGTTTTGTGGAACTCTTTTTCGCCCTCAACGTGTTCGGGCACTTCACCGTCTTCGTCCTTCTCGCCCGCATCCTGCGCGGCCTGGAACGCATGGAAACGGGTGCGCAGAATCGTCATCACCTCGATGAACAGGTCGGGGTGCGCGTGGTGCAGCGTCCAGGTCAGCTCCATCCAGTCGCCGTCGCGGGCTTCGTCGCGTTCGACGCGCGGTTTGGCATAAGCGGCGGCCACCAGGGCGGACTCGGGCACGATGGTGCCGTCGTCTTCCATCGGGTCAAAGGTGCCGGTGTGCACAAAACTCTCGACCCGGCCCCAGTGCTCCATCAGGTAGTCGGCCAGCGCGTCGCAGCCGCCGTCCACCGCACCTATCGCCTCGATGAACTCTGCCGCATCGGCATCCTCGCGAAAGATCACCGAGTTGAGCATGCCGCGCAGGTGGGTGTGGCTCAGGTCTTTGTACTGTTTCTCGATCACCACCGCACGCGCAAACTGCTGCGGCGTGACCAGCAGGTTCAGCACCGACTCTTTCGAGCTGTCGTACTCGCGGATCACCGTCAGCAGGTCCTTCGACGGAAAAGTGTCCAGCGCCAGAACCAGCGCGTGGTCACCCTCTTCGTCGGCCAGCGTGGCCAGGGCCGACTCGGCTCCACTGATGTCGCCCAGGCGGATCAGGTTCTGGGCTTTCGCCAATGCAGGGTAGTTTGTGCTCATGCCTGTGCTCTCATGTGTGGAACACCCCCGGAGCGCCTGCGGCGCTCTCCCCCTTGCAGGGGGCGATGCCAGCGGCCTGGCAAAGCCAGTTCCACGGCATCTCTGGCAAGGGTCCGCGCCCATGCCGAGGGTGAAAGTTATAGATATTTAAGACCGAGATGGTTTGGGGTCGAAGCCCTGCTCCACCAGCCATTCACCGCCAGCCTCTTCGAGATCGTGGGCTTCCTGCAATTCTTCTTCGTCCTCGTCGTGTTCGGTGTCGTCGCCATCGTCAGCGGCACGTGCCTGGGCACGCGGGTCGGTGCGGTGGTACAGGTACTCCAGCCCGGCCGCAACCGTCATGAACTGCGCACCGGTGGGCTCTTTCAGCACGGTGGCGGCCAGTGTCTGGGCCCATGGCGTGAGGGTGATGGCCGACGCCACCTTGCTCCACGCGGGGAAGGCGCGGGGCTCCAGCGCCACGATGTTTTCCATAAAGGCCGATGACGGAAACCCGAAACCCTGGTGGAAGGCTGCGGCCAGCATCTCGGGGTTGTCTTCCATCATGTGGACCAGAAACCCGACCTGGCTGCGTTTGTCGGCCAGGCGTTTGGCGAGCACGTTTTTGCCTTCGGAGTCGGACACCAGGTCGTTGATTTCCGCGTCGTAGGCGGATGCAAGGTTCGAAAAGAAGCGGGACAAACTCATGGCAATACGGTTCTCAGGTAGTTCTGCCAGATCTCCCGCGCGGTATCGAGCGGGTTGTCCAGCAAGCCGCGACGGCGGTTGTCGTCAAAGGCGGCGCGGCGGTCGGGGTCCGACAACACGTCATAGGCTTCCTGCGCGGCACGGAACAGGCGCGGCGCATCGGGCGACGGGTTTTTGTCAGGGTGGTACTGCGAGGCTTTTTGCCGGAAGGCCTGCCGAATGGTGGCAACAGGGGCATCGCTGGCAACCCCCAAAGCAGCATAGTGGTCTTGAGTCATGTGGAACACCCCCAGGCTTGTTCGCTTCGCGTAAGCGCCAACCCCCTTGCAGGGGGCGACACCAGCGGACTGGCAAAGCCAGATCCGCGGTATCCCTGGGCGGGGATTGCGGCGGTTTTAAGCATCGCGGGGAAATGAAGTGCCAAAAATTGCCTGTGAAAGCCCCATGGGGAACCAGGCGCAGCAATGGCATGGAGCGCTGCAGAAAACCCTCCATTCTACCGGGCGACGCTTAATCGCTGTGGGTGTCGTGCGAATCCGCACTGCCCAAACGCCAGTAACCCGCCGCCTTGGTCCATTCCGGGCGCGCACCCCGTTCGGCGACCAGGTGGGCACGCAAGGCCTTGGCGGCACCGGTTTCGCAGGCCACCCAGGCGTGGAAGTCGCCTGCGGGCAGGGCCAGGGTTTGGATCGCATCCAGCAGCAGCATGGTGGTGCCGGGCGCGGCACCTCGGCGGTGCACCCAGGTCAGTTGCACGTTGGCGGCGGTGTCGAAAACCAGTTCGTCGGCGGGGCTGTCCACCTCGGCCAGCACGACCACGGGCGCATCAGCTGGCAGCTCGGCCAGGCGGCGCGCGATGGCGGGCAGCGCGGTGTCGTCACCCACTAGCAGGTAACCGTCAAACGCCATGGGGATGACCATGGAGCCGCGCGGGCCGCCGACACCAATCTGCTGGCCGGGTGCGGCCTGCTCGGCCCATTGCGTGGCCGGGCCGGCGTCGTGGATGGCGAAATCAATCTCCAGCGTGTGTGCCACGGCGTCAAAACGGCGCGGGGTGTAGTCGCGCATGGGCGGGCGTGGGCCGTCGGTGGTGGACGGCAGCGCGCCGGTGGCGGGGTCCGCAAATATGAGTTTGATGTGGTCGTCAAAACCCAGGCTGGTGAAGCCTTCCAGGTCGTCACCCCCCAGCGTGATGCGGATCATGTGCGGCGAGAGCCGCTGCACCTGGCGCACGGTGAGCAGGCGGCGGTGCAGCTCGTGGCGCACACGGTACGGGGCGCGGTGGTCGATGGTTTCAGCGATGGTGTCAGATGTGGTTTCAGTCATGTCAGTTTTTCCGGGAGAGGACGCCTGCCTGGCTGCATGCAGAAACGCACGGACGCTGGGTGGGCAAAAGTGTTGTGTGGAATCAATCAGATTTTTTCGATGGCCTGGGTCGCCGCATCCAGCACCGCCGCAAACTCATGCGCCTGCGTGTCCGTCAGCGGCCCACGCGCCAGGCGCATGTGCACAGCCATCTTGAAGTTGTGGATTGCACGCTCGATCTGCGGCGGGCGCTCGGCCAGCGCCGGGCTTTGCATACGCGCCAGCAATGCGTCGGTGGCCTCGCGGTTGTCGGCCAGAAAGCTGTGGCCGGTGTCGGTGATGGTGTGCAGCTTGCGGGCACCGTCGGCCGTGCTGACCGTGACGTAGCCCAGTTCTTCCAGCAAGGTCAGCGTGGGGTACACCACGCCGGGGCTGGGGCTGTAGCTGCCGTTCAGGCGTTCTTCGATGGCTTTGATCAGCTCGTAGCCGTGGCGGGGTTTGTCGGCAATCAGCTGCAGCAGCACCAGGCGCAGGCCACCATGGCCAAACACCCGCCCGCCGCGGCCACCCCGTCCGCCGGGGCTGCCAAATTCAAGGTTTTTCATGGCTTATTTCGTACTAAAGATGCATAAAGATATATCTAAATGCAGTCTTTTTCAGAAAGTCATCCACAAACCCTTTTCTCAAACAGGGTTAACTGTCACGAATCCAAGAGGACACCCCGGCTGATGAAGCACGCCGCATGAAGCGCGCGCGTTCCAGCGGATGCCGTGGAACTGGCTCCGCCAGGCCGCTGGCATCGCCCCCTTGAGGGGGAAGCGCCGAAGGCGCTTCGGGGGTGTTTCACGCTACCCCAGGGTTTTGGCCATGTAGCAGGCACCCACGCCGTACGAGTCCAGATGGCGCTGCTGCGCCGGGTCGTCCAGCGCCTGCACGCGGTAACCCAGCCGTTCCCAGAACGGTTGCGAGCCCTGCACCGACACCAGCGCCGAATGCTGCAACCGCTCCCCGGCCGCATGTGCCCACAGGTGGCCCACCAGCCGCTGCGCCAGCCCCTGGCCCGCCGCCTGGGGTGCCACGGCCAGGTCGTGCAGGTACAAGGTGTCGGGCTGCGCCACGGTGTCAAAACCCCCGTTCAGCGGTGTCACTTTGCCAGGCCGCGAGCGGTACGCCGCCAGGTAGGCGCACACCACACCGTCCTGCGTAGCGACACACGACAGGTTGCCCGGGCTCTGCAGCCGCTGGGTGAAGGTGGCGGCGTCTTCCAGAAAACCACCGGGGTAACAGGCACGCTGCACGTCCAGCACGGCGGGCAGGTCGGCCTGGACCATGGGACGCAGCAAGGCGGTATGTGGCATGGTCAACCCACTGCCAGTGGTGAACTGAAGAGCCCCGTGCTGCTTTTTTGGAACAATCCAGCGCCATCAAAACAGTCGGCGAATGGCGCTTCCTGCGGAATGTGCAACACACGGGTTCGCAGGCAAAACGGCAATACCCAAAGCCTCAAGCCTTGTGCTTTCGGAAACTCGAAAACAGGCAGGGGATCGGTAAAACGCTCAGTTCTGGGATAGACCAAAACAAGATCGCCCGTACCGTCAAGGTACGTTTGGCCGTATGCGTACAACTGGTAAAAATCAGCCTGCGACAGTCCATATTTGTCGGTGCCACTCGCGCTTGAGTGATCGAGCAACTTCCACTTGGTGTCCAACACCACCCTGGTCTTGCTTCCCTCTCTCACCAGCAGGTCGGGCTTGAGCCAAAACCAGTTTTGCGACCGGTGGTTGACCAAATGGTGGCCACAGGCCTGGCTTTGCAGCACCAACGGGGGCCGCAGCTTCCTGCCCAGATGCCGGGCTACAAAAGCCTCGAACACCGCTTCCATCGGGAACAACAAAGACGGGGCGCGGTACGCACCCATTCCCGTCAACGGCGATTCGTTTTCCAGAACAATGCGCGCCCAAGCCAAGGCGTCGGCATATGAGCCCATGCCGCGATCCATCCGAACCTGTTGAAAATCTTGTGCGACGCGGGTGGTTGCAGGAACGTCTGCGAACACGTTGCAAAGTTCACGTGCCAGTTGCTGGTTGGGCTGAGATGTGCACAGAACCAGCACACGGCGCAATGCCGCGTGGAGAAGCCGATTCTCTGGACGGTTGCTTGAAAACGTATCGTGCTCTGTAAAAAATCGGTCTGCGCGGCACAGATTCTGGCGAAGATTTTCTGCAAACAAGAGCTTGCCCCGGAGCGCGGTCACGTTGTCTTGTTGGGCCGTGAAATCGCTGCGCAGTCCACGTTTCACGACACGTTCAACGGCCAGAAGAAACTCGCGTACAAACACTTCCAGCAAGGGCATCCGGGCGGCCGCCAGATGGGCGTTCAAAGTCTGGATATGCCGAAACCCTGGAAGGCAGCGCAGCATGTCAATCAGCAGTTTGCGCGCATCCTCAGCCGTGCTGCCCGCAACACGTCCCACCTTGGGCAACACTTCAATCTGGTAGTCATCGGGTGCGCGGATGACACCCACATAGCTGGTGACCTGGATGGCGGGGCGGCCTCTGCGTTGGGTGCGCTGCAACCAAGTTGCACCACCCGCCTCAGATGCGCGCAAACACTGCATGTCAAGCCAATCAAACACACCTGGCGGAACACCAACTAAACCAGCGGAGTCAAGTGCGCCCGACTCGGCAGGCACCAAGACGTCGAACTCGTAAACCGTGACGCCGTTCATACGCCTGCCGCCTGTTCAGGGCTGGTAAATGCCAATGTAGGCATCCGGGTTTGTGAACGCTGTGGGTTGCACCGCGTAATGACGCCGGGTGGCATAGGTGTCCAGTCCGTGGTCGCGGCCAAACAGGCCTGTCAGGTCTTCCTCTGCATCCAGACTCTCTTGCACGAAGTGGGCTTGTGGGTCGCGTTTCTGGTTGTCCGCCAGCACCAGCCGAATTTTTTGCCAGTCCTCGAAGAAATACTCTTCCAACAAGGGGACGATGCGGTTGCGAAAAATATCCCCCAGTGCGCTGAACCGCGCATCGCCATCAGCCTCTTTGGCAAGCGGTGTGAAGTAGGCATGGCCAATGCAGTGGTCGCGGTCATACAGCGCCTCAATGCGCTGGTTCATGCGGTGCAGCATTTGGCGAATGTCGATGCTGTTTTGCCCGGCAGAAACCACCAAACCCGCCAGCGGTGCGCTGTGCACAGCATGGGGGTCTTTTTCTTCGCGTGTGTCAGGCATCAGCGCCACAAAGTCGAAGCGTCGCCGCAAGGCGGTGTCGAGCAAAGCGAGCGAACGGTCCGCCGTGTTCATCGTGCCGATGATGTCTACGTTGGACGGTATCGAAAACAGTTCACCAGAATACGGAAGCACCACCGACACGGCATGTTCGGCCCCTTCACGTTTGTCGATCTCAACCAGCGTGATCAGCTCTCCAAATATTTTGCTGATGTTGCCGCGGTTGATTTCGTCGATCACCATCGCGAAGCGCTGGTGCGGTGCCAGCCGTGCCCGTCGGCACAGGTCTTTGAAAACGCCAGGACGAATTTCATACCGCACTTCGCCCGCGCCTGTAGACGCGTTCAGGACGGGGCGCAAACCTTCCACAAACTCTTCATACCCATACGACTGGTGAAAGGTCACAAAGCAGTAGTTCTGCGGCAGTGCGCCATAGTCACGCTGGACCAGTTGGCCCAGCATGTAGGTCTTGCCGGTGCCTGGTGGGCCGTAGTAAATACGGTTCACGGGGGCGCGCAGGACAGGTGATTTCTGTGGCGCGGTGGGTAGCAAAAATGGGGCAGTGGCTTCGGGCGTTGTGGCTTCCATTGGCTCCCCCGCCAAGTCTGCCAGCTCGGCGAGATCGGTAGCAAAGTAGGGCTTGAGCAAGGTGCTCTCGAACTCAGGCAAATCGTGCGCGCCTACTTGCCAAAAAGTGGAGTTTCCTTGCGGCGACCAATTTTTGGAATTCGCGGTGTACCGGTCGGTGCGTTGCGCTGTTTTCAGCACGCGGTAACTGCGCTGCAACCAGCCGGCATCTTTGCGACTGGGCTGGGCCGCCGATGTGAACTGGCCCAGACACTGCGGGCTGTTGCCATGGCAGAGAAAAAACAAACTCCCAATGGGGGCGTCAGTAAATTTCTTGCCCTGCTCCTTGCCGGTGTCCCCGTACATCAGCGCAACTCTTTCACCAAGGTACTGCTGCTGCTCAAGCGGGCTCAGGCTGCCGTGTGACATCTTCCAGATGGCCAGATTTTTGCGGCTCCATTCCTCCCACATCTGCCAACCGTATTCCAGAATGCCGAGGCCAGAGGGCATCTTGTTCAGTGCTGCTTTCTGCAAGGTCGCCATGCTGCGGCCCGTCTCGCTTCCCACAAATGCTGCGATGGGTGCCTTGGTAAAAACATTCACTATGGTGGGGGTCTGGCGGCTGTGTTGGTAATGGAAAGCGATCTTCCATTTGGTCGCCTCGCCCAGGTGCTCAAACGCTTCAATGCCGTCGACATCACCCTGCTGCGCCAGTGTGGCCACCTGCACAACGTAATCGCGCACCTTGGTGAACGCCTCTTGGGCCGTTGCGCCCAGCGACGCATACCAGCCGTGGGTGTCTGAATAACAGCGGTTGTCCGCACTCTCTTTGGCATCGAGGTTTTTGCGTGCGAACACACCAAACTTGAATGCCGACCCGCCCCAGATGCGACCCATGTCTTCCAACCGAATTTCGATCCAGTAAACGAAGCAATCTTTCGAGCCCGCCTGGCTGTACTCATCCAGCGTCATCGTGGCGAGCCGTGACAAGGGCCAGACCGCCAGGAACTCGTCCCACAGCGCGTATTGTTTTGGAAAATCAGCCATGTGGCATGGTTCCTTGCAGAAGATAAAGAAAGCAAATTGGCATCACATCCCCATCCCCGCCGCATGCCCGCGTGTGAAGGCCTCCTCAAACACCGAGTAGCCCGACCAGTCGGCGTGGGCGAATTGCAGGCGGCCACTGTGCACGGCGGGAAACTCCTGTTTTGATAGCTGCTTGCGCCCGTCCCCTGTGCGCTGGAGCATGATTTGGCTTAAATTTCCGGGCTGCGGCACCGCCATGGCGTGGCCGTAGCGGGTGATGTCCATCCGCGTGGCGCGCTCGGGCAGATCCGGGTGGGGCACGGACAAGGCCGCCAGCACCTGGTCACGCCAGTGGCTCCACGGCTGCTCCAGCAGCTGGCGGCGGCCGTTGGGCAGGTCGCCCAGCGCCTGGTAATACGTCAGCACCGTGGGGCCGGGGCGCGGGTCGAGTGTCTGGTGGCGGGCATCGACGTAGCCCAGGCCGCCGCCAGTTTCACCGTACACCACGTTGTCCCACGCGGGGGCCGCACCGGGGTGGTCTTGCAGCGGTGCGTCGATGTGGATGTTGGCCACACACCAGGGCGCGTACCGCAACCGCGCGGCCGCTGCGGTCAGCACGGCGGGCGGGTTCTCCACCACCCGGGCGGCGATAAACACCGGCAGCGCCACGATGCACTGCTGCGCCTGCCAGCGCTCCACTGTCTGGGTGCTGTGGTTGAGTGCATCGACCTCCACGCCGTGGCGCAGCTGGCGAATACGCAGCACGGTGCTGCCGGTGTGTATGCGGTCGCCCAGTGGTGTGGCCAGACGCTGGGTGAGCCAGCCGTTGCCCTCGGGCCAGGTCAACACGCCTTCGGATTCGGACGCTTCGTCGCCGGGTGCATGGAAGCCGTGGCGGCTGGCGAAGTAGTGGATGCCAGCCCAGGCCGACACCGTGGCCGTGCCCGCGCCAAAGTCGTCGCGGCAGCAGTAGTCGAGGTACCAGCGCAGGTGCGGGTCGCTGAAGTTTTCGGTGTTGAGCCAATGCGCAAATGTCACCGCGTCCAGCGCCTGGTGTGTGGGGGTGAAGGGCGCACGGGCTGCGGGCATGCTGAACCGCGCCTGCTGCTGCAGTTGCGCCACACGCTGCGCAAAACGCTGGTACTGCGCCAGTGTGCCGGGCCCGACGCCGTGCACCGGCAGCAGGCCTTCCTGCCACGCCCCTTCAAAGAACAGCCGCTCTTGCGGGCTGTGGCACAGGTGGCGTTCGTCATACACCCAGCGCCCGGCCTTGCGCTGGCGCAGGCCCAGTTCTTCGAGCAAATCCTGCACCTCGTGGGCATCGTCGCCCGGCACCGGCAGGTAATGCGCGCCCAGCGGGCAGGGGATGCCTTTGACCTCACCCGCACGGCTGTTGCCGCCAGCGCCGTCTTCCAGCTCCAGCAGCGCGAAGTCGTCAATGCCGCGCAGCCGCAGCGCCCGCGCTGCGGCCAGCCCTGCGACACCGCCCCCGGCGATTAGTACCTGGGCCTGGTGGGTGGTCTGTGGCGCGGGGGGCTGGTGCATGTCGCGCAGCGCATGGCCGCGCTGGTCGTTGGTGCCGGTGAAGCCGCCGCGGATGGACGCTGCCTGCTCGCAGCCGCCCAACGCAAGCGCTGCAGCAGGCAGGCCGAGGAAGGCACGGCGCTGCATCAGTGGCCGGGGGCCTTGCCCCATTCCTGCTCGTAGGTGGTGACCAGGATCTGGTTCGACAAACGGTTCACCTGGGCCGGCACCCGTGCCATGTCGAGCGGAAAGTCGAACA
This sequence comes from Comamonadaceae bacterium AAW, assembly GCA_026314275.1. GTDB lineage: Bacteria > Pseudomonadota > Gammaproteobacteria > Burkholderiales > Burkholderiaceae_C > JAGOEY01. Next base: position 1,716,509 of record CP111109.1, read on the forward strand.
ACAGCGGCAAAGTGTCAAGGCTCAAAAACCGCAGCCCGCTGGGCAGCGTGTCGGGTTGCCGCCACGGGCGGTGGCTGGCGATGATGAAACCCCATTCGCCAAAACTCGGCACATGGGCGTGGTACGGCGTGACAGTGAGGCCGGTGGACTCCATGGTCTGCGCCACAGTCCAGTAACTCTTGCGCGCCACCAGGGGTGAGGTGGTCTGGATCACGGCATAACCACTGGCGGCCAGCCGCTGGTCCAGCAGCGCGTAAAAGCTGTTGGTGTAGAGCTTGCCAATGGCAAAGTTGGTCGGGTCGGGGAAGTCCACCACGATCACGTCAAAAACTTCGTCGGTGTCTTGCAGCCACTTGAAGGCGTCGGTGTTGACCACCTTCACCTTGGGCGATGCCAGCGCATGGCCGTTGAGCCCGGCCAGCGTGGCGTGTTCGCTGAACAGCTGCGTCATGTTCGGGTCCAGCTCCACCAGCGTGACCTGTTCAACCGACGGGTATTTGAGAATCTCGCGCACCGCCATGCCGTCGCCGCCGCCCAGCACAGCCACCCGTTTGGGCGCGCCGTGGGCGGCCATCACCGGGTGCACCAAGGCCTCGTGGTAGCGGTATTCATCCCGTTCGGCAAACTGCAGGTTGCCGTTGAGAAACAGCCGGTGCCCACCACGCCCCTGCGTCACCACGATGCGCTGGTAGGGCGACGACGCGGCAAACACGATGCGGTCCTGGTAGAACTTGTCTTCGGCAAAACTGCTGATGTGGTCTGCACCCGCAAAGGCCGCCGCCAGTGTCGCCATGGTCAGCAGGCCCGCCACCACATGGGCGCGCAAGTGGCGCAGCTCGTGGCGGAACATCCACAGCGCCCACAGTGCCACAGCGGCGTTCATCAGGCCGAACAGCAGCCCCGTGCGGATCAGCCCTAGCTGCGGCACCAGCACCAGCGGAAACGCCAGCGACACTGCCAGCGCACCCAGGTAGTCGAAGGTGAGCACCTGGCTCACCAGGTCTTTCAGCGCCACATTGCGCTTGAGGATGCGCATCACCAGCGGAATCTCCAGCCCCACAAAAGTACCGACCAGCATCACCATGCCGTAGAGCAGAAACCGGAAGGCCCCGGGCACATAGGCATTGGCCAGAAACAGCGTGGCAGGCAACATGCCGCCCACCAGCGCCACCATCAGCTCGATGCGCAGAAAGTGCGCGGGCAACTGCCGCTCGAAAAAGCGGGAGAGGTAAGAGCCCACGCCCATGGCAAACAGGTAGGTGCCGATGATGGTGCTGAACTGCAGCACCGAATCCCCCAGCACATACGACGCCAGCGCGCCCGCCGCCAGTTCATAGAGCAAGCCGCACGCGGCCACCACAAAAACGCTGGCGAGCAGGGCGATCTCGACCGGGCGCGGGGCGGGGCGGGTGTCGTCTGTCATGCCAGGCACTGCTCCAGTTGTTGCGCCAGACCCAGCCCGTCGCGCTGCATCGCCAGCCAGCCAAAAATTGCCCGGCCCTGGCTGCCTTGCGCCCACAGGGTGCCCACCTGGCGCTTCTCGATCTCATACGGGTTGTTCAGCAAATGCGCGCCCTTGTACTCCAGCACCGCCACCCGGCCGTCCACCAGCTCGGCCACAAAGTCGGCAAAGAAGCGGCCGCGCGATGTGGGCAGTGCAAAACCACAAGGCGCGGTGTCGAGGTTGCGCACCCAGTGCCGCACGGCGGGGTGGCGGTCGATCAGCTGGGCGCAGGCAAACTCTTCGCCGCCGTCTAACAGCCCAGCCAGCACCGGGAAGTAGTGCTTGGCAAACTGGTAACGCCCGCTGTAGCGCGAGCCGACAGGCGCGGGGTAACGCCCCGGCGTGAACACATGCGGCTGCGCCCAGTCGGGCTCCACCAGCCAGGCGTCGGCGCTGCCGGGGCTGAGCACCAGTTGCGTAAAGCGCTGTTTGGCGGCCTGGTCGTGCAGATCGGCCACCCGCACTTCAATGTCTTGCGCCAGCTTGAAGCGTGCCTGCGCCAGCACGCCCAGCGGCACACCACGCTCGTGCTGCAGGTGGTTCACCACAGCGGCCAGGTACGCCATGCGCTGCGCCTGCGTCAGCCCCGGCAGCTTCTGGAACAGCGACTGGTCAAGCCAGCGCACCAGGTCGTCGCTGGTGATGCCCGCGCCGTAGTCCATCGCAATCTGGCTGGCATCGGCCGCGCGCAGGTGCAGGCGCTGGCCCTGCATGTCGATCTCGAAAATGTTTGACTCCTGCACCACCTGAAAACCCGGCAGCTGCACGGCGGCGGGTGTCAACAAATCCAGCTCGACCGCCTCCAGCACGGCCGATCGCTCCAGCGGCCACAGCGGGGCCTGCGCCGATGTGCGGTAGCCCAGCGTGGGCACCGGCGCAAACGGCATACCGCGTGCCGCCGGGGCCAGCTGTGCGGCCACCAGCGCGTTGTGCTGCGCCAGCTTGTCACGCAGCTGCTCTTGTTTCTTCGGCCCACGCACCTGCGCCAGCAGCAGCGCTTCGGTGTCTGCGCCAATGTGCCCGGTCAGCACCAGCTGCGGCGCGCCAGCCACCTCAACCGCCTGCACGCCGGGCAGGGCCAGCAGCGCGGGTGTGGCGCTGAGTGATTCAAAATATGTAGCTACTGGCGCAGGCTGGACGGGCGCTAGAGGCTGATTTGATTCAAATAATGGCAGCGCCGACTGCTGCGCAATCATCGACGCCACATCCAGCGCCTCGAAGCCCATGTGGTTGATCAGCCGGTCGGCCAGCGCGTGGGCGGCGGTGGAAAACTCGGCCTCACACACATGGGCATAGGCCCGGTTCAGCGCCTCGCGCCCGCGCCGCGTGGCGTAGGGCATACGCAGCACGCGGCCCAGCAGCTGCTCCACGGCCGACGCGCTGCTGAGCTTTTGCAGCGAACACAGCACATACGCAAACGGGCAGTCCCAGCCCTCGCGCAGCGCCTGCACGGTGATGACAAAACGCACCGGGCAGCTGCGCGCGGCCAGGTCCAGGCCTTCCAGCCCCCGGCTGTCGCCGGTGGCCACCACGATCTGGTTGGCGGGGATGTGCAGCGCAGTTTCCAGGTGCTTGCGCAGCGCCTCGGGCGGCATTTCGTCGTTCACGTTCTGCGCCTGGAACAGCACGATGGGGCGCAGGTAGCCGTGGCCTGCGGCCTCGTCCTTCAGCGCTTCGGCCTCCAGGCTGCGCTGGTTTTGCACCGCCGCCAACACCGCCTGCGGCCAGCCGTGTGGGTGCTCGGCCAGGGCGATGGGCAGCTTGATCATGGCCTCGGCGGCCAGCTCTTGGGCGCTGACGTGGTACAGCACATTGGTCTTGGCCGGGATCGGTGTGGCCGTCAGCTCCAGGATGAAACTCGGGTTCAGGCGCTTGAGCGCGGTGAAGCTTTTGTCGGTCTTGGTGTTGTGCGCCTCGTCCACGATCAGCAGCGGGTTGTGCAGCGCCAGCCAGTTGGCCAGGCTCCAGCGCGGCTGGCCGACAAAACCTTTGAGCAGGCGCTGGGCACTGTTCGCGCTGGTCGAGCTGTCCGCGCCTTGCACATCGTCAGCGGTCACCACCGCATCGGGCAGGCCGTGCAGCAGCGCCAGGCGCTGCGCGTCTGTGCCCTTGAAGTGCGGCTCAAACACCTCCGAGAAGCTGTACACATTGCGCTGGCCCGCGTCCTCCACCCGAAAGCTCTGGATGGTGGCGACCACCACCACCGTGTGGCGGCCCCAGTCGGGCGGTGCAATCTGGGCCACGTCGTCCAGCGTGCACACCTGCAGGCTGTCGCCATAGGCGGCGGTCAGTGCCTCGCGGTACGGGTGGCCGGGCGTTTGCAGCGCCGCCAGCGTCTGGCTGCGGATGGCGTCGCTGGGCACCAGCCACACCGCCACCGGTGCGTCGGTGGCGCACCACGCGCGCGCCAGCAGCGGCACCGCGTGCGCCGCCATCACCGTCTTGCCGCCGCCGGTGGGAATACGCAGGCACACACACGGCACCTCGCCAAACGCGTCGGCGTTGTAAGCCCGCCCGGTCAGCGCCCGAAACCCCAGCGCCGGGCCCTGCAGCTGCGCCGCACGGGCCAGCGCGGCCAGGCTGTCGAGGGCGGCTTGCTGGTAGGACTTGAGGGTGATGGGGATCATATTTATTGGCTTGCATTGGCGCAAATTTTGACAATCACAAGCCAATGCGCCAATGCAAGTATTTGATTTACAAAGAGTTTTTTCTTTTTCATTGGCTTGATCATGCCGATTGATTGGCGCTCATTGGCGCAGCCAGCGCCCAAACAGCCCCTCTGGTGGGCTTGCCAATATTACGGATCGTGCCTTGCCGTGCCATGTCTGCCAGCAAGTCCTTGATGTAGTTTTTGCGCTCGGGTGCTGCCGCAATCCACACCATCAACTTGGGGTTCAACAACTCGTCGATCTTGGCACGCGGCTGCGGTGCCATGGCCAGCAAGCGGCACACGGCATCCTTGTAGTCCTGCGCCGCCGGGCCTTTTTGGTTAACGTAAGCAACCTCTTGCCCTATTGCTACGGCCAACTGCGCCGAAATGCGCAGTTTGGGGCTGCGGCCTTCGACCAAACCCTTGGCGCGCAGGCGCTGCAATTGGTTGGCCGGTGGCTGGTGGCCCTTTTGAATCTGGTCGAGCAGCACCGCCTCGGCAAGACTCAGGTCGGTGTGTGTCATCAACGCATCCACGTAGCCCTTGTCCAGTACCTGCCCGTAAAGGGTGACGCCCACCGATGCAGGCTGTTCGCCAAACTCAAAGTCTGGCAGCGGAAAGAAACGCTCGCGCTGGATACGGAACATGTCCCTGACGCCCCGGTTCAGCGTCTCCATCAAGTCCAGCTCCACCATGGCGTTGGCCAAACAGGCATTGCGGTAGCGCTGCTCGGGCTGGCGCGCCGCCAGCAGCTTTTCCACCGACCCCGGCAGAAACGCGCCGAGGTTAAAAAACACCAGCGTGTCCGGGCTCTCGGTCACGCGGATGCGCCCACCCAGGCGGTAGTCCTGGTGGGCGATGCAGTTGTGCAGTGCCTCGCGAATCACCCAGTCGTCGTAATTGGGCAGGTTCAGTGGTGCCGTTTGGCGTGGTGGCAGCAGGCTCACCTGGATGATGCGCAAACGCGCCACCAAACCATCCATGCCCAGCAGCAGCGGCACATCAAAGTGTTCGTGCGACTGGATGTCACCCTTGTGGTTGAGCAACACCCAGCTGATGCGCGGCGTGGGCCCGCCCAGGTGGGCGGTCGCTTCGGGTTTGCCCAGCAAAACGAGGGCCGCCCGCGTCAGCCGCCCATGCACAGCCAAGCGCAGGCCATGTAACCATTCGGTGTCGCTCTGGCTGTGCATGCGCTCCAGCAGGTGCGGGTGCGACACATGGCGGCGCGCATAAAGTTCACGCGCCTTGGTCAGGGCCGCTGGGTCGAGTAAAGCCCAGTCATCACTCACCAACGCAGCAGACCAATCGTGTAATGCCGACTGCGCGCGTATCGCATCCATCTTGTTCAGCGACAGCCCGCACAGCGTTTCGCCAGCGCGTCCGTAATAGTGGCCCTTCCATGCCACCGGCATGCCTTGGGGCGCGGGCGTAATGCGCCAAAGCAAGACACGCGTGCCCTCGGGGCAATCGGGGTGCTGCACCTCCAGTGGGTCGTCCAGGCCCAAAGATGGTGAAGTTTGGCTTGTAATCTGGCGCTTGATCTCGTTGAGTTCAGCGGCGGTGGCAGCCATGCGGCTGCCCACCACCGGGCGCAAACCGGTGGATGGGTCCACCCGGTCTTTGACGCCAAACACCAACCACCCTGCATCCCGTTGCAGAAAATTCGCCTCATTGGCCAGCGCGCTAACGTAGCGGCCCAGGTCATCTATGGCAAAGCTGTTCTTGGCCTCTTTGAACTCCAGCCACTCCGTCTCTGCGGGCAAACCGCGCAAGACATCCAGTTGTTTGTTGCCGTCCGCCATACCGATCCTTACCGCGCCCGCACGTCATACGGAATGTGCTTAAACGTCACCCGCGCCAACGCCAGGCGTGCCTCGCCCAGGCGGCAGGCTTCGCCGTAGACCACCAGCGGCGCGTCGGGGTGGGGCGTGCTGGCGTGCAGGGCCAGCAGGGCGTCGAGCACGGCCGAAGTCAGCACGTTGCCGCTGGCCGGGCGTTTGTCGCCCAGGATGCCGTTGAACAGCAGGTAGTACGCGGTGCGCTGCAGCAGCACGGGGGCGGGCAACTCGGCAAGCACTTCGGCAGGTACGGGTGGGATTGCCAGATCGGCGGCGGCGTCGGGCGCGAACAGGTCGGGTGGCAGCGCAGGGGTTTCTTTTGAGGATGAAATTGCCACTTCGCGCCCGTCCAGCGGGCGCAAGTAGCTATCAAAAACAGAGTGAACACCCAGCAGCGGTGTGCCAGCGCGGGCCTGCGCGGGGTCAAAGGCGGTGCCGGTTTCCTGCTGCCAGACAAAGGCGGCCAGCGTGGCAAAACGCACCTCGGGGTGGATGCGGCCCTGGGCGTCAAAAATCGGCGCGCCCAGCGTCATGAAGCGCATGCCGCCGCCGCCCTGCCAGCCCACCGCCTGGCTGATGCCGCCCTGCTCACCCGCAATGACTTTTTGCAGGCGCGGCAGGCAGTGGGTGACGGCGTGGTCGCCCATCTCGATGCCGATCCAGCGGCGGCCCATTTTGTGGGCGACAGCGGCGGTGGTGCCGGAGCCCAGGAAGCTGTCGAGGACGAGGTCGTTGGGGGCGGTGGCGAGAGTGACAATCCGGCTGATTAGCTGCTCAGGCTTGGGGGTTTTAAAGGGGTTGTCTGGAGCGAAGGTTTGCTGCTCGCGGTTCGCATCTTGGTTGTGTCCCGTTTCTTCATGCAACCAAATCGTGGTGGCCACTCTGCCAGCGGATTTCAGTTGGGTCAGAAACTTTTTATACCGAGGCGTGCTGTTGGTTCCGTCCTTGCCCCAGTAAATCAAGTTATCGCGTACATGCTGCTGGTGCGTTTGTGGATCAAAGGCCCAGACGCGTGTTTTTTTGGGCCATATCTCCTCACCCGTGTTTGGATTTTTGACCGCGTAATACAGGTTCGGTCGCTCCGTTGAGTTCTTGGCGCAGGTGTAGTTATCGGACATCCACACCCCTCGGGCATCATCGTCTGGGTTCTTGTAGAGATCATCCTGCTCTTGGGTGCGCGGCAGTTTGTTGGGCCGCCATTTTTCCTTGTTTTTCGCATAGACCAGCACGTGGTCATGGCTGTCACTCAACCAGAGCGCGTCATTGGCAGGGGCGTACTTCTTCTGCCACACCACATTCGCCACAAAATTCCGCCGCCCAAACACCTCGTCCATCAGCACCTTGAGGTAATGCCCCTCGTTGTCGTCAATCGTCACCCAGATCGAGCCGTCGTCCCGCAGCAGGTCGCGCAGCAGCTGCAGGCGGGGCAGCATCATGCTGAGCCACTGGCTGTGCTCCAGGTTGTCGTCGTAGTGCTCAAACGCACTTTTGGTGTTGTAGGGCGGGTCGATAAAGATGCACTTCACCTGCCCCCGGTAAAACGGCAGCAGCGCCTTCAGGGCCTCCAGGTTGTCGCCCTGGATCAGCAGGTTGTCGGCGGTGCCCGTGCCGTGCTGTGACACGGTGTCCAGCAGCCGGTAAGGCACCTGGGGGGCGGTGGTGAAAGCGTCGGCGCGGTTGAGCCAGTCGAGAGTGGGCATGGGGCAAATGGTCAGGCTGCGGCAGCGCCGCGGGGGTCAGCCTGCCATTGTGTACTGCGGCGCAGCGCCGGGTTCAGTGGATCGCTGCGGCCACGATGATGCTGATACCCAGGCACATGGCCGCCACCACCATGGCCAGCGCCTTGTTCTGCCGCTCGACGATCTCGGCCCACAGGTCGTAGGGGGTGATCTTGTCGATGATGACAAAAGCCAGCCAGAAAATCACGATGCCCATCAGCGCATACAGCAGCGTGCCGGCGATGGACAGAGGGTGAAGCCATTCGAATTTGGTCATGCTGTTCTCCGGTGAAGGTCGAATAATTGAGTTGTCATTTGTGGCCACCGCCGCTGGAGTAGCCGCCGTAAGAGCCGCCCGAGCTGCGGTAGCCGCCGCTGCTGCCCGATGAGCCGCTGCACGAGCCCATGATGCTGAGCAACAGCACGATCAACACCACCACGATGATGATGGTGCGGATGCTGATCTGCGGTGCGGCCGAGAAGGGCTTCACGTCGTCGCGTTGCAGCAGTGCGGCTTTGTCCTGCAGCCCGAAGGCTTTGGCCACGGTGTCGCTGCCGATCTTGCTGCCCACCGACCAGGTGACTTCGTTCGGCGTCTGCTCCAGCGAGAGCTGGCCCTTGGCGCTGGCGAAGTCGCGGTTGAAGGTTTTCTGGCCGCGTGAAACGGGCCAGTAAAACTCACCGGCCACGTAGGTGGTTTCAGCGTTGTAGCTGTACTGCAGCGCGTAGGTGGTGCCGAGGTAGGTGGCGGTGCGGGCGGTGCTGCCCGCCATGGTCGGTGCACCGGTGGCGGGTTTGACCATGCTCCAGCCGTCGGTGGAATCCACCAGAAAACTGAAGCCCCGCTTGCGGTTGTAGAGCAGGTATTCGTCCCAGCCAAACTGCTCGTCGTCACCAGGCTCCTGCCCCATGCGGTGCTGGAAGCCCACCACCTGCCACTGCACACCCTGCAGCTGGCCGGTGGCACCCAGCGGGATCAGGGCCTTGACGGGTTCGTGCTGCTCGGCGTGGCGCAGCTCACCGCCAATGCCGTTGGTCAGGTCAATGAGGCTGTTACACGCGCGGCAGGTGATACTTTTGCTGGTGTCCAGCAGCACCGACACGGCGGAGCCGCAGTGGGGGCACGCAAACTGGCGGCCTTTTTCTTCGCGGGCGGACTCGTCTTTCAGTCCGGTGAACTGCAGGTCTTCGAGCAACACGGCGCGCCCTGCGGACACCGCCGTGCTCTCTGCCGCCCCTGCAGCAGTTGCCGGGCCGTAGTCGATGCTGAGCACTTCACCTTCGGGGCTGCGCAGCTCCACCACCGAAAACGGTTGGCCCAGCGGTGGCAGCTTGGGCAGCTCACCCTGGGCCGACAGCAGCACCACCTGCTCGTTGAACGCCACGCTGTAGGGCTTGCCGTTGATGGCCGTGGTCATGCCCACGCGGAACTGCTCGGCCGCAGGCAACACACGCTGCACATCCAGCGGGCGCGAGAACACGTAAGCGCCGTTGTCTTCACTCAGCGACGCGGTGGTGCCGTCGTTCAGGATGGCGTTCCACTCGGTCCACACGCCGTTGGACGACTTGTACTGCAGCCGCCCGATCAGGGTGAACGGCTGGTCCACCCCGCCTGCGGTGAAGCGGCCACTGGCCATGAGCTGCAGCGGGCTGTGGTCGTCAAACAGCTCGGCCATCTTGCCCACACGCGCCAGCACCTCGCCGTCGCGCACGACGGTGCTCTGGCAGTACGGGCAGACGGCGTGGGTGCTTTGGGCGCTGCGGAATTCAACCGGCGCGCCGCAGCCGGGGCACGGTGCCCGGTAGTGGCGTTGGGGGGCGTCGGTGGCCATTTTTGAAGCGTTTTTGGCCTCTGGCGCAAACGGGGTGTGCGCAAGCAGCTATTATTTCAATAGCAAATCAGATCAGCTTTTTCAGCAGCTCGGCCTTTTTGCTGTCGAACTCTTCCTGCGTCAGGATGCCTTTGGACTTGAGGTCGCCCAGCTTCTCCAGCGTGGCCATCACGTCTTCGGCCTTGACGCCCACTGCAGCCGCAGGGGCGGCCTGTGCCGCAGCAGCAGCGCCACCACCTTGCAGGCCCTGCGCAAGGTTTTGCGCCAGCACCTGGCCCAGCGCCACACCAGCACCCAGGCCCATGGCGTCGCCCGCAATACCGCTGCCACCGCCACCGCCGCCTTCGGCGAATTTGGGGATGGCCTGCGCCGTCTGGTACTGCATGAACTTGCCCATGTCGTTGCCGACCATACCCATGCCAATCTTCTGGTCGAGGATCTTTTGCAGCTCTTCGGGCAGCGACACACTTTGCACGGTCAGGCTGTCGAGCTGGATGCCGAGTTTGGTGAACTCGGGTTTGAGCTGCTGCGCCAGCGCGTCGGCAAACATGATCTGGTTCGCCGCGAGGTCGAGGAATGGCAGGCCGCTGCTGGCGATGGCGTTGCTGATGTTCTGCAGCACCAGGCCACGCAGCTGGCCGTCCAGGTCGGCCACCGAATAGATGTCGCGGGTGCCCGAGATTTCGGTGTGGAATGCCTTGGGGTCGGCCACACGGAAGGCGTAGTTACCGAAAGCGCGCAGGCGCACGGCACCAAAGTCCTTGTCGCGGATAGTGATGGGCTGGGGCGTGCCCCACTTCTGGTCGATTTGCTGGCGTGTGCTGAAGAAGTACACGTCGCTCTTGAACGGGGACTCGAACAGTTTGTCCCAGTTCTTCAGGTAGGTCAGCACCGGCAGCGTCTGCGTGGTGAGTTTGTACATGCCGGGGCCAAACACGTCGGCGACCTGGCCCTCGTTCACGAAGATGGCAACCTGCGACTCACGCACGGTGAGTGAGGCCCCGTTCTGGATTTCCATGTCCGCCATCGGGAAGCGCCAAGCCAGTGTGCCGTCGCTGGACTCGGTCCACTGGATGATGTCTATGAACTGTTTGCGGATGAAGTCCATCAAGGCCATGGCGAAGCTCCTGCAGCGGTTGAACGGGGGTACGGCGCCGATAATACAGCCGCCGCACCACGCCTCCACCAGCACGGCAAACCACGCCCGATTACGGCGCAGAAAGTCAAAGCCGCATTGCCCCGTATTGCGGTTTTCCACAGACGCCCAGGTGACAGGCCGGGTCTACAATCACGAACCTTACACAAGCTGACGACCCGCAGGAGACTCTGGATGACAACGGTGAATACAGAAGAAAAACGCGCTGAACTGCGCCGTGCAGCCCTTGAGTACCATGCGCTCCCCCGGCCCGGCAAGATTGCCATCGCGGCAACCAAGCAGCTTGTCAACCAGCGTGACCTGGCGCTGGCCTACTCCCCCGGTGTGGCGGCCCCCTGCGAAGAAATCGTCAAAGACCCGAACAACGCCTTCAAATACACCAGCCGTGGCAACCTGGTGGGTGTGATCACCAACGGCACGGCCGTGTTGGGCTTGGGTGACATTGGCCCGCTGGCCTCCAAGCCAGTGATGGAGGGCAAGGGCGTTTTGTTCAAGAAGTTCGCCGGTGTGGATGTGTTCGACATCGAAATCGACGAAAAAGACCCAGCCAAACTGGTCGAGGTGATCGCCGCGCTGGAGCCCACGTTTGGCGCCATCAACCTCGAAGACATCAAGGCACCCGACTGCTTCTATGTCGAGCGCGAACTGCGCAAACGCATGAAGATCCCGGTCTTCCACGACGACCAGCATGGCACGGCCATCACCGTCGCGGCAGCCATGGTCAACGGCCTCAAGGTCGCGGGCAAAGACATCAGCAAGGTCAAGTTGGTGACGTCGGGTGCGGGCGCTGCGGCGCTGGCCTGCCTGAACCTGCTGCTCAAGGTGGGCCTGCAGCGCGAAAACGTGTTTGTGACCGACCTGGCCGGTGTGGTCTATGAAGGCCGTGAAGAGCTGATGGACGACGACAAGCGCCAGTACATGCAGAAGACCGACGCACGCAAACTGGCAGAAATCATCGAAGGGGCCGACGTGTTCCTTGGCCTGTCGGCCGGTGGTGTGCTCAAGCCCGAGATGGTGGCCAAGATGGCGCCACGCCCGGTCATTTTTGCGCTGGCCAACCCCAACCCTGAAATCGCGCCCGAAGATGCCCACGCCGTGCGCGACGACATCATCATGGCCACCGGCCGCAGCGACTACCCGAACCAGGTCAACAACGTCCTGTGTTTCCCCTACATCTTCCGCGGCGCGCTGGACTGTGGTGCCACCACCATCACCGACGAAATGGAAGTGGCAGCGGTGTACGCCATCGCCGAGCTGGCCCAGGCCGAACAAAGTGAAGTGGTGGCCGCAGCGTATGCGGGTGAAAAACTCACGTTTGGCCCCGAATACCTGATCCCCAAGCCGTTCGATCCGCGCCTGATGATGAAGATCGCTCCCGCGGTTGCCAAGGCGGCCGAGGAAAGCGGCGTGGCCACCCGGCCCATCACCGACCTGGACGCGTACCGCGACACTTTGCAGAGCTTTGTGTATGCCTCGGGCACCACCATGAAGCCGATTTTCGACGCCGCCAAACGTGCGCCGAAAAAACGCGTGGCCTACAGCGAAGGCGAAGAAGAACGTGTGCTGCGCGCCGCACAGATCGTGGTGGACGAAGGTGTGGCCCGCCCCACACTCATCGGCCGCCCGGCCATCATTGCACAGCGTATCGAAAAGTTCGGCCTGCGCCTGAAGGAAGAGCTGGACTACGACGTGGTCAACGTCGAACAAGACCACCGCTACCGCGACTTCTGGCAGACCTACCACCGCATGACCGAACGCAAAGGCATCACGGTGCAGGTTGCCAAGATCGAAATGCGCCGCCGCCTGACGCTGATTGGTGCCATGTTGCTGCACAAGGGCGAAGTGGACGGCCTGATCTGCGGCACCTGGGGCACCACCCACACCCACCTGCACTACATCGACCAGGTGATCGGCAAGCGCCCCGGCGGCTGCGACAGCACCCCCCAGGATGTGCCGGTGTATGCGTGTATGAACGGCCTGCTGTTGCCCGACCGCCAGGTGTTCCTGGTTGACACCCACGTCAACTACGACCCGTCGCCCGAAGAGCTGGCCGAAATCACCACCATGGCGGCCGAGGAAATGATGCGTTTTGGCCTGAAGCCCAAAGCGGCCTTGCTGTCCCACTCCAACTTTGGCACCAGCAACCAGCCCAGCGCCATCAAGATGCGCCAGACGCTGGATCTGCTGCGGGTGCAGGCCCCGTGGCTGGAAGTGGACGGCGAAATGCACGGCGACATCGCACTGGACGGCAAACAACGCACCTCCGTGATGCCCCACAGCGCACTGGCCGGGGACGCCAACCTGCTGGTATTCCCTAATTTGGACGCGGCCAACATTTCTTACAACCTGCTCAAAACCGCAGCCGGCGGCAACATTGCCATTGGCCCGGTGCTGCTGGGTGCCGCAGCACCCGTGCATATCCTCACTGCCAGTGCGACGGTGCGGCGAATTGTGAATATGACAGCCCTCACCGTGGCGGACGCCAATGTCGCCCGTTAAGCGGGTGGACAATAGCAAGCACTAACTTTATCCATCCTTTCACCCCCAGGCGGCTGCCCAATTATTGGGCAGCCGCTTGCATTTTGGGGGCGCTTGCGGCACACTAGCGCCTTGAAATTTTCGGGTTAACCCGAGGTTCCCGAAAGGTACATCCATGTTGAAGGCTGCGGTCATCCGGGCAAACGCACGGAAGTGGGTTTGTGTTGCAGGTTTGCTGGCAGCGGCGGTTTGCACCGTTCCGGTGCATGCACGGCAAACGCCGGGTGACTCCGGTCTTGAGACCGTCGCCGTCACAGAGTTACCCCCCCAAGGTCGAACGACCTACCGGCTGATCCGCCAGGGAGGGCCTTTTCCTTACGACAAGGATGGCACCGTATTCGGAAACCGCGAACGTTTGCTGCCCGCCTACCAGCGGGGTTATTACCGCGAATACACCGTCAAGACGCCAGGCGCACGCAACCGCGGTGCCCGGCGCATCGTGTGTGGAGGCGCGGCAACGGCACCCGCCACGTGTTACTACACGGCCGACCATTACGCGAGTTTTCGCAAAATTGTCGACTGATGCAGATTCAGTAGAGATAGATGCCGGCTGATAAATAGCCGGCCGGTTTACGGCTTCCCAAGCCGCCACGGTTTGATTGACTTAAGAGAGAGAGCGCGGAGATGGACACACCACTTCGTAAAGAGATGGAAACACCGCTACGCAACGTGCGAACCAACATCGTGCAATCGATCCGCGCATTTCGCGTGCAGGATCTGCAGGATGCCGCACAAGGCCTGGGTCACCACTTCTTGTACGCCAATTTGGCCAACGCACAGTCCAAGCAGGACGTGCTGGACATGATCGCAGCGCAATTCACCTTCCCGACCCATTTCGGCAAGAACTTTGACGCGCTGTACGACTGCATGACCGACCCGTTGCACAAATCGGGCCCACAGCCTGGTTTTATCGTGGTGCTGGAGCAGATTCCGGCCCATGCCAAGTTCGACAAGGAAGCACGTGAGCAGCTGCTCGACATCTTCCGCGATGCGTCTGATTACTGGGGAGACCGGAAGATACCGTTCCGGTGCTTCTATTCTTTTCTGTAGCCCGTTCTGCACACAATAGCCAAGCAGAACGGGCGAACGAGGCCCCGGCAGCATCCACGGAAGCTGTAGCAGACACCACGCTGCTCACGGAAGACGGAGAGAAGATGCCCACTGACAAGTTGGTTGACGTGTCGCCCCTGGCGCTGCGGATGAGCAGCCCTTTCAACGCAAGTTACTGGCTCTCAGCAGCCTAACTGTTGCTCGCCCCCAGGCTGCGCGCACTGCGTGTCGCTGCGCCAACCCCCTACCGGGGGCGGTGCTGGACGACCGGCAAAGCCAGATCGTCGGCACCCCACGAACAGAAAACGCCCGCATTGCGGGCGTTTTCATTGGAGCCGTAACAATTAAGAAACCTGAGCGGGCGCTTCGGGCAAAGACTGAACTGCCGCGATGTATTCCGCTACCGGCACTTCTTCGGCACGGCGCTGGACGTCGAATGCACCGCTGAAGCCGTGCGCCTCCAGCCATTTGCCCAGGGTGTGGCGCAGGATCTTGCGGCGTTGGCTGAAGGCGACCTGCACCATTTCGCCGAACAGGGTGCGGTTGACCACGGGTGGGCTGGCCAGTGGCACCATGCGCACCACGGCGCTGTCCACACGCGGCGGTGGGTCGAAGCTCTCAGGCGGCACAAACAGCACGTTTTCCATCGCATAACGCCACTGCAGCATCACACTCAGACGGCTGTAGTCCGACGTGGCAGGGCGCGCCACCATCCGGTCGATCACTTCCTTTTGCAGCATGAAATGCTGGTCTTCCACCACGTCCACGTAGTCGAGCAGATGGAACAGGATGGGGGTGGAGATGTTGTAAGGCAGGTTACCCACCACCCGCAGCTTGGCCCCCGCGTTGCCAGCAGTAACTCCTGATTCAATAGCAGGGTGTGCCCGGTGGATCTGCGCAAAGTCCACTTTGAGCACATCAGATTCGACCACATCGAGTTGGGTGTGGGTGCGCAGCCGTTTGGCCAGGTCACGGTCCAGCTCAATCACCGTCAGGCGCCCGAGCCGCTCCACCAGCGGCTGCGTCAGTGCCGCCAGCCCCGGCCCGATCTCGACCATCGCGTCCCCCGGCTTGGGCGCAATCTCGTCCACGATTGCCTCAATGATCCCGCCGTCCGACAAAAAGTGCTGCCCAAACCGTTTGCGGGCAATGTGGTTTTTCATATCAGTCCTTCCAGCCCACCGTGCACAGTGCGAAGCACAAGCACCCTTCCAGCAAACACCGTGGATCTGGCTCCGCCAGTCCACTGGTGTTGCCCCCTGCAAGGGGGAAGGAGTAGCGACACGCAGTGCGCGAAGCCTGGGGGTGTGCCCTCATTCCCTGAATTCGACGTACGCACGCGCGCGGACCTCGCGGATCCAGTTTGCGTAGGCCTCATCGAGTTTTTTCTCGCGCACCATGTTGCGGGCCACTTCACGCTGTTCGCGCTGGCTGAGGGTGGCGGTGCGGCGCTCCATCAGCTGCAGCAGGTGCACACCAAAGCGCGATACCAGCGGGCCGCCGATTTGTCCGGGTTGCAGTGCGTCGAGTGCCTCTTCAAATTCGGGCACAAACTGGCCGGGGTTGGCCCAACCGAGGTCGCCGCCTTCTTTGGCGCTGCCGTCCTGGGAGTGTTCACGCGCCAGGGCGGCAAAGTCGGCTTGGCCCGACTGGATGCGCTGTTTGTATTCGGTCAGGCGTGCAGCGGCGGCGGTCTCGCTCAGCTGGGGGCTGGGCCGCAGCAGGATGTGGCGTGCATGGGTCTGCACGACCTGGGCACCCGGCACACCGGCACGTTCGCGCTCCAGCACCTTGAGGATGTGGAAGCCTGCGCGGGGAACGCACGGGTCCCGCGATGCCGCCCACGGGCAGGGTCTGGGTGCTTTCGACAAACAGCGTCGGGTAACGGTCCGCGGATCGCAGGCCCAAGGCACCCCCACTGGCACCTTCCGCGGCGTTGGAAAATTCACGCGCCAGTGCGGCAAAGTCGTCGCCTTTGCGCGCCCGGTCGGCAATACCCTGGGCCTTGGCCTGCAGCGTGGCGACCTCTGCGGGTGTGGCGTTTTCAGGCACCACCACCAGCACGTGGCCCAGGTTCATTTCAACGCCGGTCTGGTCCACACTGGCCTGCTGCTCACGGATGAACTGGTCAATGTCCAGATCGGTCACCCGCACGCGGCCGTCTACGTCGCGCTCACGCAGGCGGGTCAGCAGCAGCTGGTTGCGCAGGTCGGTGCGGAAACGCTCCAGCGACAAACCGTCTGCAGCCAGCCTGCGGCGCAGTTGCGCCACGTCCATGCTGTTCTGGCGTGCCACGTTGGCTTCGGCCTGATCCACCAGCAGGTCGTCGATCTTGATGCCGGTGTCGCGGGCCTGCTGCTGCAGGGCTTTTTCGGTGATGAGGTTTTCCAGCACCTGCTGGGTCAGCACGGACTCAGGGGGAACAGGGGTGTTCTGCTGGGCCATCTGCTGCGCGGTGCGTGCGGTGCGCATGCGTAATTCGTTGCTGGTGATGGGCTCGGAATTCACCACCGCCACGATGGAGTCCGCCTGCTGCACGGGCGCGGGGCCGGTGGGCAAGGAGGGCAGTGTGGACAGGCGGGGGCCGTTACCCAGGCCCATGCCGCTGCCGCCCGAGGGGCGCAGGCCCTGGGCCTGCAGCGCACCAGCGCCAAGGGTTGCGAGGCATGCCAGCGCCAGGGCGGATACATGTTTGTTCATGGTGTGCAAAAAGGTGGGGGATGCAGGGGACTGCATCAGTCGTAGTTGCTGAAACGGCTGGGAACCGTGGTCTGCTCGCGCAGGTACTGGTAACGCGGAATGTTCTGTTTCAGGGTTTGCAGCGGGCTGGAGCCCAGGCGTGTGAACCCGACAAATTCGAGCTGGAACAGGATACGTTTGTTGGATGTGGTGGTGCTGCTTTGCAGCCGCTCCATCACGATGCGGCCAATCCAGCAGTCGGCTTCGTATTCAAGCCCGACCACGGTGTCGACCAGTTTGCGGTCCTGCATGCTGTAGTTCAGGCGGCCCACGCTGTACCAGCGTCCGGGGCCCAGGCCACGGCCTGCGCCTTTGTCCTCACCGCGGTCGCCCCACAGGTCGTTCAAGGGCCACTGCCAGCCGATGTCGATCTGTTCACTCACACCGCGCTGCGTGCGGTACGCCGCATTGATCAGCCGGTAGTTGCCAGGGTTGTAGCGCCCGCCGATGACGGAGCGGATGGAGCGTTGCGTATCGGGGTTGTACTGCACGGTGCCATCAAACGACCACTGCGGCGTCCAGTTGATCGTTGCACCCAGCAGCACGTCACTGAGCCGTTCACTCACCGGTGTCTGGCCCGGCATCGTGACCCGCTGGTCGCTGAAACGCAGGCGCTGTGCAATCCCAAAACGGGCGGCTTCCGCGCCGGTGTCGGGGTCGAGCAGGCGGGTGGTGGTGCCCAGGGTCAGCAGGTTGCTGTCGGAGATGCGGTCCTGGCCGCCAAACGCGTTTTCGGTGAAGACGGTGGCGAAGTTGAAGTCGTTCGCCGCCGAGTCGTAGTTGGGCAGCAGGCTCTGGTCGCGGTACGGCGTGTACACGTAGAACGCGCGGGGCTCCAGCGTCTGGGTGAAGCTGCGGCCAAAAAAGCTGGTGGAGCGCTCGAACACCAGGCCGCTGTCGAGGCTGGCCGTGGGCAGCACACGGCTGGCCGTGCGTTGGCCGTTGGCCAGGGCGGCGTCGAACTGGTAGTTTGTTGCATGCATCTGCAGGCGGGGTGTGATGAACCAGCCCGGCGCGGCCCAGGGGTGGCTGACCTGCGCCATGGTGTAGCTGCGCTCGGCATTGGGCTGTGCGGTGAGGGCGCGGTCGGCGCGGAACTTGGTGTAGTCGGCCTCGACCGAGAAGTCCAGCCCGTTCACATCAAAGCGCGAGTATTTGCCAAACACCTGCGGCAAGCGGTCGTACGGCGGGGTGATGGGGGTGGTCACGTCCTGCAGGGTTTGCCACTTGAGGGTGCGCAGACCCGCGCTGAAGTTGCCCTTGCCCCAGCCCACATTCACGTCGTTGGGCAGCAGGCGTTGCGTCAGCCCGGGCATCGCGCGCGAAAAATCGCGCCAGTAGTTGTCGTCGCTCACCCGGTTCAGGTTCAGGCTCAGGCCCACATTACCGATGGCTGCGATGCCGGTGTCCACCGTGCCGTTGTGCAGGGCATAAAAGCCCCAGCGGTCGCGGTCGCGCAGCTTGTCGTTGGGCATGTAGTCCAGCCGCGTCTGGCCCTGGTAGTTGTTCTCCATGTAGCGGAACTGGCCACCCAGCTCCACACCCCGTTTGCTCATCACCGTGGGGTAGATCGTGGCGTCCCGGTTGGGCGCAATGTTCCAGTAGTACGGCTGGGTGATTTCAACGCCGTTCACGTTGTCCAGGCCCACGGTGGGTGGCAACAGGCCGGACTTGCGTTTGTCACTCAGCGGGAAACTGATGGCAGGCACCGCCAAAATGGGCACCTGCTTGAAGGTCAGCACACCACCTTCGGCCAGCCCCACGTCTTCCTCCTGGTCGATGTGCAGCACGGTGGCCCGCAGCAGCCAGTCGGGCAGCCAGTCGGGGCCGGCCACGCGGCGGCAGGTGGTGTAGGTTGCGTCGTGGATGATGGACCGCTGCTCGTCGATGAAGTCGATGCGGCTCGCGTCGCCATGGCCTTCGGTGCGCAGGAACTGGTAACGCGGGTTTTTGAAGAAACCTTCAAACGCCTCCACCCGCAGCTGCAGCTCCGTGCCTTCGTAGATGTTGCCGGCCTGGTTCACATAGACGTTGCCGGTGGCTTTGGCCAGGTCGTCGGCCTGCAGGTATTCGAGCCTGTCGGCGCGGATCACGGTGTCGCCACGGCGCAGTTCGGCGTTGCCTTCCAGCACGGTGCTGCGGTCGGTCTGGCCCTCGGTGCGGTCGCCCGACATGAAGGTCGGCATGCCTTTGCGCACGTCGTCCGCAAACGTCTCCTGCAACTGCGGACTGGGCCGCAGCACCAGCGGCGGCTCGGTGGTCTGGCCGTCCTGCGCATGCGCCAGCGAGCCCTGCAGCAGCAGGCCCACCAGCATGGCCACGGGGTGCAGGGCAAAACGCACGCGGCATCCCTTGGTTTGGAGTTCAGGCATGGGTCTGGGGCCCCTTCGGGCACAACATCGGGCACATAGGCACAACAGAATTGGGGGTCAACACGAAGAAGAGGCGAATTTGACGGATTTTGCCCGGCACCTCGCACCTGCCGATGGCAAGCCCTGCAGACCGGGTTTGTAGAATGGATTATCCATGAGCCCAACCGATCTCCCTCCCCCCGCCATTGTGACCAACGGTACAGCCTCCGCACCGGCCACACCCGGCCCCATCGTCTGGGCCGACCCGGCCCGCGAAGCCGCCTTCCAGGGCTGGCTCACCCGGGTGGCCGCTGACCACCAGCTCGACACCGGCAGCCTGCGCCTGGCCGCTGCCGACGCGGGTTTTCGGCGTTATTTCCGGCTCGATTCCATCCACGGCAGCCGCATCGTGATGGACGCCCCGCCCGACAAGGAAAACTGTGAGCCCTTTGTGCGTATCGCCGCGCTGATGGCAAAGGCCGGCCTGCGTGTGCCCGAGGTGCTGGCCTGGGACGAGGCGGCGGGCTTCATGCTGCTGAGTGACCTGGGCGCCCAGACCATGCTGGACGTATTGCAGTGCGACACGCCACAGGATCCCACACCGCTGTTCCACCAGGCCATTGATGCGCTGATCACCCTGCAGTTGGCGTCCCAGCCCGGTGTGTTGCCCGTCTACGATGCAGCCGTGCTGCAGCGCGAGCTGGCGCTGTTCCCCGACTGGTACATCGCCCAGCACCGGGGCATCACGCTGGACGAGAAGCAGCGCGCCACGCTGGACAGCGTGTTCGCCCAGATCGTCGCCAACAACCTGGCCGTGCCCAGCGTGACTGTGCACCGGGACTTCATGCCGAGAAACCTGATGGTTGGCAACACACAACTCGGCGTGCTCGACTTTCAAGATGCCTTGTATGGCCCGATCACTTACGACATCGCCAGCCTGCTGCGCGACGCCTTCATCAGCTGGGAAGAAGACCTGGTGCTCGACATCACCATCCGTTACTGGCAGCGCGCGCGCAAGGCCGGGCTGCCGGTGGGGGACGACTTTGGGGAGTTCTACCGCAGCGTGGAGTGGATGGGCCTGCAGCGCCACCTGAAAGTGGCCGGCATCTTTGCCCGCCTGACCCTGCGCGACGGCAAACCCAAGTATTTGGCCGACGCCCCACGTTTCATCCATTACATCCGCTCCACCGCCAGCCGCTACCGCGAGCTGACCCCGCTGCTGCGCCTGATCGACAAGATCGAGGGCACCGCAACCGCCCTGGTGAATGACCGCGTATGGTCGGATGCCGTTGTTCATAACAAAAACAGGCTTTAGCGCACGTCCAGCGTGCGCAAGCAGCTACTAAATTAATAGCAATGCCCCGTTTCTACTGCCCCGTCCCCCTGGCCACCGGTGCCGAGCTGGACCTGCCTGCGGGCGCGGCGCGCCATGTGCAGGTGCTGCGGTTGCAGCCGGGTGGCCTGCTGACGCTGTTCAACGGCGACGGCGGCGAGTTTGACGCCACCGTGCTGCGTATGGGCCGCAGCGACGTGCAGGTGCAGGTCGGCACACACCACGCCACCGAACGTGAAGCCGCCCTGCCCGTGCACCTGGTGGTAGGGATGCCTGCGAACGAGCGCATGGACTGGCTGGTGGAAAAAGCCACCGAACTCGGCGTGGCCAGCATCCAGCCCGTGGCCATGGCCCACAGCGTGCTGCGCCTCAAAGCCGACCGTGCTGACAAAAAAGTCGCCCACTGGCAGGGTGTGGCCGTGGCCGCGTGTGAACAGTCGGGCCGCAACCGCGTGCCACGGGTGTACGACGTGCTGGACTTTGCCGCCTGGCTGCGCCAGAGTCAGGCCGCACCCGCTTCCGGGCTGCGCGCCATGCTGTCCCTGCGCGCGGGAACACGCACCCTGTCGCAGCTGCTGCAAACCCCGCACCCGTTGCCCGCTGTGACCTTTCTGAGTGGCCCCGAAGGTGGGCTGGCAGCCACCGAAGAGCAGGCGGCAACCGAGGCCGGGTTTGTGCCGGTCACCCTCGGGCCGCGCACGCTGCGGGCCGAGACCGCGCCGCTGGCCGCGCTGGCCGCGCTGGACCTGTGGGGTGTTGTGCCCACGGGCCAGCACTGAAAACGGCGGCTGCAGGGTGTGTCAACGTTAAGATATGTTGCATGCCGAAACACGGCACAACCAGTCACACAGCCCTAGAAACACAACCCATCCGGAGGAAATCGCCATGAATTGGTATCTCAAGGCCATGAAGCAGTACGTGGACTTCAGCGGGCGCGCCCGCCGCAAGGAGTACTGGATGTATTTTCTGGTCTACTTTCTGATCACCCTGGTGTGTGGTGTGGTGGAAGGTGTGCTCAGCATGCCGGGCACCCTCACCACCATCGTGGCACTGGTGCACCTGCTGCCCAGCCTGGGTGTCACCGCGCGCCGCCTGCATGACACGAACCGCAGTGCCTGGTGGATGCTGGTGTCTTTTATCCCCGTGATTGGCTGGCTGGTGCTGCTGTATTTCATGCTGAACGCAGGCGACGCCCAGGACAACCGCTTCGGCAGCAACCCCAAGACGGCCTGATTCTTCCCCTCTTTTTTTGTGTGAGGACACTGCCATGAATTGGTACCCCCGCGTCATGCTGCGCAACTACGCCCGTTTCAGCGGGCGTGCGCGCCGCAAGGAATACTGGATGTTTTTCCTGGTCTACGCCCTGCTGTCGGGCAGCATCACCGCTGTGGTGATGGGCCTGGACTGGGTTGTCAACTTCGTCACCCGTGGCCGCTGGGAAGACGCGTTCACGCTGGAGGCCAGCCTGACACTGGGCATCTTCGCGCTGATCCACCTGTTGCCCAGCATCGCACTGACCGTGCGCCGCCTGCACGACATCAACCGCACCGGCTGGTGGACCTTGCTGGCGTTTATTCCCGTGGTGGGGCCGCTGGTGCTGCTGTATTTCGCGGTGCTGCCGGGGGATGTGCAGCCCAACAACTACGGCCCGAACCCGAAGTTCCGGTAGGTTCCGATAACTCCCGGTATCTCCGTTCAAGCCTGGCTCGGGTCAGCGCACCAAGCGCTGGTTCAGCCAGGCTTTTAACTGGGCAAACACCGGTGACGCGTCCGCCTCGTTGAACAGCTCGTGGTACAGCGCCTCGAACGGCTGTGTGGTCACCACTGCCGCAGGCGCAGCCGCCGCAAAAGCCCGGCTGCCCGCCGGGTTCACCAGCCGGTCGGCCCCTGCAAACATCAGCAAGGTGGGGACCGTCCAGCGTGCGGCCTGCGCCACCACAGCCGGTCCGCCATCGGCAATAAAACGCGCCAGCCGGCCCGACACACGGTCATGGCACAAAGGGTCGTCGCGGTAGGCTTGCACCACAGCGGCGTCGTGGGACAGGTAGTTCGCGTCCAGCCCGTTCGACACACACAGATTGGGCGCAAAACGCGGCAGTGTGGCCAGCAGCAGCTTTTGCACCGCGTTCAGGCCCGGGTCGAGCGCCGGGGACGACAACACCAACGCGTCCACCGGGCGCATGCCCAGCGCCACTAGGCGCGCGGCCACCAGCCCACCCATGCTGTGCCCCAGCAGCACCAGCGGGGCACCATGGCATACACGTTCGCGGGTGTCGTCCAGCATCTCGGCCAGGTCGTCGAGCAGGCGGGTGTCGGTGGGCAGGGTGCCGGGTTTGCCGTCGGAGCGGCCGTGGCCGTGCTGGTCGTAACCGCGCACCGCAAACCCCCAGCCGTTCAGCCGCAGGGCCAGTGCGTCGTAACGTCCCATGTGTTCACCCAGGCCATGCACCAGCAGCACCGTGCCGCGCTGGAGCTGGCGGCGCGGCAGCGGCCAGTCGTAACAGGCCAGCATCGCGCCGTCGTGGGCGGCAAAGGTCGAGAGGGTGAAGTGGGCTGTCATGTGCCGGCGTCGGTCGCAGGCAGCTGGGCAATCACCTGGGCCACGGCGGCGGTGAGTTTCTTGGCATAAGGCACGTGCAGGAATTCGTTCGGGCCATGCGCGTTGCTCTTCGGGCCGAGCACACCACACACCATCATCTGCGCCTTGGGGAAACCCTGGCTCAGCATGTTCATCAGCGGGATGGTGCCGCCCTGGCCGATGTAGCCACACGGCGCACCAAAGTGCGCCTGCGACGCGGCATTAAGCGCACGCTCGAACCACGGCGCGGTGCTGGGGGCATTCCAGCCGGTGGCACCGCCGCCATTTTCAAAGGTGACACGGGCCTGGTAGGGCGCGTTGTCTTCGAGTAAGGCCTTGAGTTTTTGCACGGCCTCACCCGCGTCCACCAGGGGTGGCAGGCGCAGGCTGAGTTTGAACGCGGTGTACGGGCGCAGCACGTTGCCCGCGTCTTTGAGTGCCGGGAAACCTTCGGCACCGGTGACCGACAACGTGGGTTTCCAGGTGCGGTTGAGCAGCGCTTCTTCCGGGTCGGTGGTGGTGGGCAGCGTGAACATGGTGGAGCCGCCGCAGTCGTAGTGCGCCCAGGGGAAACGTTTGTACACCTCTTCACCCAGGATGGCAGCGGTGGCCCGGGCCTGCGCCAGGCGCTCTGCGGGCACTTCGCAGTGGAAGCTGGCGGGCAGCAGGCGGCCGGTGGCGCTGTCTTCCAGCCGGTCCAGAACCTGGCGCATGATGCGAAAGCTGCTGGGCACCAGGCCCGAGGCGTCACCCGAATGGATACCTTCGGTCAGCACTTCGACCTTGAGTGTGCCGCTGGCCATACCCCGCAGGCTGGTGGTGAGCCAGAGCTGGTCGTAGTTGCCCGCGCCGCTGTCGAGGCAGATCACCAGCGCCACGTCACCCAGGCGGTTGTTGCCGGGCGCACGCAGCGCGTCCACGTAGGGCAGCAGGTCGTAGGAGCCACTTTCTTCGCAGGCCTCGATCAGGCCCACGATACGTGGGTGGGCTGCGCCCTGGCTCTTGAGCGCTTGCACGGCGGCGATGCTGGCGTACACCGCGTAACCGTCGTCGGCACCGCCCCGACCGTACAGTTTGCCGTCTTCGTATTTGGGAGTCCAGGGGCCCAGGTCGTTGCGCCAGCCGGTGAACTCGGGTTGTTTGTCGAGGTGGCCGTACATCAGCACGGTCTGGCTGGACACGGTGGCCGTGTCAGAAGACGTGCCCGACGATGCTGCAATCTCGAAAAACAGCACAGGGGTGCGCCCTGCGAGCCGCACGATTTCCAGCGTCAGGCCTTCGACCTTTTGCGCCTCGATCCACGCGGCCGCGTTGCGCATGACGGTGTCGATGTAGCCGTGCTGCGCCCAGTCCGCGTCAAAGCCCGGCGACTTGGCCGGAATGGCGATGTAGTCGGTGAGCTGGCGCACGATGTCGCCGTCCCACGCCCGGGTGACGTGGGCCAGCGCCTGGTCGGGCGCAAAGACGGAGGCGGGGACGCGGGCGTTCATGGCAAGGCTCCTGCTGCGGCAAAAGAAGCATTACACCCCAGGTGTATGGGGTTTGGCTGACAGGCCGTATTTTTTAAGAAAAAATGGCCTCTAGCGCCCGTAGAACGTCCGCGTATAGCTATCTAATTAATAGCAATAAAGCCTGGTCAAGCTGCGGCTTGTAATGCGGCGGGTGCACGTGCACCACCTGCTGCACCCAGCGCACCGAGGCCAATGTCGCCCGACAGCTGGCCACCCTCCTCGATCACCAGCAGGCCATAACGCACCTTGCCGGTGACCCGGCCGGTGGCGTGGATCACCAGCTTTTGGCGCACGGTGAGGCTGCCGTCGAAGACGCCGTGGATCTCGGCAATGTCGATGTCGGCCGAGCCGGTGAACGCGCCCTGTTCGGCGATGTGGATCAGGCGCGAGTCCATCGTGGCTTCGACGTGGCCTTCGACCACCAGCGTGTCGCAGTCGGTGATCTCGACACCCTTGAGTTTGATGTTCGGGCCCACGGTGAGTTTGGCGGGGCTGGCGGCGGCAGCAGGGGTGGACGCAGCGACCAGCGCGGCGGGCACATCCGCCGCGGCCTGGGGCAGTGTTCTGGACGTTACGCCCGCGCTGTGGGAACTGCCGGTCGTGGTGTGTGTGGCTGCCGCCGACGATGCAAGGTGGGGGGCCGAAGGTGATGCAGTGGATGCCGCTCCGTTGGTGTGGTTCTGCCGTGTGCCGGCGGGTTCGTTGTCGCGTTTACCAAAGAAGTTCGATTGCAATGCCATGGGGTCTCCCTGAAAAACCCCCATGCTAGGGACATGGCCCCGGCAGGGCTGCACCTGTTACGCAAGATCGGTAACCAAATCTGTCGGGGGGGCTGCAACGCGGCCCACACGCCACGCGGCAGCGTCAGTGAAAACGCGCCATCCAGCCCAGCCCGTCGGATGTGCCGCCCGGCACCGCTCCCCGGCGTGGTCGGTACTCACAACCCACCCAGCCATCCCAGCCGCACTGCGCTGCCACGGTGTCGAGCACACCGAGCAGGTAGCGGTCGTTCAGCTCGCCGCTGTCCGGCTCGTGCCGCTCGGGCACCCCGGCGATCTGGATGTGGCCCACGCGGCCGGTGGGCAGGTACTGGCGCAGCTTGGTGGCCACGTCACCTTCCACAATCTGGCAGTGGTACAGGTCCATCTGCACCTGCAGGTTGGGTGCCCCCACCTCGGCCACGATTTCGTGGGCGTGGTCTTGCCGGTTCAGGAAGTAACGCGGCATGTCGCGCGGGTTGATGGGCTCGATCAGCACAGCACGCCCGGCCTGGGCGGCCAGTGCAGCGGCCCAGCGCAGGTTGGCGACATAGGTGGCACGTACGGCATCACGCTCCACACCGGTGGGCACGAGTCCGGCCATCAGGTGGATACGCGGGCAGTCCAGTGTTTCGGCATAGGCCAGCGCCATCTCCACACCTTGACGAAACTCGGCTTCGCGGCCCCGCACACAGGCCGTGCCACGTAATCCGCTGTCCCAGGCCTCAACGCTGCTGGCGGCGTCGGTGCCGCCGGGCGGCGCATTCAGCAGCACCTGGCGCAGGCCGTTGCCCTGCAGCCGCGCTGCCACCTCTTGTGCTGGCCAGGCATAGGGGAAAAGGCATTCAACCCCCTGGAAACCATCCCGTGCCGCCGCCTCGAACCGGTCGAGGAACGGCAGCTCGTTGTAAAGCATCGACAGGTTGGCGGCAAACTTGGGCATGGTGCGCCTCGGCAGGTCACATTCTTTCGAACTGGAAGACCGCCGTGCCGGCCCGCAGGTTGGGCAGGGTGCGGACTTCCTCGCCGTTTTGCAGGCCATAGGCGTCGAGGATGTGCAGCCGGTTCTTCTGCGCCAGTGCCTCGAAATCCTTGAAGGTGCCGACACGGATGTTGGGTGTGTCGTACCACTGGTAGGGCAGGCGTTTGGTGACCGGCATCCGCCCGCGCAACACGCTTAGCCGATTCGGCCAGTGGGCAAAGTTGGGGAAAGACACCACACCGATGCGGCCCACCCGCGCGGTTTCGCGCAGCATGGTCTCGGCGTTGCGCAGGTGCTGCAAGGTGTCAAGCTGCAGCACCACGTCGAACGACGCGTCGTCAAACATGGTCAGCCCACCGTCGAGGTTGAGCTGCACCACGTTCACACCCCGCTGCACACAGGCCAGCACGTTGGTGTCGCTGATCTCGATGCCGTAGCCACTGCAGCCGCGGGTGCGCTGCAGGTAGTCGAGCATGGCCCCGTCGCCGCAGCCCAGGTCGAGCACACGGGAGCCTTCGGGCACCAGCCGGGCGATGGATTCGATGATGGTCTGGTCGCTCATTGCTGCTCCTTTGCCATGCTCTCAAAATAAGAGCGAACTACGCCCATATAGCGGGCGTCATCGAGCAAAAAGGCATCGTGTCCATGCGGCGCATCGATCTCGGCGTAGCTGAGGTTGCGGCGGTTGTCGAGCAGGGCTTTGACCATCTCGCGGCTGCGCTGGGGAGAGAAGCGCCAGTCGGTGGTGAAGCTCACCAGCAGGAACTTGCAGGTAGCACGGGCCAGTGCCTGCGTCAGGTCACCACCAAAAGCGCGCGCCGGGTCGAAGTAGTCGAGTGCGCGGGTGATCAGCAGGTAGGTGTTGGCGTCGAAGTATTCGCTGAACTTGTCGCCTTGGTAGCGCAGGTAACTCTCGATTTCAAACTCGACGTCTTGCGTGGAATAGCGGTAGCCGGTGACGCTGTCCACCACTGCTTCGCGCAGCCCACGGCCAAACTTGGCATTCATCACGTCATCACTCAGGTAGGTGATGTGGCCAATCATGCGGGCGATACGCAGGCCGCGTTTGGGCACGGTGTTGTGTTCGTAAAAGTGGCCGCCGTGGAAGTCGGGGTCGGTCACGATGGCGCGGCGCGCCACTTCGTTGAAGGCGATGTTCTCGGCGTTCAGGTTGGGCGCGCTGGCCACCACCACCGCGTGGCGCACGCGCTCGGGGTACTGCAGCGTCCAGCTCAGCGCTTGCATACCACCCAGGCTGCCGCCCATCACGGCGGCCAGGGACTGGATGCCGAGGGCGTCGAGCAGGCGGGCCTGGGCGTTCACCCAGTCCTCCACCGTGACCACGGGGAAGTCGGCACCATAGATACGGCCCGTGTCCGGGTTGGTGTGCATCGGGCCGGTGGAGCCGAAGCAGGAGCCGAGGTTGTTCACCCCGATCACGAAGAAGCGGTTGGTGTCCACCGGTTTGCCGGGGCCGATCATGTTGTCCCACCAGCCTTCACTTTTGGGCTGGCCTGCGTACACACCGGCCACATGGTGGGATGCGTTGAGTGCGTGGCAGATCAGTACGGCGTTGGAGCGGTCGGCATTCAGCGTGCCGTAGGTCTCGTAGGCCAAGGTGTAGTCACGCAGCGACGCCCCACTCTGCAGGGGCAGAGGGGCGGCGAAATGCATGGACTGAGGTGTGGCGATCATGGACATGAAAAAACCCGGCGTCGCTAAAGAACAAGGCCGGGTCGGATGTACATCGGTCGGTCTTTAGCAGTATTTATTAAGCGCCCGCAAGCTGGAGCAAATCGGCGCGTGGAATCAGTATATCAACTGCCCCAGCCCGTCAAAGCCACGACGCCCAGCACCGCAAAGATGACTGCGGACACCAGGTGCACCGTGCGGATCGGCACACGCCGCGTGATACGTTCACCCAGCCAGACCACGGGCGCATTGGCCAGCATCATGCCGAAGGTGGTGCCCGCCACCACCCACAGCAGGTATTCAGGGTAACGCGCGGCGAGCATCACTGTGGCGATCTGCGTCTTGTCGCCCATCTCGGCCAAGAAGAACGCGACCACCGTGGTCACGAACACCCCTGCGCGCGGGGACTGCTCGATATCGCCATCCAGCTTGTCGGGTACCAGCATCCAGACCGCCATGGCGATGAAGGACACACCCAACACCCAGCGCAACACATCAGGGCCGAGTTGCGTGGTCACCCAGGCACCCACAACACCCGCGAGTGCGTGGTTGATCAGTGTGGCGGTGAGGATGCCCAGAACAATGGGCCAGGGTTTGCGAAAGCGGGCAGCAAGTACAAGTGCCAGCAATTGGGTCTTGTCACCCATTTCAGCGAGGGAGACGATGCCTGTGGAGACGAGGAAAGCTTCCATGATTCGATTCACTACTCCGGCCGGAAACAAAAAACCAATGACTGCACAACATCCCCGGCCTGAAGCGGAGGCTGTACAGCCAAAGGTCTCGCTGAATCCGAATAACGCCCCCGGGCGCTGGCCCGGAGTCGTCGGCAGAATCGCTTGCACCATATGAAAGCCGGGCAGCATGGCCACGGTCCCACAAGTCTGTTGATGCAAGCCCCTCTCAATTCCCGCAGGAAAGAAGGGTGGCTACTCCCCAATGACAACCCATATTGTACCCGCCCGCCGACATTTCGTCAGGGTAAACACGCAGAGCGGTACACCCAACACACTTGTGCTTGGGGATCACCCCTACGTGTGTTTGGATGCCCTTTTGCAGAAATAGCGCATAATTGCCAATGCTGCCCGTCAAAAGGCGGCGTAAGTCAGCGGTGATTGGTCAGTTCGCGTCTTTGAAGTCGTCATAGGTTTGTTGATTGCTATCGGACTCCCATCGCATTTTGAGTTTTTTTAGGAGTCCTTCATGGGCAACAAACTTTACGTGGGCAACCTGCCCTATTCTTTCCGTGACGAAGACCTGCAGCAGACTTTCAGCCAGTACGGCTCGGTCAGCAGCGCCAAGGTCATGATGGAACGTGACACCGGCCGCTCCAAGGGTTTCGGCTTTGTCGAAATGGGCAGCGATGCCGAAGCACAATCCGCCATCCAAGGCGTGCATGGCCAATCTTTCGGTGGCCGTGATCTGGTCGTCAACGAAGCCCGCCCAATGGAAGCCCGCCCACCCCGTAGCGGTGGCGGCTTCGGTGGTGGCGGCGGTTACGGCGGCGGCGGCGGCCGTTCCGGCGGCGGCGGCTACGGTGGTGGCGGCGGCGGTGGTTACGGCGGTGGCCGTAGCAGCTACTGATACACCGGCCTCGCGGCCCGTGCTGCGGTGAATCTCACCGCCAGTTGCAAAAAAGGGACCCTCGGGTCCCTTTTTTGCGTGTGCAAACTGGGCACAACTTGCACGAAATAAAAGCTTGCTTTTTTTTGGAAATTTAGGCCCATAATGCAAATGTGTGCATAAATGCACACATTTTTGTGGTGTCAGGTCGTTTCGCGTCGTTTAGTTTGTTGATTGCGTTATCCGGACTCCATCGCTTGTTTCCAATGTGTTCTTGAGGAGTCCCTAGATGGGCAACAAACTGTACATCGGCAATCTGCCCTACACCGTTCGCGACAGCGATCTGGAGCAGGCTTTCTCCCAATTTGGCTCTGTGACCAGTGCCAAGGTCATGATGGAACGCGAAACCGGTCGCTCCAAGGGTTTTGGCTTTGTCGAGATGGGTAGCGACGCCGAAGCGCAGGCCGCTGTTAACGGCATGAATGGCCAACCTCTTGGTGGCCGCAGCATCGTTGTGAACGAAGCGCGTCCCATGGAAGCCCGCCCACCCCGTAGCGGTGGTGGCGGCGGATATGGCGGAGGCGGCGGAGGTGGTTATGGCGGTGGAGGCGGTGGAGGCGGTGGCGGCTACGGCGGTGGAGGCGGTGGAGGCGGTGGAGGCGGTGGCGGACGCAGTGGTGGTGGAGGTGGTTACGGCGGCGGCGGCGGTGGACGCAGCGGTGGTGGTGGCGGCGGTGACGGTGGTTTCCGCAGCCCCTACGGTGCCGGTCCACGCGGTGGCGGCGGCGGTGGTCGCTCCGGCGGCGGTGGTGGTGGTTATGGCGGCGGTGGCGGCGGTTACTGATCCGCTGTTGCTGCGCAGTTGTATGCGCACACCCAACAAGGCCCTTCGGGGCCTTTTTTCATGGGAGCCCTGAATACACAGGCACTGACCTTGGCGCCAGCGTTTTTACCCCTCGTGCTGGCGGCGCTTGCGGGGGCGGCCCGCAAACAACCGGTCAAACACCGGGTTGGGCAGCAGTCGCATGGCTTTGGCCACCACACCCATCTGCCACGGAATCACGCGGTAACTCGCCCCGGCGGCAATGGCACCGAACGC
This sequence comes from Comamonadaceae bacterium AAW, assembly GCA_026314275.1. GTDB lineage: Bacteria > Pseudomonadota > Gammaproteobacteria > Burkholderiales > Burkholderiaceae_C > JAGOEY01. Next base: position 1,747,398 of record CP111109.1, read on the forward strand.
CTTGTCGGCAAAGTCGGCCGGCTGCATGAGAAACGGCATCGTATAACGGTTGTGCTGGGTGAGTGGTGTGTCGATGTAGCCGGGGCACAGCGTCACCACTTTGACGCCCGATGCGCGCAGTTCGCCGCGCAGGCTCTCGCAGTAACCGATGGCCGCCGCCTTGCTGGCGCAGTACGCGCCATGGCCCGGCAGCCCACGGATGCCCGCCACACTGCCAATACCGACCAGCGCGCCTGATTGGCGCTGCACCATGGCGTCGATGAAGGGGTGGAAGGTCGCGGCCATACCCATGTTGTTGGTGGCAAACGTGCGGGCCATCACATCCAGGTCTTCAAATACCGCCGTGTCCATACCCACACTGATGCCCGCGTTGGCGATCACCACGTCGGGCACACCCTGGCGGCGGATGCAGTCCTGCCCTGCGGCCGTGATGCAGCCGATGTCAGACACGTCCGCACTATAAATTTGATAGCTGTCTGCGCTTATTCCTTGTGCGTCAGCCCAAGATTTCATCTCGGAAGTGCGGCGTGCCACCAGTGCCAGCCGGTAACCCGCCTGGTGGAAGCGCCAGGCCAGGGCCTGCCCGATGCCGCTGGATGCGCCGGTGATAAAGACCAGAGGGCTCATGCTGGGGTCACCTTTCTGCGCAAGCAGGTTTATTTGGCCGACTTCGCCGGGCCGGGCATCAGCACACCACGCACACGGCCTTGCAGGTTCATTACCCGGCTCAGGTTGTCAAAGTCCATCGCGTCGCCGGTGAATCGGTCGTTGCCCCGTGTCATCACCACGGGCTGGTTGGTTTTGACACGTTCGGTGTTCACATAGGCGTGCAAAAACTCGCTGCGGAATTCGAGGCGTGGGTCCACGCGCCCGCTGGCATCGGTGGAGGCCTCGCGCACCACAATGGCATTGCCAAACAGCTGCACCTCCGAGCCGTCGCTGTTGCTCAGGGCGCGGTCGGCGGTGGCCACAACGACCTTGCCGTCCTGGTTGAACGAGCGCATACGCACCTGGTCAATCTCCAGCGTGTCGGTGTCGGGGAAGTGCCTGCCTTCAATGCCGTTGACTTCGCTCTGCAGCTGCCCTTTTTCGTTGAAGGTCTTCACCGAAAACGTGCGCATGAAGTAGTCTGGCTCATGCCGCACCTGCTGCTCCGGTTCGGGCGCGCTGGTTGTGGGGGTGATGCGTACAAGCCAGTAAGTGCCCAGCGCCAGCAAACCCATCAGCATCACGGGCAGGTAGATGGACAAGCGGTCCCAGGTCAGGCGGGCCAGCTTTTTCATGGGGCGCTCTCCGCCAGCAGGCGTGCGTACTGTCCGCTGGCCACCAGCAGGATGTCGCAAAACTCGCGTGCTGCGCCGTGGCCGCCCAAAGCCTGGGTTACGTGGTGTGCACTAGCGCGTACTTCGATATGGGCATTGGCCGGGGCGCACGCAAATGCGCTGCGCCGCATCACCGCCAGATCGGGCCAGTCGTCCCCGATGGCTGCGGCCTGGTGCCAGCCCAGGCCCAGCGTGTGCAGGGTGGCCTCGGCAGCGGGGCGCTTGTCTTCGGTGCCGTAGTGGGCATGCACTACGCCCAGCGCCTGCAGGCGTGTGCGCAAAACCCGCGAGTCGCGCCCGGTGATCACCACCGGGGTGATGCCTGCGCGCTGCAGCAATTTGATGCCGTGCCCGTCCAGCGTGTTGAAACGTTTGATGGTTTCACCGGCTGCGGGGGCACCGTCGCCCGTACCGCGGGCATCACCGGGGGTGAACTCCGCAAAATACAGTCCGCCGTCGGTCAGCACACCGTCCACGTCGAAAAAAGCGACACGCACGCCCTGCGCCTTGAGCAGCAGTTCGGGCGGAAAAGAAAGCGCGGGCAACACCGCAGAATGGGGCACAACAGACAAGGTCATGGCGTGATCAGATAACTTTTGCACGCATCAGGTCGCCAATGTGCACGATGCCCTGCAATACGCCACCGGCGTCCGCCACCAGCACACTGGTGATGCCGTGCTGCTCCATCAGCTCGGCGGCATCCACGGCCAGGGCATCCTGGCGGATGGTGCGGGGCGAGGTGTGCATCACGGCTTGGGCGCTGCGGTCGCGCAGGTCGGCACCACTTTCCACCAGACGGCGCAGGTCACCGTCGGTAAACACCCCGGCGATCCGGCCGTCGGGCTCCACCACCACGGCCATACCCAGGCGTTTGTCACTCATCTCACGCATCAGTGCGCTGAAACTGGTGTCGGGGCGCACCCGTGGCAGGCTGTCGCCACTGCGCATCACATCACGCACATGGGTCAGCAGCTTGCGGCCCAGGGCACCACCCGGGTGCGAACGGGCAAAGTCTTCGGGCTTGAAACCGCGTGCGTCCAGCACGGCCACGGCCAGCGCGTCGCCAAACGCGAGTTGGGCCGTGGTGCTGGCCGTGGGGGCCAGGTTCAGCGGGCAGGCTTCGCGGTCTACCGCACTGTTGAGCACCACGTCGGCATGGAGTGCGAGGGTGGACTGTGCGCCACCGGTCAGCGCAATCAGCGGCACACCCAGGCGCCGGATGACCGGCAGGATCACGGTGAGTTCGGCCACTTCACCGCTGTTCGAGATGGCCAGCACCACATCGCTGGCCGTGACCATGCCCAGGTCGCCATGGCTGGCCTCGGCCGGGTGCACAAACAGGGCGGGGGTGCCCGTGGAGGCCAGCGTGGCCGCAATCTTGCGGCCCACGTGGCCACTTTTGCCCATACCCATCACCACCACACGCCCCTGAACGGCGAGCACCAGGCGCACGGCGCGGACAAACGCACCGTCTTCAGCACCCTCCACACGGCTGCGAAGCCCCAGCACTGCTGCGGCTTCGATGTCAAAGGTTTCCTGCGCCAGTCGGATTGCCTGCGCAGCGTCAAAAGGCTGCGTGGTAGGGGGGCTGTGGGTCATCCGCTGATTCTATCGACGAACCTAATGGCTCACCCCCAGGCTTCGCGCACTGCGTGTCGCTGCGCCAACCCCCTTGCAGGGGGCTCCACCAGCGGCCTGGCAAAGCCAGTTCCGCGGTGTCTGCTGGAGCGGACGCGGGCTTGTCATGGGGTGAGCCAATACACCCGGCTCGTCCCTTGCTAGCATCAGGGGATGTCGTCACTTTCTCTCACGCTGCTGTATCTGCTGGCCGCCGTCCTCGGTGTGGTGGCCTGCCGCAGCATGAAGCTGCCGCCCATGCTGGGTTACCTGGCGGCCGGGGTGCTGATTGGGCCGCACGCGCTGGCGCTGGCGCAGGACTCGGCAGGGGTGCGCCATCTGGGTGAATTTGGTGTGGTGTTTCTCATGTTTGCGATCGGACTGGAGTTCAGCCTGCCCAAGTTACGCGCCATGCGCCGCCATGTGTTTGGTTTGGGCATGTTGCAGGTGCTGCTGACCATGGCTGCGTCGATTGGTGGCTCATTACTCCTGGCCCGGCTGTTTCCGGCGTACTGGAACATGGGCTGGCAGACGGCGGTGGCGCTGTCGGGTGCGCTGGCGATGAGCAGCACGGCCATCGTGGTCAAACTCATGGCCGAACGGCTGGAGCTGGAGAGTGAACACGGCAAACGCATCATGGGCATCCTGCTGTTCCAGGACTTGGCCGTGGTGCCGCTGCTGGTGTTGATCCCGGCGCTGGGATCGTCACCGGACGAGTTTTTTTATGCGCTGGGCGTGGCCATGCTGAAGGCCACGGTGCTGGTCACCCTGCTGCTGGTGGGCGGCCAGAAGGTGATGCGTTGGTGGCTGACCCTGGTGGCACGGCGGCGCAGCGAAGAACTGTTCATGCTGAACCTGCTGCTCATCACCCTCGGGCTGGCGTGGCTGACCGAAATTGCCGGGTTGAGCCTGGCGCTTGGCGCTTTTATCGCGGGCATGCTGGTGTCGGAAACCGAATACAAACACCAGGTGGAGACCGACATCCGCCCCTTCCACGACGTGTTGCTGGGCCTGTTTTTTATCACCATCGGCATGATGCTGGACTGGCACATCGTGCTGGAGCGCTGGGGCCTCGTGCTGGGCTTGCTGGTGGTGCCGCTGCTGCTCAAGTTTGGCCTGATCACGCTGCTGGCGCGTGGGCTGGGGGCTACCGCAGGGGTGTCGTTGCGCACCGGGCTGTACCTGGCGCAAGCGGGTGAGTTCGGCTTTGTGCTGTTGTCACTGGCACAAGGGCAGAACCTGGTGCCGCCCGCACTCATGAACCCGATCCTCGCATCGATGGTGTTGTCGATGCTGGCCACACCTTTCATCATCATGGCCAGCAACCGCATCGTGATGAAGCTGGCCAGCAGCGAATGGCTGCTGCAGTCGCTGCAGATGACCACCATTGCGCGCAAGTCCATCAACGCCAACCAACACGTCATCATTTGTGGCTATGGCCGTTGTGGCCAGAACCTCGCGAAGATGTTGGAGCGCGAAAACATCCCCTACATGGCGTTGGACCTGGACCCCGACCGCGTGCGCCAGGCTGCGGCGGCGGGTGACTCGGTGGTGTTTGGCGATGCGGCGCGGCTGCAGGCCCTGGTGGCTGCCGGGTTGGCGCGTGCCAGCGCCGTGGTCATCACCTACCTCGACGTGCCCGGCGCACTCAAGGTGCTGGGCCACACCCGCGCCCATGCCCCGCATGTGCCCGTGATCGTGCGCACGCAGGACGACCACGATCTGGAAAAACTCACCGCCGCCGGTGCCTCCGAAGTGGTGCCGGAGTCTATCGAAGGTTCACTCATGCTGGCCAGCCATGCGCTGGCGCTGGTGGGTGTGCCGATGCGCCGCGTGATCCGCACCGTGCAGGACCAGCGCGACGCACGTTACAACCTGTTGCGCGGCTTCTTCCACGGGGCCGACGACGACACCGCGCATGAACGCGACCAGGAGCGCCTCACCACCGTCACCATGCCGCTGGGTGCCCGCACCCTCGGCAAACCGCTGGGTCACCTGGCCTTACACGCCGTGGGTGTGCGCCTGGTCAGCCTGCGGCATGCCAACGGCAAAACCAGTGTGCCGCTGGACGACACGGTGCTGCAGGACGGGGACACGCTGGTGCTGTCTGGCAAACCCGAAGCGCTGGCCATCGCCTCCGAAAAACTGCTGCGCGGTTAACCCCGACGTGGACTCTGGTGGGGACACGGCAAAATCCACCGTTGTTCACCTCTCCCACACGCCATGCACGACCTCCACGTCAACGACTACCTTCGCCAACACATGCGCACCGTGCCCGACTGGCCCGCGCCGGGTGTGCAGTTTCGCGACATCACACCGCTGCTGCAAAACCCCAAGGTGTTCCGGGTGCTGATCGACGCCTTTGTGCACCGCTACATGGACCCGGCCATGCGCCCCGACGTGGTGGCCGGGCTGGACGCCCGTGGTTTCATCATGGGTGCGGTGGTGGCGTACGAGTTGAACGTGGGTTTTGTGCCCATCCGCAAGAAGGGCAAGCTGCCGTTCACGACGGTGGAAGAAACCTACGAGCTCGAATACGGCAGCGCCACGGTGGAGCTCCATACCGACGCCGTTAAAGCCGGTGACCGGGTGCTGCTGATTGACGACCTGATCGCCACCGGCGGCACCATGATGGCGGGCAAACGCCTGCTGGAGAAGCTGGGGGCCACCGTGACGGAGGGAGCAGCTATTGTGGACCTGCCCGAACTGGGTGGCTCCGACCGCCTGCGGGCCGACGGTCTCACCGTCTTCACGCTGGTGGATTTCGCCGGGCACTGAGTTCCGCCCGGCGCGGGCCCTTTGAACCTGCTCTTACTGCAGGTCGCCGTACTGGGTGGTGCCCAGCCCGGGGGGCACCGTGTCCCGGCCCGCGCGTTCGTCACGTTCCCAGCCCGGTACGGAGGATGTGGGGCGTGCTGTTGCGGGAGGGGCCGAGCGGTGGGTGGCGGCACCCGGGGCGGCGCCCCCTGCCAGCGCCTGCCGGAAGGCTGCCACTTCATGGTCCGCCACCTGGTCTGGCCGGAGCCGGGTGGGCGCAGCCGTGGGGGCGGCTTTGGGTGTGGCCATCCGTTGTGGCACGCCCACTGCCACATGGTCATGCATACGCCAGTACACGGCAGAGACCTGGATGCCGTGGCGGGCCTTGCAGGTTTGCGCCATCATGGCCTCGATCTCGCTCAGCCGCGCGGTGTCGCCGCCCGCCGAACGGGCCACATCCACCATCACCAGAAAACGGGTGCCGCGGCGGTCCAGCGACAGCACCTTGAACTTGTAGCTGACCGAAAGCACCCCCGCCCGGGTCATACATTCGCGGACCACTGAATACAATTTGTCACGATTGTGGGTCTGCTCTGGCTTCGGGGTTGGGGCAAAAAATTGGTGGGCCTGGGGTGGCTCGACCCAGCCATTGGGGCCCCGTAGCAAAGGACGGGTTTCGTCACCCATCATGACACTCATGGTTTCGGCCGGAACCAAGGGCAGTGCGGGTTTTTGGCCAAAAAGCCAGCTCATCAACGTCATGTGCGGTTTCCTGAATGGGGTGGGCGGTCGCACTTGGCAAGCAGTGCGCCCAGCCGCCATTATTGGCGATTCAGCAGCCGGTTGACCCTGGCTTTGAAACACATGGAAACAATTAAAGGGCTGGTTGAAGCAGCCCGGCCCGCCGCCGAATCAGGTGGTGGCAATACGGCGGCGGCGGTTGGCCAGGCGCTTGGCCAGCACCCCGCCCATGGCCATCACCAGCCCCAGTGCCAGCGCTGGCTGGCGGTTGGACAACTCGGCAAAACGGATGGGTGTCAGGCTCCACACCCGGCAGGCGCTGCCGGCCTGTACGGTCGCGCTGCGTGGCCCATGGGCAAAAAAGGCCCCTTCACCCAGCAGGCCACCGGCCCCCACCAGAGCCAGCTTGAGGCGGCCCTTGTCGTCCTCAAAATGCACGCTGAGGCTGCCGCTTTCGACAAAATACACGGCGCGGTCTGCCGCTCCGCAGGTGATCAGGACTTCACCGGGCACCAGCACACACAGCTGTAAATACCCCGTGAGCAGCTCCCACTGCGCGGCAGTGAGTGAGTTGGTGAGGGTGTCCTCCGCCGGGTTGTGGGTGATGGCCTGCACAAGCTGGTGCAGGTCGGCGGGGGATGGTGGGGCGGGCGGAAAATGCATGGTGCAGCCAAATTAACCTGCCTGCACAGGCTGCACAAGCAGATCTAACATTTGTTTACACCTGTCCCCGCAAACGCCCTGCCCATGCGGCCCAGGGTTTTATTTGCCGATACAAAAACTTGAAAAAATCACACCGAGCAGGTCGTCCGAGCTGAATTCGCCGGTGATTTCATTGAGTGCGTTCTGCGCCAAGCGTAATTCTTCGGCCAGCAGGTCGAGCGCCTGGGCCTGCAGGGCCAGCAGTGTGTTGGCCCGCTCCAGGTGCTGGTCCACCCGGCGCAGCGCCTGCACATGGCGCTCGCGGGCCAGGTACACGCCCTCGGGCGCAGACTGCCAGCCAGCCACGTCCAGCAGGGTCTGGCGCAGCTGCTGCAAACCCGCACCGGTCTTGGCCGACAACGCCAGGCCTGCGGGCAGGGCCGCGCCCGGGGCCGCGTCCAGTTTGTTCCAGACGTCGATCACACGCCCAGTTTTTAAGACTTTTTGGCCTATAGCGCTTGCTATGCGTGCGTCTTCAGCTATGTATTCAGGAGCATTTGCACGCGTCAGATCGTGCAGAAACAGCACCGCGTCTGCCCCCCCAATCTCGGCCCAGGCGCGTTCGATGCCGATTTTTTCGACCACATCGTCACTTTCGCGCAGCCCTGCGGTGTCGATCACATGCACTGGCACGCCCTCGATCTGGATGGTTTCGGTGACCTTGTCACGGGTGGTGCCCGCCACCGGGGTGACGATGGCCAGCTCGGCCCCGGCCAGGGCGTTGAGCAGCGAGGACTTGCCTGCGTTGGGCTGCCCCGCAATCACCACCTTGATGCCCTCGCGCAGCAGCGCACCCTGCTGCGCACGCTGCATGACGGCGGCCAGATTTTGCTTCAATTTTGATAGCTGTCCGTGCGCATCTGCCTTGCGCAGGAAGTCAATTTCTTCCTCAGGAAAGTCGAGTGTGGCCTCGACCAGCATCCGCAGGTGGATCAGCGCGTCGCGCAGCGTGTGCACCTCGCGCGAGAACTCGCCCGACAGCGAGCGGCTGGCGCTGCGTGCGGCGGCCTCGGTGCTGGCGTCGATCAGGTCGGCAATCGCCTCGGCCTGCGCCAGGTCGATCTTGTCGTTCAAAAAGGCCCGCTCCGAAAACTCCCCGGCCGCGCCACCCGCATACCCGGCAGACGGGGCTGGCCGGTAGCCGGGTCCAGCGAAGCCGCGGCCTCCAAGCATCGCGCCAGCAGCAGTTGCAGCACCACCGGCCCGCCGTGGGCCTGCAGCTCCAGCACGTCTTCGCCGGTGTACGAATGCGGCGCCGGGAAGTGGATGGCCAGCCCGTGGTCGATCGGCTGGCCTGCAGCGTCCCGGAATGGCAGGTAGGTGGCCTCACGCGCGTGCAGGCTGCGGCCACACAGCAAGCCGATCACCGGCGACAGGTCGCGCCCACTGAGCCGCACGATACCCACGGCACCCCGTCCGGGAGCGGTGGCAATGGCGGCGATCGGGTCGGTGGGGTGGTTTGGCATGGTGTGTATCTTCCAACAAAAACGCCGCCGACCCTGGGGGCGGCGGCGTGGTACTCAGGCCCGGCTTGCGGGCTGCGCTGTTTATTTCTTCTCGGCTTCAGGCTTCTTGTCGAAGAACAGTTTGATCGGGTTGCTCGGTGTGACCAACACGCCCAGGCGTTTGTTGATGAACCACTGCTGTGCGATGGACAAGATGTTGTTCGTCACCCAGTACAGCACCAGGCCGGCGGGGAAGAAGAAGAACATCACGCTGAAGATCAGCGGCATCAGCCACATCAGCTTGGCCTGCAGCGGATCGGGTGGTGTGGGGTTCAGCCAGGTCTGTAGCAGCGAGGTGGCCGTCATGACCAGCGGCAGGATGAAATACGGGTCAGGGGAGGACAGGTCGGTGATCCACAAGATCCAGGGCGCACCGCGCATTTCCACGCTCGACAGCAGCACCCAGTAGAGCGCAATAAACACGGGGATCTGAACCATGATGGGGAAGCAGCCACCCATCGGGTTGATCTTTTCCTCGCGGTAGATCTTCATCATCTCCTGCTGCATCTGCTGCGGCTTGTCCTTCAGGCGTTCGCGCATCTCGGTGATGCGCGGGTTCACCGCCTTCATCTTGGCCATGCTGGCGTAGGCCTTGGCGTTGAGCCAGTAGAACGCAATCTTCAGCAGCACCACCAGCGCCACGATGGCCCAGCCCCAGTTGCCCAGGAAGCCGTACAGCAGCGTCAGCAGCCAGTACAGCGGCTTGGCCAGGATGGTCAGCCAGCCGTAGTCCTTGACCAGCTCCAGGCCGGGGGCCAGCGACTCCAGCACTTTTTCTTCTTGTGGGCCCACAAACAGCTTGGACTGCACCGATTGGGTGGCACCCGGCGCAATGCTGTCGAGGGGGGTGATCATGCCCACGGCATACAGGTTGTTGTCCACCTTGCGGGTGAACAGGTCGCGCTTGAGGCCGTCGGCCAGCAGCCAGGCCGATGCGAAATAGTGCTGCACCATGGCCACATAACCGTTGGTCGCGGTTTTTTCCACGTCCACCTTGTTGTTCTCGATGCTCTTGAACTCGACCTTCTGGTACTTCTTGGCTTCGGTGTAGATGGCCGGGCCGGTAAAGGTGGAATAGAACGAGGACTCGCCAGGGGGCGGGTTGCCGTCACGCACCAGCTGCATGTAGAGCTGCGGGGCCACGGCGGCTGTGCCGGTGTTCTGCACGTCGTGCTGCACACGCACCGCGTACGAACCACGCTCAAACGTGTAGGTCTTCACCAGCTTCACACCGCCCACGTCGGGCGACTCGAAACGCACCACCAGCTCGTTCTGGCCGTCTTTCAGTGTGCGGTCGCCGGGCACCAGCGTCAGCGGCGTCTTGTGGTTGGGGAAGTCGCCACCCACCAGACCGGTCTGGGCCAGGTACACCCGGTCAGCACTTTCGTCGAGCAGCACAAAGGTTTTGCCACTCTTGTCGAGCGCCTTAAAGCGGGGCAGCGATGTCTTGACCATCGAGCCACCCAGCGTGTCGAACGTGACTTCCAGCACGTCGGTGTTGAACGTCACACGTTCATGGGCAGCGGGGCTCACACGTGCAGCTTCACCAGGCACCTGCGCAGCCGTAGCGCCACCCGTGGTGGCGGTCGGCACGCTGGACGTGCTGGCAGCACCATTGGCCGCCGATGCGGGGGCAGCAGGGGCCGATGCGGTTGTGGACGATGGGAAGAAAGAGGCCTGTTTCCCGTTGTGAACTTGCCACTTGTCCCACAGCAAAACCATGGAAAAGCCAAATATCACCCACAAGATGGTGCGGCGGATGTCGTTCATGAAGACTTCTTTTGTGAAGAATGTTGCGAGGAAACCTGCGACGTCTGCACTGCAAGGCAGCGCGAGAAGAGGGAAAAACTGTCAGGCACGGGATCATGCCCGCCCTCACACCAGGGGTTGCAGCGGACCAGCCGCTTCAAGGTCAAATAACTGCCCGCCGCTGCGCCGTGTTGCTCCAGCGCCTGCAGCGAATACACCGAACACGTGGGCTCGAACCGGCAAGCCGACCCCAGCCAGGGGCTGAGCAGCAGGCGGTACCCTTTGACCAGGGTGATGAGGCAGCGCTGCACGATCATGCGGCCACCCGCGCCTGGGGCGCCTGGTCTGCGCGGCTGAACAGCTGGTGAAGCTCATCGCGCACGGCACATTTCAGGGCGTCGGACGTGGCACTCACAAACAGCTTGCGGCTGAACTCCGCACGCAGGCGCACCACATGGGCGGCCTGGGGCAGCGAGGCCTCAAAACCCGCACTGACGTTGTAGATCTGCCGTTTGATGGTGTTGCGCGTCACCGCCCGTTTGGCCCAGCGTTTGGGCACCAGCGCCCCCATCCACACGGCAGGTACGCCAGAACCACAAACACCAAACAGAGCCTGCGGTGTGTGCTGCCCATCGGGCAACACAGAGCCGGGCTCTGCGGGGGAGTCTGCGTCCAGCACCAGGCGGTGCAACGCAAAATGGGCGGTGCGGGCGACAGTGCCTCCCGCCATGGCAGCCTGAAACTGCGGACGTGTCTGGAGCCGCTGCACATCAACCACCGGGTTGGGTGCCTGCTCGCGCCGGTTCACGCGCCACAACGGGCTGCCTGAATCGGGGGGCTTAGACAGCCAGGCGCTTACGGCCCTTGGCGCGGCGAGCGTTGATCACGGCACGGCCGCCGCGGGTCTTCATGCGAACCAGAAAACCGTGGGTACGTGCGCGGCGGATTTTGGAAGGCTGGTAAGTGCGTTTCATGGTGTATTCCTCGAAAGATTCAGTGGAGTCCTGGCACAGGCGTGAACGGTGCGGTTGGCACTGCGCATGCCCATGAAATGCTGGCAAAAGCGTGCCAGGACATGGTCAATCACCCTGAAGCATTCAGGGAAACCCGCGATTATCGCAAACTTCCGACGTGCTGACAATGCCTGCCGCGCGCGGGGATTTTTTAGATGGAGTGAATACCCGCAAAAACCGGGCGGTTTGGGGCCTGCGTCGTTGTGGATAAGTGCTTGATAAATTACAATTCGGCGGTTCCGCGCACCACACTATCCACAGAAGTACAACGATAACAATGACCGAGGAACACTCCCGTAATTCACCCGCCAGCGGGTCTTCAGACGCCCATTCCCATGGCGCTGGTGACCCGGATGCAGGGCACAGCCTCTGGCAGGCCTGTGCCGAGCAACTGGCCCAGGAGCTGCCCGAGCAGCAGTTCAACACCTGGATCAAACCCCTCACCGCCCAGGTCACCGAAGACTTCTCCAAGGTCACCCTGTTTGTGGCCAACCGCTTCAAGATGGACTGGATCCGGGCGCAGTACGCGGGCCGCATCTCAGCCATGCTGGAGAAAATTTACGGCCAGGCTGTTGTGTTGGAGTTAGTGCTTGCTCAGCGTGAAGCGCCCGCCAAACCTTTCTCTATCCCCTCCACGCTGGACGCACGTGCGCCGGTGGAGCCTGCGGGCCTGGGGGACGAGGCCGCGTCGGCCGTCTTCAAGACCCGTCTCAACAACGCCCTCACCTTCGACACTCTGGTGGAGGGTACGGCCAACCGCATGGCGCGCGCTGCCGCCATGCATGTGGCTGGTATGCCGGGTCATTTGTACAACCCGCTGTTCATCTACGGCGGCGTGGGCCTGGGCAAGACCCATTTGATGCACGCTGTGGGCAACCGCCTGCTGGCCGACAAGCCAGACTCCAAAGTTCTCTACATCCATGCCGAGCAGTTCGTGACGGATGTGGTCAAAGCCTACCAACGGCGCACTTTTGACGAGTTTAAAGAGCGTTACCACTCGCTCGACCTGCTGCTCATCGACGATGTGCAGTTCTTCGCCAACAAAGACCGCACGCAGGAAGAATTCTTCAACGCGTTTGAAGCCCTGCTCGCCAAAAAGTCACACATCGTGATGACGTCGGACACCTATCCCAAGGGCCTGGCCGACATCCACGAGCGCCTGGTATCGCGTTTTGACTCGGGCCTGACCGTTGCCATCGAGCCGCCCGAGCTGGAAATGCGTGTCGCTATTCTGATCAACAAGGCCCGCACCGAAGGCACCGAAATGCCCGAGGAAGTGGCCTTCTTCGTCGCTAAAAACGTGCGCTCCAACGTGCGCGAGCTGGAAGGCGCGCTGCGCAAGATCCTGGCCTATTCACGCTTTAACCAGAAGGAAATCTCCATCCAGCTGGCCCGTGAAGCACTGCGTGATCTGCTGTCGATCCAGAACCGGCAGATTTCTGTGGAAAACATCCAGAAAACGGTGGCCGACTACTACAAGATCAAGGTCGCCGACATGTACAGCAAGAAGCGCCCGGCGAGTATTGCCCGGCCGCGCCAGATTGCGATGTACTTGGCCAAAGAGCTGACGCAAAAGAGCCTGCCCGAAATTGGCGAGCTGTTTGGCGGGCGCGACCACACCACCGTCTTGCACGCTGTGCGCAAGATTTCGGGTGAACGCCAGCAACTGACCGAATTGAACCAGCAGCTGCACGTGCTGGAACAGACGCTGAAGGGCTGAGCAGGCGTGATCTTTCTACTGCGTGTGCCCTGTTTGCACTCCCCGCAAAACACCCGAAAAAACAGCGAAAATACCGTGTGTTGCCAACGGCGACTACAGGGGGCGTCGGGAGCCGCCACACACCCTTTCCACCCAGAAATCCATTGAGGTTGACATGATCGTCCTGAAGGCAACACAAGACAAAGTGCTCGCGGCGCTGCAATCGGTCGCAGGTATTGTGGAGCGGCGGCACACGCTGCCCATCCTGGCCAATGTGCTGATCCGCAAGACGGGGGAAACGGTGCAGCTCACCACCAGCGACCTGGAAATCCAGATCCGCACCCATGCCAAGCTCGACGGCGACACTGGTGATTTCACCACCACCATTGGTGCCCGCAAACTCATCGACATCCTGCGCACCATGCCCGCCGACCAGACGGTCAGCCTGGAGTCGAACCAGAGCAAACTCATCCTCAAGGGTGGCAAAAGCCGCTTCACGCTGCAAACCCTGCCTGCCGAAGACTTCCCCCTGGTGCAAGAAGCCGCCACGTTTGGCCCTGTGTTCAGCGTGCCGCAAAAGACATTGAAGGACCTGCTGGGCCAGGTGTCGTTTGCCATGGCGGTGCATGACATCCGTTATTACCTGAACGGCATTTTGTTTGTCGCTGAAGGCAAACAGCTGAGCCTGGTGGCCACCGACGGCCACCGCCTGGCATTTGCATCCGCCACGCTGGATGTGGATGTGCCCAAACAAGAGGTGATCCTGCCGCGCAAAACCGTGCTGGAGCTGCAGCGCCTGTTGTCCGACGCGGGTGGCGACAACCAGCCCGTCATCGAGATGCAGTTCGCCAGCAACCAGGCCAAGTTCAACTTTGGCGGCATGGAATTCGTGACCAAGCTGGTCGAAGGCAAGTTCCCTGACTACAACCGTGTGATCCCCAAGGGCCACAAGAACAGCATCACGCTGGGCCGCGCCGCCCTGCTGGCCAGCCTGCAGCGTACCGCCATCCTGACCAGCGACAAGTTCAAGGGTGTGCGCCTGAACATCGACCCAGGCACGTTGCGTATCGCCGCCAACAACGCCGAGCAGGAAGAGGCCGTGGACGAACTCGACATCGACTACGGCGGCGACAGCATCGAGATTGGCTTCAATGTCACCTACCTGATCGACGCCCTGGGCAACATGGACCAGGACATGGTGCAGATTGCGCTGTCGGACTCCAACAGCTCCGCGTTGTTGACCATTCCCGACAACGAAACCTTCAAGTACGTTGTGATGCCCATGCGTATCTAGGCTGCAAAAACCATAGCGACATCCCCAGCACCAACCCGCGTTCGACGCGGGTTTGGTCATTAAAGAGATTGCCAAAAACCGGTGTGTTTTCCCTGAAAACCCCGGTTTACATGAAGTGAAGTTGACCATGACCACAGAATCCCAGCAGCCCGCAGCGGACAACAACGACCCCAGCAACGACCTGGGTGGCAGCCAAAGCAGCTTCCAGCCCAAGATCGACACCAACCAGGCGGGCGCGTCCGAAGGTTATGGCGCCAACTCGATCACCATCCTGGAAGGGCTGGAGGCCGTGCGCAAACGCCCGGGCATGTACATCGGCGACACGTCCGACGGCACCGGGCTGCACCATCTGGTGTTTGAGGTGGTGGACAACTCCATCGACGAGGCGCTGGCCGGGCACTGCGACGACATCGCCGTCACCATCCACACCGACAACTCCATCAGCGTCACCGACAACGGGCGCGGCATCCCGACCGGGGTGAAGATGGACGACAAACACGAGCCCAAACGCTCCGCCGCCGAAATTGCGCTGACCGAACTCCACGCAGGTGGCAAGTTCAACCAGAACAGCTACAAGGTGTCGGGCGGTCTGCACGGCGTGGGGGTGAGCTGCGTGAACGCGCTGAGCGTGATGCTGCGTCTGGTCGTGCGCCGCGAAGGCAAGATCCACGAGCTGGAATTCAGCCGTGGCTTTGTGCAAGACCGCCTGATTGAGACCGTGGACGGCGTCGAAATCTCGCCCATGAAGGTCATCGGTGATACCGACAAACGCGGCACCGAAGTGCACTTCCTGCCCGACACCGAAATCTTCAAAGAGAACCACGACTTCCACTACGAAATCCTCAGCAAACGCCTGCGCGAACTGAGTTTCCTGAACAACGGCGTGCGTATCCGCCTGATCGACGAACGCAGCGGCAAGGAAGACGACTTCTCCGGCGCGGGCGGCGTCAAGGGGTTTGTGGACTTCATCAACAAGGGCAAGTCCGTGCTGCACCCCAACGTGTTCTACGCGCTGGGTGAACGGCCTGCCGACACCTATGGCGGCATCGCGGGCACCAGTATCGGTGTGGAAGTGGCGATGCAGTGGAATAGCGGCTACACCGAACAGGTGCTGTGTTTCACCAACAACATCCCGCAGCGCGACGGCGGCACCCACCTGACCGGCCTGCGCGCCGCGATGACCCGCGTCATCAACAAGTACATCGAAGAACACGAATTTGCCAAGAAGGCGAAGGTTGAAGTGACCGGCGACGACATGCGCGAAGGCCTGTGCTGCGTGCTGAGCGTGAAGGTGCCCGAGCCCAAGTTCAGCAGCCAGACCAAGGACAAACTTGTGTCCAGCGAAGTGCGTGCACCGGTGGAAGACATCGTGGGCCGCTTGCTGACCGACTACCTGCAGGAGCGCCCGAACGACGCCAAGATCATCTGCGGCAAGATCGTGGAAGCCGCCCGTGCCCGTGAAGCCGCCCGCAAGGCCCGCGAAATGACACGCCGCAAAGGTGTGCTCGACGGCATGGGCCTGCCCGGCAAACTGGCCGACTGCCAGGAAAAAGACCCCTCGCTTTGCGAAATCTACATCGTCGAGGGTGACTCCGCCGGCGGCTCCGCCAAGCAGGGCCGCGACCGGAAGTTCCAGGCCATCCTGCCGCTGCGCGGCAAGATCCTGAACGTGGAAAAAGCACGCTATGAAAAGCTGCTGACCAGCAACGAAATTTTGACGCTGATCACCGCTTTGGGCACCGGCATCGGCAAGGCGGGCGGCAGCACGGGCAGCGACGACTTCAACGTCGACAAGCTGCGTTACCACCGCATCATCATCATGACCGACGCCGACGTGGACGGCGCGCACATCCGCACGCTGCTGCTCACCTTCTTCTACCGCCAGATGCCTGAGCTGGTGGAGCGTGGCCACATCTACATCGCGCAGCCGCCGCTGTACAAGGTCAAGGCCGGCAAGGAAGAGCTGTACCTGCAAGGTGCGCCCGACCTCGATGCCTTCCTGCTGCGCATCGCCCTCAAGGACGCCAGTGTGTCCACCGGTGGCGACACCGCCACCGTGCTGCGCGGCGAAACCCTGGACGAGCTGGCGCGCAAACACCAGCTGGCTGAAGCCGTCATCGCCCGCCTGGGCAACTTCATGGACGCCGAAGCCTTGCGCGCCATTGCCGACGGTGTGGCGCTCGACCTCGACACCCCCGCCGCCGCAGAAGCCAGCGCCGTTGCGCTGCAGGCCAAGCTGCGTGAACTGAACACCACCGGTGCCCCGGCCGACGTGTCCAGCGAGTTCGACGCCCGCACCGACAAACCCATCCTGCGCATCAGCCGCCGCCACCACGGCAACGTGAAGAGCAGCGTGCTCACACAAGACTTCGTGCACGGTGCCGACTACGGCGCGCTGGCCACCGCCGCCGACACCTTCCGCAGCCTGCTGGGTGACGGCGCTTTCGTCAAACGCGGCGACGGCGAAAAAGCCAAGGAAGAAAAAGTCAGCGACTTCCGCCAGGCCATGCGCTGGCTCATCGCCCAGGCCGAACACGCTACCTCACGCCAGCGCTACAAAGGGCTGGGCGAGATGAACCCCGAGCAGCTGTGGGAAACCACCATGGACCCCACCGTGCGCCGCCTGCTGCGTGTGCAGATCGACGACGCCATCGAAGCCGACCGCGTGTTCACCATGCTGATGGGCGACGAAGTTGAACCCCGCAGGGAGTTCATTGAGACCAACGCGCTGCGGGCGGGGAATATCGATATTTGAGGTTGTCGGGTGACATGCCGAATGACCGCTCAATTGGTCGTACAAACAGGTGGGTCATCTCGTCGTGAGTTTTCAGAGGGCCTGGAGTGCCCGCCGCTTCAGCGCCTTCAGATCGAGAAGCAAAATGCTTCGGTAGCTGACCTGAAGCACACCAAGCCCCTCCCATTGCTTCAGGACTTTGTTGACGCTCTGCCTGGATACACCCAGCATGTGTCCAAGGCCCTCCTGCGAAACATCGAGCACGACGCGTACCCCCGGCCGGGCGTTTGGGTTTTCCAGGGTATGTGCGTCCAACAACTTGCTGGCCAACCTCACGGGCAAGGGGTCCAGCACAGAGCCGTCCATGCGGTCCAAGGTTGACTTGTAGCGCAGGCCCATCATGCGCAGGAACTGCAGCAGAAAATCCGGACGCTCGTCCACCAAGCGATGCAGTGTTTTGGCAGGTAACACCAACAGATCGCTTTGCACCACCGCGAACGCGTCGTGTGCACGCGCCTGTCCTGAAAATACAGACGCCTCGCCGAACCAATGCCCAGGAGTCACCAACCCCAACACCGCTTCCCGCCCGCTGACGCTGGTCACGCACAGGCGCACCAGGCCGCGTTCGATACAGAACATCGCATCAGGCGCCGAACCGCGCGCAAAAAGCAGTTCCTTCTTGGCCAGCCGTTGTCGCCGCGCGTGCTGCCGCAGCAAGGCGTCTAGCTCGGGGTCCAACGCACCCACCGAGCCGGCCGTTAAATGGTCGCGGGGGGTGTTGGCGCTTTGCTTCACGGTTGAGCGTAGGCCGACCACGGTGCGTGTTGCGCTGCCCCAGCCTTCAGACCGACAGGAACTGGGTCACCAGCCGGTTGAATTTGTGGGCTTGCTCCACATGGGGTATGTGTCCGCAACGCCCCAAGACGTGCAAATCTGCCTGCTGCATGCGCACGGCCATCTGGATGCCGATGTCCAATGGCACCACCCGGTCTTCGCTGCCCCAGATCACCAGCGCAGGCGCTGCGATGTCACACAACCTGTGTGCCACGTCGCCAAACTGTTGGGGATACTGGGCAAGACTCATGCTGAAGTTGTCCAAGTGCTCTGGCCGCGATTGTGCTGCGACAACCATTTTGTGAATGACCGCGTCAGTGTATGGCGCCGGGTCACAGACAACCGCGTCTATGAATCTTCGCATGTTTTCGGCGGTAGGCGACCGATAGAACGCCAGCATCAACCGGACGCCCTCGGGCTGCGCCGGCTGAAAGCTGCTTCGGCCGCCGGTGCCTCCAGCCACCAGCACCAGCTTGGCTACGCGTCGGGGCCACTGCAAGGCGAAAGCCACTGCGCTGTGGGCGCCCATGGAAGCGCCCATCACGTGGACAGGCTGCTCGACGCCTGCCGTCTGGAGCACCGCAGCGAGTGCCCTCGCATTGAGCGAAGATCTGTCCTCCAGACACAAGACCGGTGCACTGCGCCCCCATCCTGGCAGATCCGGGCAGATCACTCGGTGTCCTGCATCCACCAAGGCATCGCGGTTGGCGGCAAAGCTGGACCATCCTGTTGAGCCCGGGCCGGACCCATGCAGCATCGCCACGACGGGGCCTTGTGTCAGGCCGGGTGCCGAGTCGGTGTAGTGAATCGCCAGCAAACGCCCGCCGTGTTCCAGAACAGCACGCTGTGAAGCCCCATCTTCATTCAAAGGTGTTCCGGCCGGAGTTCTGCAGGGTACAGCAGCCTGTTGCATGACACCGTGCCTACTGGGTTACACGGATATTGCCCGCCTTGGCGATCTTGGCGTAAATCGCTGCGTCCGTCTTCAACTGCTGCAGAAATTCCTCAGGCGTACCGCCGCCAGGCAACACACCCAAGGTCTTGAATTTCGCCAGGATGTCCGGCATGCGCAGAATGCTGCTCACCTCAGCGGCCAGCTTCTGTGCAATGGCCGGTGGCGTGCCGGCAGGCAGGAACAGGCCGTGCCATCCGACCGTATCGAACGAGTGGTAACCCATTTCTGTGAATGTCGGCACATCGGGCAATTCGGGGATGCGCTTGGGGCCGGCCACCGCCAAAGGTCGCATGGCCTTGCTGTTGGGCAGCGCCGACGGAATGTCAATGAAGGCGCTGGGCAGATGCCCACCGGACAAATCGGTCACCATGGGTGCCGATCCCATAAAAGGCACGTGCGCGATGTCGAGCCCGGCTTGCTGCTTGAGCAACTCACCGTGCAAATGGGCGCCACTGCCGATGCCGTAGCTGCCGAAGCTGTATTGAGCAGGACTGGCTTTGGCGAGGGCGAGGTACTCCTTGAACGACTTGGCTGGCGATGTGGTGGGCACCACAAACAGGTTGTTCGTCTGCAGCGTCATTACGACTGGCGACAAATCTTTGAGGGGGTCGAAGGGGGGCTTCTCGAGAACGGCGGGCAGTTGGATCAACACCGTGTTGTGGACCAGCACCGTGTAGCCGTCTGCGGGCGCCTTGATCACCGCTTGTGCGCCGATGATTCCCGATGCGCCCGGCCGGTTGTCGATGCTCACCGGCTGGCCCCATGCCTGCTGCAGCTTCTCACCAATCATGCGCGCCACCGCATCCGATGCGCCACCCGCGGGATAAGGCACCACAAATTTGATCGGGCGGCTCGGATAGGCCGCTTGTGCCGTGGCCGACGACAAGGCCCAGGGGCCCAATGTGAGCAGCGAAAGCGCTGCCGCTTGAAATGCGCGTTTGCTCAGTTTCATGGTGATGTCTCCAGTTTTCGAGGATGGGCAGGGGGAAAAGGACAAGACGTTCACTGCGTAAGCGCAGACAAGATGCGGTCGCGCCGTTGTTTCAGCGCCGGGACCAGGTCGTAAGGCAGGTCCGGGTTGGTCTGGTTCAAGACGTGATCGATTCGAGCCTTCACGAGCGGAAGGGCTTCCGGACTTGGAAACACGTAGAAACGGTCATCTGCGACCGCTTCAAAGGTGATTTCGGCGACTGCATCGGCCGAGATGGCGCCGTTTTTCACCGCCTGCTGGGCAGCGGCGCGTGCGGCTAGCTGGGATTTGGTCAAGGGTGCCGCATCCAGCAGATGCGCTGGGCGGTTTCGATCGGAGTGGCCAATCTCCGTCGACACATAAGATGGGCATAGCACCGCCGCGTGCAGTTGTGGCGTCACCAACTGCAGGTCGTGCCGCAGGCATTCGGAAAGGGCCACCACCGCGTGCTTGGAAACGCTGTAAATCCCCATCCCAGGGGCCGTGAGCAGACCTGCCATGGACGCTGTGTTGACAATGCAGCCCTCGTAGGCGGGATCGGCGGCAGCCGAGGCGACCATCCTGGGCGTGAAGCTGCGAATGCCGTTGATGACACCCTTGAGGTTCACGCCCAGCAGCCAGTCCCAGTCTTTTTCAGTGTTCTCCCACACCAATCCACCCGCGGTCACACCCGCGTTGTTGAACAGGAGATGGACCTTGCCAAAACGATCCATGGCCGCTTGTGCGAGTTGATCGACGGCCGATGCATCAGACACGTCAATGACAATGCCGATGACCTCCGCACCATCGGATCGCAGACTGTTCACGGTTTGGTTGAGCACGCTGGCTTCGATGTCTGCCAGCACAAGCCTCATGCCGCGCTGAGCAGCGGCAATTGCCAGCGCCTTGCCCAGGCCGGCGCCGGCCCCGGTGATGACAGCCACGCTGTCCTTGAATTGCCTCATGTGAACACTCCAGACTGCCGACGTGAGCCGAGCAAGGTTGATACGGGCTCAGTAGCCGTAGGAAAAAACGGGATCGGTCAGATCGATGGTCGGCAGCACCTGACTTTCGTACAGGTAGTCCTGGCTGTGCTGCCATTCGGGCTTGTCTCCGCGCTTGGGCATGCGGTCCAGTCCGCGCAAGAGGTAGCCAGCGTTCAAATCCTCGGTATCCACCCATGGCTGGATGGACATACCGGCATCCGAGGGCCGCAGCTTGGGGGCCACACTCCTGGCCTGACTGGCCCGCATGTGGTTGAGCAGGTTGCAGACAAAGGTGCCAATCAGCTCTGCACGCAGCGTCCAGCTGTAACGGCCATAGCCATAGACCCAAGCCATGTTCGGTACACCCGTGAACATGGTCCCGCGGTAGCTCACTGTCTCGGCAAAGTTCACAGCCTGTTCATCGACTGTGAAGGGAATCTCACCCATGACAGACAGGTCGAAACCGGTGGCGGTCACGATAACGTCGCAATCCAGACGATCGCCCGACTGGAGGCGGATGCCTGTTTCGTCAATCTCCGCAATGTGGTCGGTCACCACCGAGGCTTTGCCGCCTCTGATCGCCTTGAACAGGTCGCCATCGGGCACAAAGGCCACGCGCTGTTGCAGCGGTTTGTATGGAGGCGTGAAGTGCCGCTCCGCATCAAATCCTTCCGGCAAGCAGGCTTTCACGCCCGCAATCAACTGGGCCTTCAGTCCATCCGGATTGGAACGGGCCCGGTCGATGAGTTCGGCCCGGTCGCGCACCACTTTGCGCCGCATGATTTCGTGAATCCAGGCTTCATCGATTTCCAGCTTGCGCAGTTCTTCTGCCAGTGCATCCGCGTTGCGCCCGGTCGCGAAGAAGGTGGGCGTGCGTTGCAGCATGGTCACGTGCCCACATTGATCGGCCAGCGACGGGATCAGCGTGGCAGCCGTCGCGCCGGAGCCAATCACGACCACACGCTTTCCCGACAGATCCACGGTGTCTGGCCAATGCTGCGGGTGGATCACATCGCCTTTGAAGCGCTCCAAGCCTGGCCACTTGGGTGTGTAGCCCTTGTCGTGTCTGTAATAACCCTGGCACATCCAGAGAAAACTCGCTTCAATCTGCTTGGACTCTGGCTCGGCGCCATGCTCGGAGTCCGCTGTGACGTCAAGTCGCCAGGAATGGGATTGACTGGACCAGGCCGCCGATCGAACCTTGTGGCGAAAGCGGATGTGCGGTGCCAACTCGGCGTCCTCAATCACCGAGCCGAGGTAGTCGAGTATTTCTTCTCGTGAAGCGATGGGCTTGCTGGTCCACGGCTTGAACTGGTATCCAAAGGTGAAGAGGTCGCTGTCGGAGCGTGCACCCGGGTATTTGTGGATGAGCCAGGTGCCGCCATAGGAGTCCATGGCGTCCAGGATCACAAAGCTCAGTTCAGGGCACCTCTGACGCAGCATGTGGGCGCACCCGATGCCGGAGATGCCCGCTCCGACGATCACCACATCAAAACGCTCGATGGCCGCTGAGTCAGTCGAAACCGCGCTGTTCACCTGCATGTGTTGTCTCCATGGGTCGGGCGTCTTTTGCGCCCCGTCTGGAGAAATTATGTTGAGCGTGCCAACACAAGACTGTCGCCTTTTAGCAGTCTTTCAAATACTCAATCGACGAGTCGAGACAACACCACTCACGACTTTCCTCTGAGCTCGAGGGATAGGACAGCGGGTGGCCCACCACATGAACGACGCACGAATTTAAAGTTCGATACGGCTCAGGCTACCGACGCAAAGGAGGTCGGATTGAAGTTGGAGCGATGGACATCGCTTCTACGCAGGTCCAGCTGCCGTTTTTATAACGTGCTCGAATCCGCGCCGACCAGTGACTGTTTTGGGCGGTCAATCGGCTGTTTGATTTTCAGCCTGGTGAATGACCGGTTATGGCATCGGACAAAAGCACAGTTGTCAAATTCAAAGTCTGGTCCCAGCCTATTGCAGCCGGTGGATACTGCGCGAAGTCCCCTCGAATTCCTGAGTCGGCCAAGCACTCAGATGACGCGCCAGTTGGATACGCCTCTATCCGTGAGTATCGCCTGCAGCGTGGCCGACTCGTAGTGGACATCCGTACTTGGGTCGACAAGCTCCAGCGCAAGTTCGATCCGGAACCTGTTTGGAGATCCCGGCAGCATCCCCGAACTGTTCAACGACCTTCTGCGCGACAAGATGACCACCGGCAACGGCGCTGTCAAGAGCCCTCTGGACGACTACCGTGAGTTCTACGAGTTCGATATTCGGATTGACACTGAAGATGCTCAGACGGGCACCAGCAAGCGCGTTGGGCACCTAAGCAAACGCGTCGGTCCGGGTTCCGGTGGAGAGCATCGGGCGCCACTCTATGTGATTGCCGGCGCGGCGCTGTCGTCGGCCTACCGGATGGATGAAAACAACCAGGACGGTTTGCGGCTAATGCTCTTGGATGAAGCCTTCGACAAAATGGATCCGTCCAATATTGTGGCCACCATGCGCTACCTCGAAAAACTCGGGCTGCAGGTGCTGCTGGCCAGCCCGGGCGAGAACCTGCCGACGCTGACGGCCTTCCTGCACCGGTACTTCGAGATCATGAAGGATGAGACTCGCCACGTGATCCAGGTGGAAGAGCACAAGGTCAGCGAAGCCATGCGGGAGCAGTTCCGCGAGGACATGTGGGAGTACCACCCTGAGCTTCTGGAAGCTGAGCTGTTGGCCGTCCGCCAGGAGCCCATCGCGCGACCCGCTGCCGCTACACCATGAGCGCGGGCGCCATCGCAAGGGATCTGTTGGCCAAGCTGCTGGATGCGGGCAACAAGCACGCCGCGGGTGCTCGTGCGCGCGCACCGGCGCTGACGGCCGCGCACTTGAAGCCGTACAGCGAACTGCGGAGTTGGCAACACAAACAGGAATGCGATGAGACGTTTCTGGCCGCGCGCGACGCTGGTGCTGTCACTTTGCAGCGTGACAAGCTGAACCCGAATGAAGGTCTGTTTGAGCGCATTGATCTGGTGGACGTTCAGGCGTTGGCCAGGTTTCTGGGCCGCAGCACCTATGCCGACCAACTCAACCAGACCATTGGGCAGCTGGAATCGCTGAAAGCGGAGTTCCCTGTGATCCTGGAAGTGATTGGGCGCTGGAGCAGCATGGCCAAGGTGCGCGGTCTCGGACCGCAGGATCCGGACGCCTGGATCGATGCAGCCAAGATCATCAGGGCCTGCGCAGCGCGCAGCCAGGAGGCGATTGCCGCACCGGTGCGTGAATTCAGCGCGCGACTGTTTCTGGACAGCAAGCGGATCGAGGCACTGACACCTCAACTCGACATCCTGCTGAGTGGCAGCGTTGAGGGCAGCCCAAGGGCTGCGGCCCAGGTTTGGCAGGAGTTGGGCCTGTTCCGGGAAGAGCATCCCGTGCTGGTGGCCGGACACGTGCAGATCGCGCGGAGTCGCTCGGCCGGCTTGATTGACGCGCCCTACATGGGACTACCGGCAGCAACCATTCTGGGGGTGATCAGCTCGGTCTCTGAGGTCATCACCATCGAGAACAAGACCACGTTTCACAGCGAGGCCAAACGCCGACAAGACGACAACGTGCTTCTGATCTACACAGCGGGCATGCCCTCGCCAGCTTGGCGGGCAATGTACGGACGTCTCCTGGAGAGCTTGCCACTGACCACTCCGATCTATCACTGGGGTGACGTTGACGAGGGTGGTTTCCGAATCGCTTCGACGATCGCAGCCGTAGCAAGGGGGGCAGGCTTTTCCCTGCAGCCTTACGGAATGTCGCCAGATGATGTGCCATTGGACATGCGGGTCAGGGCCTCAGCACGGACTTTGGAGCGCATTCACCATTTCGCTTGTGCAGCAGGCTGGCCCGAATTGGGCCAGGCGATCCGTGAGGCCGAGTTCGTTGCAGAACAGGAAACACTGGAACGGGAGTGACACATGTCGCGACCTGGGGAGTCAGTCCACGCCTGCCACGCATACGAACTCCCAGAACTATGCGGTTTGACTCCGTGCGGAGCTTGTGGAGCCGGAAACGCCATGTCTATGAGCTGCACGGTTTTTTCAGTTATCTTGGCGCAGATCCCGGGATTTTTCACTAACTCTGTCACACCGAAATTTAGCGATGACAAAGTTGTTGAAAAACCCTTTTGAAATCAACGGGTCACTTTTCACTTACTTTGTCATCCGACAGAGGTGTTTGTGGTGCGCGGCTGTCACGCCGCACACGCCATACTTCGCAAACCCCGCAAACGCTGGTGGACGGCATCCTCCGCATCCAGCGGCTGCTGGTTCTTGGCCAGCAGGTAGCGGTGGGTGAACACGTCCAGGTAGGCCTGCAGCGTCAGCGCGGCGTGGTCGTCGCCGGCCAGTGCCATACACAGCCCCGCGATTTCGGACGTACACAGGTGGCCGTCGTTGCGGGTGCGGCGCAGGCGGTAACGCGACAGCGCTTCGGGCTGCAGGCTCAGCACCGGCAGGTGGTTCAGGTACGGGCTTTTGCCAAACATCTTGCGCGCCTCGGGCCAGGTGCCGTCCAGCAGCACAAACAGCGGGCGCTTGGCCGTCTCCGCACTGCCTTGCGGCGCAGGCAGCAGCACATCGGTCACCACCCGGTCGGGCGCAACCCGGTCACCCGGGAACACCAGGTACGGCTGCCACTGCGGGTCGGCCAGCAGCGCCAGCAGGGCCGGGGCCACCTCGGTGCGCGCCCAGCCAAACGCAAAGGTGTCGGCCACCACATCGGCCACCAGCCAGCCGGTGTTGCTGGGTTTGAGCGGCTCGGAGTCGTGCATCACCAGGCACACCCCGGCATGGGTGGGCACCACCGGGCGCAGCGCACACATGCAATACCGCGGCCCCAAACGGCAGCCCGCGCAGCGTGTGCCGCTGGGCCCACCCCGCGCCATGAAGGGTTTGCCGCTGCGCGCCAGGCGGGTGGTGCGCAGGCGGGAAACCGCGTGGGGGGCGTGGTGCATCAGAGCGGGCTTATTTGGCGGGCCGGAACAACGCACACAGCTTGTTGCCGTCCGGGTCGCGCAGGTAGGCCAGGTACAGCTTGCCCACGCCGTTGTCGCGCCAGCCCGGTGGGTCTTCGCAGGTGCTGCCGCCATGGGCCAGGCCTGTGGCGTGGAACGCGTCGGCCTGCTCGGGCGACTGCATCGCAAAACCGATGGTGCCGCCGTTTGCATGGCAGGCCGCCTCGCCATTGATGGGCGTGGTGATGCCGAAGTTGCCGGTGGGACTGCGGTAGAAATAGCGGTTCTTGTTGGCCACGCCGGGGGCGATGCCCAGCGTGCCCAGCAAGGCGTCGTAGAACTGGCGGGATTTTTCAAGGTCGGTTACACCGACCATCACATGGCTGAACATTTTTTGTGTCTCCGTGGGTGCCCGGCAGCAGGAATAGCGGGCGTTGATGAACCCCGAGAATGGTACTTGCAGCTTGCCCGCCCACCTCACCCCATTTCTGCCACCGCTTTATGCCACCCACCCACTTCACCCCCGTCCCGCTCGACAAAGCCTACCGCCTGCTGAACCACGGCCCCACCGTGCTGGTGTCCGCCAGCCACGCAGGCACAGACAACGTCATGGCAGCGGCATGGGCCTGCGCGCTGGACTTCAGCCCGCCCAAGGTCACCGTGGTCATCGACAAAGCCACCCGCACCCGCGCATTGGTGGAGGCCAGCGGCACCTTTGCCGTGCAGCTGCCCACCGTGTCCATGGCCGCACTCACCGTGGGTGTGGGCACCAACAGCGCCACAACCCAGCCCGGCAAACTGGCCACCCACGGCGTGGAGTTGTTCGCCGCCCCGGGCTACGACGCCATCCCACTCGTTCAGGGCTGCGCCGCATGGCTGGTCTGCCGCGTGCTGCCCGAGCCGCACAACCAGCAAACCTATGACCTGTTCATCGCCGAAGTGGTGGCCGCCTGGGCCGACGAGCGTGTGTTCAAAGACGGCCACTGGCACTTTGACGAAGCCCCGCAGGACCTGCGCACGCTGCACTACGTGGCGGGTGGGCAGTTTTATGCGACGGGGGCTTCGGTGAAGGTTTGAGGGGTGTTGGGTTGCTGGGCAGTGGGCGTGATTCATGAAGAAAATGGCATCCAGCGCACAAGCAGCGGGCGCAGGCAGCTATGAAATTGGAAGTAATGCCCGCGCTGGTTTTTGCGGCGATTGGTGCCTTTATTCACCGCAGAAACTGCGGCGAATAAAGGGTTCCGCGTCTGGAGTTGGGCCCATGTAGTCCCGGTAAAATTCGCCAAATAATGACAAATCTATATAAATAAGTTATTGATTTAATTGAGTTTTCGGTAAAAAATACAAAAATATAAAAACTTACCGAAATGCAAGAACTCAGCCCCACCATCACGCGCCAGTACATCGACGCCGTTGCCGTGTTTGATGCATTGACGGACGCCACCGCTGAAGCTGCCCAGGTGCGCGGCGGGATGTACTGGCACGCGGGGCCAGCGTCGTCGCCCAACTCCAAATACCTGGTGCGCACCACGCCCGCCGGGGCCGAGACCAGCCTGGGCCCACGCTCGGCCGAGACACAGGCCATCTACGACAAATTCACCCAAAGAAAACAGGCCAGCGCCGAGCGGCTGACCGGCCTGAAAGCCGCGCTCGACCAGCAGCAGCGCATGAACCGCGCCCTGCGCGTCGGCAGGGTAGACCCTCTGGTGGTGGCGCTGCTCAACCGCCTGGCCAGCACCCAGCTCAGCGAAAACTTTCGCGTGGTGGGCACCCACGCCCTTTACGCGTATGAGGCCGCCGCCGGGGTGCGGCTCGATGCCGACGCACTGGCCACGCGTGATATTGATTTGCTGTGGGACACCCGCAAACGCATCACCTTTTCGACCCAGCTGGCACGGGTAGACAGCTCCATGCTGGGTGTGCTCAAAAAGGTAGACCCCACGTTCCGCATGAGGCAGAGTCAAAAGTACACGGCTGTGAACAAAGACGGCTTCGAGGTGGACATCATCCGCCGCGAACGCACGGGTGACGACCCGCACCCCGTCAAACTCAGCGACGCGGACGACGACTTTTGGGTGGCCCAGGCCCGCCGCGCCAACGTGCTGCTCGACGCACCCGCCTTCTCTGCCGTCATCGTCGCCACCAACGGCACCATGGCGCGTATGCACACCGTGCACCCGGCCACGTTGGTCGCGTTTAAACGCTGGATGGCCGCGCAACCCGACCGCGACGCCCTCAAACGCCGACGGGACGTGCTGCAGGCCGATGCGGTGCAGGTGCTGCTGGAGCAGTATTTGCCGCAGATTTGAGAGCCAAATTGGCCTCTAGCGCTTATCCAGAAAGCGCCAGAAGCTATCAAAAACAAAGCATTTACGGTGCACCCCGGATGATCAAACACGCCGCATGAGACGCGCGTGCCCCCACCAGTGCACCCGTGGAACTGGCTCTGCCAGGCCACCGGGTGCGCCCCTTAGGGACGCTCTGCATAACTCCTCGCGGCGTGTGATAGCGCGGCTCGGGCGGTCTGCGGCGTTGCCTTTCTTGCCAATAGCCGTGCTATTGGCTGCAAAACGCGCCTTGCATCCCATCCCGATCCGCACTACACCCACTCGCGTAGAGTGATGCAGAGCATCCCTAAAGGGGGAAGCGCCGCAGGCGCATCGGGGGTGTTCCTCAATAAGCGCCCATGAAATCACGCTTGCCAATCGGCAAACCGTTGTGCCGCAGGATGTCGTACGCCGTGGTCACGTGGAAGAAAAACTGTGGCAGCCCGTAACTTGCCAGGTACACCTGCCCGCTGAGCTTCTTCTCTTTCGGCGTGCCAGGGCGCAAGACGATCTCGGCGCCTTCCTTGCCTGCAAACTGCGCCGCGTCCACGCTGTCCAAAAACGCCAGGGTCTGCGCCAGCAGCACATCCAGGTCGGCAAAAGTTTTCTCATCGCCTGCAAACACCGGCACGTCCACACCCGCCAAACGCGCCGTCACACCGCGCGAAAAGTCGGCGGCAATCTGCACCTGCTTCAGCAGCGGAAACATGTCGGGCGCCAGCCGCGCCTGCAGCAGGGCGTCGGGCTCGATCGACTTGGCGGCGGCGTGTTCGCTGGCTTGGGCCAGGATGGATTTCAAAGCCGTCAGCAGCTGCTTGAAGACGGGGACGGAGTGGGCGTACATGGGGTGGGTCATGGGGTTGTTTCTGTGGGGGAGTGGAAATGGAGCGCAGTGAGCGCCACGGGCCTGCAGGGTTCTACCAGAAAGCCATTACCGCCGCCCACCCGGGCCATGGCATGGCCCCAAAAACACCGTCCCCAAGGGCTCACCCGGCCATACGCTTCTTGGCCGTCACGAAGTACAGCAAAGGCCCAAACGCCCCCACGGCAAGGCAGAACACAGCCCACGGCACAAACGGGCGGCCGTTGGCTTGCGCATCGCGCCGGATGAAGACCAGCAGCAAACACGTGGTGATCACCAGGTCTGCAAATATCTGCCAGCTTGCCGGGTCGCGTGTGTAAAACGCCAGCCAGGCGAAGAGCCCGCCGTAGTGCACCAGCGTGTACCCGCTCAGGGCGCCGAAAACAACCAGCACGGAGATCAACAGAGCTTTGTTCATGAGAATTCCTTGTGTGAAGTGGCGTCTGCAAGATGCGCAGACCGGGCAAGTTTGCGCAGGCACCTGCGTTGCCGCAATTACGTCGCAGGTAATTGCCAACGCGCCGCCGCGTGATTCAATGGCCCCATGGACCCGGCCCCCACCAGCCCGCCAGAGAGCCTGCAAACCACCCTGCAAACCGCACGCAAATCCAAGCGCCTGAGCCAGCTGGAACTGGCCCTGCGCATGGGCGTCAGCCAGCGGCATGTGAGCTTTGTGGAAAGCGGCCGCGCCCAGCCCAGCCGCGAACTGCTGCTGAGCTGGCTGCACGAATTACAAGCCCCGCTGGCGCTGCGCAACGTGGCCCTGCAGCAGGCCGGCTTTGCCCCCGTCTACCGTGGCAGCGAACTGGCAGACGCCGTGCTCGCCCCCGTGCGCGACGCCCTGGCCCAGCTGCTGCAAGCGCACGACCCCATGCCCGCCATGGTGATGGACGCCGCGTGGAACGTGCTGCACATGAACCGCGGCGCACAGTGGCTGGCCACCACCCTTATGCCCTGGATGGCCGACCTGCCACCCGGCCAGCCATCAACATGATCGACGCCATGCTGCACCCCGAAGGCATGACCCAGCCCATCACCAACCTCGAAGAAGTGGCCCCCGCCCTGCTGGCCCACCTGCGCGACGACGCCAGCGTGGTGCCCGACATACTGCCCCGCGTGGAGCTGCTGGCGCAGCAGATGCAGCAGCGCCTTGGCAAGCGGGTGCTCACGCCCTGGCCGCGCCAGATGGCGCCCGTGCTCACCACCCGCTTTGCCACCCCACACGGCGAGCTGGCCTTCTTCAGCATGTTTTCCACCTTTGGCACACCGCAAGACATCACGCTGGCATCACTGCGTGTTGAGCATGTGTTTCCGGCGGATGACGTGACGCGGGCTGTGTTGACTGCGAACTTGAGCCAAAGTGCCACCTAGCGCACGTGGAATGTGCGCAAACAGCTATCAAAACAGTAGCGAGCCTGCAGCCTGTTCAGCCCATGGGCGTGCACCACGCAATCTCAAAGCAGGGTGTTGTAGTACTGGTTTTAAATACAGTATAAAGACGAGGCATCAAGAGCCCTTGATTCAGGAGCAGCCATGAAGAAAACGCCGAGCATCCCCGCCGCGGACAACGCCGAGTCCGCACTGTTTGCCAACATCCGCACGCTGATTGAGTCCGCTCGCAACACGGTTGCCCGTGGCGTTGATCTGGTGCAGGTGCACACCAATTTTGAGATTGGTCGGCATATCGTTGAGTTTGAACAGCAAGGCGAGGGCCGGGCGGAATACGGCACGCAAATGCTCAAGAGCTTGGCTGAACGCCTGACTGCCGAATTTGGCAGCGGCTTCTCTGCCACCAACCTCAAACTCATGCGCCAGTTCTATGCGCTGCACCCCCACAGAATGGGTCAGACAGCGTCAGGCCTATTCGAGACGCGGACACAGCAGCCAATAGGTCAGACGGTGTCTGACCTATTGGCCACCCCTAAAAACCGCCCGTTTTCCCTCAGCTGGTCTCACTACGTCTTCCTGCTGGGCATCAAAAAAACCGAAGAACGCAGTTTTTACGAAATCGAGTCAACCCACCAGAACTGGACACTGCGCGAACTGCGCCGCCAGTTCCAAAGCGGCCTGTACGAGCGCCTGGCCCTGAGCCGCGACCAAGACGGCATTCGCCAGCTGGCGCAGCAAGGGCAAATCATCAGCCAGCCCAAAGACCTGCTCAAAGAACCACTGGTGCTGGAGTTCTTGGGCCTGTCAGAGCAGGCCCGGTTTTCTGAGTCCGACCTGGAGGCGGCCATCATCAGCCAGATCGAACACTTCTTGCTGGAGCTGGGCAAGGGCTTTCTGTTCGAGGCGCGCCAAAAGCGCTTCACCTTTGACGACGACCACTTCTTTGTGGACTTGGTGTTTTACAACCGCCTGCTGCGTTGTTATGTGCTCATCGACCTCAAGCTCGGCAAGCTCACACACCAGGACTTGGGCCAGATGCAGATGTACGTCAACTACTTTGACCGCCACGTCAAAACCGACGCCGAAGCCGCCACCGTCGGCATCGTGTTGCGCAAGAAGAAGCACGAGGCACTGGTGGAAATCACCCTGCCCAAAGACGCCAACATCCACGCCCGTGAATACCAGCTCTATTTGCCGAGCAAGGAAGAGCTGCAGCAGAAGCTGGCGGAATGGGCGGTGGTTTAGGGTGTAATAGGCCTCTAGCGCTTGTGAAATAAGCGCAAGCAGCTATCAATTCATGAGCAATTCAGCACACCACACGTTCGAGGCACCCGAGCAGCTCCACGCGTGGCTGCAGGCAAACCACGCCAGCGAGACCGAGCTGTGGGTGCGCATCTTCAAAAAGGCCACCGGCCAGCCCAGCGTGACCTGGGACGACTGCGTGGTGGCCGCCATCACATGGGGCTGGATCGACGGGCTGCGCAAGGCCTTGGACGACACCTCGTTCCTGCAACGCCTGACGCCACGCCGCGCACGCTCCAACTGGTCGCAAAAGAACGTGCAGCATGCCGAGCGGCTGATAGAGCAAGGCCACATGCAAGCCGCTGGCTTGGCGCACGTAGAGGCCGCCCGCAGCGATGGGCGCTGGGCCACCGCCTACGCCGGCAGCGCCACCATGGTGATGCCCGAAGACTTCTTGGCGGCGCTGCAGCAAGACCCTGCAGCCCACGCCTTCTACGCCACGCTCAAACGCCAGAGCCTGTTCACCATCTACCACCGGCTACACAGCGCCAAGCGGGCGGAAACGCGGGAGAAGCGTATGGCGGAGATGTTGGCAAAGTTGGCGCGGGGGGGAAAGTCCTTGATATGAAGGGCTTGTGCGCACAGATTCTGTAGGGCGAGGGGATAAGCGCTGGGCAAGCGTCGTACGCCGTGTAGCACGGATGTGCTACTATTTCACGTCAATAAGGAGGCTACAGCATGTCCACCACCACCATCCGCATTGAAGACGACCTCAAAGCCCGCGTAGCCGCCGCCGCACAGCGCGCTGGTAAAACCGCCCATGCATTCATTCTGGATGCAATATCCCAAACCGTGGAGCAAGTGGAACTGGACAATGCCTTCACCACGCTGGCTGATCAGCGATGGGCCAATATTCAAGCCAGCGGCAAAACCGTGCCATGGGACGCAGCAAAAGCCTACCTCGCCGCGCGGGCGAATGGCCAGCCCGCGCGCAAACCCGACGCACGAAAATTAGCCAAGTGACCCCCGGCATGACCCGCATCGAGCTGGCCCCGGAAGTCTTTGACGATTTCGATCGTTTCTTTGAACACATTGCCCAGTTCGACCCAGCTTCTGCGCCCCAGCGTATTGGCGACATTCTGGAAGCCATCCAAATTCTGACCCACAGCCCCCAGATTGGGCGGCCAGTGAAAGACGGCAAACGCGAACTGATCATCGGCCGCGCCAAGCGCGGTTATGTGGCGCTGTACCGCTATGTGGCGGCTATCGACACCGTGTTTGTGCTGGCGGTGCGGGCGCAGCGGGAGGATGGATGTAAGCGGGAAAACGGAGTTTAGCTAAGTTGGCATCCAGGGAAAGCTGATGCATCTCAGGCTCGAATCATTCAGCATCGGAAGCACCAGAATTCTTGAGATCCGCGAACTTGGCAGCTATCGTCGGGTTCACGAGCTTCGCCTCTGCTAGTTCAAGAGCACATGCAAGCCGCCGGCCTGGCGCAGGTAGAGGCCGCGCGCAGCGATGGGCGCTGGGCCACCGCCTACGCCGGCAGCGCCACCATGGTGATGCCCGAAGACTTTTTGGCGGCGCTGCAACAAGACCCCGCTGCCCATGCTTTCTACGCCACGCTCAAACGCCAGAGCCTGTTCACCATCTACCACCGGCTGCACAGCGCCAAGCGGCCGGAGACGCGGCAGAAGCGCATGGTGGAGTTGTTGGCGAAGCTGGGGCGGGGGGAACGCCCTTGAAATTTCCGACAGCGCGAGCGGCGTGCAAACGCTAGTTTTTTGAGCCAAATTGGCCTTTAGCGCTCGTCAAATGTGCGTTACCAGCTATCAAAAGCGTAGTGTTTGCGCCAACGGTGTGCACAGCTCCACCAAAAAGCCGTTGACGTCGGCCACATAGGCAATCGTCTGGCCCCAGGGCATTACCCCCAGCAGGCTCCTGGGCGTGGCCACGGCGCGCTCCAGCGCGGTAGCCACATGCGGCGTGCACAACGCAATCTCAAAGCAGGGCGCTGGGGGGCTGGCAGCCTCCGGATTCTTGCCTCGCTATTGCCTCAGGCTGTGAGCTGAAAACGCCAGAGCCGTGCTGCCTGTCTTCAGCTCGCCTCGTAGAACGTGAGCGTCGGGCACGTTGAGGATGGGGTAGCCGAGTTGCATAGGGGCTCAGGGAGGGGGTGGGAAAGGTCACAGCTTAGTCAACTTAGACGTGGATCAATGAATGCTAATTCGCAGTAAGCAAAGGTGGGCTTTGGTTTGCTGTAACACAGAAATTTGTTTTACGCAGTTGTTGCATTGGATCGAACTAACTAAAAGTCCAAGATCACAAAAACACTCTTTGCAGTGTCATAGAGGACGAAAATTGAGTAAATAAATGAAGCGATCAGGGTCGCTTGAAATATCTCTGGAGATATGGCGATAGGCAGATTCTTTGCAGATTCGAGCGCAAGGATGCATAGTGATACTGCAATTAGAGTTACTTGCTCTTTGATCGACAAAAGCATCTCGCATCTAGTGGATTCAAAAATTTCTTTCTGCCCGGTCTTATCAATTATTTCTCTAATCTTTGTAAGTACTATACCTAGGGTTGCTGTATTTACAGCCAAAAGTGCCACTTGAATATTTGTAATGTTCGATTTTAAAAAATCAAATACAAAAGTTGACTGTATTTGATGCAGTAAGAATTGCACTACGCAAGCAATTCCAAACGAAGTAAATATCGTTTTTAGAACATCGGCATTCATCGCAGGGCTTCTCGAATTATCTCTATAATTTCTTTGGCATCAGCTGTCACTTCAATTCCAGATAAATGAACCTCTCGTCTAGAGGTAGATGTTTGAAATCGCTTTCTGATGCCTTTTATTTTCAACTTTATGTCCCCGGCACCCTTGCTGGTGTATTCGACCAATCCTTGGATAAGTTCATTTGATGGGGTGATGTCAAGTGAAGATAACGGGTCTGAACGAAGTGTAAGTTGCTCCCTCACCGCATTTGTTTCCTTGCCTAAGTTCTTCAAAGTGTTGACTAGAGTTTTGGAAATGTTGGCCATGTTTGGCGTA
This sequence comes from Comamonadaceae bacterium AAW, assembly GCA_026314275.1. Lineage (GTDB taxonomy): Bacteria > Pseudomonadota > Gammaproteobacteria > Burkholderiales > Burkholderiaceae_C > JAGOEY01. The sequence goes on from CP111109.1 coordinate 1,782,120, forward strand.
ACAAATTCAAACTCAACCCAAGTTATTCGATTGCTATATTGATTCACAAGACCCCAAAAATAGGATTCATCAAACAGCGGCTCTATTTGTAGACTTAAACCAATCTTGTCCAATACACCTCTTGTGCCACGGAGAATGATGTTTGCCACTGTATCGGTATTGGCAAAGGCAGTGACACGTTCTTGAATAATTAGTAGTTGATCATCTTGGTTGTTCAAAATGTAGGCATCTATATGCGGCCAATTTTCAACCTTCTCGCGTCGGGAGTCCGCAGTTTCTCTGGTTAGTGGTCGGCTAGGTGCAAGCTGTATTCGAAAAAAATCTTTCTGAATTTCTTCAACTGAAATATGTAGCTCTACGCGCTTGTGATTGATTTTTGGTAGATGTGTAAGGGCTTCTGAAAAAAATTGATTTTTACGCGTAATTATTTCTTTGGCCGAAATATCGTGATACAGATCTTTGGTTTGATTTCGATCCAAAGGCAGTAACTGATAACGATACGCTCTAAATACGGTGTGTGTACTCATATGTATTTCCCTGAATAATTAATTTTGAGTTGCACTAACTTAAAGCAGTGCTGAGAGTTTTTGACGTCGTAGATTCGAAAAAATACTCTCCATTGATCACAGTTGCCTACCTGTCGCATCCCGGACGATTGTATAGACTCCAAGCGCTACCCCCTGTTCATGGCCCGCGATGTAATGCGCGTGCTGATTGAGCAACTTCAAGCCGAAGGAGCTACACCGTCATGATGATCGCCCTGCACAAGAGAGCCCGAACGACCCCTGCCATCCGCGCCGAGATTGCCGCCAGCACTGAGAGCGCCAAAGCCTTGGCCTGCCGCTTTGGCGTAAGCGAAGCCACCATCTACAAATGGAAGTCACGCCAATCGGTGCAGGATCGCTCGCACACCGCACACCGTCTGCAAACCACACTGACTTCTGCACAAGAAACCATCGTGGTACATCTGCGACGCACCCTGTTACTGCCACTTGATGACTTGCTGGCCGTGACCCGTGAGTTCCTTTGCCCCGATGTCTCTCGCTCAGGGCTGGACCGGTGTTTGCGCAGGCATGGTGTGGGCAACCTCCATGCCCTCAAGCCTGCAACACCCCAGGAGCCTCACAAGGCCTTCAAGAGCTATGAGCCGGGCTACTTGCACATGGATGTCAAATACCTGCCCCAGATGCAGGATGAGACCAAGCGGCGCTACCTGTTCGTGGCCATTGACCGGGCCACGCGCTGGGTGTTTGTGGCGATCAAGAAGGACAAGACAGCTGCCAGTGCGGGCAGTTTCTTGAAAGCGTTGCACAAGGCGTGCCCGCTCAAGATCGTCAAGTTATTGACGGACAACGGCAAGGAGTTCACAGACCGGCTGTTTGCCAGCCGTGAGCGTGCACCCAGTGGCAATCACGAGTTTGACCAGCTGTGCCAGGAGTTGGGCATTGAGCACCGCCTGACCAGACCGAGAACGCCCAAGACCAACGGCATGGTTGAGCGCTTCAATGGCCGAATCAGCGATGTGCTAAAGACCAACCGCTTCAATAGTGCACTGGATCTGGAGGAGACCTTGCTGCGCTATGTGGCGCTGTACAACCACCAGTTACCCCAGTCGGCTTTGCAAAGCAAAACCCCAATGCAGGCTATGAAGGGCTGGTACGATTCTCAGCCAAGCCTGTTTCATAAGCGTCCTTATGATCGTCCGGGATGCGACACCTACCAAACACTGATGGACCGCACACTCCTATGACCAACCTCTGCGTAGCCCGAGTCGCCGCCACATAAAACACCCGCGCAGCTTCCTTCTCATCCTCCCCAGCCGCAGGCATATGCCCCACACCCGGCAGCGCCACCACAGGAAACTCCAGCCCTTTGCTGACCTTCATCGTCATGACCTGTATGGCATCCGCCGCAGGGTTGTAGTCACCTGGCCGTTTGCGCAGGTTGAACGGCAGCTTGCGCTGGTGCAAGGCATCGGCGCACAGTTCCATGGTCTTCCAGTCCGCACACAGGATGGCCATGTCGCCCCAGGCGTGCCCCTCCTTGTGGGCGCTGGCGAGGTGGTCTGCAATGGCGAATGCTTCTTCGCGCAGGCTGGGCAGTTTGATGATGGTGGGCGCTTGTCCGTCGCGTCCGCAGCTGATGGGTTTGACGAGGGGGATGCCGTCGTCGTCCCGGTCGTCGGCGGTCAGCAGGTCGGCGGCAACGAGGCTGGCCGTTTGCAGAATCTGCTTGGTATTGCGGTAGTTGATTTTCAGGATGGTGGTGCGGCCCTGCGCCTGCACGCCCACACTCTTGAAGCTGAATTGTTTGCTGCGGGTGCGTTCGTAAATGCTTTGCGCGTCGTCGTAAAGCAGCAGCAGGCTGTTGGTGGTGGGGTCCACCATTTGGGTGACTAATCTGAGCCATTCGGGCGCAAAGTCGTGGCCTTCGTCGATCAGGATGGCCTGGTACTGGCCGCTGGGAATGTGCTTCTGGTCCACGCCGCGAATCACGCGCTGCACAAACTCTTCCATCAGCTGTGACGTGCCCATCTTCTCGGTGGGCAGCAGGCTGTAGGCCTTGAGCTGGTCGCGGCACCATTTGTGAAAGTGGCGCACATGTACGGTGTCGCTCAGGCCCTTGGCCTCCATCACGCTGGCCAGCTTCACACCCAGCGGCTCGTTAAAACACAGGATCAGGATGGGCTTGCTGCTGGGTGTGCAGCCCTTGGCCAGGTATTCGGCGCGGTACCCCAGGATCATGGTTTTGCCCGAGCCCGCCACACCGTGGATGACGCGGTGGCCGTCGCCCAGCGACCTTGCCAGCTGTTCCTGCTGCAGGTCCATCACCCGCATGATGCTGGGCAGTTCGGCGTCTGCATCGCTGTCGTCAAACAGTGCGCCCTGGGTTTGCACACGCACTTCGGGGAACATGTTCCAGCGCACGCGGTCAAGCTGCGGCAGAGACATGGCGCCGCCAAACGCATGCGGGAACATGTTCCACAGCCGCTGCTGAAACTCTTCCGGGTCGGCGTGTTCCAGCATTTCGTCTTGGCAGATGACGTAATGCGGTTCGATGGCATCGCCCAGGCCCGCCGCGTCAAATTGCTTGCGCGTGATGCGTGTCAGCACCACGCCGTGGCCCCACGGGAAAGCGAGCTTGCCTTGGTGTGCGCCGCTGGCCTGCACCAGTTGCGGGTCGCGCTCCAGCGCATTCACCACCTGGATGGCGCAGTGCCGGGCCTGCGCGAGTGGGTTGATGACCACTTTGAGATGCCCGTCCGGCACGATCTCCCACATCTGGCGCGTGGCGCGGCGGATGGTGTCCAGCCGCCAGTCTTTGGTCTCCAGAATCAGCGCCCCGCGCCGGGGATGGATCACCACAAAGTCGGGGTGCGTTTGTTTTGGCCCCACCGGCACGTCGTACCAGAGCAGGTAGTCGTCCTCCAGCTTTTGCTCCAGCCGCTCGGCCAGGCGGCGCTCGCCAGAAGTCATACGCGATGCGCAGGTGCCGATTGCGGGGATCAGTGTCGCCATGAAGGTGCGTCTTGTCCTAGTGACATTGTTTTACACATCATGCCATTGGATCACCCTGTGCAGGCTCAAACAGCGCACATTTCAGCACCAAAAGTGCCTCTATCGCCCATTTAACGTGCGTATGTTGCTATGAATTTAGATGCATAGGCGCAGTAACACAGTCAGCAGGTGGTTGCTGCAAATGGCGCGATTCAGCGGGCGGCAAAGATGCGCCGGCCGACCCGCAACTACCCCCCCAACTCCGGCATCTGCCACCCCAGCAGCTCCGCCAGCCGCAGCACCACCCAGCGCGCTTCGTCCTGCGTCACCCCCGCGCCTTCCGAGCGCAGGCCGGTGTGGATGCGTTGCAGCACTTCGTCTTCGGACGGCACCTCGACGTGGGCCAGGATGCGGGCGTGTTCGGTGAGGTGGGTGGCCAGGTCTTCGCAGGCCTCATACCGCTGGCGCACCTCGGCGATGGGCGTGTGCAGGCGCTGGCCGCTGCGGTCGGCGTACAGCGCGGTGAAGGAGGGCGGGACTTCGATCTGGTTTTCTTCGGACATGGGTCAAGTCATTGGCGTTGGGCTCTGTAGGTTCTGCGAGTGTGCCACCGGGGCATGTGGCCATAAGGCTTTGATTTGTGCATTTTTCCTACACCCACTTCCCCCGTGCAGGGCCACAATGTTCCTCATCTTTGCTGAGGGAATATTGAACGATGGCAGCTAGCTCCACGCGCCTGAAGATTGGTTTGTCGGCCTGTTTTTCCCACGCCGACCCGGCGCGTTCCCTGTTCACCAACAAGACGCTGCAGTATGTCGAGCAGTCCATCGCGCACTGGATCATGTCGGCCGGTGCGATGGTGGTGATGGTGCCGTGCCCCACGGGCGAGACGGCCAAGGGCGACGTCACGCTGGCGCATTACGCCGAGTGGCTGGACGGCATCGTGATGCATGGCGGGGCCGATGTGTGGCCCGGCAGTTATGGCGAGGTGCCGCTGCAGGACGCGTGGATTGGCGACCGCATCCGCGATCTGTACGACCTGGCGCTGGTCGAGGCGTTTGAGCAGGCGGGCAAGCCCATCTTTGGTGTGTGCCGTGGGCTGCAGCTCATCAACGTGGCCTTTGGCGGCACCTTGTACCAGGACATTGAAACCCAGCACGAAGGCGCGTTGCGCCACCGTGACCCTGTGACGTATGACCTGAACTTTCATGAGGTGGACTTTGTGCAGGGCACCCGGCTGGCGCAGCTGTACCCCGGCGTGCTGCGCGCGCGGGTCAACAGCATCCACCACCAGGGCATCAAGGATTTGGCCCCGGGCTTTGAGGTCGAAGCCTGGAGCCACCCCGACCACGTGCCCGAGGCGATTCGCCGCAAGACGCCCACCGGCTTGGCCAGCCTGACCGGCCCGCGCCGTGGCTACATTGCCGCTACGCAGTGGCACCCGGAATTCCACAAACCCGGCGCGAACACGGTGGACGACACCGCCATCCTGCAAGACTTCATGGCCGCCGCCCGTGCCGCGCGTGTGCAGCCCGCGCCAGGTATCAGCCCCCTGCATATCCGCGACCGTGCGGCGCGGCTGCTGCGCCAGGCTTTGCTGCGGCGTTGAGCTGGTTTTTAAGCCATTTCGGGCTGCAGCGCCCGTGTGGCGGGCGCAAGGCATATCAATTTGATAGCGTTTTATCCCACCCAAGCCGCCCGCAGCAGCGCAGCCGGGTCGGCAGTCCCCGCCGTGATCCCCATCACCGGCCCCCAGTCTGGGTCAAAGCGGCTGCCGATGAACGCGGCGGACGCCTCTGCGCTGGCGTGTTGCAGCATCAGGCAGGCCTGGGTGACCAGCGCCAGGCGCTGTGTAAAACGGCGGGCTTGGCGCTCCAGCGTTGCGGGGGGCTGTTGCAGGGCGTCGCGCAGCTTGTGCAGTTGGGCCCGCACCACCGTGTCCTGGGTGGCAACGCCTTGCAGGTGGTCCAGCACCAGGTGGGCGTCGTCCGGGTTGCGCGACACGGCGCGTAATACGTCCAGGCACATCACGTTGCCCGAGCCTTCCCAGATCGAGTTGACGGGGGCTTCGCGGAACAGGCGGCCCATCGGGCCCGTCTCCACATAACCGTTGCCGCCGAAGACCTCCATCGCTTCACCGGTCAGGCCCACGGCGCGTTTGCAGTTCCAGAACTTGGCGACCGGGGTCATCACGCGGCGCCATGCGGTGTCCAGCGCGGTGGTGGAGCCGAAGTGGGTGGCCAGGTCCATCGCCAGCAGGGTGGCGGCTTCGGACTCAAGCGCCATGTCGGCCAACAGCTCGGTCATCAGCGGCTGGTCGGCCAGCGCTTTGCCGAAGGCGTGGCGGTTGCGGCTGTAGTGCAACGCCTGCGTGAACGCCTGGCGGATGAAGCCCGCGCTGGAGAGTGCGCAGTCCAGCCGGGTGAAGGTCGCCATCTCGATGATGGTGGAGATGCCCCGGCCTTCGTCGCCAATCAACACACCCCACGCGTCTGTGAACTCCACCTCGCTGCTGCTGTTCGAGCGGTTGCCGACCTTGTCTTTCAGGCGCTGGATGTGGATGGCATTTTTGCTGCCGTCGGGCCGCCAGCGGGGCACAAAGAAGCAGGTGATGCCGCGAGAAAACGCCGGGCCGCCCCAAGTTTTCTTGTCCCCCTCGGGGGGCGGGCCGGACATAGTCCGGCCCTGGGGGTCCGTTGCGTCCGTGCGCGCCAGCACCAGGTGCCCGTCACACATGGGTGCGGAGAAAAACCATTTGTGGCCGGTGAGCAAAAACTCCGGCCCCCATGCGCCATGTCCGTAGGGCACGGCGCGTGTGGTGTTGGTGCGCACGTCGCTGCCGCCCTGCTTCTCGGTCATGCCCATGCCCACCGCCATCGAGGTTTTCTGCGCCAGGGGTATGTCACGCGCGTCGTGCTCGCGTGAGGCCAGCAGCGGCGCGACCACGGCATACAGCGCGGGGTTCAGGCGCAGCAGCGGAATACACGCCTTGGTCATGGTGGTGGGGCAGGTGGAGCCCGACTCGATCTGGCTGTGCAGGTAGTGCGAAGCCGCGTGGGCGGACCATGCGGATGGCCGCTCGTCAAAGAACGGCAGGTTGGCAATGCCGTTGCGCCGCGCCATGGCCATCATGTGGTGCCACGCGGGGTGGAATTGCACCTGGTCGATACGCTCGCCGGTGCGGGAGTGGGTGTGTAACGTGGGCTCGAAATGGTTGGCGTCTTCGGCGGCACGCAAGGTGGCTTCGACACCGTATTCCGCGCCCTGGCGCACCAGCTCGGCGTCGTGCCATGCGGCACCCGCCCGCGCCACCGCGCGGCGTAATGCGGGGTCGCTGGTGTAGACGTTGTAGTCCTTGAGTTCGGGGGCCTGGTTGTGGGGGTGAATGCCGACCATGGTGTCTCCTTGTCTTATTCCATTTCTAAATTACCCGTGTCGTTGTTGCTTCGCCTTGCCGTGCTGCAGCACTGTCTGCGGCTTCGCGCCTAGACACGAATGATTTGGAAATGGAATTAGTGCGCTGCCACTGTGAAACATACACCGGTTGCCGCACACGACATGGCGGCTGCGCTTGCTCGGGTAAATTGCGGCGGATGTACGCCACCCCTGCCGACCCGTCCGCCATCGACTCCCGCCAGGCCGCCTGGCGTCTTCTTGTCACGCTGGGCCTGGTGGTGCTGGGCAACAGCGGCATGTACGTGATGTCGGTGGTGCTGCCCGCAGTGCAGGCCGAGTTTGGTGTGGGTCGTGGCAATGCCTCGCTGCCCTACACCTTGATGATGGTCTGCCTGGGTATTGGCGGCCTGTGGACGGGGCGGCTGGCAGACCGCCATGGGCTGATGCCGGTGCTGGTGGTGGGGGCCTTTGCCGTGTGTGGTGGTTTTGTGGGGGCCGGGCTGTCGGGCAGCATCTGGGGTTTTGCGCTGGCCCATGGCCTGATGGGGCTGGTGGGCGCATCGGCCACCTTTGCGCCGCTGATTGCCGACACGGCACTGTGGTGGAACCGGCGGCGCGGCATCGCGGTGGCGATTTGTGCCAGCGGCAACTACATCGCCGGGGCGCTGTGGCCCCCCATCGTGCAGCACGGTATCGAAACCATCGGTTGGCGCCAGACCTATATCTTGCTGGGCATGGTGTGTGGCCTGGGCATGCTGGTGCTGTCGCAGCGTATGCGCCAGCGCCCGCCTTTGGTGGTGTCGCCGGTGGTCAGCACGGCAGGATTCGCCACGGTAGACCGCAGCCGCCCGTTTGGCCTGCGCCCGGCGCACGCGCAGTTCCTGCTGTGTGTGGCGGGTGTGGCTTGCTGTGTGGCCATGGCCATGCCCCAGGTGCACATCGTGGCCTATTGCACCGACCTGGGTTTTGGTGCGGCGCGTGGGGCCGAGATGCTGTCGCTGATGCTGGCCTGCGGCATCGTCAGCCGCCTGGTTTCGGGTGTCATTTGTGACCGCATTGGCGGCATCCGCACGCTGCTGCTGGGGTCTGCGCTGCAAGGTGTGGCGTTGCTGCTGTTCCTGCCCTTCGACGGGCTGGTGCCGCTGTATGTGATCTCTGCGATGTTTGGCCTGTTCCAGGGCGGCATCGTGCCGTCGTACGCGATCATCGTGCGGGAGTATTTCCCGGCGCAGGAGGCGGGTGCACGGGTCGGCGCGGTCATCATGGCCACGTTGGTGGGGATGGCGCTGGGCGGGTGGATGTCGGGCTGGGTGTTCGACATGACCGGCAGTTACCGGGCCGCCTTCATCAACGGCATGGCGTGGAACCTGTTGAACCTGTCCATTGTGGGATGGCTGTACTGGCGGGTGCGCCACCAGCCTGTGGGGGTGGCGCGGATGCAACCCCGCCCGGGCTGACTCTTTTGTGCATAAAAAAAGCTTCTTGCGCCCGGTGGGTGGGCGCAAGAAGCTATCTTTTTGGGAGCTGATTAACCCAGGTGTTTGCCCAGGATGCCTGCCAGCTCGAACATACCCGCGCTGTCTTTGCCAAACACGGCGCGCAGCTTGTCGTCGGCGACGATGGTGCGTTTGTCCTTCGGGTCTTGCAGGTTGTGGGCCTTGATGTATTCCCACATCTTCTTGACGGCCTCGGGGCGGGCCACCGGCTCGCTGCCAATCACGGCGGCCAGCTCGGTGCTGGGGGCTTTGCCTGCGGCGGGTTTACGGGCTGCTTTTTCGGCTTTGGGTGCAGCGGTCTTCTTGGCCGCAGCCGTCTTTTTGGCGGCGGTTTTCGTGGCTTTGGCTGCCGGTGCTGCCCCGGCCTTGGCAAAGGTCTTTCGCGGCGGGAACTTGCTCGGGGCAAACTCGAAGTTGACCTTGCCCGCCTCGGCGTCCCAGGCCAGGTGGGCCTTGAACGCGCGGCGGGTGCGCATGCTCACAAACTTGTCGAGCAGGTCGGTCTTGCCGGTGGCCAGCAGTTTCTCCATCTGCGCGGGCTCCACCGGCTGCTGCAGGATGATCTTGCCGCTTTTGAAGGTGCAGCTGGGGGTGGGTTGTGCGTTCGTGGGCACCGACTTCTCACACACGTAGTTGCTGCCGTGGTCAAACACGTTGCTGCCGCAGATGGGGCAGGGGCCCAGCGTGTCCTGCTGGCTGAAATCGACGATCTCGCCGGACTCGGCATTCTTGTCGTCGCCAAAGTCGAATTCGAGTTTGTAGTTCTTGGCCTCGTCGTCGTATTTGATGACGATCTCGGACGTGAACGGCCAGCCCGCTTTGGATCGGAAGCCGTCGATGGGGCCGATGTGTTTGTCGCGCAGCAGCGCCTCGGCCTCGGCCACTTCAAAGGTGCGCCCGGCGGGGGATTTGCCGAATGAGAAGCCGCAGCCTTCCGCTGCGCCAGCCGCGCCCACACAGGCGTAACGGCGGTAGTTTTCTTTCACCACACCGCCGCAGTTGGGGCAGGGTGTGTGCAACGTGGCGTAGTCGCCGGGCACGGTGTCGCGGTCGTATTCCTTGGCCTTTTTGACGATGTGCTCCGTCATCGCCGCAATTTCCTTCATGAAGGCGTCGCGGCTCAGTGCACCCTTTTCCATTTGGGCGAGTTTGTATTCCCACTCGCCCGTCAGTTCGGCCTTGGACAACTCCTCCACACCCAGGCCGCGCAGCAGCGTCATGAGCTGAAAGGCCTTGGCGGTAGGGATCAGCTCGCGGCCTTCGCGCAGCATGTATTTCTCGGCGATCAAGCCTTCGATGGTGGCCGCGCGGGTGGCTGGTGTGCCCAGGCCCTTTTCCTGCATGGCTTCACGCAGCTCGTCGTCGTCGATGGTTTTGCCCGCGCCTTCCATGGCACCGAGTAGCGTTGCTTCGGAGTAGCGTGCTGGGGGGCGGGTTTTGAGGCCCTTGGTGTCCACCGTGGTGGCTTTGACGACCTCACCCGGCTTCACCGCCACCAGGCGTTTGCCGTCCTTGTCGTCTTCCTTCTCGTCGTCCTGCGCTTCCTTGCCGTAGATGGCCAGCCAGCCCGGCTTGACCAGCACCTTGCCGTCGGTGCGGAACGGGTACTTTTTGACGGTCGCTCCGGCGCCGGGCCGCCCCAAGCCGGAGCCGGCCCCCTCGGGGGGCAGCGAACCTTGCGCAGCAGGGAGCGTGGGGGTCACTACTTCCACCGTGCTGATACGTGTGGTGACTTGGTGCTCGGCCACGGGGAAGAACACCGACAGAAAACGCCGCACCACAAAGTCGTACAACTTTTGCTCGGCTTCGCTCAGGCCGCTCGGGGCTTGCAGCGTGGGGATGATGGCAAAGTGATCCGACACCTTGGCGTTGTCGAAGATACGTTTGTTCGGCTTCACATAGCTTCCGTCCACCGCCTGCTGGGCGAAGGGCGCGAGGTGTTTCATGCCGCTTCCCGCCAGCATCTTCATCGTGTCTTTCACGACCGGAAGGTAATCCTCGGGCAGCGCACGTGAGTCGGTACGCGGGTAGGTCAGTGCCTTGTGGCGTTCGTACAGGCTTTGCGCCAGCGCCAGCGTGGTTTTGGCACTGAAGCCAAAGCGGCCGTTGGCCTCGCGTTGCAACGAGGTCAGGTCGAACAACGCGGGGGACGCTTGCGTGGTCGGCTTGCTTTCTTCGGTCACCGTGGCGGGTTTGCCGCGGGATGCTTCGGCAATTTCGCGCGCTTCGCGCTCGTTCCACACACGGTCGGCGCGTTGTTCGGCATCAGGCTCGCCATTGGGCAGCGTGGGTGCGGTGGCTTTCTTCCAGTTCGCGTCAAACCACTTGCCGGGGTACTGGCCGGCTTCGGCGTCAAACGCGCCGTGGATTTCCCAGTAGTCACGCGACACGAATTTGCGGATCTGCTCTTCTCGCTCCACCACCACCGACAGCGTGGGTGTCTGCACCCGGCCCACGGTGGTCAAAAAGAACCCGCCGTCACGCGAGTTAAACGCCGTCATGGCGCGCGTGCCGTTGATACCCACCAGCCAGTCGGCCTCGGAGCGCGAGCGGGCGGCGTCGGCCAGGCCCTGCATTTGTTGCTCAGAGCGCAGGGCCTCGAAGCCCTCGCGGATGGCCTGCGGCGTCATCGACTGCAGCCAGAGGCGTTTGACGGGTTTGTTCAGGCCCGACTTGCCCCCGGCGTACTGCTCGATCAGGCGGAAGATCAACTCCCCCTCGCGGCCCGCGTCACAGGCGTTGATGAGCTGGGTCACGTCCTTGCGTTTGGCCTGTTTCACCACGGCGTTCAGGCGGGTCTTGGTCTTGTCCACCGGCTTCAGGTCGAAGTGGGGCGGAATCACCGGCAGGTTGGCAAAACTCCATTTGCCGCGCTTCACGTCAAATTCTTCGGGCGCCTGGATTTCGACCAAGTGGCCAACCGCACTGGTCACCACGTACTGGTCGTTTTCGAAGTGTTCGTCGTGTTTCTCGAACTTGCCCGCGGTCGGCGTGAGCGCACGCACGATGTCCTGCGCCACCGAGGGTTTCTCTGCAATCACCAAAGTCTTAGTCATAGCGTTGTTCTTGCTGTTTCATCTGATAACCGGGGGAGGCCTGCCTGCATGGATGTGTGCAGCATCAGACCCCGCGTGTTTGTACCTTATTTGGCTGCGCACACCGTGACACGGGTGCGGCGCTCCTACAATCGGCGCTTCTCACGCGCATGCGCACACGCGCGCACATGTGCACAAACCAAGTTAACACGAGTTTTCGCGATGCCCTCCACACCCTCCCGCAGCGATGCCCGCCGCATCCAGGTTCGACGTTCCGGCGTGCACGGCAAAGGGGTGTTTGCGCTGCAGGACATCGGCGAAGGCGAAACCATCGTCGAATACAAAGGTGAAGTGGTCAGCTGGGACGAAGCGCAAGACCGCCATCCCCACGACCCGAGTGACCCGAACCACACGTTCTACTTCCACGTCAACGCCGACCGCGTGATCGACGGCGGCGTGAACGGCAACTCCGCCCGCTGGATCAACCACTCATGTGACGGCAACTGCGAAGCCGACGAACGCAACGGCCGCATCTTCATCGTGGCGCTGCGCAACATCGAGGCGGGTGAAGAGCTGAACTACGACTACGGCCTCATCATCGAAGAGCGTTACACGCCCAAACTCAAGGCCGAATACCCCTGCTGGTGCGGCTCGGCCAACTGCCGAGGCACTCTGCTGGCACCGAAGCGCGGCTTCCGTAAATGACCCCTGTGACGCCTGTAACGCGTTGGCAGGCGGAAGCCATCTGGGAAGCCGTCGCGCCCACCCTGCCCGGCTTCACCGTCGAAGTGCTGCCCGAAATCGACTCCACCAACACCGAACTCATGCGCCGCGCCCGCGCAGGGCAACACGAGCCCACGTTGCTGGTGGCCGAACGCCAGACCGCTGGCCGGGGCCGTATGGGCCGGGTGTGGGATGGTGGTGACTTGGGGGATGCGGGTGAGCTGCCGTCACTGATGTTCTCGTTCGGCCTGCCGCTTGCACCGCGTGACTGGTCGGGTCTGTCACTCGCAGTGGGCGTCTGTGTGGCCGAGAGCCTGGACCCTGCCGTGCGCCTGAAATGGCCCAACGACCTGTGGCTGGCGGACGACCGCAAGCTGGGCGGCATTCTGGTGGAGACCGCGAGTGTGACGCCCGCCCCACCGGGTGACGTGGCCCCGCGTTATGTGGTGATTGGTATCGGCATCAACATCACGCCGCGGACGCTGGCTGATGGTGGCGGCCTGTCCAATCGCCCTGCCGCGCTGCAGGAACTGGTGCCGGGCATCGACGCCCCAGCGGCGCTGGCCCGTGTGGCCGCAGCGCTGGTGGCCACCGTGCAGGTATTTGAGCGCAGCGGTTTTGCGCCGTTCCAGGCGCGCTTCCATGCACGTGACGTGTTGCAGGGCCGTGCAGTGCGCCTGAGCGACGGCACGGACGGTGTGGCCCAGGGGGTGAACACCCACGGCGCGTTGCAGGTGGCGACTGCGCAAGGCATACAAACCATCACCAGCTCCGAGATCAGCGTGCGCCCGGCTGCCCCATCTGCTCACCGGGGGATCTGAACCAATGTTGCGTTTTCTGGTGCTGGTGCTGTTGTTGGCAAACGGGGCGTACTTTGCCTGGTCACAGGGTTTTTTGCGCACGCAGGGGCTGGGCCCGCTGCAGGAGAGTGAGCCGCAGCGCCTGGCGCAGCAGATCCAGCCTGAGGCCGTGCGTATCCTCACCCCCGAAGAAACCCGCCATGGCCGGGCTGGTGCACCTGCGAACACACCGGCCGACGCCCCCACCTGCCTGCAGACTGGTGTGCTGGACGAAGCCCATGCGGCGCAGATCCGTACCGTGGCCACCGACGTGTTGCCCCAGGGCAGCTGGAGCCTGGACCCCGCCGTGGTGCCCGCGCGCTGGATTCTCTACATGGGCAAGTACCCGGACGAGCAGGCCGTCGAGAAGAAGAAGACCGAGCTGCGCAACCGCCGTGTGTCGTTCCAGGCGCTGGACAACGCGGCGCTGGAGCCCGGTTTGTCGCTGGGCAGTTTTGCGTCCGAGGCCGCGGCCAACGAGGCGCTGGGGGAACTTGCCCTGCGCGGCATCCGCACGGCGCGGGTGTTGCAGGAGCGGGCGGAAATGCCGGGGCAGCGGCTGCGGTTGCCTGCGTTGGATGATGGGCAGCGGGGGAAGCTGGAGGCTTTGCGGCCTGCGTTGGCGGGGCAGTTGTTGCAGGCTTGTGGGTGAACAGGCTGGTTTTTTTGTTGAGGGTGGAGGCCGGGTCTCGGCCCGGCGGCCGACTCACTTTCTCTTGCTTCGCCAAGAGAAAGTAAGCAAAGAGAAGGCGACCCGACGTCTGGGTCCCCTGCGCTGCGCTACGGGGCAACCTGCGGTGCTCGGTGCCGGCAGGCGGCTGCGGAACTCGCTTCGCTCAGACAGTCCTCGCCGACCGCGCGATGCGCGGCAACCTGCCGCCCCCTGCGCTCCTCGGCCCAGCCTCAACGGGTTTTGAAGTCCAACGGGCCTTTGCTGCGCGCCAAGCCTTGTTTTTGAATGAAATTGGCACTTTGCGCACAGGGGATGTGCGCAAGAAGCTATCAAATTAGAAGCAAACTCTCGTATTCCCAACGCGGAGCGCAAAGCGCGACGCCGTTGGTGGCCGAGCGCAGCAAAGGCCCGCGAGGTTCCCAAACCCGTTGAGGCTGGGCCGAGGAGCGCAGCTTCAAGTGGATCAGGGCTGGCACTTGTCTGAGCGCAGCGAGTTTGTGCCAGACCCCACTTGGAGCGAGCACCGCAGGTTGCCCGAAGCGCAGCGCAGGGACCCAGACGTCGGGTCGCCTTTCTTTTGGGTACTTTTCTTTGGCGAAGCAAAGAACAAGTGCCTCGCCTGCCGGGGCGAGACCCGGCCTGCAACCTCAGCAAAACTTAACCGCTACAAATCACCAACTGCTCAAACGCCCGGCACAACTTCAACGCAAATCAACCCCCAACAACATCTCCACCATCCCCCGCAAATCTCCCTGCAGCCGCGCAAACCCCACCGGCTCCATCTCCAGTGTTTGCTCATCCATATACAGCCTCCTGTTGATCTCCAACTGGATGCTGTGGCACCCCCCCGCAGGGTCGCTGTAACGCCGTACCAGCTCGACCCCCTTGTACGGATGGTTGTACTCCACGCTATACCCCCGCGCGCGCAAAAATTCGCACAGCCGCAGCGACAAAGCCGGGCTGGCCGTCGTGCCGTCACGGTCGCCCACCACAAAGTCTGCGTGCACCAGCCCGGGATGCAACGTGGCGTGGCTGGCGGACACGGCGGGCATGGAGTGGCAGTTGATGTGGATGCAATAACCGTGGCGTGTGTGGGCCGCCGTGATGGCCTGCGCCACCGCCGCGTGGTACGGCACCCAGCAGCGGTCGATGCGGGCCTGCACCTCGGCCACGCCCAGCAGGCGGTCGTAAATCGGTTGGCCTTCGTCGGTGAACTTCCAGACCAGGCCTTTGCCCAGGCGCACCTTCTGCAGCACCACCTCGTCGATGGTCACCGGGCCGGGCCAGGGGCTGTCGAACAGGGTGGTGTCGATCTCGGTGGTGTCGCGGTTGGCGTCGAGGTAGATGCGCGGGAAATGTGCCTCCACCCAGGCTGCGCCCAGCGTGGGGGCGAATGCGTAGAGCTTTTCCACATGGGTGTCTTCGGCCCGGCGCAGCGTGGCCAGGTCACACGCGGAGCGGAAGTCCACCGGGTAGGTGGTGCCGCTGTGGGGCGAGTCCAGCACCAGGGCGGTGGTGCCCGGTGTGCTGCTGACGGTGTGCAAGGTGATGGGTGGCATGGGGTGTACGTCATTTCTTTGCAGTGAACCGCACCGTGAAACTTGCGCCGGGCGGGGTCTGCCCCGGGTGGGTGTCTTCCAGGGTGACGGTGGCACCGTGCTGGCGGGCAATCTCCTGCACGATGGGCAGGCCCAGGCCCGAGCCGTCGGCTTCGTTGCCCAGCGTGCGGTAGAAGGGCTGGAACACCAATTCCCGTTCGGCCTCGGCAATACCCGGGCCCGAGTCCTCCACCTGCAGCAGCAGCACGCCGCCAAACGGGTCGGTCAGCACCCGGGCGGTGACCACGCCGGGCCGCTCGGCGCTGGACGGGGTGTAGTTGATGGCGTTGTCCACCAGGTTGCGCACCAGCTCGCGCAGCAGGGTGAGGTTGCCGTCCAGCAGGCCACCCGGCGCGCCGGGCTGCACACCTTCATAACCGAGGTCGATGCGTTTTTCGAGTGCGCGGGGCACACAATCCTGCACCACTTCCATGGTGAGCTGGGCCAGGTCACACGGCTGGCGTGAAATGTGGATGCCGCCACTTTCGGCCCGCGCCAGCGCCAGCAGCTGGTTGACGGTGTGGGTGGCGCGGATGCTGGAGCGGCCAATCTGCTGCAGTGACTTTTTCAGATCATCGGTGCTGGTGCCTTCACGCTGGGCCAGGTCGGCCTGCATCCGCAGGCCCGCCAGCGGGGTCTTGAGCTGGTGCGCCGCGTCGGCCAGAAAGCGCTTTTGGGTGGCGATGGAGTCGTTCAGCCGGGTCAGCAGGTCGTTCACCGACTGCACCAGCGGCGCCACCTCCATCGGCACGGCTTTGTCGTCGAGCGGGCTCAAGTCGTCGGGGCGGCGGCGGCGGATGCGCTGCTCCAGCAGGTGCAGGGGTTTGATGCCACGCGCCAGCGCCAGCCACACCAGCAGCACCGCCAGCGGCAGGATCACGAACTGCGGCAGCATCACGCCTTTGATAATTTCTGTGGCCAGCACCGAGCGTTTTTCGCGGGTCTCGGCCACCTGCACCAGCGCGGGCTGCAGGGTGCCGGTGGCGGCTGTGGTGGCAATCGGCAGCTTGACCCAGGTGTAGGCCACCCGCACGGCCACACCGCGCAGTTCGTCGTCGCGCAACCGCACTTCGCCGGGCAGGCCCTTTTCATCGTCGGTGGGCAGCGGCAGCTCGCGCTCGCCGCCCAGCAGTTCACCCTTGCCGCCGAGCACCTGGTAGAACACTTCGTCCGAGTCGTCCGCCCGCAGAATCTCGCGTGCAGGCTGGGGCAGATTGAAAGACGCGCGCTGGTTCTGCACGGTGATGAGCTGGGCCAGCGCCTGCACGTTAAATTCGAGCGCCCGGTCAAAAGGTTTGTTCGCAATACCTTGCGCCACCAGCCAGGTCAGCGCCAGGCTGATCGGCCACAGCAGCAGCAGCGGCGTGAGCATCCAGTCGAGGATCTCGCCAAACAGGGAGCGCTGCTCGCGCTGGAAGATTTTCAAGGGTATGGCCTGTTTTTATGCGTCAAATAGGCCTATGGCACATATGGAGTGTGCGCGAGTAGCTCACTATTTAATAGCAAACAAGGGTGCCGCTAGGCCGGGATCTTTTCGAGGCAATAACCCAGCCCACGCACCGTGGCGATACGGATCGGGCCTTTCTCGATCTTCTTGCGCAGGCGGTGGATGTACACCTCGATCGCGTTGTTGCTCACCTCTTCGCCCCACTCACACAGGCGCTCCACCAGCTGGTCCTTGCTGACCAGGCGGCCAGCACGCTGCAGCAGCACCTCCAGCAGACCCAGTTCACGCGCCGACAGCTCGACCATCTTGCCGTCGATGGTGGCCACACGCCCGGCCTGGTCGTACACCAGCGGGCCGTGTTTAATGGTGCTGCTGGAGCCGCCCACACCGCGGCGGATCAGCGCGCGCACACGGGCTTCCAGCTCCTGCAGGCTGAACGGTTTGGCCATGTAGTCGTCCGCGCCGTAGTCCAGCCCTTTCACCCGCTCGTCCACGCTGTCGGCGGCGGTGAGGATCAGCACCGGCAGGCTGGAGCCGCGCCCGCGCAGCTTTTTCAGCACCTCGAGCCCATGCATCTTGGGCAGCCCCAGGTCGAGGATCAGCAGGTCGAACTCGGTGTTCGTCAGCAGCGCCGCGTCGGCCTCGGTGCCGCTGGCCACATGGTCCACCGCCGCCCCCGACCCGCGCAGCGTGCGCAACAGGCCATCGGCCAAAACCTGGTCATCTTCGGCAATCAGAATACGCATGGGTGTCTCCTGGCGAGGGGTGTCGCGGCGGGTGTGGTGTTGTTTGGGCAAATTCTAGGCGTAACGCCCCCGCCTGCGGTGCGCGCAGCCTTTCCAGCAGACGCCGTGGAACTGGCTTTGCCAGGCCACTGGCGTCGCCCCCGGCAAGGGGGTAGGCGAGAGCGCAGCGAAGCCTGGGGGTGAACACATTCTTAGGCCTCGTTCAAAAACTCACTTTCGCTGGCGTACGACTCCAGGCCGATGGCCACGACAGTTGCCACATCGCCGCCCACAGCCGCGCGAAATTCAGCCTCGGCCTGCGCCACCGCGTCGCGAAACGCCTGCAGCCAGGCCAGCCCGGTGGGGGTGAAACACACGCGCCGGGCGCGGGCGTCCAGCGGGTCGGGTTCGCGCCGCACCAGGTCCCACGCGGCGCACTGGTCCACCAGGTCACCCATGGCCTGTTTGCTCATGCCGGCGCGGCTGGCCAGGTCGGTCAGGCGCGCGCCTTCCAGCGCCAGGTGGCGGGTGATGTGGATGTGCGCGGCACCCACCTGGGCGCGTGCCGCCAGGTTCGACAAAGCCAGTGGCACGTCGATGTTGTGCGCCATGAGGGTGAGCACCCGCGCGTCGAACCGGCGCAGGGCATCTCCCAGCAAACGGCCCAGATGGGTCTGGCGCCAGCCGTCTTCCAGCGGTGCCGAAATGGGGGGTGTATTGCTGGGATTGGTCATTCTCAAATAGTAAGGCAAACTGACTATAAATATCGTTTCTCACAAATGACTTTGCCTTAGACTACTGTTCAAGCATCCAGCCTGTTGCTAAAAACAGTTGCAACAGATTGGACCAAGTTATTGATCTACAAGGAGATTTCCATGGACACCATCGTCAGAGGCAGCAGCATTTCGGTCGCCAACAGTGACAAGGCCAAGGCCTTGCAGGCCGCACTGGCCCAGATCGAAAAGCAGTTTGGCAAGGGCACGATCATGCGTCTGGGCGAGGGCGAGGCGCTGGACGACGTGCAGGTGGTGTCCACCGGCTCGCTCGGTCTGGACATTGCGCTGGGCGTTGGTGGCCTGCCCCGTGGCCGGGTGATCGAAATCTACGGCCCGGAATCGTCGGGCAAAACCACGCTCACGCTGCAGGTCATTGCCGAGATGCAAAAACAGGCCGGCACCTGCGCTTTTGTCGATGCCGAACACGCACTCGACGTGCAATACGCCCAAAAACTCGGCGTCAACCTGTCCGACCTGCTGATCAGCCAGCCCGACACCGGTGAACAAGCGCTTGAAATTGTCGACAGCCTGGTGCGTTCTGGCGCGGTCGATTTGATTGTGGTGGACTCGGTCGCCGCGCTCACCCCCAAGGCCGAAATCGAAGGCGACATGGGTGACTCGCTGCCCGGCCTGCAAGCCCGCCTGATGAGCCAGGCCCTGCGCAAGCTGACCTCGTCCATCAAGAAGACCAACTGCATGGTCATCTTCATCAACCAGATCCGTATGAAGATCGGTGTGATGTTCGGCTCGCCCGAAACCACCACCGGCGGTAATGCGCTGAAGTTCTACGCCTCGGTGCGCCTGGACATCCGCCGCATCGGCACCATCAAGAAGGGCGACGACGCCATCGGCAACGAAACCAAGGTCAAGGTGGTCAAGAACAAGGTGTCGCCCCCGTTCAAGACGGCGGAGTTCGACATCCTGTTTGGTGAAGGTATCAGCCGCGAAGGTGAAATCATCGACATGGGTGTCACCGCCAAGATCGTCGACAAGTCAGGTGCCTGGTACGCCTACAACGGCGAAAAGATCGGCCAGGGCCGCGACAACGCCCGTGAGTTCCTGCGAGAAAACAAAGACCTGGCCCGCGAGATCGAGAACAAGGTGCGCGAAAGCCTGGGCATCGCCCTGCTGGCCGAGCTGCCTGCGGTGGCTGCTGAAAACAAGGCCAAAAAAGAGGCCTGACGCCCAGGGGGAGAGCGCAGACAGCTATAAATTAAATAGCAAATCGGTTCATGGCTTTTTCTGCGCCATCGTTGAAGGGCCGCGCGCTGCGCCTGCTGAGCCAGCGTGAGCATTCCCGCACCGAGCTGGAACGCAAGCTGGCGAAGTACGAAGAAGAGCCCGGCACCTTGGCCCAGGCGCTGGACGAGCTGGTGGCCAAAGACTTTATCAACGAAACCCGCGTGGTGCAGTCGGTCGTGAACCAGCGCGCTGCGCGTATGGGCGCGGCGCGGGTGCGGCAGGAGCTGCAGCACAAAGGTATCGCGCCTGAGGCCATTGCCGAGGCTGTGGCGGGCCTCAAAGACACCGAGCTGGAGCGCGCGCGTGGTGTCTGGCAACGGCGGTTTGACGCCTTGCCCGCAGATGCCAAGGAGCGCGCCCGTCAGGGCCGTTTTCTGCTGGCGCGGGGGTTTTCAGGGGCGGTGGTGGCGCGGGTGCTGCGCTGCGAGCGGGATGGGTGAGTGCAGGAGCCCGGGTTTTTGAGGGACTACACACCAGGAGCGGGGTGGTTGGGCTGATAATAAAGTCACAATTGGTTTCAAATTCGCAGCCGCCCCGTGGTGGCTGCAGATAAGCCCCCTTCCTTCCACTGCCAGAGACTTTTCCCGTGCCTTCTACCCTCCCGAATTTCCCGCACCTTGCCCCCACTTCCGATGCGCACGCGCGCCGCCGCACATTCCTGACCTGGATGGCAGCCGCTGCAGCCACCTCCCCCATGGCGGCACTGGCGCAAACCAGCGCTGCAGACGCCATCGCCCCCGTGCGTTTGGGCGCCAAGCTGCGGATGGTGATTCCGGCCAATGCGGGGGGTGGCTGGGACCAGACTGGCCGCGCCATGGGTGCGGCGCTGGTGGCCAACGGCAATGTGGACGCCATCGACTATGAAAACGTGGGTGGCAAAGGCGGCGTGCTGGGCCTGGAGCACTACGTCAAGAACTACGATGGCGACGCCAATGCCATGCTGATGGGTGGCATGGTGATGGTGGGCGCGGTGGCGCTGCACAAACCAGCGGTGAACCTCAGCCATGTGAGCCCGCTGGCGCGCCTGACCAGCGACTACATGGTGCTGGTGGTGCGTGGCGACTCGCCCATCCGCACCACCAAAGACCTGGTTGCACTGATGAAGACAGACCTGCGTGCCGTGCCGATCGCCGGTGCCTCGGCTGGCAGCGTGGACCACATGTTTATCGGGCGGCTGGTCCGTGCCGCCCCGGCCAACCCGGCAGAACTGGCCTACCAGCCGTTTGCGGGCGGTGCGCAGGTGACGGAGGCCGTGTTGTCGGGCAAGGCCGTTGCCGCGATCTCGGGTTACAGCGAGCTCAAGGACATGCTGGCCAGCGGCAAACTGCGTGCCATCGGTGTCTCGTCACGCCGCGCCTTGTACGGCATTCCGTCGGTGCGTGAGCAAGGCCTGGACATCGACATGGCCAACTGGCGGGGTCTGTTCACCGGCCGCCAGGTGCCGGCCGCCCGCCAAGCCGACATGGTGAAGGCCTTGCAGGGCGCGGTGGCCCATGCCAGCTGGCAAGGGGCCCTGAAACAAAACCGCTGGCAGTCGTCGTGGATGGCGGGCTCGGACCTGGTGGCGTTCCTGGAGACAGAACGTGCCATCGCCGAGGTGATGGTGCACATCCTCAAGCTCAAGGCCTGATCACACGCTGTCCCGTGCCAGGTCAGAGCCCTAGCATCAGCTTGAGGTTCTGCACCGCCGCCCCGCTCGCGCCCTTGCCCAGGTTGTCGAGCCGGGCGATCAGCACGGCATGGTGGTAGTCGTCGTTGCCAAACACGCGTAATTCGAGTTTGTTGGTGTCGTTCAGTGCCAGCGCATCCAGTTTGCCGTCGCTGGTGGGTGGCAGCACGGACACCCAGGCGTCCGGCGTGTTGCTCTTGGCGTAGTGGGCAGCCAGCGCGGCGTGTATGTCGGCGGCTTTGGGGCTGCCGGGCAGCAGGTCAAGGTGCAGCGGCAACTGCACCAGCATGCCCTGTTTGAAGTTGCCCACCGAGGGCACAAAAATCGGGCGGCGGGTCAGCCCGGTGTAGGCCATGATTTCGGGGATGTGTTTGTGCTTCAGGCCCAGTGCATAGGCCTCGAACAGCGGCGCTTCGCCTTTTTCATAGGCTTCGATCATGGTGCGCCCGCCGCCCGAGTAACCACTGACCGATGGCAACGCCACCGGAAAGTCTGCGGGCACCAGCCCGGCGTCCACCAGCGGGCGCAGCAGCGCAATGGCACCCGTGGCATAACAGCCCGGGTTGGCCACACGGCTGGCCTGGGCCACGGCGTCGCGCTGGCCAGCGGCCAGTTCGGGGAAACCAAACACCCAGCCCGGCGCGGTGCGGTGGGCGGTGGAGGCGTCGATGATTTTGGGGCCTTTTTGGCCTGTAGCGCTTGCTATCTGGTTCACCATTGCTACGGTTTCAATAGCGGCGTCATCGTGCAGGCACAAAACCACCAGGTCCACCCCGGCGAGGATGTCGCGCTTGGCTTCAGGGTCTTTGCGCCGCTCGGGGGCGATGCTGACGACCTCGATCTGCGGCATCAGCTGCAGCCGTTCGCGGATTTGCAGGCCGGTGGTTCCTGCTTCGCCATCAATAAATACCTTGGACATGATCAATTCCTGGGTGTAAAAATGGGGCGTTCAACCCGCACATGTAAGACGGGCACAAGCTTTGTGCGCTGCACCATGATACATTCCCGGGTGCTGCGTTCCCCGCCCGTTGCCAGGATAAACCCTTGGTTTTCGGGTCAAAATCATCCATTCCTGAGAGAGCCCTCATGAAGATTCACGAATACCAAGGCAAGGAAATCTTGCGCAATTTTGGTGTGCCCGTTCCACGCGGCATCCCTGCATTCACAGCGCAAGAGGCGGTGGAAGCCGCTCAAAAACTCGGCGGCCCGGTGTGGGTGGTCAAGGCCCAGATCCACGCGGGTGGCCGCGGCAAGGGCGGCGGCGTGAAGGTTGCCAAAACCATTGAAGACGTCAAGCGTATCTCGGGCGAAATCCTGGGCATGCAGCTCAAGACGCACCAGACCGGCCCCGAAGGCCAGAAGGTTCGCCGCCTGTACATCGAAGACGGCGCCGACATCAAGAACGAGCTGTATGTGTCGATGGTCACCGACCGCGAAACGCAGAAGGTGGCCCTGATCGCGTCGAGCGAAGGCGGCATGGACATCGAGGAAGTGGCGCACTCCACGCCCGAAAAGATCATCACCGAGATGATCGACCCCCTGACCGGCATCACCACCGCGCAGAGCCAGAAGGTCGCCGCAGCCATTGGCCTGACCGGCGCGTCCATCGACCAGGCCGTAGACATCTTCGCCAAGATCTACAAGTGCTACATGGAAACCGATGCGTCGCTGGTGGAAATCAACCCGCTGAACTGCGACTCCAAGGGCAACCTGATGGCGCTGGACGCCAAGTTCAACTTTGACCCAAACGCGCTGTTCCGCCACCCTGAAATCGTGGCCTACCGCGATCTGGACGAAGAAGACGCGGCTGAAGTGGAAGCCTCCAAGTTCGACCTGGCCTACATCAGCCTGGACGGCAACATCGGTTGCCTGGTGAACGGTGCTGGCCTGGCCATGGCCACCATGGACACGATCAAGCTGTTCGGCGGCGAGCCAGCCAACTTTCTGGACGTGGGCGGCGGTGCCACCCCCGAGAAGGTGACGGAAGCCTTCAAGATCATGTTGAAGAACAAGAACGTCAAGGGCATTCTGGTCAACATCTTCGGCGGCATCATGAAGTGCGACACCATCGCCACCGGCGTGATCGCAGCCTGCAAGGCGGTGAACCTCTCCGTGCCATTGGTGGTGCGCATGAAGGGCACCAACGAAGTCGAAGGCAAGAAATTGCTGGCCGAGTCGGGCCTGCCGATCATCAGCGCTGACACCATGGCCGATGCGGCCCAAAAAGTGGTTGCAGCCGTCAAGTAAGGAACAGTCATGTCGATCTACATCAACAAAGACACCAAGGTCATCACCCAGGGCATCACCGGCAAGACCGGTCAGTTCCACACGGAAAAGTGCCAGGAATACGCCAACGGCAAAAACGCTTTTGTCGCGGGTGTGAACCCCAAGAAGGCCGGCGAGTCGATCTTCAACATCCCAATCTACGCCTCCGTCAAAGAAGCCGCCGCCCAGACCGGCGCCACTGTGTCGGTCATCTATGTGCCGCCTCCAGGCGCTGCCGCAGCCATCTGGGAAGCTGTTGAAGCCGACCTCGACATGGCCATCTGTATCACCGAAGGCATCCCTGTCCGGGACATGCTGGAAGTGCGCAACAAGATGAAGGCCAAGGAAGCCGCTGGTGGCAAGAAGACCCTGCTGCTCGGCCCCAACTGCCCCGGCCTGATCACGCCCGACGAGATCAAGATCGGCATCATGCCCGGTCACATCCACCGCAAGGGCCGTATCGGTGTGGTTTCGCGCTCCGGCACGCTGACCTACGAAGCTGTGGCACAACTGACCGAAATCGGTCTGGGCCAGTCCAGCGCCGTCGGTATCGGTGGTGACCCGATCAACGGCCTGAAGCACATCGACGTGATGCAAGCCTTCAATGACGATCCAGACACCGACGCCGTCATCATGATTGGTGAAATTGGTGGCCCGGACGAAGCCGAAGCCGCCCGCTGGTGCAAGCTGAACATGAAGAAGCCTGTGGTTGGCTTTATCGCTGGTGTGACCGCACCTCCCGGCAAACGCATGGGCCACGCCGGTGCACTGATCTCTGGTGGTGCCGACACGGCCGAGGCCAAACTGTCCGTCATGGAAGAAAGCGGCTTCACCATCACGCGCAACTTCTCTGAACTGGCCAAGCTGCTGAAGGCCCGTCTGTAAGCAATATGACGGACGCCGGGCAAGAGCCCGGGCCAGACTGCTTTCCATAAGAAAAGCGCCCCGCACGACAGTGTGGGGCGCTTTTTTAATACATAACACCCCCTCTGGCCATCAGCATCCTGCTGCGGCAGCGGCCGGCGCGACCGTGGTCATCGCTGGCGGCAAACTGCTGCAGGCGCGGGCCAGCAGGGCTGCTTTGGCCGGGTGAATGTATCACCAGCGCAACGCTGGTGATTTTTGTGTGACAAAGTTCCTTGTTCTGGGTGAGGCGGTCTGTTAGTGTGCGGGTAGTCGCAGTTAGTTACAGTCTTCTACATTTTGTAGTGGCGTTTTGACTGCCATCCCACACTGACCAGGACACAGGAATTGGTCGCCGCTCCCGGCATCGGGGCTGCGCCAGCCACATGATGATGTACGAGTTTTGCGCCCAGACGGACCGTGGTCTGGCCCGGGGAAACAATGAAGATTCCGTGTCCCTGGACGAGTCCTGCGGACTGGCCATCCTCGCCGATGGTATGGGTGGGTACAACGCGGGTGAAGTGGCCAGTGGCATGGCGACGGCACTGATCCAGGCTGAAATGGGCCAGTGGCTTAACAAAGCCGGGCCTCAGGCAACGGGCCGAGATATTCGGCAGGCCTTGGAGCTGTCTGTGGGCAACAGCAACCGTGCTGTGTTTGAGGCTTCCCAGGCTAATTCCGACTACGCAGGGATGGGGACGACTCTGGTGGTGGGGGTGTTCCGTGGGCCCAAATTGGTGGTGGGCCATATTGGAGACTCTCGTTGCTACCGTTTGCGTGGGGGCACCTTGTTGCGCTCCACTCGGGACCATTCGCTGCTGCAGGAGCAACTGGACGCCGGGCTGATCACGCCCGAACAGGCGGCGGTGTCCACCCACCGCAATCTGGTCACCCGCGCTTTGGGCGTGGAGCCTACTGCCGTGCTGGAAATCAATGAATACAAGGTGGAGGCCGACGATATCTACCTGCTGTGCTCGGACGGCTTGTCCGACATGGTGGATGACGCGGTAATTGCCAGCATTCTCCTGGCGCAGCAGCCACTGGCGCAGTGTGCAGAGGCCTTGATCAAAGCCGCCAATGCAGGCGGCGGGCGCGATAATATCAGCGTCTTGTTGGCCAAGGCGGAGGGGGGCATCCGCAAGCGCAGCCTGGTGTCGTGGCTGTTGGGCGGGTAAGAACGTGTTTACAAGAACTCACGGAAGCAGGAGCCTTTCATGGCAAAAATGATTGTGTCGATTGACGGTGTTGTCATCAAAGACGTGCAGTTGACCAAGGAGCGCACCACGCTGGGCCGGCGACCCTACAACGACATCGTGATCGACAACCTGGCCGTCAGCGGAGAGCACGCTGTCTTCCGTATGCTGGGCATGGATGTGTTCATTGAAGACCTGAACAGCACCAATGGTTCCTATGTCAACGGCAAAGCGGTCAAAAGACAGCAGTTGCGCAGCGGCGACACCATCGAAGTCGGCAAATACCAGCTCAAGTTCTCGACCCAGGGCGACACGGATGGGCTCGACCAGCCCGCGGTTTTCAAGACCGGCAGCGGTGTTGGCAGTGTGGTGGGGCACAGCCCGGCCACGCCGGTCGCCCCGGCAGCGCATGCTCCTGCGGGAGCCCGTGCTGTACCGACCCATACACCCGTGTCCGATGCGGCGATCCGGGTTTTGTCCGGCGCGGCGGTCGGGCGCGAGGTGGCCTTGGTCAAAGTGGTCACCACCATTGGCAAACCAGGGGTTGCCGCGGCGGCCATCACCAAACGGCCCCACGGTTTTGTGCTGGCGCATGTAGAAGGCGACAGCATGCCGCTGGTGAACGGTGCCCCGATTGGCGACGAAGCCGTCCAGCTGCGCAACGGCGACATGCTGGAGCTGGCCGGCACCCGTATGCAGTTCACCCACATCTAGTCTCAGTTGCCGCCTTGCTGTTGATCCTGCAGCGCTAACTGCCCTTTCATGGATGTACTTGCCAGCCACTGGCGGCGCATGCTGGTCACGCTGGTGCCGGTGGTTTTTGCGTTGTTACATGCCACGGGCTGGCTGCCGCTGGCTGTGGTGCAACAGCTGGACCACCTCATTTACGACGCTCGCCTACGGGCCTCCATGCCTGGCACCTTGGACCGCCGCATTGTGGTGGTCGACATCGACGAGCAAAGCTTGGCAGAGATTGGCCACTGGCCCTGGGGCCGCGACACACTCGCCCGCCTGACCGACACGTTGTTCGTCCAGCAAAAAGTAGCCCTGGTAGGTTTTGACGTGCTGTTTGCCGATGCCGACACCAGCTCGGGCCTGCAGACCCTGCAAAAACTGGCCCAGGAAACATCGCAGAGCCAGCCCGGCTTTGCCGCGCAGCTGCGCGCCCTGCAGCCCCAGCTGGACTTTGACGGCCAGTTTGCCCAGGCACTCACCGGGCGTGAGGTTGTGCTGGGTTACTACTTCACCAGCGACCGCGACGGCCGCACACGCGGGGTGTTGCCCGCGCCCGTCATGGGCCAAGGGGCCGTGCCAGGCCTGGCAAGCCAAGTTACTGCCTGGGACGGTTACGGTGCCAACATCGCGCCGCTGGCGCACGCTGCACCACAAGCCGGGTTTTTTAACTCCGTGACCGACACCGACGGTGTGGTGCGCAGCACCCCGCTTATTGCGCAGTTCCAGGGCCAATACTACGAATCCCTGGCGCTTGCCATGTTCCGGCGGCTGCTGGGGCAGCCCCGGGTGGCGCCTGGTTTGGCCCCCGGCGCCGGTGCGGCCCACAGCCTGTCCAGCATCCAGCTGCACACCGGCGACAACCAGCGCGTCTCCATCCCGGTGGACGACCGTGCCACAAGCCTGGTGCCATTCCGGGGCCCCGGTGGCCCACAGGGTGGCTCGTTTACCTACGTGTCCGCCGCCGATGTGGTGGCCGGGCGGCTGCCCGCCAAGCAACTGTCGGGCAAGATCGTGCTGGTAGGCACCTCGGCCCCCGGTTTGCTCGACGCACGCACCACCCCCGTGGGGCAAATCTACCCCGGGGTCGAAGTGCACGCCAACGTGCTGTCGGGCCTGCTGGACGGCACGCGCCTGGTACGCCCCGACTACGCCCTGGGCTTCGAGGTGCTGGTGCTGCTGCTGGTCGGCCTGTTGCTGGCTCTGGTGTTGCCCCTGCTGCCGGCTGCGGGTGCGGTGCTGCTGAGCCTTGGCACTTTGGTGGGGTTGGTGGGCCTGAACTTCTGGCTGTTCGCCAGCTGGGGCCTGGTGCTGCCACTGGCGTCCAGCCTGCTCATGGTGCTGGCGGCTTTTGTGCTGAACATGAGTTACGGCTACCTCGTCGAAAGCCGGGCCAAACGCAGGCTGGCGGGCCTGTTTGGCACCTACGTGCCGCCCGAGCTGGTGGACGAAATGGTGCGCCGCCCCGGCCGCTACAGCATGCAGGCCCGCAACCAGGAGCTCACCGTCATGTTCAGCGACATGCGCGGGTTTACCGAGATGTCAGAACGCATGGAGCCCACCCAACTGCAGAGCCTGCTCAACCGCGTATTCAGCCGCCTGACCCAGACCATCCGCGCCCACCGCGGCACCATCGACAAATACATGGGTGACTGCGTCATGGCCTTCTGGGGTGCCCCGGTGGAAACCACCGAACACGCCCACCTGGCCGTCAAGGCGGCGCTGGAAATGGCCGCGGCCGTCCAGGCCCTGAATGCAGCAAATACAACCACCGCCCCCATCAGCATGGGCATCGGTCTGCACACCGGCGTTATGTGTGTGGGCGACATGGGCTCCGACATCCGCCGCAGCTACACCGTCATTGGTGATGCGGTCAACCTGGGCGCCCGCCTGGAAGGCCTGTCCGCCACCTACGGCGTCACCATCGTCGCCAGCGAAGCCACCCGCGCCCAGGCCCCCGCCTTTGTGTGGCAAGAGCTGGACACCGTGCGGGTCAAAGGCAAAGACACCGCTGTCACCATCTTCACCCCGCTGGGTTTGGCCGCAGACGTTACCGCAGCGCAGCAAAACGCTGTGGCGCTGTGGGCATCCTTCCTGCAAGCCTACCGGGCACAGGACTGGACGGCCGCTGAACAGCAGTTGGTCACAATGCAGGCCTCAGGTGTGAACTATTTCCTATGCGGCCTGTATGCCGGGCGTATAGCCTTGATGCGTGCCCGTGGTTTCGACCCGGCATGGGACGGCTCCACCCACTTCGACACCAAATAAAAAGCGCACGATGTACACCACGATGCCCCCGCCTTGCCCGGACGTAGCCCTATGAGAGTCCGTGTGCTCGGCTGCTCCGGCGCCATCGCGCGCGACTGCCGCACCACGTCGTTTCTGGTGGGCAGCGACGTACTCATCGACGCAGGCACCGGCGTAGGCGACCTCACCCTGGACGAAATGGAACACATCGACCACGTGTTCCTCACCCACTCCCACCTCGACCACATCGCCGCCCTGCCCCTGATGCTGGACGCCATCGGCGCACGCCGCACGGCCCCCATGCACGTGCACGCCCTGCCCGCCACCATTGCCGCGCTGCAAGCCCACATCTTCAACGACGTCATCTGGCCCGACTTCACCCGCATTCCCGCACCCGACGCACCCTTTGTGCGTTTTGTGCCCTTTGCCACCGGCCAAACCATCACCGTGGGCCACAAAACCATTGAAGTTCTGCCCGCCGAACACACCGTGCCCGCCGTGGGGTTCTCGGTGCGCGCCGGGGGCAACTGCTGGGTCTTCACCGGCGACACCGGCCCCAACCCGGCCCTGTGGGCGCGGGTGAACCAGCTGCCCGTGCACGCGCTGGTCATCGAGACCGCCTTTGGCAAGCACGACGAAATGCTGGCCCAGGTCAGCCAGCACCTGTCGCCGCGCACCCTGGCGCTGGAGCTGAACCAGATCCACCGCGACCACCGCTACCCCATCTACATCACCCACACCAAACCATCGCAAACCGGGCAGATCATGGGTGAAGTGCTGCAATACGACAGCGCCACCGCCCACCGCCGCCGCCCGCATGACATCCGGGATTTGCAGGCCGGGCAGGAATGGCAGATTTGACGGGCACTGCTAGTGTGGTGTTTCACGCTATCTGGAACATAAAACCGCGTCTTTTCGTCCATAACTGCGTTGCAAATCCGCGCAATAGCCGTGCTATTGCTGTGGTTTGCGCCTTGTTCTGAACAAAAATCCATCGGTTTTATTTGTTCCATCAAGCGTCAAACACCACACTAGTCTGTCACTCCTTCGCTGCCTTCATCACCGTCTTCAATGATCGCCGTGATGTCTGACAACAAGCCTTCCAAAGGCTTAGCAGTGCCGTTGTAACTGGCAATCATCACTTCATACATCCTGGCCTGATCAACGGTTTCGAAGTTGATGAAATACCCCGCCTGTTCGGCCAGTTGTGCACAAAAAACCCGTTGTGTGCGACCGTTGCCTTCGCGGAACGGATGCGTGGCGTTGATCTCGCCCATGCAATGGGCCAAGCGCTCAACGAAACGCACTGGCGGCAAATCATGCAGCCAATTTTCGTTAGCCAGCTTGGACAATTCCGCGCCGAGGTAGCTTTCAATCAAAGGGGCGTGGGCAAAACGGCTGTTCCCACGGCTAATGTCCACTGTTCGAATCATGCCGGCCCACTCGTACACGTCCTGAAAAAGGTAGCGATGAATCGCACACAAATGCGCCAAATCGAAGCGCCCCTTGATCGGCGCATCCAGCAACTCCAGCATGCGCAACGCGGTGACATCGGCCTCGAACGCGTCCAACGCCTCTTGGGTCTGAATGCCTGCCTTGTTACGCAGTACGGTCGTTCCTGGATACGCGTCAATATCAGACGCGTCGTAGCGTGACATGCTGGCGCATCACTTGCTGGCGCACATTGGCCGTAGTGTCCTGACCGGACACACAGGCATTCATGCCCTGTACCACGCCATCACTGGGTCGCAGTTGCTCTATGCGCAGTGATGCCAGAACATTGCTCACCGCCTTCTGACGCATGCCCTTCTTGCTGATCGTCTTCATATAAAACCTTTCTTCAACCACACATGAGTGTATGGACTATTTGCCAACCCCGGCCTTGGGTGACTCAGCACCAGAGATCCTTGTCATCCAAAAGAGAAACTTGACCGTATCAATTGACCATTGCCCAAACGCACGACCAGGATGATTCCTGATTTGATAGCTGCCAGCGATTACTGCATAAGGGCTAGATGCCAATTTGATAAGAATTTCTGACTACCCAGCATCCCAGCCCCGACGGTGCCCAGGCTCAGCCGAAAAGCGCGCTGTGCAAGTCAAGCCACGCCCGTCAGATTCCATTTCTAAATCATCCGTGTCTAGGCGCGAAGCCGCAGACAGTGCTCTAGCACGGCAAGGCGAAGCAACAACGACACGGGTGATTTAGAAATGGAATGAGGGCATTGGCATTCGACTTGCGGTAGATCAGCAACAAACCAGCAGCAGGACTGGGTCAAGCCATTAAAAATGGCTCAATGCTTGCCAACTCGTCTGCCATCTCACGTGCTGCTTTGTCAGCGTCGTACTGCTGCTGCAGGTTCAGCCAGAACTCTGCGGACGTGCCAAAGAAGCGCGCAAGACGCAAGGCCGTGTCGGCGGTAATGGTGCGGCCCCCCTTGATAATTGCGCCGATACGCGTCTGAGGAACATGGATGGCCTGGGCCAGTCGGTATTGGCTCAGGCCCAGGGGTTCCAAGAACTCCGTGGCGAGAATTTCGCCGGGGGTGGGGAGAGAAAGGGCTTTGGTCATGGTCAGCACTCCTGCGCGTCAGTGGTAATCAACAATCTCAACGTCCTTCGGGCCTTCTGGCGTCCAGACAAAACACACGCGCCACTGGTCATTGATGCGAATGCTGTGTTGTCCGATGCGCTCACCTTGCAAGCCCTCCAGGCGGTTGCCGGGAGGGATCAGCAGGTCGCGCAGGACATGGGCGGCATGCAGCATCCGCAACTTGCGAAGCGCCACTGCTTCGATGTTCACCCAGCGGCGCACGCGCGCAAGGCCAAACAGGGTTTGCGTTTCTTCGCACTTGAAGGACTGGATGGGCATGGTCAAAATGCTAACGCAATGCGTTGGTATCGTCAAGCGTTGCTATTGACCAAGTGGCAGTGAAGTGACCATGAAGCGACTTGCAGAGTTTTTGCAGCAAACGCCTCTATACCACCGGCGTCATGCCGTGCTAAGTGGGTGTCCTTTGGTTGTTGGACCAGATCGCCCGCGGCCACGACTTCCCCATCTACATCACCCACACCAAACCATCGCAGACCGGCCAGATCATGGGCGAGGTCTTCCAGCACGACCACGCCCAAGCCGGCCGCCGCCGCCCGCACGACATCCGGGGTCTGCAAGCCGGACAAGAGTGGCAGATGTGACCTGTGTGGCAGGGTGGGTGGACAAAATTGTCACCCACCGGAGTGGAATGTGCCGTGGGTTGTCAGCGCGGCGGGTGGGTTTGCCAACAAATACACACAAATCTGCCTGCCCAGGCGCTGGCGGCAGGTTGGCACGGAAGCTGCTGATCTAGCTCCGTTCAACACCTAATTTAACCTGGAGTTTTTTATGAAGCGTTCCATGCAAATGGCCCAAAAGGGTTTCACCTTGATCGAATTGATGATCGTGGTGGCAATTATTGGTATTTTGGCGGCGGTGGCTTTGCCTGCTTACCAGAACTACATCGTCAAGGCCAAGGTTGGCGCGGCGCTGGCTTCTGCCGATTCGCTGAAGACAGCGGTCGCTGTATGTATGCAAGAGGCGGGCGGTGTGGCGACCAGTTGCGATACGACGACTTCGGCTGCGATAACTTCTATTCCCGTATTCACGGCAACCAAAGAAGTCGCTAGCGCTACTGTTGAGAATGGGGTCATTGCACTGACCTTGGCAACCGGTATTGGAACAGGAGTTGATGGGCTGGTGATCACCATGACCCCGAGTACTACGAACGCAGAGCAGACCACCATTACTTGGAAAAACACTACCACGGTTACCAACGCCTCGGCGCTTGACTTGATCAAAAAGAACAACATTGGAACGTAGTCAAGAATTGAAGAGAAAGCAGCCTTCGGGCTAATGCCAACTGGAATAAAAAAGGCGCTTTGGCGCCTTTTTCTTTGCATTGTTTGATTTTCCCCCAAACTTCGAAGAAGACATTTTTTGAGATGTTGGGCTTGCCAAAACTTGGTTTTTAACCCACATGGTGTGCTGTTCACACAGCATTTTTAGTTGATGCAACTTCTCCTCTGGGTGGCTGCGGTATTGATTGGCTCCTTGCCCCTGTGGAATTGGTCGTCCGCTGTGGGTTGGCATGATTCGCAACGTATCGGGCAAATTCTTGTTATTGCTGGTGTGGCCTGTGTGGCTGCACTCCAGGGTTTTCAATCACGCCAGTCTTTGATACTGGGTGAGCGCACCCGGATTTCCATCTTTCTTCTGGCGGTGGGCGGTGTGGCATCTGCGCTGCTGGCGCGGCAGCCTGTTTGGGCGTTGGCTGAAATGGCGATTGTGCTGGGCAGCCTGGGGTTAGCCTGGGTGCTGGTGGTGGCACGCCAACGTGCCACGGACGGAGTGGACCGTATTTTGATGGGGACCGTGTTTTTTGTGTGCACGGCGCTGTGCCTGCAGTTTTTGGTGGCTTATGTTGCAGCCATGACCAGTGGCATTGGGCGTATCGACCCCTGGTTGCTGATCCGCGGGTTTGATAATTTGCGGTTTTTTGGGCAATTCAGCACCCTGACTTTGCCCTTGTTGGCGGTGCCCCTGCTCGCTCAGGGCCCTTGGCACCGCTACCGCGTGGTGGCTACCGTCGTGCTGGTGATGTGGTGGGCCTTGGCAATCGTCTCGGGAACGCGGGGCACCTGGCTGGGCATGGCGGTCGCGGGCTGTTGGCTGGTGTGTGCAGGCGCTGGTGGGCGCCGCTGGGTGAGGGTGCAGGTCGCGGCTGCGGTGGCTGGGGTGCTGGTTTTTCAGCTACTGATGGCTTGGTTTCCAGCCCTTATGGGGTTGGAGGTTGCCAACCATGCTGGCGATCGCTTGACCACGTCCTTGTCGGGCCGTGAAGGTATCTGGCGACAGGCACTGGACATGATGGTGCAGAAGCCTTGGCTGGGTTTTGGCCCGATGCATTTTGCAGATATTGCCAACCCGGTTGCGGCACATCCCCACCAGGCGTGGCTGCAATGGGCTTCGGAATGGGGTATTCCGTCTGCCATTCTTCTGACCTGGTTGGTGGGACGTGCGGCATGCGTAGTTTTTCGCCGCATCCAGGTTCAGGCCGGGACCCGTGATCTTTACTCGGTGTTGCACACCTGCCTTGCCGCCAGTGTGGCCGCATCGCTGGCACAAAGTATGGTGGATGGGGTGCTGGTGATGCCTTACACGCAGATTTGGCTGGCGATTTGCGGTGGCTGGCTTTTCTCTGTACACCAGCAGATAGAAATCGGTGCTGCGGCTCCCCAAACCGTTGCAGCACCATGGGTGTGGCGTGGGGTGTGGGGCCTATCGCTGGTGCTCGCTGCGGGTGTGTTGCTGGGAATTCTCTTCCGTGATGCCCGCCAACTTGATGTTCGAGAGTTGCAGTACGCACAAGAACTTGGGGGTCATTTTCAGCCAAGATTTTGGGCGCAAGGGGTGATTGCCGGTCCGACGCGTGCGCCGACCCATGTACAGGGTGCACCGGGGTCATGATTTACAGGTGACCAGTGCTGCTTATCGAGGAAATAAGGGACACCCACTTAGTTACTTCCGGCAGACCCGGTTCTTGCGCGGTATGCATGCGGCGCGCAAGGTGTTTGGCTGAAATCGCGCATGGGCTAGCGGCGTGTGCGGGCGGATGGTGTGGCCCTGCATCTGTGCGCAGGCGGGCGATGGCAGGGCGGCCTAAAAATGCCCGATGAATGGCCAAACCAAGGCCTTCAATAATCAATTAACACGTTGT
This sequence comes from Comamonadaceae bacterium AAW, assembly GCA_026314275.1. Lineage (GTDB taxonomy): Bacteria > Pseudomonadota > Gammaproteobacteria > Burkholderiales > Burkholderiaceae_C > JAGOEY01. The sequence goes on from CP111109.1 coordinate 1,816,329, forward strand.
TTTTAAAAACATTTCGGTATAAAAACATAAAATGACATAGTATGCCGAAATGCTCGAAATCAATGCCTCTGCTGCGCGCCAGTACATTGATGCCGTTTCGGTGTTTGAAGCCCTGGAAGAAGCCCAGATAGAAGCCGCGCAGGTGCGCGGCGGCATGTACTGGCATGCCGGCCCGCCCACTGCGCCCGACGCCAGATACCTGGTGCGCACCACGCCGGCTGGCGCCGAAACCAGCCTGGGGGCGCGAAAGCCTGAAACCGAGGCCATCTACGCCCGGTTCACGCAGAGAAAACGCGAAAGCACCGAGCGCATCTCTGGCCTGCAAGCCGCGTTGCAGCAGCAGCAGCGGCTTAATCGCGCCCTGCGCGTCGGCCGGGTAGACCCATTGGTGGTCGCCTTGCTGGCCCGCTTGTCCAGCACCCAACTGAGCCCGCACTTTCGCGTGGTGGGCACACACGCTCTCTACGCCTACGAGGCCACCGCTGGCGTGCGCCTGGACGCAGAAACCCTGGCGACACGCGACATCGACCTGCTGTGGGATACGCGCAAGCGCCTTGTCTTTGCCACACAACTGGCCCGTGTGGACAGCTCGATGCTCGGCGTGCTGAAAAAGGTGGATCCCAGCTTTCGCATGCGCAACAGTCAAAAATACACCGCCGTCAACAAAGACGGTTTTGAAGTCGACATCATTCGCCGGGAGCAGACCGAAGGCGACCCGCACCCCATCAAGCTCAGCGCTGAAGACGACGATTTCTGGGTGGCCCAGGCGCGCCGCGCCAGCGTGCTGCTGGACTCGCCCGGGTTTTCTGCCGTGATCGTGGCAAGCAACGGCAGCATGGCGCGCATGCGCACTGTCCACCCCGCGACGTTCGTGGCCTTCAAACGCTGGATGGCCACCCAGACCGAACGCGAAGCCATCAAGCGCCGCCGCGATGCTCTGCAGGCGGAGGCGGTGCAGACGCTGCTGGAGACCTACCTGCCGCATCTTTGAGTGCGGCCGGGGATGGCCCTATGCGTAAAAAGTCCTGATGAGGGATATGCCTCAGACACCTCTCACCGTTCGGCAAGCTCACGGTGCACGGGCCCTTCGACAGGCTCAGGGCGAACGGGGTGTGGATAGCGTCCATCTGAGGCAGGTAGATATTCAGGTAAAAAGTTCTTGTAACGCTTGATGGATATACGCAAGCAGCTATCAAATTTGATTTTTATCAGGCATGTTTCACTTCGGCATGCAGCGATAAGCCGAGTGCCGACATGACTTTCAGGATGGTGGCAAAGCTGGGGTTGCCTTCGCCTGACAGGGCTTTGTAAAGGCTTTCGCGGCCCATCCCGGTGTCGCGGGCCAGTTGGGTCATGCCTTTGGCGCGGGCAATGGTGCCCAGCGCCTTGGCAATGAAGGCGGCGTCGTCGCCCGCTTCGTCAAAACATGTTTGCAGGTAGAGCGCCATGTCCGCCTCGGTCTGGAGGTGTTCGGCGCTGTCCCATTTGTGCAGTGGGATGGTTTGCATGGGGGCATTTGTATACTTTGGAATACGTTTTGTCAATTTTCGCGCCTGCGGTGATGCAGGTGGTTTGGCACGGTGTTTTGGGTAATGACGCAGTGCCCCATGCGCCAGTGCTGCGTGTGATTCCATTTCTAAATCACCCGTGTCGTTGTTGCTTCGCCTTGCCGTGCTACAGCACTGTCTGCGGCTTCGCGCCTAGACACGAATGATTTAGAAATGGAATGAGCTTGGGAATCGCCACGGCCTGCGGTCTCGCGGCGGCGGCGGCGGCAGTTTGGGTGATCTGGGTTGTGCAAAATTTTGCATAAAACTGCCTTTGGTGCCCGCCAGATAAGCGTGCGAAGCTATCAAATTTGATTGCTTGATTGAGCGTTTAGCCGCGAGGTGTGTGTCTTACAATGAAATTACACAGTAACTCTGGAGATGCGCAATGGCTGATGCCTCTTTTACTTTTCGGGTGGACGAAACCCTTAAGGCCGAATTTGCCGATGTGGCGCGCGAGCGGGATCGTACGGCGGCCCAACTCATCCGAGATTTCATGCGCAGCGTGGTGGACCGTCGGCCAGTGGCTGATGACTATGACCTCTGGTTTCATGGCCAGGTGGCTGCTGGCCGTGCATCCGTCGCCGCTGGCCGGGTCATTCCCCATGAGGAAGTCGAAGCAGAGTTTGCCCACCGCCGCGCTGAGCTTGAGGCCAAACTGGCGCGGCAAGTGTGAGCTTGGTTGGGGCTGTGGAGGCCGGCTCGCGTCACGATCGACGTGCCATCTTTGACTACATCGAAACGCGCGACGTGCGAGCGGCGCTTGAGTTGGACAAGCTTTTTCCACGAAAGCCAACAAGCTGACCGCTGTCCCGCAGTTGGGCAAACCGGGCCGCGTGCCAGGCACCCGTGAGCTGGTTGCGCACAAGCGTTATGTGCTCGTCTACGAGGTTGCAGGCAATCAAATTCAAGTGCTGCGGGTGCTCCATACAGCGCGGAAATGGCCGTGAGGCAGCACACGAGTTTTGGCGTCTGGCCGCTCACAGCCGGTGCGCTGGTGCTGCTCCCCTGGCGGGGCACAACTGGCCAAGGTGGGCATTTCAAGTTGTTTATTCTCGTTAGTAGGCCGCGGAGATAGCCTGCTGGGCCAGGTCCAGCAGCGGCTGGGAATGGCCTTTTGCGATGAATTGTTTGACGCGGTTGTTCGAGAGTTGCCCATCGTTCTGCACGGCAAAGCGCACCAGTAGCGCAAGGTCGTTGCCATTCATGTCGATGGCGTCGTTCACCGCCTGGTAGACGCGGTCGAACCGGACCAGGAATTCGCTCTCACCGCGCAAGTCTTTGTCGAGGGCTTCCTGCGCCATTTGCAGGCCAAACTCCACGCAGGGTGTGGCGTCCCAGTAGCGGTAGATTTCGGGCGGGCCTTTGAACACCAGGTCGAAATCATTGCCGTCGATCCACATCACATCCCAAGTCTCGCGGGCAGGACTGGAGAAGCTCTGCAGTGCGGTCAGGTAGCGATTTTCGTGGCGTTTCATGGCGACAGAAACCGGCAGCACCATGCCGTTGGGCAGCATGCCACTTGCACAGACCACTTGGTGGAATAAAAACCGGGACAGGCGGCCGTTGCCGTCCATGAACGGGTGTGCGAAGACGAAGCAGAAGCTGACCAGGGAGCCGAGCACGAGCGGGTCGATGCCGCTGGCAGGCGCGCTGTTGGCCATGGCCATGATCTCGTCCATGAGGGATGGCAAGGCACCCGGATCGGGTGGCAGGTAGGTGACGCCCAGCGCGCCTGGCAGTGGTCCGCGAAGCCAGTTTTGCCTAAGGCGGAACCCCGCCGCCTTTTCCAGGGGGTTGGTGACAGCGATGTTTTGCAAAGCGGCCAGGTACTCTTGCGTGATGGGCACCGTTTCGTGTGCGTGTGCCAGCAAGGCGGCGAAGGCCGCAGCCTTGTCCGCCGTCGGCATCTCGCGCTCGATCTCGTACGAGCCCTCTGTCTCGCTCAAGTAGGCCCAGCGCACTGCACGGTCAAGCACCGTCGGGTCCAGCGTGGCAACGAACTCTTTCGCAGCGTTGAGGATCTGGCGGTCGAGCAGCTCTTGCAGCAAGGGTGTGCGCCGCACGGTGGGGCAGAAGGTGGGCGACCCCATGCCGTTGAAATCGACACGCCATCGCTGGCTTCGCTGCGTTGGCCCCGTCACGTAAGTGCGGGGGTCAAAGAGGGGTGTGTAGCCGCCTTGTGCGGCAGGCAGATCTTCCAGTTTTTTGCCGTTGGCCAGCTCCCACAGGTAGCAGACCTGGCGCATGTAGGTGCTGCTGGGGCTCTGCAAAAAGGCCATGCCCACATCCGTGTGGCTGATTTTCTGCAACGCAAGCACCGTTGCCTGCATCTCCAGGCCCTCATGCTTGAGCGCAAACAGCAGATGCTCCAATGGGGCGTCTGTTGCCGGTGCAACCTGCGCAGGCACCTGCAGGTAGTTGGCCACGGAGGTAACCTTGGTCACGGGGAAGATGGCCGCAGGCCGAGAAAGAGGGAAGGCATTCGTCGCGAGGTGCTCCCTCAGAAATTCGTATCCAACCAGTGCTCCGGGCATTTTTTTTACCCCATTCTTGGAAAATTTTAATTTTGAGGCATTTTCATCAAAAATTTATACAGTGGTGAAGATGTATGCGGGCGTTGGATTGCCGTTAAAATTCAGGCGAAATATGCCTTCAGACCTCACTAGATAAGCGCAAGCAGCTATTAAAAATAGAGCATTCAACTGAGGCAGCATTTCTCCATGGCCGAGGCCGAACAGGTTTTTTTTAACGCACCTCTGCTGCTGCTGAACGATGCCGTGCACAGCCAGCAAGAACCTCGGCTCCACGCCTTGGGTCAAACCGACGAGAGTCGGGCGGTGTTGCATGTAACGTGGCTTCTTGCTAAAGTGCTACATGTAACGATCAAGAAGGAGGTTTTTATGGCCATTCCTGTTGCTGCACGGGTGCAAAAGCGGCGTTCTGCGCTCCGTATGGCGGGGCTTCGCCCCGTTCAAATTTGGGTGCCGGATACGCGCCAGCCAGGTTTTGCGCAAGAGTGTCTGCGCCAATCACAGATCGCTTCTCAAGCCGACACGGCCGATGCGGATATGCATCGCCTCATGGATGCCGCCTTGGCGGATGTGGACGGTTGGACGGATTGATGCGGGGCGACTTCGTGACGATCGCCATGCAAGGCGATTTTGGCAAACCACGGCCGGCCTTGGTGATCCAGTCCGACCAATTTAATGGGCACGCAACCGTGACGGTGCTGCCGGTCACGGGCACGTTGGTTGCCGCGCCGCTGCTGCGCGTCAACGTCCATCCAAGCTTGGCAAATGGGTTGCAAAAACCTTCCCAGGTGATGGTGGACAAGGCCATGACCGTGAAGCGCGACAAGGTGGGGCTGGCCTTTGGGCGCATTGAAGCAGAGACGCTGGTGGAGGTTGAGCGTTGTTTGGCGGTGTTTTTGGGAGTTGTTAAATAAAAAAAGTGCGCCCATTGGTACGTATGCGCCGAAGTACCCGCTTCGCGATGGCGATGAATAGGCATTTGGGCTATTTCCGCACCCCTCACTTCTCTTTTGTCTGATTTTCGCGCCGTGCTCTCGCATCTTCCCTGTCCCCCAAGCCGTCGCTGCCGCCTCTGGCAAGCAAGCGCCACCACCTTGGTGCTGCTGCCTTGGCTGAATCCGTTCGCCCAGGGCCCCACGTCACCCGTGCTGCAGTGGCTGGTGACACTAACCGCCGTGGCGGGTTTGCTGTTGTTGGGGGCGGTTTGGCATGCAGCGGTGCCGCAGGCCAAAGCCCCGTGGGCGCACAGCATTGCCTGGGGCTGGCTGCTGGCGGGGCTGCTCAGCAGCCTGATCGGGCTGGTGCAGTACCTAGGGGCCAGCGCGGCCTGGGCACCGTGGGTCAACGTCAACGAAGTGGGAAAAGCGTTTGCCAACCTGCGCCAGCCCAACCAGTTCGCCACACTGACCAACATGGCGCTGGCGGCTTTGTGCTGGGTGGTGGTGCAGGCGAAGCCGGGTGTAGCGGCAGGCGGGTGGGCGCTGCGGTGGTGGCCAGCCGTTGCTGCGCTGGTGTTGGCGGCGGGGAATGCGGCGTCTTCGTCGCGCACGGGTTTTCTGCAGTTGCTGCTGGTGTTGGCGCTGGGCTGGCTGTGGGGCGGCTGGCGCAGCGTGGCGGTGCGGCGGGTGCTGTTGGCCGCTGCCATGGGGTATGCCGTGGCGTTGTTGGTGCTGCCGCTGCTGATTGGGCTGGGGCCGTTGGCGCTGGGGGCGCTGGGGCGGTTTCAGGACGACGCGCAGCCGTGCACCAGCCGGCTGGTGCTGTGGCGCAATGTGCTGGATCTGATCGCCCAGCGGCCCTGGCTGGGCTGGGGTTGGGGTGGGCTGGACTATGCCCACTACACCACGCTCTACCCCGGTGGCCCGGACGACCGTTTTTGCGCGATTCTGGACAACGCCCACAACCTGCCGCTGCAGCTGGCGGTGGAGCTGGGCCTGCCCGCTGCGCTGCTGCTGTGTGGCGCAGCCCTGTGGTGGGTGCTGCGGCAACAACCATGGCGTGAGCCGGATGCCACGCGCCAGCTGGGCTGGGCGGTGCTGGCACTCATCGGTTTACACAGCCTGCTGGAGTACCCGCTGTGGTACGGGCCGTTTCTGATGGCGGTGGGTTTGTGCTGCGTGCTGTTGTGGCGCGGTGAGTCCGTCACCCGCCCCGCTGCGGCGCGCTGGACGGCCGCCGGGCTGGCCGCGTGGGGCCTGGTGGTGGCTGCCGCCACGGCGTATGCCGCGTGGGACTACCACCGCATCAGCCAGCTCTACCTGGCCCCTGAGGCGCGCGACGCGGACTACCGGCACGACACGGCCACCAAAGTGGGCGGTACCTGGCTGTTCCGCGACCAGGTGCGGTTTGCCTATGTCACCACCGTGCCGGTGACACGCGCCAACGCCGCAGCGGTGTTCCCCATGGCCGAGGACTTGTTGCATTTCTCGCCCGAACCCCGGGTGATCGAGCCGCTGATTGAAAGCGCCAGCCTGCTGGGCGAGGACGGTGTGGCCGCCGCCCACATCCGCCGCTACCGTGCGGCGTTTCCGCAGGAGTTTGCGGCCTGGAGTGCGCTGAACAAGCTGTATGCGGACACGCTGGCAGCGCCGTAGTGCCTGATGGGATAGCGCATACATTTTGGCAATTTATAACCAAATAGGTTAAAGTCTGTGGGTGTAAAAACCAAACCCGCATTGCAAACTGTCTGTTGTTAAAGCCTTCGTGGTGGCTGGCAAAGTCCGCGCGACCCATTCAGCGCGGCTCGGTGCCACCGCGTTGGGGCTGGAGCTCTGCGACATGCTGGACGTGGTGTTGGCCCTCACGGCGACAGACTTTTACAAGAGCATGACCACCCATGCCGACCACACGGTATGGCAGGACGTGTACCGCCCCAACACGCAGGCGGGCGACGTGTACCTGAAACTGACGGTCATTGATGACGTGCTGATCGTGTCCTTCAAGGAGCTATGACCATGAAATGTCCTGTTTGCGGCGCGGCGGAACTGGTGCATGACATCCGCGACCTGCCCTACACCTACAAGGGTGAAACCACTGTGATTCCCGCTGTGACAGCCGATTTTTGTCCTGCGTGTGATGAGTCGATTACCGACATGGCTGAAACCGAGCGCGTCATGCGCGAGATGCAGGCGTTCAACAAGCAGGTAAATGCTGCCATCGTTGACCCCGCCTTCATCGTTAATGTGCGCAAGAAACTCGACCTCGGCCAGCGCGAGGCCGCTGAGATTTTTGGTGGCGGCATCAATGCCTTTTCGCGCTATGAGAACGGCAAAACTAAGCCGCCTCTGGCCTTGGTCAAATTGTTAAAGCTGCTGGATCGCCACCCCGACCTACTCAACGAGATCAAAGCCGCCTGATGGTCAGGCGGTGAAAGCGTAGCTTCTATGAAAGAAGACCGCTGCGGCTACTTTCGCGGCAACGCCTTCTTTCGCGCAGGCTCTTGGCCTGCTAACCGTTCACAAAACTCCCCGACTTGCCGCCGTGTTTCTCTTGCACCCTCACGCCGTGGATGGACATGCCGCGGTCCACGGCTTTACACATGTCGTAGATGGTAAGCAGGGCAATTTGTACGGCGGTCAGGGCTTCCATCTCGACACCGGTGGGGCCGACGGTTTCTACCGTTGCAGAGCAAAATATGCCTGTAGCGCCCGGCTGGTGGTCGCTGGCAGCTGCGAAATCTATAGCAACCCGGGTGAGCGCCAGCGGGTGGCACAAGGGGATCAGGTCGCTGGTTTTTTTGGCGGCCTGGATACCTGCGATGCGGGCAATGCCCAGCACGTCGCCTTTTTTGGCAGTGCCGCTGTGCACCAGCGCCAGGGTGGCGGGCAGCATCTCAATGCGTCCGGTGGCCACGGCGATGCGGTGGGTGTGGGCCTTGGCGGCAACGTCGACCATGTGGGCCTGGCCCTGGGCGTCGAAATGGGTGAGTGTGCTCATGGGGAAGGTGTATTCGACTTACGCAAAAAAGGATGTAGCGCTTGGGCTGTCATGAGGCACTACAGCGCGATCAGGCATGTTTTGCGGAAGTCCTGGTGAGTTGACAGAACGTTTACGTGTTTGGGTCATCATACGGGCTGACCTTCGGAATTTGCCATGCCACTTGCCCCTCTGCGCCTTCTGATTCGCACGCCGTTTGCCCCTGCCATGCTGGCTGCGCTGCTGGTGTGCCAGACCGTTCCGGCCCTGGCGCAGCTGCCCACGCTGGGTGACGGCAGCGACATGGCGTCGGCGGCCGAGCGCCGTCTGGGTGACCGTATTGCCCGCGAGTTGTACCGCGACCCGGACTACATCGATGACCCGGTGCTGGTCGAATATGTGCAAAACATCTGGCAGCCTCTGATGACCGCTGCCCGCGCGCGCGGCGAGCTGTCACCCGAGCTGGAGGAGCGGTTTGCGTGGGAGATCCTGCTCGGCAAGGACCGCAGCGTCAACGCGTTTGCGCTGCCCGGTGGTTACATGGGTGTGCACCTGGGCCTGATTGGTGTGGTCAGCAGCCGGGACGAACTCGCGTCGGTGCTGGCCCATGAAATGAGCCACGTCACCCAGCGCCATATCTCGCGGCTGATGACGCAGCAAAGCCGCCAGACGCCGTGGCTGATTGGCGCAATGATCCTGGGCGCATTGGCCGCCAGCAAAAGCCCCGACGCGGCCAACGCGCTGGTGGTGGGTGGGCAGGCCGTGGCGGCGCAGAACCAGCTCAATTTTTCGCGCGACATGGAGCGTGAGGCCGACCGTGTGGGGTACGGCGTCATGACGCAGGCCGGGTACTCCGGCCAGGGTTTTGTGAGCATGTTCGAGAAGCTGCAAAACGCCTCGCGTATCAACGACAACGGCTCCTTCCCCTACCTGCGCAGCCACCCGCTGACCACCCAGCGTATTGCCGACATGCAGTCGCGCCAGCACATGGACGCCGCCGCTGCAGTCCCGGTGCCACTTGCCATGGACCACGCCATGCTGGCCGCCCGGGCCCGGGTTTTGTCCAACCCCGGTGCCGACGTATTGCGCCTGTGGGTGGCCGAGCCCGACACCCAGGTCTTCAAGACGATGGAGCCCGCGCGCCAGGCTGCGTCGCTGTATGCCGCCACCCGCGCCAGCATCCAGCAGCGGGAGTTCGAGCGCGCCCGCACGCTGCTGGCCCGGCTGGCAGACGTGACCCGCAACGACCCGGCGGCGGCGCGCCAGGCCCGTTTGCTGTCGGCCGAGCTGGAGCTGGCGGCGGGCAACCCGCAACGGACGCTGGAAATTCTGGCCGGATCGCCACCACAACGGCCAGAGCTGGTGCTGCAAACCCAGGCCCGGCTGCAGACCAGCAAGGGGCCAGACATGACCAACGCGCTGCAGACCTGGCTGGCCACCCACCCGCGGGATGCCACAGTCTGGCAACTGCTGGCCGCCACCTACCGGCAAAACCAGCAGCCGTTACGGGCCGTGCGGGCCGAAGCCGAAGCCCAGGTGGCGCACCTGGACTACGGCGCAGCGCTGGACCGCTTTCGCGCGGGGCAGGAGCTGGTGCGCCAGGGCGGCGCATCGGCCAGTGACCATGTGGAGGCGTCCATCATCGACACCCGTGCACGCGAAGTGCAGGCCGTGTTGAAGGAGCAGGCAGCCGAGCGCTGACGATTGCGGCGGCACAGGGAGGCGGGGGCTGCGAAAGCCCAGGCCCAAAGATTTATTCGGTGACCAGCAACAGACTGCCCAGCAGCGCCATGGCCGTGCCTGGCAAAGCCCAGGCAGCAGGTTTGGGGGTGGGTTTTTCTGTAGCCGCTGCGGACGCAGCGGGTGCGGTGGGCAATACCACCGGGGGCAGGTCTTGCCCCAGCTTGGGCCGCCGCGCGTCAAGCACGCGGGCACCCGGGTGGTCTTGCAGCAGACGTTCGGTCAGTTCGGTCAGCGGCCCCTTGGCCACCAGGGTGGTGACGCTGCCGCCCTGGGCTTCCAGCCACGGTGCAGCCTGCCCAAACAGTTTGTCCGCCCACTTGTTGCGCCAGTTTTCACGGGCGCTGTGGCTGACCCACTTGCTGATGCGGTGGGTCATGCGCGGTGCGCAGCCCACCAGTACCCAGTGGGTGGTGTGGGGGCGCAGGCTGGGCTCACTGCCGCCATCGCCCCTAGGGTCTGCCGCCTGGCCTGCATGGTCCTTGCGGCGCAGGGCTGCAATGTGTTGCGTGGCGTAGTCGGCGTCGTCAAGGTACACGATGGTGGTGTTCATAGGACTTTCCTGGTCAGGGGGCAAGACACCGGCCCCACAACAGCCAGCGCGGGGGCTGGCTGCGGGGCGGTTTTACACAGCGCTCAGTGTTCTGCGTGTGCAGCAGGGGCGGGGCGGCGCGACGCCATCCACTTGCCTACCACCAGCACCAGCAGTGCACCCGCAATACTTGCGGCGTAGCGCAAGGTGTCGGTTTGCGGGAACTTGGGCACCCACAACCACTTGTCGGGGTTGGCGAAGGCAGGGTCGGTGACCAGCATGCCACCGGCAATCCAGCCCAGCAGCATGCCGCCGGCGGTGATGATGGAGGGGTAACGTTCCATCAGCTTGATAACCAGCTGGCTACCCCAGACGATGATCGGGATGGAGATCAACAGGCCCAGCACGACCAGCAGCATCTGGTGTTCACCCGCGTTCTGGGCGGCACCGGCGATGGCGATCACGTTGTCCACACTCATCACCAAGTCGGCAACGATGATGGTCTTGATGGCAGCCAGCAGTTTGTCGCTGCCTTGTACGTCGCCATGGGCGTCTTCGTCAGGGGCCAGCAGTTTCACACCGATCCACACCAGCAGAATGGCACCCACGAACTTGAGGAACGGCAGGTTCAGCAGTGTCATCGCGAAGGCGATCAGGATCACCCGCAAGATGATGGCACCGGCGGTGCCCCAGATGATGCCCTTGGCACGTTGTGCGGGCGGAAGTTTGCGGCATGCCAGCGCGATCACCACCGCGTTATCGCCACCCAGCAGGATGTCGATGATGATGATCTGGCCGAGCGCCACCCAAAACTCGGGCGAAGACAAAAAGTCCATAAATACCTCAATATCAATGACGGAAAAGAAGGGTGCGCTTGCAGAGTAGCACGGAGCCCATCCGGGAGATAGGGGCTGCGCAGGACGATCAGGTGTTCCACGGCGCTGTGATGCGACGCGGTGGTCTTGGTCTGCCTACGAGGTTCCCTCCAAAGGTCTCGCTCGGTCTGCTTCTACGTATGTAAGTACCAGACCCGGGCTGCCGGAAGCTAAGCGCTTCGTATTGACGACAGAACCGACAAGCCCAACCACCATCTGGCCGTGGCCAGACAACGTGTGGGTTGTGAACTACTCCCCTTCGAAGCCCGCATTGGAACACAGCCGCAAGCGCGCTTGCAAGTATTTGTGCGGATGTGTGGGCTGTGGTTTTTAAGAAAATAATGGCGTTATCGACCGCAGGTAGTACGCCAATTGCTATGAAAAATGAAGCATGCGTGGCAAAAATGTAGGACCTGCACCACCGTGCCACGGCGGCTTGCAACGGTATGATCGGCTCCCGTTTTGCGCACCTATGGCCGGAATCCACATCACCGATATCGAAGCCGCCATCAACTTCTGGCGGCTTAAAAGCCCGTCGCCCGACGGCGTGACACTCGCACCCGAATTGCGTGCGCTGGCCGAGGTGTACGCGCTGATGGTGTACTTCCACGAAGACGAGGCCGACGAGTTCACCCTGCCCCCGAAGGCCGCCGCGGCCTGGAAGGCCTGGTACAGCACCACCCCCGACACGCCGTGTATCGCCATCTGTTCCACCAGCCAGGGCGACGAGTTGTGCAAAGGCTGCGGCCGCACCTTTGGGGAGGTGCAGCACTGGCCCGCGATGAGCCCGGCTGAAAAACGCAGCACCTGGCGGCGTATCACCATGGAAGACACGGCCCTGCGCTTCAACCGCTACGCCGAACGGGCCGCCGAGGGCCGTGCCGACGCCGAGCCTACCGAGCCTGCTGCGACCCACGCAGACACCGATCCGGCCTCTGCAGCGTAGTGTGTGGGCACGCCGTGGCATCGCGGCCTTTACGCCGCAGCTGCCAGCCGTTAAGGTGCGGGTGAAGAGCCCCTCTCCATGCTGCGCCTGACCCAAGCCCCCAACATCGCCATCGCCACCATCTGGGCCGACCTGCTCAGCGAGGCGGGTTTGGCCGCGTCCGTGCAAAGGCAGTACCTGGGCGCCGCCGCAGGCCACCTGCCGCCCGACCAGTGCCTGCCTGAAATCTGGCTGGAGCACGCAGAACACGCCCCGCAGGCGCGCGACCTGCTACTGGCACTGCAGAACCTGCCCCAGCAGCGCTGGCTTTGCGGTGGCTGTGGGGAAACGGTCGAAGGCGGGTTTGAGCAGTGCTGGCAGTGCGGCACATGGATGTGAGCAGTCCGTCTTTGCTCACCAATTGATAGCTGTAAGCGCACGCCAATTAAGCGCTGCAAGCCTTTTTTGCTTACAACCGCAGCCCCCGGCGTAGCTGCACTCTGGCGGGTTCAGCCTCTGGGGCTGAGCCAGGGCTTGCATTCGATGTCCACGCTGTGGGCGCTGTCGCCGAGCGTCAGCACACCTTCCTGCACCGTTGCCTGCAGCTGCATGCTGCGCTGCGCCAGTGCGGCGAGGGACTGGGCGGCCTCGGTGGGGATGCGGAACACGCTCAGGTTCTGCGGGCGGCTCAGTTTGCTCTCGATGCCACGCCACCAGATGTCGGCTGCGTGCCCATAGGCATACACATGCACCTCGTCGGCCTTGCCGCAGGCCTTGGTGATGGGTTTCTCCTCGGGCTGGCCCACCTCGATCCACAGGCGCGTGCGCCCGGTGAAGTCACGCAGGTAGACGTCCGGGTCGTCGGGGTTCGACAGCCCCGCGCCACAAGCCAGCGTGCCGTCGCCGCCCAGCACACTTTGCAGCTTGTGCGCATTCAGCGCCAGCGCCACCAGCCGCACCATCATGCGTTCGTCGGTTTCGCTGGGGTGGCGCGCCAGCGTCAGCGCGTGGTCGGCGTAGTAGCTGTGGTCGATGTCGGCGATCTGGACGTTCGCCTTGAAGATGGTGGATTTGGTGGCCACGCGCTCAGACCCGGCGCGCGAGTTCGGCGGCCTTGCCGGTGTAGCTGCCGGGCGTCATTGCCAGCAGGCGGGTTTTCTCGGCCTCGGGAATCTCCAGGCTGCGGATCAGGCCGTGTAAGGCCTCTGCCGTCACCGTTTTGCCACGGGTCACTTCCTTGAGCTTTTCGTAGGCACCCTGCACACCGTAGCGGCGCATCACCGTCTGGATCGGCTCGGCCAACACTTCCCAGGCGGCGTCCAGGTCTTCGGCCAAGGCTTCTTCGTTGATTTCCAGTTTGTTCAGGCCCACCAGCAGCGAGCTGTAGGCCAGCGTGGCGTAACCCAGCGCCACACCCATGTTGCGCAGCACGGTGCTGTCGGTCAGGTCGCGCTGCCAGCGGCTGATGGGCAGCTTTTCGCTCAGGTGGCGCAGCAAGGCGTTGGCCAGGCCCAGGTTGCCTTCGGCGTTCTCGAAGTCGATCGGGTTGACCTTGTGCGGCATGGTGCTGGAGCCAATCTCGCCGGCCTTCAGGCGCTGCTTGAAGTAGCCCAGGCTCACGTAGCCCCACACGTCGCGTGACCAGTCGATCAGGATGGTGTTGGTGCGCGCCACGGCGTCGAACAGCTCGGCCATGTAGTCGTGCGGCTCGATCTGGATGCTGTAGGGCTGGAAGCTCACACCCAGGCCCAGCGGCTCGGGCGACTCGATCACCTTCTGGCTGAACGCCTCCCAGTCGAAGTCGGGCCAGGCGGACAGGTGGGCGTTGTAGTTGCCCACTGCGCCGTTCATCTTGGCCAGCAGCTTGACGGATGCAATACGTTCACGCGCAGCCACCAGGCGCACCACGACGTTGGCGACTTCCTTGCCCACGGTGGTGGGGCTGGCGGTCTGGCCATGGGTGCGCGACAGCAGCGGCACGGCGGCGAAGGTGTGCGCCATCTCGCGCAGCTTGGTGATCAGGCTGTCGATGGCGGGCAGGATCACGGTGTCGCGGACGGCCTTGAGCTGCAGCGCGTGGCTGGTGTTGTTGATGTCTTCGCTGGTGCAGGCAAAGTGCACAAATTCGCTGACTGCCAGCAGCTCGGGGCGTGCGTCGAACTTGGACTTGATCCAGTACTCCACCGCCTTCACGTCGTGGTTGGTGGTTTTTTCGATCTCCTTGATGGCCACGGCATCGGCCTCGGAGAAGTTCTTCACCAGGTTCAGCAGGTAGGTGCGGGCGCCGGCCGTGAGGGGTTTAAATTCGGCAAAACCGGCATCACTGAGTGCGATGAACCAGGCGATTTCAACCTGCACCCGGCGGTGCATGAAGCCCTTTTCACTCATCAGCGGGCGCAGCGCTGCGAGTTTGCCGGCATAGCGGCCATCAAGGGGAGACAGGGCGGAGATGGTGGAGAAGCTCATATCCCTATTGTAATTTGGCACATTCCGGGCTTCGCATTGACTGCGTTCCTCGGCACCCTGGCTTTGCAAAAAGCCCGTGAGACCGTTCTCATAGAATGAGACGCCTTTTTTGACCGCCCGATCCTGCCCCCTGTTCTGAAGCACCACCATGAAACTCATTGGATCTCTCGCAAGCCCGTATGTGCGCAAGGTGCGTGTTGTCATGGCCGAGAAGCGGCTGGACTACCAGTTTGTGCTGGAAGACGTCTGGGCCGACAGCACCGGTATTGGCAGCTCCAACCCGCTCGGTAAGGTGCCTTGTCTGGTGATGGAGGGCGCGGAGGCGGTGTTTGACTCGCGGGTGATCGTCGAGTACCTCGACACACTCTCACCCGTGGGCAAACTGATCCCGCCCTCGGGCCGTGAGCGGGCCGAGGTCAAGACCTGGGAGGCTTTGGCCGACGGAGTGATGGACGCGGGCATGGCGGCGCGTATGGAGGCGATCTGGACGGGCCGCACCGACGGTGAACGCAGCCAGGCCTGGATCGACCGGCACCTGGCCAAGGTGGACGCGGGTATCAAGGCTATGGCCCGGGGCCTGGGCGACAAGCCTTTTTGCAGCGGCAACCACCTGAGCCTGTCCGACATTGCCGTGGTGTGTGCACTGGAGTGGCTGGAATTCCGTTTTCCGGACATCCACTGGCGTGCCGAGCACCCGAGCCTGGTCAAGCTGGTGGACAAACTGGCATTACGTCCAAGTTTTGCCGACACCAAACCGCGCTGAAAACCACTTCTTTCAGCTGTTTACGCGGCGTTTAAGCCAGCGCATCAGCGCGCCCAGCACCGGCAACTTTTCGTACAACTCTTCGGCCGCGTCCCAGTAGTCGCGGTGGCTCAGGATACGGCCGTCCGCATCCAGCACCAGGTGGGAGCCGCCCCGCACGGTCTGCTCCACCGTGGGCTGCGTGCCGCGAAACCGGAAGTGGAAATCCCACACCAGAAAACAGTGGTTGCCGTCCACGATGCGCCGCGTGACCACAAAACGTGGCTGCTCCAGCGCAGCGAACATGTGGGTGAACACCTGCTGGATGGCGGGCACACCACGCACTTCGTTGAACGGGTCTTTGAAGGCCGCGTCCGGCGCGTACAGCGTGTGGATACGCTGCAGGTCGTGCGGCGTGAGCTGCTCGAAGAAGGTGCAGATGGTGTCGACAGCGGTGTTCATAAACCAGTGAAGGTGCGGGTGACGGGGAAGTATGCGGGGTACGGCAACAGGCGCAGCAGTTTCATCCAGAAGGTGAAACGTTTGGGAAAGTGGATCTCGAACGCGCCGCGTTCCCAGCCGCGCAGGATGGCCTGGGCCGCATGCTCGGGTGTGGTCAGTGCGGGCATTTTGAAGCCATTGGCTGCCGTTAAGGGCGTGTCCACAAAACCGGGGTTGACCAGGCTCACACCAATACCTTGGTCGCGTAAATCCATGTACAGCGTCTCGGCCAGGTTGATGAGCGCGGCTTTGGTCGGGCCGTAGGCCAGGCCTTGCGGCAGGCCACGGAACCCGGCCACGCTGCTCACCAGGCTGATGTGGCCGTGGCCTTGCGCCAGCAGGGGCGGCAGTACGGCGTCGAGCAGGGTCAGTACACCGGTGTAGTTCACGGCGGTGTGGCGCAGCATTTCACCGAGGTCGTAGGCCGTGGCGCGCAGGGCGCGGTAGTGGCCTGCGCAGTACAACACGCGGTCCAGCGGGCCGTCCGCCAGGATGTGCTGTGCGGCGGCGTGGACTGCGGCGGCATCGGTGCAGTCCAGTGGCAGCGCCAGCGCGCCAGGGTGCTGCGCCACAAAGTCGTCCAGCGCCTGGGCGTTGCGTGCCGACACGACCACACGTGCGCCCTGCGCATGCAGCGCCGACGCGGTGGCGCGGCCAATGCCGCTGGACGCGCCCACCAGCCAGACGGTCTGGCCGCGCCAGCCGGTGGCAGGAGGAATGCGAGGGTTGAGGGGCATGGCCTGTTCAGGGTTTGGTGAAGGACACGGTGACGTCGCCCAGACGAATGCCGAACTTGCGCATCTCGGTGCGGTTCAACATGCGTTTGTCGTCGATCAGGAACATCCAGTCGTCCATCTGTACGTCGTACACCTTGCCGTCCACCGGCTGCTGCAGGGTGTACTGCCAGTGGAAGGCGTTGCCGCGTGCCTGGCCCGTCGCTTCACCCACCACGTCGTCGGCGCGGCCGGTGTACTGGCCGTCGGCGCCACGCGTGAGTGTCCACACGCGGCGCTGGGTGGTGCCGTCGGAGTAGCTGAAGTCTTCTTCGAGTGTGCCCACGTCGCCTTTCCAGGTGCCTTGCATTGCCACCGTGAAACGTTTGATGACTTTGCCGCTGCGGTCCTGGAACATGCCGTGGGCGGACAGCGGGCCGTTGAAATATTCGCGCAGGTCGAGCACGGGTTTCTCGGCGGCGTAGTCGGCCACCTTGGGGGCTGCGCAGCCGCTCAGCAGCGGCAGCAGGGCGGCGGTGGCCAGGGCGGCGCTGGTGACCAACAGGGTGCGTTTTTTCATGGTGATTCCTGGTGTTTTGGGCGGATGACGCCCATGTAGAGAGCGCAAGCAGCTATCAATTTAAGAGCGCATGGCAGCAGGCAGTAGGTGACGCTGAGCCAGAGCAGCGCCGTGGGCTCGCGGCTGCCGGGCACGTAACCGACCAGCGCCAGCAGCGGCAGGGCCAGGCCTGCGGCCAGCGCCAGGTTCAGCTTGGTGGCGAAGTTCCACCAGCCAAAGTACGCGCCCTCGGCCGCGCCCTGGTCGCCGCTGTCGGCCACCGTGCCAGCCAGCAAGGCGCTGGGCACGGCCAGGTCGGTGCCCAGCGCCAGGCCCGAGACGGCACACACCACGGCAAAGGCCAGCGTGTCGCCCGCGCCCAGCACAAAGGCCGCGCTGAAAGCCAGCACCGACAGCAGCATGCCCAGCAGCCAGGTGCGCGCCAGCCCAGTGCGGCGCACCACCCGCAGCCACAGCGGTATCGACAGCGCGGCGCAGAAAAAATAAATCGCCAACAGCGCCGCCTCGCTGCCCGGCGCGGCCTGCAGCCGGTCCTGGATAAAAAACAGCACCAGCGTGGCGGGCAAGGCGCTGGCAATACCGTTGAGCACAAACACCGCCAGCAGCCGCCGGAACGCGGGCCGCTGCCATGGCAACCACAGCACAACCGGTGTGGTCGGCGTGGCGGCACGTGGGGGCGCACTGGCCCGCCGCCAAGCCAGCCAGCCGACCAGCAGCGTGGCCCAGAAAATGCCGACCATTGCGCCCAGGCCCAGCGTCAGCGGCAGCACCGAGGCGGCGACCACACCCACCAGCCCAGCCCCTTCGCGCCAGCCGACGATGCGGCTGCGCTGCACCTCGTCGCCGCCCAGCCGTGCGCCCCAGGACTGGTGCGCCACGCTGAGCACGCTGTAGGCGGCATAGGTCAGCACCAGCAGGCCGCTGGCCCACAGCACCAGGCCGCTGGGTGTGCGCACCGAAGCGTGGTTGGGCGGGAAAAACAGCAGCGCAAACCCCAGCGCCAGCAGCAGCGCCGCCACCCCGCCCCAGGCCAGCACGGCCCGCGCCGAGCGGGCAAACAGCCGGTCCATCCAGCGGCCAATCAGCGGGTCAGAAATGGCGTCGAGCAAACGCGCACCCAGCAGCACCGCGCCCAGGGTGGCCAGCGGCATACCAAAGGCGCTGGCGTAGTGGTGCGGCAGCACGACATACAGCGGCAGCGCCACAAACGCCAGCGGCAGGCCGAGCAGGCCATAGGCCAGACCGTCGCGTCGGGTGAGCGGGGTGGCGTGCATGCTGAACAGTTCAGGGCCGCACGCCTGCCAGCAAGGCGTCGCGTAAGGCGGGTGCTGAGGTTTGGGGGCTGAGCCAGATGCCGAAGAAACGCTGGGCAAAGTCCGCCCCGGCGATGTCACCGATAGGTTTGCCGTTGAGCCAGAACGCGGTGGGCTGGCCGGGCTGGTTCACCCCGGTGAGGCGGTCGCCTTTGCGCACGTCGGGCAAGGTGGTTTCCAGTGCCTTTTGCCATTGGTCAGCTTGCGCGGGGGTGAGTGGGCCGCTGCGGCGCATTTCGGTGATGGAACGACTGGCAATGTCGCGGGCGCTGAAGTCGCGCAGGTAGTGCAGCTCCAGCGCAAACGCGCTGCGCTCGGGGGCCTGGGCGCTGAAGCCGGGTGTGACCCACAACGCAGCGTCGTAGACCTCGAAGCCCCAGACCCTGTGGCGCGCCTGGCCTGACAGGCGGGTGCCCGCCAGCGGCGCTTGTGCGGCGGCGGTGTTTGTGGTGGCTGCCGCCGTGGGGGTGCTTGCAGCGGTATTTTTAGTATAAAAAAGGCCTGCAGCGCACGCTGTTATTACGCAAGCAGCTATTGTTTTTGTAGTAATTGCCATCACGCAGGCCGCCGCAGTGTGTACTGCACCAGGTCGGTGTTGCCCTGCGCAAATGCGGCTTCGCAGTAGGCCAGGTAGAACTCCCAGATGTGCATGAACCGGTCGTCAAAACCGAGCTGCAGCACCTGCGTGCGTTGCGCCAGGAAGCGCTCGCGCCATCGGCGCAGGGTTTCGGCGTAGTCCTGGCCGAAGGCAAATTCGTCCACCACCTCCAGTCCGGCGGCCTGCGCGGCGCGGCGGAATTCACGCGGGCAGGGCAAGCAACCGCCCGGGAAGATGTACTGCTGGATGAAGTCGGTGGAGTCCACGTAGCGGTCCCACAGGCTGTCGTCGATCACGATGCTCTGGATACACGCGCGGCCGCCGGGTTTGAGCAGGTCGTGCACCTGCGCAAAGTAGGTGGGCCAGTATTCGCGGCCCACGGCTTCGACCATCTCGATGGAGCAGATGGCGTCGAACGGGCCGTCCTGGATGTCGCGGTAGTCCTGCAGGCGCAGGTCGGTGTGCGGCGGCACGGTGGGGATGCCGTTGGGGCTGCGCATGCGCTGGCGGGCAAACGCGAGTTGTTCGGTGGACAGGGTGACGCCAGTGACCGATGCGCCGAATTCGTTGACGGCCATGTCCACCAGCGCGCCCCAGCCGCAGCCAATCTCTAGCACCCGGTCGCCACGTTGCACACCCGCCATCTGCAGCGCGCGCCGCACTTTGGCGTACTGGGCGTCTGGCAGGGGTTTATCGGTCTGGCCCTCGAACCAGGCGGACGAGTAGTTCATGGTGTCGTCCAGCCACAGGCTGTAGAACGTATTGCCCAGGTCGTAGTGGGCGTGGATGTTCTTGCGCGCCGTGCTGCGGGAGTTGCGGTTCAGCAAGTGCCGCACGCGGTACAGCAAACGCCCGGCCCAGCTGCCGTAGACCACGTCTTCGAGTTCGCGGCGGTTGCGCACAAAGAGCTGCAGCAGATCGACCAGATGAGGAGAAGTCCAGTCGCCCGCGATGAAGCTTTCGGCCAGGCCAATGTCGCCCGACTTGAGCACCGCGCCACACACGTTCCAGTTCTTCAGCACCATGGTGGTGTGGGCGTGGCCCTCGGCATCGGGCTGGCCAAAACGCTGCACGGAGCCATCGGGCAAGTGCAGCGTCAGGGTGCCGTGGCGCAGTTGCTGCAGCAGTTTGAACACGCTGCGGGCCGACGCGGGCGCGCAGGGGGGGATCGAAAAACGCAGGGGCGGGATGGTGCTGGTATCCATGGCGTGGCCTTGGGTGAAGAAGGGGGTCAGCGCGACACAAATATGTCGGGCGCGGCGGGCTTGGAGAAAAACGGCGCTTTCTTGCGCCACAACTTCCAGGCCTGCCAGTGGATGTGGAAGATGACACCCAGCGTCATGGCCGGGTAACGCCACAGCGCCCGCCGGATCGACGCCGTGCTGGCGGGCACCAGCGTGCCGCTGACGCTGGTGAGCAGCAGCGGGCCTTGGGTGCTGTCGTCGAAGTAGTCGATGCGTGCCACGGTTTTTTCTGCTCCACCATGCTGCGTGCGCATAAAACGAAACTGGTAGTGCCCCTGCACCTGGCAAAAGGGCGAGACGTGGAAGTTTTTGTCCGCCGCCAGCGCCACGCCGTACTTTGGCTGGTCGAGCAGGTAACAGTGCCGTTCACCAAAGGTGTTGTTCACTTCGACCACGATGGCGCGTAACGCGCCGTCTGCGCCGTGGCAGTACCAGAAACTCACGGGTTTGAATGCATACCCCAGAACCCGGGGGTAGCAGTGCAGCCAGACCTCACCCGTGGCGTCGGTGATACCTTCGCGCAGCAGCAGTTCGTCCAGCCAGGCCAGGGCACCACCCTGCTCCGCACTGCGGCCGTCGCCGTGGTCACTGTCGTGGAAGGCCAGCGCGGCACGGCGGTTGATGGCCAGGGGGCTGGTGTTGCCGTCACGCTGCAGCGTGCGCATGGGCAGCATCAGAAAGTAGGTGGGGTAGGCAAAGGCATGGTTCGCCGGGCGCAGGCGTGTGTGGCGCACCTGGCCAAAACCGATCAGGGGCTGCGCCGGTGTGCTCATGCCGCTTGCGCTTCGGGGCGCTCCATGTCGGCCAGCAACTGGGTGGCGGCGGCGCGCCCGGCTTTGAGCCCGTCTTCATGGAAGCCGTAACCCATCCACGCGCCTGCGAAATACGTGTGCTGCCGCCCTTGCAGCGCGGGCACCTCGGCCTGCGCACGGATGGCGGCCAGGTCAAACACCGGGTGGGCGTAGTCAAAACTGCCCAGCACCTGGTCGTCGGCAATAGGCTGCACCGGGTTCAGCGACACCACCACGGGCCGCTGGAACGGCACGGGCTGCAGCCGGTTGATGAGGTAGTGCAGGCAGACCCGGGCATCGGCCTGGCTGCTGTGGGCGGCTTCGTAGTTCCACGCGGCCCAGGCAGACGGGTTGCGGGGCAACACACGGGTGTCGGTGTGCAACACGGCGCGGTTGGGCTGGTAGTGGATGGCCCCGAGCACCTGCCGCTCCTGCGCGGTGGCGTGGCCGCCCAGCAGGGCCAGCGCCTGGTCGGAATGGGTGGCCAGCACGAGTCTGTCGAAACGCTCGGTGCCCGTGTCGGTGGTGACGGCCACACCGCGTGCGTCGCGTGTGATCTGGCGCACGGGGGTGTTCAGGCGTTTGTCGGTGATGCCCGCGGTGATCTTGTCGACATAGTGGCGCGCACCGCCAGCCACCGTCCACCACTGCGGGCGCTGGCTGACCTGCGCCAGGCCGTGGTTGTGGCAAAAGCGCACCATCGTGGCCACGGGGAACTGCAGCATCTGGTCGGTCGGGCAGCTCCAGATACAGCCGAGCATGGGCAGCAGGTACCAGTCGCGGAATTCGGCCGAAAACTTCTGCGCCTGCAGAAACTCGGCCAGCGGCTGGGTGAGCGACGCTTCTGCACCACGCGTGGCCAAGTCAGTCACCAGTTTGTTGAAACGCAGCAGGTCGCGCAGCATGCGCCAGAAAGCGGGGCGCAGCAGGTTGGCACGCTGGGCAAACACGGTGTTGAGGCTGGTGCCGCTCCACTCGAGCGCGCGGCCTTGCGCACGAGGCACCTGCACGGAAAAAGACATGTCGGACGGCACGGCGCTGACGTCCAACTCTTTCAGGAGCGCGATGAATTCGGGGTAGGTGCGTTCGTTGAACACCAGGAAACCGGTGTCAACGCCGTGGCTGACGGCGTTGCCATGTGCGTCGGGCAGCGTGACGTCAACGGTGTGGGTGTGGCCGCCGAAATAGGCACCCGCCTCGAACAGGGAGATGTCTGCTTTACCGCGCAGCGCGTGGGCAGCACCGAGTCCTGCAATGCCGGAGCCGACAACTGCGACTCTCATATGGCCACCGCCGCTTGAGGAGCACAAAGTTCCTTCCAGCAGACGCCGTGGAACTGGCTCTGCCAGGCCACCAGCGTCGCCCCCTGCAAGGGGGTTGGCGAGAGCGAAGCGAAGCCTGGGGGTGAACCTTCAGAATATAAAAATGCTGCGAAGCGCCCCGGGGCGAAGGAGGAGGGAGGGAGGGAGGAGGAGAACCGCCCCAGGATTTCGTCCAGCACCCGAAAGGCTGGAAGGCTCCGCAGCAAAACACTCGTATGTGCGGGCCAAGGCCACGCACCTTTTTTAGTATCTACACGCCAGAAAGAGTTCCCAGCGGTGGGGGCTGTATGTGTGTAAAAAGATGAAACCATGCAAACACCCCGCAGAAATAATTTAGACCAATTGGTCGCATTATGACTACTTGGTAATTTGTTGCAAGGACAATTGTTTTTCAATCGTGCGCAGCAGGGCGCGGTCGTCCGGCGAAGTGAGGCTGGAGTAGTTGTCCACCAGCGTGCCGTCGCGGCCGATCAGGTACTTGTGGAAGTTCCACAGCGGTTTGCGCCCGGCCTGGGCTGCAAGCTGCTGGTAGAACGGTGCGGCCTGCGGCCCGGTCACCACCGTCTTGGAAAACATCGGAAATTTCACGCCAAAGGTGCTTTCGCAGAAGTCGGCAATCTCCTTGTTGCTGCCCCCTTCCTGTGAGAAGTCGTTGCTGGGAAAACCCAGCACCACCAAGCCACGTGACTGGTAACGCGCGTGGAGGGCCTCCAGCCCTTTGTACTGCGGTGTGAAGCCGCAAAAACTTGCGGTGTTGACGACCAGCAGCACCTTGCCGCTGTACTGGCACAGCGACTGCGGTTTTTCATCTTGCAGCCGGTCAAACGTGTGCTGCAGCAAGGGCGGACAGGCGGGCGCATCGGCGGCAAAAGCGGTGCTGCCGAGCAGCAGCACAGCGGCCAACAAACCGCCTTGCAGCGGGAACAAAGGGCGGGGCATGGCGAAACTCCTGGAGTGGGAATACCGCCATTCTGCGCATGCTGCGGGTTGGGTGGGGCTGCCGCGAAAGCCCCCCACACGCCGCCGTGGTTTAGTGATGCGTGTCGGTTGTTGTCGCAACAGCTTTGGGCTTGCGCCGCAGCAGCCGGTTGAACCACAAGCCCACATCGTCCACCCCGGTGAACACAGCCGGAATCACCAGCAGGCTCAGGAAGGTCGAGGTGATCAGCCCACCAATCACGGCCACCGCCATCGGTGAACGGAAGCTCGAATCCGCAGCGCCAAAACCCAGCGCAATCGGCAACATGCCCGCACCCATGGCCAGGGTGGTCATGATGATCGGGCGGGCGCGTTTGTGGCAGGCGTCCATCAGCGCATCCCAGCGCGACATGCCGTGTTCACGGCGCGCCATGATCGCGTATTCGACCAGCAGGATCGAGTTCTTGGTCGCAATGCCCATCAGCATGATCAGCCCGATGAGTGAGGGCATCGAGAAACTCTTCTGCGCAATCAGCAGGCCCACAAACGCGCCCCCCAGCGACAGCGGCAGAGCAGCCAGGATGGTGAACGGGTGCAAAAAGTCCTTGAACAGCAGCACCAGCACGATGTAGATACACAGCACCCCCGTCAGCATCGCCAGGCCAAAACTGGCGAACAGTTCCCCCATCACTTCGGCGTCGCCAATCTCGATCACCTTGACACCGGGCGGCAGGCTCTTCAGTGTGGGCAGCTCTTGCACCGCCTTGGCCACATCACCCAAGGGCATGCCAGACAGCTCGATCTCGAAATTGACGTTGCGCGCGCGGTCGTAGCGGTCGATCACCGCCGGGCCACCGCTGAACTCGAGTGTGGCCACCTGGTTCAGCATCACGGGGCCTTTGCTGCCGGGCACTGACAGGCGGCCCAGCAGATCCAGGTCCTGCCGCGCGGCAGAGTCGAGTTTGACAACGATAGGCACCTGGCGCTGCGAAAGGTTGAGTTTGGGCAGCGACACGTCGTAGTCCCCCATCGTCGCCACACGCAGCGTCTCGGCAATGGCGCTGCTGGTCACGCCCAGGTCGGCGGCACGGGCGAAGTCCGGGCGCACCGCAATCTCGGGCCGCACCAGGCTGGCGGTGGAGGCCACACTGCCCAGGCCGGGAATGGTGCGCAGGTCTTTCTCGACCGCCAGTGCCGTGGTTTGCAGCGTGGGGCCGTCGTCACCCGTCAGCGCCAGGATGTATTTCTCACCCGAGCCACCCAGGCCCACCTTGCTGCGCACGCCGGGCAGCGATTCAAGCGCGGCGCGGATATTGTTTTCGACCACCTGCTTACGGTGGCGTACCCCCCGTTCACTCAGCTGTACGGTGAGTGTGGCCTTGCGGGTTTCTGCCGCGCCCGACGGCGCAAACGGGTCGCTGCCCGCCGCGCCGCCGCCGATGGTGGTGTACACACTCTTCACGTGATCCACCGCCGCCAGGCGCTGGCGTGCGTCTTCGGCCGAGGCGCGGGTTTGCGCCAGCGTGCTGCCGGGAGACAGCTCCAGGTAGACCTGGGTTTGGGAGTTGTCGTCCGGCGGGATAAAACCGGTGGGCAACAGCGGAATCAGTGCGAGCGAACCGACAAAGAAAACCGCCGTGGCGATGAAGGTGACCAGGCGGTGTTTGACACACCACGCGGCCCAGCGCAGGTAGGTCTTCATCCAGCGCGGGTCTTTGTGTTCACCGACGATGGGTTTGAGCATGTACGCCGCCATCATGGGCGTGAGAATCCGCGCCACCACCAGCGACGCAAACACCGCGAGTGACGCCGTCCAGCCAAACTGTTTGAAGAACTTGCCCGCCACACCACTCATAAAAGCAGTGGGCAAAAACACGGCGATGAGGGTGAACGTGGTGGCCACTACGGCCAGGCCAATCTCGTCGGCGGCCTCCATCGCAGCGTCGTACGGCGACTTGCCCATGCGCAAATGGCGCACGATGTTTTCGACCTCCACAATCGCATCGTCCACCAAGATGCCGACCACCAGCGACAGCGCCAGCAAGGTGATGACGTTGATCGAAAAACCCAGCAGGTACATACCGATGAATGCCGGAATCACCGACATCGGCAGCGCCACGGCCGACACAAAAGTCGCTCGCCAGTCGCGCAGGAACAGCCACACCACCAGCACCGCCAGCGCGGCACCTTCGTACAACAAATGCATGGAGCCGGTGTACTCCTCTTCCACCGGTTTGACGAAGTTGAAGGCCTCGGTGATGACCACACCCGGGTGCTGCAGCTTCAGGTCGGCCAGGGCTTTGGCCACACCGGCCCCAACGTCGATCTCACTCACACCCCGGCTGCGTGCCACCTCAAAACCCACCACCGGTTTGCCGTTGAGCAGCGCAGCGGAGCGCTGCTCGGCAAAGGTGTCGCGCACGGTGGCCACCTGGTCGAGCCGGATGCTGCGGCCGTCGGGCAGCGCCAGGCTGATGCGGCCCAGCTCTTCGGCCGACTGCACGGTGGCAAGGGTGCGCACCGGTTGTTCGCTGCCACCAATGTCGGTGCGGCCCCCGGCACTTTCGGTCTGCACCAGACGCAGCTGGCGCGAGATGTCGGCCGCGCTGGCACCCAGCGCCTGCAGCTTGGCCGGGTCGAGTGCCACCTGCACTTCGCGGCTCACACCGCCCACGCGGTTGATCGCACCCACACCGGGCACGGCCAGCAGTTTTTTGGACAACTCGTTGTCAACAAACCAGCTCAGCGCCTCGTCGTCCATCCCCTCGGCGGCAATGGTGAAGGCCAGCACCGGCGCACCGGCCAAATCGACCTTGGTGACGATCGGGTCACGCACGTCGCCCGGCAGGTCAGCGCGCACCCGCGCAATGGCAGAGCGCACATCGTCCACCGCTTCCTGCACCGGCTTCTCCAACCGGAACTCGGCCGTCACGGTGACCGCACCGTCCTGCACTTTGGTGGTGATGTGTTTGAGGCCTTGCAGCGTGGCGATGCTGTTCTCCAGCTTGCGCGCCACTTCGGTTTCCAGCTGCGCCGGGGCCGCGCCCGGCAGGGACGCCGACACACTCACGGTGGGCAGGTCGATGTCGGGAAAGTTCTGCACCTTCATGGCGTTGAAGGACAGCAGGCCGCCAAAGGTCAGCAGCACAAACAGCATCACCGCCGGTATCGGGTTTTTGATGGCCCAGGAGGAAACGTTCATGGTGACGCTCCTTATTTCGTAGCTGCTGGCGAAGGTGCAGCGGGCGCGGGAGGCACATTGGATACACGAACCACGTCACCATCGTTCAAAAAGCCAGCGCCCTGCACGGCGATGGTGGCGTTGGGCTCCAGGCCTTTCACAATCTCGACCTTGTCACCGACACGCCGCCCGGTCTCGACCTTGCGCTGCGCCACACGCTGGTCGGGGCCGACCTGGAACACGTAGTTAAAACCGTCGCGCGCCACCAGCGCCTGCTGCGGCACGGTCATCGCGTCACTCGCACCCAGCGCAAAGTCACCCCGCGCAAACATGCCCGCACGCACCTGCGGGTGCTGCGGCAGATCCACAAACACAATGGCGTTGCGGGTCTGCGGATCAACCGTGGGCGCGACCATCCGTGTGCGGCCTTTTAACTCCACACCACTGGCCGCGGTGACGGTGGCGGGCATACCCACCTGGATGCGTGGCAGCTCGGCCGACGTGACCTCGGCGCGCCACTCCAGCCGCCCCTGGCGCACCATGCGAAACATCTCGGTGCCCGCACCCACCACGGCACCCACCGTGGCGGTGCGCGACGAGATCACGCCATTGTCGGGGGCCAGCACCTGGGTGAACTGCAGGCGCAGCTGCTGGGCCTGCAGTGCGGCCTTGGCCGACGCGACCCGTGCCTGCGCGGTTTGGGCAGCAGTGAGGTACTGGTTGATTTGTGACGCACTCATCGCACCGGAGCTTTGCAGCGTGCGGGCACGTTCGGCATTGGCGCTGGCCTCGGCTGCATTGGCCTCGGCCTCCAGCAGCACGGCACGCGCCTGCGCCACGTCGGCCTGGATGGTGTCGGCCGCAAAGGTGGCCAGCAGCTGGCCCTTGCGCACCGTGTCGCCGACCTGGGCTTTGACTTCATTCAATCGCAGGCCGCTGGACTCGGAGCCGATGATGGCTTCTTGCCAGGCGGTGATGTTGCCGTTGGCGGGCAGCGTCTGCGCGAGGCTGCTGCGCTGCGGCTGGGTGGTGGTGACCGTCATGGCCGGTTTGGGCTGGGTGGTCGCTGTCTTCTCTGTGGCCCAGGATTTGTAAGAAAAAGTGGCTCCAGCGCCCACCAGCAGAGCGATAGTAGCTACGAAAACAATAGCAAATGGAGTGGATGTGAAGCGGGTCATGGCAGGTGTCCGTTCGTCAGGAACAGGAAGCGGGAGCCGTGGCGCAATGTGCCGCCGCCTTGTCCACGGGTCAAGGGCTTGGGGTGGGGTCACAAAGGAGGGCCGGAGGGTGCCGAGCATATCGCAGCACACGGGCCGGTGGGTGGCCAGCCCGGCCACCGAAAACGCCAGGCGGGGGAGAAAATCCCCAGCGCTTGCCGCAGCGTGTTGTGGGGGCGTCAAGGCCACACACGCCAGCACATCACGCTGTGGATGCCGCGTATTTGATGTTCAGGGTGCGGATGCGGTAAAGGTGATTTGCCCGCTGTACACCCCCGCCGGTACGCTGGCCGAGGGGGTGTAGGCGAAGGTCCAGTTGGCGGTGCGGTAGGTCAGCAGCGTGGGAGCCGCTGTGGTGCCTGCACCGCCCACAGCCACGTTCACCGCCGGGCTGACACCCGTGGCAGGTACCACGGGTGCGGGAAACTGGGCGGACGAAGACGTGATGGAAATAGCCGTCATTGGGATGGTGTTGGAGCCGCTGGACAGCGGCGTGGTGGCCTGGCCGGTGATACGTACCTGGCCTGCGTTGCTGCGCACTTCCACCGGCAAGACGACCGGTGCCGATGCAGTGAAGGTCGGGGCACCACCACTCCAGTTGACCGGCTTGTTCACACCGTTGGTGGCTGCGGTGGGCACGGCGGGAATGGACGCGCTGGTGGTGAAACTGACCGTGTCGATGGTGCCGTTGGCCGCAGGCCCGGTGCCGGACTCTGCGCCAGTAAAACTGCCACCAGTGCCGACCCGCAGGAAGATGAATTTGTTGATACGGATGGAAAAATCCAAGCGGGCCTGCACCGTCATGGGGGCCGGGCCATTGTCGAAGTTTTCTTCAGCCCGTGCCTGAGGTGGCAGTGCAATACACCCCGCCATGAGCGGTAAAAGCCCCATCCGCCTGAGCCAGTACAGTGGTGTGCCTGTCATTGGAAGTCCGCGTTCACCTTGAAGGCGCCGCGATCCCAGTCCAGAGTACCCTGAGCCTTCAGAGGCCAGGCAGGGTCGACCGCCTTGGTTTGACCAGCCAGGCGGGGCGTCAAAGGCAGCGTACGGGTCTGGCCTGGCAGGATAGGGGTGCCCTCGGGCACCAGCTCGAAAGACTTGTTTTGACCGTCTGTGGCGTCCAGGCTGCCGTCGAGCCGGCCATGGGCATCACCGCTGTTGTGCACCGTCACCACGGGCTTGCGGGTGCCGCCCACGTCCTTCACCCCCACGCTACGCATTTCCAGCTGGGGCTGGGCCCCGTTGAGGGCCATGTACACCGCCACCGCTATACGCCCATTCACCGGCAGGCTTAGGCTGGCGCCGCCATTTTCGATGATCGCCTTGTGGGCGGGCTCCACCCCCTCTACGGCCAGCATGAAGCGGCATTCGCCACGCTGGGCGTCCACCGGCACGTCCACCTGAAAGCGAAACGCTACCTTGCCCCGTGCAGGCACCCGCACCAGCTTGCGCTCCAGCGTCACCCAAGGGCGGCAACTGCCAGGCAACAGCTCGTCATGGTAGGTGATATGGCCTTCAGGTGAATATGTCCAGTCGATGGTACGCACCGACACCTCGGTGGCGGTGCCACCCAGGTTTTGGATGTCCATCGACTGGCCAATGCGCTGTGTGTTGCGCCCTGACAGTTCGAATCGCGACGGCGATATGGCAACTTCAAAGGGGCCAGCGCTGGCAACAGGGCTCCACAGGGTGGCAAGGACCCCCAGCACGGGCAGACAGCACAACAGGCGCGGACGAGAACAGAAAGACCACATCATGGGAAAACCTCGATTTCAAAATAAGGCTCGAACCGCAAGGGCATGCCCGCGGGCAGCCGAACGCCGCTGGAGTCGAGCTGCAGCGTCAGGTCCAGGGTGTCTGTGAGCCACGGGCCAGGCACTGTGCCCGACCACACCAGGGTGCGCTCGCCCAGCCGGGCCCGGCCCTGGCTCACCAGGCCCTGCCCACGCCATTCCACCTGTAGCGCAGAGGGGTTGATGACGCCTGGAACCAGTGCTGGAATCACGAAAAAAACCCGTGCGGTTTTGCCCGCATAGCGGGCGGTGGCCAGCCTGTATTCGATGCGGGTGCGTGCCGTGGCCACCGTGGCATTGCCTTCACTGTCAGACAGCCACTGCAGCGGTGTAGTGACCTGGCTGCGCGGAGAGCTGCTGTCGTCCAGCCGCTCGGGCAGCGCCTGCGCAGGCAGGGCCAGGCTGGCGCACGCCGCCAGTACCAGCAGGGGCCGCAGGCTGGCGAGCAGGCACCGGGTTGTGTGGAGATGGAGTGCGGTGGGCGTCATGGCACGGTGGCGGTGTAGGTGACGGTGCCGCGGTACTGCCCGGCAGGGTAGACCCGGGCGTTGGCGTAGGTGAAGCGCAGCGTGTTGTTCATGCGCCGACTATTGAGCAAAACCCGGCCGAAACGGGCGAGTTGTTGTGTGGCGACCCCGGTGAAGCAGCCGTCCTGAATATCGCCGCCGCCCGCCACCTTGTTGGTGGATGCCCAGCAGACATCGGTGAAGGGAATGACGGTGCTGCCACAGCCGCTGCCTGCCACGCAGGCCATACCGGCGGTGGAGTTCACCGTCAGCACCACGTCGTTCGGCGTGCTGAAAGCGGGGCGTTGCAGCGACACCTCTACATCAACCAGCGGGGCGTAGGTCACGGCGCTGGGCGTGGGGCTGATGTTGGCACCCGAAATCGCGCCAAAATTCACCACGTCCACACCCGTGGGGGAACCCACCCGCAGCGTGAGCCGCAGAGGGTTGTTGAGGGGGAAATCGATAAAAACCGCCCCGGCATCCGCTGCATGCAGCGATGCCGTGAGCAGCACGCCCATCACACGCAGCGCAAAGCCGACGCGGGGGGCGGGGTTGTGCTGCGTGGGCATGGGGTCAGAGGGTTGATGCGGTGTAGGTAACTTGGCCTGTGTAGGTACCAGCTGGCCAACTGGCAGGCGTGGCTGTAGCGGCGAGGGAGAAAATCCAAGTCCCACTGTAAAGCGAGTTGCTAGTGAACGCTGTACTTGCACAACTTCCCAGGTTGGCACCAGGGTGAGGCAGGGGTGTGGTACCACCCGTGACCACCTCGATATCGGTCATCGTTGGGCCACCTGTCACTGCAGGTGTTGACGTCAGCCCGCCAGCAATCCCACAGTTGATGGTGGCTGTAGGGCCATTGGTCCAAGCATAGACCGCGAGGGTACTGGTCGCCGATGTCACAGGGAATGTCGGTGCTGCGCCGTTCCAGGCCGTGTTCTGACTCGAAGTTCCCGAAGTAAGCGTGCCTGGCGCGGTAACCCATGTCGGGGTCAAGGGCCAAGACAAGGTGTCAATGGTCGTGTTGTCAGATCCAACCCGCAGCAGAATCAGCTTGGGCACAGTGATGGACAGATTGACACGGGCCGTTGCCGTTACGGCGCCCGAGCCTGAAGTTTGATAGCCGTAGCTGCTTTCCGCCACCGCCACCCCACTAGCCGTAGCCAGTGCAGCCCCCAACAGGGCACCGATGATTTTCGTTTGCTTGTTCATAACCTGTTCCTTCCTACACATTGCAAAAATGCCGGGGCGCAGACAGCCGCTGGCTGTACATGCACTTTGGCGCTGGTACTGCCCGAGGGCAGTGTTTTGTCCGCTGCGGGCTCATTCACCCCCCACCCGCACCACAGGGATGCGTGTTGTGGCCTGGCCCCGCAGCGGAACCTCTACGCTCAGGCCCTGGTCGAGTGCGGCGCCCCAGGGCAGCGGCACACTCTCCAGCCTCAGCGTCAGACGGTGGCCGCCAGTGGCCACCATCGGAAATTCAAACCGGCCCGCGCTGTCGGTGGTGACGCGGTAGCGGCCATCCAAAAGCACCTCGACGTTCGGCACACCGTTCTCACCGGCCTGCTGGTCACCGTCGCGGTTTTCGTCAAAAAACACGGTGCCGCTGATGCTGCCGCCACCCGCCGCGCCGGGGTTGCGCAGGCCTGCGCTTTGCAGCGGGGTGCCGCTGCTGCCGTCCCAACGCAGGTACACATAGAACGACCTGTCGTTGCTGCGGTTGACCTGTGCAGTGGGCAGGCCGCCCACGGTGGTGGTATTGATGGTGGCCTGGTTCAGCCGCAGGCTGGCACCAGCGCGCCAGCCGTTGCCCAGCAGGGCTTCGGTGTTGACACTGCCCGACAGGCCCCGGCTGGTGGCCAGGTTGCCGCTGCGTGAGGTGTAGTTCAGGTTGCCACCGATATTCCAGTCGGCGTTGAACCAGTGGCGCAGCACCACCCCTGCGGTGGGGTAGGTCTGGGTGTCGGCGCTGCTGCGGTCGCGCGCCCAGCCCAGGGTGGTGGTGAGCTCGGGGCGCATGGTCTCGTATTTGCCGGTGATCCAGTCCTGCTCCCACTCGACTTGCTCGCCAGTGGCGGCCACGTCATTGACCACCAACGCCTGGTTGCGCCGCATGGTGATGCGGAAACGGGTGGGGGCCCAGTCGTTGAAGCGGGTCTGGTAGAAGCTGCTGGCATACACGGTACGCATGCCAGCGTCATTGCCTCCTGCCTGGGTGGCAGCCTGGTAACGCAGCTGGGTCAGGTTGGCGCTGATGCCGAAGCTGCTGTGACGGTCTATGCGGTACTGGGCGTTACCGTGCACGCCGGTCTGGCGTGAGCTGTAGCGGCCCGGGTCGCGGTTGGGGTTGTATTGCTCGTAGTCAAGACCGCCGCCCCAGCTCAAGCGGCTGGTGCTGCGGTCAACGCGCCAATAAACGCCCCGGTTGTCCGAGGCCAGCAAGTTGTCGCCAAACCGCAGGTTGGGCTGGGTGTTGTACAGGCCTGCTTCGTGCCGGTAGCCCGCCAGGTTTGCGCCTGCTTCCAGAAAAAAACCATGGGCGTTGCTGTTGCGCCCGGCCATGGTGGCGGGGGTGTGGCTTTGCACCAAGGTCAGCCGGGCGCGTTGGTCACCGTCGGCAAACAGCCCATACCCATAACCCAGGGCCGCAGCAACACTGGTGGCGTTTTCGGCACGGTTGTACCAGTAAGGCAGGCTGCGCTGGTCGTCTATGCCGCTGGCTTGGTTGATCTGGAGGCCGGCAAACAACTTGTCGTTGAAGCGGTGGCTGTAGCCCAGCCAAGCCAGCGTGCCGCTGGTGCGCTCATAGCCAGAAAAAGGACTTCCCGTGAGATCACCGCGTTCACCCACCCCGGCGCTGAGGTCGAAGTTGCGGTCAAACACGCGGGTGCCAATGCCACGCACAGTGCTGCTGCCCAGAGTCAGGCGGTAGTGGCGACGCAAGGCGTCGGTGACTTCGCTGTACATGTCCCCCGCCGTGGTGTCGGCAAATGTGTGGGGAGTGATGGGAAAGCCGAGGTTGCGCAGTGTGATGCGCCCGCTGGAGCGCTGGCTGGCTTGTCCCAAGGGGCCGAAATTGAGGTAATTGTCGCCATTGCGGGCGCGGGCGTCGGCCTGCACGGTGAATTCGCCGTAGTTCAGGGTTTCCAGGCGGTATTCGGCACGCATGCCCCATTCGTTGGCGCTGCGCTGGCCATAACCGGTGTTGTCACTTTGCGAAAAACCATACCGACCTTCAATGGCGTAGCTGCGCAGGCCCAGTGTGCTGGCGTCGGGCGGCGCGTCGTCATCCATTGCTTGGGGCGGCAGGGTGCTCGGATCCATCACCTTATCTTCATAGGCCCGAGGTTTGCCCTCGATCAGTTTCAATAACCGGGCCTGCTCTGCCTCGAACCGATCCAAAGGCTGAATTTGGGCAACCGATATGCCCCCATTGCTACCAGCAGCCAACGCAATTGACCCCAGGAAAGTAGCGCAGAGACCGCATGTGATGCGCCTTAGGCACACCGCAAAAGCTGGCTTTCTGCCGTTACTTACATGTGTATGTTGATGAAGTATGGAAGAAGATGGGTTGACGCAGGCCATTTGCGGATCATTATTGCTATCAAAGTAACGGATTAATTACACGTACAAACCCAAGTCTTGGAATTTGAGGGATAAGTCACACATTCACAAAAAAACAAGGAAAACGCCAAAAACGAACGCCTGTACGTGTCGCATCCCGGACGATCATAAGGACGCTTATGAAACAGGCTTGGCTGAGAATCGTACCAGCCCTTCATAGCCTGCATTGGGGTTTTGCTTTGCAAAGCCGACTGGGGTAACTGGTGGTTGTACAGCGCCACATAGCGCAGCAAGGTCTCCTCCAGATCCAGTGCACTATTGAAGCGGTTGGTCTTTAGCACATCGCTGATTCGGCCATTGAAGCGCTCAACCATGCCGTTGGTCTTGGGCGTTCTCGGTCTGGTCAGGCGGTGCTCAATGCCCAACTCCTGGCACAGCTGGTCAAACTCGTGATTGCCACTGGGTGCACGCTCACGGCTGGCAAACAGCCGGTCTGTGAACTCCTTGCCGTTGTCCGTCAATAACTTGACGATCTTGAGCGGGCACGCCTTGTGCAACGCTTTCAAGAAACTGCCCGCACTGGCAGCTGTCTTGTCCTTCTTGATCGCCACAAACACCCAGCGCGTGGCCCGGTCAATGGCCACGAACAGGTAGCGCCGCTTGGTCTCATCCTGCATCTGGGGCAGGTATTTGACATCCATGTGCAAGTAGCCCGGCTCATAGCTCTTGAAGGCCTTGTGAGGCTCCTGGGGTGTTGCAGGCTTGAGGGCATGGAGGTTGCCCACACCATGCCTGCGCAAACACCGGTCCAGCCCTGAGCGAGAGACATCGGGGCAAAGGAACTCACGGGTCACGGCCAGCAAGTCATCCAGTGGCAGTAACAGGGTGCGTCGCAGATGTACCACGATGGTTTCTTGTGCAGAAGTCAGTGTGGTTTGCAGACGGTGTGCGGTGTGCGAGCGATCCTGCACCGATTGGCGTGACTTCCATTTGTAGATGGTGGCTTCGCTTACGCCAAAGCGGCAGGCCAAGGCTTTGGCGCTCTCAGTGCTGGCGGCAATCTCGGCGCGGATGGCAGGGGTCGTTCGGGCTCTCTTGTGCAGGGCGATCATCATGACGGTGTAGCTCCTTCGGCTTGAAGTTGCTCAATCAGCACGCGCATTACATCGCGGGCCATGAACAGGGGGTAGCGCTTGGAGTCTATACAATCGTCCGGGATGCGACATGTACGTTGAAGTGTCCCAAGATAACTTATCTGGATTCACCCCCCAAAAACGGTATTCCACAGCGCCAGCACCGCATCCCGTTCGGCCTGCAGTTCGGGGGGGTGACCTGCGTGGGGGCTTCGTTCAGGCGGGCCGTGTGCTGCACGCGGCGCAGTTCGCGGTAGGCGTTGGCGGCGGCCTGGCCCACACCGGCGGGCAGCAGGCCCGCAGTTTCGGCGCGTTGCAGCAAGGCGATGTTGCCCACGTTGTCGCGCAACTCGGGGTGGTGCTCGGACTGCGACAGCACCAGGTACTGCACCGCAAACTCGGCGTCCACCATGCCGCCGGTGCTGTGTTTCACGTCAAAGCGGTCACCCTTGGTGGGGTGGGCGGCACGCACGCGGTCACGCATGCTGACGATCTCGGTGCGCAACGCGGCAGCGTCACGCGGTGCGGTGATGACGGCCTCGCGCACCTTGTCGAAGCGTTGGCGTAATGCCTCGCTGCCCAGCACAAACCGGGCGCGGGTCATGGCCTGGTGTTCCCAGGTCCAGGCGGTGTTGGAGCCGCGCTGTTGCTGGTAGTTGGCGTAGGCGTCAAACGTGGTGATCAGCAGGCCCGAGTTGCCGTTGGGCCGCAGCGCGGTGTCGATCTCGAACAAGTCCCCTTCGCCCGTCTTCACCGTGAGCCAGTTGATGAGTTTGCGCACCAGCGCGGTGTAGGCCTCGGCGGCATCGTCGTCGGTGTTGTCGTCGCCTTTTTCATAGACAAAAACAATGTCGAGGTCACTGCCGTAGCCCAGCTCTTTGCCACCCAGCTTGCCGTAGCCGATGACGGCAAATTGCGGCACAAAGGCGGGGTCGGTGTTGTGGCGTTTCTTGAGGCGCTGCCAGCACCAGCGGGCGGTGATACGCAGCACGGCCTCGGCCAGCGCACTCAGGTCGTCGGCCACCTGCTCCACCGTGATGCGGCCTTCCACGTCGCGCGACAGGGTGCGGAACACCTCGGCGTGGTGCGCGCGGCGCAGCAGGTTGAGCAGGGTTTCGTCGTCGTCCTCGCCGGTGATCCGCACGGACTTGAGGCGGCTCTCCAGCTCGGCCTCGAAATCTGCGGGCACAAAACGCTCGGACAACATCGTGTCGTTGGCCAGCTCGTCGATGACACCAGGGTGCTGCATCAGGTAACGCGCAGGCCATTTGGCCGCACCCATGATGTGCAGCAGCCGCTCATGCACCGCAGGGCGCTCCAGCAGCAGCGCCAGGTAACTCTCGCGGCGCAGCAGGGGCTCCATCCAGTCGGTCATTTGCACGGCCGAGGCTTCACTCACACGGCCCTGTTCGATCCAGGTGCCGGTGCGCTGCACCAGCCGCACCAGCCGGGCGCGTACGTCGTCCCGCAGCGCCTGCACCCGCGGGTGTTCGCGCCACTGGGCCACACGGGCGCTGAACAAGGCGGGCAGCTCTGGCAGCAGCGTGTCCAGCTCGCGCGGCGCAGGTGCGGCACCTTTGAGGCCGCCACAGCTGCCTTTGGTGCATTGCTTCTTGTCGTTGCCACCCAGCAGGGTGTCGAACTCTTGCGCCACCAGTTCGCGGTGGGCGTCCAGGTCGTGCAGGAACGGGCACAGGCCGCTGTAGCCCATGGTCAGCGCGATCCATTGCAGGTCATCGTCGCGGGTGGGCAACACGTGGGTCTGCTGGTCGTCCAGGTACTGGATGCGGTGTTCCACCCGGCGCAAAAATTCGTAGGCCCGGCCTAGCGCATCGGCCGTGTCCTGGCCCATCAGCCCGGCATGGGCCACACGCTGCAGTGCGGCCATGGTGGGGCGGGTGCGCAGCTCGGGGAACTGGCCGCCGCGCACCACCTGCAGCAGTTGCACGGTGAACTCGATCTCGCGGATGCCACCGCGTGACAGCTTCACATCGTTGGCCCGGCCCGGGTGGCCCGCGCTGCGTTTGGTGGCGTGGTCGCGGATCTGCTGGTGCAGCACGCGCAGCGCATCGAACACGCTGTAGTCCAGGTAACGCCTGAACACAAACGGCAGCACCACACCACGCAGTTCGTGGGCCGAGCTGTTGTCGATACATTGCCGGGGGGCCACCACCCGGCTTTTGAGCCAGGCAAAACGCTCCCATTCGCGGCCTTGCACCTGCAGGTACTCCTCCAACGCGGCCAGCGACACAGCAGGCGGGCCGGAGTTGCCGTTGGGGCGCAGCGCGAGATCCATACGGAACACAAAACCGTGTTCGGTGGTGTCGCCGATCAGGGTGTAGATGGCCTTGACCATCTTGCCGAAATATTCGTGGTTCGAGATGCGGCCACGGCCGTCTGGGGTGCCTGCGGTTTCGCCGTCCTGGTCGTAGATGTAAATCAGGTCGATGTCGCTCGACACGTTGAGTTCACGGGCACCGAACTTGCCCATACCGATGATCCACAGCTGGGCACGCTGGCCGTTGGGGCCGAGCGGGGCACCATGGACGGCGTCCAGGGTGGCCTGCGCGTGGGTGCTGGCGGCGTCCAGCGCCAGTTCGGCGAGTTCGGTGACGGCACGGGTCACGTCCGACAGGGGGGCTTGCAGGTCGCAGTCGATGTGCACCAGCCGTTCCATGACCAGTTGCCGCAGGATCCGCAGGCAGACACCCAGTTCACTGCCCCGTGCCTGCAGCTGCGACAGGGTCACGTCCATGGTGGCGCGTGTGGGCGCACCAGGGGCCAGCAAAGGCAGGTCGTCGGCATAACGGCGTTGCAGCCGCTGGACAAAACGGGAATAGGTGGAGAGCGCCGGCACGGGGGCCGGGGTGGGGGTCAGCGTGGCATCCACGGTGACGCCCTCTCGACGATGAACACGGCCACACACGGGGTGCGGGAACCTCTGGGAGCACTGCAGATCATAATTCCTGCCACCTTCAAGTCCGACATGAACGATTCCACCCCGACTCCCTCGCGCCTGCTGCGTTTGTACGCGGCTTTGGCGCAGTGGATTTTCTGGGTGGTGTTGGCCGTCTCCCTGCTGCTTCTGGCAGGCTGGGGGGCTTTACACGGCTGGATTGTGCCGCGTATTGGCGAGTTTCGCCCACAGCTCGAAAGGCAGGCCAGCAAGGCCTTAGGGGTTCCTGTGCACATCGGGGACATTTCGGCCCGTTCCGAGGGGGTGGTGCCCTCGTTCACGTTGCACGATGTATCCGTCAGTGGCCCCGACGGGCGTGAGGCTGTGCACCTGTCCCGCGTGGACGCCACACTGTCACCCGCGTCGCTCTGGCGCAGGGGGTTTGAGCAGATCACCATCCACCAACCCCGGCTGGACGTGCGGCGCAGCGCCGAGGGGCGCATTTTTGTGGCAGGCCTGGACTTGTCGCAGGACGATGCAGGCGGTGGCGGGCAGGCGGCCGACTGGTTGTTCTCGCAGAAAGAAATCGCCGTGCGCGGTGGTGAAATCATGTGGACCGACGCGTTGCGGTCTGCACCCCTGCTGGCCTTACACGACGTGGATGTGGTGCTGCGCAACAGCCCGCGCCGCCATGCCGTGCGGTTGGACGCCACACCCCCGGACGACTGGGGTGCCCGTTTCAGTGTGGTGGGCCAGTTCCGCCAGCCTTTGCTGGTGCGCCGCAGCGGCTTGTGGCAAGAGTGGGCGGGGCAGGTGTATGCCGATTTCCCGCGTGTGGATGTGTCGCAGTTGCGCCGCCACTTCCGCCCGGGGGATCTCGGCACCGAACTGGCCCAGGGCAAAGGTGCCCTGCGCTGGTGGGCCGACGTGCGTGGGGGGGCGCTGGACGGTGCCGTTGCCGATGTGTCACTCACCGATGTGAATGCCACGCTGGGGCGCGGTTTGCCGCCCCTGGCGCTGCAGTCGGTGCAAGGCAGGTTTACCGGGCGGCGTTTGGCCAGCGGGTTTTCTTTTGCCAGCAAAGGCCTGCAGTTCCAGACCGCAGACGGCTTGCAGTGGCCCGGCGGTAATGTGGCGGTGACCTACACCGGGCGTGAAGGCCGGGTTCCTGCCCACGGTGAGTTACACGCCGACCAGCTGGACCTTGCGGCGCTGCGCCACATCGCGAACCGCCTGCCTTTGGGGGATGCCACCCATGCCGCCTTGAAGGCCTACCAGCCCAGCGGGCGGGTGGAGGTGTTGGACGCCTCATGGCAAGGCCTTCTGGAAATGCCCGAGAAATACCAGGCCCGTGGCCGCGTGGCGGGGCTGGCCATTGCCTCGCAGGCCGCCGCCGGGGCCCACGCGGTGGGTATTCCAGGCATACGTGGTGCCAATGTGGATTTCGATCTGAACCAGCTGGGCGGGCGGGCGGCGGTGGACATCCAGCGCGGTGCGTTTGACCTGCCCGGTGTGTTCGACGACCCGCTGTTGCCCTTCGACGAATTTGTGGCCGACACCCGCTGGCAGGTGGATGGGGACCGTATCGCGCTGCAGATGGAGAACGTCAAGTTTGCCAATGCCGATGCGCAGGGCAAGATGCGCCTGGGGTGGCACACCAGTGACCCGGCCCAGTCCGGCGCCCAGTCCCGCTTCCCGGGTGTGCTGGATCTGTCGGGCACGCTCAGCCGGGGCCAGGGCACCCGTGTCTACCGCTACCTGCCCCGCGTATTGGGGGCCGACGTGAATGCCTATGTGCGGGATGCCGTGCAGGCCGGGGCTATCACCGGTGCCGAGTTTCGCGTCAAGGGTGACCTGCACGACCTGCCGTTCACCGACCCGAAACAAGGCGACTTCCACATCGCCGCACAGGTGAAAAATGCGGTGTACGCCTATGTGCCGCCGCGCCTCCAGCCTGCGGGTGCCCTGCCCTGGCCCGCACTCACCCAGCTGTCCGGGGATTTGATTTTTGACCGTGCCAGCATGCGCATCAAAGCGGCCAATGCCCGCTTTGCGGGCATGCCAGACACCCGCATCCTGCAGGCCGACGCCGTGATTGACGACCTGAACCATGCGGTGGTGAAGGTGAGCGCCGACGTGCGTGGCCCGCTCACCGAAGCGCTGGGCCTGGTGGCCGGTTCACCGCTGGCGGAGATGAGTTCCCATGCACTGGATGTGGCCACGGCGACAGGTGCGGCGGACTACCGGATCAAGCTGGGTTTGCCGATCCATGCCATTGACAACTCCACCGTGGAAGGCCGGGTCACCCTGGCCGACAACGACATACGTTTACGCCCGGACACCCCTCTTTTTGCACGCGCCAAGGGTGTTGTGGGGTTCACCGAAAAAGGCTTTTCACTCAACGCGGTGCAGGCGCGTTTGCTGGGCGGTGACGTGCGGCTGGACGGCGGGTTGCAGGCACCACCCGGCACGGCAGAGCGCAGCGGCGCGGCATTACCGCCCACCTTGCTGGTGCGTGCCCAGGGGGTGCTGAGCGCCGACGGCCTGCGCCAAGCGCGGGAGCTGGGTGTTGTGTCGCGCCTGGCAGAACATGCCTCCGGGTCAACACCCTACAGCGCCGTGCTGGGCATGCGGCGTGGTGTGCCCGAGCTGCAGCTCTCCAGCACCTTGCAGGGTCTGGCGCTGGACCTGCCTGCGCCCTTGCGCAAGCCGGCCGAAACGCTGCTGCCCTTGCAGTTTGACAATACCCTCACACCCGAGTCGCTGGCCAGCACCGGCCCGGCCCCCGGCCCGCTGCTGGACCGGGTGCGGGCCAGGCTGGGGACGTTGGTGTCGGTGGACTACCTGCGGGATGTGTCAGGCGCATCTGCGCGGGTGCAGCGTGGTGCCATCACCGTGGGAGACACAGAGCCCGCCATCTTGCCCACAACGGGTGTGACGGCCCAGGTGCAGCTTCCGGCGCTGGACATCGATGCCTGGCACAGCGTGCTGGGCCAGGCCGCCGAGCCATCACCCCAGGTGTCCACCACATCGGTGGACAGCAGTGTGTACCTGCCCACATCGATGGCGCTGCGTGTGCCTGAGCTGCGGGCCGCGGGCCGCACGCTGCATGACGTGGTGCTGGGCGCCACCCGCAGCGGCAGCACCTGGCGCGCCAACGCTCATGCGCGGGAGCTGGACGGGTACGTCGAATACCGGCAGGCATCCCAGGCCGGTGCGGGGGGTGTTTTTGCCCGGCTGGCACGCCTGCGTATTCCGGCCAGTGCCACCACCGACGTGGAATCCCTGCTCGACACCCAGCCGGCCAGCATGCCCGCACTGGACGTGGTGGTGGACGACCTGGAGCTGGGGGGGCACACGCTGGGACGGGTGGAAGTAGATGCCGTCAACCGGGCCGGGAGCGGCGGTGCGCGTGAGTGGATGCTCAACAAGCTGTCGATCCGGGTGCCCGAGGCCGAGATGAACGCCACCGGAAAATGGGCTGTCCACAGTGCACCCGGCGCGCGGTCTGAAGCTGCGTCGCGCACGGCGCTGGACTTCACGCTGGACATCGCCGACTCGGGTGAACTGCTCAAACGTTTTGGCATGCCCGACGTGGTGCGGCGCGGCAAGGGGCGTATGCAGGGCACGTTGGGGTGGAACGGTTCCCCCCTGGCGCTGGACTACCCCAGCATGGCCGGGCAGCTGAATGTGAACATTGCGTCAGGGCAGTTTTTGAAGGCCGACCCGGGGCTTGCCAAGTTGCTGGGTGTGCTGAGCCTGCAGGCCCTGCCGCGGCGGCTGGCGCTGG
This sequence comes from Comamonadaceae bacterium AAW, assembly GCA_026314275.1. Taxonomy (GTDB): domain Bacteria; phylum Pseudomonadota; class Gammaproteobacteria; order Burkholderiales; family Burkholderiaceae_C; genus JAGOEY01. Next base: position 1,857,668 of record CP111109.1, read on the forward strand.
ATTTTCGGGACGTCTTCAGCGAAGGTTTTGCCTTTGACTTCGTGCGTGGTGACGTCACCATGGCGAAAGGTATTGCCTCCACCAACAACATGCAGATGCGGGGTGTGAATGCGGCGGTGCTGATGGACGGCTCGGCCAATGTGGACGACGAAACACAAAACCTGCGGGTGGTGGTGGTGCCCGAGCTGAACACCGGCACGGCCACGCTGGTGGCCGCGGTGATCAACCCGGCGATTGGCCTGGGCACCTTTTTGGCACAGGCATTTCTGCGCGGCCCCCTCATCGAAGCTGCCACACGTGAGTTCCAGGTGGATGGCAGCTGGGCCGAGCCGCGTATCACGCGTATCACCGGGCGTGACCGCTCGGGTGCGGCCAAGGTGGGGGTGAACCCATGACGGTGGCCATTGCAACGCTGCAGTCGCTGCGCTCTGCGCCCCCGGTTGTGCCACTGCGCAGGGTGTAGCCATGCAGCTGTCTTCTTCCTCCTTCTCCTCGGCCTGGGTCCGTCGCTGGACCCGCAAGCTCATGTCCGTCTGGCGGCGCTGGGCGCTGTGGGCGCTGCTGCTGGTGCTGGTGCTGGCCATGCTGGGCACACTGGTGTGGCTGGCCGGGCGGTATGAGGCCAGCCAGGTGCAAAGCCGCATGGAGCGTGATGTGTCGGATGCCGCGAACGACATCCGTTCCGCGCTGGTGCGCAATGTGCAAAGTATGCAGGCCCTGCATGCGGGCGAGCCCACCCCCGCGTCCTGGACGGTGAATGCCGAAAGCCTGTTGCGTGAACGCCGGGAGCTGGTGCACCTGGAGTGGCGCGACACCAGCATGCGTGTGCAGGCCCAGGCCGACACCCCGTACCGTGCGCCGGTGTTTGAATTTGCGGGGCGCAACGTGTCCCATGCCGACGTGACCCTGGCCTGCGCCGGGGCCCGCAGGACCAACGGGCCGTCCTATTCCAGCAGCTACTTCCTGCCACGCGCCAACGGCTCCCCCGGTCTGGAGGTGGTCGAGATGTGCCTGCCACTCAGCACTGGGGGCCGGGTAACGGGTTATGTGCTGGCCACCTATGCGCTGCAGGAGGTGCTGGCCAGCACCGTGGGCAAACAGCTGACACGGGGGCAGGAGGTGTCGTTCACCGAGGTGGATGGCACCCGCCTGGCCATGCACGGCGCGGCGCGGCGCGGCACCCGCCTCTTCACCGCCCAGCAGGTGCTGGACCTGCCAGGCAACACGGTGGTGCTGCGTATGGACAGCTGGCATGGCGCACCCAGTCTGTTCCCCAACGTGCTGACGGCGCTGGTGACGGCCATGTCCATTGCCCTGGTGTCGGTGCTGGTCATGCTGGCGAAGGACAACCGCCGGCGCCTGCAGGCCGAGCGGGACCTGGCCGATGCGCTGGCTTTTCGCAAAGCCATGGAAGACTCCCTCGTCACCGGCCTGCGCGCGCGTGACCTCAAAGGCCACATCACCTACGTCAACCCCGCGTTTTGCCAGATGGTGGGGTTTTCGGCAGACGAGTTGATGGGCCTCAGCGCCCCGCTGCCCTACTGGCCGCCTGAGCTGGCGGAGGAATACCTGGAGCGGCAGGAGGTGCGGTTTGCCGGCAACCTGCCGCCCCGGGAGCGCCTGGAGTCGCTGTTCATGCGCAAGGACGGCACACGGTTTCCGGTGCTGGTGATGGAAGCCCCGCTGATCACCGCGCAGGGTTTTCACACCGGCTGGATGAGTGCGGTGATCGACATCAGCGAGCAGCGCCGCATCGAAGAGTTGTCACGTGCCAGCCAGGAGCGTTTGCAGGCCACTGCACGCCTGGCCACCGTGGGAGAGATGGCCTCCTTGCTGAGCCACGAGCTGAACCAGCCGCTGGCCGCCATCTCCAGCTACGCAACCGGCTCCATGAACCTGCTGCGCGACCGGCAACCGGCCGTTGTGCCGGGTGCGGCAGGTGCGGCAACTGCCATGGGCCTGGCCGAGTCGGACGAGATGCTGCAGACGGCGGTGCGCCGTATTGCCGAGCAGGCCGAACGCGCGGGCCGGGTCATCAAAAGTGTGCACGACTTTGTCCGCCGCCGGGACCAGGCGCGTGAACAGGTGCGCCCCCAAGCCCTGCTGGACGCCATCATGCCGCTGGTGATCCTGCAGGCCCGCAAGCTGGGGGTGTCGGTGCGCACCGTGGTGGGCCCGGACCTGCCCGCGCTGCACTGCGACCGCACGATGGTGGAGCAGGTGCTGCTGAACCTTGCCCGCAACGGCATGCAGGCCATGGACCACCCGGGCGTCTCGCCGCGTGAGCTGCTGATCCAGGTGCGCAAGGGTGCGTCGGGCAGCCACGGCGACTGGCTGGAGTTTTCGGTCACCGACCATGGCGCGGGTATTTCGGACGAGGTGGCCCGCCAGCTGTTCACACCCTTTTTCACCACCAAGTCCGAAGGCATGGGCCTGGGCCTGAGCCTGTGCCGCACCGTGGTAGAACAACACGGTGGGGCCCTGCAGTACAGCCCGCACCAGCCCAGCGGCACGGTGTTCACCTTCACTTTACCTGTTAAAAATGCGGACTAGCGCTCATGGAACCTACGCTCGATGCTACAGTTTTTATAGTTGACGACGACGCCGGTGTGCGCGAAGCCCTGGCTTGGCTGCTGCGGTCGCGCCGTTTGTCGAGTGAAGTGCATGGCAGCGCCGAGTCGTTCGAGCGCCAGCTGCTCGACCCCGCGTCCACCAGCGGCGTCGGCCCCGCCGCCCGCATCACCCAGGCCTGTTGCCTGCTGCTGGATGTGCGGATGCCGGGCACCAGCGGGCTGGCCTTGTTCGACAAAATTGTGGCGGTCGGTCTGCACGAAGTGATGCCCGTGATCTTCCTCACCGGCCATGCCGACGTGCCCACCGCCGTGGACGCCGTTAAGCGGGGCGCTTTCGACTTTTGCGAAAAACCCTTTTCCGACAACGCCCTGGTCGACCGCATCGAACAGGCCCTGGCCGTGTCCGCCCGAGCACTGCAGGCCCGGCGCGACACCACCGGCCTGCAGTCCAAGATGGCCGAACTCACCGACCGTGAGCGTGACGTCATGCGCATGGTGGTGGAAGGCCTGCCCAACAAACTGATCGCCGACCAGCTCGACATCAGCGTGCGCACCGTGGAAGTCCACCGCGCCCGTGTGTTCGACAAAATGAACGTGAAGTCCGCCGTGGAACTGGCCAACCTGCTCAGGTAACGACACCCCCAACTGGCGCTGGTTGGTGGGTGAACCATTTATTAACCAAACAAGCGCCCGGCGCCCAGTACATGGGCGCAAGCAGCTATTAATTGAGTAGTGATTGTGGGAGCGCAGCGAAAAGTGCGCCCTTCCCCCAAAAGCAAAGTGCGAAGCACAAGCCCCCCTCCAGCAGACACCACGGAACCGGCTTTGCCGGGCCGCAGGTGTCTCCCCCTGCAAGGGGGAAGGCGCAGCGGAACGAAGTCCGCGCAGCCTGGGGGTGTGCCAGCTTATCCGCGCGCGCGCTCGCCCACGTAGATTTCGACCCGGCGGTTCTTGGCCCGGCCTTGTGCCGTGTCGTTGGTGGCAATCGGCTGGGTAGAGCCATGGCCTTCGATCTTGAAGATGCGGGAATCGACGCCGCGTGCCACCAGGTAGTCGCGGGTGGATGCTGCGCGGTCCACTGACAAGGGGTTGTTGATGGCGTCGCTGCCAGTGCTGTCGGTGTGGCCCACGATACGGACTTCGGCGTTCGGGTTGTTGCGCAGACCGGCCGCAAACTGGTCGAGGACGGGCGAAAAACTCGGGCTGATGGCGGAGCTGCCGACCGCAAAAGAAATGTCGCTCGGGATTTCCAGCTTGAGCTGGTTGTCCGCCGTTTGCACAACGCCTACGCCCGTGCCCTGGGTGGCGGCCTGCATGTCGCGTTTTTGTTTTTCGAGGTTGGAAGACCAGATGTATGTGCCCAAAGCGCCCAGGCCTGCACCCACTGCAGCCCCCGTGCCTGCGCTGCCGCCCGTTGCCGAACTGAGGATGGCACCTGCCACGGCACCAATACCTGCACCGGTAGCGGTTTTCTGCTGGGTCTCGGACATGCCGGCACAGCCAACGAGCAAAAAGGCCGCAGCGGCCGTGGAAACAAGAGTCTTGCGCATGGGGATCTCCTTCTGGGAATGTTCAGGAATGTTCCGTTTTAACGGTACACAGCTTACTGCTTTTCTTTGTCATCGGGTGTAGGAAGTTCACCCTTTTTGCGGCCCGAAAACATGGTCCACCACACAATGCCCACCAGCAGCACAAGTGCTAGCAGCGCTTCAAGCAAAATCAGACCCATGAGAACAAGACTCCTGCGGTGTTTACAACTGGTGGCCATTGTAGGAATGCTGGCATCCTGCGCGAGCCGCGCGCCCCAAACCCCCACAGCGCCCCCGGTTCCTGGCAGTGCGCCCGACACCACCACCATGGCCCCTGTGCCCGGCCCGGTGGCCCACCCCAAAAGCCGGTGGGTGCCGGTGCGCTGGGCGGATCTGCCCGGTTTTTCGGAAGACCGGCTGTTCGAGGCCTGGAATGCGTGGATCAAAAGCTGCGAAAAACCGGCCCCCACCTTTGCACCCTTGTGCAGCGATGTGCGGCGGCTGAGTATTGCCACAGACCAAGAGCAGCGGGCCTGGATGGTGGAGCGCCTGCAGCCTTACCGCGTCGAGTCGCTGGACGGTGCTGCGGAAGGTTTGCTGACGGCGTACTACGAACCCGTGATCGCGGCGTCCCGCGTGCCGGGCAAGGCGTATGCCGTGCCGCTGTACCGTGTGCCGGCCTCGCTGGGCAGCCGCAAGCCCTGGTACACACGCCAGCAGATCGACACTTTGCCCGAAGCCCGTGCGGCACTGCAAGGCCGTGAAATTGCCTGGATCAACGACCCGGTGGAGGCAATGGCATTACACATCCAGGGCTCGGGCCGTTTGCAGGTCACCGAAGCCGACGGCTCACAAACCACCATCCGTGCCGCTTTCGCAGGCACCAACGACCAGCCCTACAAAAGTATCGGCACCTGGTTGTTGCAGCAGGGCGCCACGCGGGACGCCACCTGGCCGGGTATCCGGGCCTGGCTGACGCAGAACCCGCAACGCCAGAACGAACTGCTGTGGCAAAACCCGCGTTATGTGTTTTTCCGCGAAGAAGCTTTGGCGGGGGCGGACGCCGCGTTTGGCCCCAAAGGTGCACAGGGTGTGGCGCTCACCCCCGGGCGTTCCATTGCGGTAGACCGCCAAAGTATTCCGTATGGCACACCGGTGTGGCTGGCCTCCAGCGGCCCGTCGGTGAGTCTGCAGCGCCTGGTGATGGCGCAGGACACGGGCAGTGCCATCCTGGGGGCGGTGCGCGCCGACTATTTTGTGGGCTGGGGCGCAGAGGCTGGTGACGTGGCAGGGCGGCTCAAGCAGCCGCTGCAGCTGTGGGTGCTGTGGCCGAAGTGAGCTAGGAGTCTGCGCGGCAAAAGGGGCGTCGGCTGCAAATGAGCCGCAGCGGTCCATTTTTATAGAAGCTGCGCTTTCACCGTCTTCTTGGCCCATAGCGGGGCTATGCGCCTGCGAATCCGGCAAAAACTGTCCTCGCTGGGGCTCATTTTCGCTATCGACGCCTTCTGCCGCGCAGGCTCCCGGGCGCGCGCTGTGCAGCAGGTGTACACGGCGCGTTTTGCCAGGGTTCATGAAGGTGTCACGGTTCTGCCACGGGCGTGTCACAGGGGCTGTTTATCGTGCGGCACGGGCCTGTAGAAATACACCCAGGCCCTCGATCAACCCCACTACGAAATGGCCTCCCCATGAACCCGACAGTTGCCTCCAATGGCCCCGTCATCGACCCCGATGACATTGGCACCAACACCACCACCAACCCGTCGTTTGACAACGTGGTTGCGGCGCGTCTGAGCCGCCGCAACCTGTTCCGCCTGGGTGTGGGCAGCGCCGCCAGCGCCATGATGCTGTCGGCCTGTGGTGGCGGGGACGATGATGTGGCCGCTGCACCAGCGCCCGCTCCTGCACCGGCGCCAGCCCCGGCTCCAGCGCCAGCACCTGCTCCGATGGCGTTCAATTTCAACCCGGTGGCCAAGAGTCTGGACGACGCGCTGGTCGTGCCCGTGGGTTACACCGCCAGTGTGTTGTACCGCCTGGGTGACCCGATCACCAACGACGTGGCCGCCTACAAAAACGACGGCACCGATGACGCCGCCACCTACGACCGCCGCGCTGGTGACCACCACGACGGCATGACCTATTTCGGCGCCAACAGCAGCGACAAATGGGACGCCAGTGCCTCCGCACGCGGCCTGCTGGTGATGAACCACGAAGCTATCACCCCGCTGTACCTGCACCCCAACGGCCAGACCATTGTGGGCGGTGTACGCACCGTGGCTGCGGAAGTCCAGCGCGAGTTCTACCTGCACGGTGTGAGCGTGATCGACGTGAAGAAGACCGGCACCACCTGGGCACTCGACAAGGCGTCCAAGCTCAACCGCCGCGTCCACACCCTGACCCCGATGACCCTCTCGGGCCCCGCGGCTTTCAGCGAGTTCATGGTCACCAAATACTCGGCCAATGGCGACGCCACCCGGGGCACGGTCAACAACTGCGCCAACGGCACCACGCCCTGGGGCACCTACCTCGCGTGTGAAGAAAACTGGGCAGGCTACTTCCGCCGTGTCACCGCCACCGACAACGCCAAACGCAGCGCCAAAGAGCTGGCATCCTTCAGCCGTTATGGGGTTGCAGGAACGGGCCGCGAACTCTGGGCCACCGTCACGCCCGACACCGCAGACAACCAGTACGGCCGCTGGAATGCCGAAGTGCAGGGCGCCAATGCCGCCGCCGATTACCGCAATGCCGCCAACACCTACGGCTGGGTGGTCGAGATCGATCCGTTCAGCCCCACCTCCACGCCCAAGAAGCGTACGGCACTGGGCCGCTTCGGCCACGAAGGCGCCTGCCTGGGCCCGGTGGTGGTGGGCAAACCACTGGTCTGGTACATGGGTGACGACGCACAGAACGAGTACCTCTACAAGTTTGTGTCCACCAAGGTCTGGGATGCTGCTGATGCCACCGGTGGCCTGGCCGCTGGCGACAAATACATGGACGACGGCAAGCTGTATGTGGCCCAGTTCAAGGCCGACGGCACGGGTGTGTGGATGGAACTCAAGCTCGGCCTGAACAACATTACGCCCAGCTACGCCAAGTACGCCTTCGCCAACCAGGCCGACGTTCTCATCAACGCCCGCCACGCTGCCGACGCCGCAGGCGCCACCAAAATGGACCGCCCCGAGTGGACCGCCGTCAACCCCAAGAACGGTGACGTGTACCTGACGCTGACCAACAACTCGGCACGTGCGCTGGCCAGCACCGATGCTGCCAACCCCCGTTACTACAACGACCCCAAGGGTGCCGCCAAAACCGCCCAGCGTGGCAACCCGAACGGCCACGTCGTGCGTTTTGCCGATGCCAACCGCGACCCTGCTGCGACGAGCTTCACCTGGGACGTGTACCTGTTTGGTTCGCGCGCCACCATGTCGGCCGACATCAACGCCTCGGGCCTGACGGAAGACAACGACTTCTCCAGCCCTGATGGCATGTGGTTCAGCCAGGCGGCTGCTGGCCTGCTGTGGCTGCAGACCGACGACGGCAAATTCACCGACGTGACCAACTGCATGATGCTGGCCGCGCTGCCAGGCCAGGTGGGCGACGGTGGCAAACGCACGTTGACCAACATCGGCAGCGATGGTGTATCGACCAAGACGCAAGACACGGTGGTGGGTGCCCAGGCCACCGGCACCACGCTGCGCCGCTTCCTGGTGGGCCCGGTGGCCTGCGAGATCACCGGCATTGCCGAATCGGGCGACGGCAAGGCCATCTTTGTGAACATCCAGCACCCAGGTGAAGAGGGCAAAACAGCGACTGACCCCACGAGTTTTGGGAGCCACTGGCCGGACGGCGGCACATCGCGCCCACGGTCTGCCACCGTGGTGATCACCAAGGACGACGGTGGCCGTGTAGGGGTGTAATACGGATGTGCCTTCAACCGTATAACGTCGTTGGTTCGCCTCGCCGTGCTACAGCACTGTCTTCGGCTTCCCGCCTAGTTCTCCGATTGAATGCAAACCCGTAAAGGGCAGGCCTGCGCCGCACGTGAGGGCGCAGCTTTTCGAACATGCCGGAGTGCACACCAGTGCCTCCGGCATTTTTGTTGTCAGTGGCGTACGACGTAGCGGGTGACCCGGGGCGGCACATCCCCCACATGGAACGCCAAACGCCGTTCGCGCCGCGCCATGTCTGCTGCCGTGGCGCGGTTGAAACGCCGCAGGTGGTCGGTCCAGCTGGGGTCCACGATGTGTTCGATGTAGCGGTTGGGTGCCGCAATGTCGTGCAGCAGTGCCCAGGCCGTGGCACCTTGCCCAAGGCGTGCACGCCGGGTCTGCTCCATCACGGTGTGAAACGCCGCCGCACGTGCGGGGTCGATCAGGTACTCCACCGTGGTGACCACGCGGCCCTCTTCATCGGGTGTTTGTGTGGGGGGCGCTGCGGCCCAGCCGGTCATGGCCGGGCTGACATCGTCATCCCCTGTCACATCGGTCACCCAGCGCAAGGCCGCAAGCATCATCACGGTGCCACTGACTGCGGCAACCGACAGGCTGGTGTGTAATGTGCTCACGGTGGCCACCTGGCCCCACAAGGCGGCACCAATGGCGCTGGCACCCATGATGGCCATCTGGAAGGTGGACATGCCACGGGCCCGCACCCAGTCTGGCAAGGCCAGCTGCGCCGACACCGACAGTGAATTGGCCACCGTGATCCATGCCATACCGCCGAAGAACATGGCGGGCACCGCAACCCAGGTGTTGGGTGCAAACGCCATGATGGCGGTTGCCACCGACTGCAGCACTGTGCCGCGCAGCACCAGCTGGTCGCGCCCGAACGCCTGGCGCAGCCGGGGCATCAGAAGCACGGCCACGATGGCACCGGTGCCCATGGCGGCGAGCAGCAGCGTGAACGTGCCTGCGCCCCCGCCCTGCAAGTTGCGCGCCAGCAGCGGCAAAAGGGCCAGCAATGCGGTGGAGTGGAAAAAGAAAATGGCCACGCGGGTCAGCACCGCCCGCATACGTTGCGACTGGCGCACAAACTGCAGCCCCACCCGCATGGCACCCATGAGTTTTTCGCGGCCCAACGGGTTGGGCGTGTGGGTGCGCCGCCAGCGCAGCACCACAAACCCCGACACCAGCGACAACACCGCGTTCAGCACAAACACCCAGACCGTGCCAGCGCTGGCAATCAGCACCCCGGCGGTGAGCGGGCCGATGATGCGCGACGCATTCATCGAAATGCCGTTGAGCCCCAAAGCTGCAGGCAGCTGGGCGCGGGGCACCAGCTCGGGCACGATGGCGGCAAACACCGGCCAGCGCAGTGCCAGGCCAATCCCGTTCATGAAGGTCAGGATCAGCAGCAGCGGTGCCGTCATCATGTCCAGCATGATGGCCGCACACAGCGCGATGGCTGTTGCAGCCAGCCAGAACTGGGTGGCCACCAGCCAGCGCCGCCGGTCCAGGATGTCGGCCAGCGCGCCGCTGGGCAGGCCGAGCAAAAGCACGGGCAGGGTGGAGGCCGACTGCACCAGCGCCACCCAGATCGGCGAGGTGGTCAGTGAGGTCATCATCCAGGCTGCGGCCACATCGTTCATCCACATACAGATGTTGGCGATCAGCCAGGTGCTCCACAACATACGGAACACCGGCAGCGACAAAGGTGCCAGTGCGGACGGTGGCGCAGCGCGGACGGGGGGCTGTTCTGGCGGAAGCTCAGGTGGCATGGGGCATTATTGCTGACGGGTGGGGGTCACGCTGACGGCGTGTGGAGATCAGGTTCTGTTGCCGCGTGCCGTGTCTGCTGTGCCCAGATGGCCCAGGGGCAACGCGCTGCTGGCTTTCACTTCCCCCAGCGAGAAGCTGGTGTGTAAGTCTTTCACGTTGGGCAGGTTGATCAGCACCTGGCGCGCAAACTGCGAAAACGAGTCCAGGTCGCGGGACACCACCTGCAGCTCGAACGTGCCCGCGCCGCTGATGTAGTGGCAGGACACGATCTCGGGAATCTTGCGGATGGCCTCCTCCATGGTGCGCAGCGCTTCGCCGGTGTTGCGGTCGGCGTCCAGCCGCACAAACGCGAGCACCCCCAGGCCGATCTTGTGGCGGTCGATTTCTGCGCGGTAACCCACGATGTAGCCCGCCTGTTCCAGCGCCCGCACCCGCCGCCAGCACGGTGCCGCCGACAGCCCGACACGCGAGGCCAGCTCGGCATTGGTGAGCCGGGCATCGGCTTGCAGCTCGTCCAGGATGGACCGGTCAAACTTGTCGAGTGTTTCCATGATGGGCAAAACAAAGAAAGAATCTTGCGCATCTTAGCCAAATCAAGGCATAAAACGCAAACACTGATCCGGTGTGCAAACATACAATTTGCAGTCAAGCACGGGCACAGACCCCGCAAGCCACGCCCACAAGGCCACGCCACACCAGGAGACACAAACGATGAACGCCCCCCTGCCCGAGCACATCCGCAAGGCCCTAGAGACAGTCACGCTCGACGACAAATACAGCCTCGATTACGGCCGCGCCTTCATGAGCGGCGTACAAGCCCTCGTCAAGCTGCCCATGCTGCAGCGCCTGCGCGACGCGCAACAAGGCAAAAACACGGCGGGTTTCATCAGTGGTTACCGCGGTTCACCGCTCGGCGGTTACGACCAGGCGCTGTGGAAGGCCAGCAAGTACCTGAAGGCGCAGAACATCGTGTTCCAGCCCGGTGTGAACGAAGAGCTGGCGGCCACCGCGCTCTGGGGTACGCAGCAGCTCGGCTTCTCGCCCAAAGGTACCAACAAGTTCGACGGTGTGTTTGGTATCTGGTACGGCAAGGGCCCGGGCGTGGACCGCTGCTCCGATGTGTTCAAACACGCCAACATGGCGGGCACCACCGAGTTTGGCGGCGTGATTGCCGTGGCGGGTGACGACCACATCAGCAAGAGCAGCACGGCCGCACACCAGAGTGACCACATCTTCAAGGCCTGTGGCACACCGGTGTTCTTTCCGACCAACGTGCAGGAGATTCTCGACCTGGGCATCCACGCGTTTGCGATGAGCCGTTTTTCGGGTGTGTGGTCGGGCATGAAGACGATCCAGGAGATCGTTGAATCCAGCGCCACCGCGATGATCGACCCCGAGCGCGTCAACATCGTCATACCCACCGATTTCGAGATGCCGCCCGGCGGTCTGCACATCCGCTGGCCCGACCATGCGCTGGAGCAGGAAGCGCGGCTGATGCATTACAAGTGGTACGCCGCGCTGGCCTACATCCGCGCCAACAAGCTCAACCACAACGTGATCGAGGGGCCAAACGACCGTTTCGGCATCATGGCCAGCGGCAAGGCCTACAACGACACGCGCCAGGCGCTGCTCGACCTGGGCCTGGACGACGCCACCTGCCGCCAGCTCGGCATCCGCCTGCACAAGGTGGGTGTGGTGTGGCCGCTGGAAGCGCAGCTGACACGCGACTTCGCCACCGGCCTGCAAGAGATTCTGGTGGTCGAAGAAAAACGCCAGGTCATCGAATACCAACTCAAGGAAGAGTTGTACAACTGGCGCGCCGATGTGCGGCCCAACGTGCTGGGCAAGTTCAACGAGATGGAGGGTGACTACTCCGGCGGCGAGTGGGCCATGCCCAACCCGACGGCCAACACCCTGCTGCGTGCCAACGCAGACCTGAACCCGGCGCTGATCGCCAAGGCCATCGTGAAGCGGCTGAAGAAGCTTGGCATCCTGGACCACGCCGGTGCCGACATGCGCGCCCGGGTCGATGCGCAAATGGCCATCCTGGAAGCCAAAGAGCGCTCCATGGACGTGTTGCAGGTGGGGGGTGTGGCCGAGGGCCGCCAGCCCTGGTTTTGCTCCGGCTGCCCGCACAACACCAGCACGGTGGTGCCTGAGGGCTCACGCGCGATGGGGGGTATTGGCTGCCACTTCATGGCCACCTGGATGGACCGCAGCACCATCGGCTTTACGCAGATGGGTGGCGAGGGTGTGCCATGGGTCGGCCAGCAGCCCTTCACGACCGACCAGCACATCTTTGCGAATTTGGGTGACGGCACGTACTTCCACAGCGGCCTGCTGGCCATTCGCCAGAGCATTGCGGCGGGCGTGAACATCACTTACAAGATCCTCTACAACGACGCGGTGGCCATGACCGGTGGCCAGCAGGTCGGCGAGCGACCCGAAGGCCACTCGGTGCTGCAGATTGCCCAAAGCCTGTTGGCCGAAGGCACGACCAAAGTGGTGATCGTCACCGACGAGCCCGAGAAGTACCAGGGCGTGAAGGTGGCGGGTGACCCTGAGGTGAAACACCGCGATCTGCTCGACGACATCCAGCGCGAGTTCCGCGAGATCAAAGGCACCACCGCCATCATTTACGACCAGACCTGCGCCACCGAGAAGCGCCGCCGCCGCAAGCGTGGCACCGCTGTCGACCCGGCCGTGCGGGTGGTCATCAACGAGCTGGTGTGTGAAGGCTGCGGCGACTGCAGCGTACAAAGCAACTGCCTGTCGGTCGAGCCGCTGGAAACCGAATTTGGCCGCAAACGCACCATCAACCAGAGCACCTGCAACAAGGATACGAGTTGCCTGAAAGGTTTCTGCCCGAGTTTTGTCACCGTCGAAGGCGGTGCGCTCAAGAAGAAGGCGAAGAACAAAGCCAATTCGCCCTTCGAGATGGGAGCGATGCCAGAGCCCACGGTTCCCCAACTCGCCCATGACCAGGTCTGGGGCATCGTCGTCGCCGGTGTCGGCGGCACGGGTGTCATCACCATTGGACAGCTGCTGGGTATGGCCGCCCACATCGAAGGCAAAGGCATCGTCACACAAGACGCGGCGGGCCTGGCGCAAAAGGGCGGCGCCACCTGGAGCCATGTGCTGGTGGGTGCGTCGCAGGACGCGATCCGTACCACGCGTGTCGGCACCGCAGCGGCTGACCTGGTGCTGGCGGCCGACCCGCTGGTGGCAGTTAATGCCGAAACCTTGGCGCGTATGCGTGAAGGGCGCACCCATGTCGCGCTCAACACCCACAGCACGCCCACAGCGGCCTTTGTGCGCAACGCCAACTGGCAGAACCCGCAGGACGATTGCGCCAATGTGGTGGCACGTGCCGTGGGCCTGCACGGCGTGGGCAGCTTTGACGCTGACGCGGTGGCCAACGCGCTGATGGGTGACACGCTGTATGCCAACCCGATGCTGCTGGGCTATGCCTGGCAAAAGGGCTGGGTGCCGCTGGACTACGCGTCGTTGATGCGGGCCATCGAACTCAACAACGTGGCGATCGAGAACAACAAAACCGCGTTTGAATGGGGCCGCCGCGCCGCCCACGACCTGGCCGCCGTACACAAGCTGGTGTTACCCGGCCAGGTGATCGAGTTCAAGAAGCGTGACACGGTCGAGAGCCTGGTCAAGAGCCGTGTGGACTTCCTCACCGGTTACCAGAACGTGGCCTATGCCGAGCAGTACCGCGCGTTCATCGCGCAGGTGCAAAAGGCCGAAGCCGCCGCTACGGGCAAGACCGCGCTGACCGAAACGGTGGCGCGTTACCTGTTCAAACTCATGGCATACAAGGACGAGTACGAAGTGGCGCGGCTGCACACCGACACCACCTTCCTCGACCGGGTGAACGGCATGTTTGAAGGCGACTTCAAACTCCACTACCACCTCGCCCCGCCGATCATTGCCAAGAAGAACAGCAAGGGCCAGTTGCAGAAGCAAAAGTTCGGCCCCGGCATGCTGACCGGCTTCAAGATGCTTGCCAAACTCAAAGGCCTGCGCGGCACCGCGCTCGACATCTTTGGCCGCACCGAGGAGCGCAAGACCGAGCGTGCGCTGATCGGTGAGTACCGCGCCAGCATCGAGGAAGTGATCGGCAGCCTGACCGCTGCCAACCACGCCACCGCGCTGGAGATTGCCAGCCTGCCCGAGCAGATCCGGGGCTACGGCCATGTGAAGGAACGCAACCTGGCGGCGGCGCGGGTGCGCTGGGCTGAGCTGCTGGCCAAGTGGCGCGACCCGCTGGCGGCGCGCCAGGCTGCATAAAGCGGCTTTGGAGCGCGAACACGCTCTTGCGGCGTGGAAGGCTAAATTTCAAGCAAAAATAGCCTCTAGCGCCCGACTGACGTGCGCCAGTAGCTACTTGTTTTGTAGCATTTGATGGTGTGTCTGCAGTGAAAACACCCCGCGAAGTGCTGGGTTTAGAGCCTCAATGCCCCAGGCTCTGCCGCATACAATGCCGGGTTGCCTGCTGCACAGGCGCCATGGTGCCCGCGCAGCAGCTTTTGTGTGTCCTACTGTTTTGTTGTGGAGTCCACCGTGTTTATTTCTTCTGCGATTGCCCAAACCGCACCAGCCGCTGCCGGCGGCGGCGACATGATGTCTTCCCTCACCAGCATGCTGCCCTTGGTGCTGATGTTTGTGGTGCTGTATTTCGTGATGATCCGCCCCCAGATGAAGCGCCAGAAAGAGCACCGCGCCATGATCGACGCCATTGCCAAGGGTGACGAAGTCGCCACGGCCGGTGGCCTGCTGGGCAAGATCACCAAGCTGAGTGACGGTTACCTGACGATGGAAGTTGCGTCCGGCGTGGAAGTGCAACTGCAACGCAGCGCTGTGGTGCAGGTTCTGCCCAAGGGCACGATCAAGTAATTCGGTCCCGTATCGGCGCACCACGCCGGTCCTGCTGCTTCCCCGCTGTGCCAGGCAGGCGGGAAAGGTGGTGGGGTCTGCGACAGAGGTGGCCAACGCTGAACGTGGCATTTGCCAGCCGGGGCCTGCGGGCTTGGCCGATTGTCCAGAAATGGAAGTGAGAACATGAACCGTTACCCGGTCTGGAAGTACGCGATCATGCTGATCGTGCTGTTGGTGGCAATGGTCTTCACCCTGCCCAACTTCTTTGGTGAAGCGCCTGCTGTGCAGGTGTCGTCCGCCAAAGCCACTGTCAAGCTGGACGCTGCCGTGCAGCAGCGGGTGGAAGAGGCCCTCAAGGCCGCAGGTGTGGCGCCGGATGCCATCAGTTTCGAGGGCGGCTCCATCAAGGTGCGGCTGGACTCGACCGACAACCAGCTCAAGGCGCGGGATGCCATCCAGCGCGCGCTGGTGCCTGATGCCGCCGACCCCTACTACATCGTTGCACTCAACCTGTTGTCGCGTTCACCCACCTGGCTGGGCAATCTGGGCGCGCAGCCCATGTACCTCGGGCTGGACTTGCGCGGTGGTGTTCACTTCATGCTGCAAGTGGACATGGCCGGAGCCCTGACCAAACGCGCCGAGTCGCTCAGCGGTGACCTGCGTCTGGCCCTGCGCGACAAAAACGTGCGCCATGCGGGCATCAGCCGCGACGGCCAGACCATCCAGGTCAAGGCCGGCGATGAACAGACTGCGCGCGCCATCCAGAATGTGCTGACCGACCAGTTTCCGGACTTGGTCGTCACCACGGCACCCGATGGCGCTGAAGTGCGCCTCACCGCCACGATCAAGCCCGAAGCCGCGCGCCGTGTGCAAGACCAGGCGCTGAAGCAGAACATCACCACGCTGCACAACCGGATCAACGAGCTGGGTGTGTCGGAGCCCGTGATCCAGCAGCAGGGGATTGACCGCATCGTGGTGCAGTTGCCTGGTGTGCAGGACACCGCCAAGGCCAAGGACATCCTGGGCCGCACCGCCACACTCGAAGTGCGGCTGGTGGACGAAAGCGCGGAAGCCCGCGCTGCCGAGGCCGGCCGTGGCCCTGTGCCGTTTGGATCCGAACGGTTCCCTGACCGCACGGGCCAGTCCGTCATCGTCAAGAAGCAGGTGGTGCTGACGGGTGAAAACCTGACCGATGCCCAGCCTGGTTTTGACAGCCAGACGCAGGAGCCCACCGTCAACCTGACGCTGGACGCCAAGGGTGCGCGCATTTTCCGTGACGTGACACGTGAAAACGTCAACAAACGTATGGCCATTATCCTGTTCGAAAAGGGCAAGGGTGAAGTGGTGACGGCACCGGTGATCCGCGCTGAAATTGGTGGTGGCCGGGTGCAGATTTCAGGTGCGATGACAACTGCCGAGGCCAACGACACATCGCTGCTGCTGCGCGCCGGTTCGCTGGCCGCCCCGATGGAAATCATCGAAGAAAGCACCATCGGCCCTACGCTGGGTGCGGAGAACATCACCAAGGGCTTCCACAGCGTGATGTGGGGCTTTGTGGTGATCGTGATCTTCATGTGCCTCTACTACGGCATGTTTGGCGTGTTTTCGAGTATTGCGCTGGCCGTCAACCTGCTGATGCTGGTGGCGATCCTGTCCATGCTGCAGGCCACACTGACTTTGCCGGGTATCGCCGCCATGGCATTGGCGCTGGGTATGGCCATTGACTCCAATGTGCTGGTGAATGAACGGATCCGCGAAGAACTGCGCGGGGGTGCTTCACCCCAGGCTGCCATTCACACGGGTTATGAACGTGCCTGGGCCACCATCCTGGACTCCAACATCACGACCTTGATTGCAGGTGTGGCCCTGCTGGCATTTGGCTCCGGCCCGGTGCGTGGTTTTGCCGTGGTGCACACCATCGGTATTCTGACGTCGATGTTCTCCGCCGTGTTCTTCTCGCGCGGCATGGTGAACCTCTGGTACGGACGGAAGAAAAAGCTCAAAACGCTCTCGATCGGGACGGTATGGCGCCCTGATGCCGACAGCACAGTGGCAAAAGCGGATTAAACAGGGCAGACTTGTGCCCAGCATGGACTTGCTGCTGATGTGCCGCCCGGTGGGTGGGCAGGGCAGCAAGGCCTGAAGGAAATAGAAGCATGGAATTTTTCAAGATCCGCAAAGACATTCCGTTCATGAAGCACGCGTTGATCTTCAACGCGATTTCCTTCGTGACGTTTGCCTTGGCTGTGTTCTTCCTGTTCTCGCGGGGTTTGCACCTGTCGGTCGAGTTCACGGGCGGCACCGTGATGCAGGTGAGTTATTCGCAGGCTGCAGACCTGGAGAAAATCCGCACCAAGGTGACGGACATGGGGTTCCAGGACGTGCAAGTGCAGAACTTCGGCAATTCGCGCGATGTGATGATCCGCTTGCCGGCCCAAAAGGGTGTGAGTTCTGCCCAGCAGAGTGACAAGGTGATGGTGGCCCTCAAGGCCGCAGACCCTGAAGTGCAGCTGCGCCGCACGGAGTTTGTGGGGCCGCAGGTCGGGGAGGAGCTGGCCGCAGACGGGATCAAGGCGCTGGCCATGGTGGTCGTGGGCATCATGATCTACCTCGCCATCCGGTTCGAGTGGAAGTATGCGGTGGCGGCCATTTTGGCCAACCTGCACGACATCGTCATCATCCTGGGCTTTTTTGCGTTCTTCCAGTGGGAGTTCTCGCTGGCGGTGCTGGCCGCCGTGCTGGCCGTGCTGGGGTATTCGGTGAACGAGTCGGTCGTGATTTTTGACCGGATTCGCGAGAACTTCCGCCGTTACCGCAAGATGAACACAGTGCAGGTCATCGACAACGCCATCACGTCCACGATCAGCCGGACCATCATCACCCACGGGTCGACCCAGATCATGGTGCTGTCCATGCTGCTGTTTGGGGGCCAGACGCTGCATTACTTTGCCATGGCGCTGACCATCGGTATCTTGTTCGGTATCTACTCGTCCGTGTTTGTGGCCGCCGCCATTGCGATGTGGCTGGGCATCAAGCGTGAAGACCTGGTCAAGACACCGGCCGCCAAAAAAGAAGGTGACCCGGCCGACCCCAACGCTGGCGCTTCGGTCTAACGGGCCTCTGTGCAAGGTATGGCATCCACGCAGCCCCCCCATTCGGTGCAACTGGCCCAGCAGGTCCGTGAGCGCCTTGCGGGGGATGCTGTGCAAAGCCTGGGCGCTGTGTCCACTGCCATCCAGGAGGCGTTCACGGCCCTCATGAACCAGACCGCCACCGCCCGTGAAATGCAGGCCCGGCGTGATCTGTGGACGATGTTCCAGAAACGCCAGTCTGCGTGGGTCGCTGGTACGTCTCAGGCTTGGGTGGATGCCGCCCGGCAGTCCGCCAGCAGCGCTGTCAAAGTGCGCCCGGCCACACTCAGCCTGGAACTGCTGGGTGACGAGGTGGTCGAGAACAAGATCATTGCATCCCGTATGGCGCTGCCCGTGATCGAGCGCGTCAGTGCCGGGTTTGACGATTTGCGCCTGCGGGTGCAGCAGCTGGAAGGCGGGCGCGAACTGCCCTCTAGCGACATGCTGCGGCCTGAGGTGCTGGTCCAGATGCTGGTCGACCAGTGGGTGTTTGCCGGACTCGACCGTGTGGGCCTGCTCCAGGTGGCTGACACCCTGCAGAACACCCTGTCCGAACAGCTGCTGGGCGCGTACGGCAAAGCCAATACATTTCTGGTGGCACAAGGGGTGGTGCCCCATATTGACCTCCGGGCGCGTGTCAAACGTGCGGCAGAGTCCCCCACAGGTGCTGCCCCCCTTCTGCCAGCGCACACGACGGCCGGAGCACGCGCAGTGGCCCGGTGTCGTTCGGCGGGTCTGGCAGCCAGGGGTATCCGAGCCGACACGGGTCGCCCAGTGCCCATGGCGCATCCAGCCCGGCGCAGCCGTACGACCAGGGGTCTTATGCCAATACACCCGGCCATGGCGGCGGTTTCGCGGCCACACCCCTCGGGCGTGCCCGGGCGCGGGCCCAGGGCATCATGGGCCAGCTCAAACGTTTGCTGGTGTCGCAGGTGTCCGAGTTTGCCCACACCGAGGCGCAGCCGGTGTCTCCGGCGCTGCTGCAGGCCGTGGCACCCCGCGTCGCAGTGGCGCCGATGGGCAGCGGGGCAGGCCAGTTTGGCGTCACGCTGATGGAAGATTACAGCCCGGCGGGGCTGGTGCTGGTGTCGCAGGAAGTGCGCAACCGCTCCACAGAACTCAAACAGAAAGCGTCCACCGACGGTGAAAAAGCCACCATTGAAGTGGTGGGCCTGATGTTCCAGAGCATCCTGACCGAAGAGCGGATTCCGCCCAACGTGCGGGTGTGGTTTTCGCGCCTGCAGGTGCCTGTGCTGCGCGTGGCCTTGGCAGAGCCCGAATTCCTGAGCACCCTGAACCACCCCGCCCGTATGCTGATCGACCGCATGGGCTCGTGTGTGCTCGGGTTCGACTCCAGCGCCATCTCCGGCTCTGCCATGGAGGCCGAGATCCGGCGTGTGGTGCAGGTGATCGAGCAGTACCCCGAGACCGGTCGCCGTGTGTTCCAGCTGGTGCTGGCCGAGTTCGAGAAGTTTCTCGCCACATTCCTCACCGCGAAGAAATCCACATCGCGCGCCGTCAGTGTGGCGCAGCAGATCGAGCAGAAGGAAACCCTGGCCATCCAGTACACGATCGAGTTGCGCACCCTGCTGACCGACATGCCGATGCGGGAAGAAATCCGCACCTTCCTCTTCAAGGTGTGGGCGGAAGTGCTGGCGGTGGCCGATCTGCGGGATGGCCCCCAGGACCCCCTGACACTGGCGCTGAAGAAAACCGCGTCCGACCTGGTTTGGTCCGCCAGCGCCAAGCCCAACCGGGCCGACCGCACCAAGGTGATCCAGAACCTGCCCGTGCTGCTGCAGCGCCTGCGCCAGGGGCTGACGTTGCTGGGGGTCGCCGGTCCCGTGCAGGACGTGCACATCAAGGTCATCAGCGACACCCTCGCGGATGCCTTCCTGTCCAAGACCGAAGCCATTCCGCAGGCGCAGGTGGATGCCATGGCCCAGCGCCTGGCCAGCCTGGAAGAGTTTGTGCTGGACGAGTCCATGGGCGACTTGCCGCTGGACCCGGGCAGCATCGAGATGATGCTGGGCATGGACGCATCTTCGATCACCGTGGTCACCGATGGCGACGCCCAGCCGTCCGCCGACATGCTGGCCTGGGCGCATGAAATGCAGACCGGTGACTGGTTCACGCTCGACCACAACGGCACCATCAAACAGGTGCAATTTGCCTGGCGCAGCAACCGCAAACAGCTGTTCCTGTTTGCCGCTTTGGACGGCAGCAGTTTCCTCATCCAGGCGCGCAGGCTGGCGGTGTACCTGCAGGCCGGCCTGATGAAGCCGCACGAAGAAGAAGCCCTGACCCAGCGCGCCACCCGCGAAGCCCTGGTCAAGCTCGACGCCAACCCCGAGCGTTTGTTGAATTAGGCTCACCCCCAGGCTTCGCGGACTGCGTTCCGCTGCGCCAACCCCCTTGCAGGGGGCGATACCAGCGGCCTGGCAGAGCCAGTTCCGCGGTATCTCTGGAATGGGATGCGCCCTCTGCATGCGGCGTGTCTTTCTCCCTCCCTCTGGGAGAGGGTTGGGGCGAGGATAGTTTCTTGACTATCTATTCATGAAAATACCATAGTGAACGTGTAGCGTGCGCTAGAGCTGGATAATATCTATTCACCCATGAATTCAGCTATGCCCACCACCCCACTGCCCACCGCCATCCTCTCCGCCCTGCGCGCCCAGGGTGGTGTGGCCACCAGTGCGGAGTTGCAGGGGCGGCTGGGGGTGAGCCAGCCTACGGTGTCGCGGGCGCTGGCGCCGTTGCTGCAGGCGGGCACGGTGCGCAAGGTGGGGGCGGCGCGGTCGCAGCGCTACCTGTTGCCGCGCAGCATTCCGGCGGTGGGCAATGAGGTGCCGGTGATGCGGGTGGACAGCCACGGGGGTGTCAGCCCGTTTGGCCGTATTCTGCCGCTGCAGGGCGGCGGCATCTGGGTGGACGAGGTCGACGGGGTGAGCGAGTTACACGACGGCCTGCCCTGGTTTTTGAACGACATGCGGCCACAGGGCTTTATGGGCCGCACCTTTGCCCACAAACACCCGGAGTTGCAGCTGGGTGCCGACCCGCGCCACTGGAGTGACGGCGATGTGCTCAAGGCCATGGCCCTGTTTGGCGACGACCTGCCGGGCAACCTGGTGGTGGGGGACGCGGCGCTGCAGCGTTTTTACACCCTGCCTGCACGCGCCTCGCGGGTGGCGTCCCACCTGGACTACGCCGATCTGGCCGAGCAGGCCATGCGCGGCACGCTGCCGGGCTCATCCGCGGGCGGCGAGCAGCCCAAGTTCTGTACCCAGGTGGACGGCCGCCACGTCCTCGTCAAGTTTTCCCCCGCTGGCAGCTCGGACGTGGACCAGCGCACCCGTGACCTGCTGGTGTGTGAACACCTCGCGCTGCAGACCCTGGCCGCAGCCGGGCTGCCCTCTGCACGCACCCGCATCCACTCCGTCGCCGGGCGCACCTTTCTGGAGGCGGAGCGCTTTGACCGCACGCCGCAGGGCCGTATCGGCATGGTGTCGTTGCTGGTGTACGACGCGCAGTACATCGGCGAGATGGACAACTGGGCCGCCACCGCCCAGCGGATGGCCGCGCGTGGGCTGCTGACACCACAGGACGCTGCCGACCTGTGCCTGCTGGAGGCCTACGGCATCCTCATCGCCAACACCGACCGCCACTACGGCAACATCTCGCTGCTGCTGGACGAGGACGACTGGCGTTTGTCACCCACCTACGACATGCTGCCCATGTTGTATGCAGCTGTAAACGGAGAGCTGGTGGCGCGCGACTTCAGCGCCCGCAGCCTGCACCCCAGCGCCGCCACCCTGGCCGCCTGGCCCCGTGCGCTGGAACTGGCGCGCACGTTCTGGCAGGTGGCCGCGGCGGATGGGCGCATTTCTGCCAGTTTCCAGGCCATCGCGCGGCAAAATTTGCAGAGTCTGGGCGCGGGATAAAACTTCCAAACAGGTAGAACCCCTGTTGTGTCAACTTGTAAGCGGTGGCTGAATGTGAGGAGTTCCTCCATTACTCCAAAGCAAAATGAAGACAACACATTCGATGGCCCTCGCGGTGCTGGTGGTCGCCTCCAGCCAGGCGGCACAGGCACAGATTCTGATCGGCCAGACCAGCGGTTTTTCCGGGCCCGTGGCGGCGGGGGTCAAGGAGACCACGGCCGGGGCCATGCTGTACCTGGACCGTGTCAACGCCAAAGGTGGCGTGGGCGGCCAGAAGATCGAAATCGTCACGATGGACGACAAATTCGAGCCCCCGCTGGCCGCTGAAAATGCCCGCGAGCTGATCGAAAAGAAAAACGTGGTGGCCTTGTTCCTGAACCGGGGCACCCCCCACACCGAGGCTATCCTGCCGTTGCTCGAAAAACACCGCGTGCCGCTGGTTGCCCCGTCCACCGGGGCCATGGTGCTGCACCAGCCGGTGAAAAAATACGTCTTCAACGTACGCGCCACCTACCAGCGTGAAGCCGAAAAAGCCCTGGTGCACCAGGCCAGCATCGGCATGACCAAAATCGCCGTCATCTACGCCGACGACAGTTTTGGTGAAGACGGCCTGGCCGGGGCCCAAAAAGGCCTGCAAAAAGCCAAGCTGGAGGCCGTAGGCATCCACAAATTCAACCGCACCAAGCCCGACTTCTCGGCCATCGTGCCCGAGGTGGTGAAGTCGGGGGCGCAGTCGGTGCTGCTGGTCGCGTCCGGCAGCCATGCGGTGGCCGCCATCAAGGCGCTGCGGGCGGCGGGCAGTGCCGCGCAGTTTGTGACCCTGTCCAACAACGCCACGTCGGGGTTTGTGGCCAGCCTGGAGGGCAACGCCCGGGGTGTCATCGTCAGCCAGGTGTTCCCGCAGTCCCAGTCGTATGCGGTAGTCAAGGAAATGGAAGACGCCGCCCGCGCCAAAGGTTTGACCGGCACCAGCCCGGCCATGCTGGAAGGGTTTACCGCCGCCAAGGTGCTGGTCGAAGCCCTGCGCCGCACCGGCGGCAAACCTACGCGTGAGCAGTTGCAGGCGGCGCTGGAGGGCATGGCCCGGTATGACCTGGGCGGGCTGGAGGTGGGTTACAGCCCGACCGACCACACCGGGCTGGACTTTGCCGACCTGTCCATCATCGGCAGCGACAACAAGTTCCGCCGTTAGACGGCGCCAAGGCGCGTGATGCGGCATGCCGGACAAGTTCCGGCGTGAAATGGGCGTTGTTGCCTACATGGCCTGGGCGGGCGGGTAGGCACACTGCCCCACAATGGTTTGGCGCAGTTCTTGCGCGCCTGCCTGTTATCCGAAAGACCCCATGGCCGAATCCATCCTTCTGACTACCGCCCGCGTCACCACCTTTGACGGCGACCGGCTGCTAACCGGTGCCAGCGGCTTTTTCTTTGAGCGTGACACGCGCCTGTATTTCGTCACCAGCCGGCACGTGCTCATCGACAAACCCAGCAAACACTTTCCCAACCGCATCGAGATCGAGTTACACACCGATGCGGTCAACCTCACCAGCGCCAGCGCGCTGTCGGTCTGGTTGTATGTGGACGGCAAGGCCGTCTGGCGCCAGGGCCGGGACGCGGCGGGTGACATTGATGTGGCGGTGGTCGAAATCGACCGCAGCGCCTTGCCCGCCACCACCGTGTTGCAGTGTTTCACCACCGACCACCTGCAGGATTCGCTGGACGACGTGGAGGTGGGCAGTGTGCTGCTGATCGTGGGTTACCCGCTGGGTTTTCACGACACGGTGTACCACCTGCCGGTCGTGCGCCAGGCGGTGATCGCGTCGTCGTTTGGTGTGCGTTTCCAGGGCCAGGGGTACTTCCTGACCGACGCCCGCACCCACCGCGGCACCAGTGGTGCCCCCGTGGTCATGCGCGTGCCGGGCAGCACCGATGCGTTGCCGTGGAAGTTGCTGGGGGTGCATTCGGCGCGTATGGACATGGGCACGCGTGACCTGAAACTGGACGAGTCGCTGGGCCTGAACAGCGCGTGGTACGCCGACATCCTGCTGACCCTCACCAACGTGTTGGCACCGGTGGCCGAGCCCGATCCGTCGGAGCTGGTGGACGACGGTGCGCCGGTCACGGCCCCCTTGCCTGCCGCGTAATACGTCTCTCAAACGCCTTCAGGCCGTGCCCATCCGCTGAAACAGCCCGCCGGGCAGCCGTGCCACCTGCCCGTCCAGCTCCAGTTCCAGCAGCCGCACCTGCAGGGAGGCGGCGTCGATGCCGGTACGGGCCACCAGGGCGTCGAGCCCGGTGGGGTCAAACCCCAGCGCGGCCAGCACGTGGTCGGGTGCCAGCTCTGCATCTGCGTCTGCATCGCTGGCGTCGGCCGCGGGGAACAGGCTGGGGGTGCGGGTGCCCGGCAGTAGTAACTCCTCCAGCACATCCTGCGCCGACTCCACCAGTTTCGCGCCCTGCTTGATCAGCGCGTGGCAGCCGCGTGACTGCGGCGCGTGGATCGAGCCCGGAATCGCAAACACCTCCTTGCCTTGCTCCACCGCCAGCCGTGCCGTGATGAGCGAGCCCGACGGCTGCGCTGCTTCCACCACCAGCGTGCCGAGCGACAGCCCGGCAATGATGCGGTTGCGTTTGGGAAAGTTGCCCGGCAGGGGCGGCGTGCCCAGCGGGTACTCACTCACGATCAGCCCGCGCTGGGCAATACGGTGCGCCAGCGCCAGATGGCGGCTGGGGTAGACCCGGTCCAGCCCCGTGCCCACCACGGCGATGGTGGCGAGTGTGTCTGGCGTGTCGGGGGCCCCGGCCAGCGCGCCTTCGTGGGCCGCCCCGTCAATACCCAGCGCCAGGCCCGACACCACGGTCAGCCCGGCGGCGCTGAAGTGCTGGGCAAACTGGCGGGCGTTGGTGGCCCCTTGCGGCGTCGGGTTGCGGGTGCCCACCATCGCAATACAGCGGGACAGATCACACGCTATTGTTTTAGTAGCTTCTTGCGCATATGCACCGGGCGCTGGAGGCGTATTTTGCTTATGAATACCGGCCCCCAGCAGGTACAGCATCAGCGGCGGGTCGGCCATGGACAGCAGGCCGCTGGGGTAACTTGCGTCGGCCAGTGTCAGCACCGCCCGCCCGCAGCCGTTCGGGTCGGGTGCCTGCAGCCAGTCCCAGGTGGTGGCCAGCAACCCGGCCAGTTTGGGGGGCTCGGTCAGCAGTGCACGGGTGTGGGCGGGCGGCACCACCTGCTGCAGGGCCGATGCCGTCTGTTCAAAAATCGCCTGCGGCAAACCAAATGCCGCCAGCAAACGCCGCGCCGCATCGTTGCCCACACCCGGGCTCAGCGTCAGCCGCAGCCAGGCGGCAAGTTCGTCTTTTTCCATGGGGTGCCACGGTACCACGCAGCGCCGCAGAAGGGCAAAAGTGCTACCCAACAAAAAGCCCGTCAGCGACGGGCTTTTCCTTCCAGCAGACACCACGGAACCGGCTTTGCCGGGCCGTCGGTGTTGCCCCCTGCAAGGGGGAGGCGCAGCGGAATGCAGTCCGCGCAGCCTGGGGGTGTTCAAAAACTCATGGATTCACCAGTTTGTCACCCACCCGCACACCCGTGGTGATGTCCAGGATCAGCCCGTATGACACCCGGTCAAAGGTGCGGAACACCATCAGCAAACCGTTGCGTTCATCGGGCAGTTGCATCACCGGGCGCGTGGTGTCGGTTTTGTCGACCTGGCGGGCACCACCGGTCAACAGGGCCAGCACGTGGCCGGACTCGATGCCGTCGCGCTCCCCCCGGTTGATGGCCACCACCTGGCTTTGGGCGGCGTTGGCCACGGCGCTGCCGTAGATGGACACCACACGCGCATCCACGGCCATGGCAGGGGCGCGTGGCACGTAGTTCACCATCTGGCGTGGTGGCTCGGGCAGCAGCCGGTCACCGGTGCGGATTTCTTCCTTGGTGCTGGTGATGTCAATCGTGGCGGGCACCACGGTGCTGGTGACCTTGCCCGAGCTGTCCGCCACGTCCGAGGTGGATTCCCCCCGTGCCAGCAGGGCCTGGCCCACGTACTGGCCTTCAAAGCCCAGGATTTCGCCGGTGACCGGGTCTTTCAGCGGGGTGCCGTTGCGGAACACGCGGAAGTTGCGCGGCTGGCCGGCCTCCATGGTCAGGGCCGCAGGGCCTGCGCCACGGGCGTAGGCACGGTCGCCCTTGCTGAGCAGCACACGGTCTTCGCGGGTGGCGACGATCCGGGCGGCATTGGTCAGAACGGACTCTTCCACCACCAGCGGCTCGGTCAGGAAGGGTTCGATCAGGTGGGGCGGCAGTGTGGGCAGGGCCGCACCCGCCAGGCTTTCGTACCGTGTGCGGGGCGACAGGCGTACGGTTTCCTTGTCCGCATCGCCCGGGCTGGTGCGCAGGCGGGCGTAGCCGTCCTTCTTCTCCAGGTACAACTTCTGACCGGGGAAAATCAGGTGGGGGTTGCGGATTTGCTGCAGGTTCATGCCCCACAGCTCGGGCCAGCGCCAGGGGCGCAGCAGGTAGATACCGGAGATGGCCCACAGCGTGTCGCCGCGTTTGACGGTATAGACATCGGGCGCATTCGGGGCCAATTCACCAATGGGCACACCCTTTTGTGCCACCTGCTCCGCCGTGGCGCGCTGGGTGGGGCTGATGGGGAAGTTCTGCGCAGAGGCCGCAGGGGCCATCAGGCTGGCCGCCAGAACCGTCAGGGCAGAGGCTGCTGCCAGTCGTGTGCCGAAATCTGCCATGTTCTTTTTCCTGTCCAGTTGCATTGCAAAGCGCCCCCATGCGCACGCCGGAATACGCTGTGACAGCGATTCTGGCAAAGATTGGTTACAAATCATGGCGGATTTTGCGCCGAAGGCCTTGATTGGGCAACGATTATTGGGTGGGGTGCGGGCCCATCTGGCGAAATATTGCGAAAATAGCGACATCTTTTTGAAGCACGACGTACGCAAACAAGGATGCAGCACCCGTACCGCCATAGGCAGAACGGGTTGACCATGCATGTTTTGCGTAAGTCCTATGAAGTTTTCCATGGCCATCCTCCCCATCCTCCAGTACCCCGACCCCCGCTTGCACACACGTGCCAAGCCCGTGCAGGCCGTGGACGCGCGCATCCAGGGGCTGGTTGCGGACATGATCGAGACCATGTACGACGCCTCCGGCATCGGCCTGGCCGCCTCGCAGGTGAATGTGCACGAACGGGTGGTGGTGATTGACGTGTCCGAAGAACGTAACGCCCCGCTGGTGCTGATCAACCCCGAGATCGTCTGGGCCAGCCCCGAAAAACACGTTGGTGAGGAAGGCTGCCTGTCGGTGCCCGGCATTTACGACGGTGTCGAACGCGCTAACGCCGTGCGTATCACCGCGCTGGACCGCAACGGCGAGCCCTACACCCTCGAAGCCGATGGCATGCTGGCCGTGTGTATCCAGCATGAGCTGGACCACCTGCTGGGCAAGGTGTTTGTGGAGTACCTGTCTCCCCTCAAGCGCAACCGCATCAAGACCAAACTCGTCAAAGCGCAACGCGACGCGGAGCGCGGCTGATATATGACTCCCCCCCGACGCGCCTTTGGCGCCTCCCCCTCACGGGGGCGATACCAGCGGCCTGGCAAAGCCAGTTCCGCGGTATCCCTTGTGTTGGGCCGCGTCGGTTTTGTAGGCAGCTTGCTCATCGGCTTTGCTGTCGCGTTGCTCGCCGGGTGTGCCGGCCCCCTTTTTTACGGCCAGGACGTGCCCGCTGGCACGCCGCGGGATGTGGTGGTGGCGCGGATGGGCCAGCCTACCCAGGTGGTGGCGATCGAGGGCGGGGAACGTCTGGTGTATTCGCTGCAACCCGCAGGCCAACACGCCTGGGTGGTGGACCTGGACGGCGCAGGCCGCGTGGCCGGGTCGCGCCAGGTGCTCACAGAGACCCACTTCCAGCGCATCGTGCCCGGCAGCTGGACCCGTGCCGATGTGGAGCGCGAATTCGGCCCGCCTGCGTCCATCGACCGTGTGGGCGCATGGGACGGCCCCATCATGACCTACCGCTGGCACAACGGCGTGGACATGTTTTACTGGGTGTACCTCGATGGTCACAACCTGGTGCAACGTGCCCACCCCGGCATGGAATTCCGCAATTCACCTGAATGGGACTGATGGCCCTTTCCGCTCTTTCCATGTTCCCTGGCCAGTTTGTGTTCCGCCCTGTTGATTGCTCCTCCCCATGCTGACACCGTCCCCCCTGCGCGTGATTTTTGCGGGCACCCCCGAGTTCGCCCGCACGGCGCTGGAGGCGATCCACGCCGCAGGCCACACCGTGCCGCTGGTGCTGACCCAGCCCGACCGCCCCGCCGGGCGTGGCATGAAGCTGCAGCCCAGCGCCGTCAAACAGGGTGCGCTGGAGCACGGCATTCCCGTCGCACAGCCCACCAGCCTGCGGCTGGACGGCAAATACCCCGCTGAAGCCGCCGCAGCTCGTGCTGCCATTGAAGCCGCACAGGCCGACGTGATGGTGGTGGCCGCCTATGGTCTGATCCTGCCGCAGTGGACGCTGGACGCCCCGCGCCTGGGCTGCCTGAACATCCACGCCAGCCTGTTACCCCGCTGGCGCGGCGCGGCCCCCATCCACCGCGCGATCGAGGCGGGTGATGCAGAAACCGGCGTCACCATCATGCAGATGGATGCGGGGCTGGACACCGGCGACATGCTGTTGGTCGAGTCGCTGCCCATCCACACCGACGACACCACCGGCAGCCTGCACGACCGCCTGGCCGTATTGGGTGGGCGTATGGTGGTACAGGCACTGACCCAGGCGGCGGCAGGGGGGCTGCACCCCACGCCCCAGCCCGCAGAAGGTGTGACCTACGCCCACAAGATCGACAAAGCCGAAGCTGCCATGGACTGGTCGCAGCCCGCAGCGGTGCTCAGCCAGCGCATCCGGG
This sequence comes from Comamonadaceae bacterium AAW, assembly GCA_026314275.1. Lineage (GTDB taxonomy): Bacteria > Pseudomonadota > Gammaproteobacteria > Burkholderiales > Burkholderiaceae_C > JAGOEY01. Next base: position 1,886,385 of record CP111109.1, read on the forward strand.
CGTTTAACCCCTTCCCCGGTGCCACCGGCGTGTTGGCTGGTGAGGTGCTGAAACTCTGGTGCTGCGAAATTCATAGCGCACTGCGCCCGTCAGACGTGCGCCAGGGCACGATTTTGTCTGCAAATGCCGACGGTATCGACGTGGCCTGTGGTGACGGTGTGTTGCGTATCACCACGCTGCAGCGCCCGGGTGGCAAGCGCCTGGCGGTGGCCGACTTTCTGCGCGGTTTTGACGTTGCGCCCGGCATGGCGTTTGAAGGCTGACACCGCATGTTCCTGCGCCGTATTTACAACACCCACCCCGACTTCGGCTTTGGTGTGCGCCAGATGCTGCCCCAGTCGCTGGGCATCAGCGCCTGGGGGCTGATGACCGGTGTGGCCATGGTCAAGTCCGGCATGAGTGTGGTCGAGGCGCTGGCCATGGCGCTGTTTGTGTACGCGGGCAGTTCGCAGTTGGCCGCCATTCCACTGCTGCTGGTGGGTGCGCCGCTGTGGATCATTCTGGCCACCGCCTTTTGTGTGAACCTGCGGTTTGTGGTGTTCAGCCTGCACCTGCGCTCGTACCTGATCCACCTGCCCCGGCTGGAGCGCCTGGTGACTGGTTACCTGACGACCGACATCACCTACGTGTTGTTTGTGCAGCGTTACCCCCAACCCGGCCAGACGCCCGAAGAGCGGATCGCCCGGCAGGCCTACCTGGCGGGTAACTCACTCGTCAACTGGAGCAACTGGGTGGGCTCCAGCGTGATCGGGATTGCGCTGGCCAACTTCATCCCGTCCGAATGGGGGCTGGGGTTTGCCGGCATCCTGTGCCTGGTGGGCATCCTCTGCTCACTCGCGTCCACACGTCTGCGTATCCTGTCCGCCGTGTTAGCCGGTGTGGCGGCGGTGGTGGCCTACGCCCTGCCACTCAAACTCAACATCATCGTGGCCATTGCCGTGGCGGTGTTTGCCTGCCTGGCACTCGAGAAAACACGGCCCGTGGCCGCCGCCCAGGAGCCCCGCGCATGACGCCCGCTGACGGTACAACCGACCTCTGGACCCTGGTGGCCATCGCAGGCATGGCCTGTGTCACCGTGATCGCCCGCTGTTTTTTCTTCATCTTCGACCGCCCCTGGAGCCTGCCGCACTGGGCCCAGCGCGGCCTGCAGTACGCGCCCATTGCCGCGCTGTCGGCGGTGGTGGTGCCCGAAGTGGTGATGACCCAGGGCCAGCTCATCACCAGCCTGCACGACGCGCGTATCTATGCGGCTGCAGCAGGTGTCGCGGCGTACTTCTGGCGACGCGACACACTGGCAACCATCGTGGTGGGGATGGCAGTGTTTCTGCCGCTGCACATCGGCCTGGGCTGGTAGGGGTAGGCACACCCCCAGGCTTCGCGGACTTCGTTCCGCTCTCGCCCACCCCCTTGCAGGGGGCGACGCCAGCGGCCCGGCAAAGCCGGTTCCGCGGCGTCTGCTTGAACATGCACCGCCCCGTGTCAGGTTGATGACTGTTGGGCTTCTAAAATGGTCGATTTTGTCCAGAGCCGAACCACCACCATGAACGTCATCCGCTTCTCTGACCTGTGCGCCAGCGGCAAAGCCCGCAACCAGCGTGTTTTTATCCGTGCCGACCTGAACGTGCCGCAGGACGGTGCCGGTGCCATCACCGAAGACACCCGCATCCGCGCCAGCGTGCCGTGTATCCAGCTGGCGCTGGACGCCGGGGCGGCTGTGATGGTCACGTCGCACCTGGGCCGTCCGACCGAAGGGGCGTTTAAGCCGGAAGACTCGCTGGCCCCCGTGGCCAAGCGTTTGGGTGAACTTCTGGGCCGTGATGTGCCGCTGGTGGCCGACTGGGTGGACGGTGTCACCGTCGCACCGGGCCAGGTCGTGCTGCTGGAAAACTGCCGCGTGAATGTGGGTGAGAAGAAAAACGCCGAGCCGCTGGCACGCAAGCTGGCCGCGCTGTGCGACATCTTCGTGAACGACGCGTTTGGCACCGCCCACCGCGCCGAAGGCACGACCTACGGCATCGCCCAGTACGCACCCATCGCCTGCGCGGGCCCGCTGCTGGCCGCCGAGATCGACGCCATCACCAAAGCGCTGGCGCAGCCGCAGCGCCCGCTGGTGGCCATCGTGGCGGGCAGCAAGGTCAGCACCAAACTCACCATCCTGCAAAGCCTGGCCAAAAACGTGGACCAGCTCATCGTGGGCGGCGGTATTGCCAACACCTTCATGCTGGCCGCTGGCCTGAACATCGGCAAAAGCCTGGCCGAACCCGCGCTGCTGGACGACGCCCGTGCCGTGATCGACGCCATGAAGGCACGTGGCGCCGAGGTGCCGATCCCGACCGACGTGGTGACCGCCAAAACCTTTGCCGCCGACGCCCCCGCCACGGTCAAAAAAGCCACCGACGTGGCCGACGACGACCTGATCCTGGACATCGGCCCCGAGACCGCTGAGAAGCTTGCGCAGCAGCTCAAGGCCGCAGGCACCATCGTCTGGAACGGCCCGGTCGGTGTGTTCGAGTTCGCCGCGTTTGAAAACGGCACCAAGGTCATCGCCCAGGCGATTGCCGCGTCCAGCGCGTTCAGCATCGCAGGCGGTGGCGACACCCTGGCGGCCATTGCCAAGTACGGCATCGAGAAGGATGTGGGCTACATCTCGACCGGCGGCGGCGCGTTCCTCGAAATCCTGGAAGGCAAAACCCTGCCCGCGTTCGAGATCCTGCAAAAACGCGCTGCAGGTTGATATGCTGCTAATTTGATAGCTGTTGGCGCACGGTGTATGTGCGCTGGAGGCCAATAAAGCTTAAAAAAGCCGCTGCACAAAAATGCAGCGGCTTTTTGCATGGTGGGTGCGCCGTAACGCCGTTGTAACTCGCCTGTGTGAAAATCGGAAACTAAATTACAGGAGACGATTCGATGCTGCTTCGCACCCCCCGCCATGCCACCAAGATCGTGGCCACCCTCGGCCCGGCTTCCAACACCATCGAGCTGCTGGAGCAACTGATCCTCAGCAAAGTCAGCGTGGTGCGGCTCAATTTCAGCCACGGCACGGCGCAGGACCACATCAACCGTGCGGCTATGGTGCGCGAAGCCGCCCGCCGCACCGGGCGCGAAGTGGCCATCATGGCCGACCTGCAGGGCCCGAAGATCCGCGTGGGCAAGTTTGCCGAGGGCAAGGTCTGGCTTGAGCCGGGCGCCAAATTTGTGCTGGACGCCGCCCGCACCGAGCTGGGTGATGTGGACGCGGTGGGGCTCGACTACAAAAACCTGCCACGCGACGTGAAACCGGGCGACTCCTTGTTGCTGAACGACGGGCTGATCGTGCTGACGGTGGATTCGGTCAAGGGTGAAGCGGTGTACACCACCGTGCGCCTGGGGGGTGAACTGTCCAACAACAAGGGCATCAACAAGCAAGGCGGCGGCCTGACGGCCCCGGCCCTCACCGGCAAGGACATGGACGACATCAAGACCGCCATGTCCTTCCAGGCCGACTACGTGGCGGTGAGTTTCCCCAAGAGCGCCACCGACATGGAAATGGCGCGCCAGTTGTGCAACGTGGCGGCGGCCGAGTTCCGCCACCAGCCCGGTCTGATCGCCAAGATCGAACGCGCTGAAGCTATCCCCCGGCTGGAAGAAATCATCCGTGCGTCCGACGGCATCATGGTCGCGCGGGGTGACCTGGCGGTTGAAGTGGGCAACGCGGCTGTGCCTGCGCTGCAAAAACGCATGATCCGTATGGCCCGCGCCATGGACAAGGTGGTTATCACCGCCACCCAGATGATGGAGTCGATGATCACCAACCCGGTGCCCACCCGCGCCGAGGTGAGTGACGTGGCCAACGCGGTGCTGGACGGCACCGACGCGGTGATGCTGTCGGCCGAAACAGCGTCGGGCAAATACCCGCTGGAGACAGTGCAGGAGATGAGCCGCATCTGCGAAGCCGCCGAAGAGGCCGAGGACGTGAAACTCGACGCCGACTTCACCGGGCTCTCCTTCACCCGCATCGACCAGGCCATTGCCATGGGTGCGTTGTTCACCGCCCACCACCTGGGAGCCAAGGCGATTGTGGCCATGACCGACAGCGGTGCCACCGCGCTGTGGATGAGCCGCCAGCGCATCCACGTGCCGATTTTTGCGCTCACCCCCAAGATCGCCACCCAGCGCAAACTGGCGCTGTACCGCAACGTGCGCCCGATCCTGATGGACACCAGCGCCGACCGCGACACCGCGTTGGCCCAGGCCGAAGCCCACCTCAAGTCGCGTGGCATTGTGCAAAGCGGCGATGTGTACGCCATCACCTGTGGTGAACCGATGGGGGCACCTGGCGGCTCCAACATGCTCAAAATCTGCAGGGCTGTGTAGAAGGTACACCCCCAGGCTTTTTCACTGCGTGTAAACGCCAACCCCCTTGCAGGGGGCGATACCAGCGGCCTGGCAAAGCCAGTTCCGCGGTATCTGCTGGAATAAGTCCCGTCCGCCGTTTGTGTTGTGTGCTGGGTTAGGGCAATCGCGTCAGGGGAGCCTGGGCTGTGTCGCGGGGGCGTTCCAGCAGGGCGTATGTGGCGGCGACTGCGCTGGCGCTGAGCAGGCCGGTCAACATGCCGGCCAGCACATCCGAGGGGAAGTGGACACCCAGGCAGACCCGGCTCCAGGCGATCAGTGTGGCCAGCAGCAGAGCGCCAGCGGCCAGGAAAAATGCCCGGCGAAACAGCAGTGCCCCGCCCAGCGCAAACGCGGTGGCGCTGTGCATGCTGGGAAATCCGGGCCGTGCGCCGTGTTCGATCCACTGTATGCCCAGGCCCAACGCGGCAGGGCGCGGAAACGGCAGCAGCGCCCGCACCAGGTGCACCAGACACCATGCCACCGCCACACTCAGCAGCGCCTGCAGCACCGTGCGGCGCAGAGCGGGTGCCCCGCACACCAGGGCCAGCAGCAGCGCCGCGAGCAGCAGGCCGGGCAACACGGCAGACGCCAGGCGGGCCAGCTCTACGACCCACGCCGGTGTGGTGGCTGTGGCGTTGAGCGTTTGGAACAGGGCAATATCAACTTGCCACATGGCGAGCCTCCGGTGTGGCCGGGTGGGCCTGGTAACGCAGCCGCAGGTGTGTGGCGGCCCCATCACACAGCCAGGCAATCGTCCAGCACAGCCAGGCCGTCCAGAGTGTGTGGCTCATGAAATGGGCACCCCGGGCCTGCTGCGAAATGCCGAGCACCAGGCCCACAACCAGTGTGGCCACGAGCCAGATTCTGGCCGCACGTGGCGCGGCATCACGCAGCACAAAATACCCGCCGAAGAAGGCGAACCCGGCCGATGCATGGCCTGCCGGGAAGCAGTGCGCGCCGCCGCCGTCCACCACCCCCAGCGTCCAGTGCGACACATAACGCGCCACGCCGCCAAACTCTGCCAAGTCCCACGGGCAGCTGGTGCTGCTGATGTACTTGATCGACACCACCGCCAGCAGCGACAGCAGGGTGGTCAGCACCAGCTGTAGGCGCTGCAGCCGGTCCACCTGCCGCAACACCCCCGCTGGCCACCAGACCGCCAGGCTCAGCCCCACCACCAGCAGCCACGCAATGCGCCGCGCGCCTTCGTGTAAAACGGTGGTGAACAGCCAGTGGTCGCGCAGCGCAAAACCGTGCGCCGTGCCAAACCAGTTCGCCAGCAGCAGATCCAGCCCGCTGGCGTCCCAGACCAGCAACAGCAGCAGGCTGCCTGCGGTCCAGTGCAGGGTGGGAGAAGACCGAAGGGATCGGGGTGGAGAAAAGGGGTGCATCACGCGGGCCAACAGAAGAGTTGCCCGCACCATAAATACGGCGACTTAACAGCCGCTTAACGGTGCACACCAGCCGTTTATGGCAGGGCCGTTGTGTGTTTTGTGTGGTGGTACTGCCCCGTGCCCCGCGACAACACGTGGTCACTCGGGAGTGTGGTGCCGGGGGCGTAATCGGGCAGGCCGTTGGTGCGTTCGTAGATGGACGCAAAGTCGATGTGTGCCAGGTCGAGCAGTGCGTCCAGGTGTGGGATCACAAAGTACGTTTCCTGGAAGTCGTCGATCCGGTACTGCGTGCGCATCACCCGCTCCAGGTCAAAGCCGATGCGGTGGGGTGACGGGTCGTCCAGCGCAAACACCGTTTCGGTGAACGACGACGCGATGCCCGCACCGAGGATACGGATGCCGTCGGCCTGCTGCACCAGCCCAAATTCGACGGTGTACCAGTACACCCGCGCCAGTTTGTCCAGCACCCCCAGCGCCTTGGCACGCAGGCCGCCCTGGCCATAGGCCTGGATGTAGTCCGCCATGACCGGGTTCATGAGCATGGGCACATGGCCAAACACGTCGTGGAACACGTCCGGCTCTTCCAGGTAGTCCAGCTCGTGGGGCTTGCGGATGAAGTGGCCGGCCGGGAACCGCCGGTGGGCGAGGTGGTCAAAAAACACGTCGTCGGGCACCAGGCCCGGCACAGCTACCACCTGCCAGCCGGTGGTTTGCATCAGCACCGCACTCAGCGCCCGGAAGTCGGGGATCTGCTCCGCGCCAATAGGCAGCTTTTGCATGCCGTCCACAAACGCATCGCATGCGCGCCCGGGCAGCAGTGCGCTCTGGCGTTCAAACAGGGTCTTCCAGACGGCGTGTTCCTCGGCGGTGTAGTCGGCCCAGCCTTGGTCAATCGTCCAGTCGGGCCGTTGGGGCCGCTGAGGGGATGGGCCAGCGCTCACGCCGCCTCCAGTGCCCCACGGCTGATCTGGTCACGCTCGATGGACTCGAACAAAGCCTTGAAGTTGCCTTCGCCAAAACCTTCGTCGCCCTGGCGCTGGATGAACTCGAAGAACACCGGGCCCAACTGGGTCTGCGAGAAGATCTGCAGCAGCAGGCGCGGTGTGCCGCCTTCGGTCGATCCATCCACCAGAATGCCGCGTGTTTGTAATTCGCTCACCGGCTGGCCGTGGCCCGGCAGGCGGCCTTCGAGCATTTCGTAGTACACGTCGTTGGGCGCGGTCATCAGTGGCACACCGGCCAGCGCCAGCCGGTCCACCGTGGCGATCAGGTCGTCACAAATCAGGGCGATGTGCTGGATACCTTCGCCGTTGAACTTCATCAAATACTCTTCGATCTGGCCGCCGCCCTGGCGCGACTCTTCGTTCAGCGGGATACGGATTTTTCCGTCGGGTGCGGTCAGCGCCTTCGACGTGAGGCCGGTGTATTCACCCTTGATGTCAAAGAACCGGATCTCGCGGAAGTTGAACAGGCGCTCGTAAAAATCAGCCCAGAAGGCCATACGGCCCCGGTACACGTTGTGTGTCAGGTGGTCGATGAGTTTCAGGCCATGGCCCACCGGGTGGCGGTCCACGCCCTCGATGAAGTCGAAGTCGATGTCGTAGATGGATTTGCCGTCTTCAAACCGGTCGATCAGGTACAGCGGCGCGCCGCCAATACCCTTGATGGCCGGCAGGTTCAGCTCCATCGGACCGGGGTGTAACTCGATCGGCTGGGCCCCCAGTTCCAGCGCGCGGCGGTAGGCATGGTGCGAGTCCTTGACGCGGAACGCCATGCCGCAGGCGCTGGGGCCGTGTTCGGCGGCAAAGAAGCCGGCCACACTTTTGGGCTCGCGGTTGACGATGAAGTTGATGTCGCCTTGCCGGTACAGCACCACGTCCTTGGAGCGGTGTTTGGCCACCAGGGTGAAACCCATACGCTCGAACACCGGCTCCAGCACACCTGCAGTGGGCGACGCAAACTCCACAAACTCAAAACCCATCAGGCCCATCGGGTTGTCAAACAAATCGCTCATGGTGGTGTCTCTTTTGAAATGAATGGGGTCATCATTCCGCAAAGAGGGCGCAGTTTTAATGCAATTTGCAGCGTTTCAAGGCGTCATGGCGCAGGTTTTTGGCGTCAATCCTTGTTAGTTCGCCGTCGGACAGGACATTTAGTAGAGACCCTTAACCCGTGACTGCAGCCGCGCCAGCCCCAGCAGCGCATCTGTGAACGGTGTGGGCACGGCCGTCAATACGCCCAGCTCCTGCACCACGGTGACGAGTGCGTCCAGCTCCACAGGTTTGCCTGCTTCCACGTCCTGCAGCATCGACGTCTTGAACGCCCCCAACTTGCGGGTGACGGCGTGCCGATCCTCGGGCTGCTGGTCGATGGGGATGCCGATGCGGGCCCCGATCTCCTTGGCTTCCCGCATCACCTGGGAGATGAAGTCACGCACCAGCGGGTCGTCCAGAATCAGGTCGGTGGTGGCACCGGTCAACGCGCTGACCGGGTTCACCGTCATGTTGCCCCACAGCTTGTACCAAGTGTCGCGTTGGATTTGTTCGGACAAAGGTGCCTCAAACCCGGCCCTTTTCAACAGGGCTGCAAGGGCCTTGGCACGCTCCGTCTGCTGGCCTGACGGCTCGCCCAGAATAAGTTTGTTGCCAAAGTGGTGCTGCACCACACCCGGCGCCTGCAATGCACAGCTGGCATGCACCACACAGCCCACCACATGCCGCGCAGGGATGGCCGCCGCGATGGCACCGCTGGCATCCACCGCCTTGAGCGCGGTGCCCGCATAGGCCCCACCAAAACCCTGGAAGAACCACCACGGCACTCCGTTCATCGCCGTCAGCACCATGGTGTGCGGCCCCAGCAGCGGGGCGATGCCGCGCGCCACCTCGGCCAGGGCCGGGGCCTTGACCGCTACCACCACCAGGTCCTGCACACCCAGTGTCGCCGCGTTGTCCGCCGCCTGCACGGGCACCTGCAGCAGCCCCTCGGTCTGCTGCAGCCGCAGGCCATGGGTGTGCAAGGCCGCCAGCGTGGCCCCCCGCGCCACCACACTGACTGGCTCACCGATGGCCGCCAAACGTGCCCCGATCCAGCCGCCAATGGCACCTGCGCCGTAAATACAAATTTTCATACGAGCCTTTCATCGCATCGGCCATTGTGATGGGCATAAGAACCTGCAGCGGTGGCCAGGGCAAACGGTGACAATCCCCCCATGCGAATCCTGGTAGTCGAAGACGATGTCGGTATTGCCGACGGCCTGCAGGCCAACCTGCAGCAGCGGGGGTATGCCGTGGACTGGTGTGACACGGTGGCGCATGCCTGGGCCGCATTACAGGCCGAGCCTTTTGATGCAGTGCTGCTGGACCTGGGCCTGCCCGACGGCGACGGCGGCACCCTGCTGCAGCGGCTGCGCCAGGCCAGCGCCGCGCCCGGTGGTTTGCCTGCGCCCGACACCCCCGTGCTGATCATGACCGCCCGCGACGAAGTGCAGCAGCGTATTGCGGGGCTGGACCTCGGGGCTGATGACTACCTGGTCAAACCCTTTGATGTGGACGAGCTGGAGGCCCGCCTGCGTGCGCTGCTGCGGCGTGCGGCGGGGCGTTCACACCCCGTCATTCGCCATGGCGCGCTGGAGATTGACCCGGCCGCGCACACCGTGCTGCAGGCCGGTGTGCCGGTGGAGCTGTCGCCGCGTGAATTTGCCGTGCTGCTGGTGCTGCTGGAGTCGCGCGGGCGGGTGCAGTCGCGCCAGCAGCTGGAGGCGCGGCTGTACAACTGGCAGGACGCGATCGAAAGCAATGCGCTGGAGGTGCACATCCACCACCTGCGGCGCAAGCTGGGCAGCACACTCATCCACACCATGCGGGGTGTGGGGTACTTCATTCCCCGGGACGAAGCGGCATGAGCACACCCACAGCGTCCACCTCTTCCACTGCGGCGGCCTCATCGGCTGGCCCGTCCCTCACCGGCCGTCTGCTGCTTTGGGCGCTGGGGGCTTTGCTGGTGGTCTGGCTCAGTTTTGTGGTGATGGGTTACCGCACCGGCATTGAAGAGGCGGACGAACTCACCGACGGCCACCTGGCCAGCGTGGCGTCGGTGCTGCTGAGCCTGCGCTCGGTGGAGTTTGTCGCGCCCGGCAGTGCGGCACCGCGCATGAATATGCCGGGCCTGAAAAGCCACGACTACCAGCAGTCGCTCAGCGTGGCGCTGTGGGACGCCGATGGCCGCCTGATCGGCAGCAGTGGTGCGGCGGATCCTCCGGCGTTTGACACGGCCGAAGGTTTTGCCGACCTGCAGCTGGGCGCGGCCCAAACCCGATGGCGCAGTTTTGCGCAGTGGGACGCGGCCCACGAACGTAAGGTGATGGTGCTGCTGAACCTGCAGGAGCGTGATGACCTGGCCGAAGACATTGCCGGGCAGCTGATTGAGCCCGGCATGTGGCTGCTGCCCGTGGTGGCGCTGGCGCTGGGGCTGGCCATCTGGCGCGGCTTGCGGCCGCTGTATGTGCTGTCCGACGATGTGGCGCAGCTGGACGTGGGGCGGGCGCAGCGGCTGCCCGCACGCCATGCGATGCGCGAATTCAACTCTGTTGTGGGCTCCATCAACAGCCTGGTGGACCAGCAAAGTGCCGCGCTGCAACGTGAGCGCCGTCTGGCCAATGAGGTGGCGCACGAGCTGCGCACGCCGCTGTCATCGATTGCGCTGCAGGCCAGCGCGCTGGCCGGTGACTTGTCGCCCGACGACCGTGCCCGCGCCCAGTCGCGTATCGGCGCCGATGCGCTGCGTGCCGGGCATGTGCTGAACCAGCTGCTGGCCCTGGCCCGCACCAGCCGGGCCGAGTTACACGAAGCCGCCGTGCCGCTGGACCTGGTGGCGTTGGCGCAGGAAGTGAGTGCGGGTTTTGCGCAAAAAGCCTGGGAGCGCCAGGACGAGATTGCGGTCACCGGGCCGGCCACTTTGCCCTTACAAGGCCACCCGCTGCTGCTGGAGCTGGCCCTGCGCAACCTGCTGGACAACGCGATCAAACACACGCCCCCCGGCACCCAGATCGAGGTGCAGCTGGGCAGTGACGCGGGCGGGCCCTGGCTGCAAGTCTGTGACAACGGTGGGCGGGGTGCGCTACAGGCCTCCCCGGCTGTCGACAGCCTGCGCCTGGGCCATGAAATCATCGCCCGCGTGGCCGAGGTGCATGGGGCCGTATTCGGGCCTGTGGCAGCGCCTGCGCCCTTTACCACCTGCTTTCGGTTGGGTTTTGGGAACTATTAACCCCCAGGCTTCGCTGTCGCTCTCGCCAACCCCCTTCCAGGGGGCGACACCAGCGGCCTGGCAGAGCCAGCTCCGCGGTGTCTGCTTGAAGGATTGCGCACGCTTCATACAGCGTGATGCAGTGCGTTGGCCGAGTAGTTACGTTTTTTGGTACAAGTTCCACGCCCGCAGCCGGGTAAAATCGGAAGAGTTACCACGCGGTTACAGCGGTTTTCTGGCCCTTCCGCACCCCTTCCCCAACCCCACTTCAACGGATCTTCTCACCATGGCACTCGTCTCGATGCGCGAACTGCTGGACCACGCAGCCGCCAACGGCTACGGCATTCCGGCTTTTAACGTCAACAACCTCGAACAGGTGCAAGCCGTCATGGCTGCCGCCGACGAGGTGGGTGCCCCCGTCATCCTGCAGGCCAGCGCCGGTGCCCGCAAATACGCGGGTGAGCCCTTCATCAAACACCTGATCCAGGCCGCCGCCGAGATGTACCCCCACATCCCGCTGGTGATGCACCAGGACCATGGCACCTCCCCCGAAATCTGCCAGGGCGCGCTGAACCTGGGCTTTGGCTCGGTGATGATGGACGGCTCGCTGATGTCCGACGGCAAGACGCCTGCATCGTTCGAATACAACGTCGACGTCACGCAAAAAGTCGTCGCCATGGCCCACAAGATCGGTGCGACGGTCGAGGGTGAACTCGGCTGCCTGGGCAACCTGGAGACCGGTGAAGCCGGTGAAGAAGATGGCGTGGGCGCCGAAGGCAAGCTGGACCACAGCCAGATGCTGACCGACCCCGAAGAAGCCGCCCAGTTCGTCAAGGCCACGCAGCTCGACGCGCTGGCCATCGCCATCGGCACCAGCCACGGCGCGTACAAGTTCAGCCGTCCCCCTACAGGCGACATCTTGGCCATCAGCCGCGTGAAAGAAATCCACGCGCGTATCCCCAACACCCACCTGGTGATGCACGGCTCCAGCAGCGTGCCGCAGGACCTGCTGGCCATCATCAACCAGTACGGCGGCAAGATGAAAGAGACCTACGGCGTGCCCGTCTCCGAAATCCAGGAAGCCATCAAGTACGGCGTGCGCAAGATCAACATCGACACCGACATTCGCCTGGCCATGACCGGCGCGGTGCGCAAGTTCCTGGCCGAGAACCCCGACAAGTTCGACGCCCGCGAATGGCTCAAGCCTGCCCGTGAAGCCGCCAAACAGATCTGCAAGCAGCGTTACCTCGAATTCGGTTGCGAAGGCCAGGGCAGCAAGATCCAGGGCGTGAGCCTGCAGGACATGGCGGCCAAATATGCCAATGGCACGCTGGCGCAGGTCGTTCAGTAACAAAATAGGGCTCTAGCGCCCGTCCAGCGTGCGCCAAAAGCTATTTATTTAATAGCAAACAAAGCACTCTTCAGGCTTGCGATAATTGGTGCGAATAGTGCGAAGCCCGCTCTCCATTCAGCGGGCTTTTTCTTTTTTGGGTTTTCGAAGTTTCTGACGCCATGACCACTGCCTTGCACACCTCCAGCCTGACCTCCCTGCCGCTGCTTGCCCGTGGCAAGGTGCGTGACAACTACGCCGTGGGCGACGACCGCATCCTGATGGTTGCAAGCGACCGCCTCAGCGCCTTTGACGTCATCATGGGTGAGCCCATTTCCGGCAAGGGCATTTTGCTCACGCAAATGGCGCTGTTCTGGTTCGACAAACTGGGCCACCTGTGCCCCAACCACCTGACCGGCGACGCGCCCGAAAGTGTGGTCACCCCCGAAGAAGTGGCCCAGGTGAAAGACCGCTCCATGCTGGTCAAACGCCTCAAGCCCATCCCCGTCGAAGCCGTGGTGCGCGGCTACCTGGCCGGCAGCGGCTGGCAGGAATACCAGGCCAGCCAGTCGGTGTGTGGTGTGCCCCTGCCAGCGGGCCTGACCAACGCAGCCAAGCTGCCCGCACCCATCTTCACGCCCGCCGCCAAGGCCGCGATGGGTGAACACGACGAAAACATCACCTTCGCGCAGATGGAGGCCATCACCGGCCCCGCGCTGGCCGCACAGATCCGCGACATCAGCATCCGCATCTACGAAGCAGCGGCTGCCATCGCACTGGAAAAAGGCATGATCATTGCCGACACCAAGTTCGAGTTTGGCCTGGACTCCGATGGCACGCTGGTGCTGATGGACGAAGTGCTGACCCCCGACAGCTCGCGCTACTGGCCGGTCGAAGGTTACGCCGACGCCCTGCGCACCGGTGCCAACCCGCCCAGCTACGACAAACAGTTCGTGCGCGACTGGCTGGAGACCCAGGCCTGGGACAAAACCCCGCCTGCGCCGCGTCTGCCGAACGAAGTGGTGGCCAAGACGGCAGCCAAATACCGCGAAGCGCTGGACCGGCTCACGGCCTGATCCCGCACCTGCACACCCAACAAAAAGGCCCGTTTCCTGCAAAGGAAACGGGCCTTTTGTGTGTGGGTTTCGGGCGGCGGCGTGGGCGCTTATTTGGTAGGGGCTGTCGCCGCTTCAAACTGCGCCAGCACCTCCCCCTTCTCGCCCAGCAGGTCCAGGTGGGAGACGTCTGCCATGCGGTAACGGCGGGTCTGGTGCAGCGCGTCAAAGAAGGCCACTTCCAGCAGGGTTTTGTCGTTTTCGGCGCAGGCCATACGCGTGGACACGATGCCGGTCAACACCACTTTGTCGGCGGCTTCGCGCTGGAAGCTGCCGGCAAAACGGTTACACCCGCCCGAGCCGGTGATACGTTGCTCGCCGGGCTCCAGCACAAAGTGCGGCAGGCGCTGCAGGTCGTCCGGGTGGGCCAGGGCGGTGCCCAGCGCGGGGCCACGGCCCACACGCACCAGTTTCCAGAAGGTGGCTTCCAGTGCACCGTTGCCTGCCGGTGCAGCCCAGGCGGTGGCTGCGGGCGCGTAGGGGCCGGGCGGGGTGTTGCTGGTCAACACCCGCTGCAGCTGGTGCTGCCCGCCGTCCAGCGGTTTGCCTTCAATGCCCAGTTGCACCAGGGTGTTGCGGTCCTTGATGGCGTACAGCGCGGGCATGTTGCCGCCGCCCAGGATCAGGCGGCCATAGTCGTAGGACAGGCGCCAGGGGCCACTTTCGAGCGGGGTTTGCGCCAGGCTGTTGACGGTCTGGCGGTGGAGTTCGTAGGTGCCACGTGTGGCGTCACCCTCGGCGCCCTGCAGGCGCAGCTCATAGGCCATACCTGCGGTGCATTCGGCACAGGCCAGGGCCAGGGTGCCGTTGAAGGCGGCGGGTAAAGGCAGCAGCGCATCGGCCGATCCGGCCTTGGCATGTATCGGGGCGGTGGCCGCTGCAGCAGCCGTGGCTTTGCGGCCACCGCTGCGGGCTTTGGGTGCGGTCGTGGCTTTTTTGCCGGAGGCCGCTTTGGCGCTGGACTTGGCGGCGGGCGCGGCATTGGCAGCGGGGGCCATGGCCAGGCCCAGGGCCAACAGCAGTCCGGCGCTCAGTCCGGTCCACCAGCGGCGGGCCACCGCAGGGGTGAAGCTTGCGGCGGCCATCAGCTCAGGATCACCGAGCTGAGACGGCGGCGGTACGTGCTGACCACAGGATCGTCCGGCGGAATCTGCCCGTCGGCCACCTTCACCTTGGGCGGCTCGATCAGCTCCAGGATAGCCACATAGGTCTTGCGGGCCAGGTCGTCGCTCCAGGCCTTGTCGCGCATCAGGATGTCGAGCAGCTCGTCCATCGCGTCGGTCCAGCGCTGGGCGGCGATCAGCAGGCGGGCGCGGCCGAAGCGGGCATCAAAATCACGCTTGTTGGCTGCAATTTGTGCATCAAATGCAGCCTGTGCGCCCGCTGCATCTGCGTGGGTAGCTGCGAAATCAATAGCATGCATCCAGCGTTGCAGCGCGTCGAACTTGCGCACGGTGGCGGCTTTGGCAATCACCGGGGCAAACGCTACCTTGGCGTCGTCATCGCGGCCCAGTTGCAGCAACAGCTTGATGTAGTCAAAACGTGCATCGTCATTGGCCGGGTCGGTGGCCACGGCGTGTTGCAGCTTCTCCAGCGCGGTGTCGGTGTCGCCTTCTGCCAGGGCGTCCTGGGCTTCTTCTTCCTCGACCAGGGCTTCGGCCTCTTCGGCGCTGGGCACGTGTTTGTCGAGAAATTC
This sequence comes from Comamonadaceae bacterium AAW, assembly GCA_026314275.1. Classification (GTDB taxonomy): domain Bacteria; phylum Pseudomonadota; class Gammaproteobacteria; order Burkholderiales; family Burkholderiaceae_C; genus JAGOEY01. The sequence continues at coordinate 1,901,535 of CP111109.1, forward strand.
GCGCACCTGGCCTTCGGGCAGCGCGCCCTGGAAGCCGTCCACGGGCTGGCCGTTGACGAGCAGGATGCAGGTCGGGATGCTGCGGATGCCAAACGCACCGGCCAGCTGCTGCTCCTGGTCGGAGTCGATCTTCACGAGTTTGAAGCGGCCTTCATAGGCGACCTCCAGCTTCTCCAGGATGGGGCCCAAGGTCTTGCACGGTGCACACCAGGGTGCCCAGAAGTCCACCAGCACGGGCGTGGACATGGAGGCGGCAATGACCTCTGTTTCAAAGTTTTCAACGGTCACATCAATCATGGGCGGCACTCTCCGGGGGCAAAAACGTAAAATTGGAACACCCCCAGGCTGCGCGGACTGCGTTCCGCTTCTCCTTCCCCCTTGCAGGGGGCGACGCCTGCGGACTGGCAGAGCCAGATCCGCGGTGTCTGCTGGAAGGGGTGTGCGCTGCGGGTGTGGGTACAAATTTGGATCAGCTTCTGATCAACAGCAGGAATTTAACTTAATGTCATCTATTCAAATCGGCGTCGTGATGGGCTCCAGCTCCGACTGGGACACCATGCAGCACGCGGTGCAGATTCTCCAGCAATTTGGCATCAGCCATGAGGCCCGTGTGGTCTCGGCCCACCGCATGCCTGACGACATGTTTGCCTACGCCGAATCGGCTGCCGGGCGCGGCCTGCGCGCCATCATCGCTGGTGCGGGTGGTGCCGCGCATCTGCCAGGCATGCTGGCCTCCAAAACCACCGTGCCGGTACTGGGTGTGCCGGTGGCCACGCGCCACCTGCAGGGTGTGGATTCGCTGCACAGTATCGTTCAAATGCCCAAGGGCATCCCCGTCGCCACATTTGCCATCGGCACGGCCGGTGCAGCCAACGCGGCGTTGTTTGCCGTGGCCATGCTGGCATTGGACAACCCGCGCCTGCGCACGCAGCTGGACACCTTTCGGGCCCAGCAGACGGAACTGGCGCGCGGCATGACACTCCCACCTGCACCATGAGCACCAACACCACTTCCGGCCCATCCACCCCGGCCATCCTGCCCGGCGCGGGCGAAACCACGCTGGGTGTGGTCGGCGGCGGCCAGCTGGGGCGCATGTTTGTGCACGCCGCCCAGAGCATGGGCTACTTCACCGCCGTGCTGGACCCGGACCCAGCCAGCCCCGCCGGCCGGGTGAGCCACCACCATGTCCACGCCGACTACATGGACGCTGACGGCCTGGCCCGCTTGGGCAACCTGTGCAGCGCCATCACCACCGAGTTCGAGAACGTGCCCGCGGCGGCACTCACGCTGCTGGCCGCGTTCTGCCCCGTGGCACCTGCCGCCGCCGCCGTGGCCATTGCCCAAGACCGTGCCGCTGAAAAGGCCCACTTCGTCGGCTGTGGTGTGCCCTGTGCGCCCTACGCCGTGATCGACACCGCCGAGCAACTGGCCGCGGTGGCCGACGATTTGCTGCCCGGCATCCTCAAAACCACACGTATGGGCTACGACGGCAAGGGGCAGGTGCGGGTGCGCACGCGCACCGAGCTGGTCGAGGCCTGGCAGGGGCTGAACGGTGTGCCCTGTGTGCTGGAAAAAATGCTGCCCCTGGCCGCCGAATGTTCGGTGATCGTGGCGCGTGGGCGTGACGGCCAGATGGTGCACTTCCCGCCGCAGCGCAACCTGCACCGCGACGGCATCCTGGCGGTGACCGAGGTTGATGCCTCCAATATGCCTCCAGCGCTTGCAGAGCAAGCGGTTGCAGCTGCGAAATCCATAGCAAGCGGCCTGCAGTACGTGGGTGTGTTGTGTGTCGAGTTTTTTGTGCTCGACGATGGCAGCCTCGTGGTCAACGAGATCGCCCCGCGCCCACACAACAGCGGCCACTACACCATCGACGCCTGCGACGTGTCGCAGTTTGACCTGCAGGTGCGGGCCATGGTGGGCTTGCCGCTGGTGCAGCCGCGCCAGCACAGCCCCGCCGCTATGCTGAACCTGCTGGGTGACCTGTGGCTGCGTGCCGGTGACCAGCCCGTGACCCCGCCGTGGGACCAGGTGCTGGCGCTGCCCGGCGTACACCTGCACCTGTACGGCAAACTCAAGCCTGGCCGGGGCCGCAAGATGGGCCACCTGAACATCATCGGTGCCACGGCCGCGGACGTGCGCCGGGTGGCGCTGCAGGCCGCGCAGTTGCTGGGCATCGACCCGTTTTGAGCCCCCCCATGCTGCTGGATGGAAATGCTCCTGAATCCATAGCTGAAGCTGCCCGTGTCATAAGCGCTGGAGGCTTGTTGGGCTTGCCAACCGAGACGGTGTACGGCCTGGCGGCGGATGCGGCCAGTGCGGACGCCGTGGCCAAAATCTTCACCGCCAAGGGCCGCCCCAGCAACCATCCGCTGATCGTGCATGTGGCAGACGCGGCCGGGGTGGACCACTTCGCGGTGGACGTGCCCGCCTTTGCGCGCCAGCTCATGCAGGCCTTCTGGCCCGGCCCGCTCACCCTGATCCTGCCGCGCCGCCCCGGTGTGGGCGCCGAGACGGCAGGCGGGCAGGACTCGATTGGGGTGCGTTGCCCGTCGCACCCGGTGGCGCAGGCGCTGCTGCAGGCGCTGGCGGCGCAGCCGGTGCCGGTGTGGGGCCTGGCCGCGCCCAGTGCCAACCAGTTTGGCCGTGTCAGCCCCACCACCGCGCAGCATGTGCTGGCCGAGTTTGGGGGCGACGTGCCGGTGCTGGACGGTGGCCCCTGCACGGTGGGCATCGAGTCCACCATCGTCGACTGCAGCCGGGGTGCCCCGGTGCTGCTGCGGCCCGGCGCCATCACCCGCGTGCAGGTCGAGGCCGTGTGTGGCCAGCCGCTGCAGTCCGCGCAAGAGATCGCCGACACCGCCGGGGCCGCCCCGCGTGCGTCCGGCACGCTGGAGTCGCATTACGCGCCCAGCGCCACAGTGCGGCTGATGGACGCCCGGGCGCTGCAGACGGCGCTGGATGTGCTGGGGGCCGACGCCGCCCACATCGCGGTGTACGCCCGCACACCCTTGCGTATTGCGTCCGAACGGCTGGTGGTGCGGCGGATGCCCGCCGATGCCGGCGCCACCGCGCAGCAGCTGTTTGCAGCGCTGCGGGGCTTTGACGCCCAGGGCGTGAAACTGATCTGGATCGAAACCCCGCCGGATGCACCGGACTGGGAAGGTGTGCGTGACCGGCTGCAGCGGGCTGCGGCCTGAAACTTCGCTTTACCGGTGCTTGACCCGCACTCGTTAAACTACCCCAACGCTTTTTGGAGATTCCCCCATGACAATGAATTGGTTGCGCCGCACTGCGGTGCTGGCGGCATGTGCTTCTGCGGCCCTGTTGACCGCCTGTGGTTCCAGCTCGGTGGAGTCGGCCTTCACACCGACGCGTATCGTGTCATTTGGTGACGCCCTGAGTGACGTGGGCCAGAAGACGGGCACCCGTTTCACCATCAAGGACGGCAGCCCCAACAACATCTGGGCGGAGCAGTTTGCGGTGAAATATGGCACGACCTTGAAGGCGGTGTCTGATGGCGGCACAGGTTATGCCCGTGGCAATGCCCGTGTATCGGCCAGCCCGGACGCGGCTGGGGAGGTCACCACCCTGACCCTTAAGCAACAGATCGACGCCTTCTTGTCTGCCGACAGCATCCGCGAAGGGGACATGCTGGTGGTTAACGGTGGAATCAGCGATGTGATTGCTCAGATGGCTGCGGTGACGGCGGGGACCATTTCTCCGGACGACATGGTGAATAACACAACTGCGGCGGGCCGAGAAATGGGTGCCCAAGTGCGCAGGCTAGTGGATGCTGGGGCCAAGCATGTAGTGGTGGTGGGAGCCTACAACCTAGGGCGTTCTCCTTGGGCAGCTTCCATTGGTCAAACCAATTTGTTGGAGCGTGCAAGCATCGTACAAGGAACCCAAGGACAGGGGTTTAATAATGGGCTTCTCTCAAGAATTAGCGATTTGGGCGACCACGTGCGTTACATCGATGCCGCCTTCTACTTCAACCTGCTGATCAACAGCCCTGGCAATTACAGCCTGGACAACAGTGTGACGCCGGTGTGTACGTCGGTGGACAGCGGCAACGGTATCGGCATTGGTGCCGGCCAGGTCAGCTCGGCCCTGTGCACCCTCAACACCTTGCTCCCTGGTGCCAACCGAGACAGATACGCGTTTGCCGACCCGGTGTACTTCACGCCCGTGGTCAACCGCCTGTTTGGTGTCTACGCCTACGACCAGGTTCGCCAACGCTGGTGAACTGGCACACCCCCAGGCTTGCTCACTGCGTGCTTTGCGCAGGGGGAAAGGAAAAGCCCCGCAGGATTTTTGTCCTGCGGGGCTTTTTTTATGGGTGCTGTGTTTAGAACACGTAGCCTGCAGACAGCGTGATCACCGTGGGGCGGAAGCGGATGTCGATCTTGCGGGCCTGGCCTGCGGTGGTGGCGGTGAGGTGGGTCTTGACGCGGGCGGTGGCTACGGCGGCGTTCAGGGACCACTGGTCGTTCAGCCGGTAACTCACGCCGGCCTGTGCCGCCAGGCCCCAGGAATCACTCAGCCGGATGTCGGTCGGGCCGCCGTTGAGCTGGTTGCCTGCAGCGGTGGACTCGCGTTTGTCGAACTTGGTGTAGTTGATGCCCGCGCCCACAAATGGCCGCCAGGTGCTGCCCGGGTCGCCAAACTTGTAGTTGAAGAACAGCGTGGGGGCCACCTGCCGCACCTTGGCAATCACCTGTCCGTTCAGCACCTGCACATGCGACGGCAGTGAGGACGCGAGTTTGGCGGTCACGTCGTGGGTGGGCGGAAAGCCCAGGGCCAGTTCAGCCTCCACGTTGGGGGTGATGTCACGGGCGACCGAGAAGAAAAGTGTGCCTTTGTTCTGCACCTCCAGGCTCACGCCCGAAGGCGGGCCGGGCAGGAACGGCCCCACCGCGTCGGTCGCGCTGGAGTTGGGGGCTACGTGGGAATAACCCAGGCGCACGGTGGTGCCCTGGATCCATTCACCAGCGGTTTGGGCCGAGACCGAGGTGCTGCAAAAGCAGGACAGGGCGATCGCGCCGCAGGCCGAGACAGCAGTGTTGGGTTTCATGCTGGATGTCCTTGTAGTGTTTTTTAAGAGGGCAGCGTGGGTGTCACACGCCGGACGCCAGCACCTGTTGGAAGAAGCCACGTGCCGCTGCATTGCAGAAAGGAGGCACCAGGCTGCCGTGGTAGGCCTGCACCACGGCGTTGGCACCGCCTGCGGCAAACGTGGACGCCTTTGCCTGCGCAAAACCTGCACGTACCGCCGCAAACGGGTCACCCGCGCCGGGGGACGCAGAGTCCACGTCCAGCACGGTCAGCAAACCTGCAGGTGGTGCCAGCGGCGACGGTGCAGACCACAGGCCCTGCATCACCTGGGTGTTGAGGCTGTAGAACACCGTGGGGTCGCCATTGCCGCCGCACATCATTACCGGGCGCTTGGGGCTCCAGTTGCGCAGGTCGTTGGCCTTGAGGGCCTTGCGCATCGGGTGGGCGGGGGCTGTGGCCGCACCGCCGGTGGTGACAGAAGGCACGGCACCGTCGGGGTTGGCCAATGCGTCCAGCAGGAACTCGGTGCGCGACTTGTTGGTGACCAGGTTATTGGCACCAAAACCCAGGGCGAACAGCGGAGCCAGTGCAGGCGGTGTCGTGGGTGGCGTGATGCTGTTGAACACCGCCTGCAGCTGTGGTGTGGGTGCGGTGGGCGCCGTGCTGCTGAACAGCGTGGTCTGGGGCAGTTTGCCGTTGGCGAACAGGGTGGCCATCGGCGTCAGCGATGGCAGCAGGGTGTCCATGCCCGGCGCAAAGGCGGCTTCATACACGTCCGTGAGGTTGGTGTAGATGTTGCCGTACGCGCGCTGGAAGCTGGTCACCAGCATCGGTGTGAACACGGTGGAGCCGAGGTTCACATTGCCGAAATACGTGGCGTCGCCCTGGGCGGCCAGCGCATAGGGGCCGGACATGGGGGCCGATGCCGTCACCGTTTGGCCGGCGGCCTGCAGTGCGCGGTGGGTGGCCATGGCCACGTGGCCGCCTTGGGAATAACCGGTGAGCAGCAGTTTGCCGGAGTCGGATGAGCCGATGTTGGGCAGCGCCTTGCGGGCAGCGGCCAGCGCGTCGATCATTTCTTTCGACTGCTGGTCAGCGTTCAGGTACGGGTGGTACGGAAGCTTCGACACATCGTAGCCCGCATAGTTGGGTGCCACCACGATGAAACCCTGCGCGGCATACATCGCACCCATCAGCGAACCTTCGGCTGCGCCGGGTTTGGCCGGGTCAATGATGTCGGCGATGTTGTAGTTGCGGTCGGTGGTGGTGCCGTGGGCGTACAACACGATGGGGCGTGCGCCGGTGCAGGCCGGGTCGCTGCCGGTGGGCACCATCACGGCGCCGGATGCGTTGGTGGCTTCGTTCGCGCCTCCCACGGTGCCGTACTCCATGTAATGGAAGTTCACCCCACACTTGGGTGTGCCTGCGATCTGCAGCAGGCTCTTGCCGCTGGCGGTTTCGTTCAGGCGGGCGGCAAATTGGGCCGCCGTCAGATCCACCACACGCAAAGGCGGGTTGTGCACGATGCTGCCGCGTGCGCCCGAGTTGTCCACCGTGCTCGAGCCGCCGGTGTCGGACCCGCCGCCGCATGCGGCCAGCAGCACAGCCGCACCCGTTAACGCCACGCCATTCAGGTATTTCATTGTTGTATCTCCTGGGGGGGTTAAATAGAACGACCGTTCTATTTTGCGCATCATAGGGGCAACCCGCCCCGCAATGGAGGGGGGAAACACGCATGTTCAGCGGTCGGTGTCTGCCCCCACCGGCTGGCCACCATACCGCAGCTTCATGACCAGGATGGACAGCGCCAGCACCAGCGTGACGGCATTGGCGGCCACCACCGGCCAGGCTTCCAGAAGCAAGCCGTAGGCCAGCCACAGCGCCACCCCCGTGGTGAACACGCTGTACATGCCCAGCGAAATCCCGCGCACGTCGCGCGTGCGGAAGGTCAGCCAGGCCTGGGGGATGAAGCTGGCGGTGGTCAGGCTGGCGGCGGCAAAGCCGATCCATTCGGTCAGGGGCATGGCGTGTCTCGCGGACGGCTTGGAATTCTGGGTCTAACGGTCATGGATGATGACACCCCGTACGAAGGAACACGCCGTGTGAGGTGTGCGTGTCCCTTCCAGAGATGCCGTGGAACTGGCTCCGCCAGGCCGCTGGCATCGCCCCCTGCAAGGGGGAAAGCGCCAAAGGCGCTTCGGGGGTGTTCCATATTCAGCGGTCGCGGGTGGTCCAGTCCACCAGCGCTTCGACGGCGGGACGCACGGCGGCGGCGTTGGGGTGGTTGGCAATGGCCACCAGCACATACCGTTTGCCGCTGGCACCGTGCACATAACCGGCCACGCCCCACACGTCGCGCAGGCTGCCCGACTTGAGGTGGGCCGCCCCCGTGGCCCCGCCCTGGATGCGGCGCAGTGTGCCGTCCACGCCGGTGATGGGCAGGGACGCGACCAGCTCGGGCATCAGCGGTGAGGCCCAGGCCACCTGCAGCATGCGGGCCAGGCCCTGGGCGTTGAGGCGCGATTCGCGGCTCAGGCCCGAGCCGCTGTCCACCACCGGCGCGTCACTGGGGCTGATACGCGTCTGCCACCACTGGCGCAGCAGTTCGCGTGACGCATCGGTGCTGCCCAGGCCTTTGTTCTGCAGGCTCAGCGTCAGGAAGACCTGCTGCGCCATCACGTTGTTGCTGAACTTGTTGATGTCGCGCACCACCTCGGCCAGCGGCGGCGAGCTGGCGCTGAATGCGGGCTTGAGGGTGGCGGGCACCTGCCCGTCGCGCACCCGGCCCGTCAACTGGCCGCCCGACGCACGCCACATGCCTTCGATGGCACGGGCTGCATACGCTGCCGGGTCGGCATAGGCCACGGGCCAGACCCGTTCGCCGCAGGCTGCCGGGTACACACCGTCAAAACGGATCTGCTCCGGGTGGGCCAGCTCGGCCTTCAGGCCGGCGCGGTAGTCATTACAGCCGGCACCGGCTGCGGCCAGCGGCACAGTGGCCTGCAGCTGCATCCGTGCCATCGGCGGGTCGAAGGCCACACGCGCCAGACCCGCAGCGGGGTCGGGCGTGAAACGCATCACCACCGACTTGAAGTTCACCAGCAGCGCGTCGGCGGCGGCGTTGTAGGGGCGGGTGGGTTCACCGTCGAACTCGGCTGGGTTGTGGGCGCTGGGTGCAAAGGCCGATCGGTCCAGCACGATGTCGCCCGCGATGGTCTGGATGCCCAGCCCCTGCAGGCGGCGCAGCAGCAGCCACAGCCGTTCCATCACCAGTGTCGGGTCGCCCTGGCCCTTGATGTACACGTTGCCGGTGAAGGTGCCGTCCTGCAGCTTGCCGTCCAGGTAGACGGGCGTGTTCCAGGTGAAGGCCGGGCCGAGCTGGTCAAGTGCGGCGTAGGTGGTGACGAGTTTCATCACCGACGCCGGATTGACCGGCACGTTGGCGCGGTGGCTGGCACGCGGTGCGCCGCCTTGGGCATCCACCACCAGCACCGACAGCGCGTCTTTGGGCAGCTTGGCGCGGGCCAGTGCGGCCTCCACTTCAGGCGGCAGGCCGGACTGGGCCAGCGCGGCGCTGGTGGGGGCCAGCAGGGCGCAGCCGGTGAAGGCTGCAGAGAGGAGCAAACGGCGGATCGGCAACATGGCGCAGAGTCTATCGGCCGCCCAAGCAAGGCCCATGACCAATCTCGGATAATCCCCCGGATGTGTTCCGCTTTCACAACCGCCACCAGGGCGGTTACTCCTAAAACAATAGCTGTTTGCGCAAGTGCAGTGTGCGCCACAGCCTGTTTTGGCATAAAAAATAGGCCTGTATGAACCTGTTGGCCTTCGACACCAGTACCGACGTTATTTCCATCGCCGTGGCGCGTGGCGACCAGCTGTGGACCCACACCGGGCCCGGCGGCTCGCAGGCGTCTGCGAGCCTGATCCCGGCCATCCGCAATTGCATGGCGCAGGCGGGCCTGGGGTTTGCCGACCTTGACGCCATTGTGTTTGGCCGGGGCCCGGGTTCGTTCACCGGCCTGCGCACCGCGTGTGCCGTGGCCCAAGGCCTGGCCTTTGGTGCCCAGTCCGCAACACGTCCCGGCGGTGTGCCGGTGCTGCCGGTGGACACGCTGCTGGCCGTGGCCGAAGACGCCCGCCACCAGCACGGTGTACACCAGGTGGTGGCCGTGCTCGACGCACGCATGGACGAGGTCTACACCGCGCCTTTTGAATACGACGGCACCCGCTGGAGCGGCCCGGACGACTTTGGCCTCATGGCCCCGCAGCATGTGGATGTGCCCGCTGGCTGGACGCTGGCGGGTAACGCGTTCAAAGCCTACGGCGACCGGCTGGCCCCTGGCGCTTCCCATGTGGCCGCCTTGCCGACGGCTGCCGCCTTGTTGCGGTTGGCCCCCGCGCTACTGGCCGCCGGAGGTGCCGTGCCCGCCGACCAGGCGCTGCCCCGCTACATCCGCGACAAAGTGGCCAAAACTACCCAAGAGCGGGCCGCCGAACGGGCCGCTGCCGCAGCCGTCACACCTTGAGCTTTGTATATGTCCGACTTGCGCAAAAAAGAACGGGACACCAGCGCGAACCCGATGCATGAAAGCTGCGCGGCCCCTTCCAGAGATGCCGTGGAACTGGCTCCGCCAGGCCGCTGGCATCGCCCCCTTGAGGGGGAAAGCGCCAAAGGCGCTTCGGGGGTGTTCCCTATTGACGCCGAGTTTGTGCCCCTCAGCACAGTGTGGTTCCCTGACGTGCTGCGGGTGGAAAACGCGGCCTACACCCACCCCTGGGTGGAGAGCAACTTCACCGACTCCATCCGCTCCGGTTACCAGGCCCAGCTGCTGGTCGCTGGTGGCCAGTTGCTGGGCTACTTTGTGGCCATGCGTGGTGTGGACGAAGTTCACCTGCTCAACATCACCGTGGACCCGCAGTACCAAGGCCAGGGCTGGGCGCGTGTGATGCTCGATGCCCTGGCTATCTGGGCGCGTGGGCAGGGTGCGCAGTGGCTGTGGCTGGAGGTGCGTGTGGGCAACAGCCGCGCACTGGGTGTGTACGAAGCCTTTGGCTACAGCCGCGTCGGCCAGCGCAAAAACTACTACCCCGCCCCCGGCGGCCAGCGTGAAGATGCGCTGGTGATGAGTCTGAAACTATGAGCCTCAACCTCGACCCCCGCCAGCGCGCCATGCTGGAGGCCATGCACATCAAGCTCTGGCAGCCCGAGCCGGTGGTGGTGCAGGATGCTCCTGAAAAGATAGCTGTGAGCGCACGTCCTGAGGGCGCAGAGAACGGTTTTGGCTCTCAAAATGAAGCTGCGCAGCTCACCCCCACGCCAGCTGCATCCCGGCCCGCCCGCGCAACACTTACCGCCGCCCCGGCTCCGGCCCCGGCGGCTGCGGCTTTTACGCCCGGGCCCACCGCCCTGTCCCTGTTGCCGCCCCAGCTGCTCTACACCCATGTGGACCCGTCGCAGACCCCGGCCCCGCTGGGCGCAGGCTGGCTGGTGGTGGCCGAGGCCGACGGCAGCACGGGGGCCCACCCGCTGGCCGGAGACGCTGGCCGCCTGCTCGACAACATGCTGCGCGCCCTGCAGCTACAGCGCCACCCGCGTGTGCACCACATGGCGCTGGCGCGCCAGGCCGGGGGGGATGTGTCCGCAGGTGTCGACGTACCCACCACGCTGGCGGCAGCCATCGCCGAACTGCGCCCGACTATGGTGCTGGTGATGGGCCGCCTCGCCGCCCAGACGCTGCTGCAGCGCCGCGAACCCCTGGGCCAATTGCGTGGCCAGGTGCACACCCTGCACGGTGTGCCCGCTGTGGTCACGTTTGATGCGCCGTACCTGCTGCGTGCCCAGGCCGACAAGGCGCGCGCGTGGGCCGATTTGTGTCTGGCACTGTCGGTGGTCGAAAAGTCCAGCGCGCCAGCCTCTTAAAATCCCGCCATGAACTTTCTGGACATGCTCGCCACAGCCGAGCGCGACAACAGCTCCATGCTGTGTGTGGGGCTGGACCCCGAACCCACCCGTTTCCCTGGCCGCTACAAGGGCGACGCGAACAAGATCTACGACTTTTGTGCGCAGATCGTGGACGCCACCGCCGACCTGGTGATTGCCTTCAAACCGCAGATCGCCTACTTCGCCGCCCACCGCGCCGAGGGCCAGCTGGAGCGCCTGATGGAGCACATGCGCCGGGTTGCGCCGCAGGTGCCCATCATCCTGGACGCCAAACGTGGTGACATCGGCTCCACCGCCGAGCAGTACGCACGTGAGGCGTTTGAACGCTACGGTGCCGACGCCGTCACGCTGTCGCCCTTCATGGGGTTTGACTCGGTGCAGCCCTATCTGAAGTTCGAGGGCAAAGGTGCCTTCCTGCTGTGCCGCACCTCCAACCCCGGCGGTGACGACCTGCAGAACCAGCGTCTGGGTTCGGTGCCCGGTGAACCGCTGCTGTACGAACACGTGGCCCGCCTGGCGCAAGGTCCGTGGAACCTGAACGGCCAGCTTGGTCTGGTAGTGGGCGCGACCTACCCCGCAGAGATCGAACGGGTGCGCGAAGTGGCCCCCACACTGCCGCTGCTGATTCCCGGCGTGGGTGCCCAGGGCGGTGACGCCGTGGCCACCGTGCGCGCAGGCTGGCGGCCCGGTGCACCGATCATCGTGAACTCGTCACGCGCGGTGTTGTATGCGTCGTCGGGGGACGACTTTGCCGAAGCGGCGCGGCGCGAAGCGCTGAAAACCCGCGACGTGCTGCACGCCGCGCGGGCGTAAACGAGGTCAGGCAGCTGCTGCGCGTGCCCCGTCCAGATGCGCCTTGGCGCGCTGCGCCAAGGCAATGTCACCCGGGGTTTCGGGGTTGTAGGGCAGCGCAGGCATTGGGCGGCCGTGGGAGTCCACCGACACAAACACAATCAGGAACTCGGTGGTTTTCTCCAGCTTGCCGCCCTTCATGTCGCCGCTGCGCACCTCGACCGAAATGTTCATGCTGGTGGTGCCGGTGAAAGCCAGGCGGGCTTCCACCTCGACCAGGTCACCGATCATGATGGGGCGGTGGAAACGGATGCTGCCCAGGAACACGGTCACGCAATACCGTTTGGACCAGCTGGTGGCGCAGGCGTAACCGGCCTCGTCAATCCATTTCATGACGGTGCCGCCATGCACCTTGCCGCCAAAGTTGACGGTGCTGGGTTCTGCCAAAAACCGCAGGGTGATGCTGGACATGGGGTGTTCTCTCAAAGGGGGCTGTAGGGGTCGTGATTATTCACGAACCGTGCCAGCCACCACCGGCGGCGCTGGTTTTTCTTCTTTGGTCACCAGCCAGATACCCAGGCACACCAGCACCAGCGCGAGTGCGTTCTTCCACTCCAGAAAACTCTCGTTCAGGAACAGCGCCGACAGCAGCGTGCCAAAAATCGGCACCATGAAGTTGAACACCGTGACCATGCTCACGCGGTTGTATTTGAGCAAAATGGTCCACAGCGAAAACGCTGCCGACGACAGGATCACCAGGTACACCAGCATGGCGGTGGACTTGACGTTGAAGCCCGTCAGCGTGCCGCCGGTGGCAAAACCCACCAGCATCAGCGCCACACCACCGATAGCCAACTGGTAACCGGTGAGCACCACCGAGTCGATGTTTTGCGACAGCTTCTTGCCGTAGATACTCGCGGCCGACAGCACCAGCGCGGCCATCACCACCGAGCCTTCACCCAGCAAGGTGAAGTCAAATTCCAGCACTCCGCTGCCAAAGTTGACCACCATCACCCCCACAAAACCCACCACACAGCCCAGCACCTTGTTGTAGCTGAGTCGGTCGTTCTTGTAGATGAAGTGGGCCAGCAGCACACTGAAGAAGGTGCCGGTGGCATTCATGATCGAACTCTTGACACCCGTGGTGTTGGCTAGCCCGATGTAGAAAAACACGTACTGCAGCCCGGTCTGGGTCAGCCCCAGCAGGCTCATCTGGCCCAGCGTGCGGCGGGTGAAGTTGAAGATCGGCTTTTTGTTGAACGACGCAAACACCAGCAACAACAGCCCCGCAAAGATAAAGCGGTAACCGGCAAACACCAGCTTCGACGGAATGTCGCCCTGCGCGATGCCAAACAGGGCATAGCCATTTTTGATGGCCGGGTAGGCGCTGCCCCAGAGCAGGCAGCACAGGGATGCGATGAGGAAAACGACTTTGCGGTTGGTGAAAAAAGTGCTGCTGTTCAAGAGATCTCTCCGTGCGGGTGCACCGTGGTGGTGCAAACCCGCGCGAGTCTAAGGGGTATGCCCGTTCGGTGCTGGTGGCGGTGTTTAGGGTGTTGCAGGCGCACGTACCTGCAACATCGCCGCCAGTGTGGCCGCGTCACTCGACTGCTGGAACACCCGCAGGTCAAACTCCGGCAGGATCGCCAGCAGGTGGTCGAAAATGTCGGCCTGGATACGTTCGTATTCGGCCCAGCGGATGTCGTTGGTGAAGCAATAAATCTCCAGTGGCAGGCCGGTGGATTCAGGCTGCAACTGGCGCACCAGCAGCGTCATGTCCTGGTGGATGCCGGGGTGTTTGCGCAGGTAGCGGTCCACATAGGCGCGGAAGGTGCCCAGGTTGGTCACCCGGCGCGCGTTCACCGGCGCCAGCCCGCGTGCGGCCAGGTCGGCGTTCCAGGCGTCCAGCTCCTTCTGGGTGCGGTCCATGTAGTCGTCCAGCAGCACAAACGACTGCATGTGGGTGCATTCCTCTTCACCCAGAAAACGCACGCTGTGCTGGTCCAGGTACAACGACCGTTTGATACGGCGGCCACCGGCCTCACTCATGCCGCGCCAGTTCTTGAACGAGTCGCTGATGAGCTTCTTGGTCGGGATGGTGGTGATGGTCTTGTCCCAGTTCTGCACCTTCACCGTGTGCAGCGCAATGTCGATCACGTCGCCATCGGCGTTTTGCTGCGGCATCTCGATCCAGTCGCCCACCCGCACCATGTCGTTCGAGCTGATCTGCATACTCGCCACCAGCGACAGCAGCGTGTCCTGGAACACCAGCAGCAGCACCGCCATCATCGCGCCCAGGCCCGACAGCAGGATCAACGGCGAGCGGTCCATCAGCGTGGCCAGGATCAGCACTGCCGCCACTGCGTAGACGATGATTTTCAGCAGCTGCAGATACCCCTTGATCGGCTTGCTGTGGGCGTCGGGGCGGCGCTCGTACACCTGGTTGGCCAGGTCCAGCGACTTGCCAATGGCCAGCGCCAGCGTCAGGACGATAAACGCACTGCAGACGTTGCGCACCACCAGTACCACCTCTTCAGGCAGGTGCGGCACCACCCCCACACCCAGCCACAGCACCAGCGCGGGCACCACATTGGCCAGCCGGGGGATCACCTTGAGCTGCGCGTCGGACTCGCGCACCATGTGGCTGGCCTGTATGGCGTGGCGCAGGCCGCGCAGCAGCACCCGTTTGGTCAGCCAGTTGGCCACCCAGGCCAGCAGCAGCAAGGCCCCGACCATGGTGATGTTGTAGGTCCATGGATAAGGCTCCAGGGTTTTCTGCAACGTATCCAGTGTTTCGTTCATGACGTCAAAAGTCCTTGTAGGTGGGCCCGCTGTCGCGCAGGAAACGGGGGATTTTCGCAGGCCCCGTACCATCACCGCTTGTAATAACCCCGCCCCCCATGACCGAAGCGCATATTTCCACCGCCACCATCACCCGGCTCGTCACCCTGCTGCAACTGGAACCCCTGGGCACCGACCATTTCCGGGGTGCCAGCGAAGACATCGGCACCAGCCGCGTGTTTGGCGGCCAGGTGCTGGGCCAGGCCCTGGTGGCCGCGTGCCGCACAGCCACCTCGCCCATCCACTCCCTGCACGCGTATTTTTTGCTGCCGGGCGACCACCACCAGCCCATCGACTACCTGGTCGAGCGGGTGCGTGATGGCCGCAGCTTTGCCACCCGGCGCGTGGTGGCGCAGCAAAAAGGCCGCACCATCTTCACCATGATGGCCTCGTTCCATGCACCCGAGGCCGGCAGTTTCAGCCACCAGCGGCAGATGCCTGCCGTGCCCCCGCCCGAAGGCCTGCAGACCGAAACTGCGCTGCGCCAGGCCCAGGCCGACCAGCTGCCCGCAGGCTGGCGCGGCGAGAAGCTGCCACCCATCGAATACCGCATGGTGGACCCGGTCGATTTGCTGCACCCCGCCCCCCGCGCGGCCGACACCCAGCTCTGGCTGCGCGCCTGCGCCGCCGTGCCCAACGACCCGGTTCTGCACCGCGCCCTGCTGGCCTATGCGTCCGACCACGGCCTGTTGCGCGCCGCGCTGCTGCCGCATGGCCTGAGCTTCATGCAGCCGAAGTTGAGTGGTGCCAGCCTCGACCACGCCATGTGGTTCCACCGCGACTTCCGTATTGATGACTGGCTGCTGTACAGCATCGACTCCCCCAGCGGTGGTGGTGCAAGGGCGCTGTGCCGGGGCGAGATCTACACGCGGGATGGCCAGCTGGCCGTGTCGGTGGCGCAAGAGGGCATGCTCCGGGTTATTTGACTCACCCCCAGGCTTCGCGGACTGCGTTCCGCTACTCCTACCCCCTTGCAGGGGGCAACACCTGCGGCCTGGCAGAGCCAGTTCCGCGGTGTTTGCTGGAAGGGATCGCGCCGTTGCAAGCATTGTGAAAAATAGAAATCCTTCGTGACGAATCCTTCTCTCCAGCCTCGCCTGACGCTGCAAACCCTCGGGCGCGGCGACGGCCTGCTGGGCCTGATGGCGTTTGCCCCGTCGGGTGCACGCGGCCCCAGCGTCACCGTGGCGCAGCTCGACTGGCCGACCGCCCCACCGTCGCCTGTGGAACAGGCCGCCGCCACACACACCCTGCGCGCCATCGGCCTGCATCCGATACCCCCGGACGCCTGGCAGTGGCGTAGCGCAGACATGGCCCCGCCCGGCGGCCCGTTCTGGACGCTGGCGCAGGAAGACCACTTTGGCGACTTCTGGGCCGACCAGATTCCGCTGCTGCAGGCTCAGGGCTGGGCGGTGCTGGTGCGGCCCGGTTTTGCACACCACAGTGTGCCGGTGCAGGCATGGAAAATCGTGGTCAGCCCCGACACCGGCGAGGTGCTGGGCCAGCAGGTCGCGGGGCCGTTGCTGCCGTCACCGCCCGCCTTGTCAGGTGGCACCGGTCTGGGCCTGGCGCGGCGGGAGGGCTCCTGGCTGCTGACGCTGGGCGTGGAGGTGGACGGTGAGCTGCTCGACCTGGCCCCGATGCTGGCCACCCTGCTCAAACGCGAGCCGCGCTGGCTGCGGGCCGATGCAGTGGCCGCAATTGACGATGAAGAGCTGATCTCGCTGCGCGCACCGGGTGGCCGCCGCATCGACGCACCCGCTGCGCCACTCAAAGCCATCGTTGTGTCCATGCTCGACCTGCTGACCCAGCCACGGCGAAAAGACGGTAAGGACGGCCCGTTCCAGCTCGCCCCGTGGGAAGCCTTCCGGCTCGAAGCCCTGCGCCAGAGTCTGTACGAAAGCCACACCGCGCTGGCCGCCCGCGCCGGGGCCCACGGCGCGTGGCAGCTGCAGGGCGAAGAAGGTTTGCATATATTGGCCCGGCGGCTGCGGGGCAGTGTGCCCGCCCCCGTGGCCGCACCTGCAGGTTTGCAGATCACGCTGCGCCCGTACCAGCTGGAGGGCCTGGCCTGGCTGCAGTACCTGCGCGAACAGCAGCTTGCCGGCATCCTGGCCGACGACATGGGCCTGGGCAAAACAGCGCAGACCCTGGCGCACCTGCTGGTGGAGAAAGAAGCCGGGCGGCTGGACGTGCCCGCGCTGGTGGTGGTGCCGACCTCGCTGCTGTTCAACTGGCAGGCCGAGGCGCAGCGTATGGCCCCGGGCCTGCACGTGCTGGCCTTACACGGCCCGAACCGTGCCGACCACTTCGCGGCGATGCCGCAGGCCGACCTGGTGCTGACGACCTTTGCGCTGCTGTGGCGCGACATCCGTGCGCTGGCCGCGCAGCCGTTCCATGTGCTGGTGCTGGACGAAGCGCAGAGTGTGAAAAACGCCGCCGGCCGTGCGGCCCGCGCCGTGCGCCGCCTGCGCGCCCGGCACCGCCTGGCGCTGACCGGCACACCGCTGGAGAACCACCTGGGTGAGTTGTGGGCGCAGTTCGACTTTCTGATGCCCGGGTTTCTGGGTGATGTGCGCAGCTTCCAGCGCCACTGGCGCAAACCGATCGAGGTGAACGGCGAAACCCTGCGCGCCGAGGCGCTGGCCCGGCGCGTGCGCCCGTTTATCCTGCGCCGCCGCAAGGAAGACGTGGCGACCGAGTTGCCACCCGTCACCGAAGTTATCCGCCGTGTGCCCCTGGCAGGCCAACAGCGCACGCTGTACGAAAGTGTGCGGGTGAGCGCCGACCACCTGGTGCGCCGTGTGCTGGTCAAAAACGGCCTGGCGCGTTCGCAGATCAGTGTGTTGGGCGCGCTGCTGAAGCTGCGCCAGGTGTGTTGTGACCCGTACCTGGTCAAAGGGCTGAACACCCCCGCCACCATGGAGCGCGCCAAACTCGCGCTGCTGTGCGAGATGCTGCCCGCGCTGGTGGCCAGCGGGCACCGGGTGCTGGTGTTTTCGCAGTTCACCGAAATGCTGGGCCTGATTGGCCCGGCGCTGCAGCGGCTGGGGGTGCCGCACCTCGCACTCACCGGCCAGACCCCACCCGCGCAGCGCGGCGACGTGGTGGCGCGCTTCCAGGCGCGGGAGGTGCCGGTGCTGCTGGCCAGCCTCAAGGCCGGTGGGCTGGGGCTGAACCTGACCGCCGCCGACACCGTGATCCACGTCGACCCGTGGTGGAACCCCGCCGCCGAGCAGCAGGCCACGGCCCGCGCCCACCGCATCGGCCAGACCCAGCCGGTGTTTGTCTACAAACTCGTCATCGAAGGCAGCATCGAGGAACGTATGCTGGAGCTGCAGGCGCGTAAGTTGGCGCTGGCGCAAGGCGTGCTGGGCGAGGACACGCTGGGCACGGTGAAGTTCAGCGAAGCCGATCTGGCGGATCTGCTGGCTCCGCTGGCGGTGGCGGAGTAAAAAGGCTGATTTTAAGCATCAAATAGGCCTCTTGCGCCCGTCTGTAGTGCGCAGTATGCTATGTATTTGGTAGCAATCTTTTCATGCTGCCTGCAACTGCTCCAACCCGTTGCCCAGCACCACCAGGCCCAGCAACAGCAGCACGGTGGCCATGGTGGTGGCGTTGTTTTGAACGATCCAGGCCTTGGTCTGGGCCAGCGGCGCTGCCGCACGGTCACCCAGCACCAGGTACAGCACGGCAGGTGCGGCAACCCCCAGGCTGGCAATGGCCGTGAATACGATCAGCGCAATCCACTGCCCAAGCGGCCCGGGGCTGGCCGCCAGAATGGACAACGCGCCGGCAACCACCAACAGCAGGTTTTTCGGGTTGACCGTGGTGAGTGCCAGGCCCAGCCCGCCCGCCTTGGGCACACTCAGCGTGTCCAGCATGTCCATCCACGCGGGCTGCGGCGCAACGGCACCGTTGCGAGGTCGGCTGCGCCACTGCCGCGCCGCCAGCACCAGCAGCAGCCCACCAATCGCAATCCGGGCCCATGCCAGCCAGCCGGGTGTGGCTTGGGCGTCACGGCTGCTGCCGTCGGCCAGCAGCAGCACCAGGCTGCCCACCAGGGTGATACCTGCCATCCAGCCCAGCAAAAACGCCAGCACCGCCGTTTTGTGCGGCCGCGTCAGCAGTGCCAGCGTGACCGCCACCAACGGAATCGACGAAAAAATGATGCCCACGGCGATGGGCGCAGACTGGGCAATGGCGGCAAACACGGCTGGGTTTCCTTTGCCCCAGGGCAAGGGGCTGGGCCGATTCTACGGAGGCGTGCGCCTTTATGAGGATGTTTACAGCGGCCGCCGCCGCGCAAACCGCACCACACTTACCCCGGCCCGCGCCTGCCGTGTGGACGGCATCACCAGCACACAGTCGTCGTACGGTGTGGTGACCGGCTCACCGTCGTTGTCGCCAATCACGGTGCCTGCCTTGGCGATCACTTCCAGGCCCTGGAATGCCTCGGTAAACCGGAACTGCGCGCTGCGTGCCACCACGGGCCCGGTCACGTCCAGTGCCCATTGCTGTTGCGCGTCGGCCTGCCGCCAGCCGGGCAGCAGGTGTTGCACGTCGTCGGCGCTCAGCACTTCCGATGCCTGAAGAAACCGCGCACATTGGTCCTGTGCCACGCTGCGGCTGGCCACGTCGCCGTGGAAGCCACACTCCACCAGCAGCGAGCGGCAACCGTTGTCGGGCGCAGAGGGGTCGGCGCCAAAGCGGCCAAAGTCGCGCATACGCACGCCGTCCTTGTGGCCGGCATCCACCACAATAAATTCAGGTGTGCCAAGTTGTTTGGCCAGCGCCACATTGCAGGGGCGTATGCCGGTCAGTGAAAGCGGCGCGCCGGGCTCGTGCATCGAATGCAGGTCCAGCAGCCAGTCCGCTTGTTCCACAAACGGCTGCAAGGCTCCGGCACGGCGGCGCTCCAGCGTGTCGGCGGCGGCGATACGGTCGGGCAGCCACTGGCGGTTCAGATCCTCGTCCACAAAACGTGATGCGTCGTGGTTGGCAGGGTCGAAGCGGTCGAACGCAGCCAGGTTGCAAAAGGCGAGTGTCAGGCGGCCCTGGCGCGGGCGCACACCGGCCTCCAGCAGGCCTTTGATCGCCCACGCGCCGCAGACCTCGTTGCCGTGCACCAGGGCGGTGATGAGCACATGGCGGCCGGGTTGGCCGGAGTCGAATTGCCAGACACCCTCCACACCGGTGTTGCCGGTGCGCCAGGCGCTGATGTCGGGCGCAGGCAGGTCAAAACGCAGGGGTGCAGTGGTGCTCATTCTTTGATCTTCGCGAAGTCAACAATCTTCTGGTACTTGGCGGTTTCGTCCACCAGGAACTTCTGGATGTCCACGGGTGTGGTCGGCACGGTGGAGCTGGCGGCTTCCATCTTCTTGCGGAACTCGGGCGACTGCAGTGTGTCGGCCAGGGCCTTTTTCAGGCGCGCCACCACCGGCTCGGGCATCTTGGCCGGGCCCATCAGCACAAACCAGGTGCCCATGTCGATGCCCTTGAGGGCAGGGTGTTCGGCCAGCGCAGGGATGTCGGGCGTCACGGCCGAACGTTTGGCCTCGGTGGTGCCCAGGGCCACCACCTTGCCGCTCTTGATGTGCGGTAGTCCGCTGGACAGCACAAACACACCGTACTCCAGGTTGCCGCCCAGCAGGTCGTTGGCCAGCGGGGCCACACCCCGGTACGGGATGTGGGTCAGGAACACACCGGCCTGTTCCTTCACCATTTCACCCGCAAGGTGCAGCGATGTGCCCACGCCCGAACTGCCGTAGCTGAACTTGCCCGGGTTGGCCTTGGTGCGCTGCAGGAATTCACCGATGTTCTTCACCCCCGTGCTGGTGGACGCCACCAGCACCAGCGGCTGCGAGGCAATCATGCCAATGGGCGTGAAGTCGGTGAGTTTGTATTTGACCGCGCTGGTCACCAGCCGGTTGATGGCGACTTCGTTGTTGGCTCCCACCAGCAGGGTGTAGCCGTCCGGCGCGGCGTTGGCCACTTTCTGCGCGCCAATCGCGCCACCGGCACCGCCGATGTTCTCGATCACCACCGGCACACCCAGGCGGGTGGACAGCTCCTGCCCAAAGGTGCGCCCGGTCAGGTCGGTGCTGCCACCGGGTGGATAGGCCACCACGATGGTGATGGGTTTGTTGGGGTAGGTATCACCCTGGGCGCTGGCCGGGTGGCTGGCGAGCAGGGCCAGGCTGCACACACCCAGGGCGAGCTGCGCCAGGTGGGCGCGGCGGAGGATTGGTTTTTTTGGCATCGTGGGCTTTCGTTGGGGTAACCCATTCTGAACACGATGGCATGCGGCTGTTGCGCTGAATCGGCAATATCCTGTGCCGTTTGATGCCATTTCTGCTGTGTGTCCAGGGTTAACCCGTGACAGCTTTCCACACCGCTTCACCCAGGCTGCCCATACGGCGTTTGGGGCGGTACAGGCGCACGTCAAATTTCACTTCCATGGCCTTGTCGCCTGCGCGTGCGAGCTGGCCCGAAGCACAGTCGCGGTGCACCATCGACCAGGGCAGCCAGGCCACCCCCAGGCCCTTGCGCACGTATTCGTACTGTGCGTCGGCAGAGTCACACTCCACCAGCCGCTGCAGCTGGGGCGCACGCGGGTTGTGCGCCAGGTGGTCGTCCACCAGCCGGCCCATGGCCAGGGTGGGGGCATAGGCCAAATACGGCGTGGGTTGCGGCGACGAAAACAGGTGAATGGCCTCGCCCCGGGCATCCGCGCGGGACACGGGCACCAGGCGGTCGGTGGCCACGGTGACATGGGTAAAGCGCCGCGCGTCCAGCCGCAAGGCCAGCGCGGTGTGGTGGTACAGCAGGGCAAAGTCGGCCTCGTCCTGCTCCAGCATACGCACCACGTCGGCCAGGCTGCGGGTCACGATACACATCTCGGCACCTTGCAGCACGGGCTGCAGGCGCACCAGCCAGTCGGCCACCAGCATCCGCGCCAGCGTGCGGCCGGTGGCCAGGCGGATGGTCTGCGCCTGGCGGTTGGCGGCGCTGTGCATTTCGCCGCGTGCGTCACCCAGGCTGCGCACCATCTGCGACGAGGCTTCGAGAAAGGTTTCACCAGCAGGTGTCGGCCGCACCGGGCTGCCACCCCGCTCCACCAGCGGTGTGCCGGCCCAGGCCTCCAGCGCCCGGATGCGCCGCCCGAATGCGGGGTGGGTCACATGGCGCAGCTCGGCCGCGCGGCTGAAGCTGCGGGTCTGCGCCAGGGTGATGAAGTCTTCGAGCCACTTGATGTGCATGGTGCTGGGCTCCGGTGGCGCAGGGTTTACAGAATCCGCTTCAGGTAGGTTCCGGTGTGGCTGGCGGGGTTGGCCGCAATGTCCTCCGGTGTGCCCACGCCCACCACGGTGCCGCCGCCCGAGCCGCCTTCGGGCCCCATGTCGATGAGCCAGTCGGCGGTTTTGATGACGTCGAGGTTGTGCTCGATGATGACGATGGTGTTGCCCGCGTCACGCAGCTGGTGCAGCACCTTGAGCAGCAGGTCGATGTCGGCAAAGTGCAGCCCGGTGGTGGGCTCGTCCAGGATGTACAGCGTGCGGCCGGTGTCGCGTTTGCTCAGCTCCAACGCCAGCTTTACGCGCTGTGCTTCGCCGCCCGAGAGTGTGGTGGCCGACTGGCCGAGTTTGATGTAACTCAGACCCACATCCAGGAGGGTATGCAGCTTGCGGGCAATGGTGGGCACGGCCTGCAGGAACGCGTAGGCCACCTCCACCGTCATGTCCAGAATCTCTGCGATGTTCTTGCCCTTGTAGAGCACCTCCAGCGTTTCGCGGTTGTAGCGCTGGCCTTTGCACACATCACAGGGCACATACACGTCGGGCAGGAAGTGCATCTCCACTTTCACCATGCCGTCGCCCTGGCAGGCCTCGCAGCGGCCACCGGCCACGTTGAAGCTGAAACGGCCGGGGCCGTAACCGCGTTCACGTGCCACAGGCACTTCGGCCATCAGCTCGCGGATGGGGGTGAACAGCCCGGTGTAGGTGGCCGGGTTGCTGCGCGGTGTGCGCCCGATGGGCGACTGGTCCACGTTGATGACCTTGTCGAAATGTTCGATGCCTTCGATCGCTTCGTGGGCTGCGGGCTCATCATGCGCACGGTACAGCGTGCGCGCCACGGCTGCGTAGAGTGTGTCGTTGACGAGCGTGCTTTTGCCCGAGCCCGAGACACCGGTCACACAGGTCAGCAGGCCCACGGGGAAGGCGACACTCACGTTTTGGAGGTTGTTGCCAGTGGCACCAATGACACGGATTTCCTGCAGGTCACCCAGCGTGGCGATGTGCGCCGCCTCGCGCGCCGCGCGGCGTTCTGCGGCGGGGCTGGGGGCAAAACGCGAGGCTTTGGGCGCCACCGCCGCAGCACGTTGCACCACGGGCAGCCACGGTGTGCGGCGCTTCGGCACGGCAATGGTGCGTGTGCCCGCCAGGTACTGGCCGGTGAGGGAGTCGGGGTTGGCCTGCACCTGCGCAAATGTGCCCTGTGCCATCACGCGGCCACCATGCACCCCGGCACCCGGCCCCATGTCGATCACATGGTCGGCGGCGCGGATCATGTCTTCGTCGTGCTCCACCACCAGCACACTGTTGCCAATGTCGCGCAGGTGGCGCAGCGTGTCGATCAGGCGGTCGTTGTCGCGCTGGTGCAGGCCGATGCTGGGCTCGTCCAGCACATACATCACCCCGGTCAGGCCGGAGCCAATTTGCGACGCCAGGCGGATGCGCTGGGCCTCACCACCCGACAAGGTTTCGGCACTGCGGTCCAGGCTCAGGTAGTTCAGTCCGACGTCGTTCAGGAACTTCAGGCGCAGGCCGATTTCGCGCACGATACGGGCCGCAATTTCGCCTTTGGCGCCGTGCATCTGCAGGCTGTCGAAATAGGCCAGGCTCTCGCGTAATGTGCTGTGGCTGATCTCGAAGATGGCGCGGCTTTGGTCACCCTCACCCACCTTCACATGCCGCGCTTCCAGCCGCAGGCGTGAGCCGCCGCAGTCGCTGCACGGTTGTGTGCTGCGGTACCGCGCCAGCTCTTCGCGCACTGCGGTGGAGTCCGTCTCACGGTAACGCCGCTGCATGTTCGGGATGATGCCTTCGAACGGGTGTTTCTTGCTGAGCTTCTTGCCCTGGGATGCACCCGAGTCCATCACATACTGGAACTTGATGTCCTCGTCGCCCGAGCCATACAGCACCGCCTGTTGCACGGCCGCAGGCAGTGCATCAAATGGGGCGTCCACATCGAACTTGTAGTATGCGGCCAGGCCTTCGATCAGCGCAAAGTAGTACCCATTGCGGCGGTCCCAGCTTTTGATCGCACCACTGGCCAGGCTGAGTGACGGAAACGCCACCACGCGGGTCGGGTCAAACATTTCGGTCACACCCAGGCCGTCACAGCTGGGGCAGGCCCCGGCGGGGGAGTTGAACGAAAACAGGCGCGGCTCCAGCTCGCTGAGCGAGTAGCTGCACACCGGGCAGGCAAACCGCGCGTTGAACAGGTGCTCGACCCCGGTGTCCATCTCCAGCGCCAGCACACGCCCGCCGCCGTCCACACCCGCAGCCGCGCCCAGGCGCAACGCGGCTTCAAAACTCTCGGCCAGGCGCTGGCGCACCTGGGCGTAGGCTTCGGCGTCGCTGGCCGGGCGCACTTTCACGCGGTCAATCACCACGTCGATGTTGTGTTTCTCGGTCTTTTTGAGCGTGGGCAGGTCTTCGAATTCGTAGGTCGCCCCATCCACGCGGAAGCGCACATAACCCTGCGCCTGCATCTGCGCAAACACCTCGGCAAATTCGCCCTTGCGCTCCCGCGCCACCGGGCACAGCACCATCAGGCGAGTGTCGGCGGGCAGCGCCAGCACCGCGTCCACCATCTGCGACACGGTTTGCGACTGCAGCGGCAGGCCGTGGTACGGGCAGTACGGTGTGCCCGCGCGCGCAAACAGCAGGCGCAGGTAGTCGTGGATCTCGGTCACCGTGCCCACGGTGGAGCGCGGGTTGTGGCTGGTGGCCTTTTGCTCGATGCTGATGGCGGGCGACAGGCCCTCGATCATGTCCACATCGGGTTTGTCCATCAGCTGCAAAAACTGCCGCGCATAGGCCGACAGGCTCTCCACATACCGGCGTTGCCCCTCGGCATACAACGTGTCAAACGCCAGGCTCGACTTGCCCGAACCCGACAGCCCTGTGATCACCACCAACTGGTTGCGCGGAATGTCGAGGTCGATGTTCTTGAGGTTGTGCGTGCGTGCACCGCGGATGCTGATCTGCTGGCGCAGCGCCTGGCCCAGGTAGGCGCCTTCTTTCTGCGCCAGGGACGCGTCCTCATCCATCGCCAGGCGGGCGCGGTCACTGGCAGGGGGCGGGAGAGGATGGTTCACGGTGGGGCGCAGGGGGCAAAACTGACCATGATAGAGAAAGAAGGTCTTCTTCGCCGGTTCTAACAACCAATTGGCGGACAATCACCACTTCTGTCCTCGTTTTGAGTGGTGTGCAGCGTGCCGGACCTTTCCGCTTCCCCTTCTTCTTCCTCTCCCCCCGAACCGTCTTCTCCTGCAGCCCCAGAGGGCCGCAGTGCCACTGCCATGACGCCTCTGGAGCGCCGCGCCAGCCTCTCGCTGGCGGGCATCTTCGCGCTGCGTATGCTGGGCCTGTTCCTGGTGCTGCCGGTGTTTGCGCTGGAGGCGCGCAAATACCCCGGCGGGGACGACCCGGCCATGGTCGGGCTGGCGATGGGTATTTATGGCCTGACGCAGGCCTTTTTGCAGATTCCTTTTGGTATCGCTTCCGACCGGCTGGGCCGCAAACGGGTCATCGTGGCCGGTTTGCTGGTGTTTGCCGCGGGCAGCCTGGTGGCTGCGATGGCCGACAGCCTGGGGGGACTGCTGATCGGCCGCGCGTTGCAAGGTGCTGGGGCGGTGTCTGCGGCGGTCACTGCCTTGCTGGCCGACCAGACCCGCGATGGTGTACGTACCAAGGCCATGGCGCTGGTGGGCGGCAGCATCGGGCTGATGTTTGCGCTGGCGCTGGTGCTGGCCCCCATGCTCGCTGCGCTCATCGGTTTGTCGGGCCTGTTTGGTCTGACCTGCGCGCTGGCCTTGGCGGGTATTGCCGTGGTGCTGTGGGTGGTGCCACCCGAGCCTGTGCGCCATGCCATTGCGCCGCAGGGTCGTTTGGCGGGCATGGCCGAGGTGTGGGCCCAGCCCGACCTGCGGCGTCTGAACCTGGGGGTGTTTGTGCTGCACACCGTCCAAATGGCCATGTGGGTGGCTGTGCCCGCCATGCTGGTGCAGGCGGGCAGCCCTAAGCAGGAGCACTGGCACATCTACCTGCCGGCGGTGGTGTTGTCCTTCATCGTGATGGGCGGGTTGTTTGCCATGGAGCGTGCAGGCCGCTTGCGCGCCGCCTTGCTGGGTGCCATTGCCTTGGTGCTGGTGGTGCAGCTGGGCCTGGGCGCAGTGGCTGCCAGTGGTGCCGTACCCGTGTTGTGGGTGATGGGCGGACTGCTTTTTATCTTCTTTTGTGGCTTCAACACGCTGGAGGCCAGCCAGCCCAGCCTGGTGTCGCGTATGGCGCAAGCACCGGTGCGGGGCGCAGCGCTGGGGGCCTACAACACCCTGCAGTCGCTGGGTCTGTTTGCAGGTGGTGCGCTGGGTGGTGCCTTGGTGCAGTGGGCTGGTGCGCCGATGCTGTTCGGGGTGACCTCCGTGCTGTGTGTGCTGTGGCTGCTGGTCAGCTGGCCACTGCAGCCCGTGCCACGGCAGGCGGGAGGCGGGGGGCATTAACCTGCTGGGCAGCACCGCCCGGTTGGGGCACAATCGCCGCTCGGCGTCCCTGTGCGTCCCCCACCTATTCTGACTCCCCCATCTACAGGCTCTTAACCATGGCATCCGTCAACAAAGTCATCATCGTCGGCAACCTCGGCCGCGACCCTGAATCCCGCACCTTCCCCAGCGGCGACCAGGTGTGTAACGTCACCATCGCCACCACCGACAAGTGGAAGGACAAACAGTCCGGCGAAATGCGCGAAGCCACCGAATGGCACCGCGTCACATTTAATGGCCGCTTGGCCGAAATCGCCGCGCAGTACCTGCGCAAAGGCTCGCAGGTCTACGTTGAAGGCAGCCTGCGCACCCGCAAATGGACCGACCAGGCCGGTGTTGAAAAATACAGCACCGACATCCGCGCCGACAGCATGCAGATGCTGGGCAGCCGCCAGGGTATGGGTGGTCCGCAAGGTGGTGGTGATGACGGTTACGACCAAGGTGGCCAAGGCGGTTACGACAACGCGCCCCGCCGTGCGCCCGCACCCGCCCCGGCCTATGCCCCACGCCCACCGGCTGCCGCACCACGCCAGCCCCAGGCACCCGCCCAGGCCCCCCGCGCGTCCAGCGGGTTTGACGACATGGACGACGACATTCCGTTCTGACCTGCCGCCCTCCGCGCAGCTGAACCCAGGCCCGTGGCGGTAACGCCCCGGGCCTTTTTGCTGCTCCATTAGTTTGCTATTTAAAACATAGCTGTAAGCGCCCTATTGGCGGGCGCAGAAGGCTGTTTTGCTCTGTTTTTTGGCATCCAGGCCCTGGGTTGGCGTCTGTGGTGGTGGGGAGGCCAGCGGGGCCGACCCCATGCCGCCGATTAGAATCCGTCAATGCAAATAGTTCCTGTTTGCTCTGCGGGCCGTGTGTTGCAACCACCGCACAACCGCCTTGGGGCTCCGTATTTCCATGCCATTTGATTTTTCGCCGTGTGCGCCCGCCGCACCACTGGCCCTGAACCGGTAACCGTACCTTGTCCTTGGTGAACACCGGGCAGGCCCACGCCGCCCCCGAACACACTCTGCCCGACCTGCCTGCGCGCCGCGCGCGGGCTTTTTCAGGGGTTGCCGCGGCCGCGGTGGCGGTGTCGCTGCTGTCTTTGCTGCCGCTGGGCTTCATCCTCTGGGTGGGGTACCAGACGGGCTGGCAGGCGGCTGCCGCCATGATCTTCCGCCCGCGTGTGGGCGAGTTGCTGGTCAACACCGCCTGGCTGGTGCTGCTGGTGGTGCCCTTGTCCACCGTGCTGGCCATAGCACTGGCCTGGCTCACCGAGCGCAGCGACCTGCCCGGTGCGCGCTGGTGGTCGTGGCTGGCGGTGGCACCGTTGGCGGTGCCCGCGTTTGTGCACAGTTATGGCTGGATCAGCCTGTTTCCCGGCTTTTATGGGCTGCGTGCGGCGGTGGTGGTGTCGGTGCTGGCCTACTTTCCGTTCCTGTACCTGCCGATCTCGGCGGCCTTGCGGCGGCTGGACCCGGCCATCGAAGACACGGCCGCGTCGCTGGGCCTGGGCCCGTGGCAGGTGTTTCGCCGCGTGGTGCTGCCGCAGCTGCGCCTGCCGGTGTGGGGCGGTGCCTTGCTGGTGGGGCTGCACCTGCTGGCCGAATACGGGCTGTTCGTGATGATCCGCTTCGACACCTTCACCACCGCCATCGTGGACCAGTTCCAGTCCAGCTACAGCGGCCCGGCCGCCAACATGCTCGCGGGTGTGCTGGTGGTGTGCTGTTTTGCCTTGCTGGGGCTGGAGGCGGGTACCCGTGGCGACGAGCGCTATGCACGGGTGGGCACGGGTGCGGCACGGCTGACCGTGCACCGTGCGCTGGGCCGCTGGACGCTGCCGTGCCTGGCGCTGCCTGCGGGTATTGCGCTCCTGTCGCTGGGGGTGCCGCTGGTCACGCTGGGGCGCTGGCTGGTGGCGGGTGGGGCGGAGGTGTGGCCCCTGCGCTACATCGGCCCCGCCATCTGGCAGACCGTGGCGCTGGCGCTGGCGGGCGCAGTGCTGACCACGCTGTGTGCGCTGCCCATGGCCTGGCTGTCGATCCGCCGCCCTGGGCCGCTGCAGCGCCTGCTGGAGGCCTGCAACTACCTGGTGGGGGCGCTGCCCGGGGTGGTGATTGCGCTGGCGCTGGTCACCGTCACCGTGCGGGTGGCGCTGCCGCTGTACCAGACCGTGGTGACCGTGCTTGCCGCCTATGTGCTGATGTTTTTGCCGCGTGCGCTGGTCAGCCTGCGTGCGGGGATTGCCCAGGCCCCGGTGGAGCTGGAGTACGCGGCACGCAGCCTGGGGCTGTCGCCGCTGCGCGCCGTCTGGCGTGTCACGCTGCGCCTGGCCGCGCCGGGTGCCGCCGCCGGAGTGGCCATGGTGTCGCTGGGCATCGCCAATGAACTCACCGCCACCCTGCTGCTGGCCCCCAACGGCACGCGCACCCTGGCCACTGCCTTCTGGGCCTACAGCAGCGAGATCGACTACGCAGGCGCTGCACCGTATGCGCTGCTGATGGTGCTGCTGTCGCTGCCGATGACCTGGCTGCTCTATATCCAATCTAAAAAGACCGCTGGAAGGTAATTTGCTCACCCCCAGGCTTCGCTTGCGCTCTCGCCAACCCCCTTGCAGGGGGCGACACCAGCGGCCTGGCAAAGCCAGTTCCGCGGTGTCTGCTGGTAGTGCCGGACGGCGTGTGGCAAAGGCTCAGCAGTTGCGAAATTTATTTCACGTCAAGTCACGATGAACCTCCTCACCATCAGCGCTGTGCGCAAATCCTACGGTGCCGTCACCGTGCTCGGCGGCATCAATCTGCATGTGGCGGCGGGCAGCCGCACGGCCATCGTGGGCCCGTCGGGCTCGGGCAAAACCACCTTGCTGCGCATCATTGCCGGGTTTGAAGTGCCCGACGCCGGCACCGTCACCCTGGGCGACAAACGTATGGCCAATGGCCCCGACGCGGTGCCCGCCCACCAGCGTGGTATCGGTTTTGTACCGCAGGACGGTGCACTGTTCCCGCACCTGAACGTGGCCGACAACGTGGGTTTTGGCTTGGCGCGCAGCCTGCCCGGACGGGCCGAGCGGATTGCCGAGTTGATGGACATGGTGTCGCTCGACACGGCCATGCTCAGCCGCAGCCCGCATGAGTTGTCGGGCGGCCAGCAGCAGCGGGTGGCGCTGGCGCGGGCGTTGGCCCAGCGGCCCCGGCTGATGCTGCTGGACGAGCCTTTTTCTGCCCTTGACACCGGCCTGCGCGCCGCCACCCGCAAGGCCGTGGCGCAGCTGCTGGCCAGTGCGGGTATCACCACCATCCTGGTCACCCACGACCAGAGCGAGGCGCTGTCTTTCGCCGACCAGGTGGCCGTGATGCGTGCCGGGCAGCTGGTGCAGGTGGGTGCACCGGTGGACGTGTACCTGCGCCCGCACGACCCGGCCACCGCCAGTTTTCTGGGCGACACCATCGTGCTGCCCGCGCAATTGGCAGACGGCTGGGCCGACTGCGCGCTGGGCCGTATCGCCGTGAACCAGCCCGCGCGCAGTGGTGCCGCGCAGATCATGCTGCGGCCCGAACAGCTGCAGCTGGCCGAGGTACTGGCGCCGAGTGTGGACAGCGCGGCCTGTGTGGGTGAGGTCACCGACATCGACTTTGGTGGCCCGGTGTGTGTGGTGTCGGTGCGGCTGCGGGGTGCCGCCGCCGAAATACCGCTGCAGGTGCGCAGCCCCGGCATCCATGTGCCGCCGATGGGGGCCACGGTGTCTATTACCGTGGTGGGTACGGCGCATGTGTTCAGTGGCTGATTCGCTCCTGATTTAGGAGCTGTGTGCGCACGCAGGGTGTGCGCTAGAGCCTGATTTCATTCATAAAATGAGGCTGGCGTGGCTTCCACACGCACCAGGCCGTTTTGCAGCAGGTGGCCGAGCCACTGGCTGAGGGTGGCTGTGTCGGGCAGCGCGCCGCTGGCCTGTAATGCTGCGCAGCTGTCCTCCACCGAAGTACCGTCGTGCAGCATGCGGACAAAAACCGCTTGCTGCGGCTCCAGCGTCTCGAAGTGGGGCTGGAAGCCCTTGCGCCACACCAGCAGGGTGGCCGGTGTGGGCAGGGTCACGGCTTCGGGTACTTCGGCGTCGGCATCGATGGCGCTCCACAGGCTGGCCACGTTGGTGAACACCGCACGCAGCAGCACGCTCGGGTGCAGGACGCCTTCGCGCGTCAGCCAGCCACCGTCGCCCGGGGCGGCGTTCGGGGCCAGCACCGGCACATCGGCACCGTCAAAACGGGTGCGCAAGTCCCAGTCCAGACGGGCCAGCTCATACAGCTCGGGGTTGCCGGGGTACTGCGTGCGCAGGCTGTCTTCCAGGCTGTCGCCATACCGGTTCAGGCTGCGTGTGTGGGGCGGGTGGGCCACAGCGTAGGCGCGGGCATGGGCCTCGAAGCTGTCGGAGCCCATGTAGAGGCAGGTCTTGGCATAGGTGTCGGCCAGCACCTCGGCCAGCCGGGCGCGGTAGGCGTGGTGGTAGATGCCGAAGCGGCCGGTGACCAGCGCGTCGGGCATGTCTGCGGGCGGTGACGCGGCCAGGATGCCGTTGGCAAAGGTGCGTTGCAGCTGGGGCAAATCGGTGGCGGCCACCGCAGGTGGGAAGGTGACGCGCGCAGGGGACTGTGGCGCGGGGCTGGCGCCGTGTTCAGAGGCAATCTGGCGTGCGGTGGCCACCTCCGCCAGCAGCTCGGCCAGCGGCGGAATATGGTCGTCGCGTTCGACCATGGTGGCCACACTGCCGAAGTGCTCACAGGCCTGTGCATACAGCGCCCACACCGCCGGGGCCACCGGATGGTCATGGGTGTCGATGATGTGGTCGCCGTTGTGGCTGTGCCCGGCCAGGTGGATCTGTTGCACGCGGTGTGCGGGCAGGGCGTGCAGGTAGTGCAGCGGGTCGAAGCCGTGGTTCACGCTGCTCACATAGATGTTGTTCACGTCCACCAGCAGCAGGCAGTCGGCCTCGTGGGCGATGTGGCTCAAAAACTGCCATTCGCTGGCGCTGTCTTCGCGGTAACGGATGTAGCTCGACACGTTCTCGATCACCAGGCGGCGGCCCAGCACGTCTTGCGCGCGGCGGATCTGCGCCACCACATGGCGCGCGCTGGCGTCGGTGTAGGGCAAGGGGTAGAGGTCGTGTAACTGCTCGGGGCCGGGGCCTGTCCAGCACAGGTGGTCGGACACCCACAGCGGCTCGATACGTGCGGCCAGCGCCTTCACCTGGCGCAGGTAGGCCAGGTCCACGCCCTGTGCGGCACCGATGGACATGGCCACACCGTGCATCACCAGCGGGTAGTCGCGGCGGATGCTGTCCAGCACGGCCAGCGGTTTGCCGCCGTCGATCAGGTAGTTGTCGGTGGTGATTTCCAGCCAGTCCAGCGGCTGGGGCTGTGCGAGGAAATCGGCGTAATGCGCAGTGCGCAGCCCGAGGCCAAAGCCGGTGTTGCGCTGGGTGATGCAGGTGTCGGTCATGGCAAAAATCAAGGCCGGTGCGGCGCGCAGAGGCTGCGTCAAGCTTCGCCGCTGCGGGCCGTGCCGGGGGGTGAAATTCAGGCCTTGATGTCGCCGATGGTGCCCTTGTCCATCAGGCACTGCGCTGCCGTCTTGGCCTTGAAGCCATGGCCCTTGCAGGCGTTCTGGCCCTTGCACGCATGTTCTGCGGTGGCGCAGTCGCTGTTGCCCTTGCAGTCGTGCACGTTGTAGCAGTGCACCTTGTCGGTGGCGGCTACGGCGGCACCTTTGGAGCCCTTGGGTGCGTCGGCGGCAAAACCCGTGGAGGCGATGGCCAGCAAGGCGGCGGACAGGGCGAGGGATGCAGTGGTTTTGGCTTGGATGGATGGCATGGTGAACTCCGTAAAGGTAGAGGGTTGGACAGGGGGTAGACCGTCTGGCGGAACAGGCTGGGTGCCTGTCTCCATCCGTTCTGTCTGGTAGTTCGTGCCCTGTGCGCGCCGGGTTACAGCGGGCGCAAAAAAAGCCGAACAGCCACTCTGTCACCTGCTGAAGTCCCCACACTCCGCTGCCGATGTGTGCTCCTAAAACAGGAGCTGGTTGCGCCCGTCATTCGGGCGCTGGAGGCCTGTTTGGTGCCTGAAACTAGGCGGGTGCGTCAATCACCCCACCACCCAGGCACACATCCCCGTCGTACACCACGGCCGACTGGCCCGGCGTCACGGCCCACTGTGCGGCTGGGAACGCGAGGTGAAACCCCGCCGTGTCTGCGTGTGAAAGTGCACAGGGCGCGTCCACCTGCCGGTAACGTGTCTTGGCCGCGTAGGCACCCGCTGCCGGGGCGCTGCCGCTGACCCAGCTGGCGTCGTTGGCGTCGAGCTGGGGCGACAGCAGCCACGGGTGGTCGTGGCCCTGCACCACCCACAGCGTGTTGGTTGCCAGGTCCTTGCGCGCGACGAACCACGGCGCGTGGTCACCACTGCCGCGTTGTGCGCCTTTTTCTTTCACGCCGCCAATACCCAGTCCCTGGCGCTGGCCCAGGGTGTAAAAACTCAGGCCTTCGTGGCGGCCCAGCACCCGGCCGCGTTCGTCCTTGATAGCACCGGGCTCTTTGGCGATGTAGCGGTTCAGGAAGTCGCGGAACGGGCGCTCGCCGATAAAACAGATGCCGGTCGAGTCCTTCTTCTTGGCATTCGGCAGGCCGATTTCTTCGGCGATACGCCGCACCTCGGTTTTGTGCAGCTCACCCACCGGGAACAGGGTTTTGGACAGCTGTGCCTGGTTCAGCCGGTGCAGGAAGTAACTCTGGTCCTTGGACGGATCCAGGCCCTTGAGCAGCTCATGCAGGCCGGTGCTGGGGTTTTGGCGCACACGGGCGTAATGCCCGGTGGCAATTTTCTCGGCGCCCAGGCGCAGCGCGTGGTCGAGGAAGGCCTTGAACTTGATCTCGGCGTTACACAGGATGTCGGGGTTGGGCGTGCGCCCAGCCTGGTATTCGCGCAGGAATTCGGCGAACACGCGGTCTTTGTACTCGGCGGCAAAGTTGACGTGTTCAATCTCGATGCCCACCACGTCGGCCACGGCAGCGGCGTCCACGAAGTCGATGTTGCTGGAACAGTATTCACTGTTGTCATCGTCTTCCCAGTTCTTCATGAAGATACCAATGACCTCGAAGCCCTGCTGTTTGAGCAGGTGCGCCGTCACCGCAGAATCCACCCCGCCACTGAGTCCCACCACTACACGTTGTTTTGCCATAAGCCAGAAATTGTTGCACACCCCCA
This sequence comes from Comamonadaceae bacterium AAW, assembly GCA_026314275.1. Taxonomy (GTDB): domain Bacteria; phylum Pseudomonadota; class Gammaproteobacteria; order Burkholderiales; family Burkholderiaceae_C; genus JAGOEY01. The sequence continues at coordinate 1,935,241 of CP111109.1, forward strand.
GGCTTCGCGGACTTCGTTCCGCTTTCGCCCTCCCCCTTGCAGGGGGCTCCACCAGCGGACTGGCAAAGCCAGATCCGCGGTGTCTGCTGGAAAGGGCCGTTATGTGCGGATAAAAAACACCGCACTCATGGCAAGGCCAGTCGCAATCACCAGTGCGCGTACCCACTGCACCGGCATACGGCGCGCGAGCCTTGCACCGGCAAAACCGCCTGCCGTGGCGGCCACCATCATCAGCACGGCGTGGTGCCAGACGATGGCCCCGGCCCAGGCAAAGGCCACCACCGACAAAACGGACAGCACCAGCGAATTCAGGTTCTTGAGTGCGTTGACGGTGTTGATACGGGCTTCACCCACCAAGGTGTACAGCGCCATCAGCAAAATGCCCAGGCCGCCATTGAAATACCCGCCGTAAATGGCGACCAGGAACAGGCCCGGAAAGCGCCATGCGGCCAGGCCCGCACCACCGCCCATACGTGCCAGCCGCGGCCCCACGGCAAACAACACGGTGGCAAACAGCAGCAACCAGGGCACCAGGCCCGAGAACAGGGTGGGCGGGGTGACCAGCAGCAGCACCGCGCCACACACTCCACCCACGGCCGAAATCAACACTTCACGGCGCAGCAGGGCGGCAGGTAAAGCGCCCAACTCAGCCCGAAAACCCAGCACACCGCCCAAATAACCGGGGCTGACGGCGAGTGCACTGGTGGCGTTGGCGGCAATCGGGGGTACACCCGCAAACACCAGCGCCGGAAAGGTCAGAAAACTGCCGCCGCCCGCGATGGCGTTGAGCACGCCCGCGCCAAAAGCGGCACTGCCCAGCAGGGCCCAGGTGGTGACCGGGTCCATCACAAATGCTCCGGTGTGAACACCGATGCGTCGGTGGTGATCAGGTCCAGCGGGTAGCGTTTGCCGGCCAGGTAGTCGTCCAGGCAGCGCAGCAGCAGCGGGCTGCGGTGGCGCTCGGGGCAGGCGCGGATCTGGGCTTCGGTCATCCATACCGTGCGCACAATGCCGCGGTCCAAGGTGCGTGTGGGGTCAGCTTCGCCCACCGTGCCACAAAACGCAAACCGCAGGTAGGTGGTGTCTGTGCCCGTGCTGCGGCGCTGCTGGCGCGACAGGTACACCCCCACCAGCGCGGTGGGGGTGAAGGTGTAGGTGGTTTCTTCCAGCGTTTCACGCACGCAGCCGTCCACGGGAGACTCACCCGGGTCGAGGTGGCCTGCGGGGTTGTTGAGTTTCAGCCCGTCGGGGGTGTGTTCTTCGACCAGAAGAAACCGGCCGTTGTGTTCGACCACGGATGCCACGGTGGCGCTGGGTTTCCATCGGGTTTTCATGCGCTGGATTATCCGGGGAGTCGTGTGTGTTTTTTACACGCCAAAGAAGTCTGTCGCCCAAGAGTAAGCCCTCTAAGCTGTCTTTGCATCTTCATGTAAGCTCAGCGAAAGTATCCGAAAACCTTGAACGAGGAGACATTTATGCTGATAGGCGTACCCACCGAGACCACGGTGGGCGAAACCCGTGTTGCGGTCACACCCGAGACGGTGAAGAAGTATGTGGCCCAGGGCCACACCGTACGAATCCAGTCAGGGGCTGGTGTTGCTGCCAGCGCGACCGACGCGGCTTACCAGGCTGTGGGGGCCGAGATTACCGATGCAGCCGGTGCCTTGGGTGCCGATCTGGTGCTCAAAGTGCGCTGCCCGTCCGAGGCGGAAATCGCCCAGATGCGCCCCGGCACAACGGTGGTCGGCATGCTCAACCCGTTTGATGCCGCAGGCCTGCAGCGCCTGGCCGCCGCCAACCTGACGGCCTTTGCGCTGGAAGCTGCGCCCCGCACAACCCGCGCGCAAAGCATGGACGTGTTGTCCTCGCAGGCCAACATTGCGGGCTACAAAGCCGTGATGATCGCCGCCGACCAGTACCAGCGTTTCTTCCCCATGCTGATGACCGCCGCCGGCACCGTCAAGGCTGCTCGGGTGGTGGTGCTGGGTGTGGGTGTCGCCGGGCTGCAGGCCATTGCCACGGCCAAACGCCTGGGCGCGGTGATCGAAGCGTCCGACGTGCGCCCCAGCGTGAAGGAGCAGGTCGAGTCGCTGGGCGGCAAGTTCATCGAAGTGTCGTACGACACCGATGAAGAAAAAGAAGCCGCCCAAGGCGTGGGTGGTTATGCCAAACCCATGCCGCCCAGCTGGCTCGCGCGCCAGCAGGTCGAGGTGGCCAAACGTGTTGCCCAGGCCGACATCGTGATCTCCACCGCACTGATCCCCGGGCGTGCCGCGCCCACCCTCATCACCGAAGACATGGTGAAGAGCATGAAGCCCGGCTCGGTCATCATCGACATCGCCGCAGGCAAGGGCCCCAATGGCGGCGGCAACTGCCCCTTGTCCGAGGCCGACAAAACCGTGGTCAAACATGGCGTGACCCTGGTGGGTGAAACCAACCTGGCCGCCCGCGTGGCCGCAGACGCCAGTGCGCTGTATGCGCGCAACGTGCTCGACTTCCTGAAGCTGATCGTCACCAAGGAAGCCACCCTCCACATCGACCTGAACGACGACATCGTGGCGGCCTGCCTGATGGCGCAGGGCGGCGAAGTCAAACGCAAATAAACCAAAAGAGGAGGCCCTCGCCATGGATGCTGTTTCCCCCACCATCATTAACCTGATCATTTTTGTGCTGGCCATCTACGTGGGTTACCACGTGGTCTGGACTGTCACCCCCGCGCTGCACACACCGCTGATGGCCGTGACCAATGCCATATCGGCCATCGTCATCGTGGGTGCCATGCTGGCAGCCGCGCTGACTGAAACCACGCTGGGCCGCACCATGGGTGTGCTGGCCGTAGCCCTGGCAGCGGTGAATGTCTTCGGGGGCTTCCTCGTGACCCGGCGCATGCTGGAGATGTTCAGGAAAAAAGAGAAAAAAGCCCCGGCGGCTGACAAGTCCGCAGCGGCAGGAGCCCACAAATGAGTATGAACGTTGTCACGCTGCTCTACCTGGTTGCCAGCGTCTTTTTTATCCAGGCCTTGAAAGGTCTGTCACATCCCACTACCTCGATTCGCGGCAATGTCTTTGGCATGACCGGCATGGCCATCGCCGTGCTGACCACTGCCGCACTCATCGTGCAATTGGCGGGTGGCAAGGCAGCGGGCATGACCTATGTGCTCGGCGCATTGGTGGTGGGTGGTGGGCTGGGCGCCTACATGGCCAACAAGGTCGAGATGACCAAGATGCCCGAGCTGGTGGCTTTTATGCACAGCATGATTGGCCTGGCTGCGGTGTTTATCGCCGTGGCCGCCGTGGCCGAGCCCTGGGCGTTTGGCATCGTGGCCGCGCCTGTGCCGGCCCTGGTGGGCGCAGCAACACCGGCGGGCCTGGTGCTGTTTGAAGGCTTCACGCACCAGCCCATTCCCTATGGCAACCGGTTTGAGCTGTTCCTGGGGGCGGCGATTGGTGCCATCACCTTCAGCGGCTCAGTCATTGCTTTTGGCAAGTTGTCGGGCAAATACAAGTTCCGCCTGTTCCAGGGTGCGCCTGTGCAGTTCAAGGGCCAGCACATGCTGAACCTGGTGCTGGGCCTGCTGACCGTGGGCCTGGGCCTGGTGTTTGTGGCGACCGAAAGCTGGCCTGCGTTCTTCGCAATGTTGGCGCTGGCCTTTGTGATGGGTGTGCTGATCATCATCCCCATCGGTGGTGCCGACATGCCCGTGGTGGTGTCCATGCTCAACAGCTATTCGGGCTGGGCGGCGGCGGGTATCGGCTTCAGTTTGAACAACAGCATGCTGATCATTGCCGGCTCACTGGTGGGCAGCTCGGGCGCGATCCTGAGCTACATCATGTGTAAAGCCATGAACCGCTCGTTCTTCAACGTGATCCTGGGCGGCTTTGGTGGTGATGCTGCGGCCGCGACCGGTGGTGCCAAAGAGCAGCGCCCGGTCAAGAGCGGCAGCGCCGACGACGCCGCGTTTGTGCTGGGCAATGCCGAAACCGTGGTCATCGTGCCCGGCTACGGCCTGGCCGTGGCGCGTGCGCAGCATGCCGTCAAGGAACTGGCGCAGAAGCTCACCGACAAGGGTATCACCGTCAAATACGCCATCCACCCGGTGGCAGGGCGTATGCCGGGCCACATGAACGTGCTGCTGGCCGAGGCCGAAGTGCCCTACGACCAGGTGCACGAGATGGAAGACATCAACGGCGAGTTTGGCCAGGTGGACGTGGCCATCATCCTGGGTGCCAACGACGTGGTGAACCCTGCTGCACACACCAAGGGCAGCCCCATCTACGGCATGCCGATCCTGGAGGCCTACAAGGCCAAGACCATCATCGTGAACAAACGCTCCATGGCTGCCGGTTATGCCGGGCTCGACAACGAGTTGTTCTACATGGACAAGACTATGATGGTGTTTGGCGACGCCAAGAAGGTGGTTGAAGACATGGGCAAGGCCATCGAATAAGGGGCCTTGCCCCCCACCGTACAAACGCTGTGTCCAATAGGGGCGCAGCTTCTGTAATATCCCCACCGTTTGACGCAAAGGGCAGAGACCATGCCCGCGTTTTGTGAATTTGAATTGGAGACAAGACATGACCGACCGCATCTGGCTCAAGCATTACCCCCAAGGTGTGCCCGCTGAAATCAAACCCGAGGCCTACACCTCGCTGGTGGCGCTGATGGAAGAAAGCTTCCAGAAATACGCCAAGCGCGTGGCCTACAGCTTCATGGGCAAGGAGGTCACCTACGCCCAGACCGACAGCCTGAGCCGTGCGATGGGTGTGTACCTGCAAAGCCTGGGCCTGGCCAAGGGCGACCGCGTGGCCATCATGCTGCCCAACGTGCCGCAGTACCCGGTGGCGGTGGCGGCCATCCTGCGGGCCGGTTATGTGGTGGTGAACGTGAACCCGCTGTACACCCCGCGTGAGCTGGAGCACCAGCTGAAGGACTCAGGCTCCAAGGCCATCATCATCATTGAGAACTTTGCCCACACGCTGGAGCAGGTGCTGGCCAATACATCGGTCAAACACGTGGTGCTGTGCGCCATGGGCGACCAACTGGGTCTCCTGAAAGGTGCACTGGTCAACTACGTGGTGCGCAACGTCAAGAAGATGGTGCCCGCCTACCGCCTGCCCGAGGCCGTGAAGTACAACGACGCGATTGCACGCGGCACCAAAGGCAGCCTCAAACCGGTGAACCTGACACTCGACGACATCGCCGTGCTGCAGTACACCGGGGGAACCACCGGTGTTGCCAAGGGGGCCGTGCTGTTGCACCGCAACCTGGTGGCCAACGTGATCCAGTCCGAGGCCTGGTACCAGCCTGCGCTCAAAAAGGTGCCGGCGGGTGAACAAATCGTCACCATCTGCGCCTTGCCGCTGTACCACATCTTCGGTTTTAACAGCAACATGATGCTGGGCATGCGTATGGGTGGCTGCAACATCCTGATCCCCAATCCGCGCGATATGCCCGCGGTGCTCAAGGAGCTGTCCAAACACAAGTTCCACAGTTTCCCGGCCGTCAACACCTTGTTCAACGGCCTGGCCAACCACCCCGACTTCAACACCGTCAACTGGAAGAGTCTGATCATCTCGGTCGGTGGTGGTATGGCGGTGCAAAGTGCGGTGGCCAAACTCTGGCTTGAGAAGACCGGTTGCCCCATCGTGGAAGGTTACGGCCTGTCTGAGACTTCGCCATCGGCCACCTGCAACCCGGTGGACAGCACGGCCTACAGCGGCAACATCGGCATGCCTTTGCCGAGCACCGACATCCGTCTGCTGGACGACGACGGTGCTGACGTGCCCGCAGGCCAGCCCGGCGAAATTGCCATCAAGGGCCCGCAGGTGATGGCCGGTTACTGGCAGCGCCCCGACGAGACGGCCAAGGTCATGACGGCGGACGGTTTCTTCCGCACCGGCGACATTGGTACGGTGGACGAACGGGGTTACTTCAAGATCGTGGACCGCAAGAAGGACATGGTGCTGGTCAGCGGCTTCAACGTGTACCCGAACGAGGTGGAAGACGTGGTGTCCCAGCTCGAAGGGGTGCTCGAATGCGCCGTGGTGGGTGTGCCCGACGACAAAACCGGCGAAGCGGTGAAGCTGGTGATTGTCAAGAAAGACCCGGACCTGACCGAAGCCCGTGTGCGTGAATACTGCAAGACCAACCTCACCGGCTACAAACAGCCCCGCGTGATCGAGTTTCGCGCTGAAATGCCGAAAACCCCGGTTGGCAAAATTCTGCGGCGTGAATTGCGCGACAAGAAATAAGCTGTATTTCGCCATCTGAGAAAGCGCCGCAGGTTCGCCTGGCGGCGCTTTTTTATGCCCGGCGTCCCTGCAGCCCTCGGGCAAAATCACCCCATGACCCTTGCCATCCTGAGCGCGCTGCCCGAAGAGCAGCATGGACTTTTAGACCTGCTGCACGCCCCCGTCTGTGTGCGCCATGCAGGCCGTGACTTCTGGCAAGGCACCTGGCACGGCACACCCGTGGTGCTGGCCTTGGCCGGTATCGGCAAAGTGGCCGCAGCCACCACGGCCACGGTGCTGGTCGAGCGTTTTGCGGCTGAGCGTATCGTCTTCACCGGTGTGGCGGGTGGGCTGGGCGACGGTGTGCAAGTGGGTGACGTGGTGGTGGCCCAGACCCTGCTGCAACACGACATGGACGCGTCGCCGCTGTTCCCACGGTTTGAAGTGCCGTTGTACGGCCGATCCCACTTTGCGGCGGATGCTGCCTTGACTGCTATTCTTTTAGAAGCTGCTAACGCTTACTGTGCGGGCGCAGAAGGCCAATTAGGGCCTGAAAAAGTGGCCCTGTTCGGGCTGAAGAAGGTGCAGGCACACCACGGCCTGCTGGTGGCCGGTGACCGCTTCGTCGCCACCGCCGCCGAGTCCCACGCCCTGCGCAACGCCTTGCCCGGTGTGTTGGCCGTGGACATGGAAAGCGCCGCCGTCGCCCAGGTCTGTTTTGACTACCACATCCCCTTCGCCGCCGTGCGCACCATCTCTGACCGCGCCGACGACGCCGCCCACGTGGACTTCCCGCTGTTCCTGGCGCAACTCGCCGCGCCTTATGCGCAGGGCATCATCGGGAGGTTCTTGCATTTGCTATCAAAAAAATAGCTGTATGCGTATGTTGGGTGGGCGCTGGAGGCTTGTTTGGCTTAAAAATCCCTGGCGTGTGCCTATTTCAGCCAACCCCGTTTGCGGAAGTACAACATCGGCCCCACGGCACTTGCCACCATCAGCGCCAGCACATAGGGGTACCCCAGCTCCCAGTCCAGCTCGGGCATGAACTTGAAGTTCATGCCGTAGATGCTGGCGATCAAAGTGGGCGGCAGCAGCGCGACGCTGGCCACCGAGAAGATCTTGATGATCTTGTTCTGGTTGATGTTGATGAAACCGACGGTCGCGTCCATCAGGAAGTTGATCTTGTCGAACAAAAACGCGGTGTGGTTGTCGAGCGACTCGATGTCGCGCAGGATCTGGCGCGCTTCCTCGAACTGCTCGGCGTTGAGCATCTTGCTGCGCATCATGAAACTCACCGCACGGCGGGTGTCCATGGCGTTGCGGCGGATGCGGCTGTTCAGGTCTTCCTGGCGGGCAATCGCGCCCAGCACTTCGTTAGCCACCGCGTCGGTCACGTCGCCCGACAAGACCCGGGTGCTCACCTTCTTGAACTCGTCGTAGATGTTCTCCAGCGTGTCGGCGGAGTATTCGGCGTCGGCGTCGAAGAGTTTGAGCAGCACTTCTTTCGCGTCTTCGATCAGCCCCGGCGCGCGGCGTGCACGCATACGCACCAGACGGAACACGGGCAGGTCTTCCTCGTGGATCGAGAAGAGTACGCCACGGCTTTTCAGGTCGGCGTTGTGCTGGTTCAGGATGAAAGCGACCCGCACCGTGCGCGGCTCTTCGTCGTCGTCGATCAAAAAGTCGCTGCGGATGTGCATCTCGCCGTTGTCTTCTTCGTAGAAGCGGGCGGATTCCTCGATGTCCTCGTCCATCGCGTCTTCGGGGATGGACAGGCCGTAATACTGCTTGACCCAGCGTTTTTCCTCGACGGTGGGTGCTTCCAGGTCCACCCAGATGGGCTGGAACCGGGCCAGCTCTTCAAGGGACTCGATCTCCTCCTGGAAGAGACGGCCATTGACGAGCGTGAAGATGTTGAGCATGGCTCACTCCCTGTGAAATATCGGCATCTGGCGGCGGGGATGGGATCGCTTTCGACCCCCCTGATGCGTTCAGCGGGCCGAAAGCTACCAACTAGGGTAGGTTTCCACGGAGTGTTCTCCAACAAGAAAGACAAAGCCGGAATTATGGCACTGCAGCATCTGGCGCGTGCAGGCTGTATGCGCCTGCAAGGCGCAAGGCGATGGACTTGCGGGCACACTACCGCCCACTTCACCGAATCCCGATTGACATGACCCCTCTGCGTGCCTCCCGCCGCGAGCTGTGGCTGCTGCTGACACTCGCAGGCGTCCAGTTCACCCACATCCTCGACTTCATGATCATGATGCCGCTGGGGCCGCAGTTCACCCAGCTGTTTGCCATCAGCGACGCCCAGTTCGGCCTGCTGGTGTCGGCCTACACCCTGGCGGCCGGGGCTTCGGGCCTGTTGGCGTCCACCTACATCGACCGTTTTGGCCGCAAAAAGCTGCTGCTGGTGCTGTATGTGCTGTTTGCCCTGGCCACATTGGCCTGTGGTTTGGCCCCCACCTATGGCGCGCTGATGGTGGCACGCATCATGGCGGGGATGTTTGGGGGTGTGTTGTCGGCGTTGTGCCAGACCATTGTGGGCGACGTGATCCCGTTCGAGCGCCGGGGCCGGGCCATGGGCATCGTGATGACGTCATTTTCTGTCGCCACCGTGGCGGGTGTGCCACTGGGCCTGTTCATGGCCACGCACATGGGCTGGCATGCACCGTTTTTTGGCATTGCAGCGCTGTGTGGCGTGCTGGTGGTGTTTGCCGCCATCACCCTGCCGGTGCTGGACGGGCACCTGCACCGCACGGATCGGCCTTCTGCCTGGCGCGGCATCGTCGAAGTGCTGCAAGACCGTAACCACCAGAAAGCGTTTGTGTTCTCTGGTCTCACCATGTTTGCGGGCTTCACCGTCATCCCCTACATCACCATTTACATGCAGGCCAACGCCGGTTTGACGGCCGACCAGATCCCTTACCTGTACCTGTGTGGCGGCCTGTTCACGCTGTTCACCGCCCGTGTTGTGGGGCGTATGACAGACCAGCGCGGCAAGGCGCAGACCTACCGCATGCTGGCTGTGGCCGTCATCGTGCCGATGGTGGCCACCACCCTGCTCCGCGATGTGCCGTTGTGGGGCGCGCTGCTGGTGTCCACCTTGTTCTTTGTGCTGATGAGTGGCCGCATGATCCCCGGCATGGCCATCCTCACGTCCGCCGCCAACCCGCAATTACGCGGCACTTTCATGACCCTGAACGCAGCGGTTCAGTCGGCCGCGATGGGGCTGGCTGCTTTTGTGGGCGGGCTGATCATTGGGCGCGACGCCCAAGGCATGGTGGAGCACTACTGGATGGCGGCGGTTCTTGGCAGTTGCGCCAGCCTGCTGGCGTTCTGGATGGTGGGGAAGCTGGATTTGCACAGCGGGCCTGCCGTTTCGGCTTCTCCCCAACCCGCCGATTAAGCCCGTCGGATAGTGCTAAACCGTCAATTGGGCTGCGGCACCCGTGTTTTCAAAATCTTGCATTTCTTGTGCTGGCATCAGGGATAAGGGGATTGCATTCATCCCCGTTGAGGCGCATAGTGGACTCGCATTACAGAGAAAACCGTTCGCTCCGCTGCCCCGTACGGGGTGGCATTTCAACCCGTAAGTAGTGCAAGTACCAGGAGGCTTATCTATGAACTTGACGATCAGTGGTCACCATCTCGATGTCACCCCCGCCCTGCGAAACTATGTGACCAGCAAACTGGACCGTATCACCCGCCACTTCGACCAGGTGGTGGATGTCAAAGTCCTGCTCACCGTCGAAAACCTGAAGGAAAAACAGAGCCGCCAGCGTGCCGAATGTAATGTGCACGTCAAAGGCAATGACATGTTCGCCGAAAGCTCCCATGCCGACATGTATGCCGCTGTGGACGAACTGGTCGACAAACTCGACCGCCAAGTGGTGCGCCACAAAGACCGACTGCAGAACCACAGCCACGAAGCGCCCAAGCGCCTGATGTAGGCCCTGTCTGCAAGTCACCCAGCCGCCATGTTCTGGCGGCTTTTGTTTTTCTGCAACGTGGGTAGGTAATGCCCCCTGTGCAAAGTGCGAAGCACAAGCACCCTTCCAGCAAACACTGCGGAACTGGCTGTGCCAGTCCACGTGTTGCCCCCTTCGACAAGCGCAGGACAGGCCAAGGTCCGCGCAGCCCGGGGGTTTACCAGCAACCGGGTGCATAATCCGCTCTCACCACTATGAACCGTCTCGCGTCCATCCTGCCTCCTGCCCAAGTGCTTGTCAGTCTTGACGCTACAAGCAAGAAGCGTGCTTTTGAAGAAGCAGGCCTTCTGTTTGAAGGCTTGCATGGGCTGAGCCGAGCGCTGGTGACCGACAGCCTGTTTGCGCGTGAGCGCCTGGGCTCCACCGGCCTGGGCCATGGTGTGGCCATTCCGCATGGCCGTATCAAAGGGCTGAAGTCGCCCATGGCGGCGGTGTTTCAGCTGGCCTCTCCTATCGGATTTGATGCACCGGACGAACAGCCTGTGGTGCTGCTGATCTTCCTGCTGGTGCCCGAAGCGGCCACCCAGAAACACCTTGAAATCCTGTCCGAAATCGCCGAGTTGCTGAGTGACGCCACTTTGCGCGAGAAGATCAAGTCCAGTGCCGATGCTGCCGAGTTACACAGCATGATCGCCGACTGGAAGTCCACCCAGCCCGCTTGACGCGGAGCACCCCCGTAGCGCTCCCCCTTGCAGGGAGCGCACGGCGCACGCGGCATGTGCCATCATCCGGGGCTCTTGCCCAGTTGATGCCACTTAATCCTGCTGCCAGGTTGAAGCCCGCCCATGAAACCTACCGTTGTCAGTGCCGATGCCCTGTTTGAAGAGTTCCGCGCCACGCTGCGCTGGGAGTGGGTTGCCGGGTTAGGCGCGTCCGAGCGGCGATTTGACGAGCTGGTGGTGTCTGCCGCCCGTTCCGGGGCCGATCTGGTGGGCTACCTCAACTACATCCACCCTTACCGCGTGCAGATTTTGGGCGAGCGGGAAATCGCTTACCTGACCAACTCCACGGCCGACGACTGTTCCCGGCGGATTGCCCGTATCGTCAAGCTGGAGCCGCCGGTGCTGATTTTGGCGGACGGCCAGACGGCCCCCGATGCTTTGTTGTCGATCTGCGAACGGGCGCAGATTCCGATGTTTGCGACCCATGAGTCGGCCGCATTTGTCATCGACGTGTTACGCGCCTACCTGTCCAAACACTTTGCCGACCGCACCAGCATGCACGGTGTGTTCATGGACATTCTGGGCCTGGGCGTGATGATTACCGGTGAGTCGGGTCTGGGCAAAAGTGAACTCGGCCTGGAGCTGATTTCGCGCGGCAACGGCCTCGTGGCCGACGACGCGGTGGACCTGTTTCGCATCAACCAGACCACGATCGAAGGCAAATGCCCCGAGCTGCTGCAAAACCTGCTCGAAGTGCGCGGCATCGGCCTGCTCGACATCCGCGCGATCTTTGGCGAAACGGCGGTGCGCCGCAAGATGCGCCTCAAACTCATCGTGCACCTGGTCCGGCGCGAGACGCTGGAAAACGAATACGAGCGCCTGCCCTATGAGCCGCTCACGCAGGACGTGTTGGGTGTGCCCGTGCTGAAGGTGGTGATCCAGGTGGTCGCAGGCCGCAATATCGCCGTGCTGGTCGAGGCGGCGGTGCGCAACACCATCCTGAACCTGCGTGGTATCGACACCTACCAGGACTTCGTAGAGCGCCACCGCCGCGCCATGGAGCGCGACGAGTCCTGACAGCAAGCGGCGCAGCGGTTATATGGCGCCGCTTACTTTCACATGGGTCTCTTACAGATTTTTGGATGTCACGCTACGGAGCGCCCCCTGCAAGGGGGTAGGCGGGAGCGAAGCGAAGCCTGGGGGTGTTACCGTCCAGCGGCTTTGGCCGCGCAACTGGCGCATTGGCCGTACAGCGCCATCGAATGGTCTTGCACCACCCAGCCCTTGGACTTGGCCACCAGTTGCTGGCGCTTTTCGATCTCGGCGTCGTAGAACTCTTCCACCTTGTTGCACGACGTACAGATGAAATGGTCGTGGTGGTGGCCTTCGTTCAACTCGTACACCGCCTTGCCGCTCTCGAAATTGCTGCGCGTCAGGATGCTGGCCTGCTCAAACTGTGTCAGCACGCGGTACACGGTGGCCAGGCCAATGTCAGACTGCTCCATCAGCAGCACACGGAACACGTCTTCCGCCGTCATGTGGCGCAACTCGCCTTTTTGGAAGATTTCGAGAATCTTCAGGCGGGGGAGGGTGGCTTTCAGGCCGGTGTTCTTGAGTTCGTCGATGTTGGCCATGGAGGTCTTTCTGCCTTGGGTGTACAGGGCCTGGCTGGGCACCCTGCCGCTACAATGGCCGATCATATCGCCACACCCGTCCAGACGGTTCCACCATGTTTTTGTCCTTCCGCCGTAGTGCCCTTTGGGGCGCGTGCCTTGCCACCGGTCTGAGCCTTGCCGCCTGCGGCAGCTTCGACAGTGCCAGCCACCAATTGGCCAGCGCCATCACGCCGTACCGGATGGAAATTGTCCAGGGCAACTTCGTCTCCAAGGAGCAGGTGGCGGCGCTCAAACCCGGTATGGGCCGCCAGCAGGTGCGCGACATTCTGGGCACACCCCTGGTGGTGAGCCTGTTCCACGCTGACCGCTGGGACTATGTGTTCACCCTTAAGCGCCAGGGTGTGGAGCCACAGGCACGCAAGCTGGTGGTGTTTTTTAACGGCGATGTGCTGGACCGTTTTGAAGGCGACGAAATGCCCAGCGAGGCCGAGTTTGTGGATGCACTCGACGGCCGCCGCAAAGGGGGCAAAGTGCCCGTGCTGGAGGCCTCGCAGGAAAGCCTGCAGAAGTTCGCACCCGCCGCCAATGCAGCCGATGCCGCCAAGGCCGCAGCCCCTGCTGTTTTGCAGCCACCGCCCACCATCTACCCACCGCTGGAAAGCACGGCGCGGTGATGGGCATGCATATTTCTCCGTCCTCTTCCGCCCTGGCCACAGCTTCCACACCACACCGCGTGGCAGTGGCCGGTGCGTCGGGCCGCATGGGCCACATGCTGATCGAAGCCATCCAGTCGGCGGACGACTGTGTGCTGGCTGGGGCCCTTGATATCGCAGGCAACCCGTTCCTCGGCACCGACGCTGCCGCCTTTCTGGGCCAGCCCAGTGGTGTTGCCGTCACCGCAGACCTGGCGCAGGGCCTGCAGCCCGCGCAGGTGCTGATCGACTTCACCCGCCCCGAAGGCACCTTGGCCCATTTGCAGGTGTGCCGCCAATTGGGTGTGAATGCCGTGATTGGCACCACGGGTTTCAGTGACGCGCAGAAGGCCGAGATCGCCGAGATCGCGCAGCACATCGCCATCATGATGGCCCCCAATATGAGTGTGGGTGTGAACGTCACCCTCAAGCTGCTGGAGATGGCTGCCAAGGCCATGTCCACCGGTTACGACATCGAAATCGTCGAAGCCCACCACCGCCACAAGATCGATGCACCCTCGGGCACCGCGCTCAAGATGGGTGAAGTGATTGCCGACGCGCTGGGCCGCGACCTCAAGGATTGCGCGGTGTACGAGCGGTACGGCATCACCGGCGAGCGTGACCCGTCGAGCATCGGTTTTGCCACCATCCGTGGCGGCGACATCGTGGGTGACCACACCGTGCTGTTTGCCGGTACGGGTGAACGCATCGAGATTTCACACAAGTCGTCCAGCCGCACCACCTACGCCCAGGGCAGCCTGCGCGCGGTGCGGTTCCTGGCGGACAAGAAGACCGGCCTGTTCGACATGTTCGACGTGTTGGGCCTCAAGTAACGCGTTTCGCACGCATCCCATGGCCGGCCTCCAGTTTCTGCAACAGGGTGATGCCATCACCCGTGCCGTGGCGCTGCTGCTGCTGTGTATGTCGGTGGCCAGCTGGGTCGTGATTGTGTGGAAAGCCTGGCTGCTGCGCCGCGCTGGGGGTGACGTGGCGCGCAGCACGGCCGCTTTCTGGCAGGCCGCCTCGGTGGCGGATGCCGAACAAAATATCAAGGCTTTTGACCGCTCAGCGCTTGTCCTGCCTTTGCTTGTTGCTACCAAAAGTGGAGCAAATGGTGCCTGGGCCGGTTCCCTGGCGGGTGCAGCAGACCGCTCGCAGCAGCTGACGCGTGTACTGCGCAATGCTTTACACACTGTGCTCGACAAATTGCAGTTTGGCCAGGTGTTGCTGGCCACTGTCGGTTCCACCGCGCCGTTTGTGGGCCTGCTGGGCACTGTCTGGGGTATCTACCACGCACTCATTGGCATGGCGGCGGCTGGACAGATCACCATCGACAAAGTCTCCGGCCCCGTGGGTGAGGCGCTGATCATGACTGCCGCAGGCCTGGCCGTGGCCATCCCCGCTGTGCTGGCCTACAACGTGTTTGGCCGCGTGATCGGCCGCATCGAGGCCGACCTGGAAGGTTTTGCCCGCGACCTGCGCGAGCTGTTCTCCACGGCCAACCCGAAATAGGCGGGGCGCGTTATGACATTCGGCCGTCTGGAGCGCACCAAAGGGGCCGATCCCATGAGTGACATCAACGTCACACCGCTGGTTGATGTGATGCTGGTGCTGGTGGTGATTTTTATCCTCACCGCGCCGCTCCTGGCCACCTCGATCCGGCTCGACCTGCCGCGCACCGACGCCGCCCAACCCCAGACCCCGCCCCAGTTCGTGACCCTGGTGGTCGACAAAACCGGGCAAACCTTTCTGAACGACCAGCCGCTTGACTTGGCCGTGCTGGCCACGCGCCTGGCCGAGACCGCAGCCGATAAGCCCGACACCGAAATCCAGCTCCGCGCCGACGCCGCCGTGCCCTATGGCCGCGTGGTTGAGGTGATGGGTGTGGCGCAAAAAGCGGGGTTGAACCGGATTGGGTTTTTGGCGGATGCGCAGGTGGTGTCCGGTGCAAAAACGCCATAAAGACTGGCGCAAGCCTGCGGCACCAGAAAAGAGGCCAACAGCGGGAACTGGTGTGGAATTCAGGGCTCGGTTTGTAGGCGCTGACATTTGAGTCAAGCACCTTGCCGGTGGAGATCAGTTCAAGTGAAAGTTAAAGCGCAGTTTTTCCGAGGACATGAATGGCGGCGTCAAGAATTGCCTTGGCATCAAACTCGAGTAGTTGCGCGGTACTTCGACCAGCAACTGCAGCTTTTACCTCAGGTCGGCTCGATGAGAGTGGTGCACGGAAGTGAACAATCGGGTTTCTGGTTGCGCGAAGGGCGTCAAGTTTTTGAAACTCGGACTCCGAGAGCCAACCTTGATCGCGAGCAACATTGAGCAGGTCTTCGCTTTTGTATCGTGCCGCAGCTGGATCACCAATGAAAGACAGACGACCAGCAATGGTTCTTTCGATCAGCGAGAAACCGAGTACGCATGTGGCAATGAAGTGACCAGCTACATAGCACTGAAGCAGCTCAGAAAAGAGTAACTTCGAGTATGAGCCGTCTTGTAAGAGAAAGAAGTCGTCACGGCGAATACGTTTGGATAACCATGCCACCCGACCAAGCTGTCCGTTGCCGTCAAGAAGTTGCTCGCCGCTAACGGACACGTCAAATGAGAAGTCAAGATCGTGGGACATGAGGATACCTGCTACTGGATTGGTTCTGGGCTTTACGCAGTGTAGCTAGCCGCATAGTGCGTAGTGCGGGTCATCCTGTAACACTCATTTTGGATATACTTTCATCCATGTATATCCATGAAGGATCCCACCATGCAAGTAGCCAAATGGGGCAATAGCCTAGGTGTGCGTTTACCCGTCGCACTGGTGCAGGAGCTTGGCATTTCCGAAGGCGACGAAGTGCAGCTGCGCGCTGCCCTACGACAGGCCGGGATCGCGCCCACGGTCGATGTGGAGCGCCAACCCGGCAAGCTGGAGCGTTTGCAAGCCATGCGCCGCCACCGCGCGCCCTGGCCTGTGGACTTTGTGTTTGACCGTGACGAGGCCAACGCCCGATGACCCGGGAAATGGTCTTTATCGACACCAATGTTTTGATTTACTGGGTCGATGCCGGGCCGCGTGCCGACACGGTGGAGCAGCTGCTGGCCACCAACTGTGCCATCAGTGTGCAGGTGCTAAATGAGTTTGCCAATGTGCTGCTGAAAAAACGCAAGATGCCACTGGCCGATGTGCAGGAGCTGAGCGACACCTTGGTCGACACCTGCACCGTGTACGACCTGGGTGTTCGCACCCACCAGACCGCGCTGGCGCTGATGGCGCGCTACCATTTTTCACTGTATGACGCCAATATCGTGGCGGCGGCGGGCTTAAGCGGCTGCGCTGTTCTCTATAGCGAAGACATGCAGGACGGTCTCAATGTCAAAATGCCTGCTTTGGCGGGCGGGGCCACACTCTCCCTGCGCAATCCTTTCCGTGCGACGGACGCCATTCGCGGCACCCACCCGTAATGCATCCGCTTGAAATCAAACAGTTCCCATGCAAGACACCTACCAACACACCGAAGTAGAACGCGCCGTTCAGGCACTCTGGACCGCTGGCGACGTCTACCGCGTCACCGAAGACACGTCCAAGAAGAAGTTCTACGCCTGCTCCATGCTGCCCTACCCCAGCGGCAAGTTACACATGGGCCACGTTCGCAACTACACCATCAACGACATGCTGGCGCGCCAGCTGCGGATGAAGGGCTACAACGTGCTGATGCCCATGGGTTGGGACGCGTTTGGCCTGCCGGCCGAGAACGCCGCGCTGAAAAACGGCGTGCCGCCCGCGCAGTGGACCTTCGACAACATCGCCTACATGAAGAAGCAGATGCAGGCCATGGGCCTGGCCATCGACTGGAGCCGCGAAGTCGCCACCTGCGAGCCGTCTTATTACAAGTGGAACCAGTGGCTGTTCCTCAAGATGCTGGAAAAAGGCATTGCCTACCGCAAAACCCAGGTCGTCAACTGGGACCCGGTGGACATGACCGTGCTGGCCAATGAGCAGGTGATCGACGGCAAGGGCTGGCGCACCGGCGCGGTGGTCGAGAAGCGTGAGATTCCGGGTTATTACCTCAAGATCACCGACTACGCCGAAGAGTTGCTCGACAGCGTCAGCCACCAGCTGCCCGGCTGGCCCGAGCGTGTGAAGCTGATGCAGGAAAACTGGATTGGTAAATCCACCGGTGTGCGTTTTGCGTTCCCGCACGACATTAGCGATGCCAGCGGTGCGCTGATTGGCGGCGGCAAGATGTACGTCTTCACCACCCGCGCCGACACCATCATGGGTGTCACCTTCTGCGCGGTGGCACCTGAGCACCCAATCGCCACCCACGCGGCCAGCACCAACCCCGCACTGGCGGCGTTTATTGCCGAATGCAAGAGTGGCGGCACCACCGAGGCCGAGCTGGCCACACAAGAGAAAAAGGGCATGCCCACCGGCCTGTTTGTGCGCCACCCGCTGACCGACGACGAGGTCGAGGTCTGGGTCGGCAACTATGTGCTGATGGGTTACGGCGACGGTGCGGTGATGGGGGTGCCTGCCCACGACGAACGCGACTTTGCGTTTGCCAAAAAATACGACCTGCCCATTCGCCAGGTGGTGCTGGTGGACGGTGAACACTACGACTACCAGCACTGGCACGACTGGTACGGCGACAAACAGCGCAGCGTCACCGTCAACTCCGACAGCTTCAGCGGCATGTCACACAAGGACGCGGTGGAGGCCGTGGCCCACGCACTGCAGGCCAAGGGCCTGGGCGACAAAAAGACCACCTGGCGCTTGCGCGACTGGGGTGTGAGCCGCCAGCGCTACTGGGGCACACCGATCCCCATCATCCACTGCGACGAACACGGCGCGGTGCCGGTGCCCGAGAAGGATTTGCCCGTTGTGCTGCCGCAGGACTGCATCCCCGACGGCTCCGGCAACCCGCTGCACAAACACGAAGGTTTCCACGCCGGTGTGGTCTGCCCCGTGTGTGGCAAGGCTGCGCGGCGCGAGACCGACACCATGGACACGTTTGTGGACTCGTCCTGGTACTTCATGCGTTACTGCGACCCGAAGAACACCGACAAGATGGTGGCCGAGGGCGCGGACTATTGGATGCCGATGGACCAGTACATCGGGGGCATCGAACACGCCATCTTGCATTTGCTGTACGCGCGTTTCTGGACCAAGGTCATGCGCGACCTCGACCTGGTCAAGATCGACGAGCCCTTCACCAAGCTGCTCACGCAAGGCATGGTGCTGAACCACATCTACTCCCGCAAGGGTGAGACCGGTGGTGTCGAATACTTCTGGCCGAGCGAGGTCGAAGACATCCCCGACGCCAACGGCAAGGTCACCACGGCGCGGCGCAAGTCAGACGGCTCCATCGTCAGCTACGACGGCATCGGCACCATGTCCAAGTCCAAAAACAACGGCGTGGACCCGCAGGATCTGATCGAAAAATACGGTGCAGACACTGCGCGGCTCTACACCATGTTCACCGCCCCGCCCGAGGCCACGCTGGAGTGGAACGACGCGGCCGTGGAAGGCAGCTACCGCTTCCTCAAGCGGGTGTGGAACTTCGGGGTGAAGCTGAATGCTATTAATTCAGGAGCTGGTGGCGCAAATGCAGTGGGCGCTGGAGGCCTAAAAGGCATTGAATTTGGCAAGGAGGCCAAGGCCCTGCGCCTGGAGATCCACACCGTGCTCAAGCAGGTGGACTACGACTACCAGCGTATGCAGTACAACACCGTGGTCTCAGGTGTGATGAAGATGATCAACGCGCTCGAAGGCTTCAAGAGCGACGGCTCGGCCGGTGCGCAGGCGGCGGTGCGTGAAGGTTTCGGCATCCTGCTGCGCTGCCTGTACCCCGCCACGCCCCACATCGCCTACCGGCTGTGGGACATCCTGGGCTACGCGGCCGCCCAGGGTGACCTGTTGAACGCGCCCTGGCCCGAAGTAGACCCGGGTGCGCTGGTGCAGGACGAAGTGGAACTCATGCTGCAGATCAATGGCAAATTGCGCGGCTCCATCCTCGTGCCCGCTGCGGCCAGCAAGGAAGAGATCGAACGCACCGCCCTGGCCAGCGACGCTTTTGTGAAACAGGCCGACGGTGCCGCTGCCAAAAAAGTGGTGGTGGTGCCCGGTCGTTTGGTCAACGTGGTGGTCTGACATGCAACGCCGACTCCTCCTCTCGTCCTTGGCCGCCACGGGTTTGACCGCCTGCGGCTTCAAGCTGCGCCAGGCACCGGACTTTGCGTTTTCTACGCTCTACCTCACCGCCGCTGAAAGCTCGCCGCTGGGCAACGAGTTGCGCCGCAACATCGAGTCCACCGGCAAGGTCAAGGTGTTACGCGACGCCAAGGACATCAACAACGCCGAGGTCATTCTCGACGTGTTGCAGGAGCTGCGCGAACGGGTGGTGGTGGCCACCAACAGCTCGGGCCAGGTGCGTGAACTGCAGTTGCGCCTGCGGGTGCGGTTTCGCCTGCGCACGCCCACCGGGGGCGAGCCCATTCCCAACACCGAGATCGTCCAGCAGCGCGACATCAGCTACAACGAAACCCAGGCCCTGGCCAAAGAGGCGGAAGAAGCGCTGCTGTACCGCAACATGCAGTCAGACATCGTCCAGCAAATCCTGCGCCGTCTCGCGGCGGTTAAACAAATATGACCCCCAGGCTTCGCTTCGCTCTCGCCAACCCCCTTGCAGGGGGCGACGCCAGTGGACTGGCAGAGCCAGATCCACGGCGTCTGCTGGACGGTGCACGGCTGCGACCTGATTTGACAGGGCTCTGATATGCAGTTGGGTGCTGCCCAGCTGGCTGGGCATCTGCAAAAAGGCCTGCGTTCGCTCTACACCTTACACGGCGATGAGCCGTTGCTGGTGCAGGAAGCGGCGGACGCCATCCGTGCGGCGGCGCGTGTGCAGGGTTTCACCGAGCGTACGTCGCACACGGTGGCGGGTGCCCATTTCGACTGGAGTGAGGTGCTGGCCGCAGGCGGCTCACTGAGCCTGTTTGCCGACAAACAAATTGTCGAGGTGCGTATCCCGTCCGGCAAACCCGGCAAGGACGGCAGCATCGCCCTGCAGCAGCTGGCCACCAGTGCGCAGGGCAACGATTCCACGCTCACCCTGGTGATCCTGCCGCGCCTGGACAAGGCCACCCGCACGGGCGCGTGGTTTATGGCGCTGGACAGTTTTGGTGTCACCCTGCAGTTCGACCCGGTGGAGCGCCAGATGCTGCCGCAGTGGATTGCCCAGCGCCTGCAGCAGCAGGGCCAGAGTGTGGCAGCCGGGGATGTGGGCCAGCGCACGCTGCAGTTTTTTGCCGACCGGGTGGAAGGCAACCTGCTCGCCGCCCACCAGGAAATCCAGAAACTCGCGCTGCTGTACCCGCCGGGTGAGTTGGCGCAAGACCAGGTCGAAGCCGCTGTGCTCAACGTGGCGCGGTACGACGTTTTTAAGCTGTCCGAAGCCGTGCTGGGCGGCCAGCCGCTGCGGGTGCAACGTATGCTCGACGGCCTGCAGGCCGAAGGGGAGGCCGAGGTGCTGGTGCACTGGGCGCTGGCCGAAGACATCCGCGCCCTGAAACGTGTGAAAGACGCCATGAATGCAGGCCGCCCCCTGCCCATGGCCCTGCGCGAAAACCGCATCTGGGGCCCCAAAGAGCGCCTGTTCGAACGTATCCTGCCGCGTGCCACAGACGCCGCTTTGGCCCGTCTGCTGCAGTCCGCCCACACAGTGGACGGCATCGTCAAAGGCCTCAAACAGCCGAACTGGCCCACCGACAACTGGCAGGCCTTGCAACGTCTGGCGCTGCAGGTGTGCCGACTCGGCCAGGCCACGCGGTAGCTCCGCAACACACTTGGCGCAACTGCGTCAAAATCATGCCCATGAACGCGCTCAACATTGCCGAATACACCCAGACCCTTGGTTTGCAAGCAAAACAGGCCTCCGCGCTTATGGCGCGGGCGGATGCTGCTACCAAAAACAAAGCACTGAAGGCGCTGGCCCGCCTGCTGCGCGAGAACACCGCCGCACTGCAGGTGGACAACACCCGTGACATCGAACGCGCCACGGCCGCTGGCCTGGCTGCGCCGATGGTCGACCGCCTCAAACTCAGCCCCAAGGTGCTGGAGACCTGCGCCCAGGGCTGCGAGCAGCTTGCGGCCATGCCCGAGATCATTGGGGAAGTCAGTGGCCTGAAGCAGCAACCCAGCGGAATCCGCGTGGGCCAGATGCGTGTGCCGCTGGGTGTGTTTGGTATGATTTTCGAGAGCCGCCCCAATGTGACCATCGAGGCCGCCAGCCTGTCCATCAAGAGCGGCAACGCCTGTATCTTGCGTGGTGGCTCCGAGGCCATCGAGTCGAACAAAGCCTTGGCGCGCCTGGTGCAACAGGCGCTGGCCGAAGCGGGCCTGCCCGCCGACGCGGTGCAGCTGGTGCAGACCACCGACCGCGAGGTGGTGGGCCAGCTCATCACCATGCCGCAGTATGTGGATGTGATCATCCCGCGCGGCGGCAAGGGGCTGATCGAACGTATCAGCCGCGACGCACGTGTGCCGGTCATCAAACACCTGGACGGCAACTGCCATGTGTATGTGGACGACCCCTGCGACATCGCCATGGCCGTGACAGTGGCCGACAACGCCAAGACCAACAAATACAGCCCTTGCAACGCCGCCGAAGGCCTGCTGGTGGCGCGCGGCGTGGCAGAGGCATTTTTGCCCAAGATTGCCGCAATCTACGCTGCCAAAGGTGTGGAAATGCGGTGTGATCCGGCTGCGGCGCTTATTCTGCGTGCGCAGTCAGCTATTAATTCAGTAGCAAATATTGTGGACGCCACAGATCAGGACTGGTCCGAGGAATACCTCGCCGCCGTCATCAGCATCAAGGTGGTAGCGGGTGTGGACGAGGCGATTGCGCACATCAACCGTTACAGCAGCCACCACACCGACGCCATCCTGACCACCAACCACATCCATGCCCAGCGTTTCCTGCGCGAGGTGGATTCGGCCAGTGTGATGGTGAATGCCAGCACCCGTTTTGCCGATGGCTTCGAATTTGGCCTGGGTGCCGAAATCGGCATCAGCACCGACAAGTTCCACGCGCGTGGGCCGGTCGGGCTCGAGGGGCTGACCTCGCTCAAGTACGTGGTGCTCGGACAGGGCGAAGTACGCAACTGAGATCGCTGCACAACCAGCGGGCTTGCGCTGATTGACGCGCACGACGTCTGTGCGGATCATTCCACCGTGAAAATCATCATCCTTGGGGCGGGCCGCGTGGGCCAGAGTGTGGCCGACAGCCTGGTGTCGGAGCGCAACGACATCACCGTCATCGACACCGACGCGGCACGGCTGCGCGAGCTGGAGTCGCGGTTTGATCTGCGCGGTGTGGTGGGCAGCGGCATCGAGCCCGCCGTGCTGGCCGAGGCGGGGGCGAAGGACACCGACCTGCTTATCGCATGTGCCGCGCAGGACGAAACCAACCTGGTCTGCTGCAAGATTGCGCAGCTGCTGTTCAATATCCCGACACGTATCGCCCGGGTGCGCTCCCGGGGTTTCCACTTCGACGAACGCCTGGCCGGGCCGGACGGTTTTGCGGTGAGCCGCACCATCTGCCCCGAAGAGTCGCTCACGCGTTACATCGGCAAACTCATCGACTACCCCGAAGCCATGCAGGTGCGCGAGTTTGCGGGGGGGCGCGCGTGCCTGGTGTCGGTGCGGGCGCGGGCCGGTGCACCGATGGTGAGCCACACCATCTGCGAGCTGCGCGAGAGCTCGCCGAATGCCGACATGCGGCTGGTGGCCATCTACCGGCGGCTCCCGGACGAGCCCGACCGGTTTATCGCCTGCGACGGCAACACCCGCATTGAGCCGGGGGATGAAGTTTTTGTGCTGGCGGCCACCCACCACATTGCCCATGTGCTGACCGCGTTACACCGGCGTGACGCCCAGCCCAGCAAACCCGTGCGCCGCATCATGATTGCGGGCGGCGGGCAGGTGGGCCTGCGGCTGGCGCGCCAGATCAGCAAGGAGCCGGGGCGTTTTCACGTCAAGATCATCGAAGGCGACGCGGAGCGCTGTGTGGCGCTGGCGTCGGAGTTGCCGTCGGACGTGCTGGTGTTGCAAGGGGACGCGACAGACGAAAGTTTGCTGGGCGAGGAAAGTGTGGAAGAGACCGACCTCTTCCTGGCGCTGACCGACGACGACGAGAACAACATCATGTCCTGCCTGCTGGCCAAACGCATGGGTGCCAGCCGGGTGCTGGCGCTGATCAACCGGCGCAGTTATGCCGACCTGATGCACGGCACCCAGATCGACATTGCGTTGTCTCCCGCGCAGGCCATGCTCGGTGAATTGCTGGCTTTTGTGCGCCAGGGCGACGTGCAGGCCGTGCACAGCCTGCGCCGCGGTGTGGCCGAGGCGCTGGAGATTGTGGCGCGTGGCGACCGCAAGAGTTCACGTGTAGTGGGCCGCAAGGTGAGTGAGCTGCAACTGCCGCGTGAAGTGCATATTGGCCTGATCGTGCGCGGTTTGCCGGAGCTGCCGGGCACCCCCACGGAAGGGCTGCCCGAGCCCGAGGTGATCATTCCGCGCAGCGCAACTGTCATCGAGAGCAACGACCATGTGGTTTTTTTCCTGCCGCACAAGCGCCTGGTGCGTGATGTGGAAAAACTCTTCCGCGTGAGCGCCACCTTTTTCTGACTTGGAACCAGCGAGTACGCCATGGTGGACATGTTTCCGGTGTTGCGGGTGCTGGGCATCCTGATCATGGTGTTTGCGCTGACGATGGGGTTGCCGTTGTCAGTGTCCTGGTTCTTGCAGGACGGGGTATGGCAGGTGTACCCGCTGGCCATGTTGTGCACCTTGGCATTTGGTTTTGGGCTGTGGTCCAGCATGCGCCTGTTCCGGCGCGAGTTGCAGCCGCGCCATGGGGTAATGCTGGTCACGCTGGTGTGGGTGCTGTTGCCGTTTTTTGCGGCACTGCCGCTGATGATGGCGTTTCACCACATTGGCCGGCCCATCTCGTTCACCCATGCGTACTTCGAGGCCGTGTCGGGCCTGACCACCACCGGCTCCACGGTGTTGACCGGGCTGGACAGCCTGCCCGTGTCCATGAACGTGTGGCGCACCTTCCTGCAGTGGGTGGGGGGGATGGGTATCCTGATTCTGGCCGTGGCCGTGTTGCCCTTGCTGGGTGTGGGTGGCAGCCAGCTGTTCAAGGCCGAGGCTGCGGGCCCGGTGAAAGATGCCAAACTCACCCCGCGTATGACGGAAACCGCCAAGGGTTTGTGGGGGGTGTACGCACTGTTCTCGTTGTTGTGTGTGCTGGCGTACTGGCTGGGGGGCATGGACCCGCTGAATGCGTTGATGTACATGTTCTCCACTGTGAGCTTGGGTGGCCTGTCCCCGCACGACACCAGCTTTGGGTACTACCAGTCGCCCTTGCTGGAGGCGATTGCGGTGGGCTTCATGCTGGTGGCCAGCTGCAACTTTGCGCTGTACTTTGTGGCCATGCGCAAGGGGCATTGGCAGGGTTTCTGGCGGGACCCCGAGCTGCGCGCCACCCTGTCCACGCTGATCGGCGGCGGGCTGCTGGTGGCCGGGTTGTTGTGGGTCAAAGGGGTGTACGCCCCGCTGGAGGCCTTGCGCCATGGCATGTTCAGCCTGGTCTCTGTGGCCACCACCACCGGTTATGCCACGGTGGACTACCTCGGCTGGCCTGTGTTTGCGCCGGTGTTCATGCTGTTGTTGTCCGGGGTTGCCACCAGTGCAGGCTCCACCGGCTGTGGCATCAAGATGGTGCGTATGCTGATTCTGCTCAAGCAGGCCCGGCGCGAGATGAACCGCCTGGTGCACCCCCGCGCGGTGCAGCCTGTACGGTTGGGGGACATGGTGGTGGACAACCGGGTGATCTTTTCGGTGCTGGCTTTTATGCTGGTGTACGGTGCCACCATCATTGGCCTGAGCATGGTGCTGCTGTTGACCGACCTGGACCCGGTGACGGCGTTCTCGGCCGTGATTGCCAGCGTGAACTGCACGGGGCCGGGTTTGGGTTTGGTGGGCCCGGCATCCAATTACGCTGTTTTGACTGATTTCCAGGTGTGGGTGTGCACCCTGGCCATGCTGCTGGGGCGTCTTGAGATTCTGAGTTTTATGGCCTTGCTGACGCCGGCATTCTGGCGCCGGTAGGCGCGGTCGGTGTGCCCGGTGCCGCCCGCTTGTGAAACCGACGTTCGGCCCCACATCCCTACAATTCACGGCAATCGCTTCCCGAAGGCAACTATGGTTCCGCATCTCGTCACAGCCCTCACCGGCCCCATCAATGAACTGGAGCAGCGGGTGCTGGACTCCATGCCCGCCATCGAGCGCTGGTTCCGGCTGGAATGGATGGAGCACACACCGCCGTTCTACAGTTCGGTGGATATCCGCAACGCGGGCTTCAAGCTGGCGCCGGTGGACACCAACCTCTATCCCGGCGCCTGGCACAACCTGACGGACGAGATGCTGCCACTGGCCGTGCAGGCGGCCATGGCGGCCATCGAGAAGATCTGCCCCGAGGCACGCAACCTGCTGATCATTCCCGAGAACCACGCGCGCACCCCCTTGTACCTGGCGAATGTGGCGCAACTGTCGCGCATCTTCCACCGCGCGGGGCTGAATGTGCGTATCGGGTCGATCGACCCCGACATCAAGGAAACCACCAGGATTGACCTGCCGGATGGTGAGCAGATCGTGCTGGAGCCGGTACTGCGCAGCAAATACCGCGCAGGGCTGAAACACTTCGACCCGTGCACCATCCTCATGAACAACGATCTGTCGGCGGGCGCGCCCGGCATTCTGGAGGATTTACATGAGCAGTACCTGCTGCCACCGCTGCACGCCGGCTGGACGGTGCGCCGCAAAAGCCGCCACTTCCAGAGTTACGAAGAGCTGGCCAAACGTTTTGGCAAGCTGATTGGTATCGACCCCTGGCTCATCAACCCGATTTTTGCCAAGGCCGACGGAGTCAGTCTGGCCGACGGCACCGGCATGGATGCGCTGGCGGCCCAGGTGGACCAGGTGCTCACCAAAACCCGCCGCAAGTACAAGGAATACGGCATCAACGAGAAGCCGTTTGCCGTCATCAAGTCCGACAACGGTGCCTACGGCATGGGGGTGGTGACAGTGCGCGACGTGAAAGACCTGGACGATCTGGCCCAGCGTGCGTGCACCCAGGCTGCCGCAGACGGCAGCAACCAGCCGGTGCGCGACCTGATCATCCAGGAGGGTGTACTCACCAACGAACGTATCAATGACGCGGTGGCCGAGCCGGTGGTCTACATGATGGACCGTTATGTCGTGGGCGGCTTTTACCGCGTACACGCAGGGCGCGGCGAGGACGAAAGCATCAATACGGCGGGGGCGGGTTTTGTGCCGCTGGCGTTTGAACACGCGGCCCACATGCCACAGCCCGGTGTGAAGCCGGGTGCCAGCGCCCCCAACCGCTTCTATATGTACGGCGTGGTGGCGCGGCTGGCCATGGCAGCGTCCAGCTACGAGCTGGAAGCCACCGACCCCGACCGCGAAATCTACGACTGAGCCGTTCCTGCGCCACGCGTCAAGCTGCAGTTGCTGCGCTGCAACATCAGTCAGTTTTGGCGTGTTTTAGGGCCCGTCCCCTCTTGCATCGGCATGGGGGCGGCGCACAATGGCGATCCTCCAGACAACCAAACGGGGCAGACATGACCATGTCCCGTTGCTTTTTGTGTCCGCATCCAAATCGTCCCTGCCCGCACTCACGCTGGGCGCAATCGGTGTCGTCTACGGCGACATCGGTACCGGTGTTCTGTACTCGGTCAAGGAGGTGTTTGGCTCGGGCCATGTGCCGTTCACACCCGAAAACGTCTACGGCATCCTCTCGATCTTCTTCTGGACCCTGACGGTTATCGTCTCCCTCAAGTACGTGGTGCTGGTGCTGCGTGCCGACAACAACGGCGAAGGTGGCCTGGTCGCCATGCTGGCGCTGGCATCCCAGTCGGTCAAAGACCGGCCGCAGCTGCGCAAGGTGCTTTTGTTGTTGGGCATTTTTGGCACCTGCCTGTTTTATGGCGACGGGGTCATCACCCCGGCCATCTCGGTGCTGTCGGCGGTGGAGGGCATGGTGATCGTGTCGCCCCACTTCAAGAAGTATGTGATCCCGATCACGCTGGTGATCCTGTTCATGCTGTTTGCCGTGCAAAAACGCGGCACGGCGGGCATCGGCAAGTTTTTTGGCCCTATCACCCTGCTGTGGTTTGTGGTGCTGGGGGTGCTGGGGGTGAGCCATATCGTGACGAACCCGGCCATTCTGTGGGCGATCAGTCCGCATTACGCGCTGCGGTTCATGTTCGACAACCCGGGCACCACCTTCATCATTCTGGGCGCGGTGGTTTTGTGTGTGACCGGTGCCGAGGCGCTGTATGCCGATCTGGGCCATTTCGGCAAAAAGCCGATTCGCCTGGCCTGGTTTGCCGTGGCCATGCCCGCGCTGACCCTGAACTATTTTGGTCAGGGTGCACTGCTGCTGGTCAACCCGGAAGCGGTCAAAAACCCGTTTTTCCTGATGGCCCCGTCCTGGGCGCTGCTGCCTTTGGTGGCGCTGGCCACCATGGCCACGGTGATTGCCTCGCAGGCCCTGATCACCGGCGCGTTTTCGGTGACCAAGCAGGTGATCCAGCTGGGCTACCTGCCACGCTTGCAAATCCGCCACACCAATGTGAAAGAGGCCGGGCAGATCTACATGCCTTTTGTGAACTGGGGGCTGTTTGTGGCCATCGCGTTGGCGGTGGTGATGTTCAAGTCGTCCAGCAATCTGGCAGCGGCCTACGGTATTGCGGTGTGTACCGACATGCTGATCACCACGATCCTGACGTTTTACGTCATCCGCTACAGCTGGAAATACCCGCTGTGGCTGTGTGTGCTGGCCACGGGTTTCTTTTTCATCGTGGACTTTGCGTTCTGGGCCTCCAACCTGCTCAAATTCTTTGACGGCGGCTGGTTTCCGCTGGCGATTGGCGGAGCGATCTTTGCGCTGATGCTGACCTGGAAAGAAGGCCGGCGTCTGCTGGGCACCAAGCTGCGCGAGGACTCCATCGATTTGAAGAGTTTTCTGGAGGCGGTGTTTGTCAGCCCACCCACCCGCGTCGAAGGCACGGCTGTGTTTCTGACCGCGGAGCCGGGCTCGGTGCCCAACGCGCTGCTGCACAACCTCAAACACAACAAGGTGCTGCACGAGCACAACCTGTTTGTCACCGTGCGCAGCCACGAAGTGCCGTGGATTGGCATGGACAAACGCCTGGCCATCGAGTCGCTGGGGCACGACTGCTGGCAGGTGGTGATCCACTACGGCTTCAAGAATGACCCCGATGTGCCCCGTGCGCTGGAAAACATGCGCGGGCGCGGCTGCGAGATCGAGGCCATGACCACCAGTTACTTCCTGTCGCGCGACACCGTCATCCCCTCCATTGGCAGTGGTATGGCCCCCTGGCGCGAGAAACTGTTTGCCCAGATGCACCACAACGCCAGTGGTGCGGCCGACTTCCTGAACCTGCCGAGTAATGCGGTGGTGGAGCTGGGCTCAAAAATCGAGATTTAACTCGCCCCCCGAAGTGCCTGCGGCACCCCCAGGGGGCGCCACTGGTGGCCCGGCGGAGCCGGTTCCACCGTGGCTGTTGGATGAGAACAGTGATGGGATAAACGCTGCGCCCAGTGTTTGACTGGCCGCGAAAATCAGAGGTGTCGCGGCCATGCCGACAAGCGCTGTGCAATGTGGCCACAATCGGTTCCCATGCGATTCTTCAAAGACCTGAGTTTGTCCGCGTTCACCGCGGGTTTTGTGGCGGTGCTGGTGGGCTTCACTTCCTCGGTGGCCATCGTGTTCCAGGCGGCACAGGCCTTCCAGGCACCACCCGAAGTCATCACTTCATGGATGTGGGCGCTGGGTTTGGGGATGGGGCTGTGTTCGCTGGTGCCGTCCTTGTGGTTGCGCCAGCCGGTGATGGTGGCGTGGTCGACCCCGGGTGCTGCGGTGCTGGCCACTGCAGGTCTGGCGGGCGGGTTTTCGCTCGCCGAAGCGGTGGGGGCTTTTATGGTCTGCGCCCTGCTGATCACCCTGTGTGGTGTGACCGGCTGGTTCGAGCGGATCATGGACCGCATCCCGGTGGCGATTGCGGCTGCCTTGCTGGCGGGGGTGCTGGCGCGGTTTGGCCTGCAGGCCTTTGCTGCGGCACAAACCGCATTACCGCTGGTGCTGCTGATGCTGGGCACCTATTTGCTGGGCAAACGCCTGTTGCCCCGGTATGCGGTCGTGCTGACGTTGGTGATCGCTATATATTTTGTAGCTGCTCGCGGCCAACTGGCGGGCGCTAGCATCAGTTTTGATCTTGCAAAACCGGTTTTTACCATGCCCCGGTTTACCTATGGCGCGATTGTCAGCCTGGCGATTCCGCTGTTTGTGGTCACCATGGCATCCCAGAACCTGCCCGGTGTGGCGGCCATCCGTGCGGCCGGGTATGGGGGCAAAGACGGTATTCCCGTATCGAAGATCCTCACCCTCACGGGCCTGGCCACACTGGTGTT